>CP091718.1:0-1200000 GCA_022009675.1 Oscillospiraceae bacterium | reverse complement strand
TTCAAAATCAGTTTTGCCATAAAAATTACCTCTTTGTATTCAATATTTCATCCGTTCGGATGGTTCCGTTTGTTTCTTTGACTTCGCGCACCGAGTTGCTGCGCATATTGTCAACCTCTGCGAGGGTGAACTCAAAGCAGTCCGCGACCGCGTGCGCGAGCAGATTCTGATCGACTGCCAGCTTGAAAAGCAGTCGGGCAAGCCGTTCTTCACTATCCCTCACCTTGGCGGAAATAACCGACTCCAGCGCAGGCGTGAGAAACTTCACCGAGTTGTTCCGCCGCAGATATTCCAGATAAAAAAATCAATGGCATCGCGGATAAAAATCGTTCCGTGATGCCATTTTTGAGTGTTTCGGAGAACCTGTCGCAGTCCTCCCATTGATCGACGCGAAGCCTGACGCCTTTCGACGGCATCGCGTCATTTTGCTTTTCTTTTGTCATAATTTCAACCTTTCTGTTTTTCGTTGTCCTACGGTCTGAGACACGGAAAAAGCCCGATTTTCCAAGGGATTTTCGTGTTTGAGACCCGCAGGCAGTCTTTTTCGGCATACGCGAGACACGAGCGGCGTTTTTGCAATACCGCAAAAATCCCCGTATTTCGCCGTAAAATCCCCGCTCGGCGTTGCCGTGCGGTGTGAATTGCCGCGTCCGAGACACGGCTTTATCCTGCTATCAAATAATCGACCGTCAAACCCTGTCATAGCGTGTCTGTTCATCGAGCCATTCAAGCAGTCTGTCCCGCGGAATGATGATGCGTCCCGTCACGATTTTCAGCTTCGGGAAGTTCTGCTCCCGCACCAGCTCGTAGGCACTGGCACGGGAAATGCCGAGCAGATCTGCCACATCCATCACGGTCAGATACATCGGCAGTTCCTCCCGCGTTTTGTAAATTGAGTGCTTCATCTTACGCGCCTCCTTTCCTTTTTTCGTATTTTTCAAGCGCGGCTTTGAAGTTCAACCGCGCTGATGCCTCCCGTATCTGCTTTTCAAAATATGCCTGCTCCACCGGAGCGAGCGGGCAGAGCGTATAGAGCAGGCTTCCGTTGTGCGTGCGCCCGTCCCGTGTTTTCACGGTCGTGCGCTCGGTGGAAATCAGTCCCTTGCGCACAAGCCCCTCCACATGCTTTGCTACCGTGTTGTTGCTCATGTTCACCGCCTCGCCGATGGTGGCATAGCTCGGATGGCACTGAAAGGTTTTCCTGTCCTCGCAGTACATCAGATAGGTGTACACGAGAATTTCACCCGCAGTCAGCCCCAGGCGAAAGATGCTTTTCGGCATCGGAAAATATTCGCCGGGAATGTCGCGGGCGTTGTGGTAATAAAATGTTCCGTGATGTTTGCTCAATCATTGATCCCTCCTTTTCAGTAAAGTTCTTTGAAGTCTTGAAACTTTCTTTCAAGAAAGTTTCAAGTGCGGTTCGGGGCAAGCCCCGAAAAAAATAAGAGTGCCGATTTCTCGACACTCTTGTGTACTGTTTTGTTATTTGATCAGCAGATGCGCATGCGGGAAACCGTAAATCCATTCCGTGCGGTAACCTTCGGGAACGAGTTCGGGTTCGACTCGGATCAGGTCGTAAGGAATGAAGTCCTCCGGCGTTTTCACTTTGGAAAGCAGCCTCCGGTTCTCCTCATACAAAAGACAGGAGAAGAGAAAATATCGGCAGGACTTGATTTCGTAGCGGGAATCATCAGGATGGTCAATCTCGGAGAGAAGCATCGCGAGGATGTGATCGTTTACCACATTCTTGGATACCTTTTCAAGACATTTCAGATAAATTTCCTGCGCCTCATTCCGATAGATCGCTTTTTCATCCTCCTCGCACTTGCTTGCCACAGTTTGCAAAGCTGTGATCTGTGAGAAGGCTTCCGTCACCGCTTTGATGATGTTCTGCTTCTTGTGCGTATCGTTGGCGCCGCAGTCGCCGTTGTCAAGCGAAAAGAGTTCCGACAGTGGAACCGTTTTCACGCTCTTTGCCTTGCCGCGGTAAGCATTCACTGCATCATAGACAAACGACATCGGACAATCCAGTTGTGACTTATTTTCTCCCGTTCCTCCGTCGCTGCCTCCTGTCATGGAGAGAAAGAACTCCGGTAGATGCCCGCCGTTTGCCTCTTTATATTTACGTCGGTACTCACCAAGCTTTCGTAGCACCTTGCCCGTGCCCACTGCATACATTCGTTTTGCCTTGTCGATCTCCATGCCGGAGAGGACGGCGAGTTTGCAGATGTCATAGTAAAGCGACAGCGGCTCATAGTCGGTTTTGCCCGTGAACAACAGATCCCAGAACAGACAGTTGAGGAACTGCGAGAGGTTGACGATCTCACCAATCTTGTTTTCGGCAATGTCGTAATCGAGTTTTGCCATCCCCGACGGCGTACCCGTATATTCCGCTTTGCCAGCAGGCTCCACCATACATACCGGAACTTTCAGCGGTTGATAGCATTGCGCGGAACCACGCACAAGCCACTCTTCATCGGTGACAAGCAGTGTGTCCGAATCAAAGTCCGAACCGTTCAGACGGCGCAAGAGATTGCTGTCGATGGAATTGACGCAAACGATATTCGGCGTCAGATTGAAGTAAGCCGTAATCTCAACATTGCCCATGTTTCGCGCGAGGTACAGATTTCCCATCGTGATATGCGGACTGCGGGAACAAAGCACAATCTGATCAAGCGGAAAAGCAGTCGTGAAGATTTCCTCCGCGCCGAAGGTAACCGACTCATCCCCCTCCTGCCACCAACCGATCAACGCATACAGGAACTCGCAGGGATTGCCGAACATCGTCATATATCCGCCGCCGACGGGGATTCTGCCGTCCTTCAGCTGATCCTTGAAATGCGACACCGTCTCACGGCGGAAGGATTTATAAAAATCCGTGTTTTCAAAATACGGCGTGCGGCAGGTCATGTCGAGTACCGTCTCCATACGGTAAGTTTCAAGATCGGGAATCTCGCCTTCCTGCATTTTTGACACCGCCTCCGGTGTGTGAATGTGGTAACGCAGAAAAGCGGAATCCGCCAATATATTGTCAAGGTAATCAAAGGAATCCGCCAGCACCTTTTCTTCTATGCCCGCATAGGAAAGCCCGAGCGTGTTAATCAACTGATAATTGGTGTACGCCATGCTCCCGTTCATCAGCGGCGCGGGCTTGTCCGTCTTGACAACGCCGAACACCGATTCGTCTTTGCCTTCGTATGCGGCGTCGAGCCACTGTTTGAAGCCCTTCTTATAGGAGGTCTTCGGCGGCATGAATTTGAGATATTTCAGGCTGCTTTCGGTGATAACCAGCTTGATATCCTTCACATCCCGCGCGGTGGTATAGCCTGCAAGCTGACTGACACTGGCAATGCCGTTGTCCGCAAACCATTCCTGCAACCGCGTATTGAATGCGCAGGTCTTGAAGAAACGGTTGCGCAACAGCACCATGCCATAGTCAGCGTACCCGTTTTCTTCAAACACGCTGATGTCGAGCATCGCCTGTCCGTCCCATATCTTGTTTTTTTGACCGTCACTTTCTTTGCGGTCGCCGTGAGGTCGTGGTCGGCGGTCTCTTCCACGCTGACCGCATCCGTTTCAAAGGTGCTGACGGCATCCGGCATGATGAGAATCGCCTTTTTCGGCAGTCGGATGATGCCTTCAATGCTGCTCATCGTCAGGGAAAGGTATGCCTGCCATGAAGCCTGATCGGTCACATCATCCGCCGACAACCCGCACGCACTCCACTTCATCATGTCTGCATAAAGCGGTTCAGCAATAAACATACATCGCCCATCACGGCTTGCACCGGCACTGCGCTTATAGCGCACATAATGCACGCCGTCGATGTCAAATCCCTCGGTATAGAGCTTCTCGCGTATCGCCTTGCAGGTAACGGCAGAAGGAATCGCTGCTTTGCTTCTGCAGTATGCCTTCGCCTCACTGTCATACACAAAATATTTGCCGAGCAGTTCCACCGGAATCGGATTCTGTACCGCCGCATATTGCGTGTCTTTGGAATACGGCACCTCAATGGCGATCAACTCGCCGTCGCGCACGCACACATGGTCGGTCATCTCATCGTCCGTTACCGTGCATCCGTGTCTCACAAACTTGCGCCCGTACTGCTCAAACTGCTTGATGGCGTATGCAAAGGAAACATTGACTACGGCGCGGCAAAACTGTTTGTTTTTCTAAATACGGAAACGGCAGTTCTGCCTTGTGCCGTTTGAAGATTTTTTTCATTTTCAGCGTGTCAAGGCTCTCGTCCAGCACGCCGCGGAAGGCGTCGGGATAAAGTTTTTCCGTCTTTGCGCGTCGTGATGCCATGTTTCAGGATGTCACTTCCGTCAATCGCAATAATCCGAACCATCTCCGGCTCTTTCTTTGCACCTTTTTTCACCGTAGCACCTCCTTTTCCTTGTTCTTTTTTCTGCATCGACTTTGCAGCGTTTTTCGTGAATCATGTTTATACCTCCGTTCCATCGGTTGATTTCTACCATATATCCGAATGGACAGCGTATCACAAAACAGCGCAAAAAGCACGCTATATCAGCGTTTTCGAGCATTTTTGGCGCAAACCGTCAAACGGGCAACTGTAAATTTCGGCATCAAAAAAACGCTCTTATATGCAGACTTTTCGCTTTTAAGAAAGGCTCCACACGGCTCTATGCGAAGCCTTGAAAATCATTTTTCCACCGCTGGTTTTTTTCTTTGACTACAGCGAGGGAGATATTGGGGGATGGAAATACCAAATACTCTTCATGGCGCGAATAAACAAATTAATTTCGTATGAATCAAATGCTGAGATAATCTCTTTGTAATGCTGTCGACAAAATGTTTTTGCTTCCGTCAAATCCAAGTTTCTCAACTGGTCAAACTTATCTTCAAGATTGCGGATTGCATCAACAGGAAAGCCATATTCCATCAGCACTTCTCCAAGCGGAGACTTAACTCCGGTTTCATAATATCGTCGCACTCTTATGATAAGATTGCTATTGTACTCACCTCTTTTTGACTTCTTAAGATAAATAATTTATTGGACTTTTTATTTCAGAAAACCAGTATTCCCATCAACCAATCGTAGATGCTCTTTACATATGTATACTCATCAACCGTAACGCTATAGCTTTCCTTTGAGAGTTTATTGGATATGGAATTAATCTTCAGCAGCCAATCAGTTTTAACATCTTTACCACCCACAAGGCTAGCCTCTTCGGGACGAACAAAGATGCCTTCAAAAAACAGAGACCAGTTTTTACCGTTGAGTATGATCTGCTTACATTCGGGCAGTGTAACATAATCCCAAATCGGAATGTCGATTTCTTCTCCGGTGTTCGTTACATGAATATACATTGCTTCATCAGCCTCACCTTTAGCACGAGTATAAATATTTTTTGGAAGCCCTTTGATTAACCAGCTCTCCCCAAAATAATCATTCAAACATTCAGAGATCAAAAGCTTAACTTTAGTGACAATTTCCCGAAGCATAGAACTCGTCTCATCGTTATACATCTTTGTCTCGCTTTTGCCAAAAATTCCTCCAGCCCTTCGGGCATAAAAATCGGGGCGCATATCTGCAATAGCCTTTTGATAAGCTCTCCAAAAACGCGTATCTGCACCGCCGCCAAAAATAGCCACGCAAGTCTTTTCTTTGTTCTGCGGTCAAATTATTTATATAGTCTGTAAGCGGTTTCAAATAGTATTGAATGAGACCAAACATATCGTCTAATGCCTGAGTTTTTGGATTTATCATACCTTTTTCTACAAGCATATTCACAACATCATCGATTACGCGAATAACAGCTTGGATGCCACGGTTCATGGTAAGCATTCCATTGTCACTATCACCCTTATCCCATTCTTCCAAGCAAGTCTCTCTAATATAAAGTAAACATTTTTTTCTATAAACGGGTAGAAGATATCGCATGTTTCTTGATTATCCTTGCAGTCAAAAGTTCCTTCTTTTTGAAGTACATTCTTTTTTCCGTAGCTATCAAAAAATCTACATTTTTTCAATGCTGCTTGTAGAGCTTCAACGGTAATACACCGAGTAGGGGTCGATTCGTTTTCGCCAATGACAATTCGGGAGATGAGAGGTGAAGTTGCTTCTTCACCAAGCATTTGAGCGATCTTAGAACGAAGAGCTTGGCGTTGTTCTCCCAAATCCGGCGATTCCCAAAGCATGTCCGCATTTAACGTTACACGAAGGGACTTTGGAACAGCCTTTTGGTTTTCGTTGATATCCATAAAGAGTTTGATTTGCTCTGTACGATCCAAATCCACAAATGCAACAACAGGAATAGTGTTGGTTGCAGCATAAAGAGAATCCGAATATCCATACAACTGATGCTGACCATCAATAATATAAGCGGATCTGTATCTCTTGGGAATGTGTAAGATACCAATTTTAGAAATAGTGCTATCTACTTTCGAGGAAGATTGGTCAAATGAAAGCCCCTTGCCGTTGGTATCAATGCTAATGATGATAGAATTGGGGAAATATCCGCCATCATTAATAAATGAACGCACTTCCTGAAGACGTTTCTTTTTAATCAAACGCTGATATGTAGGCATCATATTCTTGTTAGCTTCAGAACGATGCAATACATACCCAATCTTCAAAAAGCTTTTCGGGCTCGATAGAGAAAAGAATAATAAGTGTATCCGCCCATCTTACCTTGAATGGCAGGAACTCTATCATCCATATTTTTTTGATTTCCTGATTAGCAAAAAGGCTACCTAAAAGTTGATATCTCGAGCAAGACCCGAGATGTTTTGCCAAATCAGAATAGTATTCTATCGTTGTGTCGCTAAAATAAGCAATACCAACCTTGTCCAAAAGAGCAAGATCTCGACGATTCATAATGAAATTATGTGAAGCCCAAATAAATTTGGTCTTTCTGCCGGGATACTGCTTGAGAACTTCTTTTTCTTATTCCTGAAATCTTGCTGCTAAAATCATTGATTTCAGTAACAAAACTACGTTCTATCATTGTTGGGGCGGCGTGACACAAAACGATTAGAACAGTTTCTTCATCGACCGCAACAACACTGATACGTTCTTTCAATTCATCGTTGTTAAAGTCATAAGATATTTGTATTCCGTTTCCTTCATTAAGTCCATTAAACCCCATACATGCAAACAATAACCAAACTCGGTCTTCAAACTGTTCGCCTATGGGTTTCTCTTTGGAAACGCCGATGAATTTAGGATTCTTATAATCTTTGCTTTTTTCCCACCCTGCATCAATGTATTCAGGAAGTTCCGACACAGGAATTTTCTCTGAAACAAATATTTTTTTATGATTGCTTTTGGCTGTCGCCAATTGCTTATCGAATACTATTTGTCCCCAATCTGTTCTTCCCATTATACATCTCTCCTTTCGGGTATGTTAGTGAAAATATATTCTTGAACTTTTCCTCGAAAAGATTTTTTTCCGCCAATCAAGCTATTTCTTTCGAGGATTATCATTCGTCCTTTTCCTTCGAAAATTTCCAAAATGGTAGGATGAAATGCGTTAGTCATAATGTAATACGCACCTATGTTGTTGATGTGGTCTATCAAAGCTGCTAACCGACGTTGATCCTCGAGCGAAAACCACGTAGAATTGTATCCAACAAAGCCAGTGTCCTCTTTTGAAACAGTATAAGGAGGGTCTAAAAATACCAAATCTCCTGCGGCTAAGTTGGGTTGGATGGCGGCAAAGTCCTGACAAGTAATATTGACACCGTTAAGTTTTACCCCAACATCCAAAATGCGTTGGCAATTAAGAGTTACCTCTTTTTTTCCATAGGGAACATTATACTGCCCCTGTTTGTTTACTCTATATATACCATTAAACGAGGTAGCATTCAAATACAAAAATCTCGCGGCTTTTTGATGTTTATCAGTAGGTTCAGAAGCTCGAACAGCATAATAACTTTTTTCGTCTGTTTTATATTCTTTAAGGTGTTCAATGATTTGTTGAGGATTATCTCTCACCGCGCAGAAAGCATCGACTAATTCAGCGTTCAGATCCGACAAATATCCGTTATGAGGAATATCAAGTGAAAAGAAAATCGATGCACCACCCATAAATGGTTCATAGTAATTGTTATAGTCAAGTCCTTGAATAAGTTGGGATACATATGGAACAAGCCATGACTTGCCTCCTGCCCAACGTATGAAAGATGTTATCGACGCCATTAGAAATTCCTCACCAACTCTATAAGATAATATTTCGCTCTTGTATATGCGATGTAATTCATGTTTTCTGTTGTAGCGGAATCATGTATGTAGATCACCATATTGGATTCCAAGCCTTTGTATTCTTCGATAGAATACACCCCTATTTCAGTTTCATTACATGGAGATCCATCAACGAATTTCCATTTTGCTACTCCGTCAGGAAATTCGTGCAACAGTTGTTCTTTTTTTGTCGGTTATAACAACCAAAGAATCATTCTTCAAATATTCTTCTTCAAGATAACGTCTAAAAAGAGTTTCAAGAAGCAGAATCAGCTGTCCTCGCTCGAATACCATCTCTGTAATAGGAGTTGGGCCTTCAACCGGATTAGCAATCATATCGGTTCCAAGATTGGTTTTATCAGCGACCCAATTGTATATATTTGCTGTGTTTCTGATGTTTTCTCGTAGCAAATATGGCGCTTCATCAATTCCAAAACCATCGCCAAAGCTATCTTCTCTCAGTACTTGAACATCATCAAAGAATACACCGAGACGAGAGTTCTTCTCATCAATCAACAGTTTTTTCACTATAATTGCCCACTCCGAAGTAAAATCCTGAGCTTCATCTACAAATACAGCATCATATTTCGGACAATCCTCAATCAAATTATTACTTAAGCCAATGAATGTTGGCTCACGGAAAGTCTCAAAATCGCGTACTACATTTTTGAAACAGCGAACGAATATCTTTTACGTCGACTGTATCACCAATATGGGAATGTACCATTTCCGCAAGTGATTTGGAAGTACACACAAATAACACCTTTTTGCGCCGATGCCTCGGCAGCATTTTTTTGCCATCTTCATGGCAATCCACGTTTTACCCGTGCCTGCGCCACCTCGCATATAAAACTGTTTTTACATTTGAGAGTAAATATATGTAATTATCTTGTACACGATTGATCACGCTCAATTGCTGATCTTTATATCGAACAAGAGCACCCGCAGCGGCTGAAATTGCCAATCTGTCACGAATCAATTCGAGAAAGGCGCGGTGTTGACTTATTGGATAGAAGCGTCTACCATATGAAGCTCCTACCCATAAGCGAAACATCTTTTTGATACGATCATAGAGGTTATTGAGATCGTTACTATCTATCGTGCATTCACGATCTCGATTGCTGAGCTCCACATCTTCACCTATAGGATAGAATGGAAAAACAACCCCCGCCCCTGAAGGTTCCGGAATACCCCATGTTGTACTTGTTAGAAAAGACCTTGTTAAAGTAATACATATTCTTTTTCTGCTTGATCGTACGGGGACATATTAAGCTTTCGTTCTCCATGGACTGCATCCGAAAGATACCAAACATTATCTTCGATCCGAACACTATTTCCGCCTTTTACCTCAAGACAGAGAAAACCATAATCTGGGCTGACAACAACAAAATCAGCTTCTGATTTTACCAGGCGCCCGGCATTATAGCTTGTCCAGCTAACAGAATAGAACACATCAAATGAATCGGGAAGTTGATTTTTCAGTTCCTGATACACGATTCGTTCTGAATCTGTAGGCATATATTCGTTAATATTTTTCGGATACATATTTGCCATAATTACATCTCCCAAAAACCAATAGTTGGTGTTCCAGCACCGTCTATTGAATACAGATATTTTCTTCCAAGTTCTGCGTTAAAGTGATTGCACGAGATCTCCGGAATGATTAAACAAGCGCTACAAGCAGTATCGTCTCTCTCCGTACAAATCGGATCAAACACACAATTTTTGGTTTCGTCAAATGCTTTTTTCAAGAAATAAGCATAGTTTGTTTCAGCCATACCGGACAATGCACCGAGAGGGACGCCTTGACTGGTCTGAGCATAAATGAATATACTTGCCGTTTCGACAATGATTATTTCCGTCAAGGAATTACTGGAAAGACCACTTAATTCGCCGGCTGCATTCATAAATGCATGTGACATTGAATGGAGCAATGCAAAAACATTCTTTGTGATGATTTCGCTCTCATCAATTTCTCCAAACATAGAAATTACATCGCTATGAACATACTCCGCAAACCATTTTTTTACGGATACTTCATCATCAAGGTCTGGCAATTGCTCCTCAAGAATAATATCGTTATCATACAGCCACTCGATGATTTTTCTTCGATCAATCTCAAAAAGGATACCCTCTGTATCCAATTTTGCACCGTACACAAGATTTGCAGTTCCGTCACGTGTTTTGTCATAGGCATTGAGCTTTAATCTACAACGTGGGTTGTTGCTGGAAGCAATTTTAGGATCAGCGCTTCTTCGAGTATAGCCATAGGTGCAGTTAAGAATTTGAATATCGCAAGAAACTTGCATATTTTTGATTCCTAACTTTGCGTTCAACTCATATACCTCATCAGCGGAATCAATAAATTCCATTTCAAGCTGGCGCTGAATTGCTTCCT
Source organism: Oscillospiraceae bacterium (assembly GCA_022009675.1). Classification (GTDB taxonomy): domain Bacteria; phylum Bacillota; class Clostridia; order Oscillospirales; family CAG-272; genus CAMEON01. The sequence goes on along the minus strand of CP091718.1, from coordinate 1,189,393 downwards.
CCAAAGTTACAATTCTCTTTGCATACTTAAGGGTATCGTATTGCATCAACTTGAATGAAAAATGTCCAAGCCACTCAGTATATCCAGCAGGATCTTTTGCTTTTTTCTTTGCAAATAAATCGTCGCAAATCGTTACATATCTTTCCACACTTTTGGTGTTAGATGTGTTTTGTAACATATTGTTGACAGCACTCTCGAACATCTCTTCAGGAAGCAATCCTGCATCAACGAGTGAACGAACTTGTTGTTCAATTGCAGCCCGCTGGGCATCACTTCTAAATGCATCGCTGAAAGCCAAATCGATATTATTAAGGATTTCTTCATAATCATCAGCAGATATCTTGTCAAACCAACGCGATACGATTGTTTTTTGAGCATCCAATCCTTTTTTATAAAACCGACCACAACGTTCATCCACTAAATTTATTACTCTCAGTGTAAAGGGCTTGTAATTTCGTCCGGAATTTGCGTTATCGGGAACCAGTCTTGCATTACATGTAGGACACATTTGCACAAATTCTGCAGGCTTGTCAGCGAGGCCTGCTTTTTATAAAAACATTTTTATATTGTGTTTCATTGGGGCGATATTTAAAAATCCTTAACGCCTGGTGCATAGGGAATTTTAATGGGTTGTGCATGACCACACTCACAAGCATAAATCATCTGAAGCTGTTTTTACAGCAGATTTGCCGCATTCTTTGCACTTCCAGGTATACTTGTCCACATCCGATGAATTTCTAACATCAAAAACCTTTCCGCACGAGCTACAATAGAAAAACCAATGGTGACATTTCGCCAATAATATCCGGAATGCCTTCATTACATGCAGTTTCGACAACCGAAAAAGTATGTGTGCCAGGAGTAATATCAAATGCACTGATATCGCCCCCCCACGATCCCCAAACAACTTTATTTGACGTTTTATTTCTTCCTCGATAAAATCTTCGTAGATATCGGACATCTTAATATAGTTCCAATTCTTAATCCTTGCAGAAATGGCACGACCAGAATCTTCTTTTTTTCGGATATCCACATGTCCGGTAAAAAAATCTGTATACTGCTTGTGTTTTACTTCTCTTCATTTTTTTACCTCAGATCTTTATCTCTATCTGTTCCTCTGTATCACGCAAGCTTGTCATCGGTGTTTTCTTGCCACGCGAGAATTTTCCGATAGCATCGGATAGAGAAAATTCATTTGTGAAATTTCCATTCTTAATTCCAGAGAGGATGTTGTTTGTTTCTTCAGCTATAATCTCTGTGTAAGCAAGCGACATCTTTTCTTGGTTATTACAGCCATATGCATTTATCAACTTCAAGATAACATCGTCGATATCGATATCTCCGGAACGCAACAACTTTTGCACTTTAATAGCCTGATGCAAGCTATCGGAGCCTGTAGTGATTGTATAGTGTTGTCTAATCAATCCGGACAGTAATCCTGGCAAAGTGCTATAAATAGCATTTTTCGCCCAACGATTAATCGGAACTGCTTCAACCAAATCGTCTCTGTTTTGATGGAAAATCCACAAAGTTCTTCAAGTATGAGCGGTCGCGTACTCGCATCAAACGAATAATATCAATGACAATACCCGTGTGTTTACGTCCGGTACGAGAATATGCTTGAATATACTCTGCGTTATTGTTAGGCATGCCAAAGAAATACATAATATTGAAAGAATCTTCGTCCACACCATGCGAGATCGTACTGGTTGCCAATAACAAGTTGGTACTATCAAAATTCCTTCTGTTTGCATGGATATCAAACAATGTTTTTCTTACCGTTTGAAAATCCACATCGCTTGTCATTTGCTCAATGATGTATTGAGGAACGCCCTTTGCTTCCAGATAGTTGTTTGCCTGGTTTTGGAATGCATTTGCAAGTTCCATTGCATCTTGCTTACGGTTATTGTATACCAACTCGATCCAGTAATCATATAACATTTCCTTGTACTCATCGATGCTGCCAACAAAGCCCGCATCACATAGAGCGGCATAACTCCCGTCCATGAATTGAATCATTCTGTAGACAATGAGCCTCATAATATATACGGATTCCCACATACCATCTGTAATAGATCTTCCGTAAGGCGCATAACCGATCAATATACGAGTTATATCATTTTCATCGGTGTACGAATAAAAATCTTCTCCGGATTTGGCGGAAGGATATTCACAAGGGAAACGCCGCCCCTCCATGTGATACAAATTCCATATATGAGCTTCATACATGGAAATTGTCGCAGTTGCACCCACAAAGCGAATAAGTTTACGATGAGCTTCCGGAACGAGTTCTTTGGCATAATAACTCAAAAAAAGATTCATAATGTGCATCAAACGTTCCAAGGCTCTCTTTGACCAAGTGCATCTCATCTTGAATAAATAAGGTGGGGATGGGATCCTTTAGCAATCCTACATTCTCAAGAGAATTGTTGTTACAAGCAGAACAAGAACATCTTGAAGTGCTTGTAAATCCGTGCACGGGGCATTTTTTTCTTTACTTGACCAAACAGCATCTTGAAATCGTTGCTTGTACCAAGCATAGCCATTTTATCTATTGTGCTAACTACAATAGAGGGCAAGTATCGATATATTTCATTATCAACAATCATCAACGGAAGCACATTGATGGTGCAGTCGGGGTTGTCACAAATATGCTCCAATTTCCAATTGTCTCGATTGAAACGAAGATTAACCTCTTTCTTTCCACAGAAGGGGCAAGTATCAATGAAGCGATAATAATCGTTTAAGGTTTCTTGATCGCTTTCAAGAATAAGATCTTTCGATTTATTCTTTTCTCCGCGTTCGCTCAAACGCTCATAAGCATCAATCTTGTTAGGTGTATTTCCTTTTCCAACAAAAAAATCCTACTTGGAACGGTGTCTTATGAGCAAGCTCGGGAATAGATTCGCGTACAACATTTGCCTTCATAACAATTGTCAGTACACGATCCAGCTGCTGTACTGCAAGCAATCTCAAGGGATATTTAAGGAAAGCCGTAATTCCCTCATTTTTGCCGCGCAAGCGATCAAAAAACATATTGAAAACGCATGCGCCAAGAAAGGCCTCCGTCTTACCACCACCAGTGGGGAAATACAGAAGATTTGCTATTTCTATATCAGCTTCAGCAATGGTTCTGTCATTCTTATATTCACTTCTAATCATTTCACAAGTTAGAGAGACTATAAATACGATCTGGAACAAACGCCAGCCACTAATCTGTCTATGTTCGCCAGCAAGTTTTGTCATAAAGGTTTTATTCATATAAATAAAGGCCTTTTTGACATAATCCTTATATTCAATCTGTTCTATACCTTTTTTGAAACGAGCTATTTCGCGACCATATTCCTCCAACGCTGTTCTGAATTTATCTTTTGCGACAGTACTGGAAAATCTTGTAGTGTTAAATTCGTTAGAACATTGTTCGTAATCAGCCTTCATTTCTCTGTAAATGTAATTCAAATTGCCAACAGGATCTTGAATAAGCTTTTTCAAATTTAACATATTCGGTTAATCCGTCTTTGGTTTTCAAGCGCTTTTTGGTAGTACCGAGGAATATTGTCAGTACATATAGCATTATCTTCGTGGCAGTAAGAAGCAGATGTATTTTCTGCAACAGCATATACCAAGGAACGAGATTTGTAACTGCTTTTGAAGTAGTCCAAATCTATATTTTTGAACTTAACAGCTCTGTTGCCGATGACATCCATCCCGGCATTAAATACTTTAGGCAGATAGCCAATATTGCTTTTCCCGTTTACAGGGGTCTTATTAACCATCTGCATCAATAAGTGGTAGGAGTCACCCTCGTCAATAACCGTACAATATATATCGATAATCCAACGAGGATATACAGGCTCTTCGCTCCCACCAGTCACCAAATAAAAGCGTTCCTTATCCACCAAGTCAAACAAAGATACGCGATCGCTGTTGATCACTTTAATCTCGTTGCTAATTTTATCGGCAAGTTCAGAAAGACGTTCGTTTATCTGTTGTTCCAAATGAAATTTGGATTCTTGAAGAGATATTAGTGGTACTGATATTCCGCCTTTCATTTCATCTTCGAGCTTAATTTTTTTATATGTCAAAGGAAGATAGAACTTGTCTTCAGGGTGGGCATCGCAAAGTTGCTGAATGTTAGTATATCGAACGTTATCCTTTTCCGAATATTTTTTTAGCAAAAAAACAACTGTCTTATCATAGTTGGGCTCTACTGTATAAAACAGGAGTCCTTTTGGAACGACCTTAAGCACACCTAAAGGATTCTTTTTCACAGCAAAAGAAACGCTTATAGACGGAACGCTTTCGAAACGAGTGGTACTATTTTCTGCGTAGCCACCGTCAAATCGCTGCTCCATTCTGTTTTCGGCTAACATACCGACCATAGCACGGTCAGCAGGAGAATCATCAACAAAAGTCTCCGCAATATCTTCTCCGGAGATTCTTTCGATGTATTTGGATACTATGTAATCCGCTAAAATATTGTAATTGTTTGCCATATTATGATCCTCCTGTTGAGTACCAAGATTGTTGTTTATTTGTTCGATTTTGTCCACCATGCAGGTTTATAATTTGACTGTTTACCTGAGCCATATGCGCCGGTAGCGCCATATAACTTCATAGCTTCCTTTACATATGGTTCTAATTCCTTTTTGGTCTCCAAGAACCCAAAGACATCCGTTCCATCCACGACAATCTATTGTGAAAAAAACCTTTGCTTTCAAAGAATTCTTTTTAGGGAAAGCTTTTTTTCTCGGTTGATGGAGAATTTTTGCAACTGGTTTAACCTCCATAGGTTTGACTGAGACCGGAGATGCTTTATCAGATTTAGGAGGTTCAGGAGAAATGATTTTATCTATTTTGTAAGTTAAAGGGATACCGACAAACTCAAATGTTTCTCCGACCTTTTTTCCAATAATGCTTTTTTGCTTCGGGTATTTTGCAACATCAACAGTGATAGTAGTAGGTTTTTGAGACTCTTGGATTGTTGCCTGAACTGTAACATGGTCAGTAACCTCTTGCACTAAATACTCTTTGGCTGTTGTAATAGAATTGTTAGTTGTGGTTTTGGAATTGATGTGGTTGTTCGTTTTTGTGGGCGTTTGTGCAGTGCGTGCAGTTGATGTTGGTATACCGCCTCTATCAGATTGCTTTTTTATGATTTCTTCCATAGGAGAACCAGGCTTCAAATCACTTATAACATAAAGCACATCACGAGCTCTTGAACACGCAGTATATACGGCTCGCATTTGGCTTTGAACAGCAGTTTGTTGATTTTCGGGCATATTCTTAATATTTGTCCATGATTTGATATCTCCAATAACCTCACCGTCCACATTGACATAACTATAGGGATATAAACCCGCTAAAATAACAGCTTTAAAGTCCAATCCGAGTGAAGATTCAATCGTGGATACAACTACTCCGGAAATATCGCCTTGTCTAACCTTCACGTGACTTCCTTCGTGTTCATTAATAATCATCGAATACGGAATACCTTCCTCATCAAGTCCTTGCTGAAGCCAATATAGGAAATGATATTTGTGATAAGGAACTTTTTCTGAACGGGAAAAAGTACGGCGATTTCGGAATAGCTGATTTTTGTACTTTGTAGAGATTTCTTTAATTGCAGCAATAACTTGCTTTTTTTATGTCTGTTTTTTGAACCCCAGTTTGAACTTTCAATGCTACCGTCGGATTTGTACCTATCTTGAACGAATTGTATTCATATTCAAGCGAATTGATCAAATCCAACATTGAGAGGCGCGTATTCATATGCTGCAACATACGAGAGATGTATTCGCCGATTTCTTTACTGTTTCGATAGTTTTTTTCGATATAGCGAACACGTCCTGTGAAATCCAAATGGACACCATTCATACGCTTCCACGGTGCATCGCCCTTTCGGCTTAATGCTCGAACCGCCTGGTTCAAGTCACCTGCCATTAAGAAGACTCGGTCTTCGTCTTCTTCGAGTAAGCTATAGCACAGTTCAAGATAGAGCGGATCAAAAATTTGAACTTCATCTATGAAAATCGCCTTGAATTTCAGATTTACGTTTCCTTGCTTCACCAAATCTATGCACTTTTGAATTTCTTCATCTGTTGCGATATTGGTTTCACAGTGTGAATGGAGACATTCTTCATAAATTTTTTTGACGAGCTTATGGAAAGTCATAATAAACAAATTATTATTTTCGCCAAAATTCGCGCAGTTACGCTTAAAATTATAAGAATCAGCCAAATTGTTGTTATAGCAAGTCAATAATACATTGGAATCTTTGTAAAGACTCGCGTATTTGAATGCTTTCGACAATAGCAATACACTTTTTTTCCTGCGCCGGGATTTGCAAGGATTACACGATGTCCCTTTACCCATATCGTTAACGATACCAACTTGATATTCATCAAGGAAAAAAAGTTTTTATATTCCACCTCTCGACCAGTTATTCGGAGATCCTTTTCTGTAATCAGTGATTTGTTTTCAGCGATTTTTTTACATTTTTCGGTTTCATTCATTACAACGGTATATTCTTCTGCCAAACGTTCAAATATTGCTTTACATTCTGACTCGGATAAAGACTTGAAGGCTTTGTCATAGTCTTCCTTATACCGCCAAATATCATCAAATCTTCTATTCTTTTTTTCTTTACCTTGAGATGTAATCGGTCTGAATGATTCAAAAGTAGCATAGTGCAACAGTTTGTTAAGATCTTGTGCAGATAACGCTGCCTTTCCAGCCACCTCATCAGCAAAAAAATTATAATGTGCTTATACGGAAACTTAAGTGCCTTATTTTGACCATTTCTAACGATCAACACTTTAGAACCCAAAAAGGCGCTCATAAATTTTTTTGCCTCTGCCATTTCAACATACTGTAAGTATGCTGGAATAAGTATTGCATTAATATTTCCGGTATATATTGAGAATGTAATAAGTCCCTCACTTGGAGAAATATACATTCCCATTTTAACCTTTTCAGTACTTAATCCTACAGGGTCGATACCTATAGCCATATGACCATTTTGAAAGTTGCGAGAAGCATACCTCAAAAAGAGCCTTTTCGGCTTTTGTAATATGATCTTTTCGTTCAAAGTCTTGCGGCCATAATCTAATAGACATATTTTCCCCTTTTTTTAAATTTGAAATAATATGCACATAATTATTTTCGATAGAGTTCATCCAAAGTTTTTTTCCATTCTTGTTCTTCCATTCAACCCAGCCGTTTGTACTGCCGCCCAAAGCAAACATGGCCGCAGAGCTGGGAGAAGTAAAGGATACAGAAACATTTAATATGTATTTTCCGTCAATGCAAACAATATTGCCGTTTGCAAGAGCTGTTTGACGTTGCTTTTCCAAAGTTGAAGAATGACATTTGCGACTCATATCAATTTCCGAACCTTCCAAAAACTTCGAAGTTCTCACCGTCGTAAGCACCAAAAAGCAGTGACACCATTACGTGTAGTATGTAGGGCATTAGCTTCGTTCAAGGTAACCTTAGAGTTATCCATTTTGTACCCCTGCGTTGCCATAATGAATTTAATTTCTTCGTACACTTCCTCGATCAAAGGCAAATCGTATTCGTCAATCTCATATTTTGGATTTACCGAGTTTTCTACCTTATATCGTTTGGATTCATGAGCTTTTGCCAATAATATAAGCTTCAAGACCGCTTATCATATCAAGGGAGAATGTTTTGCTGTCAGCCAAAAACATAATTGCCTTATTCCAAAAGTCTTTTGAACGATTGTGATCATCAAGGCGAACTACTCCGTTTCTTGTTTGACCGATATAAATCTGCGCAATTTTATTATCATCGTTCTCGCTGATAAGATAATAAATTCCAGGGCGGTTAATTCCCGAAAGCTTCTTTGCCTCAGAAAGCAACGGACGAGGAATAACGTATGTTGTCATCGTAGAGAGATGTCTGCGGATGGAACGAATACCATCGGGCTGACCATTGTGGTATATGATTTCAAGTTTTTTTGCTGATTTCCATTTTTGGTTTCCTCCGTCAGGTGTCAGATTGATTTCTATTTCCAACCTTGCAATGCCTTCCATTACTTCCTCAAAGCTTGGCTTATCTCCAAACAACATATTCTGCATATGCTCATAGTCATCGCGGAGCTTATCAAGATTATAATCGGGCGGTATCAGACGCATTGTACCACGCTTTGCAAGATCGTATCTCGCCCACGGGCAACGGTAGAACTTGTCCTTAAAATCGACGACACGCGTCAGCAAATCGTTGTCTGCCAAGGCGTTATCCTTGACCGCGGTCTGCATCATGCGATAGAGATCATAATAATGCCTTGAATATCTCGGCGGGAAGGGTCTGTCTGCTTCTCGGAAGGCTTCTCTATGTAAGATTGTGACCTTTTCCCAAAAGGTTCGTTCGGGCAAAACGGTCAAAATATCCGTCGAAGGCTGCTTGAACAATCTGCCGTATTCCTGAGCAGCATAGGGCGTGATGTGCGCTACCTTTACAGGAGTCCATGCGGCAAGCGCGCCGATTTCCAGTCTGATCTCCTGAAGGATTGACATATCCGCGAAGCTGTTCGGATACGCAATTTTTACGGTCTGCGGATCATCCTCATCAATAAAGCATCGGATGTTTTCGCCAAGCTCCGCTGTGAGGTCAGAAATGACAGAAGGAAGAAACGTATCGCGCAAAAACACCTCGACCTTTGTGTTAGCATCCTTATTGAAGATGTCCTGTTTTGTGTTGCTGCGCTCTTCCCAAGGCTCATTGATACCATAACCAAGAACGCGCCAATCGAGAATCAGGTCAATATCTTCGGAGAAGCGCTCAATGAGCCCATACGCCTTTGAAAGGCTGGTGCCGCCTTTGAAGGCGAAATTGTCCTTCCACGCGCAACGGTGGAAAAAGATAATCAAGCATATAGCATACCCAGAAATCTTTTTCTATGATAGCATCGGTCATACCCATCTTCGCAGCCGTGTTATGAAAAAAAGTGCTTTTCTATCGTTTTTCCTTAATTTTTTTGCAATATTACGCATCTTGTCAGCTCCTGCAAACTTGTTTGATATATTCGTAGATCCAAGAGGTTGCGGCTTTGGCTTCTTCAAGCATTGTTTGCTTTTCTTCTGCTGTAAGAAGCTTGCCTAATCGGCTTATTACCATATCATCAATTTTATCCTTACCGAGCGCCTTGAACGCTTGAACGGTGAGCGCCGTCTTATAGGATAGCTTTGAAACCTCTTTATTGGTTGTCCTCTTAAACTGAATGGTGGTGTTATCGTAGGTGTATTCCTTATATGTGCCGTCGCTTACATAAACCCATGCCGCCGGTACTTGTGTCGATAGACCAAGTAAGTTCAGGGCGGTATCCCCACAGGGAACGATCGTCCAGCCAAAATTACGGGCGATGGCATTCGCCACCTTATCCGGTGATGGTGCAACGTATTCCTCCAAAAAATCATTATACTCGGGCTTGTCATAAACGCCACGCAAAACACGACGAATAAGCCCCTCGTCAACCAGACGGGCTAAATAAGCGTTTACGCTTGTCTTATCTGAGATATCAACAAAATCAACGGCAACATAAACCGTGCCAATGTCTGAGCGATTGATTCTATCTCGTATTAATTTTAGATTCGTTGTTTTCTCCACACCATCACCTCGTTAGAAATATTATATACTTTTTTTCTAACGATTTGACAAGTGCTTTTTCTCAAAAATTAATGGTAAACTTTTACTCCAAACCGTATTATGCAGAAACTCTCATGTTTTCAAAATATGCATAGAGAGACGCGGCTCGTAATCTTTTGCCTACTGCATCGCAAATTTTAATCCGTAAACCACTTGCAAAATCCACTCTTTTATGCTATAGTGTCAGTAGTAAAAAACCTCCTCGGGCTGTAACTTGCGGCTCGTGCGAGGTGGTATTAACATATGGGATTTTGACCTTGACCACACCTTTGACCACTTACGGCTTCGGACTACCCGGATTTTATGCCGCGAAGAGCACACGAAAGCAGTCAATCCGGACGCAAAAAGCCCCGAAAAGCCCGTAAAATCACGCAAAAAATCAGGATTTTTAGCGTTTGGGACTTCGATGCCGTCGGTTCGAATCCGGCCACTCCGACCAAGGCTCCTTGTTTTTATAGACGAGAGGCCTTTTTTATCTTTTGTGGGAGGAAATCAAATATGCTTAGAAGTGAAACGCCGTTTCCAGCTGAATTCGACAACGAAATTTGTTCATTTTATGAAAAATTTGGCAAGAAGGATGGTTAGATACATATTCATCTAATCATTTTCTAATCATGGCATTAGAAGGAAGATTAAGTCAATTTACATGGAACGAACAGTTTCTAAATAACAATAACAATGCTTATTATAGTGCAATTACCAAAGATGGTGTTGTTGATTATAAAGCGTTTAGTGTTAATTTTTGTACCAACTTATCCACCAGACTTGCAGGAATGTCATCCATGTTTGGCGAAAATTAAAAACCAAAAAAATTTATTGTGGATCAACTCTCTGCTGGGAAGGAGAACTATAATGAGGATGTGTTTTTCAAGCCATTTCCGAGGTTGAAATATTAACATTCTTTCATCGTGGATTTGACTGGAAAGAAATTAAATATGAGCCGCCAGTGAATTCGAATGGAGCTAACCCTGAAGCATATTTTATTGGAGAAATATGCAATAAGGATTCCGATATTCCAATAGAAGTGAAAGCGAATATTGAGGTTAAAACCCCTGAGTTTCCACGGTTGAATTCTCATAAAGAAAACATTTTAATACCAACGATTTTATTATCACCTAAAGGAAGAAAAGAAGTGCCTCAATTATGTACAGATAATAATGTTGAATTTATATCTCCCTCGAGTAACTAAATTGGTAGATTTTATTAATAGTGCGACTAAAAAAATTTGATTACCCAAAAAGAAAATGAATATAATCTATTATACATTAATTGGGCATATTGTGATTTTCCATCCAATGCGTTTCTTGAAGCTTGGTCTTTGCTGACTAATGAATATAATGGTCTTTTTAATGCATCCTGAGATAGCTACTACACTGCCATTTAAGAATCCCATTTCTGCAGAGGCATACAAAAATTACTGCAATAATTGTATATACAAGTTCAATAGATCAATTAATGTTTTTGTGATTTTAGACATGTTTGGCAAAGGCATACTCGCGGATGTAAGTTTAGAATGTTTGTTTTTAGATGAACGATTACGGAACGATGAACTTAGCGACAAATCTAATTTTGCTATTCCAACTGACTGGAATGAATCCAGATAAACCAGAAACTTTAGCGGCTTTTGGTGGCATGCTCATCGCGCACACCCAAAGAAAAAAAGAATTTAATAATAAATTTGCTAATCAAGCAACAAAGCTAATCTTAACCAATGCATTAAAGAAAGATAATTAATATATAATTCGAAATAATCTTGTATGAAAAGGGAAGCATCGATGTCCTCGTTTTATTGAGGATCATCGATACTTCTTTTAAGCACTTCCTTTCTCATCTCCTTCTCCGCTTTGATTTCGGACTTCATCTCCTCGATCAGCACCTTGAGCTTTTCCTCGCACGGTCCTGTCAATAGTTTTTCGCAAAATTGTATCTGGGAAAATGAAGTTTTGCGCCGGGAGGTCCGGCGAGGGGGCTGCTAAGCCCCGCTTGGGTGCCTCGGAGCATGTCCCGGCGGCGCTGTCAAGGGTGCCGCGTCAGCGGCATTCATCGGAGTGACCGGTTGTGGTCACGCAGACCCTTGACAGCAGCGGCGGGATATGCTACCTCATGCAATTTCGCTTTCGCAATTGCTGCCGGTCATGTATTTCATGCAAAGATACCGTTTTGTTCCCCACTCCTTTCCCGACACATACCGCAGTCTGGCGCAAACCAGCATCAGAGCAGACTTTCCGTCCGGAAAAGTGCCGACAACGCGGGTTCGTCTCCGGATCTCTCGGTTCATGCGCTCAATAACATTGTTTGTGCGGATTTTCAGCCCGTGCTGGGACGGAAAATCCATATAGGTCAGCGTTTCCTCAATCCCGTCCTCCACCTTTTTCGCCGCTTCCCTTCAGCTTCATCGCGCGGAGCTGCTCTACAACGTCTTTTGCTTTCTTCCGCGCCGCTTCCTTGCTCTCCTGTGCATGGATTGCCTTGAGCATTCTTGACACCTCACGCGTATGCTTCCGCGGGGTTACGGAGAACACATTCCGGTAAAAATGCACCGTACAACGCTGGTATTTTGCCTCCGGAAAGACCTCTGCCACGGCATTGCACATTCCGAGGCATTTGTGCTTTACACCCTCCAAACCGCGTTCTTTGAGCCAGACAAGGAAGCTTTTCCAGCTTTCCGCATCTTCTTTCATGCCTTCCGCAGCTCCGAACCCTTTTTCGCGCGATGATCTCATACTCGGCTTCTTTTTTACGCAAGCAATCAAAAAAACAGTCGCTTTCCGCTAAGAAAGGACTGTTTTTCGTATGCCAGCGATCCGATCGCGAATTTCAAAGTTCTGCGCCTCCGATCTTCTTTTTTCTGCGTTTCACCGCAAACACAACGGCTACGGTAACGCCCGCCGCCACGATCAGGCAGCCGACAAGAATCAGAATATATCCCCAAATCGGCATATGAAACGCCACGCCCGGAATACACAGAATAATCGTTCCGCTTTTATCCGTTTCCACATTCACGTAACTTCCGCCGTTCGATACGTTCAGTTTCGTCAGCCCTCCGTTTTCGTCAAGAAGGTACGCCGCCACCTGATTTCTGTTATAAGTAAAATCCGCTTTAATGCCTATCGTTACGCTTCCGTTCGCTTTCGCTTCGCTTCCGTCAGCCATCACCAGTTCCACGCCGAACACCTGAAATCTGTCTGCGATCGTCGCCATTTTTTCGGCAGCCGCCTTGTAAACGGTGCTGTCCGATTCTATTCTGGAAGCCAGCAGCATCGTGCCTTCAGGCAACGCGCCGTTCGTATCGTACAACTTCGCAAGACTGTCTCCGCCGCCGATACAGGAAATGATCTTCACGTCCTTTTCCGCATAAGTAGGGTTGCCGAAAGACGTTGTATACCGCGTAGATTCCGCACGATATATAACGTGATATTCGCCCGCGTTGTCAAGCACAAGTTTATTCCCGTCCAAAGCCACTTCGGTTTTTTCTTTACCGCGGATATAATACGCCTTCACCTCTACGTCAAGAGTTTCCTCTCCGAGGCTTGCCGCCGCTTCGCGAATCACGAAAGTCTGCCCTTTCGTCGCTTCGTATTCGCTGCCCGAACTCGTAACGATTACGGGAACGAACTCCGCGGGGCGTTCCGCAGAGGTATCTTCCGCTTCTCCCACCCTTCTCGCCGAAGAAAGATTCAGCGTGATGGTGAAGGGAAACGTTTCGCCCCGTACGGATACAAAGACGGAAAACGGCAGTTCTTTTTGCAGATTTTCTTCCGATAACGTGTAAGAATACGTCTTTCTGTTTCCGTTATCTTCCGTTACGCGATAGCCGATTTGCTTGCCGCTTTCGAGATTCAGCGACAGATTTTCCATCGAAGAGGAGAGTTGCGTAAACGAAAAATAATATCTGTCGTTTATTTTTTCCACCACGGCGGTTTTATCGAAGTATTTTTCAAGCATCCGCTTTCCGATCCCCGATTGTCCGCCGAAATCGTAACTCATTTCGTACTTTCCGTCCGCTCCGTCGATCGCGGACTCCGCATGCGCCGTTACGTTCGCCGCAGTGAAAAGCAACGCCCCGAAAACGCTTAATACGGCGACTAACGCTATCGATAACAGTCTTTTCAGTTTGTTCATTATGCGTTCTCCTTCGCCCCGAATACGGCGTATAACACAACGGATCCGTTATATTTTCCCGTCTGCTCGTTTTTGCCCGAAAATCTCTGTTCCAAAAGCGTGCTTTCGGGGTCGATCCGCATCAGAACGCCGTCCGCCATCACCGCCCAGTATCTGAATACTTTCGAGGAATCCGTGCACTGTACGTTTTTCAGCATATTCAGTTTCGATTCGGTGATCTTGTCCGCAAGCGTATATCCTTCGAGACATTTGCCGTCTGCGCCGGGCTGACTGCGGAATGTCAGTTTATTGCCGTTTTCGTCGATCGCCTGATACGAAACGTTCAGTTTTCGTTTCAGAATCAGTTTCAAGGTAAATCCTTCCGTCACACGGTAGCCGTTTGTAAACGCCTTGTCCGTCGTTCCCACAACAAGCACGTCTTTGTAAACGAATCCCGCGGCGACGGAATCCTGAAAAATCGCCTTGCTCGCATGCCATTCCGCCGCTTCGTAATCCTTATACGTATTGAATTCGTACCATTGGCGGAAATCAAATAAACTCATCGTATAAATTCCGCCTGTGACGGGGCGATAGTAGGTCATTTCGCCGAGCGGCATTTCTTTTCCGTCCACCTCAATCGTCGCGCTCACCTTGATACCCTTATCCCACAGTGCGTAAATTACGGGGTTCACGGTTTTCAGCGTAATGCCGAGCCGCCCGATAGCGGATCCCGCCGTGAATAAACGATCGTCTCCGCTCCACGAAGAACTCCATCCCCACAGCCGATCGGCGCTTGCCGCGAACATATTGTAATCGGGCGACGCGTTCGCCTTTGCCATGCTCACCGTCGCAGTGTAATACTGATATCCGTCCCGTTCCGTGTAATCGACTTTCGAGGAATCGAACGGGTGTTCCGTATCGGTGACATAGGTGACGGTGATATCGCAATTTCTGTCGTACACCACCACTTTCTGCGCAAAAGTTGCTTCGATCGGATAGGTACCGTTAGCGGTTTCCACGGGCGGATTGTAATAGCAATCGAAAATAGCGTTGCCGTCGAAATCCAGCCCGAACCAGAAATCCCAGACGAGCAGATACGTGCCTTCTCTGAGGAAAGTGAATTCCGCGCCGTACGTACCGGAATTATCGGATAAATCGCTGTCTTCCGCCCGCACGAAATTCACGCCGGACTGTTTGTAGATATGCAAATACGGCCGATTCAGCGGCAGATAATCGCCCGAAGCGATCTTCGGCTTTTCCATTGTCAGCGTTTCGCCCGTAAAGAGCGCGGCGTCTCCTCTCACAAAAGTATAATCGGAAATAGGTCTGCCGTCGATCGTAAAATTACACATCGCGTTCAACGTAACGGTGTCGCCGTAATCGTCGGCATAAGTAAGTTGCACGATCGCATAACGCTCGTCTTTCACGAGATCCCACGCCTGCGTAAGACTGTTCGCCGTCACCGTGGAATTTTTAAGATATACGTTGCAGGAAACAAGCGGCAATTCGTATTTATTCGTAACGTCGCTGTCGGTAACGCGCAACGAGTAGGCGGAGGGCAAAGCCATAAATTGTTCTTCGCCGCTTATAACGGCCGATTGCAATTCCCGGTAGGAAACTTTCGCGCGGATCTCCGATCCGTCCTCCTGCTTTTCGTATTTCAGATCGCCGCCGCTCACCGTTTCGCCGTCAGAAATAAACGCGTAATCGCCCACCGCTTCCGCTCTGTATTCCAGCCACACCGAACGGAACTCGCCGAATCTGTTCACCAGGCGGAATTCCACGCGCATTTTCGGCACGGACATCTGAAATACGTTTGTCTGTGAGTATCCGTCGGAAAATTGATCGTACGTATGCGAATAAATCCCGTCGGTGTATCCGTACACCGCCACGCGCAAAAAGTCCGTTCTCGGCTCGTCGTCGTCATTCTTTTTCAGATTATGCGACGAATATTTCACGCCGAGCCATTCCCACGTGATTTCGGGTACGGGCACGTAATTCCCGATTTTGTACCGCGCGTTCGTCACGTATACGCCCTCCGCCTCGTTGTACGTCCAGGCGTCGGACAAAATCTTATACTGCGGCTCTTCTTCGGGCATCAACGTGATAAGGCAGGTGCGCGTTTTATCGTTCGCCTTTTCGGCGAAAAGAATCGCCGTGCCGCTTTCCGTCATCGTAAACGTACGGGCAAGCGTAACGGGTTTTGAGAAATCCGCGTTTCCGTTTTTATCAAGCGAATATGCCTGCCACGAAAGATCCGCCGCCTTTACGGAAGGGTACGCCTTTTCGGTATACAGAGAAATCAGATCCACCGTTTCGCCGATTCTCACCGTCTTTCCTATATCCGTTTTTTCAATCGTAAAATTCGTTGCCGAAACATCGATCAGCGTTAAGAAATTCGTTGCCGCAGAATAAAGTTCCCCGTCCGTTTTCGGATCGTACCCGTAAACGTCGTAGGTTAAATCGAAATACGAAAACGCGTAACGCATTTCCGAAAGATTTCCCGCCGCCGTCTGCGCCGTGGGCGCGATGGTCATTTTGCAGTCGAAATTTTTATCTCCGGTGTTTCCGCCGTCGGTAGAAGCGAAAAACATATTGATCATCCGCACGGAAAGGCTGTAATTTTTCAATAAATCGAACGCCGCGTTGTTATCGGCAAAGTCTTCCGCCACCGATCCCGCATAAATCGCGGCGGGAGTTTTATAAGTGAAACTATCCCCCGAAACGGCATATAATTCCAGTCCGTAATCCGCACCATGCTGTCGTACGAAATCGTAAGCCGGCGATAAGAGAACGGAAAACTGAACATCTGCTCCATCGCGCCCGTCGAACCGCCGTATAAAATTATGTCGTTCGTAAGCGAATCGCCGAGATCGAACGTGTAATAATACGCGCCCGTATCCGCATGAAATTCGTAGGTGAGCGAGCCCCATGTTTTTGCGTTCAGCATCGCGGGCCGATAATAACTATTGTAATTCGGATCGTCGTCCGCAATATCCACGACGTTTTTCTGATCCGTGAGGAAATAAGCGAAATCGCGGCAATAGCCCGTTGTGCGATTGAAGAAATCGTCGCCCGAAAGATTGCCCAGAATATCCGAATTGTACGCGCTTAAAGGCTTCACAAGCGTATAATGCCCGTTTTCAGCCACAAGATACGCGTATACGGGATGGAAATAATCCAGCATACCCGGATTTTTATTCAGCCCCGTATAATGCGTGGGCACGAGATACACGCCGTTATCCAGTTTTACTTCCGTATTCACGAACGATTTGGAAAAACCTATAAAACGGGTAATTCTGAAACTCACCTTATACGAAACGGAGCACTGCTCCCTCGTTTCCTTTCCCGAAAGTTTTGCGCCCCAATTGTAATAGGCAACGTTCAGCGTGATTTCGTCGGCGAGATCCAGCCCCGAAATATCGTAATAAATCGTTTGAATCACGCTGGTGCGATCGAGAATACTGAGGCTTTCGCTGATCCTGTTTCCGGGATCGGTGACGGTGTACGTCTGCACCTCGAATTCCCCGCCGCCGCCATCGGCAAAAATCGGTCCGCGCTCGTGGCTGTCGTACTGAATGCGCAAATACGTTCCCTGATCGTTCTTTTCGATATACGTTTCATTCGCGATAATGTCTTCGGCAAGATTATACCAGCCGTATTTATCGGCAAGTATGCCTTTCACAACGCTGTCTTCCACGATATGCGCATCGTAATCGATTTCATACGTACCGTTGTTTACGATCGCTTCCTTTTCCCATTTCGGGTATAAAGTGACGTTCTTCATCTGCCAGTACAGATCGCCGTTTTCCACGTCGCACACTTTCGTTAAAGCGGAGTCGAAATACCATCCCGCAAAAACGTACCCCACCTTTTCGGGCGTTGGAAGCACGGGCATGCTGTTCGCCGAATAATACATATCGGAAAGCGGCGAAGCAAGATCTTTCGAGTCGAACGTGATTTTAAATTGCGTGTTACCGTATTTGTCGATGATGGCGTCTTTCGGATCGGACGGAATAACCGTCGCGGCACACCCCGCCGCGCCGAACACACAAAACAATGCCGCCAACCCCGCCGTCAGACGCACAATAACTTTCTTTTTCAAAGGTAACACCTCCTGATTGCATACATCTTTGTATTATCGGCGGAAAGCAGTCGCTTTTGAAAACGGCTGCTCCCGCTTTTTTATGAACTATTTTTCCGGATTTACAGCGCTCTCATTGTCATGCTGCCGAGCCCGTCGTCGGTATATCCGGCATACCAGCCTTCCTCGAATACGGAAGCGCAATTTTCGTCGTTCACCAGCGCGCTGAGTTTTTGTCTTTTGCTGATTGCGCTTCCCATGTAAACGGGAGAATATCTGATAGAAGAAAGCCTTTCCGCTTCGCAAGCCGTAAACGCATTCGCATGAATTTTTGAAACGCTCTGAATGTAAAGATTGGTTTCTCCGCTGAAATAATAGTACGCGCCTTCCATCACTTCATAACGAACGATATTTGCCTTATCGGAAATATCTCCGAGATAAATCGAACAGGAGATCTGATTCGCATTATATCCGCCCGCCGAAGATACAAACTGCACGTCCCATACGGTGTAAGCGGAATCGCCTTCCCCCGCCGTCGATTTTGAAACGTAACGATAAATGCCGATCGGCGCGGAATACTGCTTCGTTCTATGGATTCAACGATATTTCCGTATACGAAGAAGAATTCTCCTTCTTTCAGATCTTCTTTGGCGATCATCGCTCTGTTTTCTTCGCCCGCCGCAACGGTGAAATACATCATCGTCTGCGTTTTGAAAGCGTACGCTCCCACTTCTTTCAATTCGGAAAGCGCAAGAGTAACGGTGGAAACGGCGGTCCCTTCAAACGCGCTCGCGCCGATCTTTTCCAATTTGCAGGCGGAAAGATCCGCCATTTTCAGAGCCGCACAGTTGTAGAACGCCTTTTCGCCGATTTCTTTCATCGCGGAGGAAAGCAATACGTAGCCGAGATCCGCCCGATTCGCAAACGCGTTCGCGGCGATTTTCGTGGCTTTAAGGCTCTTTCCGTTTACGGTTACGTTTTCGGGAATCACCACCATTTTCAATCCGTCGCCCGCCACATAAGCGGTTTTCGCGTCGTAGCCCGTGATCGTAGCCGTGCCGTCGCCGTTATCCGTTGCGACGTATCCGCAGTCTACGGAATAATTGAAGGCTACGTCGAGATATACGTTTGTTTCGAGGGTAGCCGAAAGATCGTAATCCCGCCCGAAGTTTTTCACGGAAACAAGCGTAAGTTTCTTTTCCGCATAAGCGTTTGTCAGCGCGGTATCGTGTTTTTCGTCGATCGCGGCAAGAAGTTCTTCCGCCGTGAGATTTTGTCCTTTTGTTTTACCGATCGTCGCCTGATAGGTTTCGCCCGTAAGCGTATTTTCGTAATTCACGGTGACGACGGGCGTCGCGCTATCCCCGGAATACACCACTTTGTCTTTCAGACTGGTGCTGTCGCAGAATTCATACATGGTTTCCTCAAGAACCGCCCAACCCGTAGGATCTCCGATGAACGCGGAAGCGGGAAGAGATTCGGGATATTCCGCCTGTCTGAAATTGAGAAGCGTGATGCTTTCCATACCGCTGAAAATCGCATAGCCCGTAGGCGCGATATTGCCCTTTAAATCGTTGGCATACTGCGCGTTGAACAGGAAAGATTTGCTCGAATACTGGAACGCCGCCGCAGGATACGAGGAAATATCTTCGTTATAGTTTATATAAGAGAACGTGGAAGGCAGGGTGAGATATTCAAGCGAGCGATTGAAATACGTACCCGCCTGAATCCCGTTCACGCCTTCGGGAACAACGATCGAAGAATCGTTCGTTACGTCGGATACAAGAATCAGATCGCCGCGATGTCCGTCTTTATCGTCTATTTTATAAATATAGTTGCCTTCTTTGTAGAAATCGCCCGCTCCGGCGTTTGCCTTGCTGTGGCCGAACGTAAGATTGTTCGGCACCATGGAAAGATTTTTTACGCTGTCCGGGATAGCGATGTCGAAAGGATATTCTTCGCCTTTGTTGTATTGCCCGTAGCCGTTGTGGGAGCGTAGGTATTCGCCCAGAAAGATCCGATAATCACTTCCACGCCTTCGGGAATCGTAACGCTCTTCAATTTGTTGAGATTGTTGAAGCAATTCTGAATCACTTTCAAAGAAGAAGGAAGCGCGATTTCTTCCACGGAAGAAGCCGAAGTGGCAATGAGGCTCTGTACGGATACGATCCCCCTCGCCGATAATCATCTTTTTGATCGACGCGCTGTTTAAAATCTCGCTCTCGAGGCGCACCGCTTCCACCGTATAGGTTTCAGCCACGCCGTCGCCGTCTTTATCGAACGTGATTTTCCCGAGCACGGACATCACGGGAACGTCGCCTGCTTTGGCAACATTTTCGGTATCGTCGTAAAGCGCGTCGTTGCCGTACATGGTAACGCAAAGATTTCCCGTCAGTTCGTTCAATTGATATTTGAGGAAAGGCGAACGCCATTTCACTGTGATAACGGTGCTCTTTTCGATCGGCGCGCCGAAATCGAAAGCGGTTCCGTCCGCGTTTACGTAAGAAATATCGTATGCGGACATATAGTTTTTCCAAATCAACGCCTTTTCCACGGTGGAAGCGGCGCCGTCTTCCGTTTTCGCTTCGTGCGTAACGGGGCTTTCATACACTGCGCCCGGGTTCACCGTGGTTGTGTATACGTCCTGATAGCCGTCGTTGAACGTAATGCGCGCAACGCTCTTTGCATAAAGATCGTTGGTTTCCGCTTTGTTATCCCATTTCGTGGTGTAATTCGCGTTGGTGTACCAGCCGTCGAATTCCAGTCCTTCGCCCGGATTGTACGTTCCTTTCACCACGTCGATGAGATTCTGCGTGCCCTGATCCACGCCGTTGATGTGCACGTTCACTTCCACGGGAATAAACCGCGCGTAAACGGTGAGGCTCTTCGTTACGTTTTTGCCCGTGAAGGGCGCGCCCGAAAAATTCTTTGTTTTCATACCAGTTCGCAAAGGTGTAATACCGCCTGGAAACCGCGGGAAGTTCCACCTTTCCGTTTTCTGCGGTATACTCCGCGGTCTGCTTCCATTCGGAAGATTCGTCGTCTTCCACCATGAAAGTAACTTTGAGATCGTCCGCTTTTGTCGTTACACGACGTAAGCAGAGCGATTCCTGCAAGTAACGTCACCATACAAAGAAGTATGGCAACCAACTTCTTTCTTACTGCTGTCATAATTTTGCTCCTTGTAAAAAATTTTTTTTGTTGTATAATCACCGGTTTCCCGGATAATTATCGTTAAATATCATAGCGAGAAAGAATCTCCGAAGGGCTCTGCGTAAGTACGAACAGATACGGGATCAACGAAATGCCCACCATGATCAGCGCGCTCGCCGCGAACGCCGCCGCCGCAAGCCCGATAAACGCGCCGAATGCCACGTTCATCACCGCGTATCTCGCGCAGAACAGCGCCGTAACGATCACAAAACCTATCAGATACGTCACGAGGTTTCCGAACACCGCCGCCATCGTTTCTTTAAACAGAAGATTGCCCTTGTTTACGCCGATCGCGCGGTAAACGCCGTATTCTTTACTGTTTTTAACGCTGCCCGATTTTTCGATAAAGAAATAGATTAGATACATCAGCACGGCCACGGCGATAAACACGTACAGGCTTTTCAGCGCGGTATCCAGTTCTTCTTTGTTTTCCGCCTGTTGCAAAGCGGAAAGATCCGCTTTCACCACGCCTCTGTCGGTAAGGCGCTGTTCCAGAGAAGAAAGTTGATTCCCGCCGCCCGTGGAAATATCGAAATAATAATTCGATCCGCTGCCCAGCGCGTCGAGATTGGGCGATATGTACACGAAAATATTATCGAGCGCGGATTCCGTCACGTAAATGCGGATATCCGTCGTCATCACCGTACGCGTAAGTTGAAATTTACGGATATACATCGGGTAACTATCGGTAAGCGAAATAAATTCGGGAGATTTCAGCAACGTGGCGTTCGCGATTTCCATGCGGTAATCGGCCTGCGCCGTGTCGCTCATCATTTTGTAAACGGCGTTACGATTGATTTCCACCACACACTGATTGTCGTTTAAATCCAGCGTTTCGCCCGTATACACGCATATTTCCGCGGAATAACTGTTAATCGTTTTATACGTTTCCGAATCGATGAAATCCGATTTGAAGAAAAGTTCGTGTTATCCGTAAAACGAATTTCCTGGTATACGCTTAAAAAGTTTACATAGTCTGCGCGGTTGAAATACACGTAAGGGGTTTTCACCCCTCCGCGATTCCGCTCACCGCATAATCCTTTTCAAAGAGAATCAGCGAAAGCGATCTGTCGTTTTCCAGTTCCTCAATACGCAGTTTGTTTTTCAGCGTTTCGGCAAGCGCGCGGGTAATCAGCACCTGTTTGCTTCCCGGCATTTCGCCGAATTCCAGTTTCATACTCTCCGCGGTATCATCTTTTTTCAGCGCTTTCGGCGCATAACTTGCGGTGATTCCCGAAAGAGATTGCAGATTGTTGTAAGAAAAACTCCCCTCCGCGTAATCCATCTCGAAAAAGTCGATCGTTTCGTAGAGCGACGGATTGAGTTTTCTCACCTCGGGATAGTTATTCATGCTCACGTACACGCTGTTATCGTCGAGCGGTTTGTTATCCGCTTTTACCGATAACGCCTCGAATGCGAAAAACGAGAAGAAACAAACGGCTACCGACATCGCGAATATGAAAATCTGCTTGAATATGTTTCCGCCCGAGCCCGATTTATCTTTATCCGCGCGCAGCGAACGAAGAACGTTTTTCAATGTAAACAGTTTGCCGTTTTTCTTTGCCGTACTCTTATGAAAATCGGTAAGATCTGCGGCGTTTACGGGCTCTGCTTTCACGTTTCCGTAGGTGATTTCGGCAAGTTCCGCCTCGTCGATTTCCGCGTCATCCACAAGTTGTCCGTCCACCAGTTTGATATGGCTGTCGGCGTATTTTTTGATCAGCGTCACTTCGTGCGTCACCAGAACAACGAGTTTTGTTTTGGATATTTCTTTCAGAATATCCATTACTTTATAGGTATTCTGCGCGTCGAGATTTCCCGTGGGTTCGTCCGCAAGAATCACGTCGGCGCCTTTGATCAGCGCGCGGGCGATTGCGACTCTTTGCTTCTGTCCGCCCGAAAGCGCGTCGCCCTGCTTGTTTTTGAAGCGCTCCATATCCACAAGTTTCAGCACTTCTTCGCTGCGGCGTTCGATTTCCTGTTCGTCTTTAAAGCCCGCAAGCAGCATCGCGTTGCGCATGATTTCGGCGATCGTATAGCCGCGTTCGAGATAATAATTCTGGAAGATAAAGCCTATCTTCCGGTTGCGGATACGATCCACGTTTCCGCTCATCGCTTCGCCGTCTATGGTGATTTTACCGCTGTCGGCTTTTTCCAGCCCGCCCAGAATATTGAGAAGCGTTGTTTTGCCGCTGCCCGATTTCCCGAATATCGCCACCAGCCCTTTATCGGGCAAATCGAACGAAACGCCTTTCAGCACCTGATTTCTCGCCGAAGAATGGGGGTTGAACGTCTTTTTGATATTTTCCACGCGAATCATTATTTAGACCCCCCTTCTTAAAGATTTACGGATAGATTGTCCGTTGATGTTTCTGTTGAAGCCGAACGCCACACATTCCACGATAAGCAGCAGCATGAATTCCACAAAGAAATAATTTCCCGCAGAAATAAACGGCAACGAACTGAACGGCATAAGCGTGACGATCAGGCTGACCGCGGGCAGAAGGACAAGCGTAGGCAGAAATATGAGCGCCATCTGCACGTACAACGACCGCGAAGAAATTTTTCTTGAAATTCCGAGCGTTCTGTACACGGCGAAATCCGCCTGAAAGATTTTCACGGAACGCATAAAGATTACGGAAATCAGCATCGCGAACAACAAACTTGCGGCAATCAGAGCAAGATACCACAATATATTGTTCGTAAATACGTCGCCTGCGTTCTGCACGTACACGTCTGAATCGGAAAGCATTCCCATATATCCGCCCGGCAGATTTTTAACGGCTGCTTTCGCGTCGCCGTCGCTCGCGTAATACAGCGCGCTCTGCACCGACGTTTCTTCCCCCGCGAACATCGCCGCATAATCTTCCGCGTTCATCTCAACGATCAGTCCGCTGACGTCCTCTTTCTTTTTATCGGAACTGACCACTACGTAAGATTTATCGGTTTTCGCGTTGAACACCGCCTGTTTACCGTCCGCCGCGTAGAAATTTGAATTGACGAGATTGATTTCGCCCGCCGCCAGTTCTTCGCCCGCTCTGAACGTAAACACCGTCGTTTCGTTATTGCCGAGTTTCATCACGGAATTCACCGCCTGCATTTTCTTGCCGTAGGCGTTCAAATCGTCGTACCCCAGATACAGTTTCGGTTCTGTTAAATCCACCGTGGTTTTCAGCGTGATATTTTTAATGCCTATTTCGGCATTTACGATCATGTTTTTAATCGTTTCCGCGTCGCCGTCCTCGGATTTGGACATAATCAGCACGGCGTTGCCCGCTTCGGGGCAATATTTATACGGATCGTAAAGGCAGGTGAGCGTATACGAACTGCTTAATCCCCCGCGCTTAGGAATATCTACGGAAAATTCGGAAAGGTTTCTGTCGAGCAGAAAATACCCCGCTTTTGTCTGCCCCGCCACCTCGTCCAGATCGGATTGCGTAATCGAATTGGAACGATTGGAAAGAATCACCTTTCCCTTCACGCCCGTACCGTCGAGCGGCACCTGCGTAGGGCGGATCAGCGAATTACCGAACACGGAAATCACGAGGAACAGCGTTATGGCGCACACAAACAGCGCAAAACTCATCATCGCCGTAAACTTCGGCCGACTTTTATAATTCAGCGTGCCGATGTGCATCGTATTTTTAAAATTCTGCCACTTTCCCGCTTTTATTTCTTCTTTATCCGCGCTTGTTTTCGGCAGAGGCTTTCTGATTACCTTATCTTCTTTCACCGATCCGTCGAAAATCGTAACTCTTCTTGTGGCGTATTCCACGAAAAATTCGGGATTGTGCGTCACCACGATCACCAGTTTATCCTTGGATACCGCCTTTAAAAGAGCAGCCACTTCCTTGCTCGCCCTGACGTCGAGATTTCCCGTAGGCTCGTCCGCAAGGATAACGGGGCTGTCTTTCGCCAGCGCTCTCGCAATTACGGTACGCTGTTTTTCGCCGCCCGAAAGTTTGCTGCCTTTGCGATTCTTCTGCGCCGTAAGCCCCACTTTCGCTATCAGATCTTCCGCCGTTTTCCGCCGCTCGATTTTATCTTCTACGCGTAACAACGCAAGTTCCACGTTTTCGAGTACGGTGAGGTTTTCGATGATATTGAAATCCTGGAAAATCATCGCGATATTCTCCTCGCGGTACTTTTCCCAATCCGTTTCCGAATAGTGCGAAGTTTCCGCGCCGTTGAAGTACAACTCGCCCTCTTCATAACTGTCGTTCGCCGCGATAACGTTTAAAAGAGTGGACTTACCGCTTCCGCTCTCCCCTTCTATCGTCACGAACTCGTTATAATCGAAATCGAGATTAACGCCTCTGATACCGATCGTAAGAATATCGTTGCTGTCGTATATTTTTCCTATGTTTTTCAGTCGTAACAGCAATTTGAATCTCCTTGCCACAATGTTTTCGAGTAGTTAGTTTCCGCTAACCACGTGTCATAAAATTACAGTAGTTAGCAAACGCTAACTGATTACCTTTTAATAACCGGCCTCCCGACCGGTTGTTTTCTGATAATCTGTTTTTTGTAGCATTCCGAAAAATGCTACAAACGGCATATACCGTTTGCCCTACTGTTCTTTCGATTTTTTACGCAGAAGATTATAGCACAATCCGCAATCGATGTCAATAAATCGATACGGACTTTTCAAAAGTTATCCGAGGCTAATTTTTTGCGTTGCCCGTCGGATCTTTGAAAAACTCCTCCGCAAGTTCTTTGCCTCCCGTTTTACGGACTTTTCCGTCTTTTATCCATCACGGCCTCTGTCGCATAACGCGGCGGCGCAACGTTTATCGTGCGTAACGGTGATCATGGTATTTTTCGTTTCTTCATGAATCCGATTGAGTATTTCCGTCATTTCGCACAAACCTTTATAATCTTGCCCCACCGTCGGTTCGTCCAGAATCAGCACTTCGGGCGCGGTGGCAACGACGGCGGCAATGGAAACCCTGCGTTTCTGCCCTTCGGAAAGCGACTGCGGATGACGGGCATATAAATGCTTTATTCCGAATTTTTCGGCGATTTCGTCGGCGTACTCATCCGATTTTGCGCCGAATTTAATCTCTTTCTCAACCGTGGGCATAAACAACTGATAATCCGGGTTCTGATACACCACGCCCACCTTTTTATACCACTTTTTGACTCTGCTTGCTTTTTTGCCCGAATTTATCGTCTATGTTCTGCAAAATCACGCCGCGACAAAGGTTTTTCAAGGCGGGAAATAAGTCTTAAAAGGGTTGTTTTGCCGCAACCGTTTTCGCCGAGAAGCACCGCACGCGAGCCTTTTAATATATCGAATGAAACGCCGTTCAATATATCGCGCTCTTTCACCGAAAACGCGACGTCCGAAAGCGAAAACACAGGTAGCGTTCCGCTAAAAGTTGAACAGGCATCTTCTATTTCAGTCGACTGCTCTTTCAGGTAATTTTCTTTGTCCGCAATTTCGCTTACGCTCTTATTTCCAACGTGAAAACCTTATCCACGAACGGCAGAACAACATCGAGCCTGTGTTCGATGACTATGATGCAATAACCCGCTTTTGCGAGAGATTTTAACGTGGACATCAGCATTTCCGCGCCCGCCGTGTCGAGATTCGCGAGCGGCTCATCCAGAATCACGATTTTCTGCCCCATCGCAAGCGTAGAAGCGGTGATCAGTCTTTGCTTCTGCCCGCCCGAAAGTTTGCGGCTTTGCCACGACTTATCGAGTTTCATAAGGCGGCATACGGTATCAATCTGCTTGCTTATTTTTTCGGGCGAAAACGCTAAATTTTCGCAGCCGAAAGCGATCTCATCCTCTACCGTTTTCTGAATAATCTGCTCGTCGGCATTCTGAAGAACGACGCCCACTTTGCGGCATATTTCCCCGAGTCGTTTCCCTTGAATATTTTCGCCGTTTATCAGCACTTCTCCCGCAAGTTTTCCGTCCGTGATATTCGGAATAATGCCACTTATAATGTACAGAAGCGTGCTTTTCCCTTCGCCCGAATGCCCGGCAATAAGATTCACTTCGCCGTAAGAAAGCGTGAGATTTACGTTTCCGAGAATCTGCGTTTTTCCGTCGTAGGAAAAATTAACGTTTTTAAGTTCTATCGCGTTCATAACACCACCGTACAAACCGCGCCCGCGGCTATCCTAAAATAAACAGCACGTCCGATATGCATACGGTCTCTTTTTTATACACCGTATACGGCGTTTTTTCCAGCGAAAATCCGCGCGTTTCCACGGAAAGCGACAATGTATCCGAAATGTTCACAAGCCGCATTACAAGCGGCACCAGAAAAGCCCTGTAAAAAATCTTCGGGTTGAACACGCTTCCCGCACCGCGCGTTTTCATCGCTTCGCGCACTCTTTGTTTTTCGGCACGCAGCACGGGCGGAAACGAAGTGGCGATAAGCATGCCGAGCGTTAACCCTCTCGGCGCTTTCAGCGTGGATAAATTTCTCGTCATATCGATCGGCTGAATACTCATGCCGAGCGCAATCGCCAAAAACACCGCTCCGAATCTGTTGACCATCGCGAGAGCCGCGGCGAAATCCCGCCCGTAAGCGAAATACGCGATACAGCCGAATATTCCGCCCGTTACGATAAACGGAA
The DNA here is from genome assembly GCA_022009675.1 of Oscillospiraceae bacterium. Lineage (GTDB taxonomy): Bacteria > Bacillota > Clostridia > Oscillospirales > CAG-272 > CAMEON01. The sequence goes on along the minus strand of CP091718.1, from coordinate 1,161,730 downwards.
AAATTATGTGCAGACAACCTTTTTTACCGCCGAAAAGGAACAGCCAGATATACGCGCCCAAAAGAAACCATGCGCAGTTTTTATTTCTCGCCATAACGAGCCCGAAGAGAACGAAAAAGACGCTTGTTATAAAAACGAATACGGGATATATCTTTTTTTTGAAAGACATGAATCTCATTTTTTTCAGAACCCCGGCTTTTTAAGTTCGCGGGAAACGACCATGCCGATCACCGAGCCGATGAAGCATATCGCTACCACCGCGCAGGAAATTCCCGTCACCACCCACGGATTCGCACCCATAAGGAAACCCGCCAACGCGTTTTCTCCGGTATCCGTTACGGTGTGGAAAAACTTGTAGTAAACGTACAGAAACGGAAGCGTCATGGGCAAATAAAGCGTACCCGCAACAACGCATGCCCAGTCGCTTTTATAGCCGTGAAAAATAAGCATCGCCACCGCCTCGGCAACCAATCCGCAAAGCGCGATCATCACCATCGGCGGATTCATCATCCCGAGAAATACCGCTATAAACACCGACTGCAAAAACAGCGCGCCCGGTTTTCTCACTTTCATCATGCCGATCACGGGAAAAATCGAAAACTGAAGGCCGAGGCACAGTTGCACGATCCCGAAAATCTGCAATTGAATCACAAACGGCATCACCGCGCCTGTCGTCAGCGTACACGCCGTCATAATTGCCAGAAACACAATATCTTTTTATTTTATATTTTTTAAAAAATTTTCCTTCTTTCTCCGGGCGCTTTTTCAGGTGCTTTTCCGGCATTTCCGCCGTTCCCGTTCTTTTGCTCCCGCTTTTCGCCGAGGCTTACGGAATCCGCTTCCGCATTTTTGATCAGTGCGGAAGCCGCTTCCTCTATATCATTGTTTCTCTTTTGTTCGTCCATTAAATTACACAGCCTCCGTCATTCTGCCTTCTTTCACTTTGTAAATCCTGTCGGCAATCGCCATTGTAGATTCTCTGTGCGAAACGAGAATAATGCTCTTTTTGTTCTTTTGTTCTTTCAACGCTTTCAATATGATACCTTCGTTAATGCTGTCTACGTTGCTTGTAGGCTCGTCGAGAAGAATCAGTTCGCTGCCTCTGAGGAACGCGCGCGCCAGACCTATACGTTGCTTTTCGCCCGCGGAAAGATTATCGCCGAGCGCCGTCACCTGCGTTTTGTAACCATCGGGCAAAGTCATAATGAAATCATGTACGGCAGCCATTTTGCAGGCGTTTTCGATTTCTTCCGGCGTTGCGTCGGGCTTCGCGATACGAAGATTGTCCTCTATCGTCTCTTCAAATAAATACGTCGTCTGCGACACCATGGTTACGTTTTTAAGCAGTGAATCCGTATTGATTTTATCGATGTCGATATCGTCGTAATCGATCTCGCCGCCGCTTCTCTCCCAGAATCTCATCAGAAGTTTCAAAAAAGTGGATTTGCCGCAACCGCTTTCGCCCACGATACCGATGATTTCGCCTTTTTCCGCATGCATTTTCACATCGTTCAGCACTTCCGTCTGCCCGTCGTAACTGAAAGACAAATCTTCTACGTTAAGATTTTCGTAATCGAAATTCTTGCCGTTTTTCACTTCTTCCACCGCAGGCTTTTCCGCAAGAAGATTCAGCACTCTGTCGCCGCTCGCAAAGGTCTGCGTAAGATTTCCGGGAAGTCCTCCCACCGCGATCACGGGGCCGAACGAAGAGAACACCGTCACCATACCGATAATCATTCTGCCTAAGGAAAGCATATCGTTTCTCACCAGCACGATTCCCACGGCAAGCGCCGCAAGAATAAACGCCGACACCGTAAGTTCGATCGCCGCCCCCGCGCGGGTAATGTTGTGCTTCATCTTTTTTGTTTCTTTTAAAAGCACGTCGGAGCGCTTATTCACTTCTTCTTCTCTTTCTTCTCCCGCATTATTCAGCACGATATCCTTGATCCCTTTGATGCTGTCGAGGAAGTATGCGGAAAACGAAGAAAATTCCGCGCGGTATTTCACGCCGCTTTCTTTGAGTCTGCCCGAAGAGATAAGCGGAACGACGATACCGATAAACAGGAAACCCACGAGCGCAACAAGCGCGAGATACCAACTCGAAACAAATCCTACAAACAGGAACACCGTCGTAGATACAAGCACGGCAATGCAGATGGGCGAAATTGTATGCGCGTAGAAAACTTCAAGCGTTTCGATATCGGAAGTGATCATGGCGATGATGCTTCCTTTCTGCTTGCTTTCCAGTTTTGCGGGGCAAAGCACGCGAAGCGCGCCGAAGATTTTATCCCTGAACGCCGCAAGCAATCTGAACGCAATGTAGTGATTGCTGTATTGCTCTATATATCTTAACAGCCCGCGGATCAGCCCGCACCCCACCGTAAGACCGATGATCCAGCCGTAGGAAAGCGCGATCTGCTCGCCGAGCGCCTTTGCAACGCCCATCGCGCCGAACACCGTTACGCCCATCGCCGAGATAAAGCCAAGGCTGCCGTTTATCACCGCCAATATCATGATGTAAGACAAACTGCCGAGAAGCACCACAAGGCTCGCCATTATTTTAGCGCCGCTTCTTCTTATATATTTCTTTTCTTTTTTCTTTTTCCTGCGTACTCATGCTATCGCCTCCGTGTAGCCCTGTTCCAGCGTCTTCTGCGTATTATACAGACGGGCATAGCCCTTATTCGCCGCCATCAGTTCGTCGTGCGCACCGCTTTCTTTGATTTCGCCGTCTTCCATATAATAGATATTATCTGCCGGAACAACGTTCGCAAGGCGATGCGAAATCACGATAACACTCCTGTTTCCGGAAAGCGTTTTGATATTGTTCATAATGATCGATTCGCTGTCGATATCGATATTGCTCGTCGCTTCGTCGAAAACGTAAATATCTTTATCCGATACAAGCGCGATCGCAAGCGCAAGGCGTTGTTTCTGTCCGCCAGAAATATTGTTGGCGTCCTCGGTGATCACTTTATCCAGGCCGCCGTTTTCTTCGATAAACTCTTTCAGATTCACCTTTTCGAGCGCGGCAAAATTTCTTCGTCCGAGACGTTTTCTTTCGCCATTTTAAAATTATCTCTCACGCTTTCGTTAAAGATATACGTGTTGTAACTCACCGCCGAAAGATGCGAATACCAATTTTCGCGGGAAAGTTTTTCAAGCGCTTTTCCGCCGACGGTCACCCCTCCTTTCTGCGGGCGGAACGCCCCGATCAGCATATTCACCACCGTGGATTTGCCGCAACCGCTTTCGCCCACGATCGCCGTCATTCCCTTTTCGGGGAACGTCATATTCACGTTTTTCAGAACGTCGCGTTTGCCGTCGTAAGAAAACGTAACGTTTTCGAGTTTTATCTCTTTGCCGTCTACGGTTTCCGTTCCCCATTCGGGATCGGGTGTATTTAAAAGAGAGATGATCTTTTTGCCCGCGCTTACACCGTTCATCGCCACGTGGAATGCCGATCCGAACGCGCGGAGAGGCAGGAAAAATTCCACCGATACAAGGCAAAGGAACAACGCCGCTATCGGGTTCAGTCCCCAAAACGCCGCGCCGCAAATCGCCAGACCGATACCGATCCCCGCGCCTCCGTACGCCACCAGGTCCATAATCGTAATACTTACCAGTTGCATTACCAGAACTTTCATCGTGATTAAGCGAAATTCTTCCGCGCTTTCGTTTATCTTAACGTGTTGAGCGGCGTCCGCCTGAAAAATTTTAAGTTCTTTCAAGCCTTGCACGCTGTCGAGGAACTTATCGCCCATCGAAGTGTATTTTCCCCAATATTTGGCGAACACTTTTTTCGCGTATTTGCTCACCGCAACAATAGATACGGGAATAAGCGGCACACAGCAGATAAGCACAAGCGCCGTTCTCCAGTCGATCCACACGCAGATTACAAACAGCGCCACGGGAGCAATCATGGCAAAGAAGAATTGCGGAAGATAACTCGAAAAATAAATATCCAGTTGTTCCACGCCTTCGAGGGATACCTGCGTCAGCCCCGCCATGCTCATTCCGTCGGTGGTTTTTACGCCGAGCCGTAATATTTTATTATATACTTTTTCCCGAAGGTCCCTTTTCACGCCTCTGCCCAACTTATCTTTTATATCGCCCGTAATGCGCGAACACGTATACCTTACGGCGATTCCGAGTACCGCGCCGATCAGCGGATAAATAAATAGCACCGCTTCCGCGTTTTTCGATAACAGATACACGGCATAACATACGCTTGCTGTAATCGAAACGTTTGCGATGAGCCCGAGTACCTGTAACGCTACGGCGATAAATATGTATTTTTTATTTCCGCCGATCAGTCTGAATAGTTCTTTATCTATCATTTGCTTACTCCTTGTCCTTCTTTTGATCGTTTGTCTGCGCAGACCGAACCTTTTCCGCTCCCGCGTTTTTGTCCGACTGCCTCTTTGCCTGTTTTTTTAACTGCTTTTTGTATTTTATCATTGCCGTTACGTGCGACATCGCGAATATCGGATGCGAAAAAAGCATTTTCGGACCGGAATATTTCATCACTTCTTTCATCTCCGCACGATATTCCGGTTTGTAGCAATGAATTTTGCAATAAGAGCAGAATCCCTTGTTTCTCTTGAACGGACATTTTTCCAATCTGAACGCTGCGTATTCAGCCAGCTCTTTGCATTTTGAACAGAGTTCCTTTCCTTTTACGCCCTCCGCTTTCCTTTCCGTTTTGTGATTACCGCGACAATACGTTCGTATCATCACGGGAATCAGTTTCTTTTCCGTATTCCAATGCTTATATTCTTTGCTCATGACGTACTCCTTTCATGCCCGAATTAAATTCTCCGCACGTTCATCTCTCGTTTCTGTATCCACTCTCACTTCCGAAGCATACGCCACCGGAATTTTTCGCGCCTTCCAGATCGGGTTACACGGCATTTTATTTTAGTTAGCCTATGCTAACTCGCTGTCAAAAAATACATTCCTCTTAAGGAACGTATAATATTATACTCAAAAAATAGGTCCTGTCAATAGTTTTTCGCAAAATTGTATCTGGGAAAATGAAGTTTTGCGCCGGGAGGTCCGGCGAGGGGGCTGCTAAGCCCCGCTTGGGTGCCTCGGAGCATGTCCCGGCGGTGCTGTCAAGGGTGCCGCGTCAGCGGTATTCATCGGAGTGACCGGTTGTGGTCACGCAGACCCTTGACAGCAGCGGCGGGATATGCTACCTCATGCAATTTCGCTTTCGCAATTGCTGCCGGTCATGTATTTCATGCAAAGATACCGTTTTGTTCCCCACTCCTTTCCCGACACATACCGCAGTCTGGCGCAAACCAGCATCAGAGCAGACTTTCCGTCCGGGAAAAGTGCCGACAACGCGGGTTCGTCTCCGGATCTCACGGTTCATGCGCTCAATAACATTGTTTGTGCGGATTTTTCAGCCCGTGCTGGGACGGAAAAAATCCATATAGGTCAGCGTTTCCTCAATCCCGTCCTCCACCTTTTTCGCCGCTTCCTTCAGCTTCATCGCGCGGAGCTGCTCTACAACGTCTTTTGCTTTCTTCCGCGCCGCTTCCTTGCTCTCCTGTGCATGGATTGCCTTGAGCATTCTTGACACCTCACGCGTATGCTTCCGCGGGGTTACGGAGAACACGTTCCGGTAAAAATGCACCGTACAACGCTGGTATTTTGCCTCCGGAAAGGCCTCTGTCACGGCATTGCACATTCCAAGGCATTTGTGCTTTACGCCCTCCAAACCGCGTTCTTTGAGCCAGACAAGGAAGCTTTTCCAGCTTTCCGCATCTTCTTTCATGCCTTCCGCAGCTCCGATGACCTCACGGTAACCGTCCTCATCCACGCCGATGGCGACCAGAATGCTGACATTTTCAAACTCTCCGCCCCAATTGCGCTTCAGGTAAATCCCGTCCACATAAACATACGGATATTTTTCCGGACAGCCGGCGGTTGCGCCATTCCTCAATATGCACATAGGCTTTTTTTGATTCAGATCACTGATGGTGGATGCCGACACACGGCTCCCCAAAGGGCTTCGGAGATGTCCTCCACGCGCCGGACCGAAACGCCTGCAAGGTACATTTCGATCAATGCTTCCTCGACCGAACTCTCCCGACGGCGGTAGCGCTCGATGATGGCAGTTTCAAAGGGAACGCCCTTCAGTTTCGGTATGTTCAACTTCACCTCTCCCGATGTGGTCGTCAGTTTGCGGCTGTAGTGTCCCGAACGGTACCCCTGCCGTGATATTGAAGGAAAAATACGGCGCAATAAAAACGACGGGACACGAGGGCTTGGGTTTGCTTACGGGCAAATCAAATGTTAATATTTCCATTTTTGCTATTTCGCCCGGCGCATTTAAAAATGTTGTACTGACAATTGGTTTTCATGTTTCAGTGGGTTGGTATGTATCAGCTTTAGATTCGGCATATGATGAAAAATAATAAAGATTATATAGAAACCACAATCATACTGCCTGCAAATGGAAGTTACGAAGGAAAACACGAATTATATGCGCTACAATATATATGCGAGCACTACAATGATCCGATGATAAACATATTGTCCGTTTCCGGTACCTTCATTCCTGCATATTAAACCCGTCCAAACAAGACCACCGGGGTTCGGTGGTCTTGTTTTATAAGAGCTTCCCACCGCCCGTCCTTGCGTTGAAAGACACTGCCGTCACCTTGCTTTTTCTTTGCCATTTACTCATCCTCCAATTTCAGTTTCTTTACCATGCCGCCGACAATCGCGGCGGCGTTTTTCTGCATGTCACCTGTCACGTGCGTATAGGTGTCAAGCGTGAAGCTCGCGTTTGTGTGTCCGAGATGCCCGAAAGCGTTTTCGGATCGACTCCGCCTTTTGTTGCATGGGTGGCAAAGGTGTGGCGCAGGTCATGAAAGCGGATGCGCGGTAGCTCCGCATTTTTTTAAGGATTGTGTGCAGTTTTTGGTATGCCGCTGCCGGATTCATCGGCAGGTTGGGGTTGCACGGATTGTAGAACACCCACTCATTCAGCGCGTTTTCCTTGCGTTTGGCAAGCAGTGCGGCAAGGGTCGGCGGCAGGACAACCGTCCGTTTGCCCGCGCCCGTTTTGGTTTCGCCGATCTGTATTTTTGCCGTTTGTGACGGCGGAGAGTGACCGTTCCACCCGCAGTCGACGGTTTTCAAAGTCGATGTCGCTCCATTTCAGCCCGCAGATTTCGCCGCGGCGCAGTCCCGTCATACATTCCGTATAGAAAAAATCCCGCCAATCGGGGTAGGCTTCGATCATGCCGAGAAATTTCTCAAGCTGACCGTCGTCCAACACCTGCTTGTCGGGATAATTTGGCTTCGGCACCGTTGTGCCGTTTGTGGGATTGCGCACGATGAGCCGTTCCTTCACTGCCGCATCAAGGGGCTTCATGGAGCATCATGTGGATGCCGCGAACCATGCTGTCGGCAAGCGTTTTTGCCTTTGATGGGATCTTCGCGAACGCGCCCCTCCTTTTTGAGCTTGTTGTAAAGTTTCTGAATATCCGCCGTTGTCAGCGATGTCAGCGGCTTTTTGCCAAGGTGGGGCTTGATATAGTGGTTCACAATCATGCGGTAGCTTTGCATGGTGCTCTCCCGCAGGGTAAAGATCATATATTCGTCCAGCCACTTGTCAAGCCATTCCCCGAGCGTCATGCGGCTGTCCTCGCAGAGATCGACATCGCGGTAGGTTTCAATTGCGCGGTGCAATTTGTCGAGCGTTTCCTTCTGCGTTTTGCCGAACACCGATTTATGCATCGGTGTTCCGTCGTTTTTGTGACCGATCACAATGCGCGCTTCCCAGCGTCCGTCCGAACGCTTGCGCACCATGACGTCACCTTGCTGTCTTCGTTTTGCCATTGTTTTTCTTCCTTTCGTAAGTTTTTCGCATAGCTCCACGCCTTCGCGCGTTGCGATATATTCCGCGTAACCGCCGCGACCTCTCCCGTCCTCGGTTTTGTGGCCGCGCTTGTAATACGGCGCTTTCAAAATCAGTTTTGCCATAAAAATTACCTCTTTGTATTCAATATTTCATCCGCGCGGATGCCTCCCGTATCTGCTTTTCAAAATATGCCTGCTCCACCGGTGCAAGCCTCAAAAAAAGAGTGCCGATCTCTCGACACTCTTCCTCATGATATTCAGAGAATTTAAGGGGTACAGATCATTGCCAATAGCGGTATTATATGCATATACATCCCCGCAATGCGATAGTACCAAGATTGTGCTCTGCGTTCAATCGACAAATATTCCGCAAGATTATTCTCAAGTTGTTCCGCGACAGTACCCTCAGACAAACCTGAGTATTTCGCTATTTCCCCCACGCTCACATATTTGCTTTCATCATGGATTGTCAGCGTAAACACAGCAACAAGTGCTTTCATACTGACAGCCGTACTCAAATTGCGCATTATGTTACACAGAATTGAAATTTTTCTCATTTCCCAAATGCATCATACGATTGTCCGAGAAAAACACCGAGCCATATCGCATACGCATGGTAATGTCCGGATCCGAAATGCCTGACAATCCCCACTCCGCTTTGCCGGCATGCTCAATGGCATCGTCGGAATTCCATCCCGGATTACCGTCAGATTGCATTTTTTTGGAAAGCAGTATCGCATGAATCATATAGACCAGCTTTAGTGCCAGTTTTGCATCATCACCCGCCTGTGCATCATCAATTGCAGCACGAAGCTGTAACGGCAGATTATCAGATATTTCCGTATCACGATATCCCATAAGCCAGTCTATGGAGACATCAAAAAAGGTTGCGATATTCGGCAAAAGCTGAATATCGGGACAGCACTGAGCGGATTCCCACTTACTGACCGCCTGATTTGTTACGCCAAGAGCCTGCGCCAGTTCCTCCTGTGTAATTCCTTTTTTCCTTTCTCAACAAGATAATTCGCTCATTTAGCTTCAATGGTGCCATGTTTAACCTCCGTATTCGTTTTTGTAACTGTAAATACATTATAAGCAATCTTCATACGAAAAGCAATGACGCATTGGTTTGATGAGGATATTTCCTTCCAACAAAGGGTTGGAAAGCTTGTTCTCGGTGGTCGTATGGTGTCTTCCGATACTGCGCATCGTCAGAGAAAGGAAGCCTGATCGAAGGCGGTGTCGGCAGAAAGGTCGCAGGAGCTCCATACCATCATATCCGCATACAGCGGTTCTGCGATAAAAAGGCAACGACCGTCGCGGCTTGCACCAGCGCTTCGCTTATAGCGAACATAGTGGATGCCGTCAATATCGAAGCCGTGGGTGTATAGGTACTCGCGAATCTCCCGACAGCTGATATCCGTGGGGATGGTCTTGTCGCTTCGCTTATATGAGCGCGTATCGGAATCATATCTGAAATACTTGCCGAGGATTCCTTCCGCAATCGGTTTCTCCACGGGTGCATATCCGCTGTTCTCCCGGAAGGATACGTCTATGGCGATCAGCGTCGGCTCGCCGCCAACGGTGCTGACGCAGACGTGATCCTTCATATCCGCGTCGGTAACGCTGTAACCGTTCAGAACGTAGCGGTTGCCGTATGACTCATACAACTTGATCGCACGGTTGAAGGAAAGGCTCACAACGGCGCGACAGAATCGCTTCTTGCCGTCGAGATAAGGGTAAGCAAGCTCGCTTTTGTGCCGGTCGTACACCTCTGCGAGCTTCAATGTGTCAAGGCTCTCATCGAGAACGCCCCTGAACGCCTTTGGATCGGGCTTGCCGTCTTTTGTGGCGGTAAATCCTTCATTTTTGAACACTACACTGCCTTCAAGGGACATAATACGCATGCTTTCATATTTTTTCGTCGCCATTGTAACACCTCCTTCTGTTCTGATGTTTTGACTTTACCATGTTTTGCAACTTGATCGAGATACTCTTGCGAATTGAATTTCGGACAAAGGGGAGAAATGCGCTCGGTAAAATTATGTTTTACAGAGCCATTGACTATCAAGACCTCAGAATGAGGCCTTGCTTTGAAAACAGCATTATCCCGGGCTATACGCCTTCATTCTGAGGGCGTGAACGCCGAAATCAAGGCGACAAAAAGTCGCTTTGACGAAAGAGCCGATTTTTCCGCTCGGATAGTATCTCTACCATTTATCCGAAATCACGTTTTTGCACGAAACGACACAAAAGGCGCTGTTTTCAGGGCTTTTCCGGCTTTTTCAAAACCTTTTCTTTGGATGCAGAAAAAGAGAAAAACTGTAAATTTGAGCATTGAAAAATGCAATTTTGTGTTTAACCTTTGCTTTTCGCGAACAAATCCGCGTCCATGGCTGACGCCTTTTCTTTGAATACAGCGAGGGAGATATTGGGGGATGAAATTGATAGAACATTGAATTCAATCACAAGTGATATCATGCATAGCATCATATCCTTCAACTTCATCCATATGGTCAAGCTTCAGTTCATTCAGCAATTTCTTGGTTTCTCTCCAATATGGCATGTACTGATCCATAATAGCGATAAAATCCTTGCCGTGGTTGCGCACCTTCAAATGAGCCAATTCATGCAGAATAACATATTCCAAACATTCCATCGGCTTTTTTTGCAAGTTGCAGATTAAACCATATTTTTTTCGGGTGTTTGTATTGCAGGTTCCCCAACGGGTGGTCATGTACTTTGTTTGCCAAGAGTCGCAATAAAGTCCGGTAATCTTCTCCCACTTCGGAAGATATATTTCTATCTTCTCCTTAAGCAAAGAACGGTGCCATTCATTCACAAATGCTTCCCGTTGCTTTGCCGTACTCTCTTTTCTAACGGTGAGTACAGCCTCATTTCCGTTCAAAGCAACAGAATTGCCCTTATAGCTGTGCTCCACACGCAAAAAAAGTACTGATTACCAAAGACATATAACGTTTCTCCCGAAACATATTCGCGTTCCGATTGTCTGGGTTGGTGTTGAAACTTTTTCTTGTTGCTTTTTTTATCCAACCGAGTTTGGTTCGAACAAACATATTGATACTCTCATCGGATAAGTGCATCGGTGCAGAAACGCGCACCTTGCCATCCGGGGGGCAACAACAAGATGCAAATTCTTTATATTCTTTTTGTAATTCAATTTTGATACCCGAAATCTCTATTTGCATCGGTGCAGAAACGCGCACCTTGCCATCCGGGGGCAACAACAAGATGCAAATTCTTTATATTCTTTTTGTAATTCAATTTTGATACCCGAAATCTCTATTTGCATCAGTATTCCTCTTGTTCAACCACAATTTTATATAACCGCTCTACCATATCGTCATCTTTCAAGATTTGATACAGCGCTCTCTTAATTCTATTCTCTTTTGTTGGATTGTTTCTGAAACCATCCATTTTGGACTTCATCACCGCCTGATGCAGACGAATTGCCAACGCTTCATTTTTCGCCGCAATTGTCGTAAAACGCCCTCATGGCACCGCTTTTTGCGGATCGATTCGGGGTAGCGATCATCTTTTCTTCGGGAGTGCTTACATTCTTGGCGAGCTCCAAATACCTTGCAAGCAACTGTTTATATGCTACAACGCCGCGCTTGCGATCAAGAATCAGCTGCTCAAGAACCTCTGACATCTTGCTGTAATATGCGGGATTGATAACAATTTTTTGAACAACTTTTTTGCGAATATTGTTTTCAATCGCCTCTGCAGCACTTTCCTGTTCTTTGTCATCGCCGTCTTTACTCAGCTTATCTTCTTGTGCCAAAATTAAAAATCGAGCAAAGTGAAATCATCAAACATCGCAACCTTTTTCGGCATCATCCGCAACGATATAATTATCAATCAAATATCTCATTCCGGGCTCAAACCGCTTGAAATCCAAGAAGTCTCCGCTGGCACGTCCGATCACTTCCCGAAGCTTCAGATACAGATTGACGCATTCTTCGTACTTTTCCCGATCTGCCGCCGAAACGCCCGCATCATCCATACGCGGCTTGAATTCGGCAAAGGCACGAATCAAGCGGGACACCAGCTTATATAACTTCTCGCGGCTACGTGCGAATGCTTCGTCACTGTCAACGTCAATCCCGTTTTTCTCCGCAGAAATAGTGAATATAATCAATTTCCGCACGAGGCATGGAAACACCTTCGCACAACTCGTCCAGCGCGTCCAAAGTCTCAAGAAAGTACTTTTTCGCTTCATTTGTCCGATCTTTGAGCAAACCGGCAACATCCTCCGCATCATAATCTTCAAATGCGCCGGATGTATAGGTGTTGATTGCATTCGCGAGTTCTCCGAATAACTGTTTGTAATCAACAATGTATCCGAAATCCTTACTGTCACCGTCAAGGCGGTTCACACGGCAAATTGCTTGGAACAATCCGTGGTCATGCATTGCCTTATCGATATAGAGATAGGTGCATGGTGGTGCGTCAAATCCGGTCAACAGCTTGTCCACCACAATCAGCAGCTTCATATTTGCCGGCTCTTCGATAAATTTCCGCTTCGCCTCTTTTTCAAAGTCTTCTACACTCTGACCGTCGAGCATTTTCTGATAAATTTCGTACTTTTCAAAAGTCTCTGTCTCCTCGTCATCGCTTACCGTATCGGTGCGAAGGTCACCGACCTGCGGCTCATAGGAAGTAATGATTGCACACTTTTTGAATCCGATCTGCTGAAAAATCTCATAGTATTTGCAAGCGGAATAAACCGAGCCGGCAACAAGCATTGCATTTCCGTTTCCGTCCATCAGGCGGGGCTTTGTTTCAAAGTCAAACTGGATATCCAGTGCGATTTTTTCCAGACGGGAGCGGGAGGAGAACACCTTCTGCATGGTCGCCCACATGGACTTCAACTTTGCTTTTGCGCGAGGAGTCAGCCCTTTGGTTTTGATTTCAAACCAAGTGTCAATTTTATCCTGCGATTTGATTTCCTGCGGGACATCACTGGTACTCGTAGCGAAGATCCAATACAACGCCATCCCGTACCGCTTCGTCGAATTTATAGGTGTGTATATATCCGCCAAAGGTTTCAAGGCTCGTCTTTTTGTCCTTTTTTTCAGCAGAGGCGTGCCTGTGAAGCCGACAAAAAAATTCCATTCGGTATAATGGTTTTCATAGCGGTGTGCAGTTTGCCGGACTGTGTCCGATGACACTCGTCCACAAACACGACAAAATCACCCTTAGCAGAATAATCCGATGGCAGGGCTTTTTGAATTTCTTCAATATATTTATCAATATCCTTGTCGGTTGTCTCTCCGCCTTTTTTGCCGAATTTATGGATCAGTGAACAGAGCAAGCGATCGTCGTAAGCATTTAGCCGTCTCACCATGTCGTCTCCGCTTTTTGTACGGATGATTCGCTCATCGACGCCCTTGTATGCCTTTTTCAATCTGATCGTCAAGCTCCTCGCGGTCTGTGACAATCAGTACACGGGCATTCGGTTGATTCGCAAGAATCCACTTGGAGAGCCATATCATGGTCAACGTTTTGCCGCTCCCCTGCGTGTGCCATATGATTCCGCCGCGCTTTTCCTCGGTCAAACGGTACTGCGCCCGTTTAATTGCATAATACTGATTGTAACGGCAAACCTTTTTGATCCCCTTATCAAAGATGATAAAGTTATGGATCAGATCAAGGAATCGTTTCTTATAGAACATAGCAAAAAGCTGTTTGTCCAAAAGATTCTCGATGTCCTTGCTTTTTTCCTCAATCAGTACATCCGTTTCACAGCGTTCCTGCGGGAACTCGGTAAAGCCATCGTTCTGCCATTCATAATAGTGCTTTTCGGGCGTGAGGAGTGTGCCGTAACGCAAGCCCTCGCTGTCGTTGCCCGCCATGCAGAATTGCATGGTTGTAAAAATTTCTCAATGAAATATGCCTTTTGGTTGGTCAGGTTCTGGCGAATGCCTTCGGAAACGGAAATACTGCTGCGCTTCAGTTCAATGACCGCGAGCGCAATGCCGTTGACATAAACGACAAGATCGGGACGCTTGGTGTTTTCCCCAACAATCGTTACTTCCTCGGCAATTGCAAAATCGTTTTGCGCAGGATCGAAGAAGTTGATGAAAAACACCGTCTGAGGAGCTTCGCCGGCTTCTTCTACCACCTTGGCACCATATTTCAGCAGTCGGTAAACCTCCTTGTTGGCATCATACAAACCGTGTGCGAGGTTGCCCGCCGTGCGAATCAACTCATCCATTGCCCGCCGAGCCAGCTTGTCCGAATAACCACCCTTTTTCGTCAAATAGGCATAGAGACGCTCCTGCATGATGTTGCTGTTTTCGCTGTCATGCAGGTCACCAAGATATGTATAATGGAGTTTGTCTATAAAGAATTTTACAACACGGGATTGTGTTATTTTTTCTGTTGGGTCAATGTGAGGCACAGTGATTCCTCCTAATTGTTTTTTTGATTACGCAAATATTCCATATGTTTCACGGCATTATCATGGTATTTTAAAAAAATCCCAAATACATATACATTTTTTAAAGAAAGATCTATACGAATGTGTGGGTACGTCTACGGACAAGACCTCCGGGTTTTCGGATAAAGCCAATAAAATAAAAGCTTTTAAATCATCAGGGTCTATTTTTTCCAAATCCATTTTTGGAATATCCACACAAGTTTTGTTAAACCCATGCTTTTTATAATAATCGATAATGGAAGCACACTTTAAATAATTATGATGTCTGATAATCCATTCTCTATCCGCCTTATTAATAAAATCTTCCATTTTATTTCGCTTTCTAAATGTTTCACCTGCCGTTTTACTTATTGAATCTAATGATTTACATTCAGCTATCAATTTGAAAAATTGGCAAACTGCCTCGACTTTTTTTAAAGCAGGGAATGCTTCTTTCAAAATCATGTCACCATTAAGCTCACGCTTCGATTGTCCAATAACGTATTGGAAAAACTTCCTCCGCCTTTATTCCTCGGTATCCAACATCTCCAAATCTCCCATACACACCGATACCGACTACAAAGTCAACACTCGATGAATCATCATCAATATCGGTAGCTATATAAAGTTTATCCGTTGGCTTGTTTTCTTTCACCAATTCGTACAACTGACTCTTTACGCGCCGCAATACTTTAACATCGTACTTAGCCTTGTTCTGCAAAATGGCTGTGTAGAGTTCCGAATAATCGGTCAACAATATATTTTTCATACTCAACGTTTTACCATTATTTGAATCGAGTTTTCTCTCACTAATTTCATCAGGTTTATCAGGATTATTATTCCACTCAACAAAAATCAATCGTTCCTTTAATTTGTCAAGCTGATCGTTTTCTAAGCATGTAGAAATCGATTCCAAAATCTGCTTTATATCCGCGTCATTAATCCCATATCCCAAGAAAATAATAGGTCTTTCCAAAAAAACATCGTAAGTATTTTTGGAACTCAGGTATGCGCTTTTTTTGTTGCATCTTACCGTAATCAGCTGAATTGATAACAATGCTTTCAGGTTTTGTACAACATCCGTGAATTTTATAGAGTTCACCAATTTCGTAGGTCGTTGAGAACAAAAGATCATCTTGCCCAATGAACACTTTGAAATTATCTCTTCCCAAGCATTCTTCTAAAAAGCAATCATAGTTTGTTGTGATAATACAACTAACATTCTTATTACATATTTTTTTGAGTTGCTCAATTTCAGAATCATATTGATGTTGGACAGAACCCGTTGCATTTAAAAAATACTCCGCCATACAAATTTTTAACGGAGATATCTCTGCTTCCATCTCGGTTTTGTGACGCTGTCTGCTTTCAGCATACGATTCATCGGTATACCATTTTTCGTTAAAAATCGGCTTCTATAAAATCTGCCGCCTTGGGCAAACGCATATCAGGCATACTTTTGCATTCTCTGTTGGCTTTATCGTTATAATATTCAAAGGGCTTACCAGAAACACAATATTGGCGCAATAATCCTTTCCAATCTGGGAGATTCAAATATCGTCTTGTCAATCCAGAGCCAATAAATAGCACTGGAAGAGCATTTGTTCGGGCTAAAAGTATTGCTATTTTATCTTTCATAATAACGCTCCTTTACACAAGTCTAATTTTTCCGGTCAATAATTGTTGCATCATACCTTGTTTGATTTTTCTGTGTTTTTCAACTTACGCTGATGAAGGGTGATAAGGTTGTCTATGTTACGAAATATTGTGCCAATCTTTTGTGTCTCGCTCTCATCCGATGGTGCAGTCACCTCAATCTCAGCCAAATCATTCGCATTTATTGCTGGATAACTTGTTCCTGTGCAGTTATCCAAAACAACCTTTACGAAGTGTTCGCTCTGAACAAGGCTGAGCAGAAAATACCCGTCAACATAGGGACGCATTTGTGCGTATCCAGTCGAAAAAACATAGTTATTATCGGGCTTTTCAAAAAGATAATTGTTCTTTTGATATGGACGCACAGTCTGATAGAATAGATCCCCGGTGTGAGCAAGTCGCTGTGCTCTTGATGGAGCAGATGACTTCACCTCAGTCCTATGCGACAACATCTCTGTGCCAACAACAGACTCCAAATCGACATATTCAAATGTTTGAGGCAGCGCATCTTTAGGATTGAATAACGCAAGTTCTCCGAGCTTACGCTGTTCCCAAGCGCCCGTAAATCCGGGCAAACGCATACGCGGGACTGTTTCTCCATTTTGAGGGAACATCTGTTGCAGGCAAGCCGTTTTGATGGACTTATACTTTGCAATCAGTTTTTTTCGAGCGAAGAGATCATACCGTCCACATCCGAAAGTGCTTCGGCAATGCGCTGCTGCTCTGGAAGAGGCGGGAGAGAAATATAGGTTGCGTAAATAATTCCGTTATACAATCTTGCAATCGTACTACCTTCCGAAGAAGCCCATTTTATCACCTTATAATATTGATTCAAATATTCATTGCACAGTCTAGTCTTGTTTATATCAAGCCGTACAATGTTTGAATCTTGAAAATAGGCTTTCTCTCCATCGTAAACCACTGTTCTTCCTAAAGTACCAGCAGCAGAAATCAAAAATATCCCCTTTTTTTGTGGAAATGAATATTTATTCCTATACTCTACATACAATTTGCTTGAAATATAAGCATCCGCTTCTTTACCAAATGTACCGATTTTATAAAAAGGGACATCACCGATTGTGCTTGTTTGATTAGCGAATATCCGTTTACACATTGATATTGTTGCAACATCTTTGATCTTTACGCACTCCCAATCTTCAGGAATCACACCAACCTCGGTCTGTTTATAGCCATATGGGATCATCATCTTTCACCTCACCTTCTGCAGCCATTCTTCCGAGATTCCCGAGAGCATATTTATCCTCATACGGTATTATTATCTCGCTCTTTTCTCTATTTGCAAAATCATAAAATAGAAGTCCTTCGACATGCAATATGTAAACAAAATCATATTTGTCTGCACAATCTTTCTGAGCATCTATCAGCCATTCGGGAAAATTATCTATGGTTTCGGAAAAAGCAGGCTTTTCATGATAAATCAACAGCCCTATATTTGCAAACCCCATTTTTCGATACTTGGAAATTTTTGGATAGTTTCTGAACAAAGGCATTTATAATCTCACGTTTTTCCGTCTCCGGACCACGGGATTGCCAAGCCATCATCCCGTCGCCGAGAAGTCTGGCTCCGTTCCGACTGATTTTTTTGCGACATTTTTCCTTCTGTTTTTTTCCGAGTTTACCTGCGACAGTTTTGTAAACTCGCCAATGATTTGTGCGTCATTGGGTGTAACAGAATCCGTCACCTCAATAGCAACCGAATTTTCAGCATCCTGCAAGTCCGGTGCTTCCGCTTTTTCTTAAGTGTCTGTATTTTTTTCTCCGAAGCAATATTTTAAGCTTGCAAGCGCGATATACTCCTTGCTCGTTTTCCACAAATGAGAATCAAGAACATATCCAAAGCGCCTATTCCGGATCTCATCATTTAATTCCATACAAACCCCATCCTTTCGAGATGCGCCTTTACTTTGGCTTCGTATGCCTCAAGTTCCGATTCAAGCTCGGGCAGGGTGTTTTTCGTAACGCTCGGCAAGTTCGGTAATGCGTCCGGCGATCTCATGGGAGGTGGTGATATACAGGGCTTTGATACCTGCAAAAATGGTGTAATACCACTTACGGTTGACAAGCAGTTCCTTGATTTCGTCCATGGACAGAAGAGGATATTTTTCTTTGCAGGCTTCATCAAGGGCGATGTTCAGTTCTTTGGCTATCTTTGCATACTGCTTTACTTTATCGCAGAGTTTCGTATATTCGCAAAGTATTCTGTATTCTTCACTGTCGGGCGCAGATTTCTTCAATTCTTTGATACGGTCATTCACCTTTTTTGCATCTACGGCATTATTATCATTCAGGCAATCAAAAAGAACGCCGTCCTCTGCGGTCTGCTCTTCGACCATTTCATCCAACTTGCTTTGTGTCTCGTCAACAACAGCTTGCGCTTCGTCAATTTTCGCGCGCTCTGCCGCAAAATACTGCGCCTCAATCAAAAATTTCGGAATGAGCTTGCCGTCCCAGCCCTTATATTTTCTTTTTTCCTTTTTCGTCTTTTTGTCTTCCGTGACCTCATATACATCTTCGGTTTCACGTCCTGCCTCGTATCCGTCCTGCACGAGGATAAACACATCATCCGCCATCGTCTCCTGCCAATAGGACAGCAACACCTGATAGACATCGTATTTATCCACAAGAGCGATATTCTCAAATTTTGATATAAGAAGCTCCGAAAGCTCGATAATGTATTTCTTACTCTCCACGGAGTCGTCTATCGTACGCAGTCCGGCATCGACCTCCTGCCGCCATGAATCAAACGCCGCGTCAATCTGTTCGGCATATACGGAAAATTCTTCATCGGCATATACGGTACTGCGAACATCGTTTTTGTCGATATTCAGCTTATAATATCCGTCGCGCAAAGAAGAAAAAAGCTTTTTCTTGAGGTTCGGGAAATGTGTCCAATACTTTTCCATAGAATCCACATCCGCCGTCGGAATCCCGCCATGGAGGTGTGCTTCGAGATTCTGCAAATCCTCCGGTTCGGAACTGTCAATATAACGCGGAATATTCAGATTGTAGGCATTTTTGATCTTGATCTCTTCATTGGGTACAAAACGGGCATACTTCGGATCTGTTGTAATCTGCTCGTTGAATGTGGTTACGATTTTGTAAATATCCCGCTCGCGCAGGCGGTTCTTGTTTCCGTCTTTGATATAGTCATGGCTTGCATCGATCATGAAAAATGCCCTGACGGTCATCGGCATCGGATTTGTCAATAACGATAATACAAGCAGGGATTCCCGTACCGTAAAAAGAGGTTGGCAGGCAAGCCGATAATGCCCTTGATATAACCCTTGTCGATAATATGTTGGCGTATGGTTGCCTCGGTATTCCCGCGGAAGAGTACACCGTGCGGCAAAATAACTGCCGCTTTACCCGTGGATTTCAGGGATTTAAGAATGTGCAGGAGCCATGCATAATCCCCGTTCTTTTCGGGCGGCATATCACCGTAACCCGTAAAACGTCCGTAATCTTTTACGCCGTCTGTCCAGTTTTTGAGTGAAAACGGAGGATTGACAACTGCAAAATCAAAACGGCGAAGCACGGAATCGTCTTTGTCATCCTTATAGTGCGGATCGGAAAACGTATTGCCCGCATAGATTTCACCCGTTGCTTTGTTGTGCAGGACAAGGTTCATCTTAGCAAGACCGGCTGTTGTGATCTCCTTTTCCTGACCGTAGATTGCAACATCAATCGGCGCTTCATCTGCCGCACGGATAAGCAATGAGCCCGAACCGCACGCCGGATCATAGACCGTTGTATCGGGGTCGGTCACCTTATCAATCCCGATGACCTTTGCAAGGATGCGCGAAACTTCGGCAGGCGTGTAGAACTGTCCCTTGCTTTTACCGCTTTCTGTTGCAAAATTGCGCATGAGATACTCATAGGCATCACCGAGGATATCATCACCGCCGGCTTTGTTACTTCTGAAGTCAAATTCGGGACGCTGAAAGATGGAAATAAGCCCGGTGAGCTTATCCACCATTTCATCGCCTTTGCCGAGCTTGGATTCGTCATTAAAATGAGCGTTATCAATAACACCGCGAAGCTGATTATTTCCTGCGTCGGCAAGCTTGGCAATGACTTTATCCATTTTCTCACCGATATTTTTATCTCCCTTGATTGCAACAAGATCGTCAAAGCTTCCGCCCTCGGGAATTGTAATATCCGCATATTTTACGCCTTTGAACTTGTCAGTTACATATTTGACGAACAAAAGCGTCAAAATGTAATCCTTGTACTGAGAGGCATCCATACCTCCACGAAGTTTATCACAACTTGCCCACAAGGAGCTGTATAATTCATTCTTTTTGATTGCCATTATTTTATCCCTATCCTACTGATTATTCCGCCGTGATCTGAACTCTTTTCCCACTGAAAGCAACGCCGTATTTGAGAATGTTTCGGACACCTTTTACGGTGAGTTCCGTCTCGTATTTCCGATTGTCGATCTGTGTCAGTGCCTTTTTCGGATAGCTGTTTCAGCTCGTCCTCCGGGCAATCTTTTTGCGGCTTTAAGCTCAATCAGAATACCCGGCAGTTTGCCGTCCTTGGGACAGAGGCAGAGGTCATACCGTCCTTCACCCGATTCACGGTTGGAGGTGATATAAAAAGCGGTTATCCAGAGTCACGCAAAGTCCGAGAACAAGCCCATGATAGAAGTTTTCGCCGACAGTATCGTAGCTGCTGACCGACTGCATCAGAAGCGTGCCGAGATTTTTTTGCAGTGCGGCAGTATCTCCCGAATAAATAGCTTCCTGAATCGAGATCGCTGTTGCCTGCGGCACAATGGTGTTCAGTTTTTGGAGAATTTCTTTGTTATATACGAATGTGATCTCCTTGTTCGGCAGGGCAACCTCGCACATGAAATCCCCGCTGAAGGACGGCTCGGATTTAATGACTTTCAGATATCCCGCAACAAGCAGGAAGCTGTATACCGATGACGGATTGCTTTTGACCTGCGGATAGATGACGCCGGTATCGATATAGGTGAGGAATGACTCACCCTGCAAAAGGGCATTGAGTTTTTCGTAAATCGTTTCATCCGCTCCGCCGAGAATTTCGCCGATAATGTCGTTGCTGCCCGTGGACTGCCAATATGCGCGAGGCTGGCAACCGTTGCGGAAATAGTTGATGACCGACCAAGGGTTGAAAATTTCGGTATTGCCGAATTTATATCCGTCATACCATTCGCAAATTTCGTCGTACTTATCCTCTGCATGATAATAGCGTGCGATCTCTTTGACTTCATCAGCCGTGAAGCCGAAGTATTCGCTGTATTTCGTATCCAGAATAGAATTGATTGCAAGGTTGTTCAGTCCGCTGAAAATGCTTTCTTTTGCTACGCGGAGAATGCCTGTAAGGAAGCCGTATGTCAGGTGCTTATTGTCCTTTAATCCGCCGGAAAAACAGGTTGCGCATAAATCCGATAATTTCGTCATAAAAGCCCTTGATATGTCCTTGTTGGATCGGCGTGTCGTATTCGTCGATGATAATAATCGGCGCAACACCGTGATATTTGTGAAGCATCATAGACAGATTAGCCAAAGCGACCGACAGCTCAACAGGTGTAGCCGTGCCGGAAAGTATTTTTTTCTATATACGCTTCTTCGTACTCGTTGAACACATCTGCGCTTTTCAGTTCGCTGTGGCGTGACGCTTCTTTGGAAAAACAGGTCTTTGATAGCATCGAAGGTCTCCTCCCATGTATCGCATTTTATATCCTTGAAGCTGAGAAATATAACGGGATATTTCCCCTGATGGCTACGGTATTTTTTTCGCCGCAAGCCCAGATATTTTTGTGTTTTTTTGAAATACACGGAGGTATCCTCGTCCGTTTTTTCCAAAAAAATGTTCGGAGCATATCCATGTTCAGCGTTTTGCCGAATCTGCGCGGTCGCGTGAAAAGAGAGACCATCGGACGCTCATCAAGAAAATCCTTGATCATCATGGTCTTGTCAACATAATAGTATTCGGTTGATGCCAGACGGTAATCGGAAATACCGATGGGCAACGGAAGATTCGGCTGTCGGAGGGACGATGCCGGCTTAACTCTTCCGTCTGTCGGTTTTTCCGTTCCGACAGGAATCGCCCATGTGCGTCCTTTTTTAACCGCGCCCTTGATTTTTCCTTCTCCGCAGAGCTTGCTGACCTGTCTGTCACTGATATTCCAAAGGCTTGCCGCCTCTTTTGTACTCATCATTCTTTGCATAACGATCCCCCACATACATTTTTACAGGTATAGTATAGCACATTATCGGAACAATGTCAAGAACAATATTCGGAACAATATTCGGAACTATACTGCTGCATTTCTTGGTATTGTTCCGATAGAAAAAAGGGCAGGCGATTTTGCCTGTCCTTTTGGTGTAGCATCCGTTGAAAAGGTATAAATACGAATTTTTGCCGCATGCTATGCCGACATTGAGAAAGTCTTACTTGACCTGTCCGTCGTTTCGTGATGTGCCGATGGAATTTGAAAAATCGTTTTTCTTTGCCTACTGCACCTCATCCTTTGCGTTGTGAAATGAGTTGACTTCCAAGCGGTTTTATGCTATACTAAAGGCAGAAAAAGCATTTTGAACGGAGGCGCGCAAATGACTAAAGATATTGTAAAGTCCGTTGTGGATAAAGCCGATCCGATTGGGTTGCTTGGGATGTGTTGCCCGGCAGATGAATATGATTCCGAAATCGAGATAATTTTTTTGCACGCATCCGAAAAGGCATGTCCGCAGACGAAATCGCAAAGGTCATTCATGCCGTGTTTCTTGAAATGTTCGGCGAATCTATTGACACTAAACGCTGTGATACCATGGCATGCGAAATGCTCTCACTTGATCGCTGACCACACCTTTGACCACTTACGGCTTCGGACTACCCGGATTACATGCTGCGAAGAGCACTCGAAAGCAGTCAATCCGGACGCAAAAGCCCCGAAAAGCCCGTAAAATCACGCAAAAAATCAGGTTTTTAGCGTTTGGGAACTGACCCAAGCAGGTTCGAATCCTGTCACTCCGACCACATACGAATAATCCGAACACTTTCCGAATAGGAGAGGCGTTCGGATTTTTTTGTTTCTATCGAATATCCGAATTTCAATGCGAAGAAATAGAAGAAGCCCTTGCGGGCAGTGGAATGTCCACGGTCCGCAAGGGCTTTGGTTATGCCGACTGTTCGGCAGGTGTTTTCTTTTCCTTTCGTTCTTCCCGTTTTGCCTTCCATTCCTCGTACTCCTGCTTGCCTTCCTCCGATTCAAAGAAAGCCGCAATCGCCGGATAAAAGGTATGAACGATTGCTTCTATCTCGTGCCGTGGAACACTTGACCTTGGCTTATACTCTCCACTCCGGTCATGTTGCAACCAGACATATAGCAGAAGAACCTCTTTCAAAAAAATATTTGACTTTGTATTTGAGTATTTTTCCAAACTGTCAATCGCATCACCTCGCATCGTCTCTTGATCTGCGAAGTATTTTCTGCCGTTGGCGTTCTCTTTCCGCTTCCTCCAGCATCCGCAGAATGGCGGTTTCCATCTGTTTCGGTGTATAATCCGGAAAGAAGCGACGGAGCGTGTCAGCATCCAGCTTGACGGTTTCTCTTTGATTCGCTTTCGGTTTCTCCATGACCTCATACATCGTATCGGGATCCAGCCGATGTGATGCACTGAGGTCTTTTAACTTAACGGCTTGCGACAGGGACGGTGTTACTTCCAAATCTTCCATGATGTCTACAAGCGCCAGTTGTTCTTCCTCGGTCAGATAGGATAACCGCTCGGCAGGCATCAATGCTATCTTGCCTTCATCCACCATATCAAGAAGCGGTGGGACAAGATTTGTCAGCCGGATATAGCGGAATACCATATCCCGGCTTTCCCCCATTGCCGCACCGACTTCTGCTGCGGAATCTGACTTTGTCGCAACTTGCGACAAACTTTTTCCTCTGTGCTTGATCGCATCCAGTTTCATTTTGTAGGCAAACGCTTTCTCGGACGGCAACAACCGTTCGCGGTGCAGATTGCTGTCCACCATCTTCAGCACTGCTTCCTCTCGTGTCATCGGTTGTACAATAGCAGGGACATCTTTAAGTCCCAGCCTGTGGCAAGCAAATACCCGCCTGTGACCGGAAACAATTTCATATTCCCCGTCCTCTGTCGGTCGAACAAGAATGGGCGACAAAACCCCGTGCGTGCAGATACTCTCACAAAGTTCTGCCATTTCGTCGTTATCCTCCACCTTGTAGGGATGCTCATGAAATGGGTGCAGTTTTGCAAGTGCAATTGCGTGCGGCGTTTGCGCTTCATTTTTCCTGCAAATAATTCTCTCCGAGCAGGATTTTCAGATCATTTTTCGTTTTTTTATCCTTTGTTGGTATCGTCATTTATCTTTCTCCTCTATCTCTGTTTTTTTGCTTCGCGTATTTGTAATCTCCTCGTATATTTCATCTGGGATGCGGTCCAAAAGCTCGCGGTAGCGGTCGTTTTGCCGAATCAGGCGGTCGATCTCATATTCCTGTTCTTCAATCGTCGAATTGGCTGCCTTGTTGTAATCCGACATCTGCTCTACCATACGGCGCTCGGAATTATACTTGGATTGCCACTTGTTCACTTCCGCATTCAAACCGTCGATATGCCCGGTCACCTCTTTGATCTTGGAGGAAATACTCGCCCTCCTTCGACCATTGACGAAGAAGCTCCAATGCCTCTTTGGACTTTCCCTTGGCATTCAACATCCCGATATTGTCCAGTATCTCTTTGACTTGCCCATACATCCGATCAAGATGTTCTCCCTTCTTGTAAAGCCAAACCGGAATGTGCTTTCGTTTGGTTTCTGCGGCAGGTTCTCCGCGTTCCAGTTGCGAATACTGCTCGTGCATATATTCAAAGAACCCATCCTGCCAGTATTTTGACAGATGGGTCCTGTTGCCGAGAATTTCTTTCGCGCACAGACGATGATCCTTTGTCAACGGGACAAAGCACAGATGCATATGCGGCGTCTTTTCGTCGAGATGAATGACAGCGGATACAATGTTATCCTCTCCAACTCTCTCGGCAACAAAGGTGTATGCTCTTTTCATGAAATCCATCATTTCTTCCCGTGACATCTCCCGGAACAACTCCGGCGAAGCGGTGATCAGCGTTTCGATCATCATTACGCTGTCCTTACGAAGGCGGCATCCCGCCTTCTCCGTGCGTTCCAACACCGCCCGTTTGTATCCACCGGGCGAAGGTGTTTTTAGATGAATGTTCTCATCGCTTCGCTCACGATCAATGTCCGGATTGGATTTGTAGCGTTCTTTTTGCCGCTCATTATGCTTTTGCGTGTTCAGCAGTTTTCCACCGGTTTTCTTTTGAAATCGTAGTATTGCGTACATTGTTTTTCCTTTCCTGTTTGTTGTATTCATAGATACGGGGGATGCGAAGAACACCGCAACAACGCTCGCCGTTGCCACGGCTCTTGCTCCGGTGTCAGCGTCCGCCCGCTTCATAGCGGACGAACATTGCCACCGAAGCAGTGACTCAAAACTCCTGTTTTGAGTCACTGCGTTATTACGGTGTAACACACTATACTTTGCGAGGCAAAGTCGTGTGCCAACCGTTCCCGTTGGATCCCCTTTTCGGTAGTCCACAGGACTACCGACGGCCAAGAATCCTCGCCGCATTCGTATCCGTTTGCGAATGCAGACTCCCATTCTCTGCCGCTTGTCCGCACGCGTCGCGCGGACAGGATTGCCGTGCTTTTTTGTTTTTCGCACGGCATAGCCGCTCTTTCGGTTTCAGCGGCTAATAATGATGCAATCTTGGCATATTGCTCCTCCTTGTTGTTGGTATAGAAAGATAGACTTCACCTTTCCATCTGTTAACCGCAACGAACAAGGCATTTTTATCCTGCAAAAAGAAAAAATCCTCAAAATTTTTGAGGACAGAAAAAAGCCGCTCCCGCACATTTGCGAAAACGGCTCAAAAGCGTTATAGTATAGGTGATAAAACAAGCAGGAGGAACGATTATGAAACAAATTCAATTAACCTATCACGAAGAAAACGGGTACCTCTATCCAGACCTTACCTTGCCGGAACAGATACATCATCCCATCGGAAAGTATGGTGACCTGTACCTTGCTTTCATTAAAGCGCACCGCAAAGGGACATACACGACGCTTTTAACAACCGGAAAGCTGAATGAACATCTGTACATGGTTGACACAGAAGCAAAAGAAACAGTCAGACACCTGACTGCTGAATTTGCCAAGGCAAGAGGCATTGACGAAAAGCTAAAAGCCACTGATTCTCTTCGCTGGGTGCAGGAGATGAATAACTGCAAAGCGTGTGCGGAAGAGATTGTGATGGCGTCTATTTACGGTTAAATATCTTGAGAATCGAGTAGGAGGCTGCCCATTAGCTGAGCAGCCGACCTCTCACACCACCGTGCGTACCGTTCGGTACACGGCGGTTCAATCATAAACAGTGCAGAGACTTGTACGCTTCGGATATATCGTAATATCCACGGCGTGCAAGTCTTTCGTTTGTAATGGTGTGGGTCAGTATCCCACTTCCTGCAACAGCCCAATAGCCTTTACGGGTATTTCCGTTTCGGTATGCCTGCCAGTCGGGCATTCCCAACTTCTTCAGGTTCTCCACCCTTGTTCTCGGCTTCTTCCACTGCTTCCAGATATACATTCGTATTCTTCTGCGAAGCCACTCGTTCCACCTTTCCATATCGTTCTTCATCTCCGCTATTCCGTAATATCCAAGCCATCCTCGCATGAACACCTTTACCTTGTAAAAACACGGTGTCAAGCTTTCTGCCCTGACTTCGGGAAGTAAGTCTTTTTCCGCTTTTCTTTGGCTTTCTTCTTCGACTTTGCGTGAACCCGGATATATGTACCCTTTCTGTTCCTTCCCATCGCAAAGCCGAGAAACCGAAATTTCGGATTGAATAAACGCTTACCGCCCGGCTCTTTTTCCGTATTTACCTTGAGCTTCAGTTTCTTCTCAAGGTATGACGTACTTGTTCCGAGCAATCTTTCTGCCGCACGGATACTCCCCGCAAGGAGTATTATGTCATCTGCGTAGCGGATTACCTTTACCCCTCTGCCCTCAAACTCCTTGTCGAATTTGTCGAGATAGATATTTGCAAGTAATGGCGAAAGATTTCCTCCTTGGGGGAACCTTCTTCCGTTTTTCATTACGATACCGTTCTCCATCACTCCGCTCTTCAGATATTTCTTGATAAGGTCTGTCAACCGCTTGTCTTTAACTTCCTGTCGGAGCATATTCATAAGCAATTCGTGGTTGAGTGTGTCAAAGTATTTGGATAAATCAAGGCATACGGCATATTGGTACCCCTCGTCCGCATACTCCTTCACTTTGAGTATTGCATCCTTTGCGCTTCTGTGCGGTCTGTAGCCGTAGCTTCCGTCCGAAAAACTTCGGCTCCTAGATTGGTGTCAGCACCTGCGCTATTGCCTGTTGGATAATGCGGTCTATTACGGTTGGTATTCCAAGCTTTCGTACACCGCCGTTATCCTTTTGGATTTCCACTCTTCGCACCGGAGACGGCTTGTATTTGCCGTTTCTTATGCTTTCGAGCAGTTCTTCCCGATGTTCCTTCAGCCACGGAAGCGCTTCATCTACGGTCATTCCGTCTACTCCGCTTGCTCCCTTATTGGCTTTCACCCGCCTGTAGGCTCTGTTCAGATTATCTCTGTCAAGCACCTTTTCAAGCAAGTCTGCACCGTCTCTTTCTTCTGCTTTCTGAGTTTCGGCACTGTACGCTTCTGCATACTCTTTTGTGTTCCACACCATCCCTTTGCAGGAAGCCACCACTCCCCGGTGTATTCTGTTTTTCATTGTACCGCCCTCCTTCAGCCGTTTACTTGAGACTTATGATTGTTCAGCCCTTCCCGAGCTTTTTTTCTCGGTACTATGGCTTCTGCTGACTTCTTGCGGTTCGTTGTTACTATGCTTCGTTTCGAATTCGTCTACTCCTATGCACCCGCAAGACCTCCCCGGGTAAGCGTAATCACTTTCACCTCATATATCTGCTGCATTTACGCCTTGAATTTCGGGCAGTATCGGACTTTGTTTTTGTCTTGCAAACTCATCCATTTCAAAACGCCTTTTTATGCAGTTTCTGTTCGTCAGACCGAGGTTTTGCCTCCGACTTCTTTCAGACTCCGCCTCACGACGGACGCCCTTGTCTTTAGCTAACAGTTCCTACTGCCATGCCTGTAGCGGACTTTTCACCGCCAAGTTATTACGCGTGCCGGGCACACAAGCAAAAAAACCATCGGGGAAAAAAATGCCCGATGGTTTTGTTGCTGTTTTCAAAGTGGCATCATGGCGCCTTGTTCCTCTTATCTTGAAAAATCATTTGATATTCTTTGAGGAGTAAATCGGATTTTTTTGTAGATGTCCCTATTTGGTCACAAGATCAAGCAAACTCTGGTAACTGTCCACGACATCATAAACTACATTTCCGTTACTGATTGCTTTGAAATGTTCCCGCGCACAATGTATCTTGGATTCCTCAATGAGCCGAAGCTGCATAGAGGACATCGAGCCTTTCGTTTCGGCAACGAAATAGATGTGCTTGACAGTGCCTTCATAGAAGGCAATCGCCCAGTCCGGATTATAATGCCCGACCGGTGTTGCGATATAGAAGCTGTCCGGCAGTTTTACATAAACCGCAACATCTGTGTTAGTGTCCAGATCGGTCGCAAAATCGCGTTCGTTTGTGGAATCATATATGATATGGTCGTATAGATGCCGCTGTGCTTTCATCGCATTCGTTCCGAGTTTACCCTTGATGGTCGGTTCGGTAAAGATGTCTGTATCATAATGCTCGTCCAAAACATTGTAGGTGATATGCTGAATGATGGCGGTTGCCTTTTCGTCATTGATCAAGGCGGCTGCTTTGATAATGAATTCTTCCGGATTGAATTTGAACTGCTCAAAAACGGATTTCTCAATACCGGTCAGGATTGCAACAATTGCTTTGCGCGTCAAACCGGTCTCTCCAACCAGCTTACCGACCAGATCGTACTTCACACTGCTACTCGCTCGGATTTGCCTGTTGCTGTCATAGGTAGATGACTTTGACTTTGAGAATGCGCTTCCGTCAAGAAGCGAATCCTTTGACTTGATCTCATCCATTGCGCCGGTTTCAACTTTGAAGAAGATTTTCGGCACATGGAGATTCCGGTTGATGGACGCAATCGCCTTATTTACAAGCTCATCGGTATCAAAATCAACCACATATACGGATTTCGGGCTTATGCGCTTCCAGAGCGCTTTGAACTCCGGCATGGCGAGCTTATCAGGATCAACCTGTAATTCAACATTCTTGTCGCGGGCATTCTCCGGTTGCATAGCGCGGCTGTCATAGACGGAATCAAGAATATTGATCACAGAATCGCGGCTGTCCGCCACTTCTTCCGCGACCTGAATTGCACCATTTGCTTTATCGGCATAATATTTATCGGTCAGTACACCCTTCTTGTCGATATAGCCGTTGACAATCAAATCAAAATAAATCGCCTGCGCCGTATCGCCGTCCACGACCTGCTCGTTGCCTCTGGCGTCCACAATGACCTTGCCCTTGAACAGATCAGCGGTAACAGCCACAGGACGTCCGGCAACTGCATCGGCAAGCTCAGTCTGCAAGCCCTTTGCAAAGCTGTCATAGCTCTCACTGGCGATGACGGTCAGAACATTGATGGACTGCACATCATTTCCAAGCACGTTGGCGTCCATGCGCTCGCCGTCCTGATTGACGCACAGGCGCAGACCGCGACCGACCTCTTGCCGCTTGCGAACCTCGCTGCTGCTCTGTTTCAGCGTGCAAATCTGGAACACGTTCGGGTTATCCCAGCCTTCGCGCAGTGCAGAGTGCGAGAAAATGAAACGCACCGGGGACTTTTGGGGATCACGATCCAGAAGCAGCTCCTTGTTCTTCATGATCAGGTCATAGGCGTCAATATCGTTGGAGGTTTGTTCCTTTTTATCGTCTCCTGCCACCTGATCGACATAATGCCCTTTCTTATCCACGGAAAAATATCCGGCGTGCGTTTCATGGGCAGAAATCGCGCCAAGATACCGTATGTAGTCCTCGTCTCCGATTTCCCGCTGCATGGAGATGAGAATGTCGTTGTACTCTTCCTCGAACATATTGGCATAAATGCCGTTGAATGCTTGTCCCGCTTCATCATACTGCTTGTACTTCGCCACCTCGTCGATGAAAAACAGCGACAGAACCTTGATGCCCTTATGGAAAAGCTGACGCTCCCGTTCCAAGTGAGAAAGAATCGTTTCGCGGATCTGAATGCGTCGGAGCTGGTCTTCGCTGACCTTGCCGATCACATCTCCGGCAAAGATTTTGACGCCGTTCAGGAACTCCACAGAGTTGTCGCGTCCGTCGATAGCCTTGACCACAAAGCCGACCTTGTACTCATCCAAACTGCCGGAATTATCATAGAGGTTGTAACCAATACCGACTGTAGCAGTTTTCTTGCGAATGCCGGATACACCCTTGAAGTCAAACTGAATGGTTGCTGTGGGGTCTGCTTTGGAAAGGTTGATGCTTTCCAGATAAACAAAGCCATCGGTCGCCGTACTGCCGGACTCCGTGATGCCCTTGACAGCAATCTTCTTGACCAGCCGTTTGTTGTACGCCTCCATTGCATCAAGACGATAGACCATGTTATAAATACTGTCCGACTTATGGGTTGCGGAGTAGCGGAGTGTCAACAGCGGGCAAAATTCTTTCAGGCGTTCCTTTGTCTGCTTGCCCTCGACCGACTGCGGCTCGTCAATAATCAGAATCGGGTTTGTCTTTGCAATGATGTCAATCGGGCGACGGGAACGGAACTCGTCCAGCTTCATGTAAATGCGCCGCGCATCCTTGCCCTTGGCATTGAACGCCTGAGAGTTGATGATCATGACATTGATGGCACTGTCCGACGCAAAGCGGTCAATTTCCGTGAGCTGGGCAGAGTTGTAGATGAAGAAGCGTATCTTCTTGCCGTATTCCTCTGCGAAATGATCCTGCGTCACCTGAAAGGACTTATAAACGCCCTCGCGGATGGCAATGCTCGGCACGACCACGATGAATTTGCTCCAACCATAGTGCTTGTTCAGCTCATACATGGTCTTGATGTAGGTATACGTTTTACCAACACCTGTTTCCATCTCAATGGTCAGATTGTAGCGTCCTTCCAGCTTTTCGGACGGCTTGATCTGATTTGTGCGCTGCACCTCTTGCAAGTGTTCTAAAATCAGCTTGTCGGAAAGCTCCGGTACAATGCGCTCGTTGCGCCAGCCGGTGAAGTCCGTATCGTCCGCTATGGTCTGCTGACCGTAGCCTCTGTCCATCATGTAAGTAGGCGTGAGATAAGGCTGTCCAGCAAAGACATCAACGACCGCTTTTGCTGCATCCGCTTGGAACTTCTGATGTTTGAATTGGAGTTTCATGAGGTTGCCTCCAACGCTTTAGCAATATACCGATGGTTACCTTGCCATACCGGAGGAATGGGTTGACGGTAAGTGTTTTTTTACTCCGCGCCTACGGAGATTCCATGATTGACCTCGGCATTGAGAAAGGCGACTTAATTCTTGTAAAGCGAAAATCCGAAGCCACCGACGGGCAAATCGTTGTTGCATTAACCGAAGAGGGCAACACGCTGAAACGGATTCGTTACGAGGATGGGAAACCGGTATTGTATGCGGAAAATCATACTTATACAGACAGCAAACGAATCATTCACCCGAAACAACTATCCATTCAGGGCGTTGCCCTGAAACTGATAAAGGATCTCAAATGACCGAACAAGAACAATTTCACTCACAGGAAGAACCTCTATCCCTCCCCCGGCAGATTGTTGACATGATCATGTCAACTCTTCAAAGCGGAACTGCCAAAGAAATAGCGGAACGCAATATGGCTGATCGACTGGATATATCCGAGGTGTTGCCGAATGTCGATACGACAAATTGGTGTGAAGAAGCACAGGACTATCTAAAAAAATCTATCGTATCGTAAAAAGGGACAAGCCTTGACACACGGCACGATCTGAAGCTCTTTTTCCTCCCTCCGATTTTTCAAAAACCGATGATCCGGTTTCGCTGACATACGAGGGATGCTACAAAGCCGTTGGCTATTATACCGCCATCATCAATGCCTCTCCGGAACTCAAAGCAGCATTCATTGAGGCAATGGCACAACACAGCATTGATGCAGACAACTGTAATGAGCTTCTAAAACGCGAATGGGATATATGGGCGTATCTGCTCTCCCTACCGGAGATTGCAAAACTGACAAAATCCATGCCGGCATACGAAGATTACAACCGAAGCAAGCCCGAAAAATCGTTCTTTGATCAGTGCGGCGAGAAAAAAATTGAACATACAAAAAAACGGAGCCATCGTTGAAAAAAAGTGTCGATAGAAACCGGCGGTCCGAAGGATGAAACCGACAAGGCTACACCGCTTGAAATTGCATCGTCGGATGATATGGTTGGAGAGATCACAGACCGTATCATGGTGCAACAATGTCTTTCCCTGCTGAGTGAAACCGACCGTGAGATCCTGATTCGCCATGCGAACGGCGAAACCTATGCCGCTCTTGCGAATGCTTACGGTTATAAAACCGCGGGCGGGATGCAGAAACGAATTGTACGAATAAAAAAGCAGGTTGTCAACCAAATGGGTGCCAATGAAAAATAATCTTTTCCGCACATTTGCACGGAAATCATAAAAGCCCTATACTATAAGCAGAAAGGAAGTGAGTTGGTGGCAAAGAAAGAAGTCGAAGGACTGGTGGCGGTGATTTACGCCCGCTATTCCAGTGAAAATCAGCGCGAAGAATCCATTGAAGGACAGATGCGGGAGTGTTATGCTTTTGCAAAGAAGAACGGAATTTCGGTTGTCGGTGAGTACATTGACCGTGCCTTTTCTGCCAAAACAGACCGCCGTCCGGATTTTCAGCGCATGATCAAAGACAGCGCAAAGCGCAATTTCAATTTGGTTATCGTTTGGAAGCTCGACCGTTTTGCCCGTAACCGTTACGACTCCGCTCACTACAAAGCACTGCTTAAAAAGAACGGTGTCAAGGTAATGTCTGCCGTAGAGCGCATCTCCGACGGCGCCGAAGGAATTCTGCTGGAATCGGTACTTGAAGGCATGGCAGAATACTATTCCGCCGATTTGTCCGAAAAGGTACTGCGCGGGCACACCGAAAATGCGCTCAAATGCAAGTATAACGGTGGGACAATGCCGATCGGATATTATGCCGATAAGGAACAGCATTATATCGCGGACTCTTTAACTGCCCCATTCGTTTTAGAAGCCTTTCGACATTACGATGAAGGTCTGACAATGAGTGAAATCGCTGCCGTTCTGAATCAACACGGACTCAAAAACAAACGAGGCGGAGATATCGACATAGACAGCGTTTCACGGATGCTCTCCAATCGAAAATACATCGGAGAATATAGATACCGCGACATCGTAATTCCGAACGGAATTCCCGCGCTGGTTCCCCAAGATCTGTTTGACCGTGTGCAGGAGAAAATTGCAAAAAACAAAAAGGCCCCCGCCCGTCACAAGGCGGAAGACGATTATCTCCTGACTACAAAACTGTTTTGCGGCGAATGCGAATCCTTGATGGTCGGTGAATGCGGCACAAGCCGAAGCGGTGCGGTTCACCATTACTACAAGTGTACCAATGCAAAACGACACGGCAGATGCCGAAAAAAAGCCATAAAAAAGGACTGGATTGAAAACCTTGTTGTTTTGGAGATTCGGAAAAAGCTTGAAGACGCACGCTTTATCGATGATATCGTTCACGCATTCATGGAGCTCCAGACTGCTGAAAATACGGTTATTCCACATTTGAAACAATCATTAGCGGAGCTCAACAAATCCATTGACAATATTCTTGCCGCCATAGAACAAGGGATTTTCACCCAGTCTACCAAACAACGACTTGAAGAATTGGAAAGCAAGAAAAAAGATATTGAAATCGAGATCGCCAAGGAGAGCATCCGCCGCCCGTTACTGAATGAGGATCAAGTACGATTTTGGTTTGAGCGTCTGCGCAATTTGAACATAAACGAACTGTCCCACCGGAAACGACTGATCGACACATTTTTG
Source organism: Oscillospiraceae bacterium (assembly GCA_022009675.1). Classification (GTDB taxonomy): domain Bacteria; phylum Bacillota; class Clostridia; order Oscillospirales; family CAG-272; genus CAMEON01. Next base: position 1,127,593 of record CP091718.1, on the reverse strand, counting down.
AATTCTGTGTTTGTTTACGATGATAAATTGCTTATCAACTGCAATTATCCCAACACAAGCACAATTGTGCGGTTTTCTGATATAAATGCAACACTCAACGGTTCGGATATACTCGCATGTGGGCGACCAAAAAAATCAGCCGAAAAATGAGGTTTTTTTCGCCCCACTTTTTGGCTGATTTTTTTATTCAATGGGCAGAATCAAAAAAAGTATGATATAATTTTTTTCTAAGATTATTTAAGGAACCGCTGAATAACTCGTCTCCAAATCTCCCGAACATTCAATCATGCATAAAATGGTGAATAAAACATCAAGGATCACAAGCAAAAAGTCGAAAAAAACAGCCACGCAAGCACCGCCTGCGCCGGTTTTTCATCCCCAATGAGGGGGAATTACCCTCAAATGGGCATAGTTACCCCGCTATAGGCGCAACTTGTTTATTCCGGAACTGTTCGGTGCGCCCGGCCCGGATGCACATCAACAGGTTGGCACACCCGAACAGAACATGGAACCGGTTCATATTCTTGGCAATGCCACGGTATGCAACGTTCCTATACCCGAAATCCCGTTTGACTATGAGAAAGGCGTGCTCGACCTTACAGCGAATCGAACGGTCTGATCATTTCTACCCATGCTTTCCACGGGATGATCTCTTCCATCTTGTTGAGAAATTCCTCCCGCTTCGTCGTCTTTTTCCGGTTTCCGTATTCAACATCCGTCAATGTTATCTGATCTTTCATACCGCACACCTGCCTTGCTTTCCTCTATTATACTACTTTTCGAATATTTTTGCAAGGCTTACATTAATCAGTGTTTCCTTAGAGCTGCGCAGGGTGCGTCAATTTCGCCATCGCCGCCATCCCCCCAAGTATCCCCCACTTCCAACTGACTGCATGCATTTTCTTCCGCATACTGTCCGGTGCTACAAGGCGATTCTAAATTAGAATCAGCCTTAGCCTTTACCTTGCAAAGCAGGTCTGCAACTTCGAATTTGAGTAATTCCGGCGTTCTCCATTCCATAATGTTTCACCCCCTTAACATTTTAGTTATTTTACGACTTCGCAAAAGAACAAGGATCACAGCCCCTGATCATGCAAAAGCAGTAGACTCACCACAGAACGGACGACAGGAATTGGAATATATGGCGTAAGCGGATAAATCATAGCAAAAAAATTGCGCCAATAGATTTGTTGAAATTCTCCGGAGACACGAGCATACCAATCTCAACGACAGCTGCGAAAATCCCGTACAGCAATAGCAGATATTTTCCCTCGGCGGCAAAGTACGATTTGAGCTCCTTACGATAGGTAAATTGCTCATCGCAATCTTCGAAGGTGTCAGTTCGGCGTCTTTCGTGTATTACATAAAAGCTTAGATCGTAGATTAGAACGATACAGCACGATATGTACAGATCCTTATTGGGATTGTCCTCAAAGAGCGCAGCCAAAGTGAACGCCAATATAAAATAGAGTACGAATGCGAATAATGAAGCGATTACGATGGATTTGATTAATTTAACAATTGCCATTCTCATATGATACAATCCTCCAATTCTATTGCTTTTTAATAGCATTGCTTCTTTGTGTGTTTGAGTTTGCCGTTATCAGTCTGTTTGAGTAACAAATTGTGGTCTTAATTCGGAAATCACATAGCCCATCGTATCCCATAACATCTCCCAAATTATTCGCCAATCCCATACACCCCAAAACCGCATCCAGTGTTTCCTTAGATTATCATAAGTGTAACACATTTTGGTCGAATTTGCAAGTACCAAGAAAAACAGCCGCACCCGAAAGTGCGGCTGAACATTGTGTTTAAATGTTTTTTTCAAGATATTCCTTGTATGAATCCTTTAATGAAAAAAATACAAGAAAAAAACAATGAAGATGAGAATAATAGGAACGGCTAAGATTCCAATTAGGATTTTGATTAACAATGGAATGTCCTTTTTTTACAGACTTGCCTTTTTGATATATTGGTCTGCTCAAGAACCTCTTCCTTTCGCTCTATATTCTTTCTTTTTTTGCTTTTTATGATATTCAAGGTTCGGTGAAGTGGTATTGCCATATTCGTCACAAGAAATTTTGTATTTTTTTACAATAAAAGTATTGAACGAAATTAATATGTGCTAATATCGGCAAAAAGATTACCAAAACAAGAGCGGTGGTTCCAATGATATCTTGCACTGCATCGCTTGCGTGTGCTCTGAGAATTTTAGAAGTATACATGCCCATTATGCCTGTGCTTGGAAGAATTGCAGAGAAAAAAGCTGAAATTGCCAAGGCTTTAGGTGTTTGACTTTTTTTCTTTTATTTTTTAAAGACACCTTTATGTACACCAAGAATCACCAACCCAATATACAAGATGGAAAAAAATCAAATAAAGTAGTAATATCCAAAGTGAAAAAAATCAAAACCAATCAATGGGTTATTATCAAAGAGACTAAGAGAAGAATAGAGAATCCAGAAGATAGAAGAAACTAATAGTCCTGAAAGACCATTTACAAGAAATCTTAACTCAAATGTCTTTTTTGCTTTTCTGCACTGAAGAATCAAGATGAGTAGCCAGTAAAGTAGACTCCAAATGCCAATAGATACAAGTGGAAACAATGATTTCCAATTAACGCCAATAGTATTTATCGCAGCAATTCCCATGACTGCCATACTAAGTGGTATGATAATTATAGCAAAAATAAACTGTTTTTTTAGATTTCTTGGAGACGTATATCTTTTTAGTATCAAGATATATTAAATCACAAGCATTCTTCTTCATTCACTTCCTCCTTATATGTTTATGAGAACAGACCCGAAAAGAACCCGCCTATTGCATCACCTGCATCTTCAAAAAAGTTGCCGACTGCTTCGCCCGTATCCTCGAAAATCACCTATTACCTCGCCGGTGTCTTCAAAGAAGTCTGTTGTTGCATCCCACACATCGGATGCAATATCTGGAAGATCTTCTACAACCCAATCGGCAGCAGCAGCACCTTCTTTCGTCCAATCAACTATTGGATTTATCTCCAAGAAATTCAAGATCTTCATTGATAAACCAATCCGCCGTTTCACCAACAACATATCCGACTCCCGCACCCAAAAGAGTTCCCACGACAGGAATTGGAATGAATGATCCAGCCCACGCACCAACGGCGGTTGAACCAGCGGTAATTCCTATTCCAGTTCCAACATCGACTAAAGCGTCGGAAACAATCTTTTGTGTTCGAGTTCCACTTTCAATGTTTTCGGAGATTCCAGATGCTGTATCAAAAAAGATTACAACACCATCTGCAAATTTTCCTGCAAAGTCCAAGGCCTTTCCAGCACCTTTTAGTCCTTTGGATAATTTAGGGAACTGCTGAATAACTCGTCTCCAAATCTCCCGAACATTCAATCATGCATAAAATGATGAATAAAACATCAAGGATGACAAGCAAAAGTCGAAAAACAGCCACGCAAGCACCGCCTGAGCCGGTTTTTTTCATCCCCAATGAGGGGGAATTACCCTCAAATGGGCATAGTTATCCTACTGCAGGCGTAGCTTGTTTATTCCGGAACTGTTCGGTGCGCCCAGCCCGGATGCACATCAACAGGTTGGCACACCCGAACAGGACATGGAACCGGTTCATATTTTTGGCAATGCCACGGTATGCAACTTTCCTATACCCGAAATCCCGCTTGACTATGAGAAAGGCGTGCTCGACCTTACAGCGAATCGAACGGTCTGATCATTTCTACCCATGCTTTCCACGGGATGATCTCTTCCATCTTGTTGAGAAATTCCTCCCGCTTCGTCGTCTTTTTCCGGTTTCCGTATTCAACATCCGTCAATGTTATCTGATCTTTCATACCGCACACCTGCCTTGCTTTGCTTTCCTCTATTATGCTACTTTTCGTATATTTTTGCAAGGCTTACATTAATCAGTGTTTCCCTAAATTGGCTAACACAAAATCGGCATCTGAAATGACCTGTAGACACCAAAAGCACTTGCGGCGCAAGTGCTTTTTTCGGTTATATACCCTGCTGTAGGCGCTTCATCCGCAAATTGCGTGATTGAGATTGAAAGCCGCGTGGATTTATGGTATAATGAAGCATCGGAAAAGTGCGCGGAAGCGGAGGAGGAAGCATGGTCAAATCGGAAATTTATATAGGACTGCACGATTCAACTACGAAAACACAGCTTTTTGAAAACGAAAAATATATCAGGGTGCTTCGCAATGTGTGCCATTCATATAAGGTGCCGTTTTCATTCGGCATGCAGGAAGGCGGATACATTTATGAAAACGGGGAATATGCCAGAGAAACAAGTCTTGTGCTTACTCTTATTGACGTTGAAAAAGCCGTTGTGAATGATATTGCCAAAGATCTTTGCGCTTTTTCGTCAGGAATCCGTTCTTGTTACCGAAAGCGAAATACAGGCGTATTTTTGTAGGTGAAAAGCTGGGATGCGACAGCGAACGTGATAGCGGTGACAATAAAAATAAATTCTTTGCGAAAAAGCGAAAGGGGATGAAAAATGGCATCGGAAGAAAACCGCAGTCTGAAAAAAATATTGAAGGGAAAAAGTTGCGCCGAATATATTTTTGATGTCCCTTTGATTTTTCTGTATTCCGTGATGCTTGCCGTTCCTTATGCTATTTTGGTGATTTCGTGGGGAATAGGGAAATTTGATTTTGCGGAGTGGCTGTCTGCGTTTCGCACATCGGTTTTAGTCTGCGTCGGCTTTTTCTCTGCCGTTTATTATCCTGCGGGCGCTGAATAAGCGGTTTTTCGGCAGGATCGTATGTGTCCTCGCAAAAGAAGGAATTTATTATCCGAAAGGCAAAATCCGCTATGAAACCATAGAAAAAATCGAATATGCTATGGATTCAAGACCGAAATTCAAAAGCGATATCGCAAAGCCTTTCCGACTGATTATTTATACAAACGGCGGAAAGCATATAGTCCTTTCCGGTGTGCCTTTCTGCGCCGTATCGAAAATAAAAGCATGTGTAAAGGGAACCGATATAAAAATCACGGGCGTGAAATCATTGCTTTCGGTGATATCGGCTGTAGCGGCGATAATTCTTGCTGTTCCGTTTTTATGTGGTGTTGCTTTGCAATGCGCCGGGTATTTCCGTCGCGCGGTTTGTGGTTTTTGCGGCGATATGGTTTGTGCTCGACATTATACTCATGCCCATATTTGATAAATATGCCGTCGGCTATCGTTTCTGGCACAAAATCCTTCCGAAAAAATGGCTTTCTTATATCATACTCGGGATTTATCATCTGTCATTTTTTGCGGTAATGCTTATATTGTTTTATTTCCCGAATTGGTTTGTTATCTGCACCCTCGGAATATATATGGGCGTAGTGCAGCCGCCCGTGCCTACGCGAAACGGTGGTGCGCGCCAAAAATAATATTTTTGTCATACGAAAAAAACTATATGATATTTACATAAACAAAGCGGATTTCTGGGAAAAGAAGACAGGGAAGAAATAAAACAGGAAAAGGAAGGTCCGCGCCTGAGTGCGATATAAAAGAAAAAAACGGGAAATCCGCAGGGTCAAAGTTGCATTTTTTTATACTATGACGCCATTAAAAACCCTTGAAAACACTGCGTTTTCAAAGGGTTTTCTGTTATCTCGGAAAGTCTGAAAGGACTTCAAAAATCCAATTTTTTTAAGGTTTCGGGACATACACACCCAACAGTATTCGGGAAATGACGGATTGGTCAGAATATAAATTACTCCCTTTGATGTTCTTCTTATCTCACATCTCCGCCTGATCCGTCCAAAGCTCGCACTGGCTCATGACGGTTTCAATGGCATCCTCGTATTTCTCCGGCGGGTATTTGTACTTTTTGAGTAGCCGCTTGACCATCTTCCGCATTCCGGCGCGGGCAGTCTCTTTCTTCTGCCAGTCAATGGTGCGGTTCCGGCGGAGCATATCGGTCAGTTCCCGCGTCAGAGCAATCAGCGTTTCATTTTTCGTAGAAATCTTTGATATGCTCCGGTTTGGTCAGCGCGTCGTAGAATGCCAGTTCCTCCTCCGATAAGCCGAGCTTTTCTCCCTCTTTGCGCAGGGCGTTAATTTCCTCCGCCGTTTTCAGAAGCTCTTTGATGACCTCCTCATTGGTTATCAGCCCGTTGTAATAGGTGTTCATCAGCAGGGTGATCTTATCCGAAAACGTAGTGGCTTGCACCACATTGGTACGCTTATAAATGGCGATCTGTTCTGCCATCAGCTTGCGCAGGATTTCCACCACGATGTTCTTCTCCTTCATGCGGGCGATTTCTTCCAACACCGACGGGTCAAACAGAGAAAATTTCTCCCCCATTTTCGCGCTTTCAAACAGATTGATCACGCCCTCGGACTGAATGCTCGCTTTGAGAAGTTCGTTGATCTGCGAATTGATCTCTTTCAGCGACAGCGGCTTGCCGTTTCCGCCGCCCATGGTGATCTTCATCACCGTGGAGCGCACCGCTTCAAAATATGCCGCCGTGTGCCGCTCCTCTTCGGTGGTCATACTGGAGCAAAGCGACTGCGCCTGCCGCAGGAGAAGCGCCTCTTTTGCAAATAATTCCTTGCGTTTCGGCGCTTTTGCGTCAAGGACGAAGTTCACGCCGCCTGTGATCGCCTGTGCCTTTTCCAGTGGCGTTCCCGTGTAGAATTTGCTGAAATCGTACCCATGGAACAGATCGCGGCAGACCTGCAATTTCTCCTGAAATTTCGGATAGGCGGTCTTTCCGATGTCCATGTCGCCGTACTTCTGCCGGTCGCGGGCGGAATACTCCTTCATCGCCTCTTTCAGTGCCGAAGCAATGCCGACATAATCGACGATCAGCCCACCCTCTTTGTCCTTGAACACGCGGTTCACGCGGGCAACCGCCTGCATCAGATTGTAGCCGTACATGGGCTTGTACACATACATGGTGGCAAGCGACGGCACGTCAAAACCGGTCAGCCACATATCCACGACAATCGCAATCTTGAGCGGGTCGTCATTGTCCTTGAATCGGCGTGCCAGCTCTTCCTTGTGCGCTTTTGTACCGATGATGTCCTTCCAATCCTCGGGATCCTTGTTGCCGCCTGTCATCACAACGGCGACTTTTTTTCTTTCCATGCGGGGCGCAGTTCAAGGATTTTGCGGTAAATCTTAATGGCAATCGGGCGGGAATACGCCACGATCATGGCTTTTCCGGTCAGAAGATTTGCACGGTTCTGCTCGTAGTGCGTGACAATATCCTCGCACAGTGACTGAATGGTGGCATCCGCGCCGAGCACGCTTTCCATCTGACCGAGCATTTTCTTGCTTTTCTCAATGGTTGCGCTGTCGGACATCTGCTCCAGCGCGTCATAGGTCGCGTCAATCAGGCGGAGCGTGTTCTGATCGAGTTTCAGATGAATCACGCGGCTTTCGTAGTAGACCGGTCGTGTCGCGCCGTCCTCTACCGCCTGCGTCATATCGTAAATGTCGATGTAATCGCCGAACACCTCGCGGGTGTTGCGGTCTTTGACGGAAACAGGCGTTCCCGTAAAGCCGATAAAGGTGGCGTTCGGGAGTGCGTCATGCAGAATCCGCGCATTGCCGACCGTCACGCGGGCTTCCTTGTTGCCGTCGGCATCCTCGGACATCACCACCCGCTCGTCAAAACCGTATTGCCCGCGGTGGGCTTCGTCTGCCATGACCACAATGTTGCGGCGTTCGGACAGCGGCTCCTCGCCCCGCTCAAACTTGAAAAGGGTGGTAAAGATAATACCGTTTGCCTCGCGCCCGGCAAGCAAGGCTTTCAGATGCTCCTTGCTTTCCGCCTGCACGGGAGTCTGACGGAGGAAGCCGGCGCATTTGCAGAATTGCGCGTAAAGCTGATCGTCAAGGTCGATGCGGTCGGTCATGACGACGATGGTCGGGCTATGTAAGACCTCCTGCAAGAGGTGGGCATAAAAGACCATCGAAAGCGATTTTCCGCTCCCCTGCGTGTGCCAGAAAACGCCGCCTTTGCCGTCGGTTTTGGTTGCGACAACGGCTTTTTCAACGGCTTTGCGCACGGCGAAATATTGGTGATAACCTGCTAAAATCTTGACCGGCTTCTGCGCGTCGCCAGAGAAGCAGATGAAATTTTTCAGAATGTCGAGCAGACGGGCTTTCGGGAACATCCCCTCGTAAAAGGTGTCAAACTGCGCATAGGCGGTGTTTTCGTATCTGCCGTCCTTGGTTTTCCACTCCATAAAGCGGTCAAAGCCGGAGGTAATCGTACCCGCGCGGTTGGTGGAAAGGTCGCTGATCACGCAGACGGCGTTGTAGATGAACAGGGACGGGATGTCCTGCATATAGTTGCGCAGCTGGTTATAGGCGTCCTCGGCGCCGGCGTCCTCTTTGGCGGGGCTTTTGAGTTCCATCAAAACGAGCGGCAGACCGTTGACAAACAGGATGATGTCCGGACGGCGGTTGTTGCCGTTTTCGATGTAGGTATACTGATTGACCACCGCGAAATCATTGTTTTCCGGCTTCTCAAAGTCCACAAGACGCACGAGCGCCGCGCGGGTCTCGCCCTCTGCGGTATAGTTGACCTCCACGCCGTCCTGCAGATATCCCGTAAAGGTACGGTTCTTCTCCACGAGACTGCCGCCCTCAAAATTGCGGATTTTGGAGAGTGCCTCACCGATAGCCTCCACCGGCAAGCCGCGATTGATGCGAACCAGCGCGTCACGCAAAACGCCACCCATGAGCGGGTCGGAAAAGTCCGCCCGCCCCATGTCCGGCGCGTATATGTGCGTGTAGCCCATGGATTCAAACAGTTGAATGACCGCGTTTTCGTAGGTGGATTCGGTGAAAGACATAGTAGATTCTCCTGTGCTTTAATTATAATTTGGTTTCTAAGAGGGTAAAAAGTCAATTTTTCCTTTTTGGCGCATATCTTCAAGTTCACATCTGCCGAAAATCCTTGTCAAATTGCAAATATATTCGCCCAGCGCTTGCGGATTATGATAATAAACAACGCGATTGCTACAAATTGAAAAACAGTTTTTTTAATTGCATCGGCATCCGATTCGTTTAAGGAGTGCCCAATTATGAAAAAGTTTATTGCTGATATAGGACTGCGTATAATAGAGATCATTTTTTTATATTGTTCATCTATGTAAGCTTGAAACTGTAGCGTTTTTATGTATTCATTATCAAAATTATGGTTGATTCTTTGATGATATTTTTTTGAAGTGACTGTACGTTGTATCAGGCTTTTTTCCGTTGCTGTATTCATCTGAGTCATCGGAATTTATCCCAACAACAATCCCCTCTCCGTCTGCTACTCGTCCATGATAATGAACAATTCTTTGCGTACTATGTATTTCTTTGGGAAGATACAACTTCTCAAATGTGGAAGTATAATTCATTGTTATTATCATACCTGCATTTTTGACGGAATCAAACGAGGTAGATGCTTTTTAAGTTCGGGAGCATTTCATCGACAAAAATAGTGCAAATACTCACACATTGCTTGTTTGAAAACGCATAATTCCTCATACAAAAGTGAAACGAGCTTTTCTTTGCTCAATTTCTCTGAAGGAATCAGAAATTCCACAACGGCATTGCCGCCATCATTGTTGTCCTTATGTTTTTCACAAGAGTATTCCTGTTCTATACACTCTAAGGCATGTTTAATTTCTAACTCAAAATCAATCCACGTCAAATCCTTATCATTTGTGTGGCAAAAATATTGATACCAACGGTTCTGCGCTAATTTTGCCCACGAAAAGTCAGATGTCCAGTTAATGTTTTTTAATGCCTCATCGTAAGTTTGGCAGTAGTCTAAAAGTCTATTGTTATTATCGTCAGATGTGGAAGATTTATAGGAGTCTAAGATCTCGCCGACATTCTTATAGGTAACATCGCTATTTTCCGTCAAATGCCGGAAAAATGCGTATCATATCAATATAGCTGGTCGGTAACCCGTGATGAAGATCGAAACCATTTCCAAGTAACAAGAAATTCATTTTATCCTCCCATAATCTCTAACTTAGCGGCGTAGAGGTCGATGTCGGAGACATCAATCTCGCCGGACATGAGCTTAGGCAGCAATGAATCCCGTAGTGTTGAAAGTCGCAAGTTTTCGATGTTGTTGTTAAGTACCTCCTGAAACATGGGCTCTGCAACACGGAGAAACGCCGTAGCATCGTCATCAGAGAGTTTCATGATTTGCTCTGATTCAAAATCTCTGGTGGTAATCGCATCAAATACGGCTCCACTTGCTTTGTGCTTGAGCCTATCAACAGCTTTGAGTGTGTAGAAATATACAAGGAGTTGATGCGTCTCTTTACCGACAAGCGCATAGCAGGATTGGTTCATAGCCATCGGAACTCCGGACATACCAACTTTGCCAACAGTGCCTCTTGCAGTGACGAAAACGGTGTCCACAGGATACAGTCGGCTGTTACAATGTGAAAGACCTTCTTCGGTAGATAGTCTTTTCTGTGATAAGGGTATATGGTGCGCCAACATCTTTTGGAGTAAAGAAGGAAATATTACCGTTCCAATAAGTGTTTTCGCCTGTTTTTGGTGTCCCACCGCCGAGTATCTGTATCAAATCGGTGAATCTAACCTCGGTGTTTGACCGATCATAGAGGCTCGAAAACAATGCGGCGGCTTGCTGCTGTAAATTATCGTTTATCTCCCGATTTATTGCGATTTTTTCGTCCAGTGCGGAAAGAATGGCGGCGATTTTCTTTTGTATCTCTAATGTTGGAATGTCAAACTCAAAATTCTCCATATCACTTTTGGTAATGTGCATCATTACACTACCATGTGTCCCCGCAGTCATTGAATCAACCGATATTTTGAGCAAATAGAACAGGTACATTTTATCAACAATATTCGAATCAATATCTAATTTCCATATGTGATAATGAAAAAAATCGTCCTATCTTCTCCATTCCAAATACGTGGACCAAAAAGAGCAAGCCCAAGCAAAAAGCAAATCCCCTTTATTGCAATATTTTTTTCAGCAGGAAGTTCCAAATCAGAAAAAGTACCATCTGTCGGATGAAAAAGAAATTGCCAACTCTTAAAACGCGATATTTTCCCTTATCCAATAACTCTTTTTGACTATAAGCTCTCCCATTGATGACCGTGCAAAAATCTTTCAATTTACACTTCATACCCAATCGCCCCCAGTTTCTCGCGTATCTCCTGTTCCAGCTCGTGCGACTTCTCAAACAGCCCGGCGAGTTCTCCGGTCAGGCGCTTCATCTTGTCGTCAAACGGTTCGCCGTCGTCCGCCTGCTCCTCAATGCCGACATATCGCCCCGGGGTGAGGATGTAGTCCTGCTTTGCGATGTCCTCCGTGGTCGCCACGGCGCAAAAGCCCTTTTGGTCGGTCAGCGTGCCGTCCGCAAAGGCGTTGTAGGTGTCGGCAATCTTCCGGATGTCCGCGTCGGTCAGCTCGCGGTTCTTGCGCGAGACCATCGTGCCCAGCTTCCGCGCGTCGATAAACAGCGTTTTGCCCGGTTGCTTTTTGCCTTTGATGAGGAACCACAGCGAGACCGGGATCTGCGTGGTATAGAACAGCTGCGTCGGCATGGCAACGATGCAGTCCACCAAGTCCTTATTGATGATTTTTGCGGATTTCACCTTCACCGCCCGACTGTGAGGACAGCGAGCCGTTCGCCAGCACCATGCCGATGCGCCCGTTCTCTGCCAAGTGATGAATCATGTGCTGAAGCCAGGCAAAGTTTGCATTTCCTGCCGGTGGCGTGCCATACTCCCACCGCACATCGTCCGCCAGCTTGTCCGCGCCCCCAGTCCGAGAGGTTGAACGGCGGGTTTGCCATGATGAAATCCGCGCGCAGGGTCGGGTGGCAATCGTTGAAGAAGGTATCGGCGTTGAATTTGCCGAGGTCGGCGTCAATCCCGCGAATAGCAAGGTTCATCTGCGCCATCTTCCATGTGGTCGGGTTGGAATCCTGCCCGTAGACCGAAATGTCGTTGATATTGCCGCTGTGGCTCTCGACAAATTTCGCCGACTGCACAAACATTCCGCCGCTCCCGCAGCAGGGGTCATACACCCGCCCGTGATAGGGCTGCAGAACCTCTACCAACGTGCGCACCACGCAGGACGGCGTGTAGAATTCACCCGCCAGCTTGCCTTCCTGCTCGGCAAATTTGGAAAGGCAGTATTCGTAGGTTCTGCCGAGAATGTCCTTTTCGTCTCCGTGCTCGATCATGCGGATGTTGGTGAAAAGATCGACCACCTCACCCAGCCGTCGCTTGTCCAGCTCCGGACGGGCAAAGTTTTTCGGCAGAATGTCCTTCAGGCGCTTGTTATCCTTCTCAATCGCGCGCATGGCTTCGTCAATCGCCGTGCCGATTTCCGGTGTGTGCGCCTTGGCGGCAATGTCACCCCACCGCGCGCCCTGCGGCACAAAGAAAATCCCCTCGGAGGTGTATTCGTCGATGTCCTCCTCAAAGCCGTCACCTTCCGCGACCAGCTCACGGTGTTTCTCCTCAAAGCGGTCGGAGATGTATTTTAAGAAAATCAGCCCCAACACCACATTCTTGTATTCCGAGGCATCCATATTCCCGCGCAATACGCACGCGGCGTCCCATATCTGTTTTTCAAAGCCGATGTCGGCGGTTGTTTTTTCAGCCATTGTTTTTCTCCTATCCGTTTTGACACATTCGGTCAATATAGCAAATTATACCAATATTATTATATCGGATGTCGTATCAAATGTCAAGGCTACTTTGCGGTATTTGCTGCGTGATTTTACTTCTTCCAAAAAATTAAAAAAATTACAATACAATCTATACTTGACAAACCGCCGCAAACGAGGTATAATAAAGGGCAAAAGACAAAAAAAGCAAGGAAAGGGGCAGGTAAACGCCATGATGCAGATGACATCCCGATTTTATTATTACCATCAAGGCGGTCTTTCTGTCCGTTGCTCGTGATCAACGGCGTTTCCCTCTGATGGTAGAATCGGCTGGAACGCCCGGATAGGTCCCGACATATTGGAAAGCCCGCATGGAGATCCCGAAACGGAATCCGCGCGGGCTTTCCTTTTTGTTGTACAGAACGAAAAAACAAGAGAGGATGCAAAAAAGGGCATGGACGGAAGAACCGAGGAAAAGAGAACCGCCGCGGCGGCGCCGGGCGCGCGGTCTGACATCGCGGAGGCGCGCAAAAACATAGACCGGATCGACCGGGAAATGGCGGAGCTGTTTGCGGAACGGATGCAGGCGGCTGCCGTGGTCGCAGCCTACAAGGAGGAGCACGGACTGCCGGTGGAGGACAAGGCGCGGGAGGCGGAGATGATCGCGCGCAACACCGAGCGCCTGCCCCCGGCGTACCGCCCCTACTACCGGAATTTTCTGGTCGGTACGATTACCGAATCCAAGCGTTACCAGCGCCTGCTCGTCAGCGGACTGCGCGTGGCGTACAGCGGGGTGGAGGGCGCGTTCGCGCACGTGGCAACCATGCGGATATTCGGAGAGCCCGGCGAAAAAGTAGCCTGCCCCGATTTCGCCACGGCGTACCGGAGCGTGGAGAGCGGCGCGTGCCACTGCGCCGTCCTGCCGATCGAGAACAGTTATGCAGGCGACGTCGGGCAGGTTATGGATCTTGCGTGGCGCGGATCCCTGACCATCAGCGGGATCTATGACCTGCCGCTGTCCCAATGCCTGCTCGCCAAGCCCGGCGTTACGCTGGCGGAGGTGCGCGAGGTGGTCAGCCACCCACAGGCGCTTGCCCAGTGCCAGCCCTACCTGCGGCGGCAGGGCTGGATACAGACGACAGCCGTGAATACGGCGGTCGCCGCCCGGACGGTCGCCGCCGGGGAGCGGCGCGAGGTGGCTGTCATCGCCGCGCGGGAGACGGCGGATTTGTACGGTCTGCAGGTGCTGGAGAACGACATCAACGAGCAGAAATCCAACACCACGCGCTTTGCGGTGTTTTCTACGACGGCGTGCGAGATCAAGCCGTCCGACAATCACTTCGTCCTGCTGTTCAGCTGTAAGAACCAGCCCGGTGCACTGGGCGATGCCATATCCGTCATCAGCCGGCATGACTACAACCTCAAGTGCCTGAAAAGCCACCCGACCGGCGTGGAAAACTGGGCATACTATTTCTACGCCGAGGGGGAAGGTAACCTCGGCACCGAGGCAGGGGCAGACCATGCGCCGCGAGCTGGAGCGGGTCTGCAACAGCGTGCGCGTGCTGGGGAGCTTTTCCGGGGAGCGGATGCTGAACCGAACGGATGCCTGAAACTATTTTTTCAGACAGGAAGTTTTGCGCCCCCGGCAAACCGGAACCGCCCGAAACTTCCGCAGTGGTGAGAAAGGAATGATCACAGAATGAGCGTACTGACTATGAATCTGGGGGCGCACAGCTACCCGATCACAGTGGAGGAAGGCGCGCTGGCGCAGGTCGGAAGCTGTTTTTCGCTCCGCCGCCGCGTCCTGATCCTGACCGACAGCGGCGTACCGGCTGCCTACGCGCAGGCGGTCGCGGATGCGTGCGCCGAGCCGCACCTTGTCACGCTGGAGCCGGGCGAGGCGAACAAGTGCCCCGATACATGGCTTTCCGTCCTCAGAATCATGCTGAAGGCAGGCTTTGACCGCGGCGATGCGCTGGTGGCGGTCGGCGGCGGCGTGATAGGGGATCTCGGCGGGTTTGTCGCGGCGGCCTATATGCGCGGGATCGACTTTTTACAACCTGCCGACCACCCTGCTTGCCATGGTGGATTCCTCGGTCGGGGGCAAGGTCGCCGTGGACCTTGACGGGTACAAGAACATAGTCGGCACCTTCTGCCAGCCGCGGGCGGTGCTGGCTGACCCCTGCGTACTGCAGACGCTGGATGCGCGTCAGTACGCCTGCGGCATGGCGGAGATCATCAAGATGTTTGCCACCTCGGACGCCGCCATGTTCGCGCGTCTGGAGGACAGGAGCGCCTGTATTTCCCGGGAGGAGCTGATCTGTGCGGCACTGCGCATCAAGATGGCAGTTGTCGAGGCGGACGAACGGGAGGGGGGCTTGCGCCGCGTGCTCAATTTCGGGCATACCGTAGGGCACGCCGTTGAGAGCATCAGCGCCCGCCAGCCGTACCCGCTCCTGCACGGCGAATGCGTCAGCATTGGGATG
The DNA here is from genome assembly GCA_022009675.1 of Oscillospiraceae bacterium. GTDB lineage: Bacteria > Bacillota > Clostridia > Oscillospirales > CAG-272 > CAMEON01. The sequence continues at coordinate 1,112,482 of CP091718.1, read as the reverse complement.
CTTGCCATGACGGACGGCGAGGTGCGGCGCCGGCTCACGCGCCTGCTGCACCGGTACGACCTGCCGACCGCCTTCCGGTGCGGGCGGGACGACCTCTGCGCGGTTCTGGCACACGACAAAAGGCGGGCGCGGACGGCATCACAACGGTGCGCGTCCCGGAAATCGGTCGGTTTACCCTGCAAAAGGAAAGCACGGACGACATCCTCGGTTCGTGTGGGGAGGTGATCTCGTTCCTATGAAGAACGTATACGGAAACGCACTGACTCTGACGCTGTTCGGCGAGAGTCACGGAAGCAGCATCGGTGCCGTGCTGGACGGGCTGTCGCCCGGTATCCCGGTGGATGAGGCACACATCGCGCGGGAGCTGACCCGCCGCCGCCCGCAAGGGCAGACGGCGACGGCACGCGTGGAGCAGGATCCCTTCGTGATTGAGAGCGGCGTGTTCAACGGCTGCACGACCGGAACGCCGCTCTGCATCCGGATTCCCAACGCCGGACAGCACAGCGGCGACTATGCCGGGATGCAGGACTGCGCCCGCCCCGGGCACAGCGATTACCCGGCGTTCTGCAAGTATCACGGCTATTCCGACTACCGCGGCGGGGGGCATTTCAGCGGACGCATCACGGCGGCACTGGTGGCTGCCGGTGCGATCGCGGAGGGCGCCCTGCGTGGCAGGGGCATCCGGATCGGGACGCATCTGGCGGCTTGCGCCGGCGTGCAGGACAGACCCTTCCGGCAGACGGACGGGCAGATCCCGGACGGGGAGCTGGATGCCCTGCGCGAGCCGGGCTTCCCGGTGCTTGACCGGGCGGCGGGCGAGCGGATGCAGCAAGCCATCCTTGCCGCCAAGGCGGACGGCGACAGCGTCGGCGGAGTGACCGAAACGGCTGTGACCGGGCTTTGCGCGGGATTGGGCGAGCCGTGGTTTGATACGGTGGAGGGAATGCTGGCGCACGGGCTTTTTTCGGTTCCGGCAGTCCGGGGCGTGGAGTTCGGCGACGGCTTTGCGCTTGCCGGAATGCGCGGGAGTGCCGCCAACGATCCCTACCGGATCACCGAGACCGGCGCGGTCGTCACGGTCGGCAACCGCGGCAGCGGCATCGGCGGCGGCATCACCAACGGAATGCCGCTGGTGTTCCGCTGTGCCGTCAAGCCGACTCCGTCCATCGCACTGCCGCAGGACAGCGTGGACTTTGTCCGGGGCGAGAACGTGACGCTGCGCGTGCGCGGCAGGCATGACCCCTGCGTGGCGCCGCGTGCCTGCCCGGTTATTGACGCGGTCACGGCACTGACCGTGGCGGATCTGCTGCTGATGCGCTTCGGCAACGATGCATTGCGGGTCTGAGGAGGCAGGTATGGAGCGGAAAATAACGGAGTACGGCTGTATCGGGGAACATCTCGGACACAGCTTCTCGGCGGAGATCCACGCCATGCTGGGAAAATACGATTACAGGCTCTGCGAGCTGAAGCCGGAGGAGGTCGGGGATTTTATGCGCGCCCGCGACTTCCGGGGGATCAATGTGACCATTCCCTACAAGCGGACGGTCATACCGTACCTGGACAGCATAGACGGGTCGGCGCGCGCCATTGGCGCAGTCAACACGGTGCTGTGCCGGGACGGAAAAGCTCATCGGCTACAACACGGATTTTTACGGGATGCGCCTGCTGCTCCGCCGCGCCGGGATCGACGTGCGCGGGCAGTGCGCGGCGGTGCTGGGCACCGGGGGCACGTCCTCGACCGCCTGCGCCGTCCTGCGGGCGGAGGGGGCGGCATCGGTCATCCGCGTCTCGCGCAAACCTGCCGGGGAGGATACCGTCGGGTATGATGCCCTGTACGGGCGGCGGGAGGACATCGGAATCCTGCTCAACACGACTCCGGTCGGGATGTTCCCGCACGATGGGGATATACCCGCAGACCCGGCGGACTTCCCGCACCTGCGCGGCGTGGCGGACGCAGTGTATCACCCGCTGCGGACCGCATTTGTCTGCCGTGCGCGGGCGTGCGGCATTCCCGCCGCCGGCGGGCTGTATATGCTGGTCGCGCAGGCGGCGTATGCGGCGGCACTGTTTCTGGATCGCCCGGATATGCCGGACAGAACCGACGACGTATATGCCGCCATCCGGGAGCGCAAGGAAAACATCGTGCTGATCGGGATGCCGGGCAGCGGCAAAAGCACGCTCGGCAGACTGCTGGCGGCGCGGACCGGCAAGCCCTTTGCCGACAGTGATGCCCTGCTGGCGCAGCGTGTCGGCATGACGCCGGCGGCGTACCTGACCGCGCACGGCGAGGGAGGCGTTCCGGCAGGAGGAGAGCGCTGTCCTGCGGGAGCTTGCCGCAGGGACGGGCTGTATCATTGCCACGGGCGGCGGCGCGGTCACGCGGAACGAAAACATACAGGCACTGCGCCGCAACGGCAGGCTGGTGTATCTGGATCGCCCGCTGAGCGGGATCCAACCATCCGATGACCGCCCGCTGACGCGCGACCGGGCGGCGCTGGAGCGGGTATTCCGGGCGCGCGAGGCGCTGTACCGGGAGGCAGCCGATCTGCGCTTCCCCGTTTCCGGCGCCCCGGAGGACTGCGCCGACCGCCTGCTGGCGGCACTGGCGGTGCAACAGAAAGAAAGGAGCGATCTGCTTTGAATACAGACACGAAACGGCCCGCGATGCGCCGGATACTGGTCATCAACGGTCCCAACCTGAACCTGCTCGGCGTCCGGGAGCCGCAGATATACGGTACGCAGACCTACCGCTCCCTGTGCGATATGCTCCGCGGGCACGCGGAGCGGCGGGGAGTCGGGATCGGATTTTTCCAGTCCAACCACGAGGGGGCTTTGGTGGACGCCGTGCAGGGTGCGCTCGGCGTGTATGACGGCATCGTGCTCAACCCTGCCGCCTACACGCACACCTCGGTTGCCCTGCTGGACGCGCTCAAGGCGGTCGGCATCCCGACCGTGGAGGTGCATATTTCGGACGTGGATACGCGTGAGGAGTTCCGCCGCGTCAGCTACGTGCGCGCCGCCTGCGTAGCCTGCATCAAGGGGCACGGCTTTGCGGGGTACTGCGAGGCGATCGACCTGCTGCTGTCGCTGGGACAGCCGGCGCAGGGGGAGGAACCGCCATGCGTGTGACCGTCACGCCCGGCATCCCGCAGGGAACCGTGCGGGTGCCGACCTCCAAGAGCGTCGCGCACCGGTACCTGATCGCGGCGGCGTTCACGCCGGGGGAGACGCGCCTGCGCGATCTGCCGGACAACGCGGATATCCGGGCAACCCTGCGCTGTCTGCGCGCCATGGGCGCCGCAATCCGGCAGGACGGCACCGGGGCAACGATCTGCGGGCGGGTGCCGGTCGGCTTTCCGCCGGACGCCGTTGCCGACTGCGGCGAGAGCGGTACAACCCTGCGCCTGCTGCTCCCGTTCGCCCTGCTGCAGCCGGCGGGCGCCCGGATGACCTTTACGGGCGCACCGCGCCTCTTTGCACGCCCGCTGTCCGTGTATGAGGACATCTGCCGGGCGCAGGGTGTGCTCTTCGCACGGACGGAAGCAGGCGTCACGGTGGGGGGCGGTCTGCATCCGGATGCCTTCTGCTTTCCCGGCGACATCAGCAGTCAGTTTGTTTCGGGACTGCTGCTTGCCCTGCCCCACCTGCGCGGGGACAGCACCCTGCGCCTGACCGGGCAGGTCGGGAGCGCGTCCTACATCGGGCTGACGCTGGACGCCCTGCGGCTGTTCGGCTATACGGTCGGGGCGGACGGCGTGCAGGCATACCGCATACCCGGCGGGCAGACGGGGCGGGCGCCGGAGCAGGCGCTCTGCGTGCCGACCGACCAGTCCGCCGCCGCCTTCTTCGGTGCCATGCGGACGCTGGGCGGGGATATTTCGCTGGCGGATTTCCGCGATGACGGCGCACAGGGCGACCGCGTGTTCGGGGCGTACATGGAGCGCCTGTGCCGGGAGAAGTGCCGGCTGTCCGTGGCAGACTGCCCGGATCTTGCCCCGATCCTGCTGGTGGTGGCGGCGCTGCACCACGGCGGCACGCTGTGCGATACGGCGCGGCTCCGCTTCAAGGAAAGCGACCGCGGCGAGGCAATGGCTGCCGAACTGCGGCGGTGCGGCGTGCGCATCACGGTCGGGGAGAACGAAATCACGGTGGAGCCGGGCGTACACGCACCGGACGGGGCACTGTGCGCGCACAACGACCACCGGGTCGCCATGTCACTGGCGGTTCTACTGTGCCGCACCGGGGGCAGCATCGACGGCGCGGAGTGCGTCGCCAAAAGTATGCCGGAATTTTTTGATACGTTGCGGTCGCTGGGGATAGCGGTGCGCACGGAGGGAGAGACATAGGGAATGGGAGCAGGACTCAGACTGAAACAACTGGACAGCCGTGCCCACGTGCTCATCGTGGGTCTGGGACTTATCGGCGGCAGTTACGCCAAGGCGCTGACAAAGCAGGGCTTTTCCGTCCGCGCCGTTACGAAGGAGCAGGCGGATATCGCCTATGCCGTCCGGGAGGGATTCCTTGCGGGGGGGGGCAGTACGGAGGCAGAGCCGGCGCTGTTCGCGTGGGCGGATCTTGTGGTGCTTGCCCTGTACCCGCACACCCTGCTGGCATGGGCGGAGAAGAACGCGCATCTTTTGACGCCGGGCACGCTGGTCACGGATGTTACCGGCGTCAAGGGCGGCATTGTGGACAGGATGCAGGCACTGATGCCGGAGGGCGTTGAGTTTATCGCGGCGCACCCGATGGCGGGCAGAGAGAAATGCGGCGTGCAACACAGCGACGACAGCGTTTTCCGCGGCGCGAACTACATCGTGGTGCCGACCGACCGAAACACGCCGGAGGCAATCGCGCTGTGCGTCCGGCTGGGCGAGCTGCTCGGTTTCCACCGCATCAGCCGCCTGTCGGTCGGGGAGCATGACCGGATGATTGCGTTCCTGTCCCAGCTGACCCACTGCATTGCCGTGGCGCTGATGTGCGCCAACGACCAGCCGGGGCTGGAGGCGTTCACAGGCGACTCCTTCCGCGACCTGACGCGGATTGCGCGCATCAACGACGAGATGTGGAGCGAGCTGTTCCTGTGCAACCGGGACGCTCTGCTGGAGGAGATGGATCGCTTCAGCGCGGCGTTTGACAGGCTGCGCGGGACGCTGGCGGACGGGGACAGGGAGACCATGCGCGACATGATGCGCCTGTCCGGCGAACGGCGGGAAAAGTTCGACAAGCCGGTAGCCGGCAGTCGGGCAGAACAGCCGGAAAACCGGGAAAAATGAAATAGGAGGAAAGGCTTTCGCTTTTTGCGAAAGCAGGAGGATACCTGCATATGAACATGAAATTTTACAGAAAACTGCCCATCCCGCAGGAGACAAAGGAATGGTACCCGGTCACGCCGGAGATGGCGGCGGTCAAGCGGGCGCGGGATGAGGCGATACGGGACATCTTTACCGGGCAGAGCGATCGGTTTCTGTTGGTCATCGGACCCTGCTCTGCGGACAAGAGCGAGTCGGTGCTGGAGTATATCGGGCGTCTGCGCCGCGTGGCGGACAAGGTGCAGGACAAGATCCTCATCGTGCCGCGCATCTACACCAACAAGCCGCGCACGACCGGCGACGGCTACAAGGGAATGCTCCACCAGCCGGATCCGCACGGACATCCGGATATGCTGCGCGGCATCATAGCCATCCGGCAGCTGCACATGAGCGCCCTGCGGGATTACGGACTGTCCAGCGCGGACGAGATGCTGTATCCGGACAACCACCGCTACCTGTCCGATCTGCTTTCCTATGTTGCCGTCGGCGCGCGGAGCGTGGAGAACCAGCAGCACCGCCTGACGGCGAGCGGTCTGGATATTCCGGTCGGGCTGAAGAATCCGACCGGGGGCGATCTGTCGGTCATGATGAACGCCATCACGGCGGCGCACCATCCGCACACCTTCATTTACCGCGGCTGGGAGGTGGAAAGCACCGGCAATCCGCTGGCGCACGCCATCCTGCGCGGCTATCAGACCACGGACGGCAAGACGGTTTCCAACTACCACTACGAGGATCTTGCCGGACTCTACGAGCGGTACGCCAAGTCCGGACTGGAAAAACCCCGCCGTCCTCATTGATACCAACCACGCCAATTCCGGCAAGCACTATGAGGAGCAGATCCGGATATCCCGCGATGTGCTCGGTTCCATGCGCCAGAACGCCGATATCCGGCGGCTCTGCAAGGGACTGATGATCGAAAGCTACCTCGTGGACGGCTGTCAGAAAACAGACGGGGAAGTTTTCGGTCAGTCCATCACCGACCCGTGCCTCGGCTGGGAAAAAACCGAACGCCTGATCTACGAGATCGCCGATATGCTCTGATCCGCGGAAGGGAGCCTCTTGGGGACTCTTGAAAGAGTTCCCAAGCCCCCCAGAACTTTTCTCAACTTATGGATCGGGGAGTAGCCGGCGGCAGGGAAAGCCGGAGCCGCAAAAAAGTAATGCCCCTGCCCCCGTTTCTTCAATGTCCCCTTGACAAATCCCGTGCAATCGGGTATAATACCTTCAAACGATGAGCATACGTGAGTAAGAGGACGGCATCCGCTCCAGAGAACGGGCGACGCGGCTGGAAGCGCCCGGCGGAGGATCCTCCGAAGGTTCAGTATGGGAGTTTCCGGCGAAAAGCGGCAAGGCAGTGTGCCCCGCCCGCGTTAAACCGGATGCCGCGCGCGGCAATACGCGCGAGCAAAAGTGCAGCCCCGTCGGGGCTGAAGCAGGGTGGTACCGCGGGTTTCTCCCGTCCCTTGGCGATAGCCGGGGGCGGTTTTTTCTTTCCTTCCCCCCGACAGGAAACCGTGTTCCGAACAATTTTCACATAAAGAGAGGTTTGCCGCATGAAAGAGAGATCGAGCAGCTCCTGCACGACGCGGAACAGAAGATCCGCGACGCCCGGAGCGAAACAGGCTTGCAGGAGGTGCGCGCCAACATTCTGGGCAAGCAGGGCAGTCTGACCGGGCTGCTCAAGGAATTGCCCCGGCTGGACGCGTCCCTGCGCCCGGAGATGGGGCGCGTGGTCAACGAGGCAAAGAACAAACTGTCCGCCCTCATCGACGCGCGCCGCGAGGAGCTGAAGCTCAAGGCTTCCGCCGTCCCGCCGGATTTCGACTGCACCGTTCCCGGTCTGCCCCCGCTGTCGGGCGGGCTGCACCCCATCACCCAGATGCGCTACGATCTGGATGACGCCTTCCGCTCCATGGGCTTTGAAATCTTCCAGGAGGACGACATCACCAGCGAGCTGTACGCCTTTGACAAGCTCAACTTCCCCCAACCACCCCGCCCGCGAAAGCATGGATACCTACTGGCTGGAGGGGCACGACAGGGGAGCGGCAGGCGAGAAGCTCTGCCTGCGCCCCCATCTGACCGGGGGCAGCGTCCGGTATATGCAGACGCACAAGCCGCCCTACCGCTTCGTGTACCCCGGCAGAGTCTACCGCAACGAAACGACCGACGCCCGGCACGAGCGTGCCTTCTTCCAGTATGAGGCGCTGGTCGTGGATCACGATTTCACCTTTACTGCCGGCAAGGTCATGATCCGGAGCATCCTGTCCAAGGTGTTCGGACGCGAGGTGCCGGTACGGATGCGCGCCGGGTTCTTCCCGTTCGTGGAGCCGGGCTTTGAGATTGATATGGGGTGTCTCGTCTGCGGCGGCAAGGGATGCTCGGTGTGCAAGCACGTCGGCTGGATCGAGATTATGCCCGGCGGCACACCGCACCCCAACGTACTGCGCGCGGCAGGACTTGACCCCGATGAATTCACCGGGTTCTACGTCAACATAGGGCTGGACCGGCTGGTCATGATGCGCTACGGCGTGGATGACGTGCGCCTGTTCCACAGCGCAGACCTGCGTTTTCTGGGTCAGTTCCATTGATAGGAAGGAGGGTGTTGTACTGCTATGAAACTGTCTTTGAACTGGATAAAGGAGTATGTTCAGATATCCGCCGACATGGATCTGAAGAATCTTGCATACGATCTGACCATGTCCACCGTGGAGGTGGAGGGTGTGACCGAGCTGGCACGCCGCTTTGACGGCATCGTGTCGGGTGACATCCGGGAGGTGCTGCCGCATCCCAACGCGGACAAGCTGCGCATCTGCCGGGTTGATATCGGCGACGGCGAACTGCATGACATCGTCTGCGGCGGCTCCAATCTGGAGCCGGGCATGCGTGTCGTGGTGGCGTGCCCCGGCTCCTTCGTGCGCTGGCACGGGGAGGGCGAGCCGGTCGAGATCCGGAACGCCAAGCTGCGCGGGGTAGCCAGCTTCGGCATGATCTGCGCCTCGGTAGAGGTGGGACTTGCCGACCTGTTCCCGGCGCATGAGGAAGCCGAGATCATGGACATCACCGCATTCCGCGCGCCGGCGGGCACACCGCTTGCGCAGGTGCTGGATCTGGATGACGTGATCCTGGAGATTGACAACAAGTCCATGACCAACCGCCCCGACCTGTGGGGACACTACGGCATCGCGCGGGAGATCTCCGCGCTCTATAACCTGCCGCTCAGCCGTTCACGCCCTGCCTGCCCGATGCCGGTCGGGAGTACCCCGTGGAAATCGCCGACCCCGACCGTTGCCCGCGCTACATCGGCGCGCAGATCGAGGGCGTGACGGTCAGACCCGCTCCCTTCGCCATGCAGAGCCGCATCTGGCGCGTGGGTATGCGTCCCATCAACGCGCTGGTGGACATTTCCAACTATGTCATGCTGGCAACCGGTCAGCCGACGCATATGTTCGACGCGGATCATATTGCGGATCATATCACGGTGCGCCGCGCCGCGGAAGGCGAAAAGCTGTCCCTGCTCAACGGAAAACAGCTGACACTGACGCCGGACGATCTGGTCATCGCCGATGCCGCCGGCGCCGTGGCGCTGGCAGGCGTCATGGGCGGCGACAAGGATTCCGTCCTGCCGGACACCAGCCGGGTAATCCTGGAGGTGGCGAACTTTGAGTCCACCGGGGTGCGCCGCACGGCACTGCGCTACGACAACCGCACCGAGGCGTCCTCCCGCTACGAGAAGGCTATTGATCCGGAGCGGTGCGACATGGCGCTTGCACTGACCATGCAGCTGCTGGCAGAGCAGTTCCCGGAGATGCGCGTGGTCGCTTTCTCCGACCGGTATCTCCGCAAGCCGGAGTGCAAACAGCTGGATGTATCGCTGTCGTGGCTGGAGCGCCGGCTGGGCAAGCGCATCCCGAACAGCGAGATTGCCGCCAAGCTGGAGCTGCTGGGCTTTGCGGTCTGCTTTGAGGGGGATACCATGCACCTGACGGTGCCTGCCTGGCGTGCCACGGGCGATGTGTCCATCAAGGCGGACATCATGGAAGAGGTCGCGCGGATGTACGGCTACGAGAACTTTGAGCCGACGCCCATCGTCACGGCGTTTACCGGCGCCATCAATCAGCTGGACAAGGACCTTCTGCGGCGCATAAAGGAGTATCTGGCATTCCGGTGCAATATGCAGGAAATATTCACCTATCCGTGGATGGATACGGCGGTCATGAATGCCGTGCTGGGCGGCGACCAGGGTGTGCTGGCGCTGTCCACGCCGCCCGCGCCGGAGAACCGGTATATCCGCTCCTCGCTCCTGCCCAATCTGATCCAGGCTGTTGCGAAAAACGAGCGGTTTTATGACAGCTTCAACCTCTTTGAGGAGGCGCAGATCTTCCGGAGCGATGCGTTTGGTTCGGCTTACGATCCGCAGGAAATGCTGCCTGTTCAGCGGCGGCATATCGCAGGCGCGTTTGCCGGCGCGGCAAGCGATGTGACCGGACTGTTCCGCACCGCCAAAGGCGTTCTGGCTTCCATGCCGCGCTACACGCATATGGAGGCGTACACCTTCCGCCGCGTAGAGCAGCCGGTCTGGGCAGACGAAGTGGTCTGGCTCAATCTGTACCTGGGCGATACGCGCATCGGCGACCTTGCCCTGCTGTCCAAAAAAAGGTATCCCCTGACCTGCGGCATCCGGAATCTGGCGGTGGTGCTGTTTGAACTGAACAGCGACGCGCTGGTCCCGTTCCGCTCGCGCACCAACACGTTCACGCATCTTGCGGAGTACCCGGTGACCGACTACGATGTATCCATGCTGTTTAATGCGGACGTCAAGTGGGATCAGATCTCCGAGGCTTTTGCCAAGGCTCAGCACAGCGACCGGACTCTGCGGGACGTTGCCTTTGTGGACGAGTACCGCGGCGGGCAGGTTCCGGACGGCAAAAAGTCCGTGACGCTCCGTCTGTCCATCGGCTCCGACCAAAAGACTCTGACCTCGCAGGAGATCGAGTCCGCCGCAGCCTCTGTCATCCGTCGGCTGACCAAAACCCTGGGCGGCGAGATGCGAACCAAGTGAGTCGTCTCTTCCCCCTCTGTATAATTGCCCGGAACCGGCACCCGTGCCCGTTCCGGGCTTTTCCGGTGGGGCATCCGGTTCAACCTGCAACAGTCATAACCACCGGCTAAGCCGGTGGCTTGCTCAGCCCTATAAGGGCATGTTACTGGCGGGGCTGAAAGCCCACTGAATAAAATACAACAGTTGCAAAATTGCGCTGCCTCCACAAATGTGGAATTGCGTTTTAATGATATTACCATCTTACGATATGCCCTTTCGGGCATAGTTGTATTTCAAGGTAAAACAACACTCACAATGTTGAGTTTTCATGTGATTGCATATTTAAGGAACCACTGATTTATTCGGCGGCACATCTTCGACACATCTTTTCCCGCCTGCTTCTTGCCGAAAAACTCGATGTACATCCAGTACATCTTGAGTTTTTCGCAATCGCAGACGAAAAAATCTGTACCGAATATGCACCACCTCATTAAATCAGCGTTTCCTTAACATTTGTTTTTGGTTCAACGGCAAAAGCCTCTTTGGAACCACCCGCTCAGCGGGTGGTTTTCGAGAGAACCCCTCCTTCGTCTGAGTTCTCTATACAAAAAGGTGCGCCGCAGACAGAAAGCCTGCGGGCGCACCCGTGAATGATGTTGAAAAAAATATTCCCTGCCAAATGTGCATATAAGACCCTCCCCCGGAAAGAACTTCCGGGAAAAAGTATATCCGGAAGCCGGCGGATTATACGCACACGGCACGGGAAACGTCGGTGTACGGAAAAATGTTACCACAGGCGCACCGGTTTGCGCACGGGCAGTTTGGCGGGCATGACGCGTCCTTCACTGAACATGGCGATGTGCGCCTCCTTGATCAGGGCGGCAAGCTTTTTCTTTCATGTCCTCGGGCGCGGATCTGTCCATGCGGTACAGCCACAGGTAGAGCGCCTGTACGGAGCTCTTGCGGATACGTGTGGCTTCTTCCGGCGTTGTGGCAGCCGCTTCCGCTTTTTCAAACAGTCCGTACATAGCGGACAGGAAAGCAAAACTGTCATCGCTCTTTTTTACGGGGTAGACGGTTTCGGCGTTGGCTGCGTGGTTAAAGTGCGCAACGCCGGCAATCTCCGTATAGGTTGCATCAATGTAGCGGCGGATATATTCCCAACCGTCCCCGTAGTAGTACTGCAAAAACTCATTCATATGTCTTTCGTACTCCTCGCGGGTCATATCGGGATTCCACATCAGTTTGGAGAACAGATAGGAACGGAGCTCTTCAAATTCGCCGGTGCGGGAGTTGTATGCCGCCTCGTCAAAAATGCTGACGACGCCGTTTTGCAGGTAGAGCTGTACATCGTCATAGATGGAGAAGAGGTTTGGGAGCGGCAGCAGATAGTTTCCGAAGTTGACGCTGTAATGCCAGATGGAGAGGTTTTTGCAGATCTTGCTCCATGCGGTCAAGTCTGCCCGGAAGGTATCGCCCTGCTCACAGCCGGCAATGCCGTGTACCATGCAGCAGGCAGAGGGGCACAGGCGGATCAGCACATTGTCCTCGGCAACCAGTCCGACGGGCGGCGTCTGGGTGTAATGGTACGCCAGCGTTTCCACGTAGACCTGCGGGTAATCCTCACGGATGTCACGTGCAATCCGGTTGACAAAGGTCAGAAGCGATCCCATCGGACTGCCGTACTGGTCGTCCAGGGCTTTGCAGTTTGCGCACCGGCAGCCTGCCTGATTGGTGTAGCTGTCATTGGGGGAAACCGAAATGATGGTTGCGTTGCGGTTGGAATCCAGCCATGCGCGCACATTCTTCAAAACGGTTTCATAGACGGCGGGATCGGTCAGGCAGGGGCTGATCGCCGACCTTGTATTCCTTCATTTCCGCAAGCTGACGGAAGGTGTGGACAAAGGCGCCTGCCGCGTAGGAAAACGCCGCCGCCGTAGCCGTCCAGATTTCCGGAAATGTAAGCGTTCAGTTTGTGCTTGGGGGCGTAGCGGTTGTTGTTGCAGAAATCGGCATATTCCGCGCGGTAAAAGAGCTTGGGGACAAAAAACTCGTCTGTTCCGGCGGGAATTTCCAGGGACGCGGCGGGCAGGACGACCTCACAGTCCTCCGTGAAGAAACGGCAGCCGATATAGTCCTCCAGGAAGGAAATCACGGCGTAGTAAGTGCCGCGCATGGTTTCGCCGGAAATATAGAGGCGGTTTTCCTCCGCGTAAATCATATAGCCCTCGTCGCCCAGTTTTGCGCGGCGGTCCACGACGGATTGCGGGCTGCGGGTGTTGCACACGCCGACCACGATTTCATAGGGGTAGCTTTCTCCGCTGTGCTCCCGGATACATTCCGGCGTCACGCCGGTCGCCTTGGCGATGTAATCGCGCAGGGTGCTTGCGGCACCGCGGTCTTCTTCGGTGCTGATGATTTTGAAAGCGGAGATATCCTGACCGAGAATGGTCAGGCGGTCAACCGGAATTTCCTTGTTTTCCCGGCGGACGACCGTGATGTCTTCACCGTTGCGGTAAGCGAAAGGGTCCGTTGTTTCTTCTTCCGTTCCGGTTTCTTCCGCCGTTGTGTTTTCAGCGGAATCCGAGGTTGTGGTTTCTTCGTTTTTTTGCGGTGTCGGCGGTTTCTTCTGAGGGGGCTTCCGCCTTCGTTTGGTCCTCCGCAGTGGTCTGCGCAGGGTCGCGGTCACCGGAACAGCCGATGCAGAGACTGCATGTCAGCAGGATGGTGAGCAAAAGCAGGAACATTCGGATGACATGTTTCATAAAATAGATCCTTTCTGTTTTTCCGTGGGTCGTTTCACCATTATACACGAAAGAACCCGGTTTGTCAACAGAAAAACTGAAATATTTTTGTACAATTTTCCGATGGCTCCGATTCCGGGGGCGGCGGTCGCGTAGGCTCGGGGACTCTTTCTCAGGAGTCTCCGAAATTTTCCGCTCAGGGAAGAATGGTCAGGTCAGCGTAAATCGCATAGTGGTCGGAGGGCAGAATGTTCTTGTTCCGCCGTGTCGGATACTCGGTAGTGACAACCTGGAATTTGGAGAAGAAGGCGCTGTCGGCACGGACGATGATGTAGTCAATGATGCCGGAGCCGGGAGTCTTCAGAAACTTGTGCAGGGTGCCCTGCGCGCCGGAAACCGTAACGGCAGAGGCATACCGCGCGTCCTCGCTGCCCTCCAGAAGCACGGAATAGGGCGCGGAATTGGGGGCGCAGTTCATGTCACCCGTGAGGAGATAGGGCACGCCGGGAAACAGCTCCTGCAGCTGCTGCACCATTACCGCAGCCTGCTTTTCCCGGATGATCGCCGCGACGGACTTGTCGCAGGCGTTGTATGCCAGATGCGTGGAGCAGAATACAAACTCCACACCGGTCGCCTTGTCCCGCATCAGGGCATACACAGCCTTGCGCGGATAGAAGCGCGCTTCGCCCGGGTGCTGACGCATGGCTTCCTCTGCCTCCGGGAACAGCGATCCCTGCTCGCCGGGCGTCAGGGACAGCCAGCGGGTCTCCGTGCGCACCACTTCCAGCCGATCCTTCCGGTATACGACATAGGTGCCCTCCTCACCGGTTCCGGGCACCTCGTCCGAACCGACGATGCCGAACACATTCGTGAATTTCCTCATACCGGTCAGGTACTTGTATTGCACGACGCGGCACTCGGACAGCCCGCAGACGTCCGGGAGAAGGTCAAGCAGCATTTCAACGCCCGCCTCCATCCGCTCCTGAAAGGTCAGCGAACCGTACAGCTCGGTGGTCTGTTCGGTCTTGGTGCCGGAAACCAGCACATTGAAGGACATCGCGCGGATGTCCAGCGCGCCCCGGCTGAGCGTGGCACACGCTTCCAGCATGGCGGCATCATCGGATCCGGCACACTTTTTGACGACCAGCGCCGCCGTGCGCGCCAGGCTGACCCGTGCCGGCTGGGTAAGATGCGTATACACCTGCCCGCCGATGGTATACCGGACGTAAGCACGGCACAGGAATGCCTGCGTAGCCGCCTCGCCGGTCAGCTGCGCGCGGTAGGTACTGCCGGTTTCGTCTCCGGAGATGCGCTCCGCAGGCAGGTCGGTCACGCCGGGCGTGTCGGCGTCCAGCTGCCCGGTGTAGCTGCCTTCCGGCAAGAGCAGAACCCCGCAGGCAACCTCCGAGGCGGCGCGGGTCAGCTCGTTTTCTGCGAGACGCGTGTAGACGCGGATGCCGGGCGTGCCGCTGTATCGCGCCGAGGTTCCCTCCACGGTCAGCGGCTGAGTCAGTGCGGCGGCATCGTCGGGGGACATACGCTCCGTGACCCGCTTGCTGATTCTGATATCCGTCACCTGAACAGCCCATGTGGTGGATTTGTCGGACTTGTACAGCAGCATGATCGGCGCGTCCTTCCACATGGCATAGGAGGTGGAGATCAGCTGATCGTCAATGTAGCTTTCGATCTTTGCCGTGTAGGTCTTGCCGTCCTGCTCAAATTCGCCCTTCAGACAGCGCACGGCGGTATGCACAGAATTGTTGGCATACCCGCTCTCGCTGACGGGGTGCTTGGTTTCCGGCTCGGCGCAGGGGTAGTCGGTCTGCTGTCCGCCGTAGACCGTGTAGGCGGCGCCGGAATTGAGCATTTCCCCTGTATATCCGGCGAAAGCGTAATTGTCGTAGCCGCCGAAGTAGGGCACGCCGTCCTGCTCGGTGCCGCCGTCATAGAACAGGGCAAGCCCCAGCAGTCCGCCGGCTGGCTTGTGGACGCGCACGATATACGATACGGTGAACTCGTCTGTATCGGCAAGGCTCCCGGCAGGGAACAGCGTAATCAGCCCCTGCACGTTCTTTCCCTTGGCGGTGGTCATCCCCAGCAGTGCCCCGGAGCGCGTCTCGGACGCGTGCCTGCCCAGCAGGACCTGCGCCTTGGAGACGACAGAGAAGGATTGCAGGGTATCGGCTCCGTCCGGCGTGATGCCCGGCTCGTACAGGCTGTTCAGCGGGTACAGACCGTCCGCGCGGGGGGCGGGATTGCCTGCCTGCAGTGCCGGCAGCTTCTTACCGTCGAAGGTTTCCGTGTGAACGGTTTTCATGTAGCTCACGTCCAGCCCGCTGTCGGCGGCGCGCGTTGCGACCGGCAGGGTCGGCGCCAGCATCAGCACGGCAAGCAGGACACATACCCAGGGCGCGGCTTTCCTTACGGTTTTCATGCATTTCATAGGGGGTTCCTCCTTACACGATCGGTGTCCAGAAGCTGTCCATGTCTTCCGGCTCTGTCTGGCTGTTGGTCTGACTGTCAGGCTGACTGTCGGCAACTGTCTCACTGTCGGTGTCCGTCGGGGTATCCTGACTGATCGGCTCGGTCTGCGTGGTTTCCCGGGTCTGTTCGGTCTGTGTTTCCTTGTCTCCGCAGGAGAGCAGTCCGGCAATGAGGACGCACACGAGCAGGCACAGGATCGCGGTAAGCCCTGCTTTTTTCATGTCATTAAAACCTCCTGACCATGATTTGTTTCCATTATACAGGAAACGCCCGCATTTTGCAAGGGGGGGGGATATAAAAATATCGTGTGTGCGGCGGGATTTCTTTTCTGCGGCATCGACTGATCTGCCGTTCGGGCAGCGCAGGGCGCACGCCAGCCACGCCGGCTTTACCGTATGTCCGCCGCCTGCCGGATCATGCTTTCCAGCTCCCGCGCGGCGGCGCTCAAGGGCTGCTCACGCCGGGCAAGCAGGCAGATGCGCCGGGGCGGCAGAGCCTGCTCCAGCTCCGGCACCGCCACGCGGGCAGGGGTCGGCGGCGGAAAGAAACGCCTCCGGCAGGAACGCGACGCCCAGCTCCGCCTCTACCAGCGGCAAAAGCTGATCCGCCGTCGCCGCCTCGATCTCCGGGCAAAAGGGCAACCCGGATGCCGCAAACAGCGCCGCGTACAGCCCGTAGGACGCGCTGTCGGCACTCAGCGAAATCAGCGGGTGCGCGGCAAGATCCGCCAGCGTGACCCGCCGCCCTAATAGATCGGAGAAACTGCGCGGACAGACCGCCGTTTCGCGCACCTCGCGCAGAGGCGTCTCGGACAGAGCGGCGCCCGCGTCGGTCGGCGTCGTCACCACCGCCAGATCGGCATTGCCCGCCCGCAGTGCCGCTACCGCCTGCGGCGTGCAGTGGTTGCTGATACGCAGATGCACACCGGGAAACCGCCGCCGGTACTCCCGCAGGACAGGCAGGAGCAGACAGCGCAGTGCCACCTCGCTGGCGGCAAGAAACACCGTCCCGCTCTCCGGACTGCGACTGCCTGCCAGCTCCGCTTCGCCCGCCTCGATATGCTCAAAGGCAACCCGGATGTGCGCGTACAGGCGCTCCCCCTCCGGAGTCAGACGCATTCCGCGACTGCTGCGGGTGAACAGGGGACAGCCCAGCGCCGCCTCCAGGTTCCGGATGGCGCGGGTCAGATTGGGCTGTCCGGCAAGCAGCAGACGCGCCGCCTGAGACAGACTGCCGTACTTGGCTACATAGTAGAATACGCGGTAATAGTCGCAGTTGACGTACATAATGCCTCCTTGCTATATCACAAAAGAATGTTCCGTATGTGATATATATATTTTACATATGCCCCGGCTTGTGGTATACTATATCGGTTCAAGGAAAAGAGGGGGATGTATCCGTCATGAATCAGGATCTGACCACCGGAAAACCCGGCGCGGTACTGCGGAAATTCTGCCTGCCGCTGTTCGGCAGTATCATCTTTCAACAGCTGTACAATATTGCCGACAGCTTTGTCGCCGGGAAGTTCATCGACAACAAAGCGCTGGCGGCAGTCGGCAACGGCTACGAGATCACGCTGATCTTTATCGCGTTCGCCTTCGGATGCAACATCGGCTGTTCCGTCCTTGTCTCCCAGCTGTTCGGCGCCCGTCAGCACCGCGACATGAAGACCGCCGTCCATACCACGCTGATTGCAAGCGGCGTGCTGTGCGCGGTGCTGATGCTGGTCGGATTTCTCTGTACGGACAGCCTGCTCCGGCTTATTCAGACGCCGGAGGAGATACTGGAGGACTCCAAACTGTACCTGAACATCTACATTCTGGGACTGCCCTTCGTCTTTTACTATAACGTGGCGACCGGCATTTTCTCGGCGCTGGGCGACTCCCGGACACCGTTCATCTTTCTTGCCTGCTCGTCGCTGTCCAATATCGGGGCAGATATCCTGTTCGTCACGGCTTTCGGCATGAAGGTGGACGGCGTTGCATGGGCGACCTTCCTGTGTCAGGGGGTCAGCTGCGTGCTGGCGATTATATTTGTCCTGCGTCGGTTCCGCCGGTTTGAAACGCCGGAGAAGGCACCTGTATTTTGCGTGGCGGCTGCTGGGCAGAATCGCCACGGTCGCCATTCCCAGCATTCTGCAGCAGAGCTTCATCTCGGTGGGCAATATTGTGATCCAGAGCGTCATCAACGGCTTCGGCACGGCGACCATCGCCGGGTACTCCGCCTCGGTCAAGCTCAACAATCTGGTCATCACCTCGCTGACTACGCTTGGCAACGGCGTTTCCAATTTCACCGCGCAGAATCTGGGCGCGGGCAAGTATGACCGGATCCGGGCTGGCTTCCGGGCAGGGGTACGGCTGGTGTGGTGCGTCTGCGCACCGCTGGTCGCGCTGTACCTGCTTGCCGGACGACAGCTGGTGTATGTGTTCATGGACTCGCCCACCGGCGAGGCGATGGACGTCGGGGTGATCTTCCTGCGCATCCTCTCGCCGTTCTACTTTGTCGTGTCAGCCAAAATCATTGCGGACAGTGTCCTGCGCGGTGCCGGGCGCATGAAGGGGTTCGTCATTGCGACCTTCACCGATCTTATCCTGCGCGTGGCGCTGGCGGAGGTGCTGTCCCGGACGTCGCTTGGCTCCACGGGCATCTGGCTGGCGTGGCCCATCGGCTGGTGCATCGCAGCCGCGCTGTCGCTGATCTTCTGCCATACCACGCACTTTGACGACAGGCAGGTGCGCGAGATCGCCAACGTGGAAACCTGATATTTTAGGTTCAGGATAGTACCGCAAAAAGCCCCCCGGACGGTGTTCCGGGGGGCTTTGGGTTACGATTGCCTGCGGTGTATGCCGGGCAGGACTTTTTTTCAGCACCCGGAGGAGCAGCAGTCCCAGCACCCACGCGGACAGTACCTCTCCCAGTCCGACCGTCAGGAACAGGTACGGCAGGGCATCCGGCAGTCCGTAGGCGTAGTGCAGGATCAGCGGCACTATGACCGTATTGGCGACGACCGTCGGCAGGGGGATCAGCACGTTCAGCACGGCGGCGTGCCTGTGCCGTCCGGCGGCATCCGCACGCTGTGCCAGCACGGCAAGCCCCCGCGCTCCCAGCGCCCCCAGCAGGGTTGCCAGCGAGCCGAAGAGGATGTCCCACACCACGGCGCCTGTCATCAGGTTGGCGAGCAGGCATCCCACAAACAGTCCGGGAACCGCCGCCGGCAGGAAAAAGGGCAGGACGCACAGTGCCTCGGAAATCCGCACCTGGATTGCCATGGAGGACAGTCCCGCGATGGAGGCAATCCATGTCAATGCGACATACAGTGCCGCCACCATGGCGCCCTGTGCGGCGAAGAGCGCCGCGCGCCGTCCGCTGCCTGTTTTCGTACCTGCATGCATCGTTTGCTTGTTCATTTTTCTCTCCCTTAGTTTTGTTTTAGGTGAGGATGGTTACGAACTCACCGCTATCTGCCGCCGTTTTCCGTCGGCAGTGCCGCTATTATACCACAGTTTCATCGGAAATGCAAGACTTTTTTCACGGGGATGGGAGGATTGCCTTCCCGGGAAGGGGAGCGCAAGGTCGTTTTCACGCAAAAGGGGCGGATCCCCGGGCGGCGCAGCGGCAGGGCAAGCCGCTCGTGCAAAGGCACCCGGAACCGCTTGAGACGGTTCCGGGTGCCTTGGGTTCAGTGCTGGTAGTAGGGGGTTCCGATAAGTCCCACCTGGCGGAAGGCGGCGGGATCGTGCCGCACGATATAGTCGATATAGGAGACAATCTGCTCGGCGGCAATGCGGTAGCCGACCGGCGACAGGTGCCCGCCCATGTAGAACGCATCGGTGTACGCCTTGTCATGGACAGGCGCGTACCGGTACAGATCCAGCACATAGGCGTTGCCGAAATGCGCCGCCATCTCGTACATCAGTGCGCGGTGCGCCTCCACGATCTCCCGGACGCCGGACCTGTTCCATTCGTCCGCCTGCGGCATCGTGATGAGGAAAAGCACCGCATCCGGCTGGATCTCGCGCAGGCGGGCAAGCAGCTGTCCGTACCAGCCCGCAAAGGTGTTCGCATTCCGGTGCCAGTCGTCACAGACATCCGCCATACTGCCCATCGGCTGGCGCGCGTTGATGACATCATTGACGCCCAGCCCGACTATGTACGCCTGGCACGCCTTATCTGCATCCCAGAAGCCGTTCGCCTCGCCGAAAGTCTGGCAGTACTCCGAGGCGGTCATGCCGCCGCGCGAGAAATTATACACCTTACAGCCCGCCATACGAGCAAGATGCTGTCCCCACGAGTGTTCAAACATATCGAGATATACGGTCTGTCCGTGCACTGCCAGTACGGCGGGGTCGGAACCCTCCGGTGCGGCGGGCAGTCGGACTTCAAACTCGCCGGAAGCAAGGCTGTCCCCGACGCATCCGATCGTGCGGAAAAATCGAGCACATCCCGCCTCCGACGGGAACCGGGCGCTCCAGCGGCAATTCGTCAGCCGGGGCAAAGGAATCAAAGAAATTCATGGTTGGCTCCTCCTCTGTTTTGTGTATTTTTATATTTACCGGGATTATTTCTGCTTCAGCTTCCGGAATCACTGCCCGAACAGCGCCTGCTCCACGCCGGCACACAGCCAGTGGTAGAGCGGCAGGTGGTATTCCTGAATGCGGTAGGTTTCGGTCGAGGGGGCGTGCAGGACAACGTCCGAAAGCCCATCCAGGGCGCAGGGACGCGCACCCACCAGCGACAGCACGTGCAGACCGCGGGCGCGGGCGGTTTTTGCCGCCAGCACGACATTGCGGGAATTGCCCGATGTGGACAGGCAGACCAGCAGGTCGCCCGGTTTGCCGAGCGCAAGAACCAGCTGGGCATACACCAGCGCAGGGTCAACGTCATTGCAGAACGCCGAGACAAGCGCGGTCTGCGACGGCAGGGACACGGCGGGCAGACCACCCTGCAGACTGCCGCACAGGAGCGGCAGGTCGGGGTCGTCCGGCGCGAGTACGGCCCGGAACGCGCCGCACGCGGCATCGGTCAGTGGGCGACGCGACAGGAAGCCCTTCGCCAGCTCGCCGACGATGTGGTCACAGTCCGCCGCCGAGCCGCCGTTGCCGCACAGCAGCATACGCCCTCCGGCGCGGAAAACCGATACGGTCAGGGCAAGCGCCGCATCGGCGGCGTCTGCCAGCCCTGCCAATGCAGGGTGATTTTTCATACAGTGGGATCATGCTTTGATGCTCCTTATCCGGTGTCATTTGTCCAGCACCTCCAGCATACGCGACAGGTACTGCTCGAACAGGGCAGGACGCTTCGTGATGAAGTTTCCGACGCGCGCGGCGGCGGAATCCCATTGCTTGGCACTGACCTGTACCCTGTTCTGCCAGCGCCGGATATGTGCGGGCATGCAGGGTCTCAGCTCCGCGCGCCCCGCGCTGTACAGCTCTGCAGGGCAGCAGTCGCCTCCGCAGAGGCAAGCGACCGCGCGTAGGTGACGAATGCCTCCCGGAAAACCGGCGTTCCGCAGGCAGAACGCGAACAGCCCCTCCACGTACAAGGAATCGGGATACAGCCGCGTCTCGCCCGCGTTGACATAGTACGCCGCATAGCCGGGCAGGTAATTGCCAAGCGTCCGCCAGAAGGTGTCCTGCTCGGCGCGGGAATCCAGCTCCGGCAGGATCTCCGGGCAGGCGTAACGTGCGAACGCCATGTCCATGTCACGGGTCATGAAGCGCCATTTTCCGTCCGTAACGGTAACGCCCTCGACCGGATCGCCGGTATACTTCCAGAACTTTACATTGTTGTACGGCCAGTCGGTGTTGCACAGGTACAGGTTGAGCGCCATGTATTGCAGGAAGCTCTCCATGTCGATTTTTTCCGCCAGCCTGCCGTACAGCGCCTCGCGCGCCGCCGCATCCAGCGACAGCCCGTCGGCAGCCTGCTTACACAGCGAAATCCATTCCGCCATTGCCGCCTGCGCGGTCGGCGTATCGTCGGTCTCGTAGTAGAACCAGACATTGCAGAAGCGGCAGGCGCCGCCGTTGGCGTGGGCGTCACAGTGCCGGGAGGTGTCCAGCTCGCTCTTGAGAATGACGACATCCTTGCTGTCCACACCCCAGACGCGTTTCACGTAGTTCTCGTTGAGGTTCTCGCGCATATCCAGTATGCCGTAGTATTCCCCGTTGAGGTAGACGACGGCAAACTGCGAAAGCGACGCGGACACGGCGGGGGGCATAGGCAGCGGCAAAGTTATTGGCAAGCCCTGTCCCGGAGGAGAGTCGCCGCCTTGGGGTCAGCCGCCGTGTGCAGGAGCGAGTCGTTGCCGCCGTTGCGCAGGATGAAGCTGTCGTACCGATCCAGCACGTTGCCCGCGTTCTCTCCGGCAAGCACGGTGCGCCCGGCGAACAGGGGGTAGGCAAAGGAGCCTTTCCCCGAATAGGCGGCATCCTCGCCGAAATAGCCGTTCTTACGGGCAATGAGCTTGAAGGACTTCTGCTCCAGCGTGCGGGAGGAACCGCCGAACAGCCGCAGTCCCGCGTCCTGCGAGATGACGCGCTTGCCTGCCGGCGTCACGATCTCCACGTGCGCGGTCTTCTCGACCTTTTTCGTTATAGCGGGAGGTAATCTCGTCCAGATCGCGTTCCGGCACGGCGATCATGACTGTCCAGATGCCGTCCTGCGCCGCGGCGCGGACATAGGTGTTGGTCACGACCTGCCCCAGCCGGTTTCCGTCCGCATCAAAGCAGGCGGCGCGGACGGTCAGGGCGGTATCCGCTTTTGCAAGAATGTCCAGCGGGGCTCTGTATCCGGTCGAGCGACCGGTCGGGACCGAGCCGTTCGTCGTGTAGCGGATTGTGGTGCTTTCGGGCAATCCTGCGGGCAGCGTCAGCGCAAGGGACAGCGCCCCGGTGTACAGTCCGCCCCCGACAGAGAAAAACCGGCTCGGTGCCGGGCGTCTCCGGAGCCGGATCGGATCCGGACCCGGTCGCCGTATCGGTCGATGCCGTATTGTCCGGCGCGGCGCTCTCCGTGTCCGCCGAAGTATCCGCACCGGTACCGGACGTGCCGGAGGCGCTGTCGCCGGGGGCAGTCCGGCAAGCGGTCAGCACGAGGCATCCGCTCGCCAGTAGCAGTGCGAGCAGGAGGGATAGCCCACGGACAGCGCGTCTGGGTATGGAAGTATGCATAGTTCAGATACCGCCTTTTTTGTATTCTGCACCATTATACCACAAACTGCGGCGTTTGTCACCCCCTGTGCTGTTTATTTTTTCGGGGCAATGCTGATTAACGGTCATTCGGGTGTGTATGTCCCGAAAACTTGAAAATTGGATTTTTTGAAGTCCTTTCAGACCTTGCGAGATAACAGAAAACCCTTGAAAACGCAGTGTTTTCAAGGGCTTTATAGCAACTTCCAAAATAGCAGTCACCCTTGACAATTGCAGCAAAAAGTGGTACAATGTGTCACAGGGCGATGAGAAAAATGGGCAAAAATGCTGCACAATGCGTGACAGAAAGCAGCTGCTGAACGGCGAGGACGAACAACACATATCACGCCGCAGGCATAGGGGCTGCGGTATCTGCCGCCATACAACCCCGATATGAATCCGATTGAGATGCTGTGGTCGAAGGTAAAGGCGCTTTTGCGCAAATGGAAGTGCCGGACTGCCGAACTCTTGCCTAAAAACCGTCTCCTGTGCGCTTTTGTGCGTCAGTCAACGGGATTGCGTCGGCTGGTTTAAGGTACCGATGGATATTGCCTGTAATTTTGGGAATTGCTATAAACGGACTGAAAGGTATCCTTTTGTGCAATTTGCTACATGTGAGTGAGGAAGATTATGAATATCTAGACAAATTATCGTATAAATGCAGCCTTTTGGAAAGGAGTAACGATTGACATGGCTAGTTTCACTTGGCATGACGGAGGTGTTCCAGCCGACATGGAAATAACGCAAGTATACGGTTTGATTTTTCGCGTGATGGCAGATTAATACTTAAAGAAGAAAAAGAAAGAAAACGCAACAAAATTTTCTCTCGCTGGGGGACACCCTGAAAGTTTTGATGCGGGAATAGAAGGTACCCTGAGACGCGAGGTTCTTGAAGAAATAAACGTCACAATTTCAGAACCAATCATGTTAGGATATCAAAAGGTTGATGAGGGAGACAATTCGCCGCCATTTGCGCAAGTCAGAATGCTTGCACTAATAGATTGGATAGGTGATGTGCGCCCAGATACTGCCAATGGTAAAACTTACAATAGAATATTAGTTTCACCACGACGAGCTATCGAATTATTGCAGTGGGGAATAGCGGGAGCTGAACAAATAATAGCTGCTATGAAAATGGCAGCAAAAAGCATACGACATAAATGTTTTTTTACAGAAAAAAAGATGAGTACATATGAAGGAAAGGAAATAAAAAATGGCATATATTCAATTTTATTATCCTAACCGTCTGTCTTTTTGCCCGTTGGATTACGAGACACCTGGGTTGGGCGGTAGCGAAGCATCGCTTGTTCTGGTGGCCAAGGCTTTAGCCGAAAGAGGTCATAAAGTAGAAGTTTACAATGCTTGCTGGCAACCAAATATCTATAATGGAGTTGCATGGAAAGGCGCATGGGAAATTGATAATGCTCCCAATCCAGATGTTTTTCGTCGCAGTTCGTTTTAAGTCTGCAATTATAGATAGGAAGGCAAAAAGTAAACTTATTCTGGATGCTCGATGACAGAGTCGATGGTGCTATTTCGTTTGTTGAAACATTTCCAGAAGGAACTGTTATTTTAGCATCGGATACGATGCTAAGGAACCGCTGAATAACTCGCCTCCAAATCTCCCGAACATTCAATCATGCATAAAATGATGAATAAAACATCAAGGATCACAAGCAAAAGTCGAAAAACAGCCACGCAAGCACCGCCTGAGCCGGTTTTTCATCCCCAATGGCGTGCTCTACCTTACAGCGAATCGATGAGATACGATTTTCCATTTGCTTTTCCCAGTTGATTCCCTCATAGTCTTTGGATGTTTTCAGGCTGGAAGGACGCTTACAAATGCGGTAATCGATTTGGGACAGGTGTTTATCCTTTATGACATCCTCCTGTTTCGGAACTTCAGCAAGGTTGTCGCATCCGGAACCTGTTCCGTCATAAAATTTATGCCAAGAAAACTACGCATGGCGTAGCTGTCATATATGGCATCCTCTGTCCCTTCGTCGGACAGGTTGAACCATGTCTGCATCAGATACATCCGCAGCATCGTCTCGATACCCCGAACAGGTCGCCCATGCTCTCCCTTCGGATAGTACGGTCTGATCATTTCTACCCATGCTTTCCACGGGATGATCTCTTCCATTTATAATTCAGGAAAGAATGATCCAATGGAAATCCAAAAATCTCTTCTATCCGTTCAAAGGAGAATTGAATACGTCCACTTCCGTCCCCGGAAAGGAACCTCCAAAGCGGCTCATATTTGCTCAATGAAATCACCTCCGAATGAAAGAAAATTGCACTGAAAGGCGGATGACTGTAAACAGGTAGTGGTCAGTGCCAAATGGTCTTTTCGGCGGTATTTCGCCTGATTAACAGTCATTCGGGTGTGTTTGTCCCGAAACCTTAAAAATTGGATTTTTTGAAGTCTTTTCAGACCTTCCGAGATAACAGAAAACCCTTGAAAACGCAGTGTTTTCAAGGGTTTTAATGGCTCCCCCTACTGGACTTGAACCAGTGACACCCTGATTAACAGTCAGGTGCTCTACCGACTGAGCTAAGGAGGAATAGAGGAAAGCCGACTCGGGAAACGAATCGGCTTTAATGTGTTGGCGATGCGCTATCTTCCCGACCCGTCTCCAGGTAAGTATTGTCGCCTCAGCAGAGCTTAACTTCTGTGTTCGGAATGGGAACAGGTGGACCCTCTGCGAAATATCACCAACTGCGTGTCAGCATTGCGCTATCTTCCCGACCCGTCTCCAGGTAAGTATTGTCGCCTCAGCAGAGCTTAACTTCTGTGTTCGGAATGGGAACAGGTGGACCCTCTGCGAAATAACACTGACTCCCTGCTTCCGCCTCTCGGCGCCGCGCAGCTGCGGTGGTGCACCTTCGGGGACTCGAACCCCGGACCCACTGATTAAGAGTCAGTTGCTCTACCAGCTGAGCTAAAGGTGCATACCCTTCTTGTGCTTCATCTCCAACCGAAAAGAAGGAAGAGAAGAGGAGAAAAAAAGAAACTCAAACGAATGAAGAACCGCTGCACCGAAGAGGTGCAAGAGGTTCAAGCCCTCGGTCAATTAGTATCGGTTAGCTGAACACGTTACCGTGCTTACACACCCGACCTATCAACTTGTAGTCTGCAAGTGACCTTACTCATTTGAAATGATGGGATATCTCATCTTGAAGCATGCTTCACGCTTAGATGCCTTCAGCGTTTATCAAAACCGCACGCCGCTACCCAGCTATGCCCTTGGCAGGACAACTGGTGCACAGGAGGTGCGTCCGACCCGGTCCTCTCGTACTAAGGTCAGCCCTTCTCAAATATCCAACGCCCACGACAGATAGGGACCGAACTGTCTCACGACGTTCTGAACCCAGCTCGCGTACCACTTTAATCGGCGGACAGCCGAACCCTTGGAACCTTCTCCAGCTCCAGGATGTGATGAGCCGACATCGAGGTGCCAAACCTCCCCGTCGATGTGAACTCTTGGGGGAGATCAGCCTGTTATCCCCAGGGTAGCTTTTATCCGTTAAGCGATGGCATTTCCACTCACTACCACCTGATCACTAACTCCAACTTTCGTTACTGCTCGACTTGTAGGTCTCACAGTTAGGCTGGCTTATACGTTTATACTCATTGCGCGATTTCCGTCCGCGCTGAGCCAACCTTTGAACGCCTCCGTTACTCTTTTGGAGGCGTCCGCCCCAGTCAAACTGCCCATCTGACATTGTCCCCCTCCCGGATCACGGGAGCAGGTTAGAAACCTGGTTCATCAAGAGTGGTATCCCAACGGCGACTCCGCCCAAGCCAAAGCCCGGGTTTCTCTGTCTCCCACCTATCCTGTGCATAATGAACCAAATTTCAGTATCAGACTACAGTAAAGCTCCATGGGGTCTTTCCGTCTAGTCGCAGGAAACCGGCATCTTCACCGGTACTACAATTTCGCCGGGCGGGCTGTTGAGACAGTGCCCAGATCATTACGCCATTCGTGCAGGCCAGAACTTACCTGGCAAGGAATTTCGCTACCTTAGGACCGTTATAGTTACGGCCGCCGTTTACTGGGGCTTAAGTTCTCGCCTTCGCTTGCGCTAAGCGATCCCTTGACCTTCCAGCACCGGGCAGGCGTCAGCTCCTATACTTCAGCTTTCGCTTTTTGCAGAAACCTGTGTTTTTTTGATAAACAGTTGCCTGGGTACTTTTTCACTGCAGTACTCCTTACGGAGGCACCCCTTCTTCCGAAGTTACGGGGTCAATATGCCGAGTTCCTTAACAACCCTTCTCCCGCTGGTAGCCCCTTAGGATCCTCTCCTCATCTACCTGTGTCGGTTTGCGGTACGGGCGCCTGATTTCATACATAACCTTTTTCTCGCCGCTGGCTTCGTTCACTTCCCTACTATTTTTTTCAGTCCCTTTCGCCCGGCTCTACCATCGGCCGGGTTGAACTCTACCCTCGTGTCAGTTACTTAAGATCTGGCGGCAACGGAATCTCTACCGTTTGTGCATCGACTACGCCTCGCGGCCTCGCCTTAGCTCCCGGCTAACCCGGGGTGGACGACCCTACCCCCGGAAACCTTAGATTTTCGGCACATTATGATTCTCACACAATTCTCGCTACTCATTCCGGCATTCTAACTTCTGTACAGTCCACAACTGCTTCCGCTGATGCTTCTGCCCGTACAGAACGCTCCCACTACCCAGTATTTCTACTGCCCAAGCTTCGGTTGTATGCTTAGCCCCGTTGAATTTTCCGCGCAACATCACTCGACTAGTGAGCTATTACGCACTCTTTGAATGAGTGGCTGCTTCTAAGCCAACATCCTAGTTGTCTTAGCATTGTCACATCGTTTTTCCACTTAGCATACATTGGGGACCTTAGCTGTGGGTCTGGGCTGTTTCCCTTTTGACCACGAGACTTATCTCACGTAGTCTGACTCCCGAACTCATTTATCCGGTATTCTTAGTTTGATAGGTGTTGGTAGTCTCTCGACCCCTCGACCATTCAGTGCTTTACCTCCGGTAAATATATTCGAGGCTAGCCCTAAAGCTATTTCGGGGAGAACCAGCTATATCCGGGTTCGATTGGAATTTCTCCGCTATCCACAAGTCATCCGCCAACTTTTCAACGGGGGTCGGTTCGGTCCTCCATCAGGCTTTACCCTGACTTCAACCTGCTCATGGATAGGTCACCCGGTTTCGGGTCTATGACATGCAACTCTACGTGCTGTTCACACTCGGTTTCCCTGCGGCTCCGTGACTGAATCACTTAACCTCGCTGCATACCATAACTCGCCGGACCGTTCTACAAAAAGTACCACATCACCCGCATACGGGGCTCTGTGTGCTTGTAAGCATAAGGTTTCAGGTTCTCTTTCACTCCCCTCCCGGGGTTCTTTTCACCTTTCCTTCACAGTACTGCTCCACTATCGGTCATCAGGTAGTATTTAGGCTTAGAGGGTGGTCCCCCCACGTTCTCACCGGATTTCTCGTGTCCGCTGATACTCTGGATCCTGTTCACTCGCTTCCGTTTTCGCCTACGAGGCTTTCACTCCCTCCGGCTGGCCTTCCCATGCCATTCGACTAACTTCCGCTCGCTTACAACAGTCCGAACCCCGACCGTATTTCTACTGTCGGTTTAGCCTCCTCCGCTTTCGCTCGCCACTACTCGCGGAATCTCGGTTGATTTCTCTTCCTCCCGGTACTTAGATGTTTCAGTTCCCGGGGTTCCCCGCGTAAACCTATGTATTCAGTTTACGCTACACGGTTCTTCACCGTGTGTGTTTCCCACATTCGGAAATCTGCGGATCAATGCTTATTTGCAGCTCCCCGCAGCTTTTCGCAGCTTATCGCGTCCTTCTTCGGCTCCTGATGCCAAGGCATTCACCTTACGCTCTTGTTCGCTTGAACTTCCGTAAAGATCTCTCTTTACTTGCTCGGTTCTCTTCATGAATTGTATGAGTTTCTTCTGAACATTACGTTCAGGGATTCGTGCTTGCAGTTGAAAAAAAGTTTCCCTTTTTCACCATTTCTTCCACCTTGCGGTGAAATTGTATTTCTTTTTCCCTTTTTGCGTTTTGGAAAGACAATAAATTTGATTTATGTCCTCTTCTGTTCGTTTTCTACTCAAATCTTTCTTCTATTCAGTTGTCAATGATCTCCGATCCCTTGCGGATCGGCGCGCCTTCCGGCGCTGGTCGGTCTGGATGGACTCGAACCATCGACCTCGCGGTTATCAGCCGAGTGCTCTAACCAGCTGAGCTACAGACCGGTTCTCAGAGGTTTATTCAGTTCTCGTCCGCTGGATGACAGACGCTTTCGCTCATCTCTCATCAGGTTTTTCCTCCGCATGGCGAAGGAAATGGTGGAGATGAAGGGAATCGAACCCTTGACCCCCTGCTTGCAGGGGCAGGTGCTCACCCAGCTGACCTACGCCCCCATCAAGCTGTCCCCTTCTGCCATTTCAATGAACGTCACCGCTTGCGCGTTCCTTGATCATAGATAATTGAACAACCAGCCCCTCTTTCCCAGCAGAAGCCCGCGCCTCTCGTCTTTCCTCTCCGGCTCTTTTTCTGCCGGCTCTATTTCCGAATATGACCGCGTCTGAAGCATTCCGCTTCCCGCGACCCGATTCTCCATAGAAAGGAGGTGATCCAGCCGCACCTTCCGATACGGCTACCTTGTTACGACTTAACCCCAATCACTGGACCCACCTTCGGCAGCGCCCTCCTTGCGGTTAGCCCACTGGCTTTGGGTGTTTTTCAACTTTCATGGCTTGACGGGCGGTGTGTACAAGACCCGGGAACGTATTCACGGCGGTATGCTGATGCGCCATTACTAGCGATTCCGGCTTCGTGTAGGCGGGTTGCAGCCTACAGTCCGAACTGAGACGATTTTTTTATGGGGTTTGCTCCGCCTCGCGGCTTCGCTTCCCTTTGTTTTCGCCATTGTAGTACGTGTGTAGCCCAGAACATAAGGGGCATGATGATTTGACGTCATCCCCACCTTCCTCCGTTTTGTCAACGGCAGTCCAGCCAGAGTGCTCAACTCAATGTAGCAACTGACCGTAAGGGGTTGCGCTCGTTGCGGGACTTAACCCAACATCTCACGACACGAGCTGACGACAACCATGCACCACCTGTCTCCAGATTCCCCGAAGGTACTCCAGCCATTACGCCGGATTCCTGGGATGTCAAGTCCTGGTAAGGTTCTTCGCGTTGCGTCGAATTAAACCACATACTCCACTGCTTGTGCGGGTCCCCGTCAATTCCTTTGAGTTTCAACCTTGCGGCACGTACTCCCCAGGTGGAATGCTTATTGTGTTAACTGCGGCACGGAGGTTTGCACCCCCACACCTAGCATTCATCGTTTACGGTGTGGACTACCAGGGTATCTAATCCTGTTTGCTCCCCACACTTTCGTGTCTCAGCGTCAGGTATCGTCCAGTAACTCGCCTTCGCCACTGGTGTTCCTCCCGATATCTACGCATTTCACCGCTACACCGGGAATTCCAGTTACCTCTCCGACCCTCAAGAACCACAGTTTCAAATGCAAGCTATGAGTTGAGCCCATAGTTTTTCACATCTGACTTGCAGTCCCGCCTACACACCCTTTTACACCCAGTAAATCCGGATAACGCTCGCCACCTACGTATTACCGCGGCTGCTGGCACGTAGTTAGCCGTGGCTTTCTCATGGGGTACCGTCATGTGTTCGTCCCACCCATAACAGAAGTTTACAATCCGAAGACCTTCTTCCTTCACGCGGCGTCGCTGGGTCAGGCTTTTCGCCCATTGCCCAATATTCCCCACTGCTGCCTCCCGTAGGAGTCTGGACCGTATCTCAGTTCCAATGTGGCCGTTCAACCTCTCAGTCCGGCTACCCATCGCTGACTTGGTGGGCCGTTACCTCACCAACTATCTAATGGGACGCGAGCCCATCCTTGCGCAATAAATCTTTGGTACTACGACCATGCGATCGCTTGTACTTTATGCGGTATTAACATCCGTTTCCAGATGGTATCCCCCACGCAAGGGCAGGTTGCTCACGCGTTACTCACCCGTCCGCCACTAGGCATTGCTGCCCCGTTCGACTTGAATGTGTTATGCACGCCGCCAGCGTTCATCCTGAGCCAGGATCAAACTCTCGAACAAATTGTATATCAACCGTCTCCGGTTAACATCAAGTGTGTCGAGCTTGTGGCTCTTTTTACTTTTTGAGTATGCATCCCGTTTTATCGGGATGTGTTTCAAAGAATGACGAGATTTTCGCACTTGCTTCTTTCTTGCTTGTACTTAAATCTCCTGTTGTTCAATTGTCAATGATCAATCGCGGTTCCGACTCGGTTCTTGCGTTTCCGCTACCGGTTTTTGCCGTGGCTCTCTCGTGGACAGCTTATCTATTATATCACATCCGCATCCACTTGTCAAGAGGTTTTTCAAAACTTTTTTTCAAAAAGTTTTGAGCCCGCCGTTCGGGAGGCGTTTATCCGTTCCCTTCCGCAAGGCTTGCTGATTATATCACATTTCCTGTCGCTTGTCAAGGGGGTGGAGAAGATTTTTTTCGGGGGCTTAACCGGATGGTTACCGTTCTACCCCGCCTTTACCATCCTTTCTGCCCCTATCCCCTCGACCCCCTTCCCAGCGGGAAGGGGAGACTATAAGTTAATTTTGCCGGGGGCTTCGCCCCTACTCTGCAGCCGTGCCTGTGCGGCGCTGGAGGTGGGCGGGAAGGTAGTGTTCGATAGGGGGCTTGCTCCGGGCGGCGCGGATGCGGCGGGTGGCAGTGGAATGCCCGGCGGGGGCTTGACCGGGTGGTTGCCGGTCTACCTTGCCTTTAGCTTACCTTCCTGCCCCCATCCCCTCGACCCCTTCCCGGCGGGAAGGGGGAGAATCATTGTTTTCTTATGCAAGGGGCTTCGCCCCTTGCATCCCAGGACTGGGCGGGAAGCGGCGCTGGAGGTGGGCGGGAGGCAGTGTTCGATAGGGGGCTTGCCCGCAGAACCGGGCACGAGCGCCGGGTTTCCATCAATAATAATTCGTTCGGGAAAGTTCTGGGGTTCGGGGGACTCTTTCAAGAGTCCCCCGGCGTATCTCCGCCGCCATGCAAGAGTGCAAGAGAAGGCTGGAACCGGGCGCGAACGCTGGGTTACGGCAATAATAATTCGTTCGGGAAAGTTCTGGGGGTTCGGGGGACTCTTTCAAGAGTCCCCCGGCGTATCTCCCCATATCCCCGCCCGCGCCTTGCAAAAGAAGGAACCGCCCACGAGGGGCGGTTCCGGGGGATGATTACTCGGCGGTCAGGCACGGAGCGCTCGATGCCCTGCACCAGGAAGTTCTGGCAGAAGGCATACAGGATGACCAGCGGCAGGATGATACACAGGCCGCAGGTATTCCGGATTGCGGCGTAGTACATATTCTGTCCGGCGTAGTCGGTCTTCAGCGAGGACGGGATATCCACGATATCCGGCATCAGGACAATCTTACTGGAGGTGAAGAACATCTCCGTATAGAAGTCATCCGTCCACTGCCAGCAGAAGGCGAACAGGAACACCGTGACCATCATGGGAATGGAAAGCGGCAGAATGATGGTGAGGAATGTCCGGAAGGTGCCGGAACCGTCGATGTATGCCGACTCCTCCAGAGCATCCGGCACGCCGTTGAAGAACTGACGAAGCATGAAGATATACAGTCCGTTCTTGAACGCCAGTCCGGTCATGGACAGGATCACCAGCGGCCAGTAGGTGTTGGTCAGGGTAATGCCCGCATCCTTCATCGGGAGCACGTGGATATTCGCCAGCGCCGCGTCCAGTGACGCGATACCGGTCGATGCGTGCCCGCTCAGCAACGATAGGATGCCCCAGATGTCAAAGTACCGGAACTGCATGAACATGGAGAGCTGCAGTGTCTGGTGAGGCACGATCATGGTCAGGATGACCAGCAGCATGATCAGCTTGTTGCCGCGGAAGCGGAACTTGGCAAGACCGTAGGCGATGAGGCAGCAGACAAAGGTCTGCAGCACGCCGCACAGCATCGAGATGATGAACGTGTTGCGGAACGCCTCGGCATACTTCAGCTCGGTCAGGACTGCTTTGTAGATATCCAGCGTGAAGTGCTTGGGAATCAGGCGCACGGTCACGTCCACGAAGTCCTCCGGGGACATGAAGGAGCCTGCGATTTTGGTAAAGAAGGGGTACAGCACGATGTACGAAATACCGATCAGCAGAACCAACCGGAAGATATACCATGCCACCTGCTGGAAGAAGTACAGATTCAGGAACTTCGCCTTCATACGCTCCTTCAGGGGCGTGCGGTCGAAATCAACCTTGATCTTGTTCTTGGATTCCTTCATTACCTTTGGGGTAGACTGAATGTTATCCATTACGGTGCTTCCTCCTTTCCTTACGCGTCACGCTTCTGGTAGAACACGAAGGCGGAGAAGATACCGCCCAGGAGCGCCAGAATCAGCATGACCAGCAGGAAGTACATCCACGCCATGGCAGAGGATCGCACCATACCGCCGGAAGACGTGTACACGGTCTGAATGTACTTCATGACCGAGTTGGAATCTGTTGTGAACGAGTCGATGATGGTATACACGGCATTGACAAGAATCATGGGGCTGATCATCGGGAAGGTGATCTTCCAGAAGGTTTCCCATGCCGTGGCACCGTCGATCCGGCACGCCTCGTAGATAGCGGGGGAGATGGACTGCAGTCCCGCCAGGAAGATCAGCATCTGGACACCGGAACGGTTCACGATGTCGTAGATGTTGTTGATCATGTCCTTGACGAAATCCACAAGCCCCTGTCCGACCTTCATGGAGGAGAACAATCGTTCTATATCCATGGTGGACACAATCTCGTTCGCCGTGCTGGAGCCGGAGCCGTCATTCACGCCGCTGGCGTCCTCCATGTAGGAGCCGAGGATGTTCTGACCCTCGACCGATTCCATGATACCGGTGGACAGGATGACGGGGATGAAGAAGATGGCACGGAACAGGGCGCGTCCAGCCATTTTCTGGTTCAGCAGGACTGCCATGAACAGCGAGAACAGCAGGATTGCCGGCACGTCGAACGCCAGCTCCTTCATACCTTTGACCAGCGTCTCGGTGAAGGAGGAATCCTTGAAGAGGGCGTACTGGTAGTTCTCCAGTCCGACCCACTCCAGCGAGAATCCGCCTCCGTTGAGAATGGTCAGCTCATAGAAGCTCATTTTCAGGGAATTCCAGATGATAGGCAGGTACACGATGGCAAAGCCTATCACGAAGGGGAGAACGAAGACCCAGCCGGCGCGCGCCTTCCGCTTATCCAGCGAAGCGACTTTACGTCGCTTCGCCTTCGGGGCGCTGACCGTTGACTGCAGCTTGACTTCATTGGTCATTCTATGTTACCTCTCTTTCTCTTTGCGTCCCGGCGCCGTCAGTGCATGACGACCACATACCCATACGCGGGAATGGTATAGGTGACGTCGTCATACCGGACGCTGACCGCGAAGTTGTTGTAGTTCAGGAGGAACGTCTTGTAGTTTTCGTAGCTGCCGTCACTCTTCTTGCTGCCGTAGGTCACGGATACGATCCGTCCGTCCGCAGACAGATACTTGGAAGGATCCTCGATCTCCTCCTCTTCCGTCTTGGTTCCGGTCTTGATCATCTCCTCAATGTCCTTCTCGGTGATCTCGGACAGGTTGGTCACGAAGTACCGCAGCAGCGCCTTGATCTGCTCGCTGGACGTGTACAGGTCATCGCCGTACACCTCCGAGACATTGAACTTAGGCGTCGTGTTGGCATTGACCTTGGTCAGCGCCTCCTCGCAGTACTGGTAGCGGATGTATGCCTCAATGTCGGCACGCAGCTGCGCCTTTGCCTCAGCGGTCTGGTTCATCTCATCGGTCAGGAACTTGCCGTCCACCAGGCGGGCATAGATACGATCGACCCATGCGGTCATTTCCTCGGCAGTCAGCACGCTGTCCAGCGCGTAGTTGACAATCTCGCCGCGGGGCGACGCCTTGCGCGCCTTATCCTGCAGGTCGGCGATCCGCGCATCCAGGTAGTCCTTCTTGAAATACTTGATGGCGTTCTTGTACGTACCGTCAGACGGCTTGGCGGGCTTGCCCGACACGTAGATGGTCAGCACAGGCTCCTCGTTGCCGGCAAGCTGCTCAGAGAAGCTCTGGAACAGCAGGTAGACGTAGTACTTCTGCACATCGGAGGAGATGGAATACTTGCTCTCGATGTAGTAGGTGATGCCGGTGGAGATCTCCTTGGTCAGCTGCGCCACGGAATCCTCCGCGTTACCCAGCGTCGCCAGCAGCATATTGTACAGCTGGTTGGGCGTGGTGTCTGCCGTGATCTTGGCGGCGATCTCGTCATGCTTGCGCTGGACGGCTTCCCGGACCTTTCTGTCCATGGTTGCCATCTGCACATCGTAGTAGTAGTCCATCGCCGTGGTTTCGGACAGGCTCACCGCATATGCGTAGTAGATGAAGTCGGAAGCCAGCGCGTTCTTGTCTGCCTCCTCGTCCTTCAGCACGTAGCCCTCGGTGCCCAGTCGGGCAGCAAGCTCCTCGATGAGAGCCGGCAGTCCCGCCTCGCCCGCCGCGGCGATCTTCTCGGTATACTCGGTCAGCAGTGCCGCATTGATGTTCTTGCTGTTGGTCTTGAAGGTGATGCTCACCTCGCCGAGAGACTTGACGGCTGCCGCGGCATACGCCTTCAGCATCGCCTTCTCCAGCTCGGAGGAAACATCGCCGTACACGCCCTGAATCTCGCTCAGGATAACTGCCAGCTTGGCGGCGGTGACTGCATCGCCCTTGAAGTTGGCAAGCGTCTGCTTGTAAGAACCAGCCTGCTCCAGCGCCGTCAGGCGGGATGCCGCCAGGGTAGCCAGCGAGGAGGCGGTCTTGTAGGTCACGGTACGGATAGCCAGCGACTCGACCATGCCGTCGGGGGCAACCAGCTTGAGTGCCGCGCGGTAGTAGTAGGACTCGATGTAGGCACGCAGGTCAGCCTGCAGTGTATCGGGCGTTGCGTACTCCACGCGCTTGGTGGTGTCGGAGTCGTTGATGGCACTCTCAACCACCTTGACGGCAGCCTCGACCGCCTTGTCCAGCATCTCCTTGTCGGCGGCGGTCAGCTTGTATTTCCCGTCGGTGACGCCCTTGAGACGCGGGTTGAGGATCGTATCAATGGCAGTGCCGATCTTCTTGGTCGTGTTGGACACGTTGGTCTGGTTTGAGCCTTCCTTGCCGTTGTCCAGCTTACGGGTCATGATGAAGTTGAGTTTCGGCAGAACATTGTCGTCTGCCAGACCGGTCACGGCGGTGTACAGCATGCTGGTGAAGTAGCCCAGAATGTGCTTATCCACCTCGCTCAGACCGTCCGCGCCCTTCTCATCGGACAGCGTGGGGTCAAAGCGGAACTGCGTACCGAACAGCTCCCGCGCGTACAGGACAAGTCCTGTCACGGAGGTCTTGCCGTCGGACAGACCGTACTTGGCTTCCAGCTCGGCATCGGTCAGGTTGCGGTTGGCATCCAGGTAGCGGAGGATCGTCTTCTCCACATCGGTGTTCAGCAGTCCGAACGAGCCGGAGACAACCATCTCATACAGGTTCTCCGCCTTGCCGACGATACCGGGCTGACTGCGCAGGTTCTCGCCGTAAGCAGAGCACATCAGCAGTGCGATATGCGCGCGGAAGAAGGTATCCATCTCCGCCTTGTCCACCGAATCCTTGAACTGAATACCCAGCTGCTGTTTCATCAGGGCTTCGGTCGTGGCAAGCCGCTCATTGATCTCCTGCTTGATGCTCTCATGCACGCCGCTGGTGCTCTCGATGAGCAGCTTACCAGCCTCGGCATCGGCGAGCAGCTTCTGCAGTGTCTCATGCTCGGTCTCCAGCGACTTGATGGCGCGGGAGATGTTGCGCACGTAGGTGCGGAGCTGTGCCAGCGTGGACTTGCGGGTCGATTCCGCGGCTACCAGCGTCGTGGCAATCGTCTTCAGCTCCTCGTCGGACTTGCCGGCGGCAACGGCGGCGTCATACTGCGCCTTCACTGCCTTGTGGGCGTTGTCCGCCTCGACGAAATTCATCAGTCGCATCTCCAGCGAACGGTCACCGGTCACGTACATATACGCGGAGCCGCTGATACCGGAGTAGCTGGAAATACAGGTCTTGACAAATGCGACCGCCATATCCTCAACCGTGGAAATGGTCTTACGTGCATCGGAGATAGCCTGGTTCTGCTGCTTTCTGTCGTATTCCGCCTGGTTGTTCTGGTAATCCAGAACCTTGTTGAACTCCTCGTTCATGTCGCTCTCCAGCTCGTCGGCGTCGGGGACGCGCATACCGCTGAGGAACGAATGGGCTACGATGGGCTTGCTCTGGACGTCCTTCAGGACGGAGTTCAGCTCGTTGTACAGCTCGACCACATCCTCCTGCCAGATGTCATAGCGGATGGAGTAGTAATGGCTGAGCTGGTAGTAGTCCTTCAGAATTTCGGTGTTCTTGTAGGACAGGATGAAGTAGGGGGATGCGCCGTTCTCGATCGTCTTCAGCTTGGCGTACTCCACGTCGCCTTCCATATTCAGCGGGGTGCCGGCAAAATTCATGTAGCCGTGCAGCACGACGCCGAGGAACGGCACGCTGTAGCTGGAACGGATATAGCGGCTGGAATCCAGCGGTGCGTTCAGGATATGCCGGACGTACTTCCAGGTGTAGACGTTACCGCCGTCCACCATGACATCCAGCGCCTGATCGCCGCTGCCCGCGATATACTCCAGTGCACGCTTGACGAAGGTCCGGGCATCCTCGCGGTTGTACGGCTCGTCGTCATCGAAGTCGGAGTTGAGCGCGGTTCCCAGCGTGCCGACTGAGATGCCGGTCACGTTGTCCAGCTTGTGGTACTTCTTCATGAACTTCTCATAGAAGTGGCTGAGGTATGCGGGCGAGATGGCAAGCTGGTAGTAGCCGACATACTTCTGCATGGTCGGGCTGTACTCGCGCTTGCTGGAGTACCGGTCGTCGATGGTCTTGACCACGTGCTTGCGCAGAGACAGACCGTCAAACATACCGGTCTCGTTGACATACGAGAAATCGAAGTCCGGGAAAAATGCCCAGATTGCCGTTCTCCAGCTTGGCGGCATAGTCCAGCAGCTCCTGCATGGAGGTATCCTTGGACACTGCCTTCTCCCACTTGAGATTGTACGGCATCTTGGCGTACATACCGCCGTTGGCAAAGCCGGTCAGCTTGAAGTTGACGTTGGTGATGCCCTGCTTGGCAAGATCCTCATACATGGTGATGACGTCTGCCGCCGAGGTCATGGCACGCTTGACCGTGACCGGGATAGAGGCGATCTTCTCGGTGGTCTGCACGGCGCCGAAGGACTCGATGTACAGGGGGATATCGCCGGACGTATCGGAGGCGGGCAGCTCGCTCAGCAGTCCCTTACCGACCAGGTAATCCCGGTAGGCGAACGCCATGCCGAGCCAGGTCGTGTCATACCACTTGCCGTTCTCAAGTCCCTTTTCCTTTGCGACCGTGGAGTCGGTCAGCAGGATGTAGTGAACCTTGAAGTTACCGGTATACTTCCGGTCGGTGATGACCGTCCACTCGGTGTTGGTACCGACCGAGATGGAGTCCGCCAGGTTGTAGGAGTCCTGCGGGCGGGGGTTGAAGTTCATCATCACGGTGTCGTACTCCGAGAGCACGCCGGCGTGATAGTACATGACGTTGGTCAGGGCGTCGCCCTCCTCGATAACGGCGGTGAAGCCGCGCTTGGAGACGACCTCCTGAATCTCGGTAGCCTTGCCGATGAGCGTTGCGAAGCTGCTCATGCCGGCGGGCGTGGACTTGCCTTCCTTCTGCGCCTTGGTGATGGCATCATACACCACACCGGAGATGCGCGTCACGGTCTGCTGGCCCAGCTCGTCGTCGTACTCAAGGCAGTCATAGTACCGGGTATCCTCCACGATACCGAACGCGGGATAGCGCACGGTCTGCTGGTAGGTACCGGTCAGCTTGTGGTACGCGTAGTCCACGCCGTACACCTTGCTCGACACGGAGGTCGTGGTGTTGGGCATATCCTGCATGGCAAACAGCGTACCGGAGCCGTCGGGGTAGAAAACATAGCCGTCATAGGTATTGTTGCCGCAACCCATGTAGGGCAGGACGCTGATGCTGGTCAGCTGGTACAGCGTCTCGTTGAAGGACAGACCGTTGACGGGCAGGGCGGACGGTAAAGCCGTCCTCGCCCAGCGTGTACTCCAGCGCCATCTTGAAGACGGGCGGATTGGTCTCGGTGCTCTCGTACTCGGTGAGCTGATGGTCATAGTCCATCTCCTCGTAGGAGTAATCGGGAGCCGCCGTGCGGATCATGTTCTCCTGCTTCTCAATCTGCGTGGAGGACGCGGTGCCGTCGAACACCCAGAACTCCATATCGGGCTTCTTCTTCAGAACCGGGTAGGTCTGGATGAGCTTTTCCTTCAGGGAGTCGGTCTTCTGGCGGGCGATGCTCTTCATGCCGTCCCGACCGCCGTAGTAGGCGATCAGCTGGCGGAGCGCGAAGGGCACGGTCGCGGCATACTCCGTCTCGGTCATGCCGCCCTCACTGCTGATGTCCAGGTTCTTATCCAGACCGTAGTACTCCAGCATGGGGCCCAGCAGCTTCTCACGGAAGCGGGTGTTCTCGATGACGCGGGGGACAAGGTGTCTTGCCTCCTCACGTCCGATGATGTACTCCACGCGGATACCGTTTTTGATGTTCTTGACGGTGATCTGGTCACGCATGGAGGCGTACTCATAGCTGTTGAATTCTCTTTCCTTGCCGTTGTCCGTGTACTTGATGATGATCTGAGACAGCAGCTGGTACTTGATGGAATCGGTCGCGTTGCTGGCGCCGATGTCGTAGGGGTTGGTGAACAGAACCTGACCTGTCGTCACATTCCGCACCGCCACCTCACCGCTGGTCTCGTCGCTGTACAGCTCATAGTCGCCCTTCTTGAGCTTGCGCTTCATGGTGGCGAGCTTGGCTTCCGGCGTTTCGTACACATCGGTCAGGTAATTGATCTGCTTATCCTCTTCGGCTGTTCCTGTTCCTGTTCCCGTGCCGGTCTCCGCCGTAGTCTCGTCTGCCGAAACCGTGACCGAAAATCCGGTCAGAACACCGCACAGCATCAAAACAGCCAAAAACAGAGATAAGATCTTCTTACTTTTCTTCATTCGGGCTCTCTCCTATGTTTCGTTACATTCTGTATTGAACTTCTGTTACGAGGTTGGTGATAAGGCTGACGATCTTGCCGATCAGCGTGGTGAACAGGACTGCGATGAACATGATGAACACCATGGCGATCAGTGTACCCAGGATAGTGATAAAGTTCTTACCCAACGAATAGTCATGCGTGACCATGGTTCCGAAGAAGACGAGAATACCCAGCCAGATAAAGGCGAGCGTTCCGATGAAGCCGATGATATCCGTCTCGGCGGACACGCAGAAGTTGGAGTAAATGGTCGCGGGAATGACCAGCAGCGGGATGGGTGCCAAGCTGTACGAGCAGGCGATAAAGACATCCTTGAAGGAGCCTTCGCCGTCGAACAGGGTGGTCAGGCACCAGTTTGCCAGCACGAACAGGAACAGCGGCACCACAACACCGATCAGCTGTGCCCACAGGCTGCTATACCGGTTGCGCGGGTTGAGCAGGTAGCCCTGTCCGATTGCCTGGTAGTAGAAGGTGGCAATCGCCAGTGCGATGAAGAACAGCGAGGCACGGACCGATC
The DNA here is from genome assembly GCA_022009675.1 of Oscillospiraceae bacterium. Lineage (GTDB taxonomy): Bacteria > Bacillota > Clostridia > Oscillospirales > CAG-272 > CAMEON01. The sequence goes on along the minus strand of CP091718.1, from coordinate 1,071,954 downwards.
CGCGCTTCTCGTGCTTCAGATCCCAGAAGCCGTCGAACGGGTGGAAGATGACATGGAAGCCGTAAGCGACCTCCTGCCAGAAGGTGCGCTTCTTGCCGGACACCGCGACTCTGCGGTTGATCTTGCCCATGGTGCGGAAGAACAGCACCACGCCCACGATAATCGCGACGACGATCAGTAACAGAACCAGGAAGTACGTGGACATCCACTCCTTCCGGATCTCACGGTAGGAGTTGGACCAGTTGGTGGTATCATACGCGGACTCAAAGTAGGACAGCGAGTTGACGTAGTCCTTGTTCCGGTACATTGCCTGCCCGATACCGACATAGGCGGTATCGAAGTTGGAGTTACGCTGCAGCACCTTGGTCCACAGGTTGATCGCCTTGTCGTACTCCTGCGTGCTCTCCGCCGCGATGGCAGACAGGAGCAGGTCGCCGTACTCGGTGCGGCGGAACACGGTGATGTTGTTGTTGGTCTTATCCAGCAGCAGCATGACGTCGCCCTGATACGCGATCGCCTTGATACCGTTCTCACCCAGGTTGCCCAGCATGGTTCCGTTGTCGCCGAAGGCGAACAGCAGGTTGCCGTCGAAGTCGTAGGTATACACGCGGTTACGCTTGGAGTCGATCATCGACCAGGTATCCTCCGGGCCGACCGCCACGTCCACGATGGTGGAAGGACCTGTGATATCGTCGGTGGACTTGGAGGAGTAATCCACTTCACCGGCGGGGATCCAGAAGCCGTTGCGGCGCATGATCTCAGTACCGTTGGCGTTGAGCAGCTTGACGGGGGAGTACTTACCGCTCTTGTCGCCGCCCCTGATACTGCTCTCCACGTCGGCATCCTTGATGGAGGACGTGGTGGCATAGACGAGGTTCTTGCTGGGGTTGATGGAGATATTGTTGAACTCGGTCGTGATGACCTTCTCGGAGTTCTCGCGCTGCTCCTTGGTCTGGAAGCGGCGCCAGATGATCTGCCATGCGGACAGCGACTGCACCTGCGCTCCGATGAAGCCGGTGAAGGTGCCGTCATCGGTCATGACGATGATACCCTGATAGGTGGTGGAGGAGACGACGTACAGTCGGTTGTACTCATCCACGGCGATGGCGATCGGCTTATAGACCGAGCTGCGGTCGAACAGCGTGGATTCCGGCTCCTCGATGATGCGCTGGAACTCGCCCTGCTCGTTGAACACCACGATACGGTAGTTGGCGGTATCGCAAACCCAGATCAGGCGCTCGGGGTAGGTCTTGTTCGGCTCGCTGACGAACACGCCCTGCGGCGCCGCCAGCGCATCCGGCACACCCTCACTGTTGGTGAAGGTGTTGATGACCCGCTTCAGCTTATAGTAGCGGTCCAGCACCAGGATCCGGTTGTTGCCGGTATCCGCGATGTAGACGTTCTTGGCTTTGTCCGTGACAAGGTCGCTGGGGTTGTTCAGCTTGCCCAGCGTGCTGTCCGCGGCGGCGTCCTCCGGCAGCAGGGACTCAAGTCCCATCTCCGACGCGCCGACCGCCTTGGTGGCGGTATAGGCATCGGGGGAGTAGAGCGCGGTTCCGCCGATACTGTAGGTGTATGTCTGGTACGCCGAGCTTGCGCCGGTCGGCACGACAAGCGCCCCGGCAAGCAGCAGGACTGCGGCAGTAAGGCAGAGGAGCTTCTTCAGATTCATTTTCTTCATATTTTCGGCACCTCCCCGTTAATCCTTCATACCGCTGGAGCCCATTGTTTCGATGATGTTGGACTGCGATATGACGAAGACCGTAATCGGAACCAGCATCATAATGACCTGCGACGCGGCGGACGCACCGGCACGCTTGATACCGCCTGCCGTGATCTGTCCGATGGCGTAGTTGAAGGACTTATACTGCTCGGAGTAAATGTACATGGAAGCACCGGCGTTCCACAGTCCCTGGAAGCTGTAAATGATCAGAGTCAGCCACGCGGGCTTGACCATGGGCATGGCGATGGTCCAGAAGATGCGGAACTCGCGTGCGCCGTCCAGACGGGCGGATTCCAGCACCGAGTCATTGACGTTGGTATCCATGAACTGCTTCATCAGGTACAGACCCAGCGTCGAACCCCATGCGGGAACGATGAGTGCCCAGTAGGTATCCAGCCAGTGCAGCTCGGACATCAGGATGAAGGAGGTGATGGTGGTGACGGTGGCGTTGAACATCAGGGACAGCTGAACCAGCTGGAACATTCCGTTCTTGCCGGGGAACTTGATCTTTGCCAGCGCGTAGGCAGCCATGGACGCCAGCAGGAGGTGCCCGAAGGTACCGGCAACAGACACCAGCACGGTGTTGAAGATGTACCGGGAGAAGGGCACCCACGAGATGTTCATCAGGGTGAACAGGTCGCGGAAGTTCTTGAACGTGGGGCTGGTCACGATGAAGCGGGGGGGATACATCCACAGCTCATCCAGCGGCTTAAGCGACTGCATGATGACGTACAGCATGGGCAGGAACATGAATACGCCCAAGATGACCAGCAGGACTGTGATGCCTGCGTCGCCGCCCGCGGAACGGGCAAGGACGACCTTGTGATTTCTTGTTCTTAACTTTGCCATATCACGTACCCAACCTTGCTATAATCTTCTTGACCAGCATATTGGCGCCGACCATGATGAGGAACAGCACCACTGCGATGGCGGACGAGTAACCGATCTCATACCGTTGTCCGCCGTAGTCGGACAGATGGTGCACGATGGTATGCGCACAGTAGTTGACGGAGGGGAAGCCTGCCAGCGCATCCACGACGGCACCGAAGCCGAAGGAGCCCGTGATGGACATGATGGCACCGAACATCAGCTGCGGCTTCATGTTCGGCAGGGTGATGTAGTACAGCTCCTGCCACCGGTTCCGGACGCCGTCCACGGCGCCCGCCTCGTACTGGGCGGAGTCGATACCCTGCAGACCGGCGATAAACGCCAGGAAGGAGGTACCGAGCGACATCCATAGCGAGACGACGATACACAGGGGCATGACGTACTTCTCATCCTTGAACCAGTTGATCGGTTCGTCGATGAAGCCCAGCTTGCTCAGCCATGCGTTCGCCCAGCCGTAGGAGTCCGAGGAGAACAGGGTACCCCAAATCAGGTAGACCTGACCGGAAATGGACGGTGCATAGAAGACCAGTGTGACAAGCGAGCGGATCTTGGGCGGCAGCTCATTGATGAACCACGCGACCAGGAAGGACATCAGGTAGGACGAGGGTCCCACGATGACAGCGAAGATAAAGGTATTCTTGATTGCGATGAGGAAGATGTCGTCGTCGAAGAACAGGGTGACGTAGTTCTTCATCCAGACCATGTTGGGCATCTCCAGCATATTGAAGTCTGTGAAGCTCATAAAGATGGACAGGAACACGGGCACAATGGTGAACATGGCGAAGATAATCATATACGGGGCAACCATAACATAGGCAACCCAGTTCTGCTTGGCTTCCTTCCACTTCCACTGCGCCTTGGTTAGTTCCCGCGATGCAGCCGGCTTTTCAGCCTTAGCCATAGCTGTTTTCGTAGCCATTTACTCTCTCTCCTTACATAGTTTCAAGGACATAGATACTCTCTCGGATCCGGTCGGCTCCGGAGGGGGGTGCCTCCGGGAGCCGTCCGCACCTGCCGATTACTTCTGGGCAGCAGACAGTTCAATGATGTCATCCAGGAAGTCAGCGCAGCACTTGAGCTGCGTGTACAGCTCGGAGGTGTTCTTGTACACCTCATAGGAGAAGCACTTGCGCTGCTTCTTCTTGTCCTCTTTGGTCAGTGTCGTGTCCTCCATATCGTAGCCCATGGTCTTGATGCGATCCGCCTTGAACAGGGAACCGTCGGGATCAAGAGCCGCATATGCCTCCCGGACCGCGTCGCGCGCCGCCATCAGCTTGGCTGCGTTGTCCGACTTGACCGCAGACGCGATCTGATCCAGCAGGGGCATCGTAGGAGGCGGAGTAATCCTTGTTTTTGCTTAATGGCAGTCTGGATGAAGTCCATCTGCGCCTTGCGCTTGGTCAGCAGGTTCTTGTACTCGTCCTTGCCGTCCGTCAGGGTCTCCAGGTTGAACTCATCGCGCTTCCGCTCGATCTCCTTATTGATGGTGCTGATGTACTGCAGCAGCGCCTCGGAGGGGTTCGCCTTGTCGTTGAAGGCGCTCAGGAACGCGAAGTTGGTATAACGGTCAATAATGTAGGAACCGGGGTAGTTGGGCACGGATGCCAGGTTCTCGAACTGAGCCGACACCTGTGCGAACTCCTCGACCGTCCAGGGCAGGCTCGCCAGCGCGTCGCGGTTTGCGGTCGCCTGCTTGGCGGAGGGACCCAGAATGGCAACCATCTCATTGGCGAAGCTGACCTGGCAGCTCTCGCCGGTGTACCACTTCATGAAGCTCCATGCGCGGTCGCGGTCGGAGCAGCCCTTGACCATGACGGTCGCGGCAACGCCGGAAATGGACACGTTATTGATGTTGCCCTCGGCGTCGGTCTCACCGGGCAGCGGCAGGAACTGCCACTTGCCCTCGATCTCGGTTGCGAAGACCTTGAGCTGGTTGTAAACGCCGGTGTAGTCACCCAGGATGATGGGCATCTCGCCGGTACGGAACCGGTTCGCCGCGTCATACTGGTAGGGGAAGGAGTACATGGTGAACAGGTTGCACATCTTCTCGAAGGATGCAAGTCCGACCTGCGAATCCAGATTGATGCGCATACCGTTATCGGCGAACAGGTCGCCGCCCTTCTGGTACAGGAAGATCTTGTAGTCGGTGGTCAGACCGATCTGCATATTGTTCGCCTGCAGCGTGGGGATGCAAGCCATCAGCTCGTCCCACGTCTTGGGAACCTCCAGGTCCAGGTCAGCCAGCACGTCCAGCCGCACGAACATCATGGGGAAGGACTGCGTCTCCGGCAGACCGTAGTAGTGCATGATCTCGTCGGCGTCCTCCATACCCAGCACCGTCATGGCAGCGTTGGTGAAGTGGGAGGCGGTCTCCTTGAAGTCATCGAAGCCTTCAATATTTATAAGTGCCGAGCGGATAGCGTAGTTGATGACATCACCGTGTGCCAGTCCCAGATACACATCAGGTCCGGACTCCGCCAGGATGGAAGGCAGGAGCGTACCGCCCGCGACCAGCTTCAGGTCAACGGCGATGTTGGTGTTGGGGGTGTAGTCATTGTTGATGAGGTTACGCAGAACCTGCGACTGGTCGCGTGCGGATGCAAGCCACACCTCGACCGACTCGGAGCTGCTCTCCTCCAGTGCGCCCATGCTGTTGTAGTCCCGGAAGAAGGACTGCCAGAAGCCCTTCATCTCATGGGCAAACGCCTGAAGGAAGTTCGGGTTCGCGCGGGGCATCTTGGAGCCGGCGGGCTGGATCTGGATGTAGTCCAGCTGGAGCGGCTGTGTCTGCGCGTCCGAGAGGAAGGTACCCAGCGTACCGATATTGGTCTTGAGCGAGGACAGGTTCTTGACCACGTCATCGTCATCGGTGCCCATTTCCTTCAGCAGGCGGGCAATCTTCTCCAGCGTGGCAACGTTGGAGGACTTTTCCCCGGCGATTGCGGTCAGCTGCTTAGCAAGCGTCTCCAGCCGGCGTGCCTGCTTGACCATGTCAATCATGGTGTCGGGCATGGTGTCGGAGAAGCCGTAGTCCTGATACTTATCGGGGGATGCGCCGGTCAGCTTGATGATGTTCAGGTAGTCGTTGTTGATGTGAGTCAGGACGTCGCTGACCTCGGAGACCACCTCACCCATAGCGCCCAGCGTGACTTCCAGCCGGACGGTATACACGGTGTCGGCGGCAAGGTAGACCTCGTAGGTCTTGTCGGAGCCGCTGTTCAGCTTGCTGACCTGCCAGGAGGAGTTATAATTGAACATCAGTTCCCGCGCCTCGGCAAAGGGAACGCCGTCATAGTAGCCCTCGTCGCCAGCCTTCAGCCCGTCGCTGTAAATATACATGGCGCGGCAGACCGAGATACCGTCCAGCACGTCCTGCTTGAAGCGGGACACGATGTCGTACATACCGGCGGAGCCGACCGAGAAGGTCAGCTCAATCCACTGACCTGCCGTCTGCCACTTATCGCCGCCGACGGTGTTCAGCACCGTGCGGGTGACGTCCGCGGGGGAGTTGAGCGCGTTGGAGCGATCCTCCAGCGGGTACAGGGTAATGTTGGACGCGGCGGTGAAGAACTCCGCCTCCAGCCGGACGGTGTCCTGTCCGGCGGGCTTGCCCGCATACTTCTGGCTGTACTGCTCGTATGTAATCGTATCCGCGAGCGGGTAGAGCGTGATGGAACCGATGGTCATCGGCTCGTTCTTGCTCTCCAGCGTAATCTTATTCTCGCCCTTCTTCAGGAAGAATTCAAAGTTTTCCGCGATGCTGCCGCTGGAATCGCGCAGGTAGTAGGTCATCCACTTGGGAGCCTGCTTGGAAACCGGGCGCAGCTCGTTGCTCTTGATATCGAGCTGGAAGTAACGGACAAGATGCTCGTCGCAGAACGCCGACATCGCCGCCGTCATGCAGGCGGGCGCCGCGAACACGACCTCGCCGTCCTCCACCGCAGCGTCGGTGAATCCGGCAGCAACAGCCGCCGCCTTCAGCTGCTCGGCGGTCTCCTTCTTGCCCGGTTGAACCTTTGCCTTCTGATACTGGTTTTTCCCAGTTCTTCATCAGGGTCAGGGAGCGTGCCTCGGAGAAGGGAACCTCTTCATTGACCATGAGTACGCGCTCGATGGAGGTGGTTCTGCCCTCCTCGGGGTAGTACAGGATCCGGATGGCGTAGAGCCCGTCCTCCGGAACCTCCACTGTCCAGGTCACGCTGCCGGTGTTGGGCGTATACAGACCGGTGACGCCGTCATGCTCCACCGTCTTGAAGCCATCGCCCTTCACGGTATACGTGCCCTCGCCGCAGACATCCACCTCGACGGTCTGAGTCGCGCGCTTCGCGTCCGCGTGCTTTGCGCGGTATTCCTCGTACGAGGCGGCGTTGAGCATCTCCTTGATGTCCGCCAGGGACGACGAGGTCGTACTGCTGCCGGTCGAGCCGTCTGCCGCCGACGCAAGCACCGTCAGCTGCCCGATCAGCATCATCGCGCAGAGCAGCCAGCACGCCGGCTTAAGAAATCTTGTTCCCTTCATTCATGTTTCCTCCTGTTTCGATTTTCGACACGCAGCCAAGGGAGGGCTGCGCCCATGGAGCATTCTGCCGCCGCGTCTCCCGCGCACGGGAGTGCGTCGCGTCCGTTCCCTTCCCGTCCGCCCATCCGGGCTCTCCGATCGCCGGCGCAGTGCGAAAACGCATTGCGCCGTATACCGAAACCGGGTCGCACCCGGAGGCGAGAGGAAATGCGGCAGGTCAGGCAGGGATTCCGGCGGCTGGCGGATGGCGGGGCAGTAAAAGACCCCGACGGTCATGAGCCGCCAAGGTCCGGACTGCGCCGCGCATCCCCGGGCCAGGGGGAGCGCCTGCGCCTCCGCACATCCGCCAGAATCCCATTGGGACAGTTGCAAAACACCCCAATTTGACCCTAACATGATACCACAAAACCGCCGGATTGTCAAGTGGGAAATCCGGCGCCTACCTTATAAGGGCGGCATCGGAAGGGCAATTCTGCCACCCGTTTCGCCGTTCATGGTATGTACACAACTTCCCGCTCACGGTCACTGCTTTTATGTACACGGTCTGCTCACCGCCTTGACACATCCAATCACAGGATGTACGGATTCCGTTACCGGGAAAACCGCGGTTTATTTACAGTTCGTTTGCGGAATGCTGCCTATTTTTTTACAAATACGTGCGGTTTTGTTTACAATCTCCCGCAGCGCACATCGCAGGGATTTCCGGCGCGCCGATTCGGGGGTTCGGCAGGGCTTGCCGGCGTTCGTCAATGTGTACAAAAACGAAGCTCTTTTTTCTACGTTCCGGCAATTTGAACAAACTGCGCCACGGCACCCCGGCAAGGCGGGGCGGGGCGGGTGGAAGGGCGCGGAGGATCGCAGGATTTTGCATTGGTACATAATGCTTTTTGATGTTGCAAGTCAGCAGACCAGCGCGGTTCCGGCGCCGGCTTGCGTGCGCCGGAACCGCGCAAGGAGGGCGAAGGTACCGCGCCGGAGGACTCTTTTGTTCTCCCTCTTGCAAAATTCGCCGGATTGTGCTATACTACCACAGGAAAAACCGAAACCGAAAGGATAGAAAATATGGGAATAACTGCAAATCCCGCCGTGGCAGAACCGATACAGCCCGGCACGACCGAACGCCCGACCGGAACAGTCCGGGTCAGCGAGAAGGGCGAGCGCGCTCTGCGGGGCGGGTACGTGTTTGTTTTTGACGGCGATGTAACAGCCGTTGAGCCTGCGCCCGACGCAGGGGAGGACTCCCCGCAGGACGGCGACCTGGTCACGGTGCGCGACGCGAAGGGGCGCTTTCTCGGCACCGGCTTCTGGAACAGTCGCTCCCGGATGCGGGTGCGTCTGGTTTCGCGCAACGCCAACGACACCTTTACCGACGCCTTCTGGAACCGCCGTCTGCGCTACGCGCTGGACTACCGGAAAAGCGTGATGGGAGAAGAAGATCTCGCCGCCTGCCGCCTGATTTTCTCGGAGGCGGACGGGCTGCCGGGGCTGATCGCAGATCGGTTCGGGGACGTGCTGTCTGTGCAGGTTCTGTCACTGGGCGCCGAGCGTCGGCTGGACAGACTGCTGCCCGCGCTTGTCACGATCCTGCGGGAGGACTGGGGGCAGGTCATCCGCACCGTGTACCTGCGCTGTGACGGCGCCGTGCGGGAGCGGGAAGGACTTACGCGCTTCACCGGCTGCTACACGTATCCCGGACTTTCCCTGCGGAGCGAGGCGGAGGATCCCGGGACGGTGGAGATTACCGAGAACGGCATTCGCTACACGGTGGACTACCGCGAGGGTCAGAAAACCGGATTTTTCCTTGACCAAAAGTACAATCGCCGCGCCATACGCAGCATCGCGCGAGGGCGGCGCGTGCTGGACTGCTTCACGCACACCGGCTCCTTCGGGCTGAATGCCGCCGCGGCGGGCGCGTTGGAGGTCGAATCGGTGGACATTTCCGCCGCCGCGCTGGAGGTCGCCTCCGCCAACGCGCGGCGCAACGGGCTTTCCGACCGCATCCGCTACACGGAAGCCGACGCGTTTGATTACCTCCGGGCATTGGGGGAGCGTGGGCGGCGCGCCTGCCCGTTTGATTTCATTATCCTGGATCCGCCCGCGCTGACCAAGACGCGCGACACGCTGAAAAACGCCATCCGCGGCTACCGGGACATCAACACGGCAGCCATGCGGGCTCTGCCGCGCGGCAGGGTATCTTGCGACCTGCTCCTGCTCGCATTTCATGACCGACACCAATTTCCTGCAGATGCTGCACAATTCCGCCGAGGATGCGGGTGTCAGTCTGCGGCAGATTGAGCTTCGCAAGCAGGCTCCCGATCATCCTATTCTCTGGAATGTGCCGGAAACGGACTATCTTGTTTTCGGGATTTTCCAGATAGTTTGAGCGGAAAACGGGCGGTTTCATCCCGGTTTTGAAACTTTCCGTTTACTTGTAAACTTTTTTTGTTTGCCGATTCGGGCAGGAAGGAGCCGTGCGTGCGCGGCTCTTTTCTGTTTCTTTGATGGTTAGCCCCGGTGCGGGCTTGTCTTCTTTGCCGCCCGCCGCTCCTGCCTTTTTGCGTTGATTCCGCCCCCATCCCCCGACCCCCTTCCCTCCGGGGAAGGGGAGACTAAGTTAATCTCGCCGGGGGCTTCGCCCCCGGCACCCCTGCATTAGACCGCTTGCGGCACTTACAGAATCTGCCGTACAGGTACCCTGCGGGGGCGTGCTTTCTTTCTCGCCTGCTAACCCTGCCTTTCGATTTGATTCCGCCCCCATCCCCCGACCCCTTCCCTCCGGGGAAAGGGGGAGACTATAGGTTAATTTCGCCGGGGGCTTCGCCCCCGCACCCCTGCATTAGACCGCTTGCGGCACTGGTTGTCCCTGTTGCGGCACTGGTTGTCCCTGCCATCAGGGAGGTGCACCTGCGGGAGGCGTGCTTTCTTTCTCGCCCGCTAACCCTGCCTTTCGCTTTGATTCTGCCCCATCCCCCTTCCCCCTTCCCATTGGGAAGGGGAGACTAGGTTATTTTATGCAGGGGCTTCGCCCTTGCATCCCCAGGGCTGAACCCGGGCTAAACGGGAACAGGAAAGGCGCCCCGGTGCCCAGCGGGAGGCTTGCCCCAATCTCGCCGGCTCGGCGGGCGTTAGCGGCACCTTGCAGGGGAGCGGCTTTTCTTGCCGCTGCCGCCCCACCTTCCCTTCCCTCCTCTCTGCCCTATCCCCCTCGCAGGCGCAAGGGCTGGGAGGACGGGCGAGTCAGGAAACGCCTTCTCCCGCGCGCAAAAAGCCCCGCCGCATACACGGCAGGGCCTTTTTGAGACGCAAAAGCGCGAATTACTTCACGTTGGCGAAGTACTTGATGGTCCGAACCATCTGGCTGGTATAGGAGTTCTCGTTGTCGTACCACGACACAACCTGCACCTGATACAGATCATCGGCGATCTTGGAGACCATGGTCTGCGTGGAATCGAACAGGGAGCCGAAGCGCATACCGATAACATCGGAGGAAACGATCGGATCCTCGTTGTAGCCGAAGGAAGCGGAAGTAGCAGCCTTCATGGCAGCGTTGATGCCTTCCTTAGTCACATCGCTGCCCTTGACAACAGCGGTAAGGATGGTGGTGGAGCCGGTCGGCACGGGAACTCTCTGAGCGGAGCCGATCAGCTTGCCGTTCAGCTCGGGAATAACCAGACCGATCGCCTTGGCGGCGCCGGTGGAGTTGGGCACGATGTTGGCAGCACCGGCACGGGCACGGCGCAGGTCGCCCTTTCTGTGGGGGCCGTCCAGGATCATCTGGTCGCCGGTGTAGGCGTGGATGGTGGACATGATACCGCTCTGGATGGGCGCGTAATCGTTCAGCGCCTTTGCCATGGGAGCGAGGCAGTTGGTGGTGCAGGAAGCGGCGGAAATGATGGTATCCTCGGCAGTCAGGGTGTTCTCGTTGACCGAGAAGACGATGGTCTTGAGGTCGTTTCCGGCGGGAGCGGAAATGACAACCTTCTTAGCGCCTGCATCGATGTGAGCCTGGCTCTTCGCCTTGGAGCAGTAGAAGCCGGTGCACTCAAGAACAACATCAACGTCGAGCTCGCCCCAAGGAAGATCGTTGGCGTTGGGCTTGGCATAGATGGTGATCTCCTTGCCGTCGACGATGATAGCACCGGGAGTTACAACGGTCTTGCCGTCCTCAGCCAGGACAGGCTCCTTGGAGGAGACGGTGTGCAGGTTCTCACCGACTCTGCCGCAGTAGCCACCCTGAGCGGTGTCATACTTCAGCAGGTTTGCCAGCATCTTGGGGCTGGTCAGGTCATTGATTGCCACGATCTCGTAGCCCTCGGCGCCGAACATCTGACGGAAAGCCAGACGGCCGATGCGACCGAAGCCATTGATAGCAACTCTTACGGACATGGGAAAATACCTCCATATATTATATTTTTTCGGTTACGGTCACGGGAAGCCCGGGCATTCGGCAAGGCATTTCCACTCTGCCTTACGGAGCGCAGGTTCCCTATGTATATGGCTGTGTGGGGAGTTCTTCCCCACTCCAATTCTATATTTTACCGCATATTTGTGAATTATACAAGCGATTTTCGCCATTTTCCGAAAAATCGGCGTTTTGCATCCGGAGGCGGGTGGCGGAACGGTGCTTTCGTGCATTTTGCTGTTGAGGTGTGTCGATTTGGTTGCCGGCTGACCTTGCCGCCGCTGTACCCGGCAGGGGGCGTGCCTGCTTTGCCGCCTGTTGCCCCCCCTGCCTTTAGCTTGCTTTCCTGCCCCCTATCCCCCGCCCCCTTCCCCGGCGGGGAAGGGGAGCCCCAAAAGTTTATTTCGCCGGGGGCTTCGCCCCGGCACCCCTGCACTGAATCGCTTGCGGCACTTGCTCGACCTGCCAATCCGGCACCGGCGGGGGACTTGTTTTTCGGCGTCGCCAGTTCGGTGCAAAAACCGATAGAACCGCCTTTCTATTGGCAGTGCCGGCAGCCAAGGAGAGGGGGGACCGGGGGAGAGGAACTTCGGCGTTTGAGATGGTCCTCTCCCCCGGGGCAGGGCGAACAAGTGCCGCTGGGGTTCAGCCCCCGCCAAGTGGCGCTAACGCAGGTCGAGCCAGTGCCGCGCCCCATCCAGCCCCGGGGATGCAAGGGGCGGAGCCCCTTGCATAAGAAAACTAAAAATCTCCCCCTTCCCGCCGGGAAGGGGGCGGGAGGGATAGGGGGCAGAATCAAAGCTAAAGGCGTGGGCGGCAGGCGGCAAAGAAGGCAAGCCCCCGTCGGGTGCCGCCAACATCCACCGAGCCGGCAACGCTGGGGACAAGCCCCCCCGCAGGCACCACAGCGGCAGGATAAGCCGGTGCCGCGCAGGGCACCCTCTATCCCCCAAAACAGGCAAATAAGATTTTCCGGACATTCCGGCAACGTTCACACAATGGTTACATTGTTGTGGTATACTACAGGATGCATGATTTTACCTTCACGCCGGCAGACCATGCCGGCAACCCTCCGCCGGTGAGGAAACAGAGCGCGGGAGACCGCCCCCGCAGGAAAGGAAAATCCCCTATGATAAAGCTTGAACATCTGGTAAAGAATTACGGGACTCTGTGCGCCGTGGATGACGTGTCGCTGGAGATCGGAACGGGCGAGGTGGTCGGACTGCTGGGACCCAACGGTGCCGGCAAATCCACGACCATGAATATCCTGACAGGGTGCCTGTCCAGCACGTCCGGACGCGTCATCGTGCAGGGAATTGACGTGCTGGCTGACCCGCTGGGCGCCAAAAGACTGATCGGATACCTGCCGGAACAGCCGCCCCTGTATCTCGACATGACCGTGGACGAGTACCTCGGCTTCAATTACGACATCAAGGGAAGCCGACTGCCCCGCGAGGCGCACCTTGCCGAGGTGTGCGAGGTCGTGCATATCGGTGATGTCCGCCGGCGCGTCATACGCAACCTGTCCAAGGGCTACCGTCAACGCGTGGGCATCGCCGGCGCGCTGGTGGGGAATCCGCCGATCATCATTTTCGACGAGCCGACCGTCGGACTGGACCCCAAACAGATCATCGAAATCCGGAACCTCATCCGCGGACTGGGACGCGACCACACGGTTATCCTCTCCACCCATATCCTGCAGGAGGTGCAGGCGGTGTGCGACCGGATCGTCATCATCAATAAGGGACGCATCGTTGCGGACGAAAAAGACCGGAAACCTGGGACGCATCATCGAAAAACAACCGCCGCTTCACCGTCAAGGTGTGCGGGCAGACCGACAAGGTTCTCCCGGTTCTGCGCAACATACCGGGCGTCGTGTATGCCGAGGCTCTGGCGGAGCGGGACGGCGACTCGGTCACGTATATGATCGAAAGCGCCCCCGGCGCGGACGTGCGCAAGAAGCTGTTCTTCACGCTGGCGGAGCGCGGCTGGTACCGCTGGTCGGCATGGAGGCAATGGGACTGTCGCTGGAGGATATTTTTCATCAACGTGGTGGACAGGTCGGAGGAGGATCGCCAGCCGGCACGCTATACCCGCCGCACGCCGCGCCAGCGGTCCCGCACCGCGCTGGAGACCAAGGTCGCCGGCGAGCTGGTCGAGGAAGCCGACAAGCGCCGGGAGCAGGCGCAGGAGCAGGAACAGGAAACCGGCGGGGACGGACAGGAAATCTGACCGCGACGCGCTACGAAAAACAAGAAAGGCAGAGCCAAGCATATGTTTGCCATCTATAAAAAAAGGAGCTGCGCTCCTACTTCATCAACCCGGTCGGGTATGTCTACGTCGGCGTGTTCCTGACGGTCGCGGCACTGCTGTGCTGCTATACAACCATCATCAGCGGCACCTACAACGTCGGAAACTACTTCGTCTATATGATCTTCGCGCTGATCATCCTGATTCCCCTGCTGACCATGCGCCTGTTCTCGGAGGAGCGCAAGCTGCGCACCGAGCAGCTGCTGCTGACCGCGCCCGTGACGCTGACCGGCATGGTGCTGGGCAAGTTCTTCGCGGCACTGTCGCTGTATGCCGCCACCCTGCTGGTGTCCTGCGTCAACTTCATCCCGCTGTACGCCATCGCGGTGGACGAGCGGAGCGGGCAGACCAACAATCTGACCCGCATCGGCCCCGTGACCGGGGAGCTGGTCGGGTGCCTGATAAGCCTGCTTCTGATCGGGGCGGCGTTTATTGCCATCGGCACCTTCATCTCCGCCCTAACCGAGAACCAGCTTGCCGCCGCCGTGGTCACCATCGCCGTCATCGGCGCTATGGTCGGCATCGGCGTGCTGAACAACTTCATCAACGTGTACTGGATCCGCACCGCCCTGTCCTGGGTGTCGGTGCTCAGCCGGTTCGGAAACTTCACGAACGGGCTGTTCGATTTCGCCGCCATCCTCTACTATGTGTCGCTGTCGTTCGTATTCCTGTTCCTGACCGTGCGGGTGTACGACAAGCGGCGCTGGAGCTGAGGCGCGGGGAGGAAAAACCGGACATGGCAAAAAAAAATTCCGGGAAGACGCGCCGCTTCGGAACGGTCGCGGTGCTTCTCACGGTGCTGACCGTGGTGACGGTGATCCTTTTGAACGGCATCGTCACCAAGCTGGCGCTCCGCTACGGCTGGTATATCCGCATGACCCCGCAGCTGACCTTCCCCGTGACCGACGCGTGCTATGACTACCTGGACCGGTATGTCATGGACAGCGTGAGCACGGAGGAGCCGCTGCGCATCATCTTCTGCGACGAGGAGCAGAACATCCGCAGCTCCGGCACGCAGGCATACGTGCTCACGACAGCGACCGAGCTTGCCGAGCGCTACCCCGGCAAGGTGCGCATTGAGTACCTCAACGTCTGGGAGAACCCCTCCGTGGCGCGGGCTTACGGCGTCAAGGCATCCACGTCTGTCGTGGTGGCACAGGGGGATCGCTCCCGCGTCTGCACGCTGAAGGACTTTTTCCAGTTCTCGATCCGCGATTCCGAGACGCCGGTCGCCTACAACGGCGAGAAACGGCTGGCGGTCGCCATGAAGGCGGTTCTGTCCGCCAATGCGCCGGTCTGCTACTTCACCATGAACCACGGTGAATCCATGAGCGACTACTCGCTCATGTTCGCGGCTACCGATGCAGGCTATATGGTCAACTATCTGGACTCGCTGTCCTTCGACATCCCGGCGGACTGCGATCTGCTGATTTCCTACAATCCCGTGCAGGATTTTGCCGCCCGGGACAGCGTGACCGGCATCTCGGAGATCGAAAAGCTGGACGCCTACCTGTCGCGCGGCGGAAAAATGATGGTATTCGTTTCGGCGGACACCTTCGCGGCGGGCAGCTTCGGCAATCTGGAGGGCTTTCTGGCGGACTGGGGCGTGACCTTTGACCACGCCAAGGGCGCCTCCGGCGTGGAGGAGTGCTACAGCATCCGCGACACCGCCCACTCGCTCAGCACCGACGGCTACACCATCCTCGGCAAGGTTGCCGACACAGGCAGAGCCGGCGAGATGATGCGGCAGGTCACCGGCACCGTCCGGCTTGCCAATGCGACCGGCATCTCGCCCGCCGACGGCTGGAGCGTTGCCGACAATCAGTGGTCGAGCGGGGAACGCACGGCGTATGCCCTGCTCCGCTCCTATCCCGGCGCCGAGGCGTGGGCGGGCGGCAGAGCCGTCGCGCGCACCGACGAGGGCTTCAACCTGATCACGCTGACGCAGGCGGGCGAGAGCGGCTCCGCCGGCTCGCTGCTGGTCTGCTCCTCCGTGGAGTATGCCAAGGAGGCTGCCATGCAGTCCGGCGTGTACGACAACGAGACTCTGCTGCTGGCGGCTGTGGAGGCAATGGGCAAGACCGATACCCCCATGCATCTGGCATCCCAGCCCTTCTCGGACAGGAGCATCCACATCCTGACCACCGCAGCCGCGCGGCGAATCACGATTGCACTGGCGGCTGTGCCCGCCGGGCTGTCGCTTGCCGTCGGACTGGTGGTGCTGGTACGGAGGAAAAACCGCATGCGAGTCACGGAAATTACAAAGACAGAAAACAGCATAAACGCATATTCCGCCCGGCAGACGGGCGGCAGAAAGGCAGGGTGTGCCGCATGAATCCGAATCCGAACATGGAAAAATCTGTCCGAGACAGGGCAGCCGGGGACAGACGAAGCGTCTGCCGCCGACCGGCGCGTCGATCGGGCGCGCCGCCTGCGCCGCCGCTCTGCGGCGGTAACGGTCACGGTGCTGTCGGTGGTTGCGGTACTGCTGGTCAATCTGCTGTTCAGCTACCTTGGCTATGCCCATATCTGGCAGGTGGACGAGACGCGGGCACGCTATCTGAAGGATAAGCGGGGGCTGTATACCGCGTCGGAGCCGTTCCTTGACCTGTTCCGCAACTCCGCCGTCCCCGCTGTGGACACGGTCAATGCGGAGCGCGCCGCGCGCGGCGAGGACAGGCTGACGGTCAACGTTATCTTCTGCGCCGACCGGGACAAAATCTATGCATCCAACCTTTCCCGGTATGTTCTGTACTCGGTGCTGGATCTGCGGGAGCATTTCCCGGACTACGTGACGGTGTCCTTCGTGGACATCGCGCACAACCCCTCCGCCGTGCAGAAGTACAAGGCGACCTCCTCCACTTCCCTGTATGAAACCAATGTGATCTTTGAGTTCGGCACCGAATTCCGGGTGTACGCGCTGAACCGCTTCTTTGTCACCAACGAGAACAGCACCACCCGTGGGCGTACAACGGGGAAATGGACATCTCCTCCGCCATCCTGGCGGTGACGCGTGCCGAATCCCCGATCGCCTGCTTTACCACCAACCACGGCGAGAACACCGACTCCTGCCGCTCTCTCCGGGAGCTGGTTGCCCGTGCAGGGTATATCGTGCAGGATATTGATCTGGAGCGGGACGAGATTCCCGCGGACTGCCGCCTGCTCATCACCTATGACCCGCAGACCGACTTCCGGGGCTATACCAACAACGGCGGGAGCGGCGTCTCCGAGATCGACCGGCTGGACAAGTTCCTGGACAACGCCTTCTCCTTCCTCCTGTTCGTGGATGACGAAACGCCGACCATGCCGGTGCTGGAGGAGTATCTGGAGGAATGGGGCATCCGGATCTGCCGCGTGCAGGACAGCGAGAGCGGAAAAAGCGACAATTACCACATCCGCGACACGGTACAGCGGCTGGACACGGACGGCTACACGGTGCTCGGCAACTACGTGACGTCGGGACTGGGCTCGTCGGTGACCAAGGATATGCGCAACGTGGCATACCCTGCCAAGGTCGTGTTCCCCCATGCGACGTCGGTGACGCGCTCGGACAGCTACCGCACGACCTACGTTTCGTCGGACGAGGCGTCCGACGGAAAGCCGTACTCCTATGAGGGCTACTACCGCAACGGCGTCAGCCGCCGGCTGTCCAATCTGTTCACCACCTACCCCACCGCATCGGCGGAGGTGTTCGGGGCGCAGTACGAGATTGCGACCGAGCAGAACCTGTTCCGCCTGATGACGCTGACCAGCGAGGAGCGGACGGTGCAGGAGACAAACTACATGACCAAGGACGACCGCTCCTTTGTGGGCGTGTGCGCCTCGACCGAGTTTGCCTCCGATGCACTGCTGGATTCCGCCGTTTACGGCAACGCGGACGTACTGCTGTCCCTGCTCCGCTCCATGGGGCGCGAGCTGGTGCCGGTCAAGACGCTGGAATTCAAGGGCTTCAAGAAGTATGAGATCGACGCAGAAAAGAGCGGACTGACCTCCGACAGAAAGGTCGGCATCACGGTCGCCTTTACGCTGATCCCTGCGGTTCTGTGCGCGGGTGCCGGCATCGCCGTATCCGTGCGCCGCAAGTACCGCTGAGCAAAGAGATGCGAGGCAACCGTTTTACGGGAGAAAGGAAAACCATTCATGAATGACGCAAAGGAAGTGCGGCTCGTATTCAACCCCGGCAAACACGGAACGGTAGGGCTTCACGCCGTGATAACCATGAGCGGCGACCGGGCGGGCGCTCTGCCGCAGCCCACGCGCCGGGGATACACCTTCCTCGGCTGGTATACCGTGCCGGACGGCGCGGCGGGGGAGGGGAGCATATCAACTCCTCCACCGTCATCGGGGCGGATACCCCGGAGACGCTTGTGCTGTACGCTCACTGGAAAAAGAGCGAAAAGGCAAAGAAATCCTCGCTCCTGACGCAGACGCGGGCAATCATCGCGCTGGTTGTGGCGGCGGTCGTTCTGGTCGGCGGACTGGTGCTGACCAACTATATCGTGCAGATATACCGCTACGAGGACGCGGACGGAACGGTGTACACCATCCGGAAAAAGGGCGGCTCCTACGGGCTGTACCGCAAGGACGGCAGTCCGTGCGATACCAACGACGAGGGCTACTACCTGACCTCCTTCGGCACACAGCTGGAGGTGGACGCAAAGTCCGGTGAGTACGAGGTGTATGCGGTCGTGGACGTGGAAGGCACCGAGGTGCTGGGCAACGCGCGGCGGGTACTGGCGTTCAAGCAGCTGACCTATGACAAGTCCTCCACAACCGACTACTCGCGGGTTATCCGGAGCATTGAGGTGCATAACCAGCAGGGCGTGCTGGATCTGTACCGTCCGGACGGCGTGGACACCAACCGCTTCGTTATCCGGGGACATGAGGGCACCGCCATCTCGGACGAGCTGTTCGCACAGCTGTCCAGCGGGTGCGGATATACCATCTCCATGCAGCGGCTGGAGAATCCGGTGCGGCTGGCAGACGGGAGCATCAAGTATGCCGAGTACGGGCTTGCGAAGGAAACGCGGGTAAAGACGGACAAGGACGGAAAGCCGGTTCTGGACGAGAACGGGAAGGAAGTCACCTACGAGTACACGCCCACCTGGTACACGGTCAGGACGCTCCAGCCGGATGCCCGGACGGGGGTGGACAGCTACACCATGACGCTGGGGGACGCGACAATCTCCGGTGCGGGCTACTATGCACGCTACGAGGGGCGGGACACGGTATATATCCTGTCCTCCACCAACCTGGAGGTGGCGCTGCAGCCCATCGAATCGCTGGTTACGGGGCGTATTGTGTACCCCATGACGCTCAACACGTACTTCAACGTCCGGGATTTCGTCCTGCGCACCGACATACACTATGACCGGATCCTGCTGCACATGGCGGCAGAGCTGGCGGGTATTCTGGACGAGATCGACCTGAACAAGGTGGATCTGAACGACCTCAGCACACTGACGGACGCACAGCGTGCCGCTCTGCGCGAGGCGCTGGACAGGATTGATAAGCTGGACGAGAAGCAGTTCACGGAGATGTACGACCGCGGGCTGGAGCTCTATTCCCGCAAGGTCACGGCATTCTCCTATGTGGACATGGAGCAGCGGGAGAACAGTCTGTACTCCTCCTACCCTTACCGGATGGCGACGGCGTACATGGCTGGCTACCGCCCCAACGCCGACAACATCAGCAAGATGCTGCAGAACCTGTACTCGATGTCCTTTGACGCGGTGAAGGCGCTGGGCCCGACTGCGGAGCAGCTGCAGGAATATGGACTGTCCGAGCCCGCCTTTGACATTTCCTTCGTATATACGGACGCGGACGGAGTCGAGCACGGCAACCATGTCACCTTCAGTGCAAAGACCGCGGAGGGCAAGTATTATGCCTTCGCCGATGACTACGACATGATTGTGGAGATCGACGAGAGCATGGTGCCGTTCCTTTCGTGGAAGGACATCGACTGGTACGACCGCGACTATTTCCAGTACAACATCGCGCACATCAAGGAGATCCGGCTGGACGGCACCGCTATCCGGGCGCTGGACAGCAAGTACCGGACTTCGGCGGGCGACGTGGTGTTTCGGCTGGACAATACGGCGTCGGATCAGTCCGGTGGCACCAACTCGGACAAACTGGTGTCCTATATCAACGGGCTGTCCATGGCATACGAGATGGAGCTCATCCGCGTGACGGGCACGCCGGAAATGATGACCGGAACCGACAACTTCCGGCGCTTCGTGCAGTCTCTGCTGACCGCCTCCATTGAGGGCGAGGCGGGGCTGACGGCGGAGGAGATGGCGTCCCTGCGTACCACGGACGACAGCGACTGCTACCTGAAGATCACGTTTACTCTGGATGACGGGCAGAAGGATCCGCAGAAGGCGAATCTCGTGTACCGCTTCTACCGGATATCCGAGCGCCGCTGCTACATGACGGTGGAGACGCTGGCTACCCCGGACGCGCCCTCCTCCCCCGAGAACGGGCAGGGTATGTTCTGCGTGCTCCGCTCCTTCTGCGATAAGCTCGCGGCTGACGTCACCCGCCTGTACGACCGCATTCAGGTCTATCCCGATTCCAAAAACTGACAAAGGAGAACCTTCATCATGGCAAAGCTGAAGATACGCAAGCTGGGCGACGAGGCGCTGCGCAAGGTGTGCCGCCCCGTGACCGAAATCACTCCCCGCACGCTGTGCCTCCTTGACGATATGCTGGAAACCATGCGCGACGCAAACGGCTGCGGGCTCGCCGCCCCGCAGGTGGGCATCCTGCGGCGCATCGTGATCGTGGAGGTCGAACCGGGCGAGGTCTACGAAATGATAAACCCGAAAATCATCGCCTCCGGCGGCGAACAGGAAGCCGAGGAAGGCTGCCTCTCTATCCCCGGTCGCTGGGGCATCACCCACCGCCCCCGGCACGTCACCGTCCAGTGCCTCAACCGTAACGGCGAAACCGTGACCTATACCGGTCATGACCTCCTCGCCCGCGCCTTCTGCCACGAACTGGATCACCTCGACGGTAAACTCTTCATCGACATCGCCAAAATGGAGGATTGATCCCTCAAAAAAATAGCCTTATTCCCCCTAAAAAAAGCACAAAGCAAGGAAGGAACTGTGACAATGAAAAATTCTATTCATGGGAACCCCGGATTTCGCCGTCCCGTCCCTGCGCGCACTGTACGGCTCCGGCGAGGGATCGTAGGCGTCGTGACACAGCCCGACAAACCGCGCGGACGGGGCTATGTCCTGACTCCGCCCCCCGTCAAAACCTACGCAGCCGCGCACGGACTGCCGGTCTTTCAGCCCGCCCGCCTGCGGGACGGGAGCTTTGACGATACGCTCAAAGCCCTGGCGCCGGAGCTGATTGTCGTTGTCGCATATGGAAAAATCCTGCCGCCGCACATCCTGGAGGCGCCCAAATACGGTTGCATCAACGTCCACGGCTCCCTGCTCCCGGCACTGCGCGGTGCCGCGCCCATGCAGAGAGCAATCCTGAACGGGCTGGACGTGACCGGCGTCACCACCATGTACATGGCGGAGGGCATGGACACGGGCGATATGCTGCTGCGTGCCGAGGTGCCCATCCGGGAGGAGGACAACTTCGAGTCGGTGCATGACAGAATGGCGGAGGCGGGCGCGGCACTGCTGCTGGAAACGATCGCCGCCCTGCGCGCCGGAACCCTTGTGCGCATCCCGCAGGACGACAGCCTCGCCACCTATGCGCCCAAGATTGAAAAAGCCGACTGCCTGCTGGATTTTTCCATGCCGGTCAAAGGCGGTCTTTGACCGGGTGCGGGGACTTTCCCCCATCCCGCTGTCCTTCACGCATACGCCGGACGGCAAACTGCTCAAGGTCGTTGCCGCCCGCCGCGCCCGGCTTTCGGGCGACTGCGGAGCCCCCGGCACGGTTCTGTCCCTGGACACCGCGCAGGACGGCGGCATCGAGGTCGCCTGCGGGGAGGGCTCCCTGCTCCTGACCCGCGTCGTCCCGGAGGGCAAGGCGCCCATGTCCGCCGCCGATTACATCCGTGGGCGGCGCCTGTCGGTCGGGGAGCGGCTGGGGTAAAAAAGCTAACGCACAGCGATTGTTTTTATTGAGGAGGTGCTTTTATGCTATTCGGTCTTTTCTGGGGTGACTGGACGGTTCTCGTTCTGATTCCCGCCATGATCTTTGCCTTCTGGGCACAGATCAACGTACAGATGACCTTCAGTCGGTTCAGGCAGGTGCGCAACCGGCGCGGACTGACCGCCGCCGATGTCGCACGTCGGATACTGGACGCGAACGGGCTGAACTACGTGCAGATCCAGCGCGTGTCCGGCGAGGCTGACTGACCACTATGACCCGCGCGCGCAGGTCGTGCGGCTGTCCGACAGCGTGTATGATTCCACCTCGGTCGCGGCGATCGGCGTCGCGGCGCACGAGGTGGGGCACGCCTGCCAGCACGCGGAGGACTACGTCCCCCTGCGCATCCGGAGCGCCATCATCCCCATGACGCGCATCGGCTCCATGCTTGCCATGCCGGTGTTCATCCTGGGACTTCTGTTCGCACAGCTTTCCCTGTACGGGAACATGGTCGGGGATGTGTTCATGATGCTGGGCATCCTGCTGTTCTCGCTTTCGACGCTGTTCCAGCTGGTAACACTGCCGACCGAGTTCAATGCCTCTGCCCGCGCCCTGAAGACGCTGGAGAGCTACGGGATTCTGGACGGAGACGAGCTGGTCGGGGCACGCAGTACCCTGCGGGCGGCGGCGCTGACCTATGTGGCGGCGCTTGCGTCCTCGCTAGCGTCGTTGCTTCGCCTGCTGCTGATATTCGGCGGCTCCCGCAGTCGCCGCGACTGACGCCCGGTCACGGCTATGCAGGAAAACAACAGGAACAGCAAGGGAACCGGCGAACCGTCTGCCAGAAGGCTGGCGATGGATTCCCTGTCCGGCATTGCAGGCGGGCGGTACGGCAGTCTTTCGGTGGATGCGGTACTGCGGCGCAGTGCGCTGGAGGGCGCCGACCGGGGACTGTATGCGGCGCTGGTTTTCGGTGTGCTGGAGCGGCAGACCACGCTGGATTTTCTGGCGGAACAGCTGTCCGCCCGCCCGCCGGAGCAGTTGGATCTGCCGGTGCTGCTGGCGTTGCGGCTGGGGCTGTACCAGCTGATATATATGGATCGCGTGCCGGACTACGCCGCCATCGGCGAGACGGTCTCGCTGGTACCGCGCTGCGCCGCAGGCTACGTCAATGCGGTACTGCGCGGGTACCTGCGCCTGGCGGAACGGCTGGGCGGTGACCGGGAGAACAGTCTGCGCACGCCGGAGGACTGGCAGAGACGGTTCCCGGTGCTGGCGGGGGACCGCCGCCGGGCGGTGTCGGTCGCCTACGGGATGCCGCTCCCGATGTGCGATACGCTGACGGCGGCGTTGGGTACCGGGCGCGCGGAGGCTGTCATGGCGGCATTCGGAAAACGTCCGCCGCTTTCCCTGCGGGTCAATCCCCTGCGGACAGACACCGCCGCCCTGACCGCGCGGCTGGCGGCGGCGGGCGCTGTCGTCAAGGTCGGGCATTACGGCGGGGACGCCCTGCTGGTGACCGACGGCGGCGCGGGCGGCAACCCGACCGCTCTGCCCGGATTTGAAACGGGCGATTTTTTCGTGCAGGACGAGGCGTCCCAGCTGTGCGTCCGGGCGCTGGACGCGCGTCCCGGGCAGACCGTGGCGGACGTGTGCGCCTGCCCCGGCTCCAAGTCCTTTGGAGCTGCGCTGTGCATGGGCGACCGGGGGCGCGTGCTGTCCTTTGACCTGCACGCCTCCAAGCTGTCGCTGGTGCGATCCGGTGCCGGGCGGCTGGGACTGCACTGTCTGGAGGTCGCCTGCCGCGACGCGCGCAGTCCCGATCCCTCCCTGCTGGGGGCTGTTGACCGCGTGCTGTGTGACGTCCCCTGCTCCGGGCTGGGAGTAATGGCGAAAAAGCCGGAAATCCGCTACAAGGACATGACCGACTCCGCCCGCCTGCCCGGTATTCAGGCGGCTGTTCTGGAGGCGTCCGCCGGGTACGTAAAGCCGGGCGGTCTGCTGGTCTACTCGACCTGCACCCTGCTTCCCGCCGAAAACCGGGAGGTGACGGAGGCTTTCCTTGCCGCGCACCCGGAGTTTGAACCGCTGGACTTTTTCTTCCCGTCCTGCGATCCCGCCTGCCCGGACATTGTCTCCGAGCGCGGCGCGGTCACGCTAATGCCGGATCTGCACGGCACGGACGGTTTCTTCATCGCGCGGATGCGGCGGAAGGACTGAGACTCCGCCATCCGCAACACGGCTCCGGGGACATCCCCGGAGAATTTTTCCCACACGGAAGGAGACGTTGCATGACTGACCTGTTATCGCTGACGCCGGACGAGCTGACTGCCCTGCTGCTGGACATCGGGGAGCCGAAATACCGGGCGGCGCAGATGTTCCCCCAGCTGCACCGCGGCGTATCGCCGGACGAAATGACCAATATCGGCAGGCAGACGCGGAGCCGGCTTGCCGCCGTGGCAGAGTACCGCCTGCCGGACGTGCGGCGCAAACTGGTCAGCCGTCTGGACGGGACTGTCAAGTACCTGTTCGGGCTGGCGGACGGCAACTGCGTGGAGTCTGTCGTCATGACCTACGAGCACGGGCGCACGATCTGCATTTCCTCGCAGGTCGGGTGCCGGATGGGGTGCCGCTTCTGCGCGTCCACCATCGGGGGCAAGGTGCGCGACCTTGTGCCGGGCGAACTGCTGGGGCAGGTCATCGCGGCGCAGCGCGACCTCGGCGAGCGCATCTCCAACATCGTCATGATGGGTATCGGCGAACCGCTGGACAACTACGACAACGTGGTGAAGTTCCTCCGGCTGGTGTCGCACCCGGACGGGCTGAATATCGGACTGCGGCACATCTCTCTCTCGACCTGCGGCGTAGTGCCGAATATCCTGCGGCTGGCGGAGGAGAATATGCCCATCACGCTGTCGATTTCCCTGCACGCGCCGGACGACGGGACGCGCTCCTCCATCATGCCCGTCAATCGGCGCTGGGGGGTGGACGAGCTTCTCCGCGCCTGCAGGACCTACTACGGGCACACGGGGCGGCGTATTTCGTTTGAATACACGCTGATTGCGGGCAGGAACGACTCGGTCGCCGCCGCGCGGCAGCTTGCCGATGTGCTCAACCGCCACCTGCGCACGCGCACCGAAAGTATGCCGATCCACGTCAACCTGATCCCCGTGAACGAGGTGGCGGAGACCGGCTTTACCCGCGCCGGGGACGCGGCGGTCGCCGCCTTTGCCCGGACGCTGGAAGCGCACGGCATCCGCGCCACGGTGCGGCGGCGGCTGGGCGCGGACATCAACGCCTCCTGCGGACAGCTCCGCCGTGCGGACGCCGCCGCGGGGCAGGAAGGAACCTGATATGTATAGCTTTACGCCCAACGGACGGCGGCGCGGTCTGCACGCCGTGGTAATCGTGGATCTGACTGCATCCGTCCTCCTCTGGACCTCAGCCACCGCCGGCGGCAGCTACGGCTGGATCTTTCAGCTGGCTGGCGTCGTGCTGGCTGTTCTTGGCATCTACCTCATCACGCGCTACTCTCTCCGCTCCTATACCTTCTCCGTGCAGGACAGCGAACTGGTCGATTCTGCCGGCAACCCCGTCTATGACCTCGTCATTACGCAGACGCTCGGACGGAAAATCTCGGTCGTCGCCCGCGTTTCCCTGCGGGATATCCGCCATCTGACCGTCCTCTCCCGCTCGGATTTCCGTAAGTGCCGCAAGAAAAAAATATCATTCCCTCACCCTCTTCCGCTACGACAGCGACCCCTTCGCCCCCCTCGCCGCCTACCTCCCCGTCCCGGACGAGCACGCCCTCCTTGCCATCCCCCCGACGCCGCCCTGCTGGATCTCCTGCACCGTATGGGCGTCGATTCTGACAACGAGGGGCACGGGGGATACGAAGGAAGCGAAGGATGCGAAGGATGCGAAGGAAGCGGTGGGGAAACTTCTTGAAAGAAGTTTCCCCACACCCCTTCAAGAACTTTCAAACCGGAATGAGGGGTGACACCGTCCTGTCGACTCTGTGACCGGCGGGCAAGCCACCCCCCCCGCCGGGCACCTACCCCGCAGACTTAACCAGTGCCGCCCGGGTTCAGCCCCGGGGATGCAAGGGGCGAAGCCCCTTGCATAGAAAAACTAAAACTCCCCTTCCCCGGAGAAGGGGAAGGGATAGGGGGCAAACAATTACTGCTACGGCAGGCAAATCCGGCAACCGGAAAAGCCAGCCCCCGCCGATGCCGCGACCGCCCTCTTTCCCAATGCCGCTCCCGGCTCAAGCGCAGGGGTGCCGGAACGCCGCCCCCCGCCCCGCACCGGGCAAGCCCCCGCCGGGCACCTACCCCGCAGGCTTAACCAATGCCGCCCGGATTCAGCCCGGGGATGCAAGGGGCGAAGCCCCTGCATGAAATAACCTTGAGTTCCCCCTTCCCCGGAGGAAGGGGGTAGAGGGATAGGGGCAAACAATTACTGCTACGGCAGGCAAATCCGGCAACCGAAAAAGCCAGCCCCCCGCCGATGCCGCGAACGCCCTCTTTCCCAATGCCGCTCCCGGCTCAAGCGCAGGGGTGCCGGGGGCGAAGCCCCGCCCCGCACCGGGCAAGCCCCCGCCGGGCACCTACCCCGCAGGCTTAACCAGTGCCGCCCGGGTTCAGCCCCGGGGATGCAAGGGCGAAGCCCCTTGCATAAGAAAAACTAAAAACTCCCCCTTCCCTCCGGGGGAAAGGGGGCTGAGGGATGGGGGGCAAAAAGGCACTGCTACGGCAGGCAAATCCGGCAACCGGAAAAAGCCAGCCCCCGCCGATGCCGCGACCGCCCCCTTTCCCAATGCCGCTCCCGGCTCAAGTGCCGGGGCACCGGAACGCCGCCCCCGCCCCGCACCGGGCAAGCCCCCGCCGGGCACCTACCCCGCAGGCTTAACCAGTACCGCCCGGGTTCAGCCCCGGGGATGCAAGGGGCGAAGCCCCTTGCATAAGAAAACTAAAACCCCCCTTCCCGCCGGGAAGGGGAGGGGGGATGGGGGCAGGAAAAGCAAGCTAAAGGCAGGCAAATCCGGCAACCGGAAAAGCCAGCCCCCGCCGGGTACCTACCCCGCAGGCTTAACCAGTGCCGCCCGGGTTCAGCCCCGGGGATGCAAGGGGCGAAGCCCCTTGCATAAAAAAACTAAAAAACTCCCCCTTCCCCGGAGGGGAAGAGCGCTCTGCGAGCGCGGGCGGGAGGGATGGGGGCAAACAATTACCGCTACGGCAGGCAAATCCGGCAACTGAAAAAGCCAGCCCCCCCACCGGGTACCGACAAGGCAGGTTTAAGCCGGTGCCGCCCACGGCTCAAGTGCAGGGGTGCCGGAACGCCGCCCCCTGTCCCGCACCGGGCAAGCCCCCGCCGGGCACCTACCCCGTAGGCTTAACCAGTGCCGCCCGGGTTCAGCCCCGGGGATGCAAGGGGCGAAGCCCCTTGCATAAGAATAACTAAGTCCCCCCCCTTCCCGCCGGGAAGAGCGCTCTGCGAGCGCGGGGTAGGGGGATAGGGGCAAAAAGGCACTGCTGCGGCAGGCAAATCCGGCAACCGAAAAAGCCAGCCCCCGCCGATGCCGCGACCGCCCTCTTTCCCAATGCCACTCCCGGCTCAAGCGCAGGGGGTGCCGGGGGCGAAGCCCCCGGCGAAATTAAAGCAAAAAATTCTCCCCCTCCCTCCGGGGAAGGGGGGCTGAGGATGGGGGGCAAAAAGCACTGCTACGGCAGGCAAATCCGGAAACCGAAGAAGCCAGCCCCCACGTCCCCAAACAAAAGAAAGGAACACCACCATGATCATTCTCTCCGCGACTTCCCTGACATTGCAGTTCGGCACGGACACAGTGCTGGAGAATATATCCTTCTCGGTGGAGGAGGGCGACCGAATAGGCGTCATCGGCGTCAACGGATGCGGGAAATCCTCGCTGTTCCGGATGCTCTGCCACGGAGTCGGACTGCCCGGAGGAACAGAACCGACAGCGGGAGAGGTCTACCTCGCCAAGGGACGCACGGTCGGAATCCTGACGCAGGAGGGCGCCTTCGCAGAGGATGGCGAGGACGGAAACGGCGACCAGAGCGCACTGGAACATATGTACCACGCATTCCCGGAGCTGCTTGCCGCCGAAACAAGATTGGACGAGATGCAGAAGGCGCTGGACGCGGGCGCGGAGGCAGCCGGCGGCACGGAAGCGTATGACCGGCTGACAAGAGCGTATTCCGAACAGCATGACCGATTCCTGCGGGACGGCGGACTGGAATTCCGGTCGCGCTGCGCGGGTATTCTGCGGAGACTGGGCTTTGACGAGGAGCTGAGCCGTATGCCCGTGCGCCTTTTGAGCGGCGGACAGAAAACGCGGCTGGCGCTGGGCATCCAGCTGTCGCGCCGCCCGGATCTGCTGCTCCTGGACGAGCCGACCAACCATCTGGACATCGACACACTGGCATGGCTGGAGAAGTACCTGTCCGACTACCCCGGCAGCGTGATGGTGGTCTCCCACGACCGCTACTTCCTCGACCGCGTGACGAACCGGACGCTGTGCATCCGGAACCGGCACGCCAAGCTGTACACCGGCGGCTACACCGCCTGTATGCAGCAACGCGAAACCGACCGTGCGATAGCGGAAAAGCACTACCGCGAGCAGCAGAAAGAGATCGCGCGGCAGGAGGCGTACATTGCGCAGCAGCGCGCCTGGAACCGGGAACGCAACATCGTCGCCGCCGAGAGCCGGCAGAAGATGCTGGATCGCATGGAGCGGCTGGAAAAGCCGGAGAATGCACCGAAGCCCATCCGCCTGCGCTTCACCGCATCGCGGGCAAGCGGCGGGGAGGTGCTGTCTCTGCGGGATGTCTCCATGGGCTTTGACGGGCGGATGCTGTTCTCCCATCTGGAATATCTGGTCAGGAAGGACGACCGGGTGCTGATACTGGGGCAGAACGGGTGCGGAAAATCCACGCTCATCAAGCTCCTGATCGGGAAGCTGGATCCTGTTTCCGGCATCATTGAGGCAGGCTACAACGTGACGATCGGCTACTATGACCAGGAGAATCAGAACCTTGATCCGTCCAAGACCGTGCTGGACGAGCTGTGGGACGCCTATCCGCGCCTGACCGAGACCGAGATCCGGAACGCACTGGGGCAGTTCCGCTTTGTCGGCGAGGACGTCTACAAGACGGTGTCTGTGTTGAGCGGCGGGGAGCGTGCCCGGCTGACGCTGTGCAAGCTGATTCTGTCCCGCATGAACCTTTTGATTCTGGACGAGCCGACCAACCATCTGGACATTGACTCGCGCGAGGCGCTGGAGGGGGCGCTGTCTGCCTTTGACGGCACCGTCATTGCCGTGTCGCACGACCGCTACTTCATCGAGAAGCTGGCGACACGCATTCTGGAGATTGCGCCGGGGCACGGCATTTCCGGCACCGTTTCCGGCTCCGGCAGTGACTTCACCGACTATCGCGTCACCCATCCCGGCACCGCCTACACCGAGTACCGGCAGTTCATGGAGGCGCGGCAGTCTGGCTCGGTTGCTCCCTCGCGCATGGGGATTCCCTCTGCGGGTGTCCCGGATGCCGCCCCCGACGAGCCGTCCTCGTCCAGGGAAGCCTATCTCCAGGCGCGGCAGTCTGCCGCCGAGCAACGCAAGCGCCGTCACCGTCTGGAGCGTCTACGCGCCGAATCCGCTACGCTTGAAGCCGACATCGACCGTCTCACCGCCGAAATCAACGGCGATGCCGCCACCGATTTTCTGCGTGTCGCCGCGCTCGACACCGAAAAGACGCAGAAAGAGGATCGTCTGCTGGCGGTGTACGAGGAGATTGAGGAGTTGGAGAGTGTCCTGCGGTCGGACGAAGCTGACGGAAGCGGGCAGGGGTAAGGGATATGGGGGCTCCGCCCCCGGCACCCCGGCATCAGACCGCTTACGGCACTGACAGACACTGCCACCGCTGTACCCGGCAGGGGGGCGTGCCCTCTTGGTCGCTGGTTCGCCCTGCCGCTATGGCACCCGGCGGGGGCTTGCCGTCTTTGTCGCCTGCCTATCCTGCCTTTAGCTTATTTGTCTGCCCCCCATCCCTCCCTACCCCTTCCCGGCGGGAAGGGGAGTTTTTGTTTTCTTATGCAGGGGCTTCGCCCCTTTGCATCCCCGGGGAGCTGGGCGGGGCGCGGCACTGGCTCGGCGAGCGTTGGCGGCGCCCGGCGGGGGCTTGCCCTCTTGGTCGCCGGTTCACCCTGCCGCTATGGGTTCCCGGCGGGGGCTTGCCTTCTTTGTCGCCTGCCGACGCTGCCTTTAGCTTGCTTTCGCCCCCATCCCTCCCGCCCCCTTCCCAGCGGGAAGGGGAGTTTTTGTTTTTATGCAAGGGGCTTCGCCCCTTGCATCCCCGGGGCTGGACGGGGCGCGGCACTGGATCGGCGAGCGTTGGCGGTGCCCGGCGGGGGGCTTGCCTTTTTGGTCGCCGGTTCGCCCTGCCGCCGCGGTACCCTGTGGGGGTGCTTGCCGTCTTGGTCGCCTGCCTATCCTGCCTTTAGCTTGCTTCTCTGCCCCCATCCCTCCCAACCCCCTTCCCAGCGGGAAGGGGGAGATTTTTAGTTTTTTTATGCAAGGGGCTTCGCCCCTTGCATCCCCGGAGCTGGACGGGGCGCGGCACTGGCTCGACGAGCGTTAGCGGTACCCGGCGGGGGGCAAATAAGGCAAGCCCCTGAAAAAAATACAGGCTCATAAAAATTCCGCGCGGCGCGCATACTGATGCTACAGCTCAGTGCGGAGACAGCCGGCTGAGCTGCAGGCAATGCTTACCAAGGAGGAACCGGAACCGTGTCCGAAAACAAAAAAAGCACCGCCGGAACAGAGGAAACTGACCCGGCGGCAACCATGGGACTTCAGATGTACAGGGATCTGAATATGAGCAGTGACGCAGTCATCCACCTCATGCCGCGCGTTCACGACGAGCGCATAAAGACAGGCATGAGCGCCGCCCTGTGCTTCTACGAAAAACAGCCGGGAAGGTCAGAAACATTCTGACCGACCGCGGCATAGAGGCAAAAGCAGGAAAAACCCGATGTCCAAGATGGCGGCGCATATGGGTATCGTCATGAATACCGCGATAGACGCCACAGACAGCCACATCGCGCAGATGGTGATCGAAGGCTCCACCATGTCCATCACGGAGGCAGTCAAGCTGCGCAATCAGTACCGCGACCGCCCCGGTTGCGACGAGCTGGTCACGCTGGCGAACGACATTGCGGAATTCGAGGACAGGAACATCCAGAACATGAAGCAGTTCCTGTAAAAGGCACCCCGAAAGAACGGCGCGGGGCTTCCCCGGCGCGGTCGGGCGGCGCACGGCAAAGGGGGAACGCGGATCCGGGCAAGGCAGTGCAACCGATGCCGGCTGGCTCCGGTAAGCG
Organism: Oscillospiraceae bacterium; assembly: GCA_022009675.1. Taxonomy (GTDB): domain Bacteria; phylum Bacillota; class Clostridia; order Oscillospirales; family CAG-272; genus CAMEON01. The sequence goes on along the minus strand of CP091718.1, from coordinate 1,040,649 downwards.
GTTCCGAAGCTCTATCCGGGTCAGCTGTGCCCCGCCCGCCGCCGAGGCAACATACAGACTGCCGCCGACCTGCGAGAGATTTTCCGGCTCGCCGGATACAGTAATCGGAAGCGTGCGGATGTGACACCCCTCCCAGTCATAGACCGTGATGACATTCTGCCGGTACAGCACGAAATAAATGTACCGCGCGTCACAGGCGCACCCCTGCGTTATATAGCCCGCGGTGTCCGGCGTGGGGCTGAAGGGTCCGTCCACCTGCCGAAATGCCGCATCCAGCAGGCAGAAGCTCTGCCCGCCCGCGATGCCTGCCACGTACATATCCCGCTCCGGAGAGTAGGCAAGGCTGTATATCCTGCAGGGAAGCGTGACGGTTTCCGTGACGGTCAGCGTCTCCGGGTCGATAAAGGAAACCAGCTTGCGGTTGGGGTTGTTGTGGACAGCCACCAGCAGTCCCCGGCGGCTGTTATAGGTCAGGTCGTTGGCGTGATTGAGCGGGAGCGGGTCGCTGATGCGCACGGTTTTGCCTGTTTGGGTGTCGTACCGGACAAGCCGCACCGTGTTGTCCCGCTCGTTGTGCTCCGTGTCCTTGCCGATGAACAGCTGGTACCAGTAGCGCCCGTCAAACCAGCCGCCCTGCGGCGTGGGGCAGTCGTCGGGTGCCGCCAGACCGGCAACCCGTCGCCCGCGTCCGCGCAGGGAGCCGTCCCCAGCCAGACTGTCCCAGAGTATCTCCTCCGCCGTGCGGGGGTCGGGCTGCGTCTCCGGCTCGGCGGCGGATGTACCGGTTCCCGGAGTCGGGACGGTGCCGGTGTCCGTCCGGCTTACGGCTTCCGTCCGGCTTTCGGTGCCCGTCCCCGTGCCGGTGACGGATGCCGGGCAGTCCGTCCCGGTGCCGGGCAGGACACCGCCGGCGTTCCCCCCACAGGACGCGAGCAGCAGCATGGTCAGCGATGCCGCAACGGACAGCCACGGCAAAGCCGTCATTTTCAAGGCAATACCTTTCACGGGAATTCCTCCTTCCGGGATGCACGGATCAGGCAACACGGCGTTTTTTCGCCGTGCGATGAAATTTTGAGGTGCCCTTTACAAAGAGGGGGTGTTAAGGCATTACCGCGCAATCCACGCATGGCACACTTGCTTGCGTCTTTTCCGTCATACTTCACAAAAATCCTTGTCAGTAGCTCTACTACAGCCTGCGAATTTTTGTATTGTCTGACGAAAAATCCGACTGCGCAATTGCACCATCGGAATTGCGCGGTAATGCCTTAAAAAACTCATTTTGGTTTTTTAACACCCCCGACGGCATTCGTCCCGGCGGCTTTCAGCCGCCGTTTTGCCGCCAAGAAAACAGCACAACCGGGTTCCGGAAATACCGGGCAGTCTCAGAGATCCAGCGACCGGAGCGCGGCGCGCAGGACGATCTTGTCGTTCTCGTGCGTCAGGCTGCGCTCTGCGTTCTCCAGCGGCACCCACTCGACATCGGCTATCTCGCCGTCATGCGGATGCGTTGCCTTCTGATCGGTTACGGACAGGAAGTACACGACCTCCTTGGATACGCCCGGCATCGGGCTGTAATGCACCTTCTCGCAGAAGTCGGAGGTGATGCGGATGCGCACCGCCGTCTCCTCCTCCTCGACCTCGCGGATGGCGGTCTCGTGTTCGGTCTCGCCCGCCTCCACGTGTCCCTTCGGGAAGGAGCGGTGCCCGCCGTGCTTATGCCGGATCATCAGCACATACCGGCGTCCGGTCCGCGGATCCTGGCGAAACACCAGCGCCCCGCATGATTTCTCATATCTCACAGCGTACCTCTCCTTTCTTCCCGATCCGGAACGCGGTCTGTCCGCGCCGCGTGCGGTCACGCGGGATCAGTCCTTGATTTCCTCCATGACGAACGCCTCCAGGACGTCGCCCTCCTTGATATCGTTGAAGCGCTCCAGTCCGACGCCGCACTCGTACCCCTCGGCGACTTCCTTGACATCATCCTTGAAGCGGCGGAGGGACGCGATCTTATCCTCCTGGATGACCACGCCGTCACGCACAATGCGTATCTGCGCGGAGCGGGCGATCTTTCCGTCGGTGATATAGCATCCGGCGATGGTGCCGACGCTGGGCACCCGGATGGTCTGGCGCACCTCGGCGTGCCCCAGTAGCTTCTCCCGGAACTTGGGAGCCAGCATACCCTTCATGGCCGCCTCGATCTCCTCGATGCACTCGTAAATGACGCGGTAGGTTCGGATCTCCACGCCCTGCCGCTCGGCGCTGTCCAGTGCCTGCCGGTCGGGACGGACGTTGAATCCGACGATGATGGCATTGGATGCGGCGGCAAGCGTCACATCGCCCTCGGTGATACCGCCGCAGGCGGCATGGATGACGCAGACGCGCACTTCCTCGTTGGTCAGCTTCTGGAGCGATGCCCGGACTGCCTCCACCGTGCCGTCCACGTCCGCCTTGACGATGATATTCAGATCCTTGACACCGGAGCTGAGCTGATCGAACAGCGTATTGAGGTTGGCGCGGGCGTTCGCCTTGAACGCCTCCTCCTTCGCCTTGGTGCGGCGGCGGTCTGCCAGCTCACGCGCCATGCGCTCATCCACGACTGCCTCAAACTCGTCACCCGCCTCCGGCACGTCGGCAAGACCGGTGATCTCGACCGGCACGGAAGGCTCGGCTGCCTTCACTGCCCTGCCGGTATGATCCGTCATGCTGCGCACGCGGCCGACCGACGTTCCGGCGATCACGATATCACCCGGTCTGAGCGTACCGTTCTGCACCAGCACGGTGGCAACGGGGCCTCTGCCCTTATCCAGCTTCGCCTCGATGACCACGCCCTTGGCGCGGCGGTTCGGGTTCGCCTTCAGTTCCTTGACCTCTGCGACCAGCAGGACATCCTCCAGCAGCTCCTCAATGCCCTGATGCGTCAGCGCGGAGACCGGCACGCACATGACGTCGCCGCCCCACTCCTCGGGCACCAGATCGTATTTCGTCAGCTCCTGCTTGATCCCTTCCGGGTTGGCGCCGGGTTTATCCATTTTGTTGATGGCAACGATGATGTCCACGCCCGCCGCCTTGGCATGGTTGATAGCCTCCACGGTCTGGGGCATGATGCCGTCATCCGCCGCGACCACCAGAATGGCGATATCCGTCGCCTGTGCGCCGCGCGCACGCATGGCGGTAAACGCCTCGTGACCGGGGGTATCCAGGAAGGTGATTTCGCGTCCCTTGACCCTGACGCGGTACGCGCCGATGTGCTGGGTGATACCGCCCGCCTCGCCCGCCGTGACGTGGGTATTGCGGATGGCGTCCAGGATGGAGGTTTTACCGTGGTCCACGTGCCCCATGACGCAGACGACAGGCGCGCGCGGCTTGAGCTCGTCGGCGGCGTCCTCCGTCGTATCAAACAGCTGTTCCTCAATGGACACCACGACCTCCTTGGAGGGGATGGCGCCCAGCTCCTCCGCCACCAGGGCGGCGGTGTCGTAGTCTACGGTCTGGTTGACGGTCGCCATGACGCCCATGAGCATTAGGCGCTTGATGACCTCCGCCACCGTGACCTTCAGGCGTGCGGCGAGATCGCTGACCACGATTTCATCCGGGATCTTGACCTGCAGCGGCGCCTTCTTGACGGGCGGCTGTTTGCGCGCGCCTGCCTTGCCCAGCGGTCTGCGCGGGGCGGGCGCGGCATTCCGGCTCTTGCCGACCTTCTGGCTTCCGCCGCGTGCGTCCTGCATCCGCTCGGACACAAAGGTGTTCAGCTTATCGTCGTACTTGGACAGATCGACCGTTGTCATGCGGGTATCGACCACGCGCGTGGCGCCGCGGGGTGCCTTCTGCGCGTCGCCGCCCTTGGGCGTCTGCCCGCGGACGATCGCCTGCACCTGAAAATGCTCACGCGGAGCGTTCTGATTGAAGTCGCCTCTGTCGCGTTCGCCGGGACGTCCGCCGGTGCGGGGGCCCTGCCCGCCGCGGTTGGCGGGACGGTCCCCGAAGGGCTTCTGACCGGATGCGGCAGGGCGATCCCCGAAGGGACGCTGACCGGGTGCGGCGGGGCGATCCCCGAAGGGACGCTGACCGGGTGCGGCAGGACGATCCCCGAAGGGACGCTGACCGGCGGCTCCGGGCGCGGCGGGACGCGCGCCGGGGGCAGGTCTGCCGTCCGGCGCCGGGCGACCGTCCTGGCGGGGAGGTCTTGCGTCCGTGCGTGCATCGCGGCTGCCGGGTCTTACGCCGGCAGCCGTCCTCTGCGTCTGGCTTGCCGCCGCAGCACCGCCGGGAGCCGGTCTGCGCACGGACGCTGCCGCCCGCTCGGCGGCTGCTTTCTCTGCCGCCGCCTTTTCTGCAGCTGCCTTTTCGGCGGCTGCTTTCTCTGCGGCTGCTTTCTCTGCGGCTGCCTTTTTCGGCGGCTGCCTTTTTCGGCGGCTGCCTTTTCGGCGGCTGCCTTTTTCTGCGGCTGCCTTCTCGGCGGCTGCCTTCTCGGCGGCTGCCTTCTCGGCGGCTGCTTTCTCGGCGGCTGCCTTTTTCAGCGGCTGCCTTCTCTGCGGCTACCTTTTTCAGCGGCTGCCTTCTCTGCGGCTACCTTTTCAGCGGCTGCCTTCTCGGCTGCTACCTTTTTCTGCGGCTGCCTTCTCGGCGGCTGCCTTCGCCTCTGCCGCCTTTACGGAGGGAATACAGGTCTGCCCGTCCATGTACCCGGCAATGTCCTCCACCTGATGCTTCTCCGTGAGCGTCTGCATCAGGATATTGAACTCCTGCTCGGTCAGGGCACGCTGGCTCCTGACGTTCTCCTGCCCCTTCTCGGTCAGAATGTCCGTCATCTCCTTGCTTTTCAGCCCCATGTCCTTTGCCATCTGGTTGATCTTGAACTGTGGATTGAATACCGCCATATTTCCTCCTAAACTTCTCACCGGCGCGGCCTGCCTCCCGGGCACCGCCGCCTCCGGCTATGTTGATTTCGATTCGGCGTCCGCGCTCCCCGCGCCTGCCTCCGGCAGGTGCAGTGCCCGCAGAAGCCCCGGATCCGTCACCCCTACGGCGGCAACGGCTCCGGTTTTGCCGACCGCACGCCCCAACGTCCCGGCGTCCGCCTCCAGCCTGTGGAGCGGCACGCGGTAGTAGGTGCATTTGTCGGTCAGGCGCTTGTGCGTGTTGGCGGACGTGTCCGATGCCTCCAGCACGCAGAGTATCCGCCCGTTCCCCGCCCGCAGTGTCTCGCAGAGCAGGGGTGTCCCCACCACCAGCGCCCGCGCCCGTGCGCACAGCCCCAGTGTGGAGAGCAGATGTTCCTTATCCTGCATGGTTCGTACCTGCCGGGGGCGGGGAACCGGGGATCTCCGCCTCCATGCGATCATACACTTCATCCGGAATCACGCAGGCAAGCGTCCGCTCCAGCCGCCGGCTCTTGCGCGCCTTACGCAGGCACGCGGCGTTCCGGCAGATATAGGCGCCGCGCCCGGATTTCTTCCCGGTGAAGTCCAGCCCGACACTGCCGTCCGGGGCGCGCAGGACGCGGAGCAGCTCCGCCTTCGGTCTGTGCTCGTTGCAGCCCAGACACTGGCGCATGGGTATCTTCCGCGGCTTCACGCCGCTTTGCGGTGCGGGTTTCTGCTTGTCTGCCATACCGGACTGCCTCCCTGATTTTTTCTTGCGGTAAGTACCGTGCGTGCCGTCAGTCGGTCTTGATGTCGATCTTGCACCCGGTCAGCCGTGCCGCCAGCCGGACGTTCTGTCCCTCGCGCCCGATGGCAAGCGAGAGCTGGTCGGGGGATACCGTGACGCGGCAGGCGCGCTCGGCGGTCATGACCACATCCTGCACCGTTGCCGGTGCCAGCGCGGCGGCGACGTACTCCGCCGTATCCTCACTGAAGCGCACAATGTCTATCTTCTCGCCGGACAGCTCGGACAGGATGGCGTCGATACGCATATTGTGCGTACCGATGCAGGCGCCGACGGCGTCCACATCCGGGTCGCGGGACCAAATGGCGATCTTGGTGCGGGAGCCTGCCTCGCGGGCAACGCCCTTGATGAGGACGGTGCCCTCCTGGATTTCCGGCACCTCCAGTTCAAACAGCCGCCAGACCAGCTTGGGGTGCGTGCGGGACAGCGTGACCACAGGTCCGCGCGCCTCGCGGTTGATCTCGGTCAGGTAGACCTTGATCTTCTGCCCGACCGTGAATGTCTCGCCGGGGATCTGCTCCGCCTTGGGGAGCGGGTTCACGCCGCGATCCATCTCCAGCAGGACGTCGCCCGTATCGGGATTGATCTTGCTGACCGTAGCGGTCATCAGCTCTTCCTTCTTGTTCTCGTAAGCCTCCTGCATCGCCTGCCGCTCTCCCTCGCGGATACCCTGAATGATAACGGACTTGGCGGCGGCGGCGCTCAGCCGGTGCATGCTGTCGGTTTTGACTTCCTTCTCCACCATGCTTCCCAGCTCGTATCCGCGGTTTATTGCGCGTGCATCCTCCAGCGATATCTGGCAGATGGGGTCCTCGACCTCCTCGACCACTTCCTTCTGCAGGAACGCCCGCATTTTCTTTTTTTATCGGCGTCGATATCCACGCGCATCAGCGCGGTGGCTCCGTACTCCCTTTTGAAGGCGGACTGGAGTGCCAGCTCGATTTTTTTCCAGCATATACTTCTGGGAAATGCCCTTTTTCCTTTTCCAACTGCTCCAGGGCACTGAAGAACTCTGCGTTCATGGTGTATCATCCTTTCCGGAATTTTTCATCTTGATTCGTCATTCGTCACGAGCCGAAGTCAAACACGACGTGCGCGCGGGAAACCGCCGTGCGGGGGAACCGCCGGACGCCCTCCGGCATTTCCAGCAGGACGCATCCGTCCCCGTCCATGCCGCGCAGGATACCGGTAAAGCTCCGCCGTCCGTCCAGCGGGGCGAACAGTCTCAGCTCGACCTTTTCGCCCGCGCACAGGGTGAAGTGCTCCTCCCTTGTCAGGTCGCGTTCCAGACCGGGCGACGAGACCTCCAGCAGGTAGCCCTGCCCGATGGGGTCTGCCTCATCCAGCACCGGGTCTGCGGCGTGGGACATTGCCTCACAGTCCTCTACGGTGATACTGCCCGACACGTCCGGCTTGTCTATGGTCAGGCGCAGGACATAGTCGGCGCCCTCCCGGACATATGCGACGTCCCAGAGTCGGTAGCCCAGTGTTTCCGCGACCGGTTCCAGCAGAACCCGGACGGTTTCGGCAACCCGGGAGCCGCCTGTGTTCGGCAGTTTCCGCGCCACCGCGCGGGGGGCTTTCTCCGCCTGCTTATTCTTATCATCCATACTTATACGGGGCTCTCCTTTCGCGCCTCCGTCCGGCAGGACTTCAGCTATTTGCCCGCCGGCTGTCACGTTCGCGTCACATCCCCGGCAAAAGTTAAGAGTGGATTCGCTCAAAACCCACTCTCCTTCTCTACTTCCTGTAAAGTATACCACATTTTTATGCCGGATTGCAAGCCCTTTTTCTTTGTTATGCACGAAGAATTTTCTTGCATTGGCAGGTGCCTTTTTGGTGACTATTGCCCAAGGCGGGGCGGCTTATCCGGGGGATTGCGCGGAATGCTCAGTGCGGCGGATGTCGGTGGTGCCCGGAGGGGGCTTGCCCGCTTTGTCGCCGGCTGACCTTGCCTTTTGTTTTTCTTTCTTGCCCCTATCCCCCAGCCCCCTTCCCCGGCGGGGAAGGGGGTGACCAAGATTATTTTCATGCAAGGGGCTTCGCCCCTTGCATCCCCGCGTCTGAGCCGGAGGCGGCACGGGCTGAACCTGCGATGTAGGTGCCCGTTGGGGTGGCTTACCCGGCTGGTCGCCGGCTGACCTTGCCGTTCCGGAATCCGTTGGGGTGGCTTTGCCCGCTTTGTCGCCGGCTGACCTTGCCGTTCCGGAATCCGTTGGGAGGCTTACCCGGCTGGTCGCCGGCTGACCTTGCCGTTCCGGAATTCGTTGGGGGTGGCTTGCCCGCTTTGTCGTCGGCTCACCCTGCCTTTTAGTTTACTTTTTATGCCCCCTATCCCCTCAGCCCCCTTCCCTCTCCGGGGAAGGGGGTGACCAAAAGTTTATTTCGCCGGGGGCTTCGCCCCCGGCACCCCTGCATTAGACCGTTCGCGGCACTTACAGTCCTTTCCAAACAGGCACCCCGCCGAGTGGCGACTTTTTACAACCCGGGTTCCCGCCGCCCCAGCGGGTGCCAACGCTCCATTTGAAGCTGAAAGAACCGGTTTCCCACAAGCAATGCCGGTGCCGCGCCCCATCCAGCCCTCCCGGGGATGCAAGGGGCGAAGCCCCTTGCATAAGAAAACCAGATCTCCCCTTCCCCGGCGGGGAAGGGGGTGGGGGATGGGGGCAGAATCAAAACTAAAGGCGGCGGGGGAAGCGGCAAGGAAAAACACACGCCCCCGCCGGGTACCACAGCGGCAGGTCGAGCCGCCAACGCCGGAAACAAGCCCCCTGCCGGGCGCGTGGTTTGCCTCCCCTGTTCCAGTGCCGCCCGGGTTCAGCCCCTCGGGGATGCAAGGGGGCGAAGCCCCTTGCATAAGAAAAACCAAAATCTCCCCCTTCCCCGTGGGGAAAGGGGGGCGGGGGGATGGGGGCAGAATCAAAACTAAACGCGGCGGGGGAAGCGGCAAGGAAAAACACGCCCCCCGCCGGGTACCACAGCGGCAGGTCGAGCCGCCAACGCCGGAAGCAAGCCTCCCCGCCGGGCGCGTGGTTTGCCTCCCTGTTCCAGTGCCGCCCGGGTTCAGCCCCTCGGGGATGCAAGGGGCGAAGCCCCTTGCATAAGAAAAAATCAAAATCTCCCCTTCCCGCCGGGAAGGGGGTGGGGGAATGGGGGCATAAAAGTAAACTAAAGGCAGGGTTGGTGGGCGACTGCCCCCTGCGCCCCCACCGGGCACCGCCAACGTCAGTTGCTGACCGTCAGCCCGGTAGCGCTCAGGCGATCGGTCACCTGCTGCCGGATCGCCGGATCAATGCTGTCCACCGTGCCGTGCTCCACGAGCACAGGAGCCCGCTTCAGCACCAGAATCGGCGGATCACTGTACAGGAACGCGCCGCGCGGAACACGCACACGGTCACCGGTCTGCAAAGTCCCGGGCAACAGAATGACACCGCTGGCTCCGTCACGCAGAAGGCAAAACTCTGTCATGCTCAACTGCCCGTTTTCATCCTCCGGGATGAAAAATACCGCATCCCCGGCGCGCCAGATACGCCCGGTCATCATATTGCCTTCCTCACGGACAATCGGTTCCGGCTCCGTGGGATATGTCTCCGCCTCTGGAGCGGTCGGCTCCGTGGGTTCCGTCTCCGCCTCATGAACGGTCGGCTCCGTGGGTTCCGTCTCCGCCTCGGGAACGGTCGGCTCCGTGGGTTCCGTCTCCGCCTCACTGTTGATCGGTTCTGCGGTCTCTGTCTCTTCCTCACGAACGATCACTTCCCCGCTCGCTATCGCATCCCGCGCTTCCCTGCTGATGTCCTGGTATCTGCCCCGCTCAATCAGCTCTACACGATAGACAGGCATCTGCGGCGGATAAACCTCCCGCACATACTGCCAGTACACCCGCACAAGGTCGCCGCTGTGCAGCCCCTCCGGGATGGCATCCGACTGACCGAAGCCGCTCTCCAGCACGTAATACCAACAGCCTTTCAGAGCCGGTTCGTCCTCCGGCACAAAGAGCATCCTGCTGCCATCGGTCACGACCACGCGCCCGAGGCACGGACTATACTCCGGCGGAACCGCCGCGCGGGTATCCTCCGGCTTTTCCTGCCGGGTGAACATGGCGTCGGTCTCGCCCCACAGGGAGCCGGAAGGCGCCCCGGCAGGATTAAAGCCGTAGTCCGGCGTTGTGCCGCCCCGCCCCGCACGCAGGATGGCAACGATTGCCGCCAGCGCCACGATAAATCCGATACAGATGGCAAAGGCGGGACTTGTACGTATGCGCCACCACGGATCGCGCCCCCGCCGCGCCGGGTTTTCCGCCCCGGTCCGGCTGTCCGATGCGGGAGCAGACACCGCAAGCGCGTCAGCCGCCTCCAGAATGTAAATCTCCGGGATATCCCCCAGCTGTCGGAGCAGTGTCTCCCTGCTGATGCGTCGTTTTGCTCTCATACCCGATAACCCCTTTCCTCCAAAAATTGTTTCAGCTCCAGCCGCGTGCGCCGCAGACGCTGGGACACCGTGTTGGGCGTCAGCCCGTACGCCAGCGCCATATCCCGCACCGGGCGCGCGTACCAGTAGCGCCCCACGAACAGCCGCCGATCCAGCGAGTCACAGCGCGCGAGAAACGCACCCAGCAGTCCGGGCAGCTCGCCCGCGTCCTCCTCGGTCATCGGGATCGTCTCCCGCAATTCGTCCAGATCAACCGTAAGTGCCCGGTTCCGCCGGGCACGCCAGCGGTTGATGGCAAGATTGCGCACTATCGTGCCAAGGTACGCCGCCATCGAGCGCGGGCGGTCGGGCGGGATGTGGTTCCAGGCGCGGAGCCACGTGTCGTTGACGCATTCCTCGGCATCCTGCCGATCCGCCAGAATGTTCAGCGCAATGTGCATACACAGCGGCTCATACAGCCGCGCCGTCTCCCGCAGCGCCTCCTCGTCCCGGGCAAAGAACAGCTCGGTCAGGCGGATCGTATCGGTGCTGTCATTCCTCATAGACAACCTCCTTAACGCGTTCTCACCCGTAAAGACAGGCGGAACATCCGGAATGTGACAAAAATCCCGGAGCCTTGCGAAATTTTTTCGTGTCGGCTCCGGGTTCGGAACAAAGGGGGGGTGCCTGCCGTCAATGAATCTTCGTGCCCTCGGGGACGCTGTCGTCCACAAAGATCACCTGGCATCCGCAGGCGTTGTTGGTCGCCGCCAGCAGCATACCGTCGGACGTCACGCCCGTGATGCGGGCAGGCGTCAGGTTGGCAAGCACGATGATTTTCCTGCCCACCAGCTCCTCCGGTGTATAGTCATGCTTGATGGAGGACACGATCACGCGCTCGCCGATACCGTCCGCCAGCGTGAGCTTGTAGCAGTTGTGCGACTTGCGGATTTCCTGGCACTTGAGAATCCTGCACACGCGCATATCCATCCGGTGGAACTCATCAATCGACACCTGCTCGGTCGAAACCGGCTCGACCGGATCGGGATCACCGAACACCTTCTCGGTCTTCTCCGGCTCGGCGGCGGCTGCCGCCTGCTCGGCAGCGGCACGGTCGGCGGCTGCCTCCTCCTCGGTGCGCGGCGTGGAGAAATCCAGCAGTCCCACGTACCGGGCGGGATCAATGGCATACAGGAACAGGTACAGGCGCGGTCCGCGCTCGCGGTCGATGAGCAGGCGGTAAACCGTCCGGAAGAAGCTGCCCTGCAGCGTCTTGAGCTCCTTCTCCGACTTATCCTCCCCGAACACCTGCTTCGGGATGGCGTACAGCGCGGTGTTCAGCTCGTCCAGCGTGTAGCCGCCGGCAGCCAGGTAGTCGTGCAGGCGGGCAATCTCCGCCTTCTCCTCGTCCGACAGCGTGTCGTACACCTCGAAATTCCGCGTCGTGCGCAGGCGGTTGACCTGCTCCGGGGCACACTGCTCCAGCCAGTAGCGTGCGCGTGCCAGCCGGTCGGCAAACTGCTCCCTTGTATAGGGCGTGCCGATCTTGGCAAACACGGTCTCCAGCATGGCGGGGTTGAAGTCCACGATGGAGCCGAGCTGAACCAGCAGGGACATCGGCACGGTCTGCACCGTCCGTCCGGGGATGAGGCAATTATCCATCACCGACACGGTATACTCGGATGCCTTGCCGGAGCGGTACTCCTCCAGCATCCGGTCAAACTCGAAATACTGCCGCAGGATGCCGTCGTCAAAGCAGAAATCGAACGCCTTGGTCGGCTCGGTCTTGGAGTACAGCCACAGGATGACCTCCGGCTCGTACAGCTTCAGCATGGCGTCCGGAGTCAGGTTCAGTCCGGAGGAGCCGGACATCTTGCCGGTCAGCCCCTTGATACCGATGAACTCGTAGCCCTGGAACACCGGCGCTTCGTAGCCGTACACCAGCTTGGAAATCCGGCGGCTGGTCTGATAGGAGCCGGTGGGGGAAGCGTGATCCTTTCCGCCCGGCTCAAAATCCACGCCCTCGTACATCCAGCGCATTGCCCAGTCGATCTTCCAGCCCAGCTTGCAGTTGGTGTCGGTGTCAAAGTCAAAGCTGCCGCGGTAGCCGCAGGCGCACGAATACGTCGCCATGCGGCAGTCGTCATCCAGCGTCAGGATCCTGGTGGAATCCTTCCCGCAGACGGGGCAGTAAATGCTCACGGGATAGTACGCCTCGCGCTCGCCCTCGGCGGCGTCCTGCGTGCGCATGGAATCCAGAATATCGAAGATGGCATGGCGCTTTTCCAGCGCCGTCCGGATCTCCTTCCGGTAAGCGCCGCTGCGGTACAGCTCCGCCTGATGCCGGTACTCCATCCGGATGCCGAACCGCTCAATGGACGCCTGGAACTCGCGCTCAAAGTAGGCGGCGTAGGTCGGGGCGTCGGTGCGGAAGGGGTTGCGCACGTCTACGTAGGGCTTGCCGATGCAGTCCTCCAGGTCGGCGGTATCCGGCAGGGCGGCGACATTGGCAGGCACCTTGCGCATCCGGTCAAACTCGTCCCACGACAGCAGGAGGCGCGCCCGCTTGCCCTTGCGCTCCAGCGCTTTCGCCACGAACAGGGAGGTGGCGATGTCCCGGAAATTGCCTATGTGCCCCGATCCGGAAGGACTGTAGCCCGCCGCGCAGGTATAGACCTCCTTGTCGGGATTCTTTTCAATGACTCTCTGTGCGATCTCGTCTGACCAATGCATGGTGTTCTGCTCCTTTTCCGTATCCCGCCGCTTGGCGCGGACAGCTTATCTGCTTACGCATATTTATCGTAGTATACCACATCCCTGCAGGAAAAATCAAGCGGAAATTGCAATTTTACGGGGCAAAAAGTTTTTGAAGCGCCGGGGGATTCCTGCAAGCGTTCCCCGCGCCGCTCCCCTTCCCCGCTGTCCGGACGGCGGCAATGCGCGGGAAAGCGGCAAATATACCACATTTCAGAAAAAAAGTAACGATTTCCATGTTTACAAGCAGGGGCAGAGTATGCTATAATCTATATCTATGGATACAACTTAAAACCTCAAAAGGAGGATTCTCTATGACCCGTCCGGACCGGAACCCGGTTCCGCCAATGAAGGAGTTCCCTGTTCCGATAAATCGGAAGGGACTGCCTGTGCAGCCGCTGTGGCTGCTTTCCGTCCTGAGCGTACTGTCCGCCGCCGCACTCGCCTGCGGACTTGCGTGGGGGACGGGTGTCGTCACGGTCCCTGCCACCGCCGTGCAGGCGGTCGCGGGAACGGTATGCCTGCTCCTGCTCTTCTACCTGTTCCGGGTACTGCGCACGATGCGCTGGACGCCGATCCTGCTGCTATTCGTCAGCACGGGACTGCTGTACACCACCGGCACGCTTGCGGCACCCGCCATGCTGATGGCTCTGCTGTGCGCGACCGGCTTTTCGGCCCTGCTGCTGGCAGTGGCGGACAAAGCCACGCTGACACGGCTCGCCTTCATCCCCCTCGCCGCCTACGGGCTTTCGCTGGCGCTCTGCCGCGATCCGATGCTCTCGCTGGCGGCGCTGATGCCCTTCCCTGCCGCCGCCGCGCTGGCGTTCGGCACCCGCGCCTCGGCGGAGCGGGAGGACGGTCCCAGGGCGGGTCGGCGTCATCTGCCTGACCTCGCTCTGCCTGGGCGTGACCACGCTCGGCATAGCCGCCCTGCTGCTGAGCCGCCGGATCGGCTCCCTGTCCCCCGCGCATCTCGGCGCGCTTCTGGACAACCTGCGCACGGAGCTGAGTCTCCGGCTGGTGACGCTGACGCAACAGCTTGCCGAGCAGATCCCGCAGCTGTCTGCCCTGACAGAGGAGCAGGCACTGAATATCATCAATTCCGCCATCAATCTGTTTCCCGGCACGGCAGTCATGCTGTGCAACCTCTGCGCCGCGCTCATGCAGGTCCTCCTGCAGGGCAGTCTCTGCGCATTCGGGTACGCCGACTCGGTCAGGGGCAGGGTGCGCCTGTTCCGCATGAGCCTGATGTCCTCCTGCGTCTTTCTGGTCGCGGGCATCCTCTGGATGGTCACATCGCTTGTCAGCAGTGACTCCTCCCTCGCGGGCACCGTCGCGCAGAATATCGTCATCATCCTGCACCCCGGGCTGTCCCTGGCGGGCATCCTGCGCATCCTGCGCAACGCAAGGCGGCGTCAGGCGGGCTGCTTCCCGATCTTCTTAGTCCTGTTCATCCCCTGCCTGCTGGTGTATGCCTCCACCCTGCTGGCTGTCTATGAGGCAATCTCCTCCATCCTCGGTGCAATCCTTGCCCGCGTGCGCCCTGCCGCGCGGCGACGGCAATGACGGGGACAGTGACAGTGACAGTGACGGCGACGCCGGGCAGGGCGGAGACACCCCGGACAATCCCTTCTCCGACAGCTGAGCGGCAGAGCCGCCGGATTCAGCCGGAGCAGCTATGCTTTTCCCATTCCATCCGAAAGGAGTTGCGGTATGAGTTCTCCCTCCCATCAAGTCCCGACGCGCGCGGCGCGGCAGGACCCGGACGCCCCCCTGCGGGTCGATCTGCGCATCCCCTTTGCCGCCTGCGCGGTGGAGGGCTTCCTGCTGCTCGGTCTGTACACCCTGCTCACCTACCTGAAGCTCCCCCGGCTCACCCTGCTCGGACTGGTCTTTCTCGGCGTATACGCGCTGTCCGTCGGCGTGACCTTCACGGCGTTCGCGTGGCGGCTGTCCCTGCTCCCGGCGGAACATCCGGACGGCGGAGCTGCTGACCGCCGACATCTACCGGATGTTCCGCTCGGTCATGGATATTCCCTACGCCGTCATCAACGGGGACAACCGCGTGCGCGTCATCAATGCCGCCATGCAGAGCATCCTCGGCGCGCGGTCGCCGGTGTGCGACCTGCCGCTCTCGGAAATATGCCCCGCCGTCACGCGGGAACAGCTGCTCGCCGCCCTGCGCAACCCCGGCGACGGGGAACTGCCGGATCTGCACAGCGTCCCGCTCCCGGCGGGCGCGGAGGACGGCACCGGCTCGGTCACGGTCACGCTGGCGGACGGCTCGCCGCTACCGCGTGGAGCCGTACCTGCTCCGCCAGCAGGCGGACACCTACTACCTCCTGCTCTTCCGCGATGTCAACGATTACCTGAACTTCGTGGAGGAGACGGACCGGAACCGCGTCGTGCTGGCGTATATCGTGCTGGATAACCTCCAGGAGCTGACGCAGTTCGTCCGCGCCAACTACCGCGCGACCGCCAACATCATCGAGGAAACGCTGACCGGCTGGGTCGCCTCGATGCACGGCATGATCCGGGAATACGACCGGGACAAGTACCTCGCCCTGTTTTCGGAGGAGATGCTGGATCGGTGCGTGCAGGACAATTTCTCGATTCTCGGAAAAATTATGAATATCCGCGTGGGGGACAACACCTTCCCGCTGTCGGTATCCATGGGAATCGCCGACATCGACGGCAGCATGGAGGAGCGCGACCGCGCAGCCAACGCCGCCCTGGACATGGCGCTCCAGCGCGGCGGCAACCAGGTCGCGCTCCAGCGCCGGGGCGTCACCGGGCTGACCTACTACGGCGGCACGCACAAGACGCTGGAGGGCAATACCTCCATCTCCTCCCGCGTGTCCGTCCACCTGCTGGAGCGGCGGCTTGCCGGATGCCGGAACGTGCTGGTCATGGGACACAGCAACCCGGACTTTGACGCCATCGGGGCGGCGGTCGGCGCAAGCCGCCTCTGCCGCAGCATCCTGGACGCGCAGGGGCGCACGGACGTGCCCGTCAACATCGTGACCGACAAGACCTGCGACACCTTCCGCATCTGCGCCGGGCACCTCGCGCCGCTGGGGCTGTACGGGCATATATTCGTGGACGCCGCCACCGCCCGCCAGCTTGTCTGCACCGAGACCGTGCTGATTCTGGTGGACGTCAACAACCCCGTCATTTTCGAGGCGCCCGACCTGTACACCTGCATCCCGGCGGTGGACGGCATCCATTCGATCGCCGTCATCGACCACCACCGGCTGGTCGGAAAGCTGCCCTTTACGCCCTTCCTCCATTACATTGAGACTACCAAGTCCTCCGCCAGCGAGATCGTGGCGGAAATGCTGGAACAGTCCCCCTACGCGGACACCCTCTGCAAGGAGGAAGCCAACGTCATGCTGGCGGGCGTCATGCTGGATACGCACAACTTCACCCGCTCCGCCGGCGCGCAGACCTTTGAGGTCGCCTACTACCTGTACAGCCGCGGGGCGCACACGGGCACTGCCCGCGAATTCTTCAACGAACGCATGGACGAGCTGCAGGTGGCAAGCGATTTTCGACGCGCACGCCCGCATCTATGCCGGCGTGTTCGCCATCACGTGGCTGAGCGCGGATCGCGCTCCCTCGCCGGATGACCGCATCGCCGCCTCCAAGGCGGCAGACAAGCTGCTCTCCCTCCGGGGGGTGGAGGCATCCTTCGCGCTGGCTGTCGTCGGCTCGGGCGTTGCCATCTCCGGGCGCTCCAAGGGGCGCATCAATGTGCAGCTGATCCTGGAAAAGCTGGACGGCGGCGGTCACTTCGACATGGCAGGCGCACAGGTCAGCGGCACCGTGGAGGAGGCGCTGGATCAGCTCCGCGCCGCCATCGACGAGTACCGCCTGCAGTACCCCGAGCTGTTCGGGAAAGCAAAGTAACCACTCTCTTATACAGATACAGAAAGGATGAAAACAGTATGAAAGTTGTATTGCTGACAGATGTCAAGTCGCAGGGAAAGAAGAATGATGTCATTGAGGTGTCGGACGGCTACGCCCGCAACTACCTCATTCCCCGCAAGCTCGCCGTGGAGGCGGACAGCAGTGTGCTCAACGCCATCAAGGGCAAGGAGGAGGCACTCCGGCACAAGATCGAAACCGAAACCGCCGAGGCGAAGGCAACCGCCGCCCGGCTGGAGTCCCTGCTGGTCAAGATCCATGCCAGCTGCGGCGCCGATGGGCGTCTCTACGGCTCCATCACCTCCAAGGAGATTGCCGAGCGGCTGGAAAAGGATCACGGCATCAGCGTGGACAAGCGCAAGATCCAGCTGAGCGACCCCATCCGCGCCTACGGGCAGTATGATCTGGACGTCAAGCTGTACACCGACGTGGCAGGCAAAATCCACGTGCTGGTCTGCAACTGAGCCGGCTGCCGGTCATGGACAGACAGCAGACCTTCACCGGGGGTGGGGACAGCGGGGAGGTTGCCCTGCAGCGTAAGGTTCCCTTCAGCCTCATCGCAGAGCAGTCCCTGCTCGGCTCGGTGCTGATCGATCCGGGTTCCTTCAGCCATGTCGCGGACCTTGTGGCATCCACCGACTTCTACCTGCCGGATCACCAGCAGATATTCTCCGCCATGCAGGAGCTGTTCGTCTCCAACGTGGAAATCGATGCGGTCACGTTGCTGGACACCCTGATCCGGCACGGGGATTTCAAGGACCGCAACCTTGCCGCGCAGTACCTGCGCTCGCTGGTGGACGTGGTGCCGAGTGCCCTCAACATAAAGGACTACGCCCGCATCGTCAAGGACAAGAGCGTCCTGCGCCAGCTGATCGTGGTGTGCGGCGACATTTCCGATATCGCCTACTCCGAGCAGGACTCGGTCGTACATATTCTGGACGATGCGGAGAACCGGATTTTCGCCATCGCGCAGGGGCGCGATACCCGCAACTTCCGAAGCATCCGGGAGATTATCGGCAGTGTATACGAACAGCTGAACGCCCTGCAGAGGAAGGGCGAGGCATCGCAGGGGCTGTCCACCGGCTTCGGCGGGCTGGACAGAGTGCTTGCCGGTATGGGAAAATCCGACCTGATCCTGGTCGGCGCCCGCCCCGGTATGGGAAAAACCTCCTTCGTACTGAATATCGCCTCCAATGTCGCGGCAAAAACCGGCAAGGCGGTGTGCATTTTCTCGCTGGAAATGTCCGCCGAGCAGCTGGTCAACCGCATGATTTCCTCCGAGGCGCTGGTGGACAGCTACTCCCTGCGCAAGGGTTCGCTGAGCGAGGAGGACTGGGACAGTCTCGCCATCGCCGCCTCGCGGCTCTCCTCCTGCAATATCCTCATCGATGATACCTCCGGCATCACCGTGACCGGCATGAAGGCGAAGCTCCGCCGGGTGCCGGATCTCGGCATGGTGGTCATCGACTACCTGCAGCTCATGCAGTCCGACCGCCGGGTGGACAACCGCGTGCAGGAGGTCGCCGAGATTTCCCGCGCCATGAAGATCATGGCAAAGGATCTGATGGTTCCCGTCATCTGCTGTGCACAGCTCTCGCGCGGACCCGAATCGCGTACCGACAAGAAGCCGATGCTGTCCGACCTGCGGGATTCCGGTGCCATCGAGCAGGACGCCGACGTGGTCATGTTCCTGTACCGCGACGAATACTACAAGACCAACGAATCCTCCGACCCGAACAGCGCTCCCGCCTCCAGCATCGCCGAGGTCATCATTGCCAAGAACCGCCACGGCTCCACCGGAACCGTGCAGATGGGCTGGATCGGCAAGTACACCAAATTCCGCACCATCGAGGACGCCGACTCTGCCAAGTAAGGAGGATTCCATGCCCACCCTGTTCACTTCCCCCGCGACGCTCAGCGGGCTTCCGCCCGCAACGCCGCTGTTGGTCGCCTTCTCCGGCGGGGCGGATTCACGCCTCCTGCTGGAGCTGACGGTTGACTGGGCGCGGGCAAACGGCGCACCCGTCACGGCGGCGCACCTGCACCACGGCATCCGCGGCGCGGAAGCCGACCGGGACGAGGCATTCTGCCGCGGGGTTGCCGCCGCGCACGGCATTGCGTATGTCTGCGAGCGGGCGGACATCCCTGGCGCGCGCCGCCCGCTCCGGGCGCAGTCTTGAGCTGGAGGCGCGGTTGGCGCGGTATGCGTTCTTCTCCCGCGTCATGCAGGCACGCGGTATCCCGCTCCTGCTGACGGCGCACCACGCGGACGACCAACTGGAAACACTGCTCCTGCGTCTTCTGCGCGGGAGCGGGACGCACGGGCTTGCCGGCATCCCGCCGGTGCGCCCCGTGCCGGGCGGGCTCCTGCTCCGCCCCCTGCTGACCGCGACGCGGCAGGATATTCTGGATGCCTGCCGGGCGCGGGGGCTGACATACGTCACCGACAGCACCAATCTGACCGATGACTGCACCCGCAACTGCCTGCGTCACCGGGTGGTGCCGCTTCTGGAGGAGACGGCGGGCAGCGGGATTCCCCAGCGCACTGCCGCGCGGCTGTGCGCGGCGGTGCGCGAGGACGACAGCTTCCTGTGCGCCGAGGCGGAGCGGGTGTTCCCGACCGCCGATGACAGGGGGACGGCACGCTGTCGGTCGCGGCACTCCGGGCGATGCACCCCGCGCTTGCCAAGCGCTGTATGGCACGTGCTTTTACAGCGCAGGTTTGCGCCGCGCAGGGCGGCGCGGGGGATGCCGTTCCCGCCGACCGCTCGCCGGAGTACGTGCATATGCAGGCGCTCACCGCCATAGTCGCGGCGGGGCGGGAAGGCTCTGCCGTTGCGCTTCCCGGCGGCTGGCGCGGTACCGTCCGTGCCGCGCGGCTGGTATTCCTTCCGCCGGACGGCACACCGCAGGGCACGCAGGGCGGACGCATCCCTGCCGAAACGCCGGACGGCGTACGGCTGGCACCGGGCGACACGCGCTGGTGCGCGGGCGGCTTATCCTTCACGGTCCGGCTGGAGTCGGCAGAACAGCCGCTCCGCCCCCGACACCGGGGCTGACGTGGTGGCATCGGCGGTGTTCCCGCCCGACCTGCCCCAGCCCCTGTCCCTGCGCCGCCGCCGCCCCGGGGACACATTCCTCTCACACGGCATGACGAAAAAACTCAAAAAAATCCTGTGCGAGAAGCAGGTTCCGCCCGCGCTGCGGGATGCCCTGCCGCTCGTATGCCTGCCGGGCAATACCCCGGACGCGCCGCCGTGCCCGCTCTGGTTTCCGACCGCCGTCTTTCGGGACGGCTGGAAGCCGCCGACCGCCGGCGCCTGCCTGCGGCTGACCGTCCGGGCAGCAGAACCCTCCGAATCCGATTCAGAACAAGAAAGGCTGACCACACCATGACCACACAAATTTTTGACGACAACTGCTCCCTCTGCCGCGACTGCGAAAAAGTCCTGCTCACGCGCGAGGAACTGGACACCATCACCGACCGGCTGGCTCGCGAGATCGAGGACACCTACCGCGACAGCGACAAACGGCTGGTGCTGGTCATCATCCTGAAGGGCTCCATGCCCTTCGCCGCCGACCTGATGCGCAAGATCCGTCTGCCGCTGCAGATTGAGTTCATGAAGGTATCCTCCTACGGCGCCGGCACCAAAACCTCCGGCGAGATCCGCGTCTCGCTGGATCTCAACCGCGAGGATCTGCCCGACACCGACCTTCTGATCGTGGAGGACATCGTGGATTCCGGGCGCACCCTGTCGCGTCTGTCCGAGCTGCTCCGCCACCGCAACGCGCACAGCGTCCGCGCCGTCACCCTGCTGGACAAGCCCTCCCGCCGGGAGGTTCCCTTCCAGCCGGATTTCTGCGGCGCCGAGGTTCCGGATGAGTTCGTGGTGGGCTACGGGCTGGATTACAACGAGACCTACCGCAACCTGCCGTTTGTCGGCGTGCTCCGGCGCTCGGTGTATTCCGACATCGTGTGACCCGCCGCACGCCGTTGCCCGAAAACTTTCACAAGCTCTTTCACGCAATTTCATAGAATATTCATACAGCTGTGGTATACTGCATACCGTGCCACCATGCACGCACGGCAGTCGGCGCACGACACTGTCGCCGCACCCCCGCTGCCCCCTTGTCCCCGGCAAGACCACAGAAGGATCGGAGGAGTCTAATGAAGAATAATCTGAAGGTCATCATCGGGTATGTCCTGGCTATCGTCGTCATTGTCGGCGTAATCGCCATGATCTACCGGAGCACATCCAACAAGACCGAAGTCATCACATACGACAAGGTCGTCGCCTACTTCCAGAAGGAAGAGGTGCGTGAATTCGAGATCGACAACAAAAAAATAACCTGACCATGCTGCTCTACCAATACGAGCTGGACGAAAACGGGCAGCCGGTCACCGACGAGAACGGCAACCGCGTCTTCAAGAAGCGCGCGGACGGAAGCCCGGACACTATCAGGAAAACCTACAAGCTGGCACGCGTGGATTATTTCCACGAGGATCTGGGCGAGCTTATCAAGGAGCAGATCGCCTCCGGCGTTCTGGTCGGTGCGGAGTACGAGCCGGCGGAGAGCATCCCGTTCTGGCTGTCCTACCTGCCCGGCATCCTTCTGGTCGTCGTTCTGATTTTCCTGTACTGGCGCGCCATGAAAACCATGATGAGCGGCGCGGGCCCTGCCGGCAAGATGAACAGCTTCGGCAAGTCGCACGTCCGGCTGCCGGACGACAAGAACCGCGTCACCTTCCGCGATGTTGCCGGCGCCGATGAGGAAAAGGCGGAGCTGGTCGAGATCGTCGAGTACCTGAAGGCGCCCCAGAAGTTTGCACGGCTGGGCGCCAAAATCCCCCACGGCGTCCTGCTGATGGGCCCTCCCGGAACCGGTAAGACTCTGCTTGCCAAGGCGGTCGCCGGGGAGGCGGGCGTTCCCTTCTTCTCCATGTCCGGCTCGGACTTCGTAGAGCTGTACGTCGGCGTGGGTGCCTCGCGCGTCCGCGACCTGTTCGACACCGCACGCAAGGCGGGCAATGCCATCATTTTCATTGATGAGATCGACGCGGTCGGTCGCCAGCGCGGCACCGGTCTGGGCGGCGGTCACGACGAGCGCGAGCAGACTCTCAACCAGCTGCTGGTCGAGATGGACGGCTTCGGCTCGCACGACGGCATTGTGGTCATTGCCGCGACCAACCGGTCGGACGTGCTTGACCCTGCCCTGCTTCGTCCCGGACGCTTTGACCGTCAGATTACGGTCAACCGCCCCAACCTCAAGGGACGCGAGGACATCCTCAAGGTTCATGCGCGCAACAAGCCGCTGGAGCCGGGTGTGGATCTGTCCACTGTCGCCAAGGCGACGGTCGGGTTCACCGGCGCGGATCTTGCCAACCTGCTCAACGAGGCGGCTCTGCTGGCTGCCCGCCGTAACAAGAGCCTGATCGGGATGGAGGAAATCGAGGATTCCCTGAACAAGATCCTCATGGGTCCCAAGAAGAAGTCCTGGGTTATGAGCGATGCGGAAAAGAAAAACACCGCTTACCACGAGGCGGGACACGCGATCGTCGGCTACCTCTTGCATCTTGATCCCGTCCACATGATTACCATCGTGCCGACCGGCAAGGGCGCGCTGGGCTTCACCAGCTTCCGTCCCGATGCCGACCGGAATCAGATGTACAAGCACGAGTATCAGGCGGAGATCGCCATGGCTCTGGCGGGACGCGCCGCCGAGGAGATCATCTTCGGGGACGTGACCAGCGGCGCCTACTCGGACATCAAGAACGCGACGGATACCGCCAAGCGCATGGTCACGATGTTCGGTATGTCCGAGCTGCTGGGACCGCGCCGCTTCGGCACGGATCAGAACGAGGTGTTCCTGGGGCGTGACTTCTCCTCCAATGCGGACTACTCCGAGGACACGGCGGCGCAGATTGACCGCGAGATACACGTCCTCATCACCGAGGCATATGCCCGCGCCAAGGAGCTGCTGAACTCTCACATCGACAAGCTGCACTTTGTCGCCCGGTACCTGCTGGATCACGAGGATATGGACGGCGACCTGTTCAAGGCTGCCATGGACGCCGAGACGCCCACGAACGAGATGCTGGACGCCATCGTCGCCGAGCGTGAGCGCCAAAGCAAGGAAGCCAACGAGGCGCGCGCCCGCGCCGAGGCTGCCGCCAAAGCCCGCGCCGAGGCGATGGGCGAGGCAGACGGCGACAGTGACGCCGACAGCGACAAAGACAGTGAAAATGACGGCAACGGGGACGACAGCAGGTTTACAGTTTAATTTTACCCAAAGATAAAATCGAGGGGCTACCGGTACCGTTCCGGCAGCCCCTCGGCTTTTTTATGGCGCCTCTGAAAATTCACCGCACGGCGAATTTTCAGAGGCGCCTTATGGTATCAGAATTTCAGCTCCACGGCAACAGGAAGAGCCCGTGCGGTCGGATTCAAACGCCGCCTCCATGATCTTCATATCCACCATCATCTGGTGGTGCGTCACGATCTGCTCCTCCTCGCCGCAGATGGCACGGACAAAGTTGCGGTAGAAATCGTGCACATCCGAAGCGGGCTGGGGAATATCCTTGGACGCAATGGATTTTTCGTCGCGGGGCGCCATGGTCTTGGTGATGCCCGCCGCCGTCTTGACGGGGACAACGTCCTTTTCGTTGTAGTTATGGCACCAGACAACGTGCGCGGGCTGGCACCAGTCGGGGAATGATGGCGGAGCCGTCCGCGCCGGTCATGTAGAACCGGGGCATGCTGATGAAGTTCGAGGTTCCGACCTCCACGCGCGCGACCAGGTCATCATCAAAGAACATATCCAGCTGGAAGCCGTCATCCACCAGCTCATTGGTGATATGGTCGCAGTGGCAGAAGACCTTCCGCAGCGTTTTTGTCGTCCACGATGCCCATGATCTGGTCGATGAGGTGAATGCCCCAGTCCAGGATCATGCCGCCGCCATGCTCCGGCGTGCCGCGCCAGTCACCGGGAATGCCCCGGGATCCGTGTACACGGGACTCCATGCGGTACACCTGCCCCAGATCACCGCTGTGATAAATGTCGCGCATGAGCAGGAATTCGCCGTCCCAGCGGCGGTTCTGGTGAACCGTGAACAGTCTGTGGTACTTGTCGGATGCATCAAACATTTCCTGCAGATCGGCAGAGGAAAGCGTCACGGGCTTCTCGCTGATGACGTGCTTTCCCGCCTTCATTGCCTCAATGGCAAGCGGCTTGTGCATATCGTTGGGCACCGCGATGGTCACAAAATCCACTGCCGGGTCGCTCAGCAGCGCCTTGAGAGACGAGTACGCGTGGATCCCGTTTTTCTCCGCCGCCTCGCAGCGTTCCGGCTTGATGTCATAGACGCCCATCAGATTCACAACATCACTGTGCCGCAGATATTCGCCGTGCCATGACCCCATCCCGCCATAGCCGATAATGGCGGCATTCTTCTTTTCCATATCTGAATTCTTCCTTTCTTTTTGTGCCGATCCGGACATCCCCGGATCCCGTTGTACAGCGACTGCCCGGGCACAATCCGCACGACCTGCACCCCGCCGCCGCAATCGGGTCTATTATACCCCATCCGCACTAAAAAAAGCAAGATGTTTTCAAGAAAAAGTCCCTGCGAATCGCGGAAGCGAGGGAAGCGGGGGAACGCCGGGGAAACGCTGGGGGACTCTTGAAAGAGTCCCCCAGACCCCCCAGAACTTTTTTCAAATAAATCTGTTGTTGGGACGGCGTTTGTGCCGGTTCCAAGGAAAATGCCACCCTAAGCAATCGCTACACCGGGACAAACCAGTGCCGCCCGGGTTCAAGCCCCGGGGGTGCAAGGGGCGGAGCCCCTTGCATAAGATAACTATAAATCTCCCCCTTCCCCAGAGGGAAGGGGTCGAGGGATAGGGGGCAAAAGCAAAACTAAGGGCACGCCGAGCCGACGAGGCAGGGGCAAGCCTCCCACTGCGCACGGGGCTCGCCCCCTACCCCCTGTGCCGCGCGGGTTCAGCAGGAAATGCCCCTTAAGCAATCGCTACCGCGGAACAAACCAGTGCCGCGCAGGTTCAGACCGGGGTGCCGGGGGCGGAGCCCCCGGGAAAAGTAAACTAAAAATCTCCCCTTCCCCGGCGGGGAAGGGGGCGGGGAGATAGGGGGCAGGAAAAACTCAGTTAAAGGCAGTGGCAACCGGAGACAAGGAAAGCACACCGACCAGCCGGACACCGCCGGCAGAACAATGGCAGAACAAGCCGACACCGCAAACAAACCTCAGAAAAAAACAAAAAAAGACGCTCACGCGCCTTCAATCCAAACTTCCAACCATCAAACCTATCAAGCCATTATCGCAAAAATTCATCTCCAACCGAAAAGAAGGAAGAGAAGAGGAGAAAAAGAAACTCAAACGAATGAAGAACCGCTGCACCGAAGAGGTGCAAGAGGTTCAAGCCCTCGGTCAATTAGTATCGGTTAGCTGAACACGTTACCGTGCTTACACACCCGACCTATCAACTTGTAGTCTGCAAGTGACCTTACTCATTTGAAATGATGGGATATCTCATCTTGAAGCATGCTTCACGCTTAGATGCCTTCAGCGTTTATCAAAAACCGCACGCCGCTACCCAGCTATGCCCTTGGCAGGACAACTGGTGCACAGGAGGTGCGTCCGACCCGGTCCCCTCGTACTAAGGTCAGCCCTTCTCAAATATCCAACGCCCACGACAGATAGGGGACCGAACTGTCTCACGACGTTCTGAACCCAGCTCGCGTACCACTTTAATTGGCGAACAGCCAAACCCTTAGAACCTTCTTCAGCTCTAGGATGTGATGAGCCGACATCGAGGTGCCAAACCTCCCCGTCGATGTGAACTCTTGGGGGAGATCAGCCTGTTATCCCCAGGGTAGCTTTTTATCCGTTAAGCGATGGCATTTCCACTCACTACCACCTGATCACTAACTCTAAGATTCGTTAATGCTCGACTAGTATGTCTCAGGGTTAGGATGGCTTATACGTTTATACTCATTGCGCGATTTCCGTCCTCGCTGAGCCAACCTTTGAACGCCTCCGTTACTCTTTTTGGAGGCGACCGCCCCCAGTCAAACTGCCCATCTGACATTGTCCCCCTCCCGGATCACGGGAGCAGGTTAGAAACTTGGTTCATCAAGAGTGGTATCCCAACGGCGACTCCGCCCAAGCCAAAGCCCGGGTTTCTCTGTCTCCCACCTATCCTGTGCATAATGAACCAAATTTCAGTATCAGACTACAGTAAAGCTCCATGGGGTCTTTCCGTCTAGTCGCAGGAAACCGGCATCTTCACCGGTACTACAATTTCGCCGGGCGGGCTGTTGAGACAGTGCCCAGATCATTACGCCATTCGTGCAGGCCAGAACTTACCTGGCAAGGAATTTCGCTACCTTAGGACCGTTATAGTTACGGCCGCCGTTTACTGGGGCTTAAGTTCTCGCCTTCGCTTGCGCTAAGCGATCCCCTTGACCTTCCAGCACCGGGCAGGCGTCAGCTCCTATACTTCAGCTTTCGCTTTTGCAGAAACCTGTGTTTTTGATAAACAGTTGCCTGGGCCTTTTCACTGCGGCCTCCTTACGGAGGCACCCCTTCTTCCGAAGTTACGGGGTCAATATGCCGAGTTCCTTAACAACCCTTCTCCCGCTGGCCTTAGGATCCTCTCCTCATCTACCTGTGTCGGTTTGCGGTACGGGCGCCTGATTTCATACATAACCTTTTCTCGCCGCTGGCTTCGTTCACTTCCCTACTATTTCAGTCCCTTTCGCCCGGCTCTACCATCGGCCGGGTTGAACTCTACCCTCGTGTCAGTTACTTAAGATCTGGCGGCAACGGAATCTCTACCGTTTGTGCATCGACTACGCCTCGCGGCCTCGCCTTAGCTCCCGGCTAACCCGGGGTGGACGACCCTACCCCCGGAAACCTTAGATTTTCGGCCATTATGATTCTCACACAATTCTCGCTACTCATTCCGGCATTCTCACTTCTGTACAGTCCACATCTGCTTCCGCTGATGCTTCTGCCCGTACAGAACGCTCCCTACCCAGTATTTCTACTGCCCAAGCTTCGGTTGTATGCTTAGCCCCGTTGAATTTTCCGCGCAACATCACTCGACTAGTGAGCTATTACGCACTCTTTGAATGAGTGGCTGCTTCTAAGCCAACATCCTAGTTGTCTTAGCATTGTCACATCGTTTTCCACTTAGCATACATTGGGGACCTTAGCTGTGGGTCTGGGCTGTTTCCCTTTTGACCACGAGACTTATCTCACGTAGTCTGACTCCCGAACTCATTTATCCGGTATTCTTAGTTTGATAGGTGTTGGTAGTCTCTCGACCCCTCGACCATTCAGTGCTTTTACCTCCGGTAAATATATTCGAGGCTAGCCCTAAAGCTATTTCGGGGGAGAACCAGCTATATCCGGGTTCGATTGGAATTTCTCCGCTATCCACAAGTCATCCGCCAACTTTTCAACGGGGGTCGGTTCGGTCCTCCAGTAGGCTTTACCCCACCTTCAACCTGCTCATGGATAGGTCACCCGGTTTCGGGTCTATAGCATGCAACTTTACGGGCTCTTCACCCTCGGTTTCCCTGCGGCTCCGTGACTGAATCACTTAACCTCGCTGCATACTATAACTCGCCGGACCGTTCTACAAAAAGTACCACATCACCCGCATACGGGGCTCTGTGTGCTTGTAAGCATAAGGTTTCAGGTTCTCTTTCACTCCCCTCCCGGGGTTCTTTTTCACCTTTCCTTCACAGTACTGCTCCACTATCGGTCACCGGTTAGTATTTAGGCTTAGAGGGTGGTCCCCCACGTTCTCACCGGATTCCTCGTGTCCGGTAATACTCTGGATCCTGTTCACTCGCTTCCGTTTTTCGCCTACGAGGCTTTCACTCCCTCCGGCTGGTACTCTCCCATGCCATTCGACTAACTTCCGCTCGCTTACAACAGTCCGAACCCCGACCGTATTTCTACTGTCGGTTTTGCCTCCTCCGCTTTCGCTCGCCACTACTCGCGGAATCTCGGTTGATTTCTTTTCCTCCGGGTACTTAGATGTTTCAGTTCCCGGGGGTTCCCCGCGTAAACCTATGTATTCAGTTTACGCTACACGGTTCTTCACCGTGTGTGTTTCCACATTCGGAAATCTGCGGATCAATGCTTATTTGCAGCTCCCCGCAGCTTATCGCAGCTTGTCGCGTCCTTCTTCGGCTCCTGATGCCAAGGCATTCACCTTACGCTCTTGTTCGCTTGAACTTCCGTAAAGATCTCTCTTTACTTGCTCGGTTCTCTTCATGAATTGTATGAGTTTCTTCTGAACATTACGTTCAGGGATTCGTGCTTGCAGTTGAAAAAAAGTTTCCCTTTTTCACCATTTCTTCCACCTTGCGGTGAAATTGTATTTCTTTTCCCTTTTGCGTTTTGGAAAGACAATAAATTTGATTTATGTCCTCTTCTGTTCGTTTTCTACTCAAATCTTTCTTCTATTCAGTTGTCAATGATCTCCGATCCCTTGCGGATCGGCGCGCCTTCCGGCGCTGGTCGGTCTGGATGGACTCGAACCATCGACCTCTCGGTTATCAGCCGAGTGCTCTAACCAGCTGAGCTACAGACCGGTTCTCAGAGGTTTATTCAGTTCTCGTCCGCTGGATGACAGACGCTTTCGCTCATCTCTAATCAGGTTTTCCTCCGCATGGCGAAGGAAATGGTGGAGATGAAGGGAATCGAACCCTTGACCCCCCTGCTTGCAGGGCAGGTGCTCTCCCAGCTGAGCTACACCCCCATCAAGATGTCCGCTTCTGTCTTTTCAATGAACTTACCGCTTGCGCGGTGCTTGATCATTGATAATTGAACAACAAGATCCTCTTTCCAAGCAGAAGCCCGTGCCTCTCGTCTTTCCTCTCCGGCTCTTTCTGCCGGCTCTATTTCCGAATATGACCGCGTCTGAAGCATTCCGCTTCCCGCGACCCGATTCTCCATAGAAAGGAGGTGATCCAGCCGCACCTTCCGATACGGCTACCTTGTTACGACTTAGCCCCAATCATTGAACCCACCTTAGACAGCTGCCTCCTTGCGGTTAGCCCACTGGCTTTGGGTGTTTTCAACTTTCATGGCTTGACGGGCGGTGTGTACAAGACCCGGGAACGTATTCACCGCGGTATGCTGACCCGCGATTACTAGCAATTCCAGCTTCGTGCAGGCGGGTTGCAGCCTGCAGTCCGAACTGAGACGATTTTTATGGGATTGGCTCCACCTCGCGGTTTCGCTGCCCTTTGTTTTCGCCATTGTAGTACGTGTGTAGCCCAGAACGTAAGGGGCATGATGATTTGACGTCATCCCCACCTTCCTCCGTTTTGTCAACGGCAGTCCAGCCAGAGTGCTCAACTCAATGTAGCAACTGACCGTAAGGGGTTGCGCCTCGTTGCGGGACTTAACCCAACATCTCACGACACGAGCTGACGACAACCATGCACCACCTGTCTCCAGATTCCCCGAAAGGGCACTCCAGCCATTACGCCGGATTCCTGGGATGTCAAGTCCTGGTAAGGTTCTTTCGCGTTGCGTCGAATTAAACCACATACTCCACTGCTTGTGCGGGTCCCCGTCAATTCCTTTGAGTTTCAACCTTGCGGCACGTACTCCCCAGGTGGAATGCTTATTGTGTTAACTGCGGCACGGAGGTTTGCACCCCCACACCTAGCATTCATCGTTTACGGTGTGGACTACCAGGGTATCTAATCCTGTTTGCTCCCCGCACTTTCGTGTCTCAGCGTCAGGTTTCGTCCAGTTACTCGCCTTCGCCACCGGTATTCCTCCCGATATCTACGCATTTCACCGCTACTCCGGGAATTCCAGTTACCTCTCCGACCCTCAAGAACCACAGTTTCAAATGCAAGCTATGAGTTGAGCCCATAGTTTTCACATCTGACTTGCAGTCCCGCCTACACACCCTTTACACCCAGTAAATCCGGATAACGCTCGCTACCTATGTATTACCGCGGCTGCTGGCACATAGTTTGCCGTAGCTTCCTCGTGAGGTACCATCACTTTATTTTTCCCTCACAACAGAAGTTTACAATCCGAAGACCTTCTTCCTTCACGCGGCGTTGCTGGGTCAGGCTTTCGCCCATTGCCCAATATTCCCTACTGCTGCCTCCCGTAGGAGTCTGGACCGTCTCTCAATTCCAATGTACTGTTCAACCTCTCAGTCCGGCTACCCATCGCTGACTTGGTGACTGTTACCTCACCAACTATCTAATGGGACGCGAGCCCATCCTTGCGCAATAAATCTTTGGTACTACGACCATGCGATCGCTTGTACTTTATGCGGTATTAACATCCGTTTCCAGATGGTATCCCCCACGCAAGGGGCAGGTTGCTCACGCGTTACTCGCCCGTCCGCCACTAGGCATTGCTGCCCCGTTCGACTTGAATGTGTTATGCACGCCGCCAGCGTTCATCCTGAGCCAGGATCAAACTCTCGAACAAATTGTATATCAACCGTCTCCGGTTAACATCAAGTGTGTCGAGCTTGTGGCTCTTTTTACTTTTTGAGTATGCATCCCGTTTTATCGGGATGTGTTTCAAAGAATGACGAGATTTTCGCACTTGCTTCTTTCTTGCTTGTACTTAAATCTCCTGTTGTTCAATTGTCAATGATCAATCGCGGTTCCGACTCGGTTCTTGCGTTTCCGCTACCGGTTTTGCCGTGGCTCTCTCGTGGACAGCTTATCTATTATATCACATCCGCATCCACTTGTCAAGAGGTTTTCAAAACTTTTTTCAAAAAAAGTTTTGAGCCCGCCGTTCGGGAGGCGTTTATCCGTTCCCTTCCGCAAGGCTTGCTGATTATATCACATTTCCTGTCGCTTGTCAAGGGGGTGGAGAAGATTTTTTGGGGGCTTCCGGTTGGTTGCCGGTCTACCTTACCTTTAGCTTGCTTTCCTGCCCCCATCCCTCCCGACCCCCTTCCCTCCGGGGAAGGGGGAGAATCATAGTTTTTCTTATGCAAGGGGCTTCGCCCCTTGCATCTCCGGGGCTGGGTGGGAAGCGGCACCGGAGGTGGGTGGAAGGTAGTGTTCGATAGGAGGGCTTGCCCGCGGAACCGGGCGCGAGCGCCGGGTTACGGCAATAATAATTCGTTCAGAAAAGTTCTGGGGGTCTGGGGGACTCTTTCAAGAGTCCCCCGGCGTATCTCCCCGTATCTCCGTATCTCCCCGCCTTGCAGGTTTAAGAAGAGGCAGTGCGTTCGATGCCGAACGCCATGTCCAGGGCGCGGGCGAGGAGGCGGCAGGTGAGATCGACCACGCGGTCGCAGTCGCCGGGGGAGACAATGAAGGAGCGGCCGGATTCAAGCACGCGCCGGAGAGTCGGATCCGCGGCCTCGCCGGACAGCCCCGCTTGCTCCAAGGCGTCCAGAACCAGCGTGGCGGAATCCACGACGGTCGGGACGCCGAGCGCAAGCACGGGGCAGCCAACCGTGTCCCGGTCGATGGCGGCGCGCATATTGCCGATGCCGGCACCGGGCGAGATGCCCCGGTCGGACAGCTGCACGGTAGCCGCCAGACGCCGGCAGCTGCGCGCCGCCAGCGCATCCACCGCCACGACCAGCTCCGCCCTGACGCCGGACGCCGCCTGCCGCACAAGGTCAGCCGCCTCCATGCCGGTTCTGCCCAGCACGCCCGGAACCAGTGCAGACAGCTCACAGCACCCCAGTGCCTCATACAGTCCCGCGCGGCAGGCTTCAGATGCCGCGTCACGGACAGACGCGCGGCTGTGCCCGGTCCGACCGCGTCCGGCGTGATCTGATCGTTGCCCAGCCCCGCGACAAGCACCCGCAGGGACGGGTCGGGCGCACGCCCCAGCATGAGCGTCGCCAGCTCCGTGATCTCGCCAGCCAGAAGGCAGGCAATCGCTTCAATGTCCTCCTCCCGCCCGGTCAGACTGCCGCAGGACACCGTGACAAACCGCCCGCCATCGCGCTCCCGGCTACGCGTCACCGTGACAGGCGCCGAGCCGACTGTCACGGTCCGGCTTTCGGCTCTCCGCCCCCGGACGCCCCGCCTCGCAGGCAAGGTCTGTCCGGGGCGTAAAGGATCCGCCGCCCGTCCGCTGCTGCTTCATGTGTTTTTCCTCCTTTTTTATACGCTCTCCCGTATTCTTCCGCTTGCGGCAGCTGTTTATACCGCGACCGAAAAAATGACTCGGCGGATACCCCCGGCGCACCGCGCCTTAAACGTTAAAATGCACAGTTTGCGCTTATGCAGATTGTGCAAGTGTCCGAAAACTGAAAAAGTCACGATTCTGTTATTGATTCAAAATCGATTGTATGTTATAATGGTATGAGAAAACTGTACGGATCGCCTGCCGCTTCGGGCAGGTGCACCGCGCTTACGAGGAGGAATATTGATATTATGGCAAAACGTATTCTGGCTCTGTTGCTTTGCGCCGTCATGCTGGCTTCCTGCTTTGTCGGTTGCAGCAAAGCGGACGACGGAGATAAGGGTCAGTACATCACGGCGTACCTGTCCAACGACATCTACGACCTGGATCCCGCCAAGGCGTACACCAACGAGTCGCTGACCAATGTGGTGGGGCTTCTGTTTGACACGCTCTTCAAGCTGGATTCCAATAAAAAGGTAAAGAAATCCCTCGTTTCCAGCTACTGGACGACCGAGGATGACAACAGCCAGGAGTACATCATGTACCTGCGCCTGAACAGCAAGGCGTGCTGGTCTGACGGCACCGCCGTCTCCGCCAACGACGTGGTGTACGCATGGAAGCGCCTCTTGGAGGTGGATGCCTCCTACTCCGCCGCCGCGCTGCTGTTCGACATCCAGAACGCCCGCGCCGCCAAGGAGGGCGACTGCTCTATTGATGACGTCGGTGTCACGGCTCCGGAAACCACGCTGGTGGAGGTTCGGTTCGAGAAGTCCATCGACTACGATCAGTTCCTCCTGAACCTGACCAGTGTCGCGCTCGCGCCTCTGCGCAGCGATATCACCGCCAAGAGCGACGACTGGGCAAAGAAGCCCGGCACGATGGTGTGCAGCGGTCCCTTCCGTCTGGCTCGTATCAACCTTTCCGTCAGCGAGAAGGACTTCTACGAGGACGTGAACTGGAGCGAGGAGGATCCCAACGAGACCGGCAAGCTGATTGACGGTTCGACCGAGGGTCCGAAGTCCTTCGCCGCCGCCCGCATCGTGGACTTCATGCTAGAGCGCAACACCTACTACTACCGCGACGTGGAAGAGGACGCGCTGGACAAGTCGGTCAAGCCGTACCGTATCAGCGTGGACTGCTCCCTGACGCCCGAGCAGCTGGTCGCGCAGTACGAGGCAGGCATGATGATGTACATCGGCGATGTCCCGCTGAGTGCCCGCACCAACGCAGCCATTCAGAAGAATGTGGAAGTTTCCTCCTACTCCATGTCCACCAGTGCCGTTTACCTCAACGAGAAAGCCATGATCGCGGACGGAAGCGAGACCGGCTCCGCGCTGTTCTCCAACCCGAAGGTGCGGCAGGCTCTGTCGCTGGCGGTCGATCGCGCCGCGCTTGCCGAGCTGGCTGTCTATGCCGATGCCGCAACCGGGCTTGTCCCCACCGGCGTCTGGGAGACCGGTGCCAACCGCAAGAAGTCCTTCCGCAGTGCCTGCGACGCAGACTATGAGTTCCTGAAGCACGACATGGAAAAGGCAAAGAGCCTGCTCACCGAAGCGGGCATCAAGCCGGAGCAGTACAGCTTCAGCCTGACCGTTTCCAGCTATGACGACGTGCAGAACGCCCTCGCCGAGAAGATTCTGGAGGCGTGGAACGCCCTCGGCTTCAAGGTGACGCTCCGGGTGCGCGGCACCATCCTTAACAACGACTACTACAAGTACACCGCCTCCGTCCCGACGGATATGTGCGATGACCTCTATGCGGAGGCTCTGCGCAGCACCGACTACGAGGCAATCCTGTTCGACTGCGTTGCCTACTCGACAGATCCCTACGGCATGCTGGCTCCCTTCGCCAAGAAGTTCTCCGGCATGGCTATGGATATGTCCAATCCCGACTACTATGAGCTGCCCGGGCACGCCACCGGCTATCAGAACGATGCCTACGACGAGCTGATGGAGACGATCTACGGCGAGAAGAAGATCTCCGCGCGCGCGGATGACCTGCGTGCGGCGGAGGGCATCCTGATGAACGATCTGCCCATCATTCCGCTGATCTTCAACAAGACCGCCTCCCTGACCAACTCCAAGCTGGCAAAGCTCAGCTCCACCTACTATGTGGATGCCGTCTTTACCAAGGCAACCATCCGGAGTTACAGCAAGTACCTTGCCGCAGGTAAGGCATATGTCAACGAGCATTTCAGCGAGCTGGCATTCAAGGACTACAAGGACTGCACGTACGCCGACTTCGAAACCTTCAAGTCCGCTAATACCGTGTACGCCCACTACTACCTGGACGAACTGGAAAAAGTAATCCCTTCGCATGGCTGCTGCCTCCTGGCTGCAGCCATGCATTTTTTGTGGGAGACAAAGATACGCCGGGGGACTCTTGAAAGAGTCCCCCAGACCCCCCAGAACTTTCCTCAAATTGTATTTGGCTGAAGCCGGGTGGTGGGATGCGGCGTTCGGCGGGGGCTTGCCCCGGGCGGCACGGACAAGTCAATTCGGGTTCTCCAAACCCGGCAGAAGCGGCTAAGCCGATTCTGCAACACCCGACATCCCAGCCGCCATGCAGGAGCGCAGGAGAAGGCGGGAACCGGGCACGAACGCCGGATCCCATCAATCATAATTTGTTCGGAAAAGTTCTGGGAGGTCTGGGGGACTCTTTCAAGAGTCCCCAGCGCTTCCCCGCGCTCCCCCAGCGCTTCCCTCGCCTCCCCGCGCTCCCCGCGCTTCAATGCGGAAAAAGCAAGCGCAGGAGGCGGTTTTTCGCAGATTGTAGACAAGCGGGAGAAAAATGTGCTATAATAGCCACATCGACCGGGGGAACAACGCGAAAAGAGGGGGAGACACCATGCAAACGAAACAGCTACCGGGCGGAAGTCCGTACGCCGCCGACTGCTGGTTGCTGACGACAGAGGACGGGCACGCCGCCGTGATCGACGCCAGCGCCGCCGCGCCGGTCATTCTGCGCGCCGTGCGCGAGGCGTTCCCGGACGGGGACGGGCGGCTGGACGCCATTCTCCTGACGCACGGGCATTTTGACCACATCACGGCAGTGGACGCGTTGCGGCAGGCAATGCCCGGCGTCCCGGTATGCATACACGCTGCCGACGCATCCATGCTCACCGACGGAACCCGTAATGCATCCGCGCTGTTCTTCGGGACGGAGGACACGTATGCCCCTGCCGACCGCCTTCTGCAGGAGGGCGACAGCATCCGGCTGGGCGGCGAGACGCTGACGGTTCTGCATACGCCGGGGCATTCGCCCGGTTCGGTATGCTATCTGGACGCGGCGGGCGACAGGCTGTTCACGGGCGACACGCTGTTTGCCTTCGGCATCGGGCGCTGTGACCTGTGGGGCGGCGACACAACCGCCATGCGGCAGTCGCTCCGGCGACTGGGCAGTCTCCCCGCGCACCCTGCGCATATATCCCGGACACGGGGAGTCAGCCGTGCTGGGGGCGGCGCTTGACCGCGCGCTGTATGACCTCTGATCTCCAGCCTGACCTGATATGATGAAAGGAACCTTCACTATGGATTATCGCAAGTTAGCCGATCTGCTGTTTCCCGATGTGACCGACACCCCCGCCGAGGTGGAGGCGCGGTACCCCGCGCGGAATCTGCCGGAGGGCGCCAAGGTCACGCGCTTTGCCCCCAGCCCCACCGGATTCGTCCATCTGGGCGGTCTGTACGGCGCCACCATCGACGAACGGCTGGCGCACCAGTCGGGCGGCGTGGTGTACCTGCGCATCGAGGACACCGACGCCAAGCGCGAGGTCGCCGGCGCGACCGAAAAGCTGATCCGCATCTTCCGCCAGTACGGCGTCCGGTTTGACGAGGGCGCAACGCTGGACGCGGACGGAAACGTCACGGACAGCGGCAGCTACGGTCCCTACCGCCAGAGCCAGCGGGCACACATCTACCACGTGTTCGCCAAAAAGCTGGTCGAGGAGGGCAAGGCGTACCCCTGCTTTACCACGGAGGAGGAGTACGAGGAATTGCAGGCGACCGACAAGAAAGCCGAGATCAAGTCGAAGGAGTGGACCGCCGCCGACAACGCCGCCGCGTTTGAGCGGCAGGCTGCCATGCGGAATTTCACGCTGGAGGAGGTCGCGGCGCATCTCGCTGCCGGGCATCCGTGGGTGCTGCGCATCCTCTCGGACGGCGACCCGGACGGAAACAAAAAGGTCGTGTTCACCGACCTGATAAAGGGCAAAATCGAAATGCCGGAGAACAGCGAGGACTTCGTCCTGCTCAAGTCGGACGGCATCCCCACCTACCATTTCGCACACGCCGTTGACGACCACCTCATGCACACAACGCACGTGGTGCGCGGCGAGGAATGGCTTCCCAGCTCGGCTAAGCACATCCAGCTCTTCCGCTACCTCGGCTTCGCCATGCCCAAATATATGCACACGGCGCAGGTCATGTGCTTTGACGCGAACGGCAACAAGCGCAAGCTCTCCAAGCGCGACATGGGCAGTAATATGGAAGATTTCTTCCGCCTGGGCTACGCGCCCGTCTGCGTCTGCGAGTACCTCATGACCATCCTCAACTCCAACTACGAGGAGTGGCGCGCGCAGAACCCCGATCGCCCCTACACGGATTTCCCGTTCAGCATCAAGAAGATGAGCGCCTCCGGCTGTGTCATGGACATCCCCAAACTCAACGATGTGTCCAAGAACGTGCTGTCCCGCTTCACCGCCGCCGAGATCTATGACGCCACCGTGGCGTGGGCGGCGGACTGCGACCCCGAGCTGCACGCCTGCCTGACCGCCGATCCCGCCTATGCGCAGGCGATCTTTGCCATCGGGCGCGGCGGCAAGAAGCCCCGCAAGGACTTCGCCACCTTCGCAGACGTCAAACCCTACCTGGATTTCTTCTACGACAGCCTGTTCTCCATCCGGGACTCTCTCCCGGACGGCACCGGCCCCGCCGATGTGCGCGCCGCCATCAACGCCTTCTGCGCCGTCTACGATGAATCCGATGACTCCACCGCCTGGTTCGACAAAATCAAATCCATCGCCGACTCGCTCGGCTATGCCTCCGATATGAAAGCCTACAAGCAGAACCCCTCCGCCTTCCGCGGCAGCGTGGCGGATATCTCCTCCTTCCTCCGCCTCGCCGTTACCGGCCGCCTCAACGCCCCCGACCTCTATACCGTCATGCACCTGCTGGGACGCTCCCGCGCCCTCTCCCGTCTGACAGCATTTGTCGAGGGAACGGGGGAAACGACGGGGAGAACGCTGGGGGACTCTTGAAAGAGTCCCCCAGACCCCCCAGAACTTTTCCCGAATATTGAGTATTGACTGAGCCCTATGGTTTGTGCCCTGTCTTCCCGCCGGGAAATGGGGATGAAAAAAAGAGAAGGCTCCGGGCAAGGTCGGCAGGCGGCAAAGAATGTAAGCCCCCGCCACAACCCGCTTTCTACAAGCAAATCCAGTGCCGCATCCCACCCAACTCGGGGGATGCAAGGGGCGAAGCCCCTTGCATAAAAATAACCTTAGTCTCCCCTTCCCCGGAGGGAAGGGGGTCAGGGGATGGGGGCAGAATCAAAAGCTAAAGGCAGGGTCGGCAGGCGACAAAGACGGCAAGCCCCCGCCGTATCCCGCTTTCCACAAGCAACCCCAGTGCCGCATCCCACCCAGCCCCTGGGGATGCAAGGGGCGAAGCCCTTGCATGAGATAACCTTAGTCTCCCCCTTCCCCGGAGAGAGACTCTGCGAGCGCGGGTCGGGGGATGGGGGGCAGGAAAAGAAAAACTAAAGGCAGGGTCGGCAGGCAACCAAGAAGGAAAGCCCCCCACTGGGCACCTGCAAGGCGGAGTCGGCAGGCGGCAAAGAATGTAAGCCCCCCGCCGTATCCCGCTTTCCACAAGCAAACCCAGTGCCGCATCCCACCCAGCCCTCGGGGGATGCAAGGGCGAAGCCCCTTGCATGAGATAATCTTAGTCTCCCCTTCCCCGGAGGAAGGGGTCGGGAGGGATGGGGGGCAGAAAATCAAACTAAAGGCGGGGTTGGCAGGCAAGCGGGAAAGCAAGCCCCCATAAACGATACCACCCGTTCCCCAAAAGAATCCGGTCAGATACTTCCATCAAAACAAGGAGCAACACTATGGCAAACGAAAACATGGACTCCAACTTTATCTTCGACATCATCGACGAGGACCTGCGCGAGGATCCCACTATCAAGGTACACACGGTTCCCCCGGAGCCGAACGGCTACCTGCATATCGGCTCCGCCAAAGCAATCTGCATCAACACCGAAGTCGCACGGAAGTACGGCGGACTGTTCAATCTGCGCTACGACGACACAAACCCCGCCAAGGAGCATATGGAATTCGTCCGCTCCATCCGCGAGGATCTGGACTGGCTGGGCGCGGAGCCGACGGGCGGCGTTTTCTACGGCTCGGATTACTTCGGCAAATGCTATGAGTTCGCCGTCCAGCTCATCCGGCAGGGCGACGCATACGTCTGCGACCTCTCCAAGGACGACCTCGCAGAGTATAAGGGAACCGATCGCGCCGAGGCAAGCCGCGAATCCCCCTACCGCAACCGCTCGGTGGAGGAGAACCTTGACCTTTTCGAGCGCATGAAGAACGGCGAGTTCCCGGACGGCGCCAAAACCCTGCGCGCCAAGATTGATCCTACCTCCAGCAACACCTACCTGCGCGACCCGGTCATCTACCGCATCCGGCACGTCAGCCACCACCGGCAGGGCGATGCATGGTGCATCTACCCCATGTATGACTTCGCGCATCCCATTCAGGATGCGCTGGAGGGCATCACCTACTCGCTGTGCTCCAGTGAGTTCAAGAACCACCGCCCGCTGTATGAGTGGGTCGTGGATCACATCGGCTTTGCCCGCAAGCCCAAGCAGCGCGAGTTCGGACGCATGAACGTGACCTATACCGTCATGTCCAAGCGGTACCTGCGCGAGCTGGTCGAGACGGGACGCGTGGACGGCTGGGATGACCCCCGCCTGCCGACGCTGTGCGCCCTGCGCCGCCGCGGCTACACGCCGGAGGCAATCTTCGCCTTCGTCCGGAGCGCCGGCATCAGCAAGGCGGACGCACTGGTGGACATCCGCCAGCTGGAGGCGTGCGTGCGCGACGACCTGAACGAGAAGGCTCTGCGGCGCGTCTGCGTGGCGCATCCCATCCGCGTCGTGCTGGACAACTACTCCCCGCCGACCGCGAGGAAACCATCACCCTGCCCAACCTCCCGCAGAAGCCCTGAGCTGGGCACCCGCGAGGTTCCCTTCAGCCGTGAGCTGTATATCGACGCGGACGATTTTGCGGAGGTGCCGCCCCCGAAGTTCTTCCGGCTCAAGCCGGAGGGTGAGGTTCGTCTGATGGGCGCGTATATCATCCGGTGCGGGGAGATCGAGCGGAACGGGGACGGCTCCATCCGCTGCATCCACGCGACCGCCGATCTGGAAAGCGGCTTCGGCAATCCGTCCGACGGGCGCAAGGTCAAGGGCACCATTCACTGGCTGTCCTGCCGGCACGCCTGCGACATCACGCTGATGCTGTACGACCGCCTGTTCACCATCGAGAACACCGCCGAGGTGCCGGAGGGCACGACCTATCTGGATTACCTGAACCCCAACTCGCTGACGGTTGTGGAGAACGCCAAGGCGGAGCCTGCCGTCCGCGACGCAGCCCCCGGCGACAAGTTCCAGTTCGTGCGCTTCGGGTACTTCTGCAAGGACACCCGCCACGGAGACACCTTCAATCAGGTCGTGTCG
This sequence comes from Oscillospiraceae bacterium, assembly GCA_022009675.1. Classification (GTDB taxonomy): domain Bacteria; phylum Bacillota; class Clostridia; order Oscillospirales; family CAG-272; genus CAMEON01. The sequence continues at coordinate 1,000,973 of CP091718.1, read as the reverse complement.
CTCAAGGACGCAATGCCCAAAAAGTGACCGCTGCACGGAAAAACAGCCGTTGCACTGTCCTGTAACCGCCGGCTTAGCCGGTGGTTGGTACAGCCCTGCCGGAACATATTGCCGGCGGGGCTGAAAGCCCCAAAAAACTGCCAACCGCAAGCGGACGCAAACTGCCGCTGAAGCGGTTGGCTTATTTTTTTTGCATACATTGCATAAATATCTTCGGCGGAGGGGGAATGCTCCGTACCGAAAAGTCCGGGGCCAGTGTCGGCCCCGGACAGAAACAAAACCGGGAAAAAGACGTGGGGAACCGGGGGAACCTCCTGCAGGAGGTTCCCCCGGCGCACAAGGCTCCCTTACCGCACGATCTCGATTCCGGCAGGCGCGTCGATCTCGACGACCGTTTCGCCCTTTTCGTTGCGGAAAGCCCAGACGGACAGCGCACCCTTCGGGGTGGGATAGGTACCCTTTTGCCCACTCCAGACCGGCAAGCTCGGGCTTGACCTCGTACTTGCCGGGCGCAAGGTTGCGGATACCCAGCACATAGTTGGACAGGTAGGGGCAGGGACCGGAAGCCCAGCCATGGCAGAGCGAGTGACGGAACCGGATATAGCAGTACGCGCCGTAGTCGCCGTGGATGTCGATCTTGCCCTCCGGGACAACCTCGTCGATGCGTCCGGCGTTGTTCATCCAATCCAGATTGAAATCCTCCCAGAAGGTGGTCGCGCCCATATCCAGCATACCGCCCCAGTACTGCTTCATATCAGCCAGCGCGCCGGCATAGTCGCCAGCCAGCGCCTTGGCGGCAAGGATGTAGTAGCCGAAGAAGGTGGAGTAGCCGTGTCCGCCGCCGGGGGTCAGCACGTCCGCGTTGATAGCCTTGGGATCGGCAAGCCCGGACAGCGACAGCAGAGCAGCCGCCTGCTTGGAGCCGTGGCAGTCCGGCACGTGCTGCAGCATACGCGCGGCAGCCGCCTCGCACAGGGCGGCGGTCTCGTCCTCGCCCAGCACGCGGAGCAGCTCGGCGCCCTTGGTCAGCGCCAGCCGGAGCATTCCCTGCAGACCGGCGTGAATGGCAGCAGGATCGTCGTTGTTGGGCCAATCCAGGAAGCGTCTCTCCGGCATATGCTCCGCGCCGTCCGCGTCCACACAGCCAGCCAGAACCGTCATAAGCTCCCGCAGGTAGGTGTGCTGCTGCTCCAGGTAGTCCCGGTCGCCGAAGGCGCGGTACCAGTCGCAGTGAATCAGAAGCCACCAGATAGAGTAGGAGGAAATGCCGTTCATCCAGTTGCCGACCGGCGTCTCATCGCGCACGACATCCAGCGAGCGCGGCACGATATCGTTGTAGCCGAAGGCGGTCAGGATAGTGTTGACCTCGGTGTGCATATCGCCGATCCAGACCAGCCGGTCGCGCTTGATGCCGTCCCAGAGGAATTCCTGCATATTCAGGTGTGCCGTGTAGGCGGCGGTGTCCCAGATGCGGTTCAGCTTCTCATCGGAGCAGGAGAAGGAGCCGACATAGTCCAGATCCAGATAGTGGAACACGCCCTGCACCGCCTTGAACTGCACCATTCCTTCCTCCTCCAGCAGCTCGATGCACACGAACCGGAAGCCGGACTCGTTTGTCTCGCAGGCGGAGAGCATCCCGACGTTCATCACGCGGTCGCGGATGGCGTGGTCGTTGGTGGTGTTCTTTTCGCGGATGGGGGTGAGTGCCTCCATGACCGATTCGCCGAACCGGACGTTGATATCCGCGCGGTTGTTTGGTCCCTGCGTGCCCCAGATCATCAGGCGCACGCTGCCCGCAAACTCAATGCCGAAATCCAGCAGGATCTTTGCGTGCGGCTTGCCGGGCTGATTGCGCAGTGTGCAGTTCTCGCCTGTCACCAGTGTGATCTGATTGCTGCGCTCGCGGAGCAGTGTCTCCGGGTCGCGCACGTCGCCCTCCGTCAGCACGACGCGGCGCGGTGCCAGATACCGCCTTGTGCGGGGGTCTGTTTCCTTCCCGTTCAGGGCTTCGAATTTTTCGTTGACCTTCATGTATGTTCCGTCCCTTTCTGCCATGTGGCATTGCCTATGGCTTTGCCTATGCTTTGCCTATGCTTTGCCTATGGCTTTGCCTATGGCATTCCATGCTCTTTTTCCGGCGGAAGGCATCCCGCCGGGTTGTTTGTATTGTACCATATCGGCGCGGTGCTTGTCAACCGGTTTCGGCAGAATTTCGGCGGCATTTGCCTTTTTCCGGCGCCGGGGGGTGCCCCCGTGTCGGGGGGGATTGCTCCGGCGTTGCAGGCGCGGCGGGCGTTGGCGGCGCCTCTGCGGGGGCGTGCTTTCTTTGTCGCCTGCCTACCCTGCCTTTAGCTTACTTTATCGCCCCCTATCTCCCTCAGCCCCCTTTCCCCGGCGGGGAAGGGGGAGACCAAGGTTATTTTTCATGCAAGGGGCTTCGCCCCTTGCATCCCCGGGGCTGGATGGGACACGGCACTGGCTTTGCTTGTGGAAAACCGATTCTTGCGGCTTCGAATGGAACGTTGGCACCCGCCGGGGGCGGGAACCCGGATTGCAAAAAGCCGCTACCGCTGTGCATCTGTATGGCAGGGTTTATAAGTGCCGCAAGCGGTTCAGTGCAGGGGTGCCGGGGGCGAAGCCCCGGCGAAATAAACTTTGAGTCTCCCCCTTCCCGCCGGGAAGGGGGCGGGGGGATGGGGGCAGAATCAAAGCTAAAGGCAGGGGCGGCAGGCGACAAGCAAGGCAAGCCACCCCTGTGGATTCCGAAACGGCAAGGTCAGCCGACGACCAGCCGGGCAAAATCGCCCCATCACCCCCGCGCCGCATATGCCTCCAGCAGGGAGGCGGCAGTGTGGGCAGAATCCCGCAGGAAGGAGGGATAGTCATAGAACGCCTGCTCGTCCCCGCCGTCGGAAATGGCACGCAGAACGGTACAGGGAACATGGTTGACAAAGCAGACCTGCACGATGGCGGCACCCTCCATCTCGCAGGCGATGAGATCAAGCGCCGGGAAAGCCGCCCGGATGCGTTGCTTGGCGGCACTGCCCGCGACAAAAACGGTCGCCGGAGGCAATAACGCCCCGGACATACGGCACCCCTGCTTCGCGGACGCAGGCACACAGCCCGTCAGTCACGGCGGGATCGGTCGGGAGCGTGACCAGATTCAGCCCGGAAATCAGCCCCACGGGATCGCCCAGCGGGGAGGTGTCCATGTCGTGCTGTATCACCGCGTCCGCCACGGCGACCTGCCCGATGCCGAGCCGGTCTGTCAGGCTTCCCGCAACGCCTGTATTGATAATGACCTCCGGGTGATACAAAAGGATCATGGTCTGCGCGCACAATGCCGCGAACACCTTCCCTACGCCGCATCTCGCCACCACCGTGCGCCTGCCGCGCAGGATGCCTTCCCGTGAAGGTGATCCCGCTGACTGTCTGCTCCGTGCAGTCGGTCATGTGGGCGATCAGCTCCTCCACCTCGATTTGCATGGCGCCTATGATGCCGAGATATCCTTTGTTTTCTTCCGTATCCGTCATGTGATTTACCTGCTTTCTGTCTTGATTTGCTCTCATTATACCCGCTTCTCGGCGGGATGTCAAGGTGTTGCGGCGGTTTTACTGCCGGTGTTGTTCCCAGCGCGGGGCTTACCTTCTTTGTTGCCCGCCTACCCTGCCTTTAGTTTTGATTCTGCCCCCCATCCTCAGCCCCTTCCCCGGCGGGGAGAGGGGGAGACTAAAGTTTATTTCGCCGGGGGCTTCGCCCCGGGCACCCCTGCATTAGACTGCTTGCGGCACTTACAGAGCCTGCCGTACAGGTGCACGACGCGGGGGCTTACCTTCTTTGTTGCCTGCTTACCCTACCTTTAGCTTCACTTTTGCTGCCCCCCATCCTCTCGATCCCCTTCCCCAGCGGGGGAAGGGGGTGCCCAAAGTTTATTTTCGCCGGGGCTTCGCCCCCGGCACCCTGCATTAGACTGCTTGCGGCACTTACAGACCCCTGCCATACAGGCACCCTGCGAAAGGGAGCCTGCGGCTCGGTGCAAAAACGGTGGAAATGCTTTCCTTTGGACAATGCCGGCAGCCAAGGAGAGGGGGGACCGGGGGAGATGGAACTATCCGTCGCAAGCGACGGCGGCGTTTGAGATGGTCCTCTCCCCCGGGGCAGGGATAGCCAGTGCCGCATGGGGGCAAGCCACCCAGCCCCCCCCCGGGCGCGTGGTTCGCCCCTTTCCACCGTGCCGCCCGGGGCGCCCCTTCAACCAAACCACGCCGGAATAACCTGTTGTTTTGGTGACAATATCACGAAAATTCCGTGAGACGCCAAATCCGCAGAAAAAAGTATTGACAACAGGGGAAAAACAAGGTATAATCATACCGCACGGATGTTGTATCCGATACAAGATGTCCCGGTGTGCGGCTACAGATGCCGCAAGCTCCCTGCCAACGCCGCGGGCAACCATGACAAGACTGCCATGAAAGGTGGTATCCGTATATGCAGATCGACGGCAATAAATTTCAGAAAATGTGCGTCTCGGCAGCCAATTCGCTGGACAGCCAGAAGACCGAAATCAACAATCTTAACGTGTTCCCCGTCCCGGACGGGGACACAGGCATCAATATGAGCCTGACCATGAAGCCCGTGCGCGAAATCCACGTCGAGCCCGGAACCCTCTCCGAGGCGGCTGGCCGCGTGGCGGAAAAAGTCCTGCGCGCCGCGCGCGGTAACTCAGGCGCTATCCTGTCACTGTTCTTCCGGGGAATGGCAAAATCCTTCAAGGGGCTGGATAAAGCCGACTCCAAGGATATCGCAAAGGCAATCCGCTCCGGCACAAACGAGGCGTACCGCGCGGTCGGACAGCCCACCGAGGGCACCATTCTGACCGTCATGCGCGGGACAGCCGACACGGCAGAGGCGGAAAGCGAGCTGTATCAGGGCGACCCGGAGGCATTCTTCGAGCGGCTGGTCAATTCCGCCGAGGAGGTGCTGCAGCAGACCCCCGAAATGCTCCCCGTGCTCAAGCAGGCAAAGGTCGTGGACGCGGGCGGCAGTGGATTCGTCGCCATGCTCAAGGGTATGCTGGCATCGCTCAAGGGGCAGGACATCGCTGCCGCCGACACGGAGCCGGATGCCGGACAGTCGCATTCCGGCGCAGCCGATTTCTCCGAGATCGACCCCGCCAGCATCAAGTTCGCCTACTGCACCGAGTGTATTGTCGCCAAGTCGCCGGAGCATGTCGGTGACGGAACCGGCGAGCCGTTCAAAAAAGCCATTGAGCCGCTGGGCGATTCCATGGTCTTTGTGGACGATGAGAGCATCATCAAGGTGCATATCCACACCAACGACCCCGGCAGGGTGCTGTCCGAAGCGGTTCGCTACGGTTCCCTTGAGACGGTCAAGGTGGAGAATATGCGCAATCAGCATCACGCGCTGACCGCCGCCGGCGAAACGGCGGATAAGCAGGCGGCGGACGACGCCGCAGCCGCGGCTGCCGCCGCAGAGCGTCCGGAAATCGACAAGCCGGTCGGGTTTGTCGCCGTGCATGGGTGACGGAATCGCCGCCGCCTTCCGCGACACGGGCGTGCAGGAGATTGTCACCGGCGGGCAGACCATGAACCCCTCCACCGAGGACCTGCTCCGCGCCGTGCGAAAGACTGCCGCCGAAACCGTATTTATCCTGCCCAACAACAAGAATATTATCATGGTCGCACAGCAGGCGGCGCACATTCTGGCTGAGGAAGGTCGCCAGACCGCCGTGGTGCTGGAGACGCGCAGTGTTCCGGAGGGGCTTTCCGCCATGCTGGCGTTCAATCCCGATGCCGACACCGAGGAGAACCGCGCGGGCATGACCGCCGCCTTTGCCAACGTCCACACGCTGTCCGTAACCCGCGCCGTCAAGGACGCCGCCATCGACGGCATGAGCATCCGGGCGGGCGAGTACATGGGGCTTTGCGACCGCAAGATCGGCTACACCGGCACCTCCCGCCGCACCATCGTGCTGGAAATGCTCAAGAATTTCCCGCACGCCGAGTTCGTGACTGCGTTCTACGGCGCCGATGTCAGCCAATCCTGCGCCACCGAGCTTCTGGAGGATGCGCAGAAGCTTCTGCCCGACGCGGAAATCGTCATGTTCCCCGGCGGTCAGCCTCTCTACGATTTCATCATCTCCGTGGAGTGATTCTTTTACGATAAAATGGGGGGTAAAGACTCAAAGTGAGTTTTTACCCCCCCGTTTATGTTTCTCCCGGCGGCGGAAAGCCGCCGTTTTTTTTGTCAGACCACAATCTCGCGTTCCGAATCAATATCCGGCGTCATGGCAGGAATCACGCGGACAAACCGGTTGAGCCGCGAGAGCCGACCGCACCGCACCATGTCCGGGTGCGTCGGGTACAGAAGCTGGACAGCCTTGCCCTCCGCCAGCAGGGTAGCGGCAGGCGTATCGGGAGCAGGCGTGTCAGTCAGAACCGCAAATCCGCCGCCGCGCAGAACCGTTTCCGCCATCTCGCGGGCGTCCGGCTGAGTCAGGGTCGGGTCGGATACGAACACCGCATCCGCCAGGCGGGTCGTGCATCCAGTGGGCGGGTTATACAGCCCGGCGGCGCGGGCAGGCAAGCGCACGGTGCGCTTGAACCAATCCGCCTGCGCGGGCATCCGCCGCAGCTGCTCCGCAAAACGGCGGTCACAGCTGAAACGCCACGCGGGAAACGCCGTATGCAGAAGGTACAGCAGCTCAATCCCGCGTCCGGCGGGCGGCACGGGGAACAGCAGCATCCTGTGCGCCTGCCGCAGACCGCGCACGGCGCTGACCAGCGCCTCGCAGTCCTCCTCGAAGGACACCGTCCGGTAGCCGTAGGCGCAGTCCAGCACCGCGGCGTCCGCGCGGGTGTCCCGGATGGGATCGCAGGCGTAGAGCAGGGTATCCTCGGTATAGCCGCCGGAGAAAAAGCAGTGATTTTTCCCTCCAGGCTGAAGCGGTACCAGACGCCGCCTGCGCTCCCGCCGCTCCTGCCGTAGGTGAACGACACGAATCCCAGCGAGCCGTACCGGTGTCCTTCGCACAGGCGTTCCAGCGGGACGGGACGCGCCGGGGTCTGCGGCAGCTGCAGCAGGGTGCACGCCGGCGCGACGACCTGTCCGGTGAAGCCCTGCGTTGCCAGCCACGGCAGGGCGCCTGCGCGTTCGGGGGGCGGCGCTTGTCAGGAAAAACTGCGCTGACGCGGGAGATTTCCTCGCGGGTCAGGCGCGGGAAGCCGCCGTCCTGCGACACGCCGCAGTCCACGAGAAATCCTGCGCCGGGGCGTCCTGCGTCCACGAAGAAGCAGCTCCTGCCGTTCTCGCCGCATCCGCCCGCAATTTTTCATTCTGACCATACTGTTTTTCCCTCCCGGAGTGGAGTTTTCCTCCTGAATCCGCCTCTATTATACGCAAATGCGCTCCGGCAATCAGCGGGGCGTATCGGCTTTGTAAAATTCAGGTAAGGCGGGGGGCGGCTTGCCTTCTTTGTCGCCTCCCTACCCTGCCTTTAGTGTTCTTTTTGCCCCCTATCCCCCAGCCCCCTTCCCCGGCGGGGAAGGGGAGCCCTAAAGATTATTTCGCCGGGGGCTTCGCCCCGGCACCCTGCGCTGAACCGCCTGCGGCACTCACAGACCGTGCCGAACAGGTACCCGGAGGCTGAACCCGGGCGGCACCGAAACAGGGGCGGCGTATCGCGCGCTGGCGGGGAGCTTGCCCCGGCGTTGCCGGCTGACCTTGCCATCGCTGTACCCAGCGGGGGGGGGGCGCGGCGGTTGGGGTTGCCGCCCCTACCCTGCCCTTTTAGTGTTCTTTTTGCCCCCTATCCCCCAGCCCCCTTCCCCGGCGGGGAAAGGGGAGCCCCAAGATTATTTCGCCGGGGGCTTCGCCCCGGCACCCCGGCACTGAACCGCTTGCGGCACAGGGCTGAACTTGCCCCGCAGGTACCCAGCGGACGGCTTGCCTTCTTTGTCGCCTCCCTACCCTGCCTTTAGTGTTCTTTTTGCCCCCTATCTCCCCAGCCCCCTTCCCCGGTGGGGAAGGGGACTCAAAGTTTATTTTCGCCGGGGGCTTCGCCCCGGCACCCCTGCGCTGAACCGCTTGCGGCACTTACAAACCGTGCCGAACAGGTACCCGGAGGCTGAACCCGGGCGGCACCGGAGCAGGGGCGGCGTATCGCGCGCTGGCGGGGAGCTTGCCCCGGCGTTGCCGGCTGACCTTGCCATCGCTGTACCCAGCGGGGGGCGCGGCGGTTGGGGTTGCCGCCCTACCCCTGCCTTTAGTGTTCTTTTTGCCCCCTATCCCCCAGCCCCCTTCCCCGGCGGGGAAAGGGGAGCCCTCAAAGATATTTTCGCCGGGGGCTTCGCCCCGGCACCCGGCACTGAACCGCTTGCGGCACAGGCTGAACTTGCCCGCAGGTACCCAGCGGACGGCTTGCCTTCTTTGTCGCCTCCCTACCCTGCCTTTAGTTTTCTTTGCTGCCCCTATCCCCTCGACCCCCTTCCCCAGTGGGGAAGGGGAGCCCCTAAAGATTATTTTCGCCGGGGGCTTCGCCCCCGCACCCCGGCGCTGAACCGCCTGCGGCACTTACAGACCGTGCCGAACAGGTACCCGGAGGCTGAACCCGGGCGGCACCGGAACAGGGGCGGCGTATCGCGCGCTGGCGGGGGGGCTTGCCCCGGCGTTGCCGGATGACCTTGCCATCGCTGTACCCAGCGGGGGGCGCGGCGGTTGGGGTTGCCGCTCTGCCCTGCCTTTAGTGTTCTTTTTGCCCCCTATCCCCCGACCCCTTCCCCGGCGGGGAAGGGGGTGATCAAGGTTATTTCATGCAAGGGGCTTCGCCCCTTGCATCCCCAAGCTGGACGGGGCGCGGCACTGGCTGTCCCTGCCGTACAGGTGCCTCGGTGGGGGGCGGAATCACTCGCAGGGAACGCTTTTTGTCGGTTTTGCGGAGACCTATAGGTTCAGCCGCCGGGGTGCCGGGGCGAAGCCCCGGCAAAATCAACTAAAAATCTCCCCCTTCCCGCCGGGAAGGGGGTGGGAGGGGGATGGGGGCAGCAAAGCAAGCTAAAGGCAGGGTAAAGCGGCAACCCCAACCGCCAAGCCCCCGCCGGGTGCCACAGCGGCAAGGTCAGCCAGTGCCGCAAGCGGTCTAATCCCGGGGATGCAAGGGGCGAAGCCCCTTGCATAAGAAAAACTATAAGTCTCCCCCTTCCCGCCGGGAAGGGGGGCGAGGATGGGGGCAGCAAAGCAAGCTAAAGGCAAGGTAGGCAGGCGACAAAGAAAGCAAGACCCCCGCCGGGTACCACAGCGACAAGGTCAGCCGGTGCCGCAAGCGGTCTAATCCTGGGATGCAAGGGGCGAAGCCCCTTGCATAAAGAAAAACTATAAGTCTCCCTTCCCGCCGGGAAGGGGGTCGGGGAGGGATAGGGGGGCAGCAAAAAGCAAGCTAAAGGCAAGGTAGGCAGGCGACAAAGAAAGCAAGACTCCCGCCGGGTACCACAGCGACAAGGTCAGCCAGTGCCGCAAGCGGTCTAATCCCGGGGATGCAAGGGGCCAAGCCCCTTGCATAAGAAAAACTATAAGTCTCCCCCTTCCCACCGGGAAGGGGGTCGGGGGGATGGGGGCAAAATTAAAGCTAAAGGCAGGGCAGAGCGGCAACCCCAACCGCCAAGCCCCCCCGCCGGGTGCCACAGCGACAAGGTCAGCCGGCGACCAAAAAGCCAGCCCCCTCCGGGTACCAGCAGGGAAGGTTTACCCGGCACCCCCTGCGCCCCCAAAAAGCAAAAGGGTGCCGGGGGCAATCCCCCGCGCACCCCGAAAAAAATCATTGCCGGTACGTCAGCTCCCCATAGGGTCGGCAGAGGCCAGACATCGGCGTCCACAAGCGTCTCCATCTCGTCCACAGGCTCCCGCAGTGCCTGCATGGCAGGAATCACCGTGTTTCGGAAGGCAGTCGCCACGGCTACCTCGTCCCCGGCAGCCCGCGCGGCGGCATCCGCCTCCCGGAGCGCCTCCGCCGCACGGAAGGCGCGGGCGTTCAACTCGGACAGCCGCCCGACCAGCTCCCGCTCCAACGCGGTGCAGTCGGGACGCATGTCCCCGCACAGCGCCGCCTTGCGCGCGGCAGTCCCTGCAAGCCGGTCAATGTATGTCTCCACGGCGGGAATGATCTGCCGCGTCGCCATCAGCACCATGGTCTGCGCCTCAATGTTCAGCACCTTGGCGTAGTTTTCAAACAGAATCTCCTGCCGCGCCGCCAGCTCAACCGGCGACAGAACCCCGAACTCCGTGAACAGGCGCACGTTCTTGTCATCCGTCAGATGCGCGAAAGCCTCCACTGCCGTGCGGTAGTTGGGCAGACCACGGCGCGCCGCCTCGGCAGGCCAGTCACTGCCGTAGCCGTTCCCGTCAAAAACTGACGCGGCGATGGGCGGTCAGTGTTTCGCGGATGGTGCGATTGACCGCGTCCGAAAAGACCAGCCCCGCCTGCTCGCCGGACAGCCGCCCCGCGGCGACCGCCATCAGTCCCTGCGCACGGGCGCTCTCCAGTTCGTCCGCCAGCGCGCGCAGGGCACTCGCCACGGCGGTGTTCAGCACGATGTTCGGCATGGCGATATTCTGCGAGGAGCCGAGCGACCGGAATTCAAACTTGTTGCCCGTGAAGGCAAAGGGGGAGGTGCGGTTGCGGTCGGTCGTGTCGCGGCGGAAGGTCGGCACGGAGGGAACACCCAGATTCATGGTGGCGGCACCGGGACGGTTGTAATCCGTGCCGTCCACCAGCGCGTTCACGATGCCCTCCAGTTCCTCGCCGAGAAAGACCGAAATAATGGCGGGCGGCGCCTCGTTGGCACCCAGCCGATGGTCGTTGCCCGCATAGGCAACCGAAATGCGCAGCAGGTCTGCGTACTCGTCCACCGCCTTGATGATGGCGGCAAGGAACAGCAGGAAGCGCGTGTTCTCCCACGGCGTCTTGCCAGGATCCAGCAGATTGGTGCCGTCATCGGCGGTCAGCGACCAGTTGTTGTGCTTGCCGGAGCCGTTAACGCCTGCGTAGGGCTTCTCGTGCAGCAGGCACACCATGCCGTGCCGGTCGGCAATCAGCTTCATGTACTCCATAATCAGCAGGTTCTGATCCACTGCCATATTGGTCGTGGCGAAGATGGGCGCCAGCTCGTGCTGGGAGGGTGCGACCTCGTTATGCTCCGTCTTGGCGTTGATGCCCAGCCGCCAGAGCGCGTCATCCAGTTCCGCCATGAACGCCGCCACCTTGGGCTTGAGTGGTCCGAAGTAGTGGTCGTCCATCTCCTGCCCCTTGGGCGCGGGTGCCCCGAACAGCGTCCTGCCGCAGTAGACCAAATCCTTGCGTCTGTTGAAATAGTCTTTGTTGACAAGGAAATATTCCTGCTCTGCGCCGACCGTGGGCGTCACGCGCGCCGTGTCGGTGTCGCCGAACAGCCGCAGGATGCGCAGAGCCTGCTCGGACAGCGCGTCCATGGAGCGCAAAAGCGGCGTTTTGGTATCCAGCGCCTCGCCGGTATAGGAGCAGAAGGCGGTGGGGATATAGAGGGTATTGCCCTTGACGAACGCATAGGACGCCGGATCCCACGCGGTATAGCCCCGCGCCTCAAAGGTAGCGCGCAGACCGCCGGACGGGAAGGAGGAGGCATCCGGTTCGCCCTTGATGAGCTCCTTTCCGGAAAACTCCATGACCACCTTATCGCCCTGGAGCGGCGCGATAAATGCGTCATGCTTCTCGGCTGTGACGCCTGTCAGCGGCTGGAACCAGTGCGTATAGTGCGTGGCGCCCTTTTCGATCGCCCAATCCTTCATGGCATTGGCGACCGCGTCCGCGATGGATGCGTCGATGGTTTTTGCCGGTGGCGATGGTGCGGGTCAGGGACTTATAGACTTCCTTTGGCAGGCGGCGTCTCATTGCCTCGTCGTTGAACACCATGCTTCCGTACAGCTCGTACACGTTATTTTCCGACATACTGGATCTCCTTATTTTTTGGCGTTGGGCTTTCTGCTGGTTGTGGGGTGGATTTTTTTCAGTGAGAAGGGGGGGCGGCTTGCTTGGTTGCCGGCTAAACCTGCCTTTTAGTTTGCTTTCTTGCCCCCTATCCCTCCCAGCCCCCTTCCCCGGCGGGGGAAGGGGGAGATTTTTAGTTTTTCTTATGCAAGGGGCTTCGCCCCTTGCATCCCCGGTTGAACCCACGGTTCGCCGCAAAACCGACAGAAACGTTTTTCTATGGGCAGTGCCGGCAGCCAAGGAGAGGGGGGACCGGGGGAGATGGAACTATCCGTCGCAAGCGACGGCGGCGTTTGAGATGGTCCTCTCCCCCGGGGCAGGGCGAACAAGTGCCGCTGGGGTTCAGCCCCCGCCGGGTGCCGTCAACGCCCGCCGATCCGGCAAGGCAGGGGCAATCCCCGCAGGCACCACAGCGGCAGGGGTCTGTAAGTGCCGCAAGCGGTCTAATCCCGGGGATGCAAGGGGCAAAGCCCCTGCATGAAAATAACTTTAGGCTCCCCCTTCCCGCCGGGAAGGGGTCGAAGATATCCTTCCCCTTCGGGGAAGGGGGGCAAGAAAGGCAATCTAAAGGCAGGGGTAGCAGGCGGCAAGGAAAGCAAACTCCCCGCTGGGTACCTGTTCGGCACGGTCTGTACGTGCCGCAGGCAGTTCAGTGCAGGGGTGCTGGGGGCGAAGCCCCCGGCGAAAATAAACTTTGGGGCTCCCCCTTCCCCGGAGGGAAAGACGCTCTGCGAGCGCGGGTCAGGGGATGGGGGCAAGAAGGCAAACTAAAGGCAGGGGGTGGCAGGCGGCAAGGGAAAGCAAACTCCCCGCCGGGTGCCGTCAACGCCCGCCGAGCCGGCAAGGCAGGGGCAAAGCCCCCGCAGGCACCACAGCGGCAGGGTCTGTAAGTGCCGCAAGCGGTTCAGTGCAGGGGTGCCGGGGGCGAAGCCCCGGCGAAAATAAACTTTAGGGGCTCCCCCTTCCCGCCGGGAAGGGGGTCGGGGGATATCCTTCCCCTTCGGGGAAGGGGGGCATAAAAAGCAAACTAAAGGCAGGGGTGGCAGGCGGCAAGGCAAAGCAAACTCCCCGCCGGGTGCCGTCAACGCCCGCCGAGCCGGCAAGGCGAGGGGCAAGCCCCCCGCAGGCACCACAGCGGCAGGGCAATCCGGCGGCCAGAGTCGGCACCCCCTATCCCACCGCCATCAGCACCGCCACAGCCATCGCCGCAAGGCAGGCGCCAAGCGCCACCACCAGAAGCGAGCGCCGGAAAAACGCAAGCACCAGCGCGACAACCGTTCCGGCAACAGCGGAGGGGAAAAGATCCGGTCGAGTACAGGATAGACGGAAACGCCATGGCACTCAGCACCCCGTAGGGAAATGTAGGCAAGCAGACTCCGCAGAAAGGGCGAGCGGACGGGACGGCGCAGCAGCGTAAAGGGCAGGACACGCATCAGATAGGTCACGCCTGCCATGACCAGCAGAAGCAGGGCGAGACGCGGGAAAGACATACCGTTCATGCAGGCATCTCCTTCGGCGCGTCGGCGTCCTCACGCTCCGGCTCGGGCGGGACGGGGAACAGCCACGCCGCCGCCAATGCCCCCGCAACGCCGCTGATAATCACGGCAAACCCACTGCCGACACGGTTCAGTCCCGGCAGGTAGCGGAAGAGGCAGGCACACGCAGCCCCGATCAGCACCGCCACCAGCACGCCCCGCTCCCGGCGCGCAGGCGGCAGAATGATGGCAAAAAACATCCCGTACAGCATGATGCCCATGGGCTGGCTGACCAGCGGGGGCAGGAAGGCACCCGCCAGCGCACCGATCAGCGTGCCTGCCGCCCACGCGAAGTAGGGCAGGAGGGCAATGCCGGAAAAAGTACCGCGTGCCGACCGGATCATGCTTGGTGGAAGCGACGGCGAATATCTCGTCCGTGATGGAAAAACCGAGAAAAAGGCGCGCGGGGACGGTAAAGCTGGCATCCACGCGCTGGGACAGCGAGATCGCCATGAGCGAGTAGCGCAGATTGATGATAAACTGCGTCAGCGCCATTTCGATCAGCGTACCGTGCGCCGCAATGACGGACAGTCCCGCCGTCTGCCCGGCGGAGGTTTCGTTGATGAGCGACAGGATCAGCGCGGTCAGCGGGTACAGCCCCGCCTGCACCGCCGTCAGCCCGAAGCCGAACGCAACGGTCAGGTAGCCCAGCGCGATGGGCAATCCGTCGCGCAGTCCCTCGCGGAAGGAATATGTTTGCAGAACAGTTTTTTTGACCATAAAAACCCCGAACAGGAAAATGCAGTTCCGTCATGCGCACCGGGGAAATCTGCCGGTCAGCCGGGCGGGATAGCGGAGCGCCGTCCGCCGCATACTGCATACAGGGATGCCGCCGCGCACGACGCGATTCACCTGCTATTATATATCTTTTTCGCTTCTTTGCAATACGCTACATCCACAACTTTTTCGGAATTTTCTGCCGAAACACTTTACAAAAACCGTGAAAAATCGGGTACAATAAGGAGGAAACGCATGAAAAAGCGCATGAAGCACCGCAGTCTGCGTACCGGATCCCTGCTTGTTTCCTGCCTGTTTCTGGCACTTGCCGTGGGCTGGATCTGCGCGGACACGCTGTTCGGTGCCAGTCTGTTCGGCGGACTGACCGGGCGCGGGCGGGACACCGTAACGGTCACGGTGCCGGAGCTGACGGGGCAGCTGTACTCCGCCGCCCTGCCGGACGCCCTGACGCTTCCCGCCGACCCGCGCGGTCGTTCCGGCGAATCCGGGCAATCCGCCCCCTCCGGGCTGCCATCCGGGCTGCCATCCGGACTTTTCGACATCTCGGTCACCTACGTGTACAGCCGCGAGCCTGCCCGGCAGATTCTGGAGCAGTCGCCGCCGCCCGGCGCGCGGCGGAAGGTGATTCCCGGGCAGCGCCGCGTTGCTCTGCATCTTACGGTCTCCATGGGACAGCCTGTGCATCCTGTACCGGACACGGTCGGTCTGTCGCGCATCGCCGCCGAAAAAGCCCTGCGCGACCGCGGACTGTCTGCCGATATCCGGGAGTCGGCGCCGCCTTCCGCCCGCCGCAGTGACGCCGGGTGCGTTCTGCGCTCTGTCCCGCCCGCCGGGACGCGCCTGGAAGAAGGCGACTCCGTCATCCTGTATGTTGCCCCGGACGCGCCCGCGTCATCCGTCCGCTGTCCCTCGCTGGTCGGGCTTGACCTTGCCTCCGCGCGCGATGCGCTCTCCCGCGCGGGGCTTTCCGCCGGGCAGGTGCTCTTCCTCCCCTCCCCGGATCTCCTCCCCGGCACCGTCCTTTCTCAGTCGCTTGCCCCCTTCTCCCTCCTTCCCCCGGAACGCCTGTCGCGCTGTCTGTCTCTGTCCCTCTGCCGCAAGAAACGGGGGATTGGGGAAAAGGAGGAGAAGGGGAGAACGGGAAGCTCGGGGGACTCTTGAAAGAGTCCCCCGAACCCCCAGAACTTTCCCCGATTATGACGGAGTGAAGCCATGGTTATCCCCCGGTCCCTGACTTTCCTTACTGCTTTTCATGGTGGCTGAAATTTTGGGTGTTGCAGAATCGGCTTAGCCGCTTCTGCTATGGATTTTGAATCCGGCTTTTCCCCCGGATGCAAGGGCAAAGCCTCTTGCACAGGAAAGCCAAAATTCCCTTCCCCGCCGGGCGCGTGGCGCACTCCCCTGCCCCGTGCCGCCCGGGTTCAGAAGCAGGGGTGCCGGGGGCGGTAGCCCCTTGCATGAAATAACCTTGGTCTCCCCCTTCCCCGCCGGGTTCCTGCGCCGCAGGTTCAGCCCGTGCCGCCCGGGTTCAGCCCCCGGGGATGCAGGGGCGGAGCCCCCGGCGAAATAAAGTAATATCTCCCCCTTCCCCGGCGGGGAAGGGGGTCGGAGGGATAGGGGGCAAAAAAGGCAAGTTAAAGGCAGGGGCAGCAGGCAACCGAAAATCGCTGTGCCCCCCGCCGGGTGCGTGGCGCACTCCCTGCCCCGTGCCGCTTCCGGCTCAGGCGCGGGGATGCAAGGGGCGGAGCCCCTTGCATAAGAAAAACTAAAAATCTCCCCCTTCCCCGCCGGGGAAGGGGCGGGAGGGTTAGGGGCAGGAAACAAAGCTAAAGGCAGGGGCAGCAGGCGACCGAACAGGCAAGCCCCCCGCTGGGCTCCTGCACCGCAGGTTCAGCCCGTGCCGCCCGGGTTCAGAGCAGGGATGCAAGGGGCGGAGCCCCTGCATGAAATAACTTGGTCTCCCCCTTCCCCGCTGGGGAAGGGGGTCGAGGGGGTTAGGGGGCAGGAAATAAAGCTAAAGGCAGGGGCAGCAGGCAACCGAACAGGCAAGCCCCCCTTGGGCACCACAGCGGCAAGGTCAATCCGGCGACCGAAAAACCAGCCCCCTGCTGGGCTCCTGCGCCGCAGGTTCAGCTCCGTGCCGTCCGGGTTCAGCTCTGGGAATGCAAGGGGCGAAGCCCCTTGCATAAAATAACTTTGTCTCCCCTTCCCGCCGGGAAGGGGGCTGGGGGATGGGGAAAGAACGTAAGCTAAAGGCAGGATAGGCGGGCAACCGAACAGGCAAGCCGCAAGCCGGAACCCCCCCCCCGCATTGGCGAGAAAGGAATGATCATACATATGGAGTATACCGCCATCGGAAAAAAATCATCAAAATGACCGGCGGACTTTACACAGTGCGCCTGCATAGTGCCGGGCAGACCCCGGCAGGTCCCTCGCAGGGCAGACCGTCGAATGCCGCGCACGCGGCGGTTCCGTCATGCCGGACTGCGCCCGCTGGTCGGCGACAACGCAGAGGTCAGCTACAGCGACAGCTCCGTGGAGCAAACGCCGGACGGCATCCGCCCCAGCGCCGACCGCACCGGGCTGGTTCTCTCGGACATCCTGCCGCGCCGGAACAGCCTCATCCGTCCGCCGCTTGCCAATCTCGACATGATGCTGGTCGTGACCGCCGCCGCCGCCCCTGCCCCCCGACCTGCCGACGCTGGACAAGCTGTTCTGCATTCTGGAGCACAACCGGATTGCGCCTGTTTTCGTGGTCGGCAAGCGGGAGCTGGACCCCGGTCGTGCGGAGGAGCTGACCGATCTGTACCGCCGCGCGGGGTATCCGGCGTTTGCGCTTTCCTGCGTCAGCGGCGAGGGGCTGGATGCGCTGTCGGCGTATGCCCGCGCCGCCTTCCCAGGCAGGACGGTTGCCGTGTCCGGCGCGTCCGGAGTCGGAAAAATCCACCCTGCTGAACACGCTTTTTCCCGGTCTGTCGCTGGTGACGGGCGGGATCAGTCTCCGCATTGCGCGCGGAAAAAACACCACGCGACACACCGAGCTGTTCCCTCTGCCCGACTTCGGTGCGGGCACTTACATAGCCGACACTGCCGGATTTTCGCTTCTGGATTTTGAACATTTTGACTTTTTCGGGCTTGATGATCTGGCGGACTGTTTCCCGGAATTTGCCCCCTATATTGGGAAATGCCGCTACACGGGCTGCACGCATCTGAAGGAGGACGGCTGTGCCGTGCTGTCCGCCGTGCGTGCCGGGGCGATTGCACCCACCCGGCACCGCTCCTACTGTGAGTTGTATGCGATTCTGAAGGAAAAGCCGGTGTGGGGGAAGAAATAGCGGGTTGGGGGCGTGCCTTCCTTGTTGCCGGCTGACTTTGCCGTTCCAGAAGCCGCAGGGGCGGCTTGCCTTCTTTGTCGCCTGTCAACCCTGCCTTTAGCTTACCTTCTTTCCCCCATCCCTCCCCGACCCCTTCCCGGCGGGAAGGGGAGATTTTTTTTTTTCTTATGCAAGGGGCTTCGCCCCTTTGCATCCCCGGACTGAGCCGGAAGCGGCACTGGGACAGGGGGCGAACCCGCGCCCGGCGAGGGGCTGGCTTTCCCGGTTACCGGCTGACCTTGCCGCTGTGGTGCCCGGAGGGGGAGGATGAACCCCAACGGCACTTGCTCGACCTGCCCCGGGGGAGAGGACCATCTCAAACGCCGAAGTTCCTCTCCCCCGGTCCCCCTCTCCTTGGCTGCCGGCACTGTTCACCAAAGCCGCGTCTCAACTCCCACGCTCCCTCCGGGTATCGGAACGCCACCCCCCCGCCCGTCTCGCAAGGGGCAAAGCCCCTCTCTGGGCACCCGCTTGGCAGGGACTATAGGGTGCCGCAGGCGGTTTAATGCAGGGGTGCCGGGGGCGAAGCCCCGGCGAAAATAAACTAAAAATCTCCCCTTCCCGCCGGGAAGGGGGCGAGGATATCCTTCCCCTTCGGGGAAGGGGGGCAGAAAAAACGGCTAAAGTAAAAATCGACCGGCGACCAAAACCATTGTGCCCCCGCCGGGCTCCCACAGTGGCAAAGCAATCCGGCAAGCAAAACCGCCGTGCCCCCTGTCGGGCGCTTGGTTCACCCCCATTTCCCAGTGCCGCGCGGGTTCAGTCGCGGGGATGCAAGGGGCGCAGCCCCTTGCATGAAATAACCTGATTCTCCCCCTTCCCGCCGGGAAGGGGGGCAGGGGGATGGGGGAAAGAACGTAAGCTGAAGGCAGGGCAAGTCGGCAACAAGGAAGGCACGCCCCCTTCAGGCACCACAGCGGCAAAAAAACCATTGATACATCGCAGGAAGCAGGAAGCAGGAAGCAAAAACCCGGAACCGGGCACATGTGCCGATTCCGGGCAACAGAAAAATGAGTTGGGAAAAAGTTCTGAGGGGTATGGGGGACTCTTTCAAGAGTCCCCCGGCGTTTCCCCCATCACCGGCTCTGTTCAAACAGCCACTTTGCCTGACCGGCGGTGGCGGCGTGGGAATAGATGCGGGCGTGGAAGATATAGGCTTCGGCAGGGTACTCTCCGATGCCGGTGGCGTCGGAGTCGGCGCCGATGCAGAGGTACTGCGCGCCGGGCTCGGTAGCGAAGGAGGAAATGGCGCCGACAGTCAGGCTGTCCACGCATTTACCGTTCGCGTAGAGTGACAGGACATTCCCGTCATAGGAGGCGACAAGGTGGTAGCGGACGTTTGCTTCGGCGAGGAAGGAGACGACCTCATACTGCCCGTTGCAGTGCAGCGAGAAGCCGAGCATACCGTCCGAGTGCTGCTCAAAGCCGAAGCCGCCGGCGTGCATATTGGACATCAGATTGGTATAGGTACCGACCTGCGTGAGCAGGACGTCCAGCTCCATGGTGAAGCCGTTGCGCAACGTCCCGTAATAGTCCCGGATGCCGGGCGCCTTGAGGTTGCCGTTATTGTCGTGGAAATACAGGGCGGGTTTATTATCCCACACCGAAAGCTCCGGGGTGCGGATCGCCGTCAGCTCCAGTCCGGCGGGCGAGCTGTCCTGCCAGGTGTCACCCAACACCAGATCAAAAATATCCGCGGCAGGCATTACGGCAGGAATGACCGGCTCCGCCGTCTGTCCCGTCACCTCAACAGGCTCGGACTGCTTGCCGTACAGGTTCACGGCAACAATGCGGACGGTGTAATTCTTCGCCGGCTCCAGCCCGGCGGCGCGGTAGGTGAACCGACGGGGCGGCTCCGGTGCGCGGAAGCCGGATTCCTGCCGGGCTTCCTTCAGGACATTCCCGTCGCTGTCCAGCACGGTAATCAGGTAGTGCGAAATAGGCGAGAAGCCGGAGGCGGCGTAATACTCCACCGTCATGAACGTCTCATCGACCTCCGTCACGACAGGCGCTCTGCCCTTGGCAGGCGCGGCGGCATCCGCAAAGCGGTCGGGCAGTGCGCCGACCGTTGCTTCCACCAGCAGTCCGAAGTGGTCGGACACGTAGTTCCCCTCGTACTTGTCATCCACCACGCGGTAGCGGTTGACGGTCATGAGCTTCTTAGTCACAAAGCAGAAGTCGATGGGCTTCTGCGTGGTCACATCGTTGTCGCCGTAGTGCGGGTAGGTGCCCATGCTCATGGTCTCCGCCGCCTCAGACTTGGCGTCCCCGATGCTTTCCTGCTTCAGCATCAGCTGATAAACCGCGCTTCCTTCATCGGTGTTGTAGTCACCGGTGGCAAACACGGGCAGTCCCATATCCTCAAACACCACGATCTGCTTGCGGATCATTTCCATCTGATAGGCGGTCGCCTTCTCGTCCATCCAGTCCAGATGGCTGTTCAGATGCACGTAGCGGAAGCCTGTCTGCTTATCCTCCAGAATAGCCCAGCAGCAGGTGCGGTTGCAGTCCACGTCTTCGCTGTACTTGGACGGCTCATCCGGCGTGCGGGAGAGCCAGAAGGTGCCGGAATCAATGACGTTGTATTTATCCGTCTTGTAATAGATGTAGGTGCCGAAGGGGTCGCCAGCCGGGTTTGCGCCGTCCGCCGACACGCCGACACGGGAATACTCCCGCAGCTCCCGCCGGAACTGTGTCACCCAGACGGAGCGCGCCTCCTGCACGCCGATGGAATCGGGATCGCAGGCGCGGATGATCGACAGCATACCCGGCGCGCGCTTGCCCGCCGTGGTGGTGTCGGCGTCCAGATTATAGCTCATGACGCGGACAGTCCCGCCCGCCCGCATACCCTCGGCGGGCACGGTGGGATCCCCGGTTGTTTCCTCTGTTTCCGCGGCGGTTGTTCCCTCGGCGGAGGCTGTGCCGGAGGTTTCCGCCTCGGTACCGGTCTCGGTATCCGCGGCTGTTGCGGAGTCGGTTGTACTCTCCCCGGCACCTGCGCAGGCAACGGCAGAGAGAAGCAGCAGGAGTGCAGTCAGAATGCACAAAAATGCGTTTCATGTGATTACCTCGTTTCTATCGTTGTGTCCCGAGTATACCATACTTCCGTCCGGTTGTCAAGGGATGGGCGGAATATTGTACGGGGGCAGTGGTTTTTGGCGGGGGGCTTGTCCCGGTTGGTCGCCGGCTGACCTTGCCGCTGTGGTGCCCGGCGGGGGGCGTGCCTGCTTTGTCGCCTGCAAACCCCTGCCTTTAGCTTACGTTCTTTCCCCATCCCCTCTGCCCCCTTCCCGGCGGGAAGGGGAGGGGATTTTGTTTTTCTTATGCAAGGGGCTTCGCCCCTTGCATCCCCGGGGCTGAAACCGAACGGTACTTGCACAACTAAAGAATTCTGTTTGTCTACGGGGGGCAGTGCCGGTAGCCAAGGAGAGGGGGACCGGGGGAGAGGAACTTCGGCGTTTGAGATGGTCCTCTCCCCCGGGGCAGGGCGAACAAGTGCCGCTGGGGTTCAGCCCCCGCCGGGAAGAGCGCTCTGCGAGCGCGGGTCGGGGGATGGGGGCAGGAAACAAAGCTAAAGGCAGGATAGGCGGGCGAGGGAGAAGGCGCGCCCCCGGGGCAGGTCGAGCCAGTGCCGCAAACGGTTTAATGCCGGGGTGCCGGGGGCGAAGCCCCCGGCGAAATAAACTTTTGGGACTCCCCCTTCCCGCCGGGAAGGGGGTCGAGAGGGATAGGGGCAGGAAACAAGCTAAAGGCAGGGTTTGCAGGCGGCAAGGAAGGCACGCCCGCAGCCCCACAGCGACAAAGTTTATAAGTGCCGCAAGCGGTTCAGTGCAGGGGTGCCGGGGGCGAAGCCCCCGGCGAAATAAACTAAAAATCTCCCCCCTTCCCGCCGGGAAGGGGTCGAGGGGATAGGGGGCAGGAAAAGCAAGCTAAAGGCAGGATAGGCGGGCGAGGAAGAAGGCGCGCCCCCGGGGCAGGTCGAGCCAGTGCCGCGCGGGTTCAGTCGCGGGGATGCAAGGGGCGCAGCCCCTTGCATGAAATAACTTGATTCCCCCTTCCCGCCGGGAAGGGGTCGGGGGGATGGGGGCAGAAAAACGGCTAAAGTAAAAAAATCGACCGGCGACCAAAACCATTGTGCCCCCCGCTGGGCACCACAGCGGCAAGGTCAGCCGGTAAGGGAGGGGTTCAGCCCCCGTCGGGGACAGAGCGGCTCCCCGCCGCAAAAAAGTGCGCCGTCGTGGGGCAAATTTTCAAATACCTATTGACAGGGAGGCAAAAAGGTGCTATAATGTTTCCACCTCTGCGAAGGGCTTTTTTGTTGTGTCCGGGAACTTGCGCCACAAGTCGGACACCCTGCCGTCCCAGAGGGAGGTACACGGTCCTCGCCCCGGCACCCGCCGGAGAGGACAAATATTTTGAATGGGAGGTGCCGATACACATGGCTAATGAAGCAAGAGTCAAGGTGACTCTGGTTTGCACCGAGTGCAAGCAGAGAAACTACGACACGAAAAAGAACAAGAAAAACGATCCGGACAGACTCGAACTGAAAAAGTATTGCAAATTCTGCCGCAAGCACACTCTGCACAAAGAGTCCAAGTGACGGGAAACAGGGAGGAAAAATAATGACTGCTATTTGCAACCGCAAAACGCTGCGCACATTCCTCGCTGCCCTGCTGGTGCTGTGCCTCGCGGTGTCGCTGTCCGTTGTGTCTGCCCTTGCGGAGGATACTTCCGCCAATGAGGTCACCGCAACCGATCCGGTCTCGGATACCCTGTCCGGCGAAACCGCCACCGCAACAGAGCCCGCCGGCTCCGCTTCCGCGACCGAAGCCGCTACGTCTGCCGCTTCCACTGCCGCTACGTCCGGCTCGACCGCAAGCACGGCGGAAACCAAGAGCGCAGCAGAGCAGAAGGCGGAAACCCGCCGTCTTATCAATCTCATTGTCGGCGGCGTCATTCTGGCGGTGCTGGTCGTGCTGGCGATCGTCTTCCGTGCCAAGATCCCCGTGTGGTTCAAGGCTGTCAGGAGCGAGTGCGGCAAGATCGTCTGGTGCCCCAAGGATAAGCTGAAGAAGAACGCGATCGTCGTTGTGGTCATCATCGTGGCTATCGCGGTTCTGATCGCGCTGCTGGATATCGCTTTCTCGACCGGTATCATTGAGCTGGGCAAAGCCGTCAAGAATATCGGAAAGTAAGCGGTCACGACCGGCTGAAAGGAAACAGGAACATGAGCGATATCGACGCGATGAACGTAGGCCACCCCGGTGGTATGTGGCGCACACCTATTCGGGCTATGAGAACAAGGTAAAAGCAAACCTTGAAAAAAGATTGTTGAAAACCGCTGACTCGGAGACCTGATCTTTGACGTCAGGATCCCGGTCGAGACTGTCGTGGTGAAGGAAAAACGGCGAGGAAAAAGACCGTCGAAAGCAAAATTTTCCCCAGCTATGTCTTTGTCAAGATGGTCATGACCGACGCGAGCTGGCACGCCGTGCGCAATATCACCGGCGTTACCGGATTCGTGGGCCCCGGCTCCCGCCCCACGCCCCTCTCCGAGGAGGAGGTCGAGCGGCTGAACATCGAGGAGGTCAAGGTTCGCCTGTCCTTCCGGGTCGGTGACACGGTGCAGATCGTCAGCGGCCTGTTCGAGGGCTATACCGGCGTTGTCCAGTCGATCTCCGAGGATATGCGCACGGTGACGGTGCTTGTCAAGCGCGGCCGCCGCGATGTTCCGGTCGAGATGGAGACTTCCCTCGTCAGACCGGCACAGTAACCCTGCCCGCTCCGGTCACGGACCGGAAACACCCCTTTGCGGGTCTCGCCTGCCCGGGCACCCGGCGGTCAGCGCACCGCAAAAGCTCCCGGCATTCTGCACCGAATACGCAACCGAAAAACCGGCTCGCCGCGCGACCGTGCAGGTCGCCGCCAACTCCGAGCCGACGTGGGAGGGAGAAAAATCTGCCTATGGCGCTTCTCCCGCGCAAGTACCACATTTTGGAGGTAAATCATTATGGCAAAAAAGATTCTGGGCTATATCAAGCTCCAACTGCCTGCCGGTAAGGCGACTCCCCAGCCGCCTGTAGGTCCCGCTCTGGGTCAGTACGGCGTGGCAATCCCCGTCTTCACCAAGGCTTTCAATGAGCAGACCAAGAACGACATCGGTCTTATCATCCCCGTTGTCATCACCGTGTACGCCGACCGTTCCTTCACGTTCATCACCAAGACTCCCCCCGCCGCCGTCCTGATCAAGAAGGCTGCCGGGATCGAGTCCGGCTCCGCCGTGCCCAACAAGACCAAGGTCGCGTCCCTGACCAAAGATCAGGTCAGAAAGATCGCCGAGACCAAGATGCCCGACCTGAACGCCGCGTCGCTGGAGTCCGCCATGAGCATGGTCGCCGGCACCGCCCGCAGCATGGGTATCACGGTGGAAGACTGAGTAAAGGAGGAACACTGGAATGGCTAATGTCGGTAAGAAGTATGCAGACAGCGTAAAGCTGCTGGAGAAGAACAAGCTGTACGATCCCGCCGAGGCGCTGGCGCTGGTTTGCCAGACGTCCAAGGCGAAGTTTGACGAGACCATCGAGATCCACGTGCGCCTGGGCGTTGACTCCCGTCACGCCGATCAGCAGGTGCGCGGCGCCGTCGTTCTGCCGAACGGAACCGGTAAGACCGCGAAGGTCCTGGTTTTCACCAAGGGTGAGAATGTGGATAAGGCGAAGGAAGCCGGCGCCGAGTATGTCGGCGGTCTGGAGTTCGCCGAGAAGATCCAGAAGGAAAACTGGTTCGACTTTGACGTCGTCATCGCGTCCCCGGATATGATGGGTACCATCGGCCGTCTGGGTAAGGTGCTGGGTCCCAAGGGACTGATGCCCTCCCCCAAGGCAGGCACTGTCACGCCGGATGTCGCCCGCGCTGTCCGCGAGGCGAAAGCCGGTAAGATCGAGTACCGTCTCGACAAGACCAACATCATCCACTGCCCCATCGGCAAGGCGTCCTTTGGCGCCGAGAAGCTGCAGGCGAACTTTGACACGCTGGTTGGCGCTGTCATCAAGGCGAAGCCCGCTGCCTGCAAGGGTCAGTATATCCGCAGCTGCGTGATTGCTTCGACCATGGGCCCGGTATCAAGATCAATCAGGCTAAGCTCAGCTGATCGATTTTTTTCACGAACACCCCCTCCGGTTGTTTCCGGCGGGGGTGTTTTTCTTTTCGGTTGCGGGCTGACGCTGCCAATCCGGTACCCGGAGGGGGGGGGGGCTTGCCCCCGGCACCCCTGCACTGAACCCGGGCGGCACTTGCAGACCTTGCCGCTGTGGTGTCCGCAGGGGCGGCTTGCCTTCTTTGTCGCCTGCCCACCCCGCCGTTTGCTTGCTTTTTTTGCCCCCATCCCTCCCCGCCCCCTTCCCCTCCGGGGAAGGGGGAGAATATTACTTTAATTTTCGCCGGGGGCTACCGCCCCCGGCACCCCTGCACTGAACCGCCTGCGGCACCGGGACTGGAGGGGCGAATCACGCACCCGGCGGGGGGCTTGCCCCCGGCGGCACTGGCTATCCCTGCCTTTAGCTTGCTTTTTCCCCCCATCCCCCTACCCCCTTCCCGGCGGGAAGGGGAGCCTAAAAGTTTATTTTCGCCGGGGGCTTCGCCCCCGGCACCCCTGCGTAAACCCGGGCGGCACTTGCAGACCTTGCCGCTGTGGTACCTAAAGGGGGCTTGGCGGTTGGGGTTGCCTCCCTGCCCTGCCTTTAGCTTGCTTTTTTTCCCCCATCCCTCCCTACCCCCTTCCCGGCGGGAAGGGGAGCCCAAAAAGTTTATTTTCGCCGGGGGCTTCGCCCCCGGCACCCCCGCACTGAACCCGGGCGGCACTTGCACAACTAAAGAATTCTGTTTGTCTACGGGGGCAGTGCCGGTAGCCAAGGAGAGGGGGACCGGGGGAGAGGAACTTCGGCGTTTGAGATGGTCCTCCCCCCCGGGGCAGGTCGAGCCAGTGCCGCGCGGGTTCAGCCTACCGGCGGGCGCCACAGTGGAAAAGTCTGTAAGTGCCGCAAACGGTTTAATGCCAAGGATGCAAGGATGCAAGGACGCAAGGACGCAAGCCGTCAACCATCACGGATTCATCACAAAATGCTCAAAAGCCCCGCGCCGCAGATACCCGGCGCAGGCAGAATAAACAAACTTTGCCGATAAAGCAAAATTCCCTTGACAAAGCCGGAGACTTGCTGTATAATAATCGCATATTTTTTAACAGGAAAGGAGATACCGCAATGTTTGCAGCCGGAATGATGATGTGCATGTGCCGCATGATGATGTGCTTCTGCTGTGAACCGAATGCCGGTACCTCTGTGTGTCGATGAAGGATCCCGGGGAAAAGGATCTTTCCGATAATACTGTTTGCTCTCACCCGTTCCGCGGACGGGTGCAGTGCATGGGGGGAAGCCGGTGCTTCCCCTTTTTGTTTACCATAAATGTATAATTATTCACGCAGAAAGGAATATTTCATGATTGAACTGCGGAATCTGAATAAGACCTTCCACACGCAGGACGGGGCACTGACAGCACTGGATGACATCAACCTGACGGTGCAGGACGGCGAGATATTCGGCATCATCGGGTTGTCCGGCGCAGGAAAGTCCACGCTGGTGCGATGTATGAACCTGCTGGAACGACCGACGCACGGCGAGGTGCTGGTGGACGGGCAGGATCTGATGAAGCTCTCCCCCGCCGGCTTGCGGGAGGTGCGCCGCAACATCGGCATGATTTTCCAGAGCTACAACCTGCTGGAGCAACGCACGGTACTGCGCAACGTGCTGTACCCGCTGGAGCTGACGCACGAGGACAGGCGGACGGCACGCACCCGCGCCATGCAGCTGCTGGAGCTGGTGGGACTTGCCGACAGGGCGTCCGCCTACCCGGCACAGCTGTCCGGCGGGCAGAAGCAGCGGGTGGCAATCGCGCGGGCGCTTGCCACCAACCCGCACTACCTGCTGTGCGACGAGGCAACCTCCGCGCTGGATCCGACCACGACGGACTCCATTCTGGCGCTTCTGCAAACCATCAACCGCACGCTGGGCGTGACCGTTGTGGTCATCACGCACGAGATGGCGGTGGTGGATCGCATCTGCCACCGGGTGGCGGTGATAGACAACAGCCGCATCGTGGAAATGGGCGCGGTGGATGCGATATTCGCCAACCCGCGTTCCGCCATTGCGCGGGAGCTGATCCTGCCGCACGTCAAGGTGGCGGCGACCGTCCGGGGCAGGGCGCACGTCCGGCTCGCCTTCAACGGGGAGTCTACCTACAAGCCGCTGGTGTCGGCGCTGATCCTGGAAACCGGCGTCCCGGTCAGCATCCTGTTTGCGGACACGCGTGACATCGGCGGCAAGACCTACGGGCAGATCCTGCTGGAGCTTCCCGGCGAGGATCGCCTTGCCCAGCGCGTGACCGCGTGGCTGGACGCCAATTTCCCGTCTTACAGTCTGGAGGTGTGAGTATGTCGGATATTCTGAAACAGCTTTGGGAGACCGGAACGCTGAGCCGGGGCATCTGGGAAACCGTGTACATGACCTTCCTGTCCACGCTGATTGCCTATATAGTCGGACTGCCACTGGGCGTTGTCCTTGCCGTGACCGGCGAGGGCGGCATCCGACCGATGCGCTGGCTGAACCGTGCGCTGGGCATTATCGTGAATGTTTTCCGCTCGATCCCGTTCATCGTGCTGATGGTCGCCATGCTGCCGGTGGCAAAGGTCATCGTCGGCACCAGCATCGGCAACGCCGCCATGATCGTGATGCTGGTCATTGCCGCCGCCCCCTACGTTGCCCGCATGGTGGAGTCCTCGCTCAAGGAGGTCAGCCCCGGCGTCATTGAAGCGGCGCAGTCCATGGGCACCTCGGACTTTGGCATCATCCGCAAGGTCTTGATCCCGGAGGCAAAGCCCGCGCTCATCGTGGGCGCCGTCATCTCGACCGTGACCGTGCTGGGCTACTCCGCCATGGCGGCGACCATCGGCGGCGGCGGACTTGGCGGCATTGCCATCATCTGGGGGCATCAGCGGTCGCATGAGGACATCATCTGGGTCTGCGTGCTGCTCATCGTGCTCATCGTGCAGGTCATTCAGGAGCTGGGTATGCTGCTTGCGCGCAAAACCGACCGCCGCGTGCGGAAGTGAGCCGCAGGGCGGGCGCCGTCTGCCGCCTGCCGGCTGCCATCCTGTACTTTCCAAAATCATCAAAATTAAAAAAATAAGGAGATATATTGCCATGAAAAAGATTCTTTGCCTCACCCTTGCGCTGATCCTCACGCTCTCGCTTGCATCACTGGTCGGATGCAGGAAGCCCGCGACCGACGAAAAGACCATTGTGGTGGGTGCCAGCCCGACGCCCCACGCCGAGATTCTGAATCAGGTCAAGGATGCGCTTGCCGCCGAGGGCTATACGCTGGTTGTCCGGGAGTTCGACGACTACGTTCTGCCCAACAAGGCGCTGGCGGACAAGGAGCTGGACGCCAACTACTTCCAGCACACGCCCTACCTGAACAGCTACAATCAGTCGAACAAGACCGATCTTGTGGCGGCTGCGCTGATCCACTATGAGCCGTTCGGGCTGTTCGGCAACGGCGTCAGCAGTGTGGCGGACATTGCCTCCTCCGCGACCATTCTGATCCCTGCCGACGACTCCAACGAAACCCGCGCCCTGCTTCTGCTCGCGCAGGAAGGGTTGATTACGCTCAAGGACGGCAAAAAAACGTCAGCACCGGCGTGACGACTCTGGACATCGCAGATGCCAAGGGGCATGACATCCGCCCCATCGCGGCAGATACGGTCGCCGCACAGCTCAAGAACAGCACTGCCGGCACCGTCGCGGTCATCAACGGCAACTATGCGCTGGGCGCCGGGCTGAAGGTCGCCGATGCGCTTGCCGTCGAGAGCGTCGAGGGCGACGCCGCCAAAACCTACGCCAACATCATCGCCGTCCGCAAGGGCGATGAAAAACTCCCCCAAAAATCCAAGCCCTCATCAAGGCTCTGGAATCCGCCTCCGTCAAAGCGTACATCGAAAAGCAGTATGGCGGCGCTGTCCAGCCCATGTTCTCCGTTAATTGACAGGGATGCGGGGACACGGAGATGCGCTGGGGGACTCTTGAAAGAGTCCCCCAGACCCCCAGAACTTTTCAAAAACAGGATTACGATTGCCCGGAATCGGCACGTTCCGGGCTTTTTTTATGCCTTTTTGCGGGGTGAGGCGGTGGTTGGGGGTGGCGTTCCGGTGACCGAGGAAGAACGCAAAAAAATCGGAACCGCACATCGGTTCCGATCCCGGGCAACAATAAAAAAATCGGGAAAAGTTCTGGGGGTTCGGGGACTCTTTCAAGAGTCCCCCGGCGCATCCTTGCCCCCTCCGGGCACTTGCTCCACAGGCTCAGCCAATGCCGCTTCCGGCTCAGCCCTCGGGGATGCAAGGGGCGAAGCCCTTGCATAAGAAAAACTAAAAATCCCCCTTCCCAATGGGAAGGGGGGCGGGAGGGATGGGGGCAGAAAAAGCAAGCCAAGGGCAGGTTTGGCAGGCGACAAGGAATGCACGCCCCCCGCCGGGTACTTGCTCCGCAGGTTCAGCCAATGCCGCTTCCGGCTCAGCCCTCGGAGATGCAAGGGGCGAAGCCCCTTGCATAAGAAAAACTAAAAACTCCCCTTCCCCGGAGGGGAAGGGGGCGAGGGGATGGGGGCAGAAAAAGCAAGCCAAAAGCAGGGTTGGCAGGCGACAAGGAAGGCACGTCCCCCGCCGGGCAACGGCAAGGCAAGGTCAGCCAGCGAGGCGGAGAACTCTTTCAAGAGTCCCCCGGCGCATCCTTGCCCCAAAAACGCCGCAGGCGCTCGGCAAGCGACAGGGGGTCGCCGACGGCGCACAGATCCGCCCAATGCGGAGGGAAAAAGCTGGCGGTAGGGAGCCGCGGTGTACCGGTCATCCAGAAGCACAACCGCGCCGCGATCCTCCGGAGTCCGGATAACACGCCCCGCCGCCTGCAATACGCGATTCATGCCGGGGTAGGTGTAGGCGTAGGCGTACCCCTCCCCCTCACGCGTTTCATCGTAGTACTCGCGCATGATGTTGCGCATACTCGAAAGCCCGGGCATACCGACGCCGACAATCACCGCACCGATCAGGCACTTGCCCGGCAGGTCAACGCCCTCCGAAAACGAGCCGCCCAGCACGCAGAAGCCGATGTGCAGGCGCCGGTTATCCGGGCGGAAGGAGGCAATGAACGCCTCCCGCTCCGCCCCGCTCATGTGCCGCGTCTGAACCACCGTGTCCACCTTCGGGTAGCGCTTGCGGAACAGCCCGCTCACCTTCTCCAGATACTCGTAGGAGGGCAGGTAAACCAGATAGTTTCCAGACTTGGCGGAGACAGCGGCGGCAATATAACTCACCACGGCGCGGCAGGTCTTGTCCCGGTCGCCAAAGCGCGTGCTCAGCTGATCCGCCACGCTGATGCACAGTTTTTCCGGCGGGAAGGGCGACCCGAACATCGCCTGCACGCTGTCCGCCCCGCCGCCCAGGATATCCGCAAAGTATTCGGTCGGCGTCAGCGTCGCCGAGAACAGCACCCGCGCGACCGCCCGGTGCAGGAGCGGACGCAGGATGGGCGCCGGATCCAGGCACACCAGCCGCACCGTCACGTCCTCCCCCACCGCCTCAACGTAGGTCACATAGCCCCGGTCATAGTACGAGGCGGCGGTCAGCAGCTCCCGCAGCATCCGGAACAGCGCGGCGGCAGGTTCGCCGAGCGGATGCTCCGGGTTATTCCGGATCCAGCGGGCACAGCGCCGCGACAGCGCATCCGCCGCCGCGATCAGCTCGCCCGGGCAGGTGCGATCCAGCGCCGCCCCCTGCCGGACACCGTCTGTCCCCGTGACAGCCGTCCCGGCACACAGCGCCGCCATTTGCGACAGCGCCCCGATGACATCCTCCAGCGCCGCGGCGGTCAGTTCCTCCCCGCGCACCGGCAGATCCTCGTCCGGGAACAGGTACTTCTCTCTTCCCTCCTGCTCGAAGCGGAGGAAGCTCTCCCGGATCCCGCGCACCGCCGCCAGCGACAGCCCGCCGGAGTACATTTCCCGCACCCGGTCGGGCAGGTTGTGCGCCTCGTCCACCAGGAAAACATAGCGCCCGGCAGGTTCGCCGTCGCCGAAATACCGCCGGAGACGGGCGGTCGGGGAGAAAACGTAATTGTAATCGCAGATAATCAGCTCGCAGTACTCGGACAGATCCAGCGACAGCTCGTAGGGGCACACGTGTCCCGCCTCCGCCGCCGCCCGGATAGCAAGCCCGGTGAACAGGCTGTTCCCTGCCGCCAGCATCCGGCGGATAACGCCCTCCGCCCGGTCGTAGTACCCCTTGGCATACGGGCAGACCGCCGGATCACAGCAGGAGGTCATGTCCGTGTCCCGCCGCGCCTGCGCCGCCTCGCACAGGCACACCGACTCCCGCGCCGTAATCACGCAGGCACGCAGGGGGGCGCCCGCCGCGCACAGATGCTCCGCCGCCTTGTACGCCTCCCGGCGTGCCGCGCCCTTGGCGGTCAGGTAAAATATCTTGTCGCATATACCCTTTCCGAGTGCCCGCACGGCGGGGTACAGTGTGGACACCGTCTTGCCGATGCCGGTCGGTGCCTGCGCGAACAGCGTTTGCCCCCGGCGGATGTCGCGGTAGCATTCCCGGATCATGTCCTCCTGCTCCCCGCGCATGGTGGGGTAGGGGAAGGCTGCCCCGGCAAGCAGGTCGCGCACCCGCCCCTGCCGATCCCGCAGGTCAGCTGCGCGCGGGAGGACCTGCGCCAGCATGGCAACGTACATTGTCCGCAGCCGCTCCGCCGTCATGATCTGCTCGGATTCGGCGGACGCATCCCCGCCCGCGTGGACATAGGTCAGGCGCAGCGTCACCTGCGGCAGCTCCCGCGCTGCGCACAGGAAGTAGCCGAGGGTACAGAGCTGCGCCAGCGTTTCCGGGTCGGGATACTGCGCCCGCGCCTGCAGGTTGCCTGCCGCCGTGCGGGTCAGCTCCACGCGGCTCATACCTGCCGGATCGTACAGGACGCCGTCCGCCCTGCCGCTGACCGAGAAGGTCACGGCGTCCGCGTGCGGGGTATCCAGCCGGGCGCGGTTCCGGAGCGTCACGTTCTGCCGATACGGTTCGCCTGCCGCCGGGGCATCCGTATCAGGGGTTGGCTGTTCCGGGAGCCACTGCCGTCGCGGGCGGCGTACATTGAGGTCTCCGCGGCGGTTTGCCAGTGCGCACAGCTCGGCTACGGACATCTCTATGCAGTCATTTTTTTGCGGTTGTAGCGCATGGGGGGCTCCTTTCTTTTTGTGTTTTTTTCGGGGGCTTGCCTTTTTGTCGCCGGCTGACTATACTTTTATCTTCTTTTTGCCCCCATCTCGACCCCCTTCCCCGCCGGGGAAGGGGGAGACTTTTAGTTTATTTTCGCTGGGGCTGGCGCCCCGGCACCCCTGCACTGAACCGCTTACGGCACTGACAAATCATGCCATACAGGCAACCCCCGAGGGGGCTGAACCCGGGCGATGCGGGAATGGGGGTGGCGCCTCACGCGCCCGGAGAGGGCTGAAGCCGGGTGTTATAACAAATTCGAGGAAAGTTCTGGGGGGCTGGGGGACTCTTTCAAGAGTCCCCCGGCGCTCTTCGCCCCCATCCCTCCCGACCCGCGCTCGCAGAGCGCTCTTCCCGGCGGGAAGGGGGAGACTTTTAGTTTATTTCGCCGGGGGCTGGCGCCCCCGGCGCCCCTGCACTGAACCGCTTACGGCACTGACAAATCATGCCATACAGGCAAGCCCAAGGGGGGCTGAACCCGGGCGATGCTGGCTTCGGTCAACGACATATTCGGGAAAGTTCTGGGGGTTTGGGGGACTCTTTCAAGAGTCCCCCGGCGCTCTTCGCCCCCCATCCCCTCGACCCCCTTCCCGGCGGGAAGGGGGAGACCAAGGTTATTTTTATGCAAGGGGCTTCGCCCCTTTGCATCCCCGGGGGCTGCGCCCGGGCGACACTGACAAATCATGCCATACAGGCAAACCCAAGGGGGGGCTGAGCCCGGGCGACGCTGGCTTCGGTCAGCGACACATTCGGGAAAGTTCTGGGGGGTTCGGGAGACTCTTTTCAAGAGTCCTCCGGCGCTTCTTTGCCCCTTGCATCCCCGGGGGCTGAACCCGGGCGATGCTGGCTTCGGTCAATGACACATTCGGGAAAGTTCTGGGGGTTCGGGGGACTCTTTCAAGAGTCCCCCTGGTGCTTCTTCGCCCCCATCCCCGGGGTCTGGGGGACTCTTTTCAAGAGTCCCCCGGCGTCTCTCCCCCCTTAAACGCCGAGGGAAGTGCGATAGAGAGCCATTTTGCGCTGGGTATCGGGGAGGTCAGAGCCGGAGAGGAGGAAGTAGAATTTAATTTTGGGTTCGGTACCGGAGGGGCGGACGACGATGACGTCGCCGTTTTCGAGCGAGAAGGAGAGGACGTTGGAGCGGGGCAGGCAGGTCGGCTGGGAGGAGCCGGAGATGCAATCGGTCAGGAGGGCAGCCTGGTAGTCGCCGAAGCGGACGACGCGCACGCCCGCAATGGACGCGGGAGCCGGGGAGCGCAGGGAATCCATCAGGGCAGCCATGCGGGCGGGACCGTCCAGCCCTTCCATGTAGATCTCCACGTTTGCCTCGTAGCAGAAGCCGTACTTGGCATAGAGAGCATCCAGCGCGTCGGAAAGCGTCATGCCGCGGCGCTTATAATAAGCGGTCATTTCGGTGATGAGCATGGAGGCGACCACGGCGTCCTTATCGCGGGCATAGGTTCCCTTGAGGTAGCCGTAGCTTTCCTCAAAGCCCAGGATAAAGTGCCCGAAGCCCTTTTGCTCATAGTCCTTGATGACTTCGCCGATAAACTTGAAGCCGGTCAGCACGTTGTGCATGACGACTCCGTGCGCGCGGCAGATTTTCGCCGCCAGTTCGGTGGTCACAATGGTCTTGACGGCGAAGGGGTGATCCGGCATGGTGCCGGTTTCCTCATATGCAGTCAGGATATATTCCAGAAGCAGGCAGCCCATCTGATTGCCGGTGATGGTGGCAAAGCTGCCGTCACGCGTCCGGGAGACCACGCCCACGCGGTCGGCGTCCGGATCGGTCGCAATGACAAGATCCGATCCCACGCGGTCGGCGATGCCGATGCCAAGCTCAAACGCCGCCCGATACTCCGGGTTGGGCTTTTCGACTGTCGGGAAATCCCCGTCGATGACCATCTGCTCCGGCACGGTGAACAGGTTCCGCAGACCGATCCGGCGCAGGATTTCCGGCACAAGCCGATACCCCGCACCGTGCAGGGGCGTATACACGATCTTGAGGTTGTCCGCCACGTCCCGCACCGCGCGCGGGTTGACCGCCTGCTTCTCCACTTCGGCAAGGTACGCTTCGTCGATGTCGCGCCCCAGCAGGGTGATCTTTCCGGCGCTCAGCGCCTGTCCGAAATCGACCGTATGGACGTCCGCGAAAATGTCCAGGCTTTCCATGACCGATGCGACCACGTCCGCGTGCTCCGGCGGGAGCTGTGCGCCGTCCTCCCAGTACGCCTTATAGCCGTTGTACTGGCGCGGATTATGCGAGGCGGTGATGTTGATTCCCGCGACGCAGTGCAGGTGGCGCAGGGCAAACGACAGCTCCGGCGTCGGGCGCAGTTCGTCAAACAGGTAGACCGGGATATCCGCCGCCGTCAGCACGGAAGCCGCCGTCCGGGCGAACTCCTGCGAATGGTTACGGCAGTCATAGGCGATGACCACGCCGGCGGCGGATTTGCCCTCGCGGCGGATCAGCTCTGCCAGCGCCTGCGTTGCGTAGGCGACTGTATGGGTATTCATGGCGTTCATGCCTGTTTTCATGACGCCGCGCAATCCGGCAGTGCCGAAGGACAGGTAGTGTGTGAAGCGCAGGCGCAGTTCGTTATCGTCGTCCTGAATGGCGAGGAGTTCTGCCTTCTCGTCTGCCGTCAGGCTGTCGGATGCCAGCCAGCGGTGGTATTGTTTCATGTATTCTTCCATACTGTATTCCTTTCCGGCTGTTATTTTGGTTTTTTTGGGGGGGAAGGAGGGGGGCGCAGCGGTTTTGGTCGCTGGTCTATTTCCTACTTTAGCCGTTTTTCTGCCCCCATCCCCCCAGCCCCCTTCCCAGCGGGAAGGGGGAGACCAGAGTATTTTATGCAAGGGGCTTCGCCCCTTGCATCCCCGGCATTTAACCGCTTGCGGCACTTACAGAACCCGCCAAGTGGGTGTCCGAAGTAGGCTTGCCCCTTGCGGGGCGGGGGCGGCGGCTCACGCGCCGGCGGGGGGCGCGGCGGTTTTGGTTGCCGGATTGCCCCCCGCCGATATGGTGCCCAAGGGGGCTTGCCACCTCGGTCGCCTGCCTGTCCTGCCTTTTATTGTCTTTCCTGCCCCCATCCTCTCGACCCCTTCCCGGCGGGAAGGGGGAGACCAAAGTATGCAAGGGGCTTCGCCCCTTGCATCCCCGGGGGCTGAACCGCTTGCGGCACTGAACAATCATGCCATACAGGCAACCCAAGGGGGGCTGAACCCGGGCGGCACTGGAGAGGGGCGGCGGCTCACGCGCCGGAGGGGGGCGCGGCGGTTTTGGTTGCCGGTCTATTTCCTACTTTAGCCGTTTTTGCCCCCCATCCCTCAGCCTCTCCGGGGAAGGGGGAGACTTTAGTTTATTTTCGCCGGGGGCTGGCGCCCCCGGCACCCCTGCATTAAACCATTTGCGGCACTTACAGACCCTGCGTATTGGTACCCCGCGCAAAGGGAGTTTGCTATTCGGTGCAAATTCGACAGAGATCATGTCTTTAGAGCAGTGCCGGCAGCCAAGGAGAGGGGGGACC
Organism: Oscillospiraceae bacterium; assembly: GCA_022009675.1. Taxonomy (GTDB): domain Bacteria; phylum Bacillota; class Clostridia; order Oscillospirales; family CAG-272; genus CAMEON01. The sequence goes on along the minus strand of CP091718.1, from coordinate 965,384 downwards.
GGGGGAGAGGAACTTCGGCGTTTGAGATGGTCCTCTCCCCCGGGGCAGGGATAGCAAGTGCCGCAGGGGGCTTGCCCGGCTTGTTGCCGACTCGTCCTGCCGTTCCGCTGCCCGGCGGGGACTGAAGCCGGGTGTTATAACAAATTCGAGGAAAGTTCTGGGGGTCTGGGGGTCTCTTTCAAAGAGTCCCCCGGCGCTTCTCCCCCGCAGGTTGCCGGAATGCGGGGAGATTACAGGTTTTTTTCAAACACGTGGTAGCCGCCGCGCAGGGTCGTTTGGGTACCGTTGAAGTCCAGGTGGGCGACGGAGCCGAAGGGGAGCTGGACGAAGAGGAACAGTTTCCCGTAGCGTTTTGCCCAGCGGACGGAGACCTCGCCCATGACGGTATCCACGACGGCGTGGGCAGACAGGAGGGCAGAGGGGAAGACGGGCTTGATGGTCATTTCGGCAAAGCCGGGGGCGGTCGGTGTGATACCGGCGAGGTACTGGTAGAACCAGGAGCCGACGGCGCCGTACATCGGGTGGTTATGGGAGTTCATATTGGGGTTCTTCTTCAGCTCGAAGCGCTCCCAGACAGTGGTTGCTTCGTTCTGGATCATGAAGCCGAAGGAGGGGTAGGTGTCGCGGGTCAGGAGGGTATAGGCTTCGTCGGCGTAGCCGAACTTCGCCAGCATATCCAGCAGGTAGCGCGTGCAGAGGTTGCCGGTGGTGAAGCGGTAGTCCCGGTTGACCAGATCATCCCGCATCAGGCGCGCCGCCGCCGCCTCGGACTCCGGCGGGAGAATGCCCAGCCACAGGGCAAACGCCTGCGCGCCCATGGAGCCGGTCGCAACACGCGCCGTTGCCGGGTCAAACCACTTGGCAAGGAAGGCGTCGCGCACACGAGCCGCCGCCGCGCGGTACTTGCTTTCCGCCGCGTGCCGCCCCGTCCGGCGGGCAAAATCCGCAAGCGTCACGCAGTTGAAGTAGGAGTAGCCGGTGGACATCAGCACACCGGGCGTCTCGGCGTTGGTCGCGCCCTCCTCGCCGCCGATGCAGGCATACCCCCGGCGCCGCCCAGTCGCCGTAGTAGGAATAATCCACGGTGCCGTCCGGGCTGTGCGAAAGCAGGAAATCCTCCCACGCCGCCATGCCGTCGAACAGCTCATCCACCGCGTTCAGCTCGCCGCAGTGCATCAGCGCCTGCTTGCCCGCCATCAGGTAGGAGGAGCAGACCGGATCGGCGGGCAGACCGCCGTAAATGTAGGGGGAACAGCAGGTAAACTGTCCCTCGGCGCGCTGCTCGTTGTGAATATCCAGCATGATCTTGGGGAAAATGCGCGACACATCAAAGTTGTAGGGCGTTTCCTCAAAGCGCACGGTCGCGTCGTTCATCCACGCCATGCGCTCGTCGCGCTGCGGGCAGTCGGTCAGAATGGAATGCAGGTTGTCCTTCTCGGTCATGAGCAGGTTCTGCTGGATCGCGTTCAGCATCGCACTGCCGCAGGTGAAGCTGGAACGCTTCTGTATATCCGTGTGCAATGCCACCGCGCGGATGTCCTCGGGCTCCAGCGCAGCCAGCCCCGTCACCTCCACGTAGCGGAACCCATGGTAGGTGAACTCCGGCATCCACTCTTCCAGGTCGCGCTCGTCGCCCGCCGCGATGTAGGTGTCGGTCTGCTTTGCCCCGCGCAGAGGCTCGGTGAACAGCGTGCCGTCCTCGTTCAGCTCCTCGGCGTGCCGCAGAACCACCCGGGTGCCCGCCTCCATCCCGTCGGGCAGGTCAAGGCTCACCACGCCCGCGATATTCTGCCCGAAATCCACCACGAACATTCCGGGCTTCGGACCGGTTATCTCCACCGGCTCGTAGACCTCCTGCTGACGGATGGGCTGCAGTGTCATGGGGCGCATGACGCCGCCCGGCGCCGGCACCGCGCGCGCGTGGCGCGGATCCAGCTCCTCCGGCTCCCGGTTCCGGCGCGCATCGAAGGTCTCGCCGTTGAATATCTCGGATTCCTGCGCGCCCACCACGCAGAACCAGTCCTCGCCCGTGGCGATGTCCTCTGTCGTGCCGTCCTCGTAGGTCAGGCGAAGCAGTGCCCAAAGCTGGCTGTCGCCGTAGAACTCGATCTTCCGCTCACCCAGCATGGAGAACATGAACTCCGTGCCGTTCTTGCGCCAGCCGGGGGCAACCTTGATCTCCAGTCTGTTCAGTCCCTCGGTCACGATCTCGCCGACGCCCGGCGTGACGCGGTAGTAGCAGACGTGCGCGTAGTTACTGTGGGCGGGATCCAGCTCGGCGTCGTCTGTTTCCTCGTCATTCAGGTACGCCTTGTGGTAGCCCAGCCCGCAGGTATACAGCACCGCGTCCGCCACCGGCTGCTTGGGGACGAAATCGCGATAGAAATGCAGGACGCGGTTCCCCTCGTCCTCCTGCGAGCTGATCCATGTGCCGGGGAACGCATCCAGTGCGCCGTTGAAAAACAGCTCCTCGCCCGTGGCGGTGCCGCCTGCGTCATCCTCGACGAGAAGGTCGGCGTGGAGCAATGCGCCCGCCGGGAAATCGCCTGCCGGGAAGGTGGCGGTCTGTGCCGCCGTTTCGACTCTTCCGCTTTCGTACAGCACCTTCCTGCTATCCAGGTCGGTCAGTGTCAGGGTGTACGCGGTCTGTGTTCCGTCCGGGCGGTCGGAGCCGAGCGACCACGACAGCGCCGGTGCGGCGTGCTGTCGGGAGAATTCGGCAACCGTTACGATGTCCTCCAGCGGTGTGCCGTCAAGATACAGTTTTTTTAGATAGAGCATTGTCGTTCCTGCCTTTCTTTTTTGGTGCTTCTGCTATATATTCGTGCAAGTTATCCGGGGGATCCTTGTAAATATGATACCATGCGGCGGGGCAAAAAGTCAATAGGATTACGGGATTTTTTTCAGAGCGTGGAGGGGAGTTTTTGCCGGGGCGTGCCCAAGGGGTGGCGTGCTTTTTTGTCGCCCGCCAACCTTGCCTTTAGTTTGCTTTTGCTGCCCCCTATCCCTCAGCCCCCTTCCCTCCGGGGAAGGGGGAGATCCAAAGTTTATTTTCGACGGGGGCTTCGCCCCCGGCACCCCGGCATTAGACCGCTTGCGGCACTTACAAGCCTTGCCATGCAGGTACCCGGCGGCTGAACCCGGGCGGCACCACTCGCGGGGAACCTCTTTCTTTTCGGTTATGCGGCGAACCATAGGCTCAGCCTGGGGATGCAAGGGGCGAAGCCCCTTGCATGAAAAATAACCTCATCTACCCCTTCCCGCCGGGAAGGGGAGATTTTTAGTTTTTCTTATGCAGGGGCTCCGCCCCTTGCATCCCCGGGGTTGAACCCGGGCGGCATTTACAGTTCCAGCAAAAACGGGTACCCAGCGGAGGGCGTGCCCCTGCGTTGCCGGGGACGGAGAGTGTTAGCGGTACCCAAGGGGTGGCGTGCTTTTCGTCGCCTGCCAGCCTTGCCTTTGGCTTTATTTCTTTCCCCCATCTCCCCGCCCCCCTTCCCAACGGGAAGGGGAGATCCAAAGTTTATTTTCGCCGGGGGCTTCGCCCCCGGCACTCCCCGGCATTAGACCGCTTGCGGCACTTACAAGCCTTGCCATGCAGGTACCCGGCGGCTGAACCCGGGCGGCACCACTCGCGGGGAACCTCTTTCTTTCGGTTATGCGGCGAACCATAGGCTCAGCCCGAGGGGATGCAAGGGGCGAAGCCCCTTGCATGAAAAATAACCTTAATCTACCCCTTCCCCGGAGGAAGAGGCTCTGCGAGCGCGGGCGGGGAGGATGGGGGAAAGAAAGCAAGCTAAAGGCAAGGTAAGCAGGCGATCAACCGGGCAAACCACCCTTTGGGCACCGCCAACACCCGCCGCCCCGGCGACCTGCCGGGCAAACCTCCCGCCGAGTACCACAGTGGCTGGGATAGCCAGTGCCGCCGGGGCACGCCACCCCATCGGGCACCACAGCGGCAGGGATAGCCGGCAAGCAAGCCCCGCGCGGCACAAGTGCCGCGCGGGGCGCCTCGGGCAAGGAAGCCCGGGAAGCTGCTGAATTACTTGCTCAGCTTTCTCATTACCCGCCTGAGCTGAGCAGGGAAGCTCTTCTTGGCAGACATGTATTCGGAGCTGAACCTGTTGGAGTCCTTCTTGTAAACGTCATTCTTGAACAGATTGTAGAAGCTGAAGGTATCCGCAAAGTAGAACGCCATATCAAACACGCGGTTCTGGAAAAATCAAATCCAGCATCTCGCCGGACTCCGCATCGCGGATGTTCCGGGAAGTCAGCATGATGTTGTAGTAAGCGGGCTTGACTTCCTGCGAGGAGAAGATGGCATAGTACTGAATCGTCTTGCCGACCTTCTCGGCGATGTCTTCCGGCACGCTGGCAGTGATGGACAGGCAGGAACCGCTCTCATGCGTCCAGGTGCGGTAGTACTGCTGCGCCTTGTCGTACTTCGGCACAGGCAGAACGCCGTAGTCACCGTCCATATCCTTGTTCAGGGTAGGCAGGTAGTTGGCAATCTCGGAGTAGAACATGGCGCGTCCGCCCTTGAAGCAGGAAAGACCACGGTTCTCCTCCCCGGGAGGGGACATGAAGGTCGCGTTGTTGTCGTGATAGATCGCCTTGGCGGTTGCCAGCACCTGCAGTGCCTTGGTCATGTTGTCCTCCAGACCCAGCACAGGCGTATCCATGGTGCGGTCGTTGAGGATGTAGCGCAGGTCGGAGCCAATGAAGAAGGTGTTGCCGTACTCCCACGTCGTGACAAAGCCGTAGGTATCGTTCTCATCCCACTTGCCGTCACCGTTATCGGCGGAAACGCCCTGAATGATCTTGTTGAAATAATCCAGCGTCCACTCCCAGTCGCGGACGGTCTGATACGGATCGGCAACCGTCTTGGCGTATGCCTCGCGCATCTTCTTGTTGAAAATCAGCACGTAGGTGAAGTCATCATCCACAAAGTTGACGTCGCCGCACATAAAGTACACCTTCTGGTTGAGGGCGAAGTCTGCCGTTCCGGTGTCCCACCAGGATTTGTCAAGGTCGATTCCCATGTTGATGAAGTCATGCAGATAGCCGGAGGTCGCCGCCTGTGCGGTATCGCGCAGACGGTAGTCGATGAGGTAGAACTCGCCCGTAGGCACCGTGGCTTCGGTGCTGATTGCCTTGGTTGCCTGGTCGGCGGGCTTGAGCACCCAGTTGAACTTCAGACCGCATTCACTCTCCAGCAGGTTGTTACGCGTGTACACGGCATCGTTGATGACCTGAGAGTTTCCGCCCTCCTTGTCCACAACGCCGTCCTCCGCCTTGACTTCGCCGGAAAAGCCGTCATACAGCAGGATGCCGAATTCTTTTCCGCCCCAGTCCACCTTGCCAAGCTCTTCCTTGGCATTGGCGATCTCACTGGTTTCGCTGCCGCTGTCGGTCGCATCGGAACCGGATGCGCTGCCGGACTCGGTTCCCTCGCCGCCGTTGGCGCAGCCGGCAAAACTGCTCACAACAAAAACCAGCGCCAGAAGGAGTGTCAGCGCGGTTGTCAGTTTGCTTTTCATGTTTGGTTATCCTCCTTAATTTATTTCGTGTCGGTGCGCCCGTCCGTTTCCCGACAGGCGCACTCTTTGTCAACCTACAGTATAGCACATTTTCGCCCGCCCGTCAAGGATAAGACAATGGTGTCCGCGCATTTTCGGCTATCTGTACAGTTTTGACCGTCCGTTTTTGCGCTGTATGTCCAAATATAGCGGGGCGTTATTTCCCGGTATGTGCCGCGGGATGCGGGCGGATCAGCGTCAGGTAATCCAGCCTGTGCAGTCCCAGCCGGGCAATCAGCGCCTCGCCTGCGGCTTCCTGCTCGGTCTGCCGCATCCAGTCGCGCCGGTGCGCGTCCCAGCCGAGGATGACCGCATTGCCGACCGCCGCCGCTTCCTCCCAGAACGCCTCGCGCGGGTAGTAGCGGTGCAGTCCCATTCCCAGCAGGTTGATCTCCAGCGGCACGCCGCACGCCTTTGCCTCGCGGCACAGCCGCCGCGACTCTGCGCGGTACAGCGTCTCATCGCCGACAAAGTGCATCACGTCCGGGTGGGCAAAGCAGGAGAACGCCCCCGTATTCAGCGCCTCCATGCACTGGTCTGTGTATTGGCGCAGGCGCGCGGGGTCATCCGTCTCCGCAAAGTTTGGCTGACTGTCCAGCTCATTGCCCAAAAAGTGCTGTCCCAGAATGAGATACTCATACTCGGTCGGCTCCAGCATCTCCAGCAGCCGCCCGAAGTAGCGGGGGTAATACTCCGCCTCAAAGCCGATATGCATGTCGATATCCCCCCGGTACTCGTCGCGCAGTGCCGCAATCGTGCGGATATACTCGGCTGTCTGGTCGCAGCGCATCCGGAATCCGGAGCAGTAGCCGTCATCGAAGGGGTAGGGCGAATGGTCGGAGAAGCCCAGCACCTTCAGTCCGGTGTCCAGCGCCGCCTGCACGTAGGCGCGCTCGTCCGGCTCGGCGTGGTTACAACGCCACGTGTGGGTGTGGTAGTTGGCTTTCATCATGGTTGGGGACTCTTCTTTCCGTTGTTTTTATCTGTGCGGCTCTGCCGCCGCCAAAAAGCCGCCCCGGCGCGCCGGATGTCCTTTCATCCGACGCGCCGAGGGACGCATCACTTGCGGTTCTGTTCGAGAAACCGGACCAGCTTGTCGATGGTGTCATGCTCCGGGGACGGCTCCAGCACAACGTGCAGCTCGTCCTCCACCTTGAGCAGCAGCTCTGCCACGTCCAGCGAATCCAGCCCCATCTCCCGGAAGGTGGCGTCTGTTTTTACCTCTGACGGCGCTATGCCCCGGTATTCCGCCACAATCTCGATCAAGGTTTCTTTGATACTCATTCCGTTTCCTCCTATCGCGGGTTCTAAGGTCGTGCTGATGGACGCGGCGTGCATCCTGCCCCTTTTCCGTCAGCGCTTCCCTAACCGCCCTATATTATACACGCGCCCGGCGCGCTTGTCAACTCTTTTTTCTTTATTATCTATTAGAAGATAGAAACACGGCTGGGGGAAGGGGAAGGGGAAGGAAACGCTGGGGGACTCTTGAAAGAGTCCCCCAGACCCCCAGAACTTTTTCTCGAATTTTTTTATTGACGGAGCCACGGCGGCACTTGTTCGCCCCGCCCCGGGGGAGAGGACCATCTCAAACGCCGCCGTCGCGTGCGACGGATAGTTCCATCTCCCCCGGTCCCCCCTCTCCTTGGCTGCCGGCACTGCTCATAGGAAAGGGCTTCTGTCGGTGTTACGGCGAACCATTGGCTCCCTTGCGCGAGGTGTCCGCATAGCAGAAGTTGTAAGTGCCGCGAACGGTCTAATGCAGGGGTGCGGGGCGAAGCCCCCGGCGAAATAAACTTTTGATCTCCCCCTTCCCCGGAGGGGAAGGGGTTGGGGGATGGGGGCAGGAAAGGAAACTAAGGGCAGGGTAGGCGGGCAACAAAGAAAGCAAGCCCCCAACAGATTCCGGAACGGCAACGTCAGCCGGCGACCAGCCGGGCAAGCCTCCCGCCGGGCGCGTGGTTTGCTACCCTGCTCCGGTGCCGCCCGGATTCAGCCTCGGGGATGCAAGGGGCGGAGCCCCTGCATGAAATAACCTGATTCTCCCCTTCCCGCCGGGAAGGGGGTTTAGGTCTATCCTTCCCCTTCGGGGAAGGGGGCAAAAAGTAAACTAAAGGCAAGGTAGGCGGGCAACAAAGAAAGCAAGCCACCCCAACAGATTCCGGAACGGCAACGTGCAGCCGGCGACCAGCCGGGAAAGCCCCCAACGGGCACCTACACCGCAGGTTCAGCCCGTGCCGCCCCGGGCTTAGGCGCGGGGATGCAAGGGGCGGAGCCCCCGGCGGCACCGGCTCGACCTGCCCCGGGGAGAGGACCATCTCAAACGCCGAAGTTCCTCTCCCCCGGTCCCCCCTCTCCTTGGCTACCGGCACTGCTCATAGGGAACCGCTTCTGTCGGTTTTGCGGCGAACTGGCGGTGCCGAAGGTACGCCCCTGTCGAATGCCGGATTGGCAGGTCGGGCCTGTGTCGCCGGGGCAAGCCCCCCAACGGGCACCTGCTTGGCAAGTTCTGTAAGTGCCGCAGGCGGTTTAATGCAGTGCCGGGGCGAAGCCCCCCTCCCCTCCCCCATCAAAACAGCAAGAAACCCCCGCCCGCAAAGCGGGCGGGGCGGAGCCGCCCCGCACGGAGCGGCTCTCAGAAACGCCGATTACATCAGCATTCCTATGTTTCTTTTCAGTGCTTCTTCTTCAGAGCAACGGCAGCAGCGGCAGCGCTCAGCAGAACCGCAACGGCACCTGCGCCGATAGCAGAGGAGCATCCGCCCTTACCGCCGGCAGCAGTGGTAGACTCTGCCTTGGTTCCGGTAGCGGGAGCTACAGTGCTCTCCGGCTCGCTCTGGGACTCAGTCGCAGCAGTCGTGACAACAGCCGTGCTCTGAGGCTCGGTTACGGACTCGGTCTCTTCATTACGGGTACCCTCAGTCTCACCGCTCTGCAGGATGCGAATGCCGGCATTCTCGGCAAAGGTCATGCCCTCGTGCCACTTCAGCACCAGGTTGACACCGTTGTCTCTCGCCGTCCAGGAAACGGAAGGCGTACCGTCATCGTTGGCAACACCCTTGGTGGTGCCGGCAGCCCAGCTGATGTTACCCAGGTTCGCCTGGTCATCGCGGTTCAGGTAGTACAGAGCGCAACCGATCTTCAGATCCTGCGCCGGGCCGATAGCAGCCTTGCGGTAGAACTTGGGATCGTACAGCTTGTACTCGCAGTCGGCGGACAGGCGGTTCCAGGTGATGGAGAACTCAGCGCACCAACCGGTCTCGGTCAGACCGGCGCGGCCGGTAGCACCGGCGAACTCGTTCTCTTCACCGGGATCCTCGATGCCGTCATACACCAGACCGTCGCGGTCAGACTCCTGCCGCATGAACTGCAGGGGCTGGATGTCATCGGCGGAACCGACCATAGCGAAGGAGTAGAAAATGTTCTTCGGGTTAGCCAGGGCGTCAGCGCCGTAAGCGTCCATGTAGTCGCCCAGGTTACGGCCCCAGTCCACGCAGATCTGGAACGCGTCACCGTCATAGCCGGCAGGGTTGGTGCCGATGACGGACTTGGGGTCAGTGATATAGAAACCGACATACAGTCTCTCGCTGTCAGCCACGAAGTACGCGGTCAGGGACCAGTTCTCGGGCATGGTCGTGCTGTCGCCGACCCACGCAGCCATGTTGCGGGGCTCGACCTTGTAGGGGGTATAGCCGGCGGTTACCCAGTCATCCATCTTACCGTCGAAGGTGATCTTGGTCTTTACATCGGGATCCCAGGCGATCTCCAGATCGCCGACTGCAGCGAAGTCCTCCTGCGTAGTGCCCCATGTGTTGGCGGCGCTCGCAAGAATCGTGCAGGTCGCCAGCATCATGACGATGCTCAGGACGATTGCAAGTGTTCTTTTCATTGTTCTTTCCTCCAATAATTGTTTTGTCCGGTATCCGGGCGGCCTCCCCGTGCACCGGAGCATAATGAGGGAGCACTGATTCAATGCGGCGGTACAGATCCGGCGCGGATCTCCGTCAGCATCTGCCGGGCTGCGCAGTTTGCACGAGTCTCTGCGCTGTGCGTTCCGGGCAGGAAGCGGGCGGGGATCGGCGTTCCGAAGATGAGCCGCCGAACAGATCAGGGTATCCCTCAAGGCGGGCAACCACCGCCTTATCGGCAGTGGCACATTGTCACGCCCCTGTTGCGTTCCCATTATAGCATTCTTTCCGTGGTTTGTCAACGGGTTTGCCGAAAAGTTTTCGGATTTTTTTTGCGTTTCTCTCTGCCGGTTGTACAGGATGCACAATGCGTGGTTGGGTTTCTGTGCAAGTCAGCCAAGGGGGTGGTTTTTGGAGGGGCAGGGGGCAGGGGGCTTGCCTTTTTGGTCGCCTGCTGACCTTGCCTTCAGTGTGCTTTCTTTCCCCCATCCTCGACTCCCTCTCCGGGGAAGGGGGAGAATCATGTTATTTCATGCAAGGGGCTTCGCCCCTTGCATCCCTCAATGAACCTGCGGTTCGCCGCAAAAAAACGATAGGGAGCGGTTCTCTATTGGCAGTGCCGGCAGCCAAGGAGAGGGGGGACCGGGGAGATGGAACTATCCGTCGCACGCGACGGCGGCGTTTGAGATGGTCCTCTCCCCGGGGCAGGGATAGCAAGTGCCGGCAGGGGCGTTGGCGGTGCGCAAGGGGGCTTGCCTTCTGTCGCCTGCTATCCCTGCCTTTAGTTTACTTTTTCCTGCCCCCATCCCCCCGACCCCTTCCCGGCGGGAAGGGGAGAATCAAGGTTATTTCATGCAAGGGGCTCCGCCCCTTGCATCCCCGGGCTGAGCCGGAGGGGGCACGGGCTGAACCTGCGGTGTAGGTGCCACGGCGGGGGCAGAATCCGGGCGGCACTTTGCCGTTTCCGCCGCATCCGGCAGTTTTTTTCAGAAACGGGCACGAGCCGTGGCTCCGTCAATAAAAAAATCGAGAGAAGTTCTGGGGGTCTGGGGGACTCTTTCAAGAGTCCCCCGGCGCTCTCCCTGCACTCAAGAAAAGCCCGGAACCGAACGACAGAGCCGATTCCGAGCCACAACACTATTTATCATGGATAGAAGTTCTGGGGGTCTGGGGGACTCTTTTTCAAGAGTCCCCCAGCGTTTCTCCCGTTTCCCTCGCTTCCCGTGACAGCGGGTATGGGTTGCCAAGCAGGAGGGCGCCGAGGGTTGCGGCGGAGTCGGCGAAGGTGGAGGCGCCGTGGGAGGTGAGGAAGGGGCGGGAGCGGAAGCCCCAGGTCACGGAGATGCAGGGGAGTCCGGCGGCGGCGGCGGTGGCGATATCCACGTCGGAGTCGCCGATGTAGACGGGGAGGGGGTGCCGTCCGCGGGGACGCCGAGCAGGCGGAGCGCCTCAAAAACCGTGTCGGGGGCTGGCTTTTTGCGCACGCCGTCGCGCTTCGCCGACCGCAACGGGGATCAGGTCGCCGAAGTAGGCGGCGGAGAGCGCCTTGACGGCGGCATCAAACTTATTGGAGACGACGGCGACCGGAATGACGTCGTCGCTCAGAGCGGCAAGCAAGGAGGGAATGCCGGGATAGGGGCGCGTGCGATCCTCACAGAAGGCGGCATAGCGCGACTTGAAATACGCCAGCAGGGCGCCAAAGTCGGCAGAGGATCCGTCCGGCAGGTGCGCAACCGTGGCGTGCCCGTCCGGCAGGGCGCGCTCCATCAGCTTCTCCACGCCGTTGCCGACAAAGAGACGCACCTCCTCACGCGTCCGGACAGGAAACCCATAGGCTGCCAGCGTTGCGTTGGTCGCGGCGGCAAGGTCGTCCAGCGTGTCCAGAAGGGTGCCGTCCAAATCAAATATAGCGGCGGAGTAAGGGTAAGACATAGGGAAAACTCCTTTCGGCAGAAAAGGGGGTGTAAAAAACTCAAATCGAGCTTTTTACACCCCGGAAAAGACTTATGCGTCCGCTTCCTCCTGCGTCCAGGAGCGGAAGTTGTCGGGCGAAAACTCGGTCATGGCGCTGACCTTCTTGTTGCCGTACTCGTCAACCTCCTCGGTGGATGTCCAGTCGTAGAAGCTGACGCCGGAGAAGGTGTTGCCCTGCTCGACGCAGGCGTCAATGTTATCCACCCACTTGGGACCGTTGTAGAAAACCGACACGAACCGACGGGGCATATCGGTGGTATTGTTCGGGGACAGGCAGTAGCTGAACACCATAGTGGCGCCCTCCACCTTGCAGTTCTCGAAGGAGTACTCGCTGATAAGTCCGGACGCGTCATAGCCCAGAATGCCGGCAAGGTTGTGGAAGCCGGAAATGTTGATGTTCTGCACGGTCACGTTGGTGAAGGTGTGGTCGCCGCCCCACGAGGCGCCCATGATGCCCGCCACGCGGAAGGCAATCGGGTAGCCGTCGGTGTCGGCGGAGGTGTTGTTATAGTCGCACCAGCCGTCCACGGTGAAATTCCTGACCGTCACGTTCTCAAAGGTGCAGGCGCCGCCAAGGCTTCTGCCGACCAGGCAGCCGACGTGCCGCTCACGCGCCACAATCTTGGTGTCCTCAAACGTGATATTCTTGAAGGTAACTTCTGCGGAGGCGGGAACCGTGCCGATAAATCCGGCGCCGACGTACGGCTCGCCGATGTCGCGGTTCAGACCGTAGTTGATGGTCATATTCCGGATGGTGTGTCCCTGTCCGTCAAAGGTGATGTAGGGGATTCTCGCGCCGTCCAGCGAAGTCCACTCCAGACCGGCAAGGTCGATGTCGTTGAGCAGGACAACGGTCTTGTCGTCAAAATCGACATCCTCGTCGCCGTTGACGGCGCGGTTGAACGCCATCAGATCCTCGGCGGAGCTGATCCGGACATAGTCCTTGCCAGAGAAATCGGGCGTGGACTCGGTGCTCTTCTCGGTTTCGGAAGCGGTGTCGGAGGCGGTATCGGTCTCGGTATCCACGTCGGTGTCGGTTTCGGTATCTGCGTCGGGAGTCTTCTCCGTTGCGGACGCTGTGTCGGACTTGGCAGGCTCAGTGGATGTGCCGCTGGCGGCTCCCTCATCTCCGGTACAGGCGACAAGACCCAGCACCAGCAGGGCGACAAGAGACAGGCAGAGCACGAGGAAACGGAACTTCTTCATGGTTTTTTTCTTCCTTTCATCTCATTTCATGGGGCTGTTTTTGAATCGACCCTTTTATTTTAGCGCAAATATTTCCTGTTTGTCAAGAGCCGAACCAAAAACAAACGCACGATTCGGGTAAAAAAATCGGGTAAAGAGGCGGGGTGTGTCCCTTCGGCGGCACTGGCTTGCTTCTGCCTTTCCGATACCCCCGTGGGGGTTGTCCCTTTCCTCGCCTGCCTACCCCTGCCTTTGGTTTATTTTTCCCTGCCCCCTATCTCTCAGCCCCCTTCCCCGACGGGGAAGGGGGAGAATCAAAGAGTTTCATGTAAGGGGCTTCGCCCCTTGCATCCCCGGGGGCTGAACCCGAGCGGCACTTACAGTCCCAGCAAAACAGATACCCGGCGGGGGCGTGCCTTTTTTTCTCGCCTGCTAACCCCGCCTTTGGTTTGATTTTTCTGCCCCCTATCTCTTCGACCCCTTCCCCGGCGGGGAAGGGGGAGACTATAGGTTAATTTTGCCGGGGCTCCGCCCCCGGCACCCCGGACATTAAAACCGCCTGCGGCACTTACAGTCTCTGCCATGCGGGCACCCCGCGCACGGGCGCCTGTGGTTCGGTGCAGAACCGACAGAAGTCCTTTCCTCAGAGCAGTGCCGGCAGCCAAGGAGAGGGGGACCGGGGGAGAGGAACTTCGGCGTTTGAGATGGTCCTCTCCCCCGGGGCAGGGCGAGCAAGTGCCGCTGGGGTTCAGCCCCCTGCGGGCACCACAGCGGCAAGGTCAGCCGGCGACCAACCGGGCAAGCCCCCCAAAAATCACTCCAGCGCCAGCAACTCGCGGAAAGCAGTGACAAAACCGCGCGCGGCAGCTTCATCGGACGCCTCGGCAAAAATACGAAGAAGAGGCTCGGTGCCGGAGAACCGGCAGATAACAAAGGAATTGTCGGCAAAATAAACCTTGCAGCCGTCCTCGTAGCTGACGCGCGATACAGGCTTGCCGAAATCCGGCAGGCGACGCTCAACAAAAATCACACGGTCCACATAGGACTTCTGCTCCGGCGTGAAGGTGATGTTGTCCTCCACCATGCGGAAGGTGCCGTAGGCGGCGGTCAGCGCGTCCATAATCTCGGACGGGGACTTTTCCACAACCGAAATCATTTCCACAAAGAGGGAGGCGGCATAGACCGAATCCTTGCCGTGTATATGCCCGCGCACGGTCAGACCGCCGGAGGACTCGCCGCCGAGTACAGCGTCAACTTCGTCAATCTTAGAGGAAATCCACTTGAACCCGACAGGCACCTCGTAGCAGACCTCGCCGAAGCTCGCCGCCATAACATCCAGCATATGCGTGGTCGCCAGATTGCGCACGACAGGTCCGCGCCAGCCCTTCTTCTCGTGCAGGTACCAGTACAGCATGACCAGTATCTCGTTGGCACTCAGGTAGCGCCCGGTGCGGTCGATGATGCCGAGCCGGTCGCCGTCGCCGTCAAAGGCGATGCCAAGCTCATAGCCGCCCGTGGTGACGCGGTTGCGCAGCTCGCCCAGTCCCTTGACGGTGGGCGCAGGCAGATTGCCGCCGAAATGCGCATCGCGCGTATTGTGGATCATGTCCACCGTACAGCGGGCAGTGCAGAGAATAACCAGCAGCGGGTAGGTGCCGGAGCCGAACATGGGATCGAACAGCACCCGCGCGCCGTGCTCCCGGATGGCGGGCAGATCCATGACGGACAGAATGTCATCAATAAAGGCGTTGAAGGGGTTCTTCTGCCAGAGAATCAGCCCGGCAGACTCCGCGTCCTCAAAGGGCATATCCCGGACATCCTCCGGGCGGACGGCGGCAATCAGCTGCTCCAGCCGTGCGGTCGTTTCGACCGGCGCGTCGCGCCCCTCCTCCACAATCAGCTTGACGCCGTTGTAGCAGGACGGGTTGTGGCTGGCGGTTATCTCAATGCCGTAATGCAGTCCCTGCCGCAGAACCGTGTGCATAATCAGCGGAGTCGGCGCGGAACGGCGCAGGAACATGACCGGCACCCCGTGTGCCGCCAGAACCTCGGCAATCCAGCGTGCCGCCGTCTCGGACAGGAAGCGGTGGTCGTAGCCGATGATGACCGGCTTGTCCGTCCTGCCCTCCTCGCACATCAGCGCGCAGATGCCCTCCGCCGTGCGGCGGATGTTGCTTTCAATAAAGTCGGAACCGATGACGGCGCGCCAGCCGCCCGTGCCGAACCGGATGGGTTTTTCCTGCATATATATATCCTCCTCTTGCGTGCTTATCCGCACTTTTCAGTGATGCGAAAGCGTTTTCCGCAGCTCCGCCACGCAGGCGTTCATCTCGTCCCGGTGCGCCTCGACCTCGGTCAGCAGCTTCATCTGCGCCCGCGCACGCACGAGATTGTGGTCGGAGTAGCGGATTTTTGAAATACCGGTCGCCGTCCAGATAGTCGGTCAGGAACCGCATGGCAAGCTCGCATGTGATGACCTCCACGCCCAGCGGCAGAAGCGACAGCTCGGCATCCGTCAGCCGGTCAGCCGTCTCGGACAGGAAGCCCTCCGCAAAGGCGCGGAACAGCGCCATGTCAAAGCCGATGCGGGCGGTATCCGGCTCGTCCTCGGCGGCGGTGCAGGCGCCGTAGCGCACGGCGTCGCCGAAATCGTACAGCACGGAGCCGGGCATGACCGTGTCCAGATCAATGACGCAGAGCGCCCGATGGGTGGCATTGTCAATCAGCACGTTGTTCAGCTTGGTGTCGTTGTGCGTCACGCGCAGCGGCAGCTCGCCGGATGCAAGGCGATCCACGATGCCGCGCATCCGGGCGGCACGGCTGTCGAAGAAGGCAATGTCTGCCGCCAGCGACGACGCCCGCCCGGCGGCATCCTCCGCGACCGCTGCGCGGAAGGTCCCGTAGCGCCGGGGCGTATCATGGAAGAAGGGAATTGTCTCGGTCAGGCGGTCGGCGGGGAAATCCGCCAGCATGGTCTGGAAGGCGCCGAAGCCGCGCCCCGCCTCGCAAAACTGTGCGGGCGACTCGATGCGGTCGTAAGCCGTCACGCCGTCCACAAAGCGGTAACAGCGCCAGCAGCCGCCGTCCGGCTCGCGGTGGAGCAGACTGCCGTCCGCGGCGGGCAGAAACTCCAGCACCCGACGGGCGGGATCCTGCCCCGCCGCGACCAGCGCCGCGCGGATATGCCCCGTCACCAGGCGGATATTCTCCATCAGCGCCTCCGGGTTGCGGAACGCCTCCGTATTGATGCGCTGAAGCACCAGCGACCGGCTCCGGTCCTGGGGGTCATAATCCAGCCGATAGGTAGCGTTGACGTTTCCGGAGGTCAGCTCCCGGATGCCGGCCGGCTCTGTCTCCGGGCAGAAGGCGGCGGCGATACGGCGGATGTCCTGTTGGTTCGGCATGGTGTGTCCTCCTGTCATTTCTGCTTGACAAAGCAGACTTTTTCCATCACGACGCTTTCGGTCGGCGCGTTATTTGCCGCGTTTGTGGCAACGGCGCTGATCGAGTCCACGGTTTCCATTCCCGCGACGACATAGCCGAAGGAAGCATACTCCCCGTTCAGGTGCGGTGCATCGGCGTTGCAGATGAAGAACTGGCAGGAGCCGGAATTATAGTCGCCGCCCCTGCGCGCCATGGACAGCACGCCGCGGATATGCGTAAGGTTATTTTCAAAGCCGTTGCCGGTCATTTCGCCCTTGACGGGGGTAGTGCTGCCGGTGCCGTTTCCTTTGGGGTCGCCGCCCTGGATCATGAATCCCGGGATGACGCGGTGGAAGGTCAGCCCGTCATAGAACTTCTCGGACACCAGTTTCCGGAAGTTTTCCACTGTCTCGGGTGCGATATCCTTACGCAGGCGGAGCACGATGTCTCCGTGGTTCTTCACGGTGATGCGGACGTACTCGGTGGTGCTGCTGCTTTCCTCAAAGTCGGTGGTTTTGAGGCTGTTGATTTCCTTTGCGATCTCTGTCATATCTACCTTTGCCGGCTCCTTGCCGCATCCGGCGAAGCAGAGTGCCGCTGTCGCCAGCAGTGTTACAATCAGCGCAAGGCAGGCGGTACGAAGCAGAGTCTTTTGATTTTTCATTGGTGGATCCTTCCTTTCCCGGGCATATCCCGCATGGCATACTGTGTCTATTGTACCAGCTGCCATCCCTGGTTGTCAAGGTTTCACGTGAAAATTCAGAATTATTTACAAACGGGGGTAGGGGGTGCCTCCCGGCGGGGGGCTTGCCTTCTTTGTCGCCTCCCTACCCTTCCGGAAGCCGCAGGGGAGCGTGCCTTCTTTGTCGCCTCCCTGCCCAGCCTTTAGCTTGCTTTACTGCCCCCATCCCCTCGCCCCCTTCCCGGCGGGAAGGGGGAGAGATTATAGTTTTTTTATGCAAGGGGCTTCGCCCCTTGCATCCCCGGGGCTGAACCCGGGCGGCGCTTACAGCCCCAACAAAAAAGTGCCCTGCGGGGGCTTGCCTTCTTTCTCGCCTCCCTACCCTGCCTTTCCGGAAGCCGCGGGGGGCGTGCCTTCTTTGTCGCCTCCCTGCCCTGCCTTTTAGCTTATTTTTACTGCCCCCATCCCTTCACCTCCTTCCCGCCGGGAAGGGGGAGAGATTATAGTTTTTTTATGCAAGGGGCTTCGCCCCTTGCATCCCCGGGAGCTGAACCCGGGCGGCGCTTACAGCCCCAACAAAAAAAGTGACCCTGCGGGGCTTGCCTTTTTTTCTCGCCTCCCTGCCCTGCCCTTCCGGAAGCCGCAGGGGGGCGTGCCTTGTTTGCCGCCCGCCAACCCTGCCTTTAGCTTGCTTTTCTTTCCCCCATCCCTCTAGCCCCCTTCTCCGGGGAAGGGGAAGAGATTATAGTTTTTCTTATGCAAGGGGCTTCGCCCCTTGCATCCCCGGGGCTGCGCAAAAACGACAGAAAGCGGCTCCCTATGGGCAGTGCCGGCAGCCAAGGAGAGGGGGACCGGGGGAGATGGAACTATCCGTCGCAAGCGACGGCGGCGTTTGAGATGGTCCTCTCCCCCGGGGCAGGGATAGCAAGTGCCGCAAACGGTTTAATGCAGGGGTGCCGGGGGCGCAATGCTGTACACGGAACCAAAAAGAGGCTTGCCGCAAATTGCAGCAAGCCTTTTTTTCGGAAAAGGATCACTCCTTGTCGCCGTTGCCTTCTGTCTCCGTCCAGAGCGCGGAGATCGTCCTCGTCCACGATGCACTCAAACTTCTGTCCGCAGTTGGGGCAGCGGAGATTCTCCGGATCAATGGAAGAATCAAAGTTGATCACATCGCCGCAGGAGGGACACACGACCTCAAAATACTCGTCGTCATCCTCATCATCGTCATCGCTGTCAGCGCAGTTCTCGCCGCAGTTCTCGCAATCACCGTCGCAGAACCCATCGTCATCGTCATCCTCGTCCTCGTCCTCGTCTCCGTCCCCGACCAGAACCTCCTCGACATCGCCGAGATCCTCGTCCAGCTCCTCAACGTAGTCCTCCAGATCACGCATCTTGGACTGCATCTCCTCAATGGTCCCCGCCATCTCGTTGACAAGCTCCAGCAGAGCGGCAATCACCTTGCCCTCCTTGGAAGCGGCATCAAGTCCCAGCCCGTCAGCCAGTCCCTTGATATACATTGCTTTGTTGGTAAGCTCCATGGTTTGCCATCCTTTCTCCGCAGCAGAGGTGCGGTCTTTGCTGTACCCGCCCGAGCGGGCTGTTCCGGGTAGATCAGGCGCGGGACAGGTACTCGCCGGTACGGGTATCAATCTTGACGCGCTCGCCCTCGTTGATGAACAGCGGCACCTTAATGACAGCGCCGGTCTCCAGCGTCGCGGGCTTCAGGGTGTTGGTCGCGGTATTGCCGGCAAAGCCGGGTTCGGTGGAGACGATCTCCAGCTCGACGAATGTGGGGGGCTCCACGCCCAGAATGCGTCCCTTGTAGGAGCTGATCTTGCACATCATCTCCTCCTTGACGAACTTGAAGTTATCCTCGACCTGGCTGTGGGGGATCAGCGTCTCCTCCCATGTCTCGGTGTCCATGAAGTGATACAGGTCACCGTCATCGTAGGAGTACTGCATATCCTTGCGCTCGATGTACGCGTTCTCGAATTTATCGGTGGGGTTAAAGGTGCGCTCGGTCACTGCGCCCGTCATGATGTTCTTCATCTTGGTACGGACGAAAGCCGCGCCCTTTCCGGGCTTGACGTGCTGGAACTCGATGACCTGATACACGTCACCGTCCATGTCGAACGTCAGACCGTTTCTGAAATCGCCTGCTACTACCATTATTTCATACCTCCAGATTTTTGCATCCCGACCTCACCGCCGGGCGATACAATTTGCAATTACACTCTATTATACACCATTTTTGCCTTCTTGACAAGAGGGAAAACGGGGTTTTTGAAATTTTTTTCGCGGCGGCGGCGTGCTTTCTTGGTCGCCTCCCTGCCCTGCCTATAGCTTACTTTACTGCCCCCCATCCCTCGACCCCTTCCCGGCGGGAAGGGGGAGACTCAAAGTTTATTTTCGCCGGGGGCTACCGCCCCCGGCACCCCGGCATTAAACCGTTTGCGGCACTTACAGCCTCTGCCATGCGGGCACCCCGCGCAAGGAGCTTGCGGTTCGCCGCAAAAACGATAGGAAGCGGTTCTCTATTGGCAGTGCCGGCAGCCAAGGAGAGGGGGGACCGGGGGAGAGGAACTTCGGCGTTTGAGATGGTCCTCTCCCCGGGGCAGGGCGAACCAGTGCCGCTGGGGTTCAGCTCTCGGGGATGCAAGGGGCGAAGCCCCTTGCATAAGAAAAACTATAATCTCCCTTCCCGCCGGGAAGGGGGCGGGGGATGGGGAAAGAAAAGCAAACTAAAGGCAGGGCAGGCAGGCGACCAAAACCGCCAAGCCCCCTGCGAACACCGCAGCGGCAAGGTCGGCAGGCGACCGCCCCCTGCGCCCCCCGCCGGTACAAAAATGTTTACAAAAGTACGCGCCAGCCCCCCTTGACAATTTGGCGGCTTTGCGGTATAATGTCCCTACTGATACTGTATCTGTGCGGAGGTATTCCATTCATGAGAAAGATCCATGTCCTGACAGCCGCTGTTCTGGCTGTCATGATGCTGTGCACGCTGCCGCTGGCTTCCTGCGCGAACAAGAAGGGCGACCCGGACGCAATCAACGACTATACGCCGGAGGTCATGACCATCAAAACCGACAAGGGCGTTTTCACCTTCGAAAACGGCGAGGGAGATACCGCTATCCTGGTCAGCTATGCAGGCAAGGCTACTTCCAACGATGAGGTGGAAATCCCTGCCCTGTTCAATAACCGCCGCGTGGTGGAAATCGGCGCCGGCGCGTTCTATCACCTGGCTTCCATCGTCAAGGTCACAATCCCCGAAACCGTTCAGGTCATCGGCGACAATGCCTTTGCCGCCTGCACCGAGCTGCCCGCCATCACGCTGCCCGCCGGGCTGACCTCCATCAGCCAGAGCGCTTTTGCGGGATGCACCAAGCTGACGACCGTGGACATGAGCGCCTGCACTGCGCTGAAATCCATCGGTGACAAGGCTTTCTGGGGTTGCGCTATGCTGGAGAGCCCCGCTCTGCCCGCCTCGCTGGAGAGCATCGGCGATGCCGCTTTCTGGGGTTGCAAGGCGCTGAAGACGCTGGCTCTGCCCGACTCTGTCAAGACGCTGGGCACGCTTGCCTACTACGACTGCACAGGTCTTGAGAGCATTCGTCTGACCGACTCGCTGGAGACCATCGGCGGGTATGCCTTTGTGCTGGACGGCTCCACGCTGAAGGACAAGATTGACACTTCCAATCTGACCAACGAGAAGGTTCTGAAGTATGTTGCGGACATCAAGGAGCCGACTGTTGCCGAGACCGAGGCGTCGAAGTAATCCGATTTTTTGGAATTGAAGACTGAAACACCTCTGAACTCCGGGTTTCCGGGGATTCGGAGGTGTTTTTTTGCGGGGGGGCTTGGCGGTTTTGGTCGCCTGCTATCCCTGCCCCGGGGGAGAGGACCATCTCAAACGCCGAAGTTCCTCTCCCCGGTCCCCCTCTCCTTGGCTGCCGGCACTGCTCATAGAGAACCGCTTCCTGTCGTTTTTGCGACGAACCATGGGTTCTGCCCCGGGGTGCCCGCATGGCAGAGGCTGTAAGTGCCGCAGGCGATCTAATGCAGGGGTGCCGGGGGCGGTAGCCCCCGGCGAAATAAACTTTTTAGTCTCCCCTTCTCCGGAGGGGAAGGGGCTGGGGGGATGGGGGAAAGAAAAATAAACTAAAGGCATGGTCGGCAGGGCGGCAAACAAGGCAAGCCCCCGCCGGGTACCTTTTTGTTGGGGCTGTAGGTGCCGCCCGGGTTCAGCCCGGGATGCAAGGGGCGAAGCCCCTTGCATGAAAAAACCTTAGTCTCCCCCTTCCCCGGAGGAAGGGGGTCGGGGGATGGGGGAAAGAAAATAAACTAAAGGCATGGTCGGCAGGCGGCAAACAAGGCAAGCCCCCCGCCGGGTACCTTTTTGTTGGGGCTGTAAGCGCCGCCCGGGTTCAGCCCGGGGATGCAAGAGGCACGCCCGCAGGGCAATCCCCCGCCCGCATGAAAAAGCGCCCCGGCGCATACACTGCCGCAACGGAAGGGGGGCGACACATGGACAGATTCCACGCGGCAAGGCGCGCGGCGATCCGCAGGGCAATCCGCAGGGCAACGTGTGCGACGATCCGCAGGACGGCACGGCTGCCCCGCAGGGCAATCCGCGCCGGCAAAGCGGCTCTGCGCACCGCTTACGCCGCCATGCGCCGATGCGCACACATGTCCGGGTGGCGCCGCGCGCTCCCGCTGCTGCTCTGCGCCGTCCTGCTGGCAGGACTGTCGCCGCACGCGAAAATCCCCTCCGGGCAAACGCCCGGAGGGGGAGAACCTGTGTTCGGTCCGATCCATTTTGTCGGTTCTGCCGCAGGGAGCAATCCGCAGCGCCCTTACGCCCGGCGCCGCCGCACCGCGCAGACCGACACGGCTGTCAGCAGTCCCAGCAGGGAGATGCCCGCCATGCTGCCCGTCAATGCCGATGCACAGCCGCCGGCTTCCGCCGTTGCTGTCGTTGCCGGAACGGTCGCACTGTCCGTCACGGGGACGGACGCAGATGTCCCGGGTTCGGATGCGGATTCGGTCGCCGGCTTGGTTGCCGTCTCCGGCTCCGTAGCCGTATCGGTCACCACCGTTTCGCTCTCGGTGACGGTGGTCTCCGGCTCGGTTGCGGGTTCCGTCTCGGTCTCGGTCTCCTTCGGGCGCAGGGATTCCCTTTATAAGCCAGATAATCCGTGATGCAACCCTCCGGCAGCCAGCCTGCCTCGACTGCATCCGCTTCCTCAACGCTCGGGCACAGCACGATGGCTCCGATGTACACCGTCACGTTCGCGGGAACCGTCATGCCGTCGATGACATCCAGCCGGATATTGTTGACCGTCCCGCTCCACTTGTTCGCCTTGGACATATCCACCACGATGTACTGCCACTCGTCGCCCGGCTTGATCTGGAACACGCGCGTGCACTGCTCGGTCGCGCCGCCGACACTGCCTGCCGCATAGTACAGCTTGAAGGTCGTGGCTTTATCATAGTCGGATTTGACCTTGAACACCATGTACGGCGCGTCCTCCGCCCGGATGGGCGCAAGGGCGGAAAAGCTCAGCAAGGCGTAGGGATCGTTTGTCGCGGAGGACGTGGTCACGGCAAGGGCGCGCTCGGTTTCGTCATAGCGCAGCGTGACCGCGTTGGGCGAGCCGACCACATCGGCAAGCAGTGCGCCGTCCATGTGCGTCGGGGGAATCGACGACAGATCCACCGGGATGTCGATATAGGACAGGCTCCCCTGCTTCGCGCAGACCGGCGTGTCGTTCCAGACAACGCCAACCGAGTTGATTACCCGGCGGGGGGCACCGTCGGAGCAGTTATTGCGCACGGTATAGCTGCCTTCCTCCAGCGACACGAAGGTGGAGGAGCCGCCGCCGTCCAGGTAGAACACGCTGTTATAGCCCAGCTCCCGGCAGAACTTGTAGGCGTGCGCGAACTTCAGTCCCGCGTACTTCTTCTCCCGCCGTGGAGGTCACGGTGCAGAGCATGACGGAGCCGTCATCCCGGTAGCCGATCAGCGTGGTGGGGTACTCGGCGGTACTGCCGTTCGCCACGCCCTGCTTGCCGTCAACCAGCACCTGCATATGCCCGCCAATCGCCTCCTGCACGGTCTGCCACAGCTCGGTGTTTCCCCAGCGGTCGGTCAGGGACGTCTCAAAGGTCACGGTGTCGCCGACGCGGAAATTGCTCTCCAGCTGGGACACCTTATTGCCCCGCGCCGTCAGCACGACTGTCCGGGCGGACAGCGCCGGACGGGTAGCGGAATTCTTGGGGTAGATTGCCTTGACCTTTCCGGTCAGCGTGCCGCCGGCGCGGAAGGCGTCGTCCTCCATCTCCAGCTCCACCTCATAGGCGTCGTTGAGCGCGTAGTTGGAATCGTTCAGGCGTGCATTGTACACGATGAGCGAATCGCGCGCCGGCAGACGGTTGATCCCGTCCGCCTGCAGAGTCTTTCCGTTTACCCGGATGGCTATGCGGATATCGGGGGAGCCGACCAGCGGCTGGTTGGCGGACGTCACGCCGAACGCCGCCTTATCCCCGGCGGGCGTATTCTTCTCGGCGTTGGTCGCGTCCCGGTTCTCGGCGTCCAGCTGCTGGGACGCCCAGATCTCGCCGTCCACGATCAGCACGCCGCGCGTGGTCTGCAGCGTCTTGGTCGTGATGGCGGCACTGCTGTGAACCTTGGTCATCCACAGGTCGCCGTTGATGGCTGCCAGCACGGTCTGCCCCTCGTGCGACCTGTTGTAGGCAGCCGCCGCTTCGGAGGTTTTGTCCGTCGAGACAAGGTACTTGCCGCTGTTGATGACCTCCAGCGACAGGTGGGTGTTGGACAGGCTGAACTCCGCGACGTTGACGATCTTGGAGCCGTAGTAGCCGTCCAGCGTGATCTGCGTCCATCTGACGCCGGTGGCGGTGCCGTCGGCAAGCGTCAGCTCCTGCGTCTCCCTGCCGACCTCATCGGTCAGCATGCCGGGAACGACGGCGCCCGGCTCTGCCGCGACGGTCGCCCCGGGCAGTACCGCGACGGCAAGACAGCAGAGCAGCACCGCAAGGGTGAGTGAAAGAATGCGTTTCATGGCTGTTTCCTTTCTTCTTGTTGCGTGTAACTTGTTGCGCGTAACTTGTTACGTGTAACTTGTTACATGGAACCCCGCCGCGCGCACTGCAGAACGGCGCGGGCTGGCGGTTCCCCCGGGCAAGCCCGTGATTGTTTCTGTTTCAGCGGGTTCTGCGCCGCCGGAGGGCAGGCAGTGCCGCGCATACGGGCAGGATCAGGGCGATGCAGGCGCCGGCGGCAGAGCGGCAGCCCTGCCCGGTGCCGGCTGTACCGGTCGCGGACGCCGTACCCGTTGCGTCGGTCGGATCGGATGTGCCCGTTGCCGGATCCGGCGGCGTTCCGGTGTCGGACGCGCTGCCCGTGCCGGGCATCGGCTCCGTTGCGGTTTCCGTCCCGGTCTCGGTGCCGGACGGCGTGTAGAGGTCGGCAGGATCCGGCGTGAAGGCGCTCTGCTCGCCGCCGAGCTCCTCGCGGTCGTCCCGCATGACAGGCGCGTCCCCGCTGTGGTAGACCGTGTCCGGACGGAGCGGATTCCCGCGGGCGACCTGCTCCGCCGCCCGCTTGGTGCGGAAGAACTGCACCGAGGCGTAGTCCACGTAGTCACCGGCGGCAGCGGGCGCGTTTATCATGTCGAACCGCCAGCCGTGCACCGTCCCCGCCCACGTCTGCTTATCCGACAGGTCGAGCAGGCAGTAGTGCCACTTGCCGTCTGTCTCCGGCCTGCTCGTGACCGTGCAGTCCTCGGTTGGTCCGCCGATCTCCCCGGCGCAGAGGTAGAAGGTCATGTGCCCGTTCCGGTTCCCGGCGCGCGCGCGCACCAGCACCACCATGTAGCGGTACTCGTCGGCGTTGACGCGGATGCCGTGCGTCGCCAGCAGGGCTTCCGCATTGAAGTACACGTAGGGATCGTTCGTGTCGGTCGCGGCGCGGATGCGCAGGACGTCCCCCAGCGCGGAGTCATGAACCGTCTCGGTCTCCACGGCGTTCGCGCCGGAGAAGTACGGGGCAAGGTCGCCGGAGCAGAAAATCCGCGCGGCGGTGCGCGTCGCGCTTTTCCCGCGGTAGGTGAACTGCACCTCGGTCACGGTCACGCTGTCTGTCCCGAACAGGTAGGCGGACAGGTACAGCTGCCCCATTCCGTTGGCGTCGGTCAGGTCAAGCTCCAGCGTCCGGGCGCTCCCGCCCCCCCGCAGTCTGCCCAGCGCCTGACTGCCGCTCATGTCGTACAGCCCGTCCCGCTCATACGGCGCGGGCGGCGTGCCGTCCGGCGACAGCTTGAGCCCCAGC
The DNA here is from genome assembly GCA_022009675.1 of Oscillospiraceae bacterium. Lineage (GTDB taxonomy): Bacteria > Bacillota > Clostridia > Oscillospirales > CAG-272 > CAMEON01. Next base: position 940,286 of record CP091718.1, on the reverse strand, counting down.
GCGGCGGCGCGGGTTCCCTGCTCTTCCGTGAAGGCGGCGGGCACCGTGTAGGTCAGGACTGACCTTTTCAAACGCCGCCAGATTGAGCTCGCCCAGCGGGAGAACGCCCCGGCGGTCAGGGTGACAGCGCCGTCCGGGGTAAATCCGACGCCCGGCAGCTTTCCCGCGTCCCGCGCGAGCCGCGCAAGATTGATCCGGCGGGTGTCGCCGTCATCCTGATCGGGCAGTCCGACCGCCGTATCCAGCATAACCAGCAGGTCACAGCGGGTGCCGTCGGCGGCGATGCCGCGCAGGTAAAAGTCATAGTAGCCGTCCCTGTCGGTCGGCGCGGTCAGCTCCAGCGAAAAGCCCGCCGTCGCGTGACCTGAGCTGTACGGCACGCCCGCCGCTTTCAGGTCGTTGCGGGCGGCTTTGCCCGACACGGGCGGGGTGAGCCACTCCGGCGAACCGACCGCGGCGTCGTCCCCGGTCGGGACAAAGGCGTACTCGTACCCCCGGACGCCCCCCTCCACGGCAAGCCAGCCGGAAAACTGCAGCGTCTCCCCGGCGGCAAGGCTCCGGTTCTTCCCGATCAGCAGGGTGTCCCGCTGACCGGAACTGTCCCCGTTCAGATTCTCAAAACGGAAGCAGTAGGGCAGCCGTCCGGCGGCTGCCGCCCGCACCGGCAGGCATAGCCCGCCGAGCAGGCAGAGCGCCAGCAGGCAGGCTGTCAGCCGACCTGCCCGCACGGCGCATCGGCTGTTTTTCAAACAAGCGGCTCTAACTCGAATCATGGTTTTCCTTTCCCGCATGGTCATATTCCCGCCGGCGCCGCAGCAAAAGACCGCACATCCCCGCCAGCAGGGCTGCCGCCGCGCCGGACGGCAGGCCGGACAGCAGGGCGGAAACGCATCCCGTATCGTCCTGCTCCCGGACGAACATCGGCTGGTGTGTGCGGGGTTCCTCATCCCGGGGCGCATCGTTCCAGTGGTCGCTGATCCATCCGCCCACGATGTCCCAGTTCAGCGTCACGTCGGGCGGGAGTGTCAGCTCCGGCGGCTCGGACTGCTCCGGAGGTTCGGATTCCGGTAGCTCGGACTGCTCCGGCGGCTCGGATTCCGGCGGCTCGGACTGCTCCGGCGGCTCGGATTCCGGTGGTTCGGATTGCTCCGGCGGCTCGGATTCCGGTGGTTCGGATTGCTCCGGCGGCTCGGATTCCGGTGGTTCGGATTGCTCCGGCGGCTCGGATTGTATCGGGTACACATACGCAACCGGCTCAAAGGCTCCCCCTTGCGCCGCGTCGGCTGACGCCCGAACCGCCCATACGGACACTGCAGCCGGCAGCAACAGGCACACTGCCGCCGTCACTGCCGCTTTTCTCCGGTTTCCTGCCCGCATGGGATCCCCCCCTTTCGGTGACAAGGGGGCTGCTGCATCATGCAGCAGCCCCCTTAGGTCTTTCCTCGCAGCCACCGGGAAGCCCCGGCGGCTGTTTTGGGTTTCAGGACTGTGGTTTTTCAGCTTTTGCTTCCGGCTTTCTGCCTGGCTCTTGGCATCAGTCATCCGCTCTGCTTCCGGCTTTCAGCCTGGCTCTCGGCTTCAGCCATTGGCTCGGCTGTCCTTTTCCGACAGTCCGTATTGGTTTTGTCAGTTCTCCTTCTTCTTGAGAACAACGGCAGCGCCGGCAGCAGCCAGCAGGACAACCACACCGGACACAGCCACAACGGACTTGCATCCCTCCTTGCCGCCGCCAATGGTAGCGGTGGCGGTAGTCTCGGTAAAGGGTCGCGGTCGGAGCTTCCGTCATGGGCTTGGTTGCGGATTCGCCCGCAGTCTCGGTCGCAGTTGCGGTTTCGGTCGCGGTCGCGGTCTCGGTCGCAGTTTCGGTCTCGGTCTCAGTCTCGGTCGGGACTTCTTCTTGGTGTACTTCACCTTGATGGTGATGTCCTCGGTACCCAGCGTGTACTCCTCCCAGGCGGCGGTGTAGCCTTCCTTTGCAGGAGGCAGCGGCACGCCGACCAGCTTGGTCGCGCCTTCCTTGAAGGTCAGAACCTTAATGACCTTGCCGTCCTCGCCGACGAAGGTAGCGGTGTGCTCCTTCACAGGCTGAGGCAGAACGTGCATATTGTTGGCAGCGTAGTACTCTGCCTTGTCGTAGGAGTCGAAGAACGCGTAGTACTCGACCTCGAGCCACTCGCCCGCGCCCTGCACGTAGTCGTTACGGAAGTGGTTGATGACGTTGGTGTTCGCGTCGTAGTCGCCGGACTTACGCAGGTCAACGATCATGTAGTGCCACTGACCGTCGCTGTTGTAGGGACCCGGGAACGGGACGTTGGAACCGCCGGTCGCACCGCCGCCCACACCGGTGAACAGCTCACCGACGCAGCTGACTTCCGTGCGGTACTTGATGACCATGAACGGAGCAACGGTGGTTCCGGCAGGAATCTGAGCGGAACCGGCGTTGGGGTCGTTACCGTTAGCGGTGTAACGGATGCATCCCTTCTCGTAGTCGTAGGTAGCGGGCTCGGTGCGCATTGCATCGGAACCGACGTTCAGACCTTCGCCGTCCAGGACGTACACGGGCTGAACCTCAGCAGGATTGACGGGGATCGCGGGTGCTTCCACGTAGGACAGCTCGGTGTCATACACGTACTTACCCTTGACGGTCTCCTCTGCGTAGTTGATGAAGGTGACCTTGGCAAACACCATGGTGTGCGGTGCGACAGAGCCGCAGGACAGCGCCACGACACCGGCATAGTCGATCTTGGAGATGTCCAGGCGAACCAGTCTCTCGACGCTGTTCCAGCCCTGACCCTCGCCACGACCGGACAGGTTGGGCTTACCCTCGGAGCCGGCGGGGCAGAGTGCGGAGACAAGGTTGGCGGTCATATCCGGGTTATCCTTGTTCTGCGTGGAGCCGAACGGATGTGCCACATCAGTGATGAAGCCGACCTGGAATGCATCGCAGCTCGGGTCGGAACCGATGACGATTTCAACCGTGTTGTACTGCGCGAAGGGCAGGGAGTCGAACTTGACATAGCCGTTCGCACCCCACAGATTGTACATCTGCTTGCCGGGAACATTGTAGCCGGCTGCGCCCCAGACGGAGCCTTCGTTGTTGAAGGTATCGGCGTTGTTGTTGTTGACGGCGCCGTGTTGGTGCCCATATCCAGCTCCCAGGAATCCACAACCGTGTTGTAGTCCAGCTTGCCGGTGGTCAGACCGTTGGTCACGTCCTGAGCGCCCACCAGAACGAACTTCTGCTCGCCTTCGGTCAGGATCAGGGAATCCAGCGGGTAGTTGTTGCCGTCAGCGCCGACGTAGTGATCCAGCTTGAGCTCGCCGCCCTTGACGATCTTGAAATCGCCCCAAACGCCCAGGCGGTACTCGGCACCGCTGGCATCACGGACGAACAGGTACACATTGTACCAGCCATCCTCTAGAGCCGTCATATCGACGTCGATCTTGTAACGGGTGGTGTTGGGACCGCCGGTAGCGCCTGCCAGACCGCCCTCGGCTGCCTGGAGCCATGCGGCGTTCCAGACGATGTCACCGGTGTTCAGCGCGTAGCCGTACTCGGTGATGGCGGAATCATTGTTCGGCGTAAACGCCCAACCGCGGAAGGAAACAGAATCGTACTTGCGCTCGGTGTCACGGATAACGCCGCCCAGATCATTCGCAATGTAAGCGTGCGCGGAACCGTCCTTCACCATAGCATTATTGATGAAGAAGCTGTCAGGCGAAGCAGTTGCGCTGGTCATGCCGGCATACTGCTCGGAGGGAGCGGAGTTGTCGGCGGGATCGACCGGAACGAATCCATCGGTCACGGCGACCTTCTGCTCGTAGACGTACTCTTGCCGTCGATCTCGACAGCGCCAGCCAGCGGATCCTGGTAGGTCAGCGGGATGAGGTGACCGATGCCGACGATGCGGCCGTCATCCAGCACGGCGGGAACGACGTAACCGGTGTCAACACCCTTCTCATTCAGGACGCGACCGCCCTTGAGGGTATAGGTGTTGCCGGCGGCGTCGGTGAACTTGCCCTCACCGGCGTCAGTCAGGTACAGCAGCTTCTCGGAGGTGTAGTACTGACCGCCGATGCACAGCACTGCGGGATCCCCGTAGTTCAGCTCGCCCTTGACCGCCATGGTCTTGCTCTCGCCGGCGGCGAATGCCTCGGCAGCCTCGCGGTTCGAGAAGAACGCGATGTAGGCGATGTCGATCTCACGGTTGGTGGGATCGTTGTTTGCCAGCGGGTCCACACGGAAGATGGTCAGCTTGGTGTCCACATTGCTCCCAGACGTTGGACGCATCGGCAATGGCGGTGTGCCAGTAGCCGTCGCCCTCCAGGTTCGTGTTGGTGTAGGAGCCTTCCTGGCCGGGGTTGACGCCATCGGCGCGCTGGACGAAGAACTCCATCACGCCGCCGGTGTGGTTGGTGCGGTACTTGACGACCATGTAGCCCAGCGACTTGGTAGAGAGATCAAACAGATCCTTCTTGCCCATGATCCAGACATAGGGGTCGCCGCCGGTCGCCTTGAAGGTAATGTAACCGCTGTTGGTCACGGCGTCATACTCCAGCGCGGTGGCGTTCTGGAAGCCGAAGTCGGTTGCCACGTCAGCGGAGTACTTGCTGAAGTCGAGCACGTACTTGGGGGAGGGGTCCACGTCGGGCAGAGCCTTCGCGGTCTCCACGCTGATGCAGAATGCAGGACCCTCGTTGCCGTTATCAAAGAAGGTAACGCCCTCGGTCTTGACCTCGGCGCCCTGCCAGTAGGTGATACCGGCATCCGCCGCGTCACAGGTGGTGACGAACAGCAGGTCGCCCGTCAGGTTGAGGGTATCGGGAATCTCAACGTTCACGGGGCCGTTGTCCGGGTGATCCTTCACAACGACACTGAAGAGAGGCGTGCCAGCCACGGAGGCGGCATAGCTGCCCTTCCACTGATAGACAGCGTGGGTAACCTGCTGGCAGGGAGCCGAGTAGGTAGCCATCGAAAGGGACTTGACCGCCTTCAGACGGCGGTCTGCACCGAGGTTATAGCGGAAAGCGAAACTCTGTCCGGCGCCGTGAGGTGCAAACGGGGCACTCTGGCCGCCAGCCAGCTCAAAGCTGGCAGTGTCCTCAAAAGCGGTGGCGGAAACAACGGTGAATTCCTTTGTTGCCAGCACCTCGTAGCTGTCGTTGGCATACAGCACGAACTTGTAGGAGCCGGCGGGGATGTCATACAGCGCATCGCGCCCGGTGTTCTTTGTTGCTTCCTTGATGTTGATGGAGGAATGCTCGGCAGCATAGTACCAGTACACGGACTGGACGCTGCCATCGACCGGCTCGTCTGCGGTATACAGACCGACCCAGTCCTTGCCTTCACCGACAGCCGAGACGATGATGTCCTCTCCCGCCTTGAAGGTATCCTTCTCCAGCGTAATGCCCTTCTCGCCGGAATCCTCTGCCGACACGACGAACACGGGTACGAGGCCCGCGATCATGACCAGTGTCAGCAAAAAGAGCCAGCAAACGGATTGTCTTTTTTTCATGGTTCTGTCTCCTTTTTTTAGATTTTGGGGCTACCAGCCCTTTTGGCATAGTGCCTTGCGCTATTTCATTTTTATACCAAATCCGGGTTTTTGTCAACAGGTATTTTTGCCATTTTCCATAACCGCATCAAGTTTCGGCGCTTTTACCATATTTACCGTACACTCTTTTGAACAATATGCCAACTTCCCGGGGGATGGGGGGGGGGTTTTTGGGGGAAGGGGGAGCAGGGGGCGCACCCGGTTGGTTGCCGGCTTACCCTGCCTTTAGCTTTGTTTTTTTGCCCCCTATCCCCCTCGACCCGCGCTCGCAGAGCGCTCTTCCCCGGCGGGGAAGGGGGAGATTTTAGTTTTCCTTTATGCAAGGGGCTTCGCCCCTTGCATCCCCGGACTGAACCTGCGGTTCGCTGCCAAAACGGCAGGAAGTGGTTCCCTATGTGCAGTGCCGGCAGCCAAGGAGAGGGGGACCGGGGGAGATGGAACTATCCGTCGCAAGCGACGGCGGCGTTTGAGATGGTCCTCTCCCCCGGGGCAGGGCGAGCCAGTGCCGCCGGGGGAAAGCCGCCATTGAGTTTTCCACAGCGGCAGGAATAGCCAGTGCCGCCGGGGGAAAAGCCACCATTGAGTTTTTCACAGCGGCAGGGATAGCCAGTGCCGCCGGGGGAAAGCCCCCATTGAGTTTTCCACAGCGGCAGGGATTAGCCAGTGCCGCCGGGGGAAAGCCCCCATTGAGTTTTCCACAGCGGCAGGGATAGCCAGTGCCGCCGGGGGAAAGCCGCCATTGAGTTTTCCACAGCGGCAGGGATAGCCGGTGCCGCCGGGGAAAGCCCCCCAAAAACCCTGCCCCATCAATCACAATACCCCGCAAACGCTCCGTCCCGGTACACGGCGGAGCGCAAAACCCCGGAGCCGTCACGCAGGGCAAAGACAAGCTCCCCCGAGGAGGGCAGCCCGGTATACGTATACGCCAGCAGGAAACTGCCAGCCCCTGCCGCATAAACCCCGCGCGCCCCGGTGCGCACCGAGGACATCCGCGAAATCGCCAGACGCCCCCGCCCCAGGCGCGCTCCCACCGGGGCGTACCCGGCAATCCAGACCGCGGCGCAGGCATCCCCCGCCCGCCGGCACGCGGAACAGGAACCGGACGCACAGGTCGCCCGACGCCCCGGTCGCTTCCTGACAGCCGATGTATTCCGCGTCCCCGGTCGGCGGCTCCGGCGGGGCGGTGGTTTCCGGCGGGGTGGCGGTTTCCGGCGGGTGGCGGTTTCGGCGGGGCGCTTGTCTCCGGCGGGGTGGTGGTCGCGGAGCCGCCTGCCTCCGGGAGCAGAAAGCCGCACGCCGCAAGGCGGGCGGCGGCAGGCATGGCGGCAGACGTCGCGGCAGACATATTTTCGGTTTCTTTCCAATAATATATGGACGGGTCGTCAGGGTATGGCAGGACGCGCACGCACCCGGATGCCCCCGGCGGACGGGTGACGGTCAGGCGGGCAAGCACCGGGCTGGCAGAGGCGGTCTGCCCGTCAAGCAGCAGCAGGAGGGACGAGTCCGAAAGGCGGCGCGACGCCAGCGGGATTTCCCCGGCGGACACGTCCAGCCGCCAGCCGTCCGGCGCCTCCAGCCGCAAAAGCAGCGCAAAGCGGCGCGGCGCGCTCTCCAGGCACAGTAGCAGGTCGGTTGCGGCGGCGGTGGCGGCGGCAGCGCCGCTGGCACCGCTGGTGGCGGTGGGCGAATCCGGCGCGGCAGACAGCAGCAGGCGGGGCGCCGGACTGTCCGTCCCCCGGACGGCGGCGCCCGCCGCTGATCCGGGCAGGCAGGCAAGCAGCAGGAGCGACAGGAGCGCCGCCGCGGCACTGTGTTTTATATGCGTCCCTCCCTTCCTTTTTTGCAAATCGTATGTTACTTTATTAACCCTGCGTTTCTTTTATGCATGGGAAACGGCGTATTTTTTGAGGAAATCCCCATATTTATGCATCGTGCGACGGGGCGGCGGGTGCCGGATTTCCGGGCAAAATTTTTTTGAAATCCGGCGAAAAAAGCTATTGACAAACCCGCCGGAATCGTGTATAATACGCCCATCGGAGCGGAATGCGCGGCGTAGCGGGGTGAGCCACCCCGGTATCCGTGCTTTCCGCAGACGGTGCTATGTGGAACAAAATATCCGTAAAAGCAAAAAGCGAGGCAATGGCGTCTCCCACCCGGGGGCGTGCTGTCTCGCTTTTTCACTTTTGCATTGCTCCCGCCGCCGGCAGGACGTCCGGCACGCACCGAAGAGCTGAGAAACGTGAGGAGGATATGAAAATGAGTTCTGTTTCGGAGTATTTCGGCTGTCTGGTCTTTGACGACCGCGTCATGAAGGCAACCCTGCCGCTGAAGGTGTACCGCTCGCTCAAGAAAACCATCGACGAGGACGAGCGGCTGGACAGCGAGGTGGCAGACGCGGTCGCCGGCGCGATGAAGGATTGGGCAATCGCCCACGGCGCCACCCACTTCACCCACTGGTTCCAGCCGCTGACCGGCATCACCGCCGAGAAGCACGACAGCTTCATCTCCCCCGCCCCGGACGGCGGCGTCATCATGGAGTTCTCCGGCAAGGAGCTGATCAAGGGCGAGCCGGACGCCTCCTCCTTCCCCTCCGGCGGCCTGCGCGCCACCTTTGAGGCACGCGGCTACACCGCGTGGGATCCGACCTCCTACGCCTTCATCAAGGACAGGACGCTGTGCATTCCGACGGCGTTCTGCTCCTTCGGCGGGGAGGCGCTGGACAAGAAAACGCCGCTTCTGCGCTCCATGCAGGCGCTCAACCGGCAGGCAATGCGTGTCCTGCGCCTGTTCGGCAACACCGATGTACACTGCGTGCGCACCTCGGTCGGTCCGGAGCAGGAATACTTCCTGGTGGACAAGGAAATGTACGACCGCCGGAAGGATCTCATCTTCTGCGGGCGGACGCTGTTCGGCGCCAAGCCTCCCAAGGGGCAGGAGCTGGACGACCACTACTTCGGCGTCATCAAGCCCCGAGTCGCCGCTTACATGGCGGATCTGAACGAGGAGCTCTGGAAGCTCGGCGTTCTTGCAAAGACCGAGCACAACGAAGTCGCACCGTCTCAGCATGAGCTCGCACCCATATATACCACAACGAACATCGCCACCGACCACAACCAGCTGACTATGGAGATCATGCAGAAAGTTGCCGCGAAGCACGGACTTGTCTGCCTGCTCCACGAGAAGCCGTTCGCCGGAGTCAACGGTTCGGGCAAGCACAACAACTGGTCCATGGCTACGGATACCGGAGTCAACCTCCTCACCCCCGGCGAGACCCCCTATGAGAACGCACAGTTCCTGCTGTTCCTCTGCGCGGTCATACAGGCGGTTGACGATTATCAGGATCTGCTCCGGCTGTCGGTCGCGTCGGCGGGCAACGACCACCGGCTGGGTGCCAACGAGGCGCCGCCCGCCGTGGTCTCCATGTTCCTCGGCGACGAGCTGACGGCTGTTCTGGACGCCATCGAAGCCGACAGACCGTACAGCGGCACCGAAAAGACCGTGATGAAGCTGGGTGTTCATGTCCTGCCCAAGTTCACGCGCGATTCCACCGACCGCAACCGCACCTCCCCCTTCGCCTTCACCGGCAACAAGTTTGAGTTCCGTATGCTGGGCTCGTCCAACAGCATCGCCTGCGCCAACATCATGCTCAACGCGGCTGTGGCGGAGTCCCTGCGGCAGTACGCCGACCGTCTGGAGGGCGCCGTTGACTTCGAGACCGCTCTGCACGACCTCATCCGCGAGGTCATCCGGGCGCACAAGCGCATCATCTTCAACGGCAACGGCTACGACGAGGACTGGATCCGCGAGGCGACCGAGGTGCGCGGTCTTCTGAATCTGCGCACGACGCCGGACGCTTTGCCGACCATTCTCGCAAAGAAGAATGCGGACATGCTGACCTCTCTGAAGATATTCACGCTTCCCGAGATCCGTTCGCGCTACGAGATTACGCTGGAAAAACTACTGCAAGACCGTGCTGATTGAGGCGGAGACCATGGTGGACATGGCGCGCAAGGAGATTCTGCCTGCGGTGGAGCGGTACGCCCGTGCGCTGTCGGATTCCCTGCTTGCCAAGACTGCCGCCGTTCCCGGGCTTGCCTGCCGCTACGAGCGGGAGCTGATTTCCGTCTGTCTGCGGCGACCGATGAGATCGATGCCTGCACTGCCGCGCTGGCGTCCTCTGCCCTGACCGTGCGCGGCACGGAGAATGTGACCGCCGCCGCCCGTCTCATCCGGGATGATCTTCTTCCCCGCATGGCGGAGCTTCGCGTGGTCTGTGACGAAGCCGAGACTGTCACCGACGAGTCCTTCTGGCCCTTCCCTACCTACGGCAAGCTGCTGTTCGGGGTGAAGTGACGGCTAAGGGGGTGTGGGGGAGATCCCCTACGCCCCCTCTCTGTGCTGAAACCGGGCGTTGGCGGCTCGACCTGCCACCGCTGTACCCGGCGGGGGAGTGCAGGGGGGCGGTCGCCTGCCGACCTTGCTGTTAGCTTCGTTTCTGCCCCCTATCTCCCCACCCCCTTTCCCCGGAGGGAAGGGGGTTTTAGATTATTTCATGCAAGGGGCTTCGCCCCTTGCATCCCCGGGGCTTAACCCGCGCGGCGCTGGCTAACCCTGCGGGGCGGAAGCCCAGCGGGGGCTGAACCCGGGCGGCGCTGGCTCGGCGGGCGTTAGCGATGCCCCGCGGTGGGTGCAGGGAGGCGGTCGCCTGCCGCCCCCGCCTTTGGTTTGATTCCCTGCCCCCTATCCCCCCGACCCGCGCTCGCAGAGCGCTCTTCCCCGGTGGGGAAGGGGGTTTTTAGGTTATTTCATGCAAGGGGCTTCGCCCCTTGCATCCCCGCGGTTTAACCCGCGCAGCGCTGGCTAACCCTGCGGGGGCGGAAGCCCTGCGGGGACTGAACCCGGGCGGCGCTGGCTCGGCGGGCGTTAGCGATGCCCAGCGGTGGGTGCAGGGGGACGGTCGCCTGCCGACCCCTGCTTTAGCTTTTTGATTCTGCCCCCTATCCCTCACCCCCTTCCCCCGGTGGGGAAGGGGGTTTTTAGGTATTTCATGCAAGGGCTCCGCCCCTTGCATCCCCAGGGACTTAACCCGCACGGCGCTTACAGAACCTGCCCAAACGGGTTCCCGGTGGCAGAAATTCGTGGTTCGCCGCCAAAACGGCAGGAAACGCTTTCCTTTGAGCAGTGCCGGCAGCCAAGGAGAGAGGGGGACCGGGGAGATGGACCTTCGGCGTTTGAGATGGTCCTCTCCCCGGGGCAGGGCGAGCCGGTGCCGCAGGGGGAAAAAGCCCCCGCCGGATACCACAGCGGCAGAACGAGCCGGCAACAAAAAGCCGCCACCCCGGCGGATTCCGGAGTGGCAGATTCAGCGGCAGGGCAGAGGGGCAAAGCCCCCTGCCCGGGGATTGCTCCGGCACACTGTGCCGATTACATCTTACATCTGCCGATAGAGCGCCATATACTTGCCGGCGGAGGCATCCCAGGAGAAATCGCTCTGCATGGAGCGGCGGCGCAGGGCGGCAAAGCTGTCGCGGCGTTCGTAGAGCGAGAGCGCCGCATTGACGCGCTCCTCCAGCTCCGAGGCGGCATAGTTGGCAAAGGTGAAGCCGTTGCCGTGCATACCGCGGTCATCCTCATAGTAGGGATGGATGGAATCATACAGCCCGCCGGTCTCGCGCACGACCGGAACGGTTCCATAGCGGCAGGCGATCATCTGCGAAAGCCCGCAGGGCTCGCTCCGGGACGGCATGAGGAAAAGATCCGCCGCAGCGTAAATCTTCTTGGACAGCGCACGGTCGTACTGGATGAAGGAGCGAACCCGGTCATGCCGCTCGTTCTCCAGCTGGCGGAAGAACGCCTCGTACTCGCCGTCCCCCGTGCCCAGCACAACGAACTGCGCGCGCGGATGGGTATCCAGAATATGCCGGATAACCCCCGTGATGAGGTCGATCCCCTTGTGCGCAACCAGCCGCGATATCACGGCAATAAGCGGCGCGTCCCCGTCCTCCGGCAGGGCGTAGTCGCGCTGGAACGCCAGCTTGCAGGCGGTCTTGCCAGCCATGTCATCCGCCGTGTACCGATACGGAATATCCTTGTCCGATGCGGGATTGTAATAGTCGGTGTCGATGCCGTTGAGAATGCCGCTGACCTTCTCCACGCACCGGTTGAGAATGAAATGCAGGCGGTGCGAGTAGGCGGGCGTCATGATCTCCTGCGCGTAGGTCGGGCTGACGGTCGTCACGCGGTTGGCGCACTGGATCGCCGCCTTGACCAGATTGATGCATCCGTCATACGCCAGCAGCGGCGCGTGCTCCGGCGCAATGTCGAACACGTCCTGCAGAATATCAAAGGAATACTGCCCCTGATACTCGATATTATGGATGGTGAACACCGACCGGATGTTCTCGTAGCCCACGCGGTGGCAGTAGTCGGTGGACAGGTAGACCACCGACAGGGCGGACTGCCAGTCATTGGCGTGCAGGACGTCCGGGAAGAAGCCGATGTGCGGCATCATCTCCAGCACGGACTTGCAGAAGTAGGCGAAGCGCTCGCCGTCGTCAAAGTGTCCGTACAGCTCGCCGCGCTTGAAGTAATACTCGTTATCCACGAAGTAGAACGTCACGCCGTCCCGCACCAGCGACAGGATGCCGCAGTACTGCTGCCGCCATGCCAGCCGGACCGTGAACACTGCCTCGGTCGTCATGGAGGCGTGCACCTCGGGCGGCACGGACTCGTACAGCGGTGTGATGACGCGGATATCGGCGGCGTCTCCGTACTTCTTTTTCAGCGCGCGCGGCAGGGAGCCCATGACGTCGCCCAGTCCGCCCGTTGCGGCGAAGGGCATGACCTCCGCGCCCACGAACAGCACCTTTTTGGGTACGACCGGCTCCTGCGGAGCAGGTTCCGCGGGGGCGGGTTCGACGGGCGTCGGCGCGGCGGCAGCTGTTCCGGGGGCTGTCTCCTCGGTACGGGCAGGCTCCTCCTGCACGGGTACCGGCTTTTTCTTCCGGGGGCACGGGGCTTTTTGGGAGCAGGCGTCCCTCTGTCTGCGCGGCGGGTGCGGCGATCTCAGCCGGCTCGGCTGGCGCGGTCGGGGCGGGCTTTGCATTTTTGGCTGTCTTTTTGGCGGCGGGCTTACGTCCCGGTTTTTTCTCTGTCTGGGCGGGGGATTTCTCCGCCTCTGTCACGAGTTTCTTTTCGTCTTCCATGGTTGGTTGTTGCTCCTTTCTGCGCCCCACCGGGAGTCCGGGGGAATTAATACTGTTTGGGGAGGTTTTTGGGGGAAGGGGGCTTGCCTTCCTTGTCGCCGGCAAACTCTGCCTTTTAGCTTTCTTTTTCCCCCATCCCTGCCCCTTCCCTCCGGGGAAGGGGGAGAATCTTGTTTTTTATGCAAGGGGCTTCGCCCCTTGCATCCCAGAGGGCTGAACCCGCGCGGCGCTGGTTGAAGCGGCGGGGAGCGGAGCCCGGCGGGGCGGAGCCCCAGCGGCACTTGTTTACCCTGCCACGGTGGCACCTAAAGGGGGGCGCGGCGGTTTAGTTCGCCGGCTTTTTCCTGACGTATCAATAGCTTTCGCCCCCATCCCCCGCCCGCGCTCGCAGAGCGCTCTTCCCGGCGGGAAGGGGGAGAATCTTAGTTTTTCTTATGCAGGGGCTTCGCCCCTTGCATCCCCGGGGGCTGAACCCGCGCGGCACTGGTTGAAGTGGCGGGGCGGGAGCCCGGCGGTGGGCGGTGCCCCGGCGGCACTTGTTTACCCTGCCACTGTGGCACCTAAAGGGGGGCGCGGCGGTTTAGTTCGCCGGCTTTTTCTGACGCATCAATAGCTTTTTGCCCCCATCTCTACCCCCTTCTCTCCGGGGAAGGGGGAGACGTTATTTCATGCAAGGGGCTTCGCCCCTTGCATCCCCGGGGCTGAACCCGGGCGGCACTGGTTGAAGTGGCGGGCGGGAGCCTGGCGGGGGCGGAGCCCCAGCGGCACTTGTTTACCCTGCCACTGTGGCACCTAAAGGGGGCGCGGCGGTTTAGTTCGCCGGCTTTTTCTGACGTATCAATAGCTTTCGCCCCCATCCCCGTCTCCCCTTCCTCCGGGGAAGGGGAGATTCAGGTTATTTCATGCAAGGGGCTTCGCCCCTTGCATCCCCGGGGCGGAACCCGCACGGCGCTGGTTGAAGCGGAGGGACGGGAGCCCGGCGGGGCGGAGCCCCAGCGGTACTTGTTTACCCTGCCACGGTGGCACCTAAAGGGGGCGCGGCGATTTAGTTCGCCGGCTTTTCCTGACGCATCAATAGCTTTTTCTCCCATCTCCCCGTCCCCCTTCCCCGGAGGGGAAGGGGGAGAATCTGTTTTTCTTATGCAAGGGGCTTCGCCCCTTGCATCCCCGGGGCTGAACCCGGGCGGCGCTGGTAGAAGCGGCGGGGGGCGGAGCCCCAGTGGCACTTGTTTACCCTGCCACTGTGGCACCTGAAGGGGGGCGCGGCGGTTTAGTTCGCCGGCTTTTTCCTGACGCATCAATAGCTTTTTCCCCCATCCCTCCCGTCCCCTTCCTCCGGGGAAGGGGGAGACTTAAGGTTATTTTATGCAAGGGGCTTCGCCCCTTGCATCCCCGGGGCTGAACCCGCGCGGCACTGGTTGAAGCGGCGGGGGCGGGAACCCGGCGGGGGCGTTCCGGTGACGGGGGATAACGATTCCCGCCACAACATCCACAACATCGAGAAAAAGTTCTGGGGGGGGGGCGGGGGGACTCTTTCAAGAGTCCCCCGGAGCTTTCCCTTACAGCCGACCGCCCTTACCGATGAAGTAGGGGAGTTTTTCGCAGCCGGAGAGGCGGCGACCGTCGCGGATGACGACGTCCTTATCGGTAATAACGCAGTCAAGCCGGACGTCCGAGCCGACGTAGGTATTCTGCATGAGGATACTGTTCCGGATGACGGCGCCGCGCCCGATGCGGACACCGCGGAAGAGAATGCAGTTCTCCACCTTGCCCTCGATGACGCAGCCGTCGGCGATGACGGAATTGGTCACGTCGGAGCCGGCGCTGTACCGGGTGGGCGGCGAATTGCGCACCTTGGTCAGCACGGGGCGGTTACGCACGCCGAACAGACCGTCCCGCGCTTCCTGCGTCAGGAGCTTCATGGAGCAGGCATAGTAGTTCTCCAGGGAGCTGATATAGGCGTACCAGCCCTCGTAGCTGTACACGCGGTAGTGGACGCCGGGGTCGCGCTCGTTGCGGATCAGCACATCATGGAAGAAGGAAGTATAGCCGCGCGCGGCGGCATCCGCCAGCACCTGCAGAAGGTACTGCCGGCGCACGACCATGATGTTGGTATACAGATCCACGACGCCCTCGGTGGGCTGACGCATGGCAAACTCGGTCACGCGCCCGTCGCTGTCGGCGGTGATGCAGGCGACCTGCTCCGCCAGGTACATCCGCGAGGCATCCACCCGCTTGGTCACAAAGGTGATGTCCGCACCGCTCGCGGCGTGCGCGGCAATCACCTCCGACAGGTCAATGTTGCAGATGATGTCGCAGTCCGACAGCACGAGGCAGTCCTCGGTGCAGTGGGTTATGTAATCCAGCGCGCTGAGCATGGACTCCAGCCGCGAGGTGGGCAGGTGCCCGGCTCCCGATGCGGTCAGGTTGGGCGGAATCAGCTTGAGTCCCCCTGCCCGGCGCGCAAGATCCCAGTCCTTGCCCGTCCCCAGGTGATCCAGCAGTGACTGGTAATTGTAGTGCGTCACCACGCCGACGCGGGTCACGCCCGAGTTGACCATGTTGGACAGCGTGAAGTCGATGAGGCGGTACCTGCCTCCGAAGGGAACGCTTGCCGTATTGCGGACACGCGTCAGCTCCGGCAGGCTCCCGTCATGAATATTGGCAAAGATCAATCCGGCAGCAGTCATCTGATTCCCCTCCTTATTCCGACAGCATCGCGCCCGGCTGTACCGTCGCGCCGGAGTCGATGGTCACGTCCTCGCCCACAACCGTGATGGCGGCGCCCGATGCCCGATCGGCTCCGACCGCCGCGCCCGCGCCCACCGTCACGCCGGTATCCAGAATCGTGTACCGGATGACGGCGCCCGGCTGTACCGTCGCGTCCCCCATCAGCACCGAGTCCTCCACAACCGCGCCGTGCATGACACGCACGCCGGGTCCCACGACCGAATTCTTCACGGTGCCGTATATCTCACAGCCCTCCGTGATGTAGCTGTTCTCAACCTGCGCCCGCGCCCCCACGAACTGCGGCGCGCTGGCGCTGTGCCGGGCAAAAATGCGCCAGCTCTCATCCGACAGATCCAGCTCCGGCTTGTCGCCCAGCAGATCCATGTTGGCTTCCCACAGCGAGGAGATCGTCCCGACGTCCTTCCAGTAGCCGCTGAACGGGTAGGCGAACAGCTTCTCGCCCGCCGCCAGCATGGCGGGAATGATGTTCTTGCCGAAGTCGTTGGAGGACGCGGGGTCTGCCTCGTCCGCCTCCAGGTACGCCTCCAGCTTGCGGCGGTTGAAAATGTAAATGCCCATGGACGCCTTGGTGCTGTCCGGGTTCTTGGGCTTCTCGGAAAACCGGTAGATCGAGCCGTCCTCGTTGGTGCTCATAATGCCGAAGCGGCTCGCTTCCTCCAGCGGCACGTCTATCACGGCAATGGTGCAGTCGGCTCCCTTTTGCTTGTGGAAGCGCAGCATCCTGTCGTAATCCATCCGGTAGATGTGGTCGCCGGACAGAATCAGCACGTAGTCCGCATCGTACCGGTCGATGAAGGTCATGTTCTGGTAGATGGCGTTGGCGGTGCCCTTGTACCAGTCCGCGTGGTTCTGCCCCTGGTAGGGCGGCAGGATCATGACGCCGCCGAACGCCCGGTCAAGATCCCACGGGAGCCCCGTGCCGATGTACTCATTGAGCACCAGGGGCTGATACTGCGTCAGCACGCCGACCGTATCAATGCCGGAATGCACACAGTTTGACAGCGTAAAATCAATGATACGGTACTTGCCGCCGAACCGGACAGCCGGCTTGGCGGTCTTCTTTGTCAGTGCGTACAGGCGCGAGCCTTGCCCCCCGGCAAGCAGCATCGCCACGCACTCCTTCTTGCGGAACATCATGGATTCAGCCTCCTTTTCGCTTTGTCGCGGGAATCCCGCCGACAGTCAGGGTATCCGGACACGCCGCCCTTCTCCGGGGCGGGCGCGCCTTGTCCGGCAGCTTGCGGCTGACCCGGACGGGGGCAAGCAGGACACAGCCCATGGGTGGTATATCCATGGTCAGGGCGGAGGACAACGCCTCGCCGGCGGGATCGCGGGGGGCGGTCAGCGGCTCGGGATTGGTCATGCCGCTCCCGCCGTATGCCGTCTCATCGGAATTGAACACCTCGCGCCACTGCCCTGCGTAGGGTACCGGAACCGTATGCCCCGGGCGCGGCACCGGCGTGAAGTTCAGCACCGCCACCAGCTCCTTGCCCTCGCGGGAGATGCGGCGGAACACGAAGATGCTCTCCGCCGCGTTGCTGACATCCAGCCACGCGAAGGACGCCGACGGATCCGCCGGATCCTCGTCCCAGAGGGCGGGATGCTCCAGGTAGAAGTTCTGCAGTGCGGCGAAGTAGTGCTGCAGTGCGGCGTGTGCCGGGTAGTCCAGCAGGAACCACTCCACGGACTTTTTCTCGTCCCATTCGGCAAACTGCCCGATCTCACAGCCCATGAACCACAGCTTGGCGCCGGGGTGCGTCATCATAAAGGCGGCGAACACCCGCGCGCCGGCGAATTTCTGCGCATACTCCCCCGGCATCCTGTCCAGGAACGACTTCTTCCCGTGCACCACCTCGTCATGCGAGATCGGCAGTATATACTGCTCCGTAAAGGCATAGTCAAAGGTGTGCGCCAGCATCCCGTGCAGGTGCTTGCGGAAGAGGGGATCCGTCCCGGCGTAGCGCAGGGTGTCATTCATCCAGCCCATGTTCCACTTGTAGGAAAAGCCCAGCCCGTTCTCGTAAAAGTCCGTGATGTGCGGCCACGCGGTGGACTCCTCCGCCACGGTCAGCACGTCGGGGTGATCCGCGTGCAGGTCGCGGTTGAGGTGCTGGAAAAAGGCGATCGCCTCCAGGTTCCCGTGGTCGCCGAAGCGGTTCGGCTTCCATTCGCCGGGGGCGCGGTCATAGTCCAGGTACAGCATGGACGCGACGGCATCCACCCGCAGTCCGTCCACGTGGAACTCCTCCACCCAGTAGTAGGCGTTGGAAAGCAGGAAGGACACGACCTCCGGTCTCCCGACGTCAAAGCAGCAGGTGCCCCAGCCGCGGTTCTCCTGCCGCGTCGGTTCCGCGTACTCATAGGTCGGCTCGCCGTCAAAGCGGTACAGCCCGTGCGCGTCCTTCGGGAAGTGCGCCGGCACCCAGTCCAGCAGCACGCCGATCCCCGCGCCGTGCAGGATATCCACAAAGGCGCGGAAATCGTCCGGGGAGCCGTAGCGCGCGGTCGGTGCGTAGTAGCCGCATATCTGATACCCCCACGATCCGTCGAAGGGGTGCTCCATGACCGGCATCAGCTCGACGTGCGTATACCCCATCTGCTTGAGGTAGGGGGCAAGCTGATCCGCCAGCTCGCGGTAGCCGAGGTGGGAGCCGTCCGGGCGGCGCATCCACGATCCGAGATGTATCTCATAGATATTTATCGGGTACCTGCGCCCGGATGCGGCGTGGCGGCGTCTCTGCGCCAGCCATCCGCGGTCGTTCCACGGGTAGGCTTTGCGCCGGGCAAAGACTGTGGCTGTCCCGGGCGGCGCCTCCATGGACTGCCCGTACGGGTCTGCCTTCATATGGAAATTCCCGTCCCGTCCGAGTATGCGGTACTTATACAGTGCCCCGTCCGGCACGCGCTCCTGCGGCAGGGCGAGGACATACAGTCCGCTCTCCCCCGCGCGCTGCATGGGGATGCCGTTTTCCCAGTCACAGAAGGATCCGACCAGTGCGACCTGCACTGCGTGCGGCGCCCACACGCGGAAGACGATCTGATCCCCTTCCTCCTGTGCGCCGAGGTACTCCCATGCGCGGTGTGCCGTCCCCTGCCGGAACAGGTACTCATCCAGCTCCCTCCGGAAGGGCGGGAACGGTGTTTTTTCGTTCTGCTGTGCCTGTCCGTCTGTTCTGTCCGCGACGGGTTCGGGCGGCTTCTGCACGGTTTCCGGGCGGACGTCTGTCGCTTTTTTTCTGTTTTCTGTTATCATTCGACACAATTCCTTTCCGGGAATCTGATACGTAATTGTATTATATCACAAGCCGGGCTTCCTGTCAATCACTCCGGGGAGGGTTTTACCATGATTTTACGGTTTTTACAGGCGTCAGAGGGGGATGGGGGTGCCCCCTCCGCCCCGGGCGGCGATTGCTGACCCTGATGCGGTGGAAACCTCAATGGGGGCGTGCCCGGTTGGTCGCCTGCCTACCCTGCCTTTGGTTTTGCTTTTCTTGCCCCCTATCTCCCCGACCCCCTTCCCCGGTGGGGAAGGGGGAGATTTTTAGTTTATTTTCGCCGGGGGCTTCGCCCCCGGCACCCCTGCATTAAACCGCCTGCGGCACTTATAGTCTTTGCCGCTGTGGTGCCCGGAGGGGGCTTGCCCCCGGCGTTGCCGGCTCGGCGGGCGTTAACGGTACCCACGGGTGGCGTGGCAGTTGGGACGCGGCACTGGTGAACAGTGCCGGCAGCCAAGGAGAGGGGGACCGGGGGAGAGGAACTTCGGCGTTTGAGATGGTCCTCTCCCCCGGGGCAGGTCGAACAAGTGCCGCGCGGGTTCAGCCCCGGGGGTTCCGGGGGCTTTGCTCCCGAAAAATCCCGCAAAAACCCTTGACAAAAACACAGCTTTTGTGATATACTATCGCCCGAACTGCATAGAGAATCGGGGGTGCTGGGCTGAAATGCCAGGCTGAGATGCGCAAGCGCGCGAACCCTTTACCTGATACGGATAATACCGGCGTAGGCAGCATTTTCGGGGAACGCTTCCGGGCGTTTCGTTGTGTGACCGGCGGAGATTTTCCGTGCGGTTACATTTTTCCGGAGGTGTTCGTATGAGAAACGAACGAAAAGAGGAAATCCTGTCCCTCGTCGAGGGCGCTATGATGATAGCACTCGCTACCGCCCTCAGCTTTGTCAAAATCGTGGAATTCCCGTGGGGCGGAGCCATTACCCTGCTGTCCATGCTCCCCATCGTGCTGTACAGCATCCGGCGCGGCGTCGTGAAGGGGCTGGCAGTGTCCTTCACATATGCCGTCCTGCAGATGATGCTGGGTATCGCCAAGGTCGCCGGCTGGGGTCTGACACCCGCCTTGCTGATCGGCTGCCTGCTGCTGGATTATCTCGTCCCCTTCACGCTGATCGGGCTGGCGGGACTCTTCCGCGAGCGGGAACTGCCCGGCTGGGTCGGCGGTGCGGCTTTCGCCCTGTCCCTGCGGCTTCTGTCGCACTACTTCAGCGGCGTGTTCATTTTCGCGTCCACCGGACGGGTCATGAACATCAATATCTCCAACCCCTACCTGTACAGCCTTGCGTACAACGCCGCCTACATGGTGCCCGAAATCGCCTTTACCTGCGTTGCCTGCTTTGTGCTGTTCAAGATCCCCTCGACACGCAGGCTGCTTACCGAAAAAATGCCTGCCTGACAACGCTTTTCGCAAAAAAAGAAGCATCCCCGTCCGGGGGTGCTTCCTTTTTATTCCGTTTCATGCGCGGATGCGTCGGGTTCGTGCGCTCTCTCTGCGTCTTACGCCCTGCACGCCTCGGCAAAGGCGGTGAAGAGGCGCGCTGCGTGGTCGTCATCCGGACAGCCGCAGTATATTTCCGGGTGGAACTGCACCGCCAGCAGGAACCGATGGCGCGGGTCATGGAACGCCTCGATGTAGCCGTCCTCCGACACGCCGTCCGTCACCAGTCCCGGGGCAAGCTGCTTTACGTTCTGGTGATGGAAGGAATTTACATATATCTCGCTTTTCCCGCAGATGGCATACAGCGGGGTTCCGGGTGTCAGGCGGATCAGCTGGTGGCGCTCGGTGCCGGGCTGCGTCTGCCGGTGTCCCTCCATGTGCTGGTACAGTGTTCCGCCCAGCGCGACGTTGATTGCCTGGATGCCCCGGCAGATGCCGAGGATCGGCTTTCCGGAGTCATACACTGCCGGGAACATGGCGAACTCGAAGTCGTCCCTGTTCCCCGTCGATCTCCACGCTGTCGGACTGCTTACTTTCCCCGTACCGTGCCGGGTCTACGTCCACGCCGCCGGAGTACAGGAAGCCGTCACAGCTATTCACGTATTCCTGTATTCTTTCCCGGTCTGTGGTATACGGCAATGTGACGCCGAGTGCGCCGCCCTGCCAGAGTGCGTTCAGGTAGCGTGTCGGTATGCGGAGTTCTCCGCCTTCATGGGAGCCGAGAATTCCGATTACTGGTCTGTCGTTTCTCATTGCTTTTTTCCTCGTCAGTTTTAGTTGCCGGATTATTTCGCGGTTTGGTTGCCGGATTTGCTTGCCGTATCAGTGGTTTTGCCCCCTTCCCCGAAGGGGAAGGATATCTCTACCCCCTTCCCCGGCGGGGAAGGGGAGACCAAAGTTTTTTTATGCAGGGGCTTCGCCCCTTGCATCCCCGGGGCTGGGCGGGGCGCGGCACTGGGGAAGGGGGCGAACCACGCGCCCGGCGGGGGCGTGCCCGGTTGGTCGCCCGCTAACCCTCCCTTTAGCTTGCTTTTTCTGCCCCCTATCCCTCTACCCCCTTCCCGGCGGGAAGGGGGAGACCAAAAGATTATTTTTATGCAGGGGCTTCGCCCCTTGCATCCCCGGGGTTTGGAGGGACGCGGCACTGGGGGAAGGGGGAGATTTTTTTACTTTATTTCGCCGGGGCTACCGCCCCCGGCACCCCTGCGGCTGAACCTATACGGCGCGGGTTCGACCTTGAGGAAACAGTTTCTTTGGGTTATGTCAAAAACCTTCCCTTCAATAATACAATCGAGAAAAGTCCTTGAGGGGTCTGGGGGAACTTCCTTCAGGAAGTTCCCCCAGCGTTCCCCAGTCCCCCAGCGTTTTTAATTCAGGACTTTGCTGTCGCCTTTGAGGATGCCGATCATATTATCGACGAGTTGGAGGATATCGGGGAGGAAGAGGATGACGAGGGAGGCGGCGACGACGGAGAGGATGAGGACGAGGAGGAAGCTGCGCCAGCCGGAGCCTTCCTTTTTCAAAGCGGACCTCGGCGGCGTAGTGTTGCTCGTCGGGGATATAGAAGTGGGCGGAGTCGAGGTCCATGCGGAAGGGGGAGGGCACGAAGCCGGAATCGGAGCCGGTTGCGGCGGTATAGGCGGCGCGGGCGGCTTGCATTTCCTGTTCGTGCTGCTCGCGTTCGACGCAATGCACGACGTTACCGAGCACGGAGCCGCGTTTCAGGCTGCCGCGGACGGCGGGGCTGCGATGGTAGCCGAGTTCGCGGAGCGTTTTTGCTTTATCCGGGGACAGGCAATCCTCCCGGACGAGCTTGCGGACAAGCCCGCCGAGGTGGTTCCGGTCGAAGGACGCGAAGGCGGCGGCGAGAATGATGCCGACAAAGATGCCCACGATGATATTCCGCAGGGACAGCAGAGTCCCGGTGCCCAGATCAAGATGCTCGTACCTGCCCTCGATGTCAAGTGTAAAGTAACGATCCCGGAAGTACGCCCAAAGCTCCTCCCAGAGGGTCTGGGATTGCTCTGCCAGCGCGCGAATGTGATACACGGGGCGGTCGAATATCTGAAGAAATCTGTACATGGCTCCTCCTTTGCCGGACAGCGGGAATCACGCCTTGCGGATCACATCGGTGCCGACGTAGCGGCGCAGGACGTCCGGCACGTTCACACTGCCGTCCGCGTTCTGATTCTGCTCGACCAGCGCAGGCAGGATCCGGCTGGTGGCAAGCCCCGAGCCGTTGAGCGTGTGGACGTACTCCACCTTGCCGTTCGCCCGCTTGACGCGGATCATGCCACGCCGCGCCTGGTAATCGCGCGCGTTGGACACCGACGAAACTTCCTTGTACCCGTGCATGGACGGAATGTTGATCTCAATATCATAGGTGCGCGCCATGGACGCGGAGCAGTCCTCCGCCGCCAGCTTGACCGTCCGGAAATGGAAGCCCAGCCCCTTGACCAGGTTCTCTGCCTTTGCCACAAGCTCATCGAAGGCGATGTCGCTCGCCTCCGGCAGCGTGTACTGGAACATTTCCACCTTGTTGAACTGGTGTCCTCTCACCATGCCGCGCTCGTCGGAGCGGTAGGAGCCTGCTTCTCTGCGGAAGCAAGGCGTGTAGGAGAACAGTTTCTTGGGCAGATCCGCCTCGGTCAGAATCTCGTTGCGGTACAGCGACGCCAGCGCCGCCTCCGCTGTCGGGAGCATATAGTGTACCCGCCCGTCGGTCGGGTTCTCAATCTTGTACACCTCGTCGGCAAACTTCGGGAACTGCCCCGCCGTCAGTCCGCACTCGTACTCCAGCATATGCGGCGGCAGAATCATCTCGTACCCGTCCGCAAGATGCGTGTCCATGAAATAGTTCAGCAGCGCCCACTCCAGCCGCGCGCCCATGCCGCGGTAGATCCAGAAGCCCGAGCCTGCCAGCTTGGTGCCGCGCGGATAGTCGATCAGCCCCAGATCCGTGCAGAGATCCACGTGGTTCTTGGGCTCGAAATCAAAGGTGCGCGGCTCGCCCCCAGTAGCGCAGGGGTTGGTTGTTCTCCTTGCCGCCCGGCAGAAGATCCTCGTCCGGCAGGTTGGGCAGTCCCAGCATCAGTGCCGTGTAGCGCTCCTCTACCTCCTTGACCTTCTCGTCGTTCGCCTTGGTCTTGGCGGACAGCTCCTTCATCTCGGCAAACAGCGCCGCTACGTCCTTCCCTTCCCGCTTGTACTGCGGAATCAGCTTGTTGGTCTTGTTCGCCTCCGCCTTCATCGCCTCGTTCCCGGCAATCAGCGCCCGGCGCTCCCCGTCCAGCTTCAGAATCTCCTCGATCTCCGCGCGCGCATCCTTGCCCTTCTTGGCAAGCCGCGCGATGACTTCCTCCGGGTTTTCCTTGATATACTTAATGTCCAGCATACTCTTTTCCTCTCCTTAATTATCGGTTTTCCTGCCCTCTGCGGCAGTGCGTTATGCAAAAAAATGTCTTGTCCCGCCAGCTTTTTTTCAGCAGTTCCTCCAGGTCGCTGTCGTCCTCAAAGGACAGCTCCACGATCTTCTTGCGCGGCGTCTGGCGGATCTTTACGCGGCGCCCCAGCGTCCGCATCATGCGCTCCTCCAGATCCTTCATATATACGGTTCTCTGGTCCAGCTTGTCCGGTTCCCCGTCCGCGTCTGCCTGCTCCGCCTGCTCTGCCTGCTCTGCCTGCTTGGCGGCAGTCGCCAGCCGCTCTGCCTCCCGCACCGAAAGCTCCTTCTCCACGATGCGCTGTGCCAGTTTGACCATGTTTTTCCTCGTCCTCCAGCATCAGCACGGCGCGCGCGTGCCCTGCCGAAAGGCTCCCGTTCCGCAGCATTTCCAGAATCGGCTCCGGCAGATCCAGCAGGCGCAGCAGATTTGCCACGGTCGAACGGTTTTTGCCCGCCTGCGCCGCCACCTGATCCTGCGTCAGCCCGAACCGATCCATCAGCACCCGGTACGCCATGGCTTCCTCAATCGGGTTGAGGTCGCGGCGCTGGACGTTCTCGATCAGCGCCACCTTGGCGACCTCCAGGTCGTCCCCGGTCATGATGGACACCGGAATCTCGTCGATTCCCGCCATTTCCGCCGCACGGAACCGGCGTTCGCCCGCCACGATCTCGTATTTTCCCGGTGTGAACTCTATTTCCCGCACCAGAATCGGCTGAATCACGCCGTGCTCCCGGATGGAATCCGCCAGAAGCTGCAGTGCGTTCATGTCGAAATCCTTGCGGGGCTGGTCGCGCCGCGCCTGAATGTCCTTCAGCGCCAGCTTTGTGACCGGTCCCTTGCTCTCAAAGCTGTTGTCGTCCAGCAGCGAGTAAAAATCCCTGCCGAGACCGCCTTTGCTCTTTCCCATACTCTCTTCCTTTCTCAGATGCGCGATGCCAGCTCGTTCGCAACGCTCAGGTATTCCTTTGTTCCCTTGCCGGATTTGTCGTAATAGTAGATCGGTTCGCCGTATCCGGGCGCCTCGGACAGCTTGACGCTCCGCGTGATGGGCGTGGAAAACAGCTTGCCGCCGTAGTGTTTTTCGATCTGTCGCTCCACCTGCTGCGTCAGGAGCAGACGCTTTGTGTACATGGTCAGCAGAATGCCGGTGATGTTCAGGGTGCTGTTGTAGTTATCGTGCACCGTCCGGATGGTCTTGCTCAGCTGGGACAGCCCCTCCAGCGCGTAAAATTCGCACTGCATCGGCACCACCACGCCGTCGCTCGCCGTCAGCGAGTTGACTGTCAGCATTCCCAGCGAGGGCGGGCAGTCCACTATGATGTAGTCAAACACGGTCTTGAGCGATTCCAGCGCCTTGCGCATGACGAAAACCGGCTCCTCCCCGTTGTACAGCTCAAATTCCGTGTTTGCCAGCCGCCCGTTCGCCGGCATTACCCATAATTTGTCGTATTCTGTCTGTATCACGGCATCCGCCGCATTGATGTTGCCTGTCAGCAGGTCGCATACCGTGTATTTCAGATTCTTCTTGGCGATCTTTACGCCCGTCGTCGCATTCCCCTGCGGATCCAGATCGATCAGCAGCGTGCGGTATCCCAGTACGCCCAGGCACGCCGCAACGTTGACCGCCGACGTCGTCTTTCCAACGCCGCCCTTCTGGTTTACGAAGGATATGATCTTTTCCCATCCTGTTTCTTCCCTCCTCCGCGAATGATTCGGTTTCTCCGCGTTGCCTATAGTATACCACATTTCCCCTTCCTTTGCAATAGCATTTCAAAACTTTCCCTGCCTCTTATTCCTACTTTTTGGGGGAAGGAGACGTCGGGGGACTCTTTAAAGAGTCCCCCGTACCCCCCAGAACTTTCATAAATATGCATTGACAAGGGCATTTCTGATAAGAGGGTGCTTTGATAAAATTTATGAGCTTGCGCTCCGAAGGCATACCAGCGCCGCCCGGGCTTAGTAGCAGGGGTGCGCGGGGCGGAGCCTCCCGGCAAGCCAGTGCCGCCCGGGCTTAGCCCTCGGGGATGCAAGGGCGGAGCCCTTGCATAAGAAAAACCCAAATCTCCCCTTCCCGCTGGGAAGGGGGGAGGGGGATGGGGGCAAAAAAACGCTGACACGGCAGAAAAATAGCCAGTGCCGCCCGGGTTCAATCCGGGATGCAAGGGGCGGAGCCCCTTGCATAAGAAAAACCATCTCCCCTTCCCCGCAGGGGAAGGGGGGTCGGGGGATGGGGGCAGAAAAGCACTGACGCGGCAGAAAATAGCCAGTGCCGCGCGGGTTCAGCCTGGGGATGCAAGGGGCGGAGCCCCTTGCATAAGAAAAACAAATCTCCCCTTCCCCGCAGGGGAAGGGGGTCGGGAGGGATGGGGGCAGAAAGGTAAACAAACAGCAAGGTCGGCAGGCGACAAAGAAGGCAAGCCCCCCGCCGAACACCGGAACGCCACCCTCTTTTTGTTTCACGTGAAACATCCCCCTTCCCTGCTCCGTTTCACGTGAAACATCCCTCCCCTGTTTCACGTGAAACATTCCTCACAGCGGTCTCTTCCGAATCTGCCCGAATTGCCGCGGAAACTCCCGCGGCGTCGGCTCAACCTTCGGGATCGTTATCAGCGTCCGCGCCTCCCGGTCAGTCAGCGTGTCCAGCGTCAGCGTCTCGCCGACCGCCTCCCCGCCGCCCAAACGCCGGATTCCCGCGCGCGCCTCGTCCAGTTCTTTCCAGCCCCGCTGCGCCCTTCAGGAGCAGCAACGCCCCGCCGACGCGGCACAGCGGCAGGCACAGCTCATCCAGCAGGATCAGGCTCGCGACCGCACGGCTGGTTACAAGATCAAATTGTTCCCGCCACGCCGCGTCCCTGCCAAGCTCCTCCGCCCGCGCGGTCACGGCGCGGATATTCGCAAGATCCAGCAGCTGCGCGGTTTCCTCTACATATTTTATCTTTTTTTCCCGGTGCTGTCGATTGCCGTGATATGCAGGTCGGGGCGCAGGATTGCCAGCGGGAAGGTCGGGAAGCCGCCCCCGCAGCCGACATCCGCGACGGTTGCGCCTGCCGGGATGCGGTCGGCGATCAGTGCGCAGTCGGCGTAGTGCAGGGGGATGATTTTTTCCGGCGTGTTCAGTGCGGTCAGGTTCATGACTGCGTTGACAGCCAGCAGGCGGTCTGTCAGAGTGCGGAATTTGTCCACGATGGCGGGTTTTGTGTAGGATTCGAGGTGGTTTTGCGCGGAAAAACCGCGTGGAAGAGGGGGGTGAAGGTGTCGGGGGAGAGGGGTGATTGGTTCATGGGTTTGTTCTCCTTGGGTTGTGTGGTGGTTTTTTTGGGGGAGGGAAGGGGGGCTTGGGGGTTTTTACTCGCCAGGTTTATTTTTGGTATATCATAAAAAAACTTTTGCCCCTATCCCTCTCGACCCGCGCTCGCAGAGCGCTCTTCTCCGGGGAAGGGGGAGACTTTAGGTTATTTTATGCAAGGGGCTTCGCCCCTTGCAACCCCGGGGCGGAGCCGGGGCGGCACTGGTTCGACCGGCGCAGGCGGCGCCCTGCGTATGAGCCGGGGCGGCGCTGGCTACGGGCGGGAAACAGGGCATCCGGCGGGGGCTTGCCTTCTTTGCCGCCTGCCAACCTTGCCGTTCGTTTACCTTCCTGCCCCCATCCCCTCGCTCCCCTTCTCCGGGGAAGGGGGAGACTTTATACTTTAATTTTCGCCGGGGGCTGACGCCCCCGGCACCCCTGCGTAATAAGCCTGCGCGGCGCTGGGTAAGGGCAGGGAAGGGGCGTCCGGCGGGGGGCTTGGGCGTTTTACTCGCCGGGTTTATTTTTGGTGTATCATAAAGATTTTTGCCCCCATCCCCCTCGACCCGCGCTCGCAGAGCGCTCTCTCCGGGGAAGGGGGAGACTTTTAGTTTTCTTATGCAAGGGGCTTCGCCCCTTGCATCCCCGGGGCGGAGCCGGGGCGGCACTGGCTACGGGCGGGAAACAGGGCATCCGGCGGGGGGCTTGGGGGTTTTACTCGCCGGGTTTATTTTTTTGGCGCATCATAAGGATTTTTGCCCCCATCCCCCTACCCCCTTCCCGGCGGGAAGGGGGAGACTTTTAGTTTTTCTTATGCAAGGGGCTTCGCCCCTTGCATCCCCGGGGCGGAGCCGGGGCGGCGCTGGCTCGACCGGCGCAGGCGGCGCCATGCGGTGGCGCTGGTCAAGGGCAGGGAACAGGGCGTCCGGCGGGAGGCTTGGGGCGTTTTACTCGCCGGGTTTATTTTTTTGGGGGTATCATAAAGATTTTGCCCCTATCCTCTCAACCCCCTTCCCCCATGGGGAAGGGGGAGACTTTTAGTTTTTCTTATGCAAGGGGCTTCGCCCCTTTGCATCCCCGGGGCGGAGCCGGGGGCGGCACTGGCTCGACCGGCGCAGGCGGCGCGCATGCGTATGAGCCGGGGCGGCGCTGGTTAAGGGCAGGGAACAGGGCGTACGGCGGGGAGCTTGCCTTCTTTGCCGCCTGCCGACCTTGCCGTTTGTTTACCTTCCTGCCCCTATCCCTCGACCCCTTCTCCGGGGAAGGGGGAGACTTTATACTTTTTATTTCGCCGGGGGCTGACGCCCCCGGCACCCCTGCGTAATAAGCCTGCGCGGCACTGGTTAAGGGCAGGAAACAGAGCATGCCCGGCGGGGCTTGGGGAGCGATGGGGGAGCGGCGGGGAGGGAGGAGGCATCCGGCGGAGGCTTGGGTGGGGCGATGGGGGCAGCGGGCAGGGAAGGGGTGTCCGGCGGGGCATTTTTTTCTGTTTTATGCCCGATTCCGGTATAAAAGTTCTTGAAAGAGGGGGCACGGGGGAGGAAAAACTTCTTTCAAGAAGTTTTCCTCCCCGAAAACACCCCAAACAACCTATCGCAGCCCGAGATACAGAAGGAGGACAGAGATGTCGGCGGGGCTGATGCCGCTGATGCGGGAGGCTTGTCCGACGGTGAGGGGTTTATGGGCGGCGAGTTTTTGGGCGGCTTCGAGGCGGAGGCCGCGGATGGAGGAGTAGGGGAGGTCGGGGGAGGGATTTACTTTCAAGTTTTTTTCTGGCGGTCGACTTCGGCAAGTTCGCGGCGGATATAGCCGGCGTACTTGACGTCGGTTTTCGACGGTATGGCAGACCGCGAGGGGAAGGGAGGGGCGGGCGGGATCAAGGGGGGCAAGAGCCGCGTAGGTCACGCCGGGGCGACGCAGAAGGTCGGCGAGCGAGACGCCGGACACGACGGGATCCATGCCCCAGGAAGTCAGCAGGGGATTGACTTTTTTTCGGGCGAGAGGAAGGTGGCTTCCAGGCGCGCTTTCTCGGACTGCTCCTGCTCCCGCTTACGGAGAAAGGCGCGGTAGCGCTCCTCCGGGATCAAGCCGCAGGCGTAGCCGGTCGGCGTCAGGCGCAGGTCGGCGTTATCCTGACGCAGGAGAAGGCGGAATTCCGAACGGCTGGTCATCATGCGGTACGGCTCATTGGTGCCGCGCGTGACAAGGTCATCAATCAGGGTGCCGATATAGCTGCCGGAGCGCGGGAGGATCAGGGGCGGTTTGCCGAGCACAGACAGCGCCGCGTTGATGCCAGCCACAAGTCCCTGCGCCGCGGCTTCCTCGTAGCCGGAGGTGCCGTTGAACTGTCCGGCGCCGTACAAGCCGTCATGCTGCTTGAAGGCAAGGGTAGGGAAGAGCTGCAGAGGATCGGCGCAATCGTACTCGATGGCGTAGGCGTAGCGCATGATCTCGGCGTCCGAAAAGCCGGGCAGGGAATGCACCATATCCTGCTGGACGTCGGTCGGGAGGGAGGTGGAAAAGCCCTGGAGGTACATTTCCTCGGTGTCACGTCCCAGCGGTTCGACGAACAGCTGGTGGCGCTCCCTTATCGGCAAAGCGGACGATTTTATCCTCGATCGAGGGGCAGTAGCGGGGTCCGGTGCCGTGGATTTTGCCGGAATACATGGCGGATCGGTGGATATTTTCCCGAATAATGCGGTGGGTTTCGGCGTTGGTATAGACGATATGGCAGGGGATCTGGTCAAGATCGCGGAAGGCGTCGGGATCGGTGCGGGCGGAGTAGGGCACGATGTGCGGCTCGCCGGGCTGTTCCTCCAGCTCATCCAGCCGGATGGACTGCCGCCGGATGCGGGCGGGCGTGCCGGTTTTGAAGCGCATCAGGCGGATGCCCATGCGGCGGAGCGCGTCGGACAGTCCCTCTGCGGGCAGGAACCCGTCCGGTCCGGAGGGGTAGGATGCATCGCCGACGAACACCTTCCCGCAGAGGTAGGTTCCGGTGGCGAGGATGATGCATCCGCACGACCACTCCTCGCCGAGTCTTGTGCGGAAGCCTGTGATTTTTGCTTTTCCGTCAACGGTTTTTTCATATATATCCACGACCTCTGCCTGCAAAAGCCGCAGGTTTTTCTGTGTTTCGAGGGTATGTTTCATGAGGGCATGGTAGCGCAGTCTGTCCGCCTGGACGCGTTTGGACTGCACGGCGGCGCCCTTTCCCGTATTGAGTGTGCGGCTCTGCAAGGTGACGAGATCTGCGGCGCGTCCCATTTCTCCGCCGAGTGCGTCTATCTCATACACGAGGTGTCCCTTTGCGGTTCCTCCTATGGATGGGTTACAGGGCATATTTGCCACTGCGTCAAGCGACATTGTACACAGGACTGTTTCCACGCCCATTCTTGCCGCCGCCAGTGCCGCCTCGATGCCGGCGTGACCGGCGCCGATCACCGCTATCTGCGTTGTATTCATCTTTATTTGTTACCAGTATTTTCCTTTTTTGCGTTTATGGTTTGCCTGTATCTGCGCGTATATTCTATCATTTTTTTATGTTGTGCGTCAAGTGGTAGGGGGAAGTTTTTCGCCGCGGGGCGGCGTGCCTCTGCCGCTGTGGTGACCGGAGGGCGGTGCGCCCCGGCGGGGCTTGAACCCCGGCGGCACTGGCTCGCCCTGCCACTGTGGTGACCGGCGAGGCTTGAACCCCTGCGGCACTGGCTCACCCTGCCCCGGGGGAGAGGACCATCTCAAACGCCGAAGTTCCTCTCCCCCGGTCCCCCCTCTCCTTGGCTGCCGACACCGCTCACATGGAACCGCTTCCTGACATTTTTGCAACGAACCGCAGGCGCCTCTTGCGCGGGTGCCCGCATGGCAGAGACTGTCAGTGCCGCAAACGGTTTAATGCAGGGGGTGCCGGGGGCGAAGCCCCCGGCAAAAATAAACTAAAAGTCTCCCCTTCCCCGGCGGGGAAGGGGGTTGGGAGGGATAGGGGGCAGAATCAAAGCTAAAGGCGGCGGGGGCAGGCGACAAGGAAGGCAAGTCCCCCACAGGGCACCACAGCGACAGAGGTCGAGCCGACAACGCCGGGGGCAAGCCCCCGCAGGGGTACCACGACGGCAGGTTCTGTAAGTGCCGCAGGCGGTCCAATGCCGGGGATGCAAGGGGCGGAGCCCCTTGCATAAGAAAAACTAAAATTCTCCCCTTCCCGTCGGGAAGGGGGTCGGGGGGATGGGGGCAGAATCAAAGCTAAAGGCGGCGGGGGCAGGCGACAAGGAAGGCAAGCCCCCGCAAGGTACCACGACGGCAGGTTCTGTAAGTGCCGCAAACGGTTTAATGCAGGGGTGCGGGGGCGAAGCCCCCGGCGAAAATAAAGTAAAAATTCTCCCCTTCCCCGCCGGGGAAGGGGGCGGGGGAGATAGGGGGCAAAAACAAAGCTAAAGGCGGCGGGGGCAGGCGACAAGGAAGGCAAGCCGCCCGCGGGGCACCACAGCGGCAGAGGTCGAGCCGACAACGCCGGGGGCAAGCCCCCACAGGGCACCCGGTCGTCAGGCAAGCCGCCGAAACAGTAAATAATCTCCGCTTTTTCTGTAACTTTTTTGTTCTGACAGATGAAAATTTCAGAAATCCCTTTACTTTTCGCCGGGTTTGTGCTATGATAAGGGTTGCGAAATCTTTTCAGAAAGTGTCACTTTCATAAAAAAATGAGGAGGATTTACCACGAATGGCTGTTATCAACAGAAAAAAAGTGTCGATGGACGGTAACCAGGCAGCCGCGACAGTGAGCTACGCGTTCACAGAGGTCGCAGGCATCTACCCGATTACCCCTCCAGCCCGATGGCTGACTATGTGGACCAGTGGTCCGCACAGGGACTCAAGAACATCTTCGGCTCCACCGTCAAGGTGATGGAAATGGAGTCCGAGGCGGGCGCGGCAGGTACCGTCCACGGCTCGCTGGGTGCGGGCGCGCTGACCACCACCTACACCGCGTCGCAGGGTCTGCTCCTGATGATCCCCAATATGTACAAGATCGCCGGTGAGCTGCTCCCCTGCGTGTTTCATGTGTCCGCACGCTGCGTGGCTACGCAGGCACTCAACATCTTCGGAGATCACTCCGACGTGTACGCCTGCCGCCAGACCGGTTTCGCCATGCTGGCTGAAACCAACCCGCAGGAGGTCATGGACCTCGGCGCCGTCGCACATCTGGCTACCATCAAGGGCCGCGTCCCGTTCATCAACTTCTTCGACGGCTTCCGCACGTCCCACGAGATCCAGAAGATCGAGGTGTGGGATTACGCGGATCTCGCCGAAATGCTGGATATGGACGCCGTGGATGCCTTCCGCAAGCGCGCGCTCAACCCGGAGCACCCGGTGCTGCGCGGCTCCGCCGAGAACGGCGACATTTTCTTCCAGCACCGCGAGGCGTGCAACCCCTACTATGACGCGCTGCCTGCCATCGTCGAGGAGTACATGGACAAGGTCAACGCCAAGCTGGGCACCGATTATAAGCTGTTCAACTACTACGGCGCACCCGATGCGGATCGCATCATCATCGCAATGGGCTCTGTCTGCGACGTGACCGAGGAGGTCATCGACTACATGAACGCCCACGGCGAGAAGGTCGGTCTTGTCAAGGTTCGCCTGTACCGCCCGTTCGTGGCTTCCAAGCTGATCGAGGCGATCCCCGGAACCGTGAAGAAGATTGCGGTTCTGGACCGCACCAAGGAGCCCGGCTCGCTGGGTGAGCCGCTGTACCTGGATGTCGTCACCGCACTGGCTACCGCCGGCGTGACCGGTATCCGTGTCGTCGGCGGACGCTACGGCACTCGGTTCCAAGGATACGCCCCCCGCTTCCATCTTCGCCGTGTACGAGAACCTTGCCAAGGACGAGCCCAAGGCACAGTTCACCATCGGCATCGTGGATGACGTCACCAACCACTCGCTGGAGGAGAAGCCCGCGCCCGACACCGCGCCTGCCGGCACCATTGCCTGCAAGTTCTGGGGTCTTGGCGGTGACGGCACCGTCGGCGCCAACAAAAACTCCATTAAAATCATCGGTGACCACACCGACAAGTACATCCAGGCGTACTTCCAGTACGACTCCAAGAAGACAGGCGGTATCACCATCTCGCACCTGCGCTTCGGTGATGCGCCCATCAAGTCCCCCTACTACATCAACAAGGCGGACTTCGTCGCCTGCCACAACCAGGCGTACCTGCACAAGTACGACATGGTGACCGATGTCAAGCCGGGCGGCACCTTCCTGCTTGACTGCGCCTGGACGCCGGAGGAGCTGGATGCGCATCTGCCCTC
Organism: Oscillospiraceae bacterium; assembly: GCA_022009675.1. GTDB lineage: Bacteria > Bacillota > Clostridia > Oscillospirales > CAG-272 > CAMEON01. The sequence continues at coordinate 907,022 of CP091718.1, read as the reverse complement.
CAAGGTCAAGAAGTACATCGCCAACAACAACATCAGCTTCTACATCATCGACGCGACGGATATCGCCGCCAAGAAGATCGGCAATGTCAAGGTCAAGAACACCGTCCTGCAGTCCGCTTTCTTCGCGCTCGCCAACATCCTGCCCGCGGCAGAGGCTGTCGAGTACATGAAGAAGATGGCGTACAAGTCCTACATCAAGAAGGGACAGGCAATGGTGGATCTCAACTATGCCGCCATTGATGCCGGCGCGGATGCCTTTGTCAAGGTCAACGTGCCCGAGGCATGGAAGACCTGCGCCGATGACGCCCCCAAGGCGCCTGCGACCGGTACCCGTGCCGATCTCGTGGATGCCGTCAACAATCTGCTGGAGCCCATCGGATCCATGGCAGGCGACAAGCTGCCTGTTTCCGCGTTCTCCCACAACCCGGACGGTACCTTCGTCCAGGGTGCCGCCGCCTACGAGAAGCGCGGCGTCGCCGTGATGGTGCCGGAGTGGTTCCCCGAGAACTGCATCCAGTGTAACAGCTGCGCGTTCGTCTGCCCGCACGCAACCATCCGTCCGTTCGCTATGGACGAGAAGGAGGCTGCCGGTGCGCCTGCCGACACGCGCTTTTACCGCCAAGCCGGTCATCAAGACGACCTACAAGTACACCATGGCTGTTTCCGCGCTGGACTGCATGGGCTGCACCCTGTGCGTCAAGGCGTGCCCTGTGACCAAGAAGGCACTGGACAACGCCGCCAAGCAGGTCACGGAGGAGCATCCGGAGTACGATGCCAAGACTGCCGCCAAGGCTGCTGCCAAGCTGGCGGCACCCAAGTCGGCTCTGACCATGGTGCAGCAGGAGAAGGGTCTGTATCAGCAGGCAGCCTTCGACTACGCGGTCGCCAACGTCTCCGAGAGGCCCGAGCTTATCTACACCACCATCAAGGGCTGTCAGTTCAAGCAGCCGCTGCTTGAATTCTCCGGCTCCTGCGCCGGCTGTGCCGAGACCTCCTATGCAAGACTGATCACCCAGTTGTTCGGTGAGAGAATGTACATCTCCAATGCAACCGGCTGCTCCTCCATCTGGGGCGGTGCGGCTCCCTCCACGCCTTACACGGTGAACAAGGAGTCCGGTCACGGTCCTGCCTGGTGCAACTCGCTGTTTGAGGACAACGCCGAGCACGGTCTGGGTCTGTATCTTGGTCAGAAGGTCATCCGCGAGCGTCTGATCGGCTATGTCCGCGAGCTGAACGACATGGTCGAGAAGCCCGAGTTCAAGGCTGTCATCGAGAACTACCTGAACACGCTGGAGGACGGCAAGGCGAACGAGCCTGCTGCCAAGGCACTGATTGCCGCTCTGGAGGGTTGCACCTGCGACAAGTGCGCCGATCTGCGCGGCAAGATTCTGGCGGAAAAGGAGTATCTGTCCAAGAAGTCCGTCTGGATCTTCGGCGGCGACGGCTGGGCCTATGACATCGGCTTCGGCGGACTTGACCATGTGCTGGCTTCCGGCGAGGACGTCAACGTGATGGTCTTTGATACCGAGGTGTACTCCAACACCGGCGGGCAGGCTTCCAAAGCTTCCAACATCGGTCAGGTGGCGCAGTTTGCCGCCGCCGGTAAGGCAATCGGCAAGAAGAGCCTTGCGGAGATTGCCATGTCCTACGGTTACGTGTACGTTGCGCAGGTTGCCATGGGTGCGGACATGAACCAGTTGCTCAAGGCTCTGACCGAGGCAGAGGCTTACCACGGCCCGTCCCTGATCATCGGCTACGCTCCCTGCGAGATGCACGGCATCAAGAAGGGCGGTATGCAGAACTGCCAGCTGGAGATGAAGCGTGCGGTGGATGCCGGCTACTGGCTGATGTTCCGCTACAATCCGACTCTGGAGAGCGGCAAGCTGATTGTGGATTCCAAGGAGCCCACGACCGACTACACCAAGTTCATTGAGTCCGAGAACCGGTATGCCCGTCTGGAGGCTTCCAACCCTGCCCGTGCTGCCGTTCTGTTTGAAAAAGGCTAAGGAAAAAATGCCGCTGCCCACTATCAGCGTCTGCTGAAAAATGCGGGAGCTGTACGAGTAATTTTTTTCCTGATTCCTGACTCCTGTTTTTCCGGAGGAGAATCCCGTTTGGGGGTTCTCCTCCTTTTTGGCGGCTTTGGTCGCTGGCTTACCCTGACGCTGTGGGAAATTGAGGGGGGGCTGCTCCCCTTGCGGCACTTGTTCGCCCTGCCCCGGGGGAGAGGACCATCTCAAACGCCGAAGTTCCTCTCCCCCGGTCCCCCCTCTCCTTGGCTGCCGACTCTGTCCAAAGGAAAGCATTTCCTGCCATTCTGGCGGCAAATCGTGGACTTCCCTTTGCGCGGGGCACCTTCTTGGCAGGCTCTGTAAGTGCCGCAAACGGTTTAATGCCCGGGGTGCCGGGGGCGGTAGCCCCGGCGAAATAAAGTAATATTCTCCCCCTTCCCCACCGGGGAAGGGGGTCGAGGGGATAGGGGCAAAAAGAAAGCTAAAGGCAGGGGCAGGCAGGCGAGGATAAAGGCACGCCCCCGCAAACAATATCAAAATGGGGCTTGATTTTCCGGAAGAATTATGGTATACTATAATTATATAAATATACTTATAAGACTGCCCGGCGACAGCCCTTGCCGCAGGGCAGGAAAGAAAGGATTTCCTATGCCCTTGTCTTTCCTTGACGAACTGAACGATATATGGAAAATGGTGAGGGACAGCTTCCGGAAGGAGCTTTCCAATACCGTGACGGATCTCTTCCTGGGAGATCTCTCGGTGACGGGAATCGAGGACGATACAACAATCATCCTGACAGGCGACTCCGTCATCAAAATGCGCACAGTGAACCTCAAGTACCGCGAGGAGATCGAAAAGCGGTTTTCCGATATCCTCGGATACCCGGTCACGGTGCGCCTTGTCAGCGAGTCCGCCTGCAACGAGATCGCACGACAGAAAGGCTACACGCTCAATGAGCGCATGATCGTGCTGGAGCCGGACGCCGAAACAGATAAGGCAGGCGGCGAGGGGGACGTCAGCGTCTGCGGCGCAGCCCCCCAACCTGCCCGGCAGAACACCGCCCGGCACTGCCCCCGACAGCCCCGCCGGAAACGCGGGAAAAATTCGCCCGCTGCGGGCATCCGGAGCGAGCAGGCGTTTCCCACTCCGGCGGAAGTCCCCGCGCCCGCAGAGGCAGAGGACAAGCCGGATACGGTGGGACATCTCCCGCCCTCCACCCTGCCGCCCTTCAATTTTGAGTACACGTTTGACAATTTCATCGTCGGCTCCTCCAACAAGTTCGCGCACGCCGCCTGTCTGGCTGTCGCCGACCATCCCGCGCAGAATTACAACCCGCTGTTCATCTACGGACCGTCCGGGCTGGGCAAGACGCATCTGCTCTACGCCATCACCAATCAGCTCAAGCGCAAGAACGAGCACGTCCGCGTCATTTACATCAAGGGCGAGAATTTCACCAATCACATGATCGAAAGTCTGACGCGGCAGGCAATGAAGGAGTTCCGGGACATCTACCGCTCCTGCGATGTGCTGCTGATAGACGATATCCAGTTCATTGCGGGCAAGACCTCCACGCAGGAAGAGTTTTTCCACACATTCAACGCGCTGTACGAGGACGGCAAGCAGATCATTCTGACCTCCGACCGTCCGCCGCGCGAGATCAAAACGCTGGAGGATCGTCTCAAAACCCGCTTTGAGTGGGGCTTGATTGCGGACATTCAGCCGCCCGATCTGGAGCTGCGCACCGCCATCATCAAGAAAAAGGCGGATCAGGTCAATCTGACGCTTCCGGACGATGTGCTTTCCTTCCTGGCGGAGAATCTGCGCTCCAACATCCGGCAGATTGAGGGTGCCATCAAGAAGCTGGGCGCCATGAGCTTCCTGTCCGGTCAGCAGATCAACATGAATGTTGCGCGCAGCTGCATCTCGGATCTTCTGGACGGAGCCGAGCCTGTCAATGTGACGGTGGACAAGGTATTCAGTGCCGTCTATCACCGCTACAACATCAAGCGGGAGGATCTGGTTTCCGCGCGGCGCACCAAGGAGATTGCCTCCGCGCGTCATGTGACGGTTTACCTTATCCGCACGATTACCGAAATGTCGCTTCCCAACATCGGCAAGCTGTTCAACCGTGACCACTCCACCATTCTTTCCTCCCTGGATGCTGTGGAAAAGCGCAAGGCGCAGGATGATCTCTTCCGCATTGAGCTGGAGGAAATGGAAAAAGAAGTGCGGGGCGGGTGAGGTGCCGTTCCGACGGGCGGCGGTTCGCCCTGTTCCCCGAAGGCACTTGCTATCCCTGTCCCCCAACGGCACTTGTTCGTCCCCTGCCCCGGGGGAGAGGACCATCTCAAACGCCGAAGTTCCTCTCCCCCGGTCCCCCTCTCCTGGCTGCCGGCACTGTCAACCAGAGCCGCATCTCAACTGACACGCCACCCGTGGGAACCGTTAACGCCCGCCGAACCGGCAACCAGCCGGGTAAGCCCCTCACCGGGAAACACAGCGGCAGGTTCTGTAAGTGCCGCGCGGGTTCAGTCTGGGGATGCAAGGGGCGAAGCCCCTTGCATAAGAAAACCTTTTGAGTCTCCCCTTCCCGCCGGGAAGGGGGTCGGGGGGAGGGGGGCAGAAAATCAAGCTAAAGTAAAAGGCAGGCGGGCGACCAAAACCGCCACCCCACCGCCGGGTACCACAGTGGCAGGGGCGAGCCAGTGCCGCAAGGGGCAAGCCCCCTGCCCCCCGCCGGATACCGGAACGCCACCCATCCCCGCCCCGCAAGGGGCAAGCCCCACTCCGGGCACCCGCTTGGCAGGTTCTGTAAGTGCCGCGCAGGTTCAGCCCCTGGGATGCAAGGGGCGAAGCCCCTTGCATAAAAATAACCTTTAGTCTCCCCTTCCCGCCGGGAAGGGGGCGGGGGATGGGGGAAAAAACAAAGCTCAAGTAAAAGGCAGGCGGGCGACCAAAACCGCCACGCCCCCCGCCGGGTACCGGAACGCCACCCATCCCCGCCCCGTAAGGGGCAAAGCCCCCTGCCCCTGCTGGGTACCACAGCGGCAGGGATAGCCAGTGCCGCTTAGGTTCAGCCCCGGGGGATGCAAGGGGCAAAACCCCTGCTCCCCACAACGCCATTGTCGAAAACACCCCCGGTTTTCCACACCGTGTGGAAAAGACTGTGGACTTTTCTCCGCCTTTTTCACAGCCTGTGGAAAACTATGTTGAAAAGCACGGTATGCATAGCCGTATGCAACCCCCGCAGACCGCGAATCCGGGCATTGCAGCAGAAAAACACGCCCCCCGCTGTCCTGTGGATATGCATAAAAAACCGGACGGACAAATTCCCCAAGCCAACCGCACACCCCACCGGATGTCCACAAATGCCGGTGGACAGAACCCCGGCTTTCCCACAGAAAAACAGAAAAAAATCCGTCCACAACGACCGGTTTGTCGCGGTCGGAACGCCGCCGGACACAAAAAAATCCCACCAAAACCACTCCCCGGACACGGATTTCCACAATCCGTCAAGGCAAAATCCGGATATTCCGCACAGAACCGCGCCGACAAAAACGCCAAAAAGTTCCTGCCGTGGCTGGATATTCCGGTTTTCCACAGTTCCCCGCCCCCTACTGCTCCTGCTTCTGGATGGAAGGATAGAAGGATGGACGGATCGCGCGCGGGCGCGCGGGAGGCGGAAAGCGGGCAGACGCTGACAGAACGTGCGGGGCGGCATTTCCCGCTCAGCCACTACATATACTGACACGATACCGTTCCTGAAAGGAGACAGAAACAAACCATGAAGATCATATTCAACAAAAACGATATGTGCGAAGCCGTGTCGCCGCTGCAGAGCGGCGTGTCCGGCAAAACAGCCCTGACTGCCACCGAAGGCATCCTGTTTGAAGCGCAGGCGCCGGACGTATGTCGTATGACCACCTTTGATCTGGAAAAGGGCGTCCGGCTGAGTGTCCGCGTCGAGGTGATCGAGGAAGGCGCGGCTATCATCAGCGCCGCCAAATTCAGTCAGACAGTCCGCGCCATGGAGGACGGCGAGATCACGCTGTCCGTGGATGACCGGAACTGCGTTTCCATTACCTGCGGGCGCGCGTCGCACACCATGAACGCGCTGCCGGCTGCCGATTTCCCGGATCTGCCGCGGCTCCGGTCGGTCAACGGGTTCACCGTGCCGCGCAAGACGCTGCGCACCATGATCGGAAAGTGTATGCACGCCATGGGCACCAACGACCAGCGCCCGTTCCTCAACGGTATGTATATGCGCGTGACGGACGGCAGGCTGGATACCGTCGCCTGCGATTCCTTCCGGATGGCGGTCTGCTCCACGCCCGCCGAGACCGAGAACCGCAACGAGAGCGGCGATGCCCTGAACTACCGCTTCATTCTGCCGAACAAGTCGGTGGGGGAGCTGTTCCGCCTGCTGGATTACAGGAATGAGAAAATCGAAAAGAGTTTGGAGAGCGGGGAAAGCTCGGAGAGCACGGAGCAGGGCGAGCCGCTGACGCGCATCCATATGTTCCGCAAGAATATTGTGTTTGACCTGGACGGGATCACGTTTTTCTCCCGTCTGATTGACGGCGAGTACATGGATTATGAGCGCATCATCGTCCGGAATCACCGCATTCTGGTCACGGTGGATCGGGATGTGCTGCTGAGCGCGCTGGAGCGTGCGGCGCTGATTACGGAGGAGCGCGTGCCGGGGGCGGTGCGCTCCAGCGTCCGGCTGGATATCGTGGGCGGGATGCTCAAGGTGTCCGCCGTTTCGGGGCTGGGAAGCTCGTATGACGAGATGCCCATCCGGCACGAGGGGGACGATCTGACCATTGCCTTCAACAACCGGTACCTGATGGACAGTCTGCGTGCCTGCCGCGCCGGGGATGTCCGGCTTTCCATGTCCACGTCGCTGTCCAGCATCAACATCGAGCCGGTGCTGAGCGAGGAGGAAACGGCTGCCGGGGAGAGCGAGCTGTACTTCCTCCTGCCGGTGCGCACCAAGGAGTAAGGGGCGGCGATGCAGTGCAGGCGGATCCGTCTGCGGGATTTCCGCAACGTTGAGGAGGCGGAGGTGCATTTTTCCCCCGGCGTCAACCTTTTGCACGGCGACAACGCGCAGGGAAAGACCAATCTGCTGGAGGCGCTGTACTACACGGCGCTCGGCAAGACCTTCCGCACGGGGCATGACGAGGAGCTGATCCGGTTCGGTGCGGAAAGTGCCATGATAGAGAACTGCTTTTCGCCGGCGGAGACAGTTGGGCAGGCAGGGCAGGCGGGGCAGGCGGACAGCACGCTTCTGTTCCGGCTTCTCCGGGGGCGCGGCGGCAGGGCTGTTGACCGCAACGGCGTCCGCGTCCGGAGCATGAGCGAGGTTGTCGGCGGGTTCCGGGTTGTGCTGTTCTGTCCGGCGCACCTGTCTGTTGTGCAGGGCTCGCCGGAGGATCGGCGGGATTTCCTGAATGTGGCGATCTCCCAGCTCCGCCCTGTCTACGTGCGGGCGCTCAAGCTGTTTCAACCGGGCTTTGCGGGAGCGCAACGCGCTGCTCCGGCAGGCGCAGGATGCGGGCGGCAGGCTGGATCCGACTGCCGAGCAGTGGTCCGCGCAGCTTGCCTCCGCCTGTGCGGAAATCGCGGCGAAGCGCGCCGGGTATATTCTGCGTCTGGATTCCCTCATGCGCGACTGCTTTGCGGACATGACCGGCAATCGTGAAATTCCCGGTGTCGGGTATACCAATTCGCTTGGTCTTCCCGCGCAGGAAATGCTCTCCCCGGAGGACACTGCGCCGGCGTATTTCCGCCTTCTGACCGAGCGTACCGCGCGGGAGATCGGTGCCGGCAGCACGCTGTACGGGGTGCATCGGGGACGATCTCGCACTGACTCTGAACGACCGTCCCGCGCGTCTGTATGCTTCGCAGGGGCAGCAGCGCTCTATCGCGCTTGCCATGAAGCTGGCGGAAGGCACCGTCAGCGGGCAGGAAACCGGCGGCGATCTCCCCGTCTTTCTCTTTGACGACGTCCTCTCCGAGCTGGACAGCCGCCGCCGCTCCTATCTCCTCCGCGAGCTCTCCGGCCGCCAGGTCATCATGACCTGCTGCGAGGATATCTCCTCCTCCTTCTCCCCCGATTCCTTCCGCTCCATCCGGGTCGAAAATGGAAAGTATTTTGAGTGAAGGGAAGCGGGGAAGATGAGAAGCGAAGGAACGGGGAAGCGGGGGAGCGAAGAAGCGGAGAAGCGAAGGAACGGAGAAGCGTTGGGGGCTTCTTTGAAAGAAGCCCCCCAAACCCCCAAGAACTTTTTCCCGAGAATTATTTGGCTGAAGATTTACGTTGGTGCCCGGACCTGCGGTTTCCTTTGCTGTACCGGATGGTGGCTGGGATTTTGGGGTTTTTGCAGAATCGGCTTAGCCGCTTCTGCTGCGGGTTTTGAATCCGCTTGAACCCGTGCGGCATTGGAAAAAACGCGCCGCTTGAAATTCCTTGCCCGCTATGGAAAAACTTTCCCCGAAAAGCTAAAAAGCACCGCTTTCCACAAGAAAAAAACCGATGCCGCCCGGGTTCAGCCCTTGGGGATGCAAGGGCGAAGCCCCTTGCATAAGAAAAACCATGATTCTCCCCTTCCCCGGAGGGGAAGGGGGTCGGGGGATGGGGGCAGAAAAAGAAAAACTAAAGGCAGGGCAAGCAGGCGACAAGGAAAGCAAGCCCCACGCCGGGTTCCGGCAAGGCAAGGTCAGCAGGCAACCACCCCCTGCACCCCTCCGGGCATCGCAACGCCACCCCCACCCCGCCCCGCAAGAGGCGAAGCCCCCCGCCGGAACTCACTTTCCACAAGAGAAGCCCGTGCCGCACGGGTTCAGCCCCGGGATGCAAGGGGCGAAGCCCCTTGCATAAGGAAAAACTATGATTCTCCCCTTCCCGCCGGGAAGGGGGTCGGGGATATCCTTCCCCTTCGGGGAAGGGGGGCAGGAAATCAAGCTAAAGTAAAAGGTAGGCAGGCGACAAGGAAAGCAAGCCCCCCGCCGGGTTCCTGCAAGGCAAGGTCAGCAGGCAACCAAAAGGACAAGCCCCCCAAAGCCCATATATAGCCCACATCCCACACGAAAGGAGAAAAAACCGTGTATCTCCACATCGGAAACCAAAAAAACATCCGCACACGCGACATCATCGGCATTTTCGACGCCGACAGAACAACTACCTCCTGGATCACCAGAAAATACCTCTCGGAGGCTCAGAAAAAGGATATGGTCAAAGCCGCCAACGAGGAGATACCGAAATCCTTCGTCCTGTACAGGGACAGAACAGACGGGGACTGTAAGGTCTACTTCTCCCAGCTCTCCACCGCCGCCCTCATCGGCAGAATACGCGGCGAGCGCGGCGAGCGCAGTGAGCGTGCAGACCGCAGCGAGACGGACGACCGGAAGCCGCCCCGCCAATCCGGATCAGACTGAATAAAAATAAAAATGTATATACAGTAAGGACTTTTCAGAATCGGGACATATACACAGGAAAGGAAAAAAGCAAGAAATGGCAGAGAATAACATGGACGAAAAAAAGCTCCCGGAGGGCGTAAACACCGCCACGGACGAGGTGTATGACGAGAATCAGATACAGGTGCTGGAGGGACTGGAGGCAGTCCGCAAAAGACCGGGTATGTACATCGGCACGACTTCCATCCGGGGACTGCATCACCTGGTGTACGAGATTGTGGATAACTCCATAGACGAGGCGCTGGCGGGACACTGCGACCGGATCACCGTGACCATCAACCCCGACAACAGCGTCACGGTGCAGGATAACGGGCGCGGAATCCCCGCCGGAATACACCCCAAGGAGGGCATCCCCACGCCGGAGGTGGTTTACACCATCCTGCACGCGGGCGGAAAATTCGGCGGCGGCGGATACAAGATCGCGGGCGGTCTGCACGGCGTCGGCGCTTCGGTCGTCAACGCGCTGTCCGAGTGGCTGGAGCTGGAGGACACCGTGGACGGCGTGCGCTACACGGAACGGTTTGAGCGCGGGCACGTGGCGCGCCCCTTCCGCAGTGAGGGGAAATCGGATCCCGGGAATCCGCACGGCGTGAAGGTCACCTTCAAGCCGGATCCGACCATCTTTGAGGACACGGTGTTTGATTTCAAGATGCTGCTCAACCGTATGCGCGAGCAGGCGTTCCTGAACGGCGGCGTGCGCATCTGCCTGCGGGACGAGCGTCCGCGCACCGACAGCGAGGGCAATCCGCTGCCGCCGCCGGAGGAGGATCTCTGCTACGAGGGCGGTATCCGGCACTTTGTGGAGTATCTGGCGGAGCATCAGAAGCACGCCACGCCCTGCCACAATCAGGTGATATACATGCGCGGCGAGAAGGGCACCAGCGTGGCGGAGATCGCGTTGCAGTACACCGACAGCTACGACGAGTGCGTCATGACCTTTGCCAACAACATGAACACCATCGAGGGCGGTACGCACGAGACCGGCTTCCGGTCCGGTCTTACCCGCGCCATCAACGACTACGGGCACCGGGCGGGCATCCTGAAGGACAGCGACAAGAATCTGTCCGGCGAGGACGTCCGGGAGGGGCTTTGCGCCGTTGTGTCGGTCAAGCTGGAGAACGCGCAGTTTGAGAGCCAGACCAAGGCAAAGCTGGGTAACTCCGACATCCGGACGCTGGTGGAGGGCACCGTGACCTCCAAGCTGGCGGAGTTCTTTGAGGAGAATCCTGCCGTTGCGCGCGTCATTCTGGACAAGGCGATGACGGCGTCGCGTGCGCGGGAGGCGGCGAGAAAAGCGCGGGAGGCAACCCGTCGCGGCGCGCTTTCCGAGGGCTCCTCGCTGCCCGGCAAGCTCAAGGACTGCCAGGAAAAGAGTGCCGAGCTGACCGAGCTGTACCTTGTGGAGGGAGATTCCGCAGGCGGTACGGCAGGGCAGGGCAGAAACCCGCGCTTCCAGGCGATCCTTCCCATGCGCGGCAAGGTGCTGAACGTGGAGAAATCTCGGCTGGACAAGGTTTACGGCAATCCGTCGCTTCTGCCTATCATTCAGGCACTCGGCTGTGGCATCGGCGACGAATTCGATATTGCCAAGCTGCGCTACGGCAAGATCATCATCATGGCGGATGCCGATGTCGACGGTTCGCACATCCGGATCCTGCTGCTGACCTTCTTCTTCCGGCATATGCGTCAGCTTGTGGAGGAGGGGCACGTCTACTTCGCCATGCCGCCCCTCTACCGCATCTACAAAAAGAACCACAAGGGCGAGAACGACCGCTTTGCCTTCACCGATGAGGAGCGCGACCGGATCATCGCCGAAATCGGCGGCAGCGTGGAAGCCGACCGCTATAAGGGACTTGGTGAAATGGACGACCACGAGCTTCGAGAAACCACTATGGATCCCGCCTACCGGACCATCCTGCGCGTCACCATCGAGGACGCCATCGCCTGCGATGAAATGTTCTCCCTGCTCATGGGCGACAAGGTTGACCCCCGCCGCATCTTTATCGAGGAAAACGCCAAGTTCGCGGAAAATCTGGATATATAAGCGGGGAAACGGGGGAGCGAAGAAGCGGAGAAGCGGAGAAGCGAAGGAACGGGGAAGCGGGGGAGCGTTGGGGGCTTCTTGAAAGAAGCCCCCAAACCCCCAAGAACTTTTCCCGAGAATTATTTGGCTGAAGATTTACGTTGGTGCCCGGACCTGCGGTTTCCTTGCTGTATCGGATGGCGGCTGGGATTTTGGGTTTTGCAGAATCGGCTTAGCCGCTTCTGCTGTGGGTTTTGAATCCGGCTTGTACCCGTGCGGCACTGGCTATCCCTGCCGGAGAAGCAAGAGGCGAAGCCCTCCCGCCGGCACTCACTTTCCACAAGAAAAAGTCAGTGCCGCCCGGGTTCAGCCCCGGGGATGCAAGGGCGAAGCCCCTTGCATAAAATAACCTTTTAGTCCCCCTTCCCCGGAGGAAGGGGGTCGGGGGATGGGGGCAGAAACAAAAGCTAAAGCAAAAGGTAGGCAGGCGACCACCCCCCCTGCGCCCCCTCCGGGTTCCTGCAAGGCAAGGTTGGCGGGCGACCCCCTCCTGCGCCCCCCTCCAGGCACCGCAACGCCACCCCCCGCCCCGCAAGGGGCGAAGCCCTGCCGGAACCCGCTTTCCACAAGAAAAAGCCTATGCCGCCCGGGTTAAGCCCTCGGGGATGCAAGGGGCGAAGCCCCTTGCATAAAAATAACCTTTAGTCTCCCCTTCCCCGGAGGGAAGGGGGTCGAGGGGATGGGGGAAAGAAAAGTAAGCTAAAGCAAAAGGTAGGCAGGCGACCAAAAAGGCAAGCCCCCCGCCGGGTTCCGGCAAGGCAAGGTTATCCGGCGACCACCCCCTGCGCCCCCTCCGGGCACCGCAACGCCACCCCTCACCCCGCCCCGCAAGGGGCGAAGCCCCGCCGGAACCCGCTTTCCACAAGAAAAGCCTATGCCGCCCGGGTTCAGCCCCGGGGATGCAAGGGGCGCAGCCCCTTGCATAAAATAACCTTTAGTCTCCCCTTCCCGCCGGGAAGGGGTCGGGAGGGATGGGGGAAAGAAAAGTAAGCTAAAGTAAAAGGGGCAGGCGGGCGACCACCCCCTGCGCCCCCGCCGGGTTCCGGCAAGGCAAGGTCGGCAGGCAACCAAAAAAAGGCAAGCCCCCCGCCTGGTACTACAGTGGCAAGGTCGGCAGGCGACCACCCCCTGCCCCCCATAAACCCACCCGATTCACCAAATAACCCAATAAACAACCCACACCAATTATACAAAAAAATCACAAAAATATGTCATACCCCACCCCAGTACGACACCCTGCGACAAATCCGCAGAAACCAGTTTTCCACAGGGTGTGGAAAAGGGTGTGGAAATCTCGCCCCCATGCAAATACCGCTTGTCCGGACTGCCTGTTTCTAAGTTTCAAACAGGTGTGGAAAAAAATACTGTGGAAAAGTGAGCGGATCGTGTGGAGATATAGTTTTCCACAAGGACATGCCCGCGGCACGCCACAGGCATGCCACGGCATACCCACGGCGTACCGACACAGCCACGAAGAAGGAAGGAGGACGGCAGTGAAATCAAAATTTTTCCGGGTCTGCATCTGCATCGCCCTCTGCCTGTGCCTGTTCACGGGCGTGTTCGCGGTCATGGGATGGGGCTCCCTGCTCCGACAGGTGGGCAGCGCGGTGATGTACCCCTTCAGCTGGCTCGCCGGCAAAAACCGCGGACGCGGCGGCGGGCTTTGCGGGATACTTCCGCGATATCCGCGACCTGCAGGCGGAAAAACGACGCCCTGCGCGCCGAGAATCAGTCGCTCCGCGCGGGACTTCTGGACGCGGAAATTCTGGAAAAACGAGAACAGCTGGCTGTACCGCTACCTCTCCATGAAGCAGGAGCGGGAGGACTGGTCGCTGGTGTCCTGCGCCGTGACCGCGACCGAGTGGTCGGGCGGCAGCGGGGGGCAGTCCTACGCCATCCAGTTGACGCTCAACCGCGGCAGCTCCTCCGGCGTCGCCGTGGGAATGCCGGTGGTGTGTGAGGCGGGGCTGGTCGGCATCGTGTCGGAGGTCGGCGTGGGCTCCTGCCGCGTGCGCACGGTGCTGAATACCGACTTTGCCGCAGGCGCCATAGACGCGCGCTCCGGCGAAACGGGGCTGTGGGAAGGAAAATTCGCATCGCTCCCGTCCGGGAACGCCGTCCTGACCGCGCTGGCGGCGGAGGCGGACGCCGCGGTCGGGGACGTGATTCTGACCAGCGGCAAGGGCGGGGTGTACCCCTACGGCATTCCGGTGGGGCGGATTGCGTCGGTTTCCGCCAACGCGTACAGCCGCACGACCGAGGCGACCGTGACGCCGTTTGCCGATCTGACAAATCTGCGCCTTGTTGCGGTTCTGACCGACTATGTGCACTACACGGACGGCAGTCATTGGCAGGGCGGCAGCGGCGCGGGGGATTCTCCGTGAGCGGGCGCGCGCGCAAGGGCGGACGCCCCCCTGAGCGGGGCGGCTGGATCTCCGCCGACGCGCTGGATCGCATCCGGCGGCTTGCTGCCGGGGTTCTCCTTTCCTGCAGTTTGCTTGCGTTGGAGGGGATTTTGGCGCGTCTGCGACTGCCGCCCCTCCCACCGGGCGGACCTTGGCTGGGGCTTCTGCTTGTGCTGGCTGTCGGCTATCTGTTTGACGGGGGAGCATGGCGGTGTGCTTGGGCTGTTTGTCGGTTTTCTTGCCGACTGCATGGGTTCCGGCATGATGCTTCGTCCGCTTTCCTATTTCCTGCTTGGCTGGCTTGCCGGCTCCTTGGCGCTTTCGCGTCTTGCCCACAATATGCCTTCCTTTGCTGTCTTTGCGGCTGTCGGTGCCGCTGCCGAGGGTTTATTCCGCGTGCTTTCCGCGACTCTCTCTGCGCGTGCGGTTCCGCCTGTCAGCTTTCTCTGGTTCAGTGTTCTCCCGCATATTGTTCTGTCTGTTCTCTTCTCTCCGCTCGTCTACGGCGTGGTTTTCCTTGTGCGGCGACTGCTGGGGAAGGAAAAAGATGGTAGCGGGGGGCAGGGGGCTCCGCCCCCGGCGGTACTGGCTGTCCCTGCCGCTGTGGAAAAAAAGCAATGGGGGCTTGCCTTCTTTGTTGCCCGCCTGCCTTGCCTTTAATTTGCTTTTATGCCCCCATCCCTCCCGACCCCCTTCCCGGCGGGAAGGGGAGCCCTAAAAGTTTATTTCGCCGGGGGCTCCGCCCCGGCACCCCGGGCGCCGAGCCGCTTACGGCACTTTACAGAGACTGCCGTACAAGTGCCCTACGTCGGGAAACCTGCGGTTCGCCGCAAGAGCGAAGGCAAACGGTTGCCCATGGTTTCGCCAGTGCCGCCCGGGTACAGCCCCCGGGGATGCAAGGGGCGAAGCCCCTTGCATAAAAATAACCTTAAAGTCCCCCTTCCCCGGAGGGGAAGGGGGTCGGGGATGGGGGGCATAAAAGCAAGCTAAAGGCAAGGTCAGCGGGCAACCAAAACCCCTGCGCCCCCGCCGGGTACCACAGTGGCAATGTAGGCAGGCGACCAAAAATCGCCGCGCCCCCCTTCGGTCTCCTGCACCGCAGGTTCAGCCAGTGCCGCGTCCCGTTCAGCCCCGGGGATGCAAGGGGCGAAGCCCCTGCATAAAATAACCTAAAGTCTCCCCTTCCCCGGAGGGGAAGGGGTCGAGAGATGGGGGGCAGGAAAGAAAAACTAAAGGCAGGGGAAGCGGGCGACTGCCCCTGAGCCCCCGCCGGGTACCACAGTGGCAAGGTCAGCAGGCAACCAAAAACCCCTGCGCCCCCCTGCCCCCCATAAAAAAACACGACTCTCCACCATCAGAAACCATAAAAAAAGAAAACGAGGAAAAAAACAAACCGTGGAAAAAGAAATTCAGCAGAAAAAAGGAGCGCGAGCAGGAAAGAGAAAAACGAAAGCCTGCTCTTTGAAAAACCAGAAAAATCGTGGACGTAAACCTGGAGCATGAGGTAAGGAAATCCTTTATCGAATACTCCATGTCGGTCATCATGCAGCGCGCCCTGCCGGACGTGCGGGACGGGATGAAACCCGGTCAGCGCCGCGTGCTGTACGATATGTACGAGCAGCACCTGACATACGATAAACCCACAAGAAAATCCGCAACCACGGTCGGCTCCGTGCTGGGTAAGTACCACCCGCACGGCGACAGCTCCGTGTACGGCACCATGGTGCACCTCGCACAGCCGTTCTATATGCGCTATAAGCTGATAGACGGAAAGGGCAACTTCGGCTCCATCGACGGCGACCCGCCTGCCGCATACCGGTATACCGAGTCGAGAATGTCCAGACTGGCGGACGAAATGCTCCGGGATATCGACAAGAACGTCGTGCCGATGGTGCCCAACTTCGACAACCGCCTGCAGGAGCCGTCCGTCCTGCCGTCCCGCTTCCCGAACCTGCTGGTCAACGGCTCGATGGGCATCGCGGTCGGCATGGCGACCAATATCCCTACCCATAACCTGCGCGAGGTCATTGACGCCACCGTGTACAGAATGGATAACCCGGACTGCTCCATCCCGGAGCTGATGAACTTCATCAAGGGTCCCGACTTCCCCACATACGGCACCATCCACGGCGTCAACGGAATCAAGGAAGCCTACCTGACGGGTAAGGGACGCATCGTCGTGCGCGGACAGGCAGAGGTCGAGGAGGACAAGCGCCGCATCGTCATCACCGAAATCCCCTACGGCGTCAATAAGAGCCTGCTGGTCGAGTCCATGGCGGGACTGGTCAAGGATAAGCGCATCGAGGGAATCAGCGAAATCCGGGACGAGTCCTCCGGTAAGGGCGGTATGCGCATCGTGGTGGAGTACAAGCGCGAGGCAAACGGACACGTCATCCTGAATCAGCTCTACCGCTACTCCCAGCTGCAGGATACCTGCGCGGTCAATATGCTGGCGCTGGTCAACAACGAGCCGAAGGTGCTGAATCTGGCGCAGATACTGGATTACTATATCGTGCATCAGGAAAGCGTCATACGGCGGCGCGTCGAGTTCGACCTTGCCGCCGCACTCCGGGAGGCGCATATCTTCGAGGGCTATAAGCTGGCGCTGGATAACCTGGATGAGGTCATCTCCATCATCCGGTCGTCGCCGGATACCCCGACAGCCAAGGTGAACCTGATGAAGCGGTTCGACGGTCCCCACCTGACCGGCGACCCGTCCCTGAACCTGACTGCCTTCGCCGCCGATGAGAACCCCGGACTGTCCGAGGAGCAGGCGCAGGCAATCGTCTCGCTGACGCTGGGACGCCTGTCCGGTCTGGAGCGCAAGAAGATAGAGGACAGACTGACGGCGCTGTACCAGGCAATCGGCGAGTACCGCGTGATTCTCGGCGACCGGGAGAAGATCCGCAGCATCGTCAAGGAGGAAATCACCGCCATCCGCGACAAGTACGGCGATGAGCGCCGGACGCGCATCGAGGAGGTCGCAAACGAGATTATCGACGAGGATCTGGTCGAGAAGCACACCTGCGTCATGACGCTGACGCATGCGGGCTATGTCAAGCGCCTGCCCAGCGACACCTACTCCGCCCAGCACCGCGGCGGCAAGGGCGTGACCGCCATGACCACCCGGGAGGAGGACTTCATCGAGAAGGTCATGACCGTGCATTCGCACTCCACCGTGCTGTTCTTTACCAACACGGGGCGCGTGCAGACTCTGCGCGCCTTCCAGATTCCCGAGGCATCGCGGACGGCTCGCGGGAGCAACATCATCAACCTGATCCAGCTGGCGGAGGGCGAGAGCGTCACCGCCATGATAGCCGTGGACGGCTTCGGCGAGGGCGAGTACCTGCTTATGGTGACCAAGCGCGGCATCATCAAGCGGACGCTGCTGTCCGAGTTTGAGTACCAGCGCAAGGGCGGCAAAAAGGCGCTGAACCTGGACGAGGGCGACGAGCTGCTGTACGTCCTGCACACGCGCGGGGACAGCGACATTCTGATTGCGACCAGCGACGGGCGCGCCGTCCGGTACAGCGAGAGCAACGTGCGCCCGATGGGACGCACGGCACGCGGCGTCATCGGCATTTCCCTGCGCGGCGAGGACTGCGTGGTGGGTGCCGTGCGGGTGGAGCCGGAGAAGCGGCTGGTCACCGTGACCGAGAACGGTTTCGGCAAGCGCACGCCGTTTGACGAGTTCCGCGTCATGACCAACCGCGGCGGTCTGGGCGTGACCTGCCAGAAGTGCACCGACAAGACCGGGCGTCTTGCCGGCATTCTGGCGGCGTCCGAGGACGATGACCTGATGCTGATAACCGACCAGGGTATCATTATCCGCACGCCTGCGCAGGATATATCCGAGCTGTCCCGCACGGCTGCCGGCGTGATTGTGATGCGTCTGAAGGCTGGGCAGAAGCTGGTCAATCTGACCAGGATCGACCGCGGGGACGAGGAAAGCAAGAACGGGGAGAAGGGTGTTTCCGCCGACGACGGGGCGGACGGTTCCGGCGCCGAGGTGTCGGATGCGCCCGATACCGATGCGGCGGAGGAGACCGACGTGGCGGAGGATGCCGACGGCGCGGACGATGCCGTGCTTCTTCCGGAGGATTACACGGAGCCCGGGGACGGGCAGGAATGACGGGACACGTATGAAAAAATGGATTCTGATACTGTGCGTCTGCCTTCTTCTGGCGGGCGTTGCGGTTCCGCTTGCCGGGTGCCGTTCTGCGGCGCCCGCGCGGGAGGAAGTATTTGACTTGCTTGTGGCGCGGATTGAGCAGGCGGTGGACGTCAACACGGTGGTATTCGGGGTTGGTCTGCCTGTTTTCGCGCGGGAGGGAGCCGAGGAGCAGCTCATCCACCGCTACTACGGTTCGGGGGATGACAGCAGTGACTATGTCATGACGCCGTATGCGCGGTTTGCCGGCTGTGCGGAGATTGAAGCGGCGATCCGTTCGGTTTATTCGACCGCCTATGCCGACTCGCTCTGCACCTCTCTTCTGACCGGATTTACGCTTACGGCGTCGGGTGCCGTGATGCCTGCCCGCTATCTGGAGCAGGACGGTTCGCTTCGTCAGAGCAACCGGGTTGAGCCGACCGTTACGGGGACTCGTCTGTACGAGTATGACTCTCTGGAGATACTGCCTGACAGTCGGGCGGACTATCTGCATGTGTCGATCCGTTCGCGTTCCGATTCCCCTTCCTCTGCCTGGAAGTCTACCAGTCTTTATTTCGTTCTCCAAAACGGGGAGTGGTTTCTGAACGGTCCCAGCTGCTGACCGGGGGATGGGGGGCTGACGCCCCTTGCATCCCCGGGGGCTGAACCCACGCGGCACTGGGAGATGGGGGCGAACCACGCGCCCGGAGGTGGGCTTGTCCCCCGGCGGCGTTGGTTCACCCTGCCGCTGTGGTGCCCGAGGGGGCTTGCCTTATTGGTCGCCTGCCGCCTCTGCCTTTAGCTTGCTTTTTCTGCCCCCATCCCTCAGCCCCCTTCCCCACGGGGAAGGGGGACCCAAAGTTTATTTCGCCGGGGGCTCCGCCTCGGCACCCCGGGCATTAAACCGCTTGCGGCACTTACGGAGCCTTCCAAGTAGGTGCCCGGAGTGGGGGCTTCGCCCCTTGCGAGGCAGGGGCTGGGGGTGGCGTTCCGATACCCGGCGGGAGCGTGGCAGTTGAGACGCGGCTCTGGTGAACAGTGCCGGCAGCCAAGGAGAGGGGGACCGGGGGAGAGGAACTTCGGCGTTTGAGATGGTCCTCTCCCCGGGGCAGGGATAGCAAGTGCCGCCGGGACATCAGGATCCCCCCACCCCCAAAAAACAAATCATCAAACATTCATAGACGTGTCATGTGCCGCACACCGCAGAGCGGTATGATAAGGAGCAGAAACCATAGAGCATGGATGAGGCTCCGAAAACAGAACAAGCAGAAGGAGACAGAACGCCTTGATCGAAATTCAGAATCTCAGCAGATGCCGCGCGGGACAGCAGGTCCTCCGGGACGTCACACTCCGCATACGGAACGGCACCGAAGCAGGCAACTTCTGCGCACTCATAGGATCTGCCGGAGCAGGCAAAACAACCCTGCTGGAAATGATGGCAGGATGCATAAGACCGGACGGGGGCACCGTGCAGATCAGCGGATATGACATCGTCAGACAGCCCCGCGAGGCAAAAAAACAGATCGGATATTTGCCGCAGGGCATGAAGCCGCCCGCCGATATGACCGTCTGGGAGTACCTGGACTTTGTCGCAGGGGGAAAAACGCCTGCGGGGAGAGAACGCAGTCCGGCAGATAGCCGCCGTGTGCAGGCAGACCGCCATCACGGACGTGCAGGATAAACGCATAGGCGCCCTGCCGGATATCGTCTGCAGGCGCGTCGCGCTGGCACAGACACTGCTGGGAAAACCGGAATTCCTCCTGCTGGATGACCCCGCAGAAGGACTGGACGCCGCCCAGAGCGCCGGACTGTACCGCCTCATCCGGGAAATCGGCGCGGGACGCACAGTCGTCGCGGCAGGACGCCCGACCTCCGGACTGCACACCTGGTGCGACCGCATCATTCTGCTCGACCGGGGCAGCGTAACGGCGGAGAAGGACGCCGCGGCACTGCGCCGCGATGCCGCCCCCGCCGGACTTGTCCTGCACCTGACCGCCAAGGGCGACCCGGAAGGCGTCGCGGAGGCACTGCGCGGCATCGCCGGCGTGCAGGAGGCAGTCGGGACGGAGGAGCAGCCAGGGCGTGGCGACCGTCACGGTGCGCCTGTCGCCGGAGATGTCCGGCGCGAACCGGGACGTGCGGGACGAAATATTCTTTACCATGGCGGAAAAAAACGCTACACACTGCTGTCCATGGAGGCAGAGGAACAGTCCGCAGAGGAGCTGTTCGCATCCCTGACAAAGGAGGGCGAGGCATGAGAGCCGTATTCAGACGGGAGCTGCGCGCCTGCCTCGGCGGACTGCGCGGGTGGGGCTATGCGGCGCTGGTGCTGGTCGTGTCCGGCATCGCCGTCGCCTACTACAATTTTTACGGCGGATCCTCCGACATCGTGTACGCGGTGCATTTTGCGGAGTACGCGCTGATTCCGGCAGTCCCGCTGCTGTGCGCGGACAGCATGGCGCGTGACCGCCGGGACGGCACCGACCGCCTGCTCCGCTCCCTGCCGGTCAGCGGACTGTCGGCGGTGCTGGGCAGGTACCTTGCGCTGGTGTGCGCCGCGGCGATTCCGGTCGGCGTGCTGTGCCTGTACCCGCTGCTGTTCGCGCTGTACGGGACGGTGGACTTTGCCGCCGCCTATACGGCACTTTTCGGATTGTTCCTGCTGTGCGCGGGGCTTGTGGCAGTCTGCCAGTTCCTGTCCGCGCTGACTTCGCGGAGCGGCGTTGCGTTCGGACTGGGCGCGGCGGCAATGCTGGTGCTGTTTTTCCTCCCGCTGGCGGGGGCGTTCCTGCCCTCGACGCCGTGGGTGTCCTTTGCCGCGCTGGTCGTGACGGGACTGCTTGTTGCGGCGGCGGGGTATCTTTTCACGCGCCGCCTGATGGTGAGTGCGGTCACAGCCGGGGTTCTGACGCTGGGACTGACCGCCGCGTTCCTGCTGGAGCGGGAGGTATTCGAGGGGCTTTTCTACGGTCTTATGCTGATTCTTTCGCCCTTCACGCGCTATGAGCAAGCCACGCTGTACGGGCTGTTTGATGTGAATGTTCTGCTGCTGCTTCTTTCGGTGCCGCTGTTCTTCCTGTACATGACGGCGGCTGTGACCGAGCGGCGGCGGTGCCGCTGAAGGGGGTGTTTCCGGTATGAAAAAAGGATCTGTACCGGGCGTCGTAAACCGGCGCCGATGCACCTGCCTGTACGCCGGCGGCGTATGCCTGCTGGCACTGCTGCTGACGCTGAATCTGCTGGCTGTGGCGCTCCCGTGGCGGCTGACCAAGCTGGATGTCGGCAGCGGGAACATTTCGCGCGTATCCGACAAGACGCTCCGGCTTGTGGGGGATCTCCGGGAGGATGTGCGCGTATACTGGCTTTGCGAGAACGGCGAGACGGACTATTCCGTGGAGCTGTTCCTGACGCGCTACGCCGAGGCGGGCGACCGCATACAGCTGCAGATCATCGACACGGTGGCGCAGCCGACGTTTGTGTCCAAGTATGTAGGCACCGGCTCGTCGCTCAGCAATTACAGTCTGATTGTGGAGAGCGACCGGCGGGTGACGCTGCTGGACTACACCGACCTGTACCTGTTCTCCAACGATGTAATCAACAGTCTGTACGGCAAGGGAAACCTTTCTGACGGCTGCCCAGCTGACGCAGTTCATGACCTATTACAGCTCGGTTCTGAAAAACTCCGTGACCTCGCGCTATTTCCGCGGGGAGGCACAGTTGAGCGGCGCCATCGACTACGTGACGGCTGCCGAGGTTCCGCACGGCTACCTGCTGACGGGGCACGGGGACGCGGCGCTTCCGGAGCTTATGCTGAACGCGCTGAGCAGCTATGGGCTCAGCACGCTGGATCTGTCGGCTGCCGGGCAGGTTCCGACCGATGCGGACTGCCTGATTCTGTACGCGCCGGAGCGCGACCTGACCGGGACGGAGGAGCAGTTGCTCCGGGCGTTCCTGCGCCGGGGCGGCTCCCTTCTGCTCGTGACAGATCCTGCGCGGCTGTCCGCCTGCCCGCGCGTGGCTGGTTTGGGGGAGCTGTACGGGCTGAGCGCCCTGCCGGGTATTGTTTCGGACGCGGATACTGCCCATCATGTCGGCTCCTCCGCGACCTACCTGAAGCCGGACTGCAATAAGGAGCACACCGTCACGGCGACCATCGGGGAGAACTGCACCGTGACCATGCCCTCCTCGCACGCCATTGCGCTTCCGGACAAAGTGCCGGTTGGCGTGACGGTGACGCCTGTCCTTTCGACCTCCGCGCAGGCTGTGCGGCTGGATTCGGACGGCAAGACCGCCCTCTCCGAGCCGGGCACCCTGCACGTCGGGGTTGCCGCCGACCTTGCCGTCACATCGTCGGACGGCGGCAGTCGTGTCGGGCACTTTGTCTGGCTCGGCTCCTCCTCCGCCTTTACCTCCGCCGCCGCCGAAGCCTCCGAGTACGGCAACTATTCCTGTCTCCTCGCCTTCTTCCTCTATATGAGCGAAACCTTTACCTCTGAATTCTCCTCTGTCTCCCCCGTCTGCATGGACGGCTCCTCCCTGTCCCTCTCCCGCCCCTCCTCTGCCCTCTGGGGCGTCGCCGTCGCCGTCCTCCTCCCCGCCGCCTGCCTGACCGCCGGCTTCTGCATCCGCGCCCGCCGTCGCCGTGCCTGACGGGGGAAACAGGGATACGGGGATGCGCTGGGGGACTCTTGAAAGAGTCCCCCACACCCCCAGAACTTTTCTCGAACGAATTATTATTGGTGGGAGCCGACGTTCGCGCCCGGTTCCAGCCTTCGCTTGCGCTCTTGCATGGCGGCGCTGGCTATCCCTGCCGATGTGGTGCCCGAGAGGGGGCTTGGCTTTTTGGTCGCCCGCCTACCCTGCCTTTAGCTTTGTTTTTTTGCCCCCATCCCCTCATCCCCCTTCCCCACGGGGAAGGGGGAATATTACTTTATTTTCGCCGGGGGCTCCGCCCCCGGCACCCCGGCATTAAAACCGCCTGCGGCACTTACAGACCTTGCCAAACAGGTACCCGGCGCAACGGAAAGCCTGCGGTTGAACGCAGAACCGAAAGAACCGCCTTTCCATGAGCAGTGCCGGCAGCCAAGGAGAGGGGGACCGGGGAGAGGAACTTCGGCGTTTGAGATGGTCCTCTCCCCGGGGCAGGGATAGCAAGTGCCGCCCGGGTTCAGCACCCCTCCCCCTCCGGGTACCACAGCGGCAAGGTCAGCCGGCAACCACCCCCCTGCACCCCCTGCCGGGCTCCTGCCCCGCAGGTTCAGCCAGTGCCGCCCGGGTTCAGCCCCGGGGATGCAAGGGGCGAAGCCCCTTGCATAAGAAAAACTAAAAATCTCCCCCTTCCCGCCGGGAAGGGGGCTGGGGGATGGGGGCAGGAAAAGCATTGATACGGCAGAAAAAAAGCCGGCGACCAAAAAGCCAAGCCCCCTCCGGGTACCACAGCGGCAAGGTCAGCCGGCGACCACCCCCTGCCCCCCTTCTCCCCCATACAATCTCCAAAGGAGCAATCATCACCATGAACATCGCCTTTTTCCTCACACCGAAAAGCCAGGTCGCATACATCCGAGAGGGAAGCAGTATCCGACAGGGGCTGGAAAAAGATGCAGAGACACGGATACACCTGCCTGCCGGTCATATCAAGGACGGGCGCTTCCTCGGATGCATCAACGAGGGGGACTTCCTTTGGAATATCCTGAGCATGGGAAGCGTCACAACCAAGGACATGGAGCGCGCGCGGATAGACGATATCATATCCGACCGCTATACGCCGGTGCGCGTCACCACGACCATGGAGGAGCTGCTGCGGCACGCAACGGAGCAGAACTTTGTCCCGGTCGTGGATGACCGCGACATTTTCATGGGCATCGTCACGCGGCGGGCACTGCTGACATACTGCCTGAAAAACGGCGTGGAGACAGAAAGCCTGCCGACTGCGGAGTACGTCCGCCGGGAATCGTGAGCGCTGGAACGCAGCCCCGTTCGCGGGCGCAGAACGTCCTGCATAACCTGATGAGCAGTGCCGTGTCCAAGGCGCTGGTGCTGTTTCTGAGCTTTATCGCAAGGTCGGTGTTCATCCGCTACCTGAGCGAGGTGTACTTAGGCGTCAACGGGCTGTACTCCAACGTGCTGAATATGCTGTCGCTGGCGGAGCTGGGGTTCGGCACGGCGATGGTGTTCAGTATGTACCGCCCGCTGGCGGAGCATGACGACCGCAAGCTGGCGGCGCTGCTGCGCGTGTACCGCCGGGCGTATACCGTCATCGGCTGTGTGGTTTTCGCCATCGGACTGTCGCTGGTGCCGGTACTGCACCTGCTGATAAAGCTCCCGGCGGATATGCAGCTGGGCGACCTGACGCTGTCGCTCGGAGGTCGACAGCTGACCGTGTCCTACGTGAACTTTTACTACCTCCTGTTCCTGCTCAACTCAGCGGTTTCCTACTGGTTCTGGGGCTACCGGCGGTCGGTGTTCGTGGCGGATCAGAAGGAGCATATCTGCACGAATATCCGTTCGATCCTGTCCATCCTGCGCGCGCTGCTGCAGATTGCGGCGCTGGCGGTGATAGGCAGGCGCAATCCCGCCGCCGCCTTCACGGCGTACCTGCTCCTGCAGCTTGCCGCCACCGTGGCGGAGAATATCTGGGTTGCCCTGCGCGCGCGGAAGTATTACCCCTGCCTGCACGAGGCGGATGTCCCGCCGCTGGAGAAGGCGGAGGTGCGGCGGCTTGCCCGTGACGTCGGCAGTACGGCAGTCAGCCGCATCAGCCATGTGGCGCTCAACAGCACGGACAACATCATCATATCGACCATGCTCGGCACGGTCTGTGTCGGGCAGCTGTCCAACTACACCTTCATTGCGGACTCGCTGACCGGCATTCTGTGCCTGATTACGGCGGCTCTGACGCCCAGTCTCGGCAATTACTTTGTGGAAAAGAGCCGGGAGGAGAGTTACAGTCTGTTCCGTTCGCTGACCTACGCCAACCTGTGGCTGTACGCGCTGGCGACGGCAGCCATGCTGACGCTGTTCAATCCCTTTGTGACCGTGTGGCTGCACAATCCGGACTACCTGCTCAGCGCCGCCTGCGCGGTTGCGATTTCGCTGAACTTCTTTGTCGCCGGTTACATGACCACCCTGTTCACCTTCCGTTCCTCGCTCGGGCTTTTCTCGCAGGGCTGGTTCCGTCCCATTGTTGTTTCGGTTCTGAACATCGGGCTTTCTGTCCTGCTCGCGTTTCTCTGGCGGGATGCGACCTTCCTCGGCACCGGCGACTGGGGGCTTTTCGGCGTTCTGATTGCCACGACTCTTTCCCGCCTGCTTGTCAACGTCTGGTACGATCCCATCATCATTCATCGGTACGGCTTCGGCGTCAGTGCGCGTCCCTTTTTCCTCCAGCTTCTGCGCATGGTGGGGGAAGTGGCTGTTCTGTGCGGTCTGCTTGCCTGCGTCAAGCTGCTCCTGCCTGTCACGCTTGCCCTTCCGCGCTGGGAGGCTTGCCTGCGGCTTGTTGCTCTGTTCCTGATTACCGCCGCTGTTCTGATCGCCGGATTCTGGCTCTTCAACCGCCGCACGCCTGAATTCCGCCATCTCGTTGCCGCCGTGAAGAGCCGGAGGAGCCGGATGCGCCGGAGCGGTAATTGAAGAGGAGACTGCCTGCGGCGCTTATAGTTCCTGCCGTCGCGTTACCCGGCGGGGGCTGAACCCGGGCGGCACTGGCTATCCCTGCCACTGTGGTGCCTGAAGGGGGCTTGCCTTCTTTGCCGCCCGCCGCTCCTGCCTTTAGCTTTTTCTTGCCCCCATCCCTCCCGCCCCCCTTCCCCCACGGGGAAGGGGGAGATTTTTAGTTTATTTTCGCCGGGGGCTTCGCCCCCGGCACCCCGGCATTAAACCGCTTGCGGCACTTACAGAGCCTGCCGAACAGGCACCCGCAGGGGGCTTGCCTTCTTTGCCTCCTGCCGCTCCTGCCTTTAGCTTTTTCTTGCCCCCCATCCCTCGACCCTCTTCCCCGGAGGGAAGGGGGAGATTTTTTGTTTTCTTTATGCAAGGGGCTTCGCCCCTTGCATCCCCGGGGGCTTGACGGGACGCGGCACTGTTTTTTTCTTATGGAAAGCGGGTTACATCGAGGGCGCGGCGATTGAGACGCGGCTCTGGTGAACAGAGCCGGCAGCCAAGGAGAGGGGGGACCGGGGGAGAGGAACTTCGGCGTTTGAGATGGTCCTCTCCCCCGGGGCAGGTCGAACAAGTGCCGCCGGGGTTCAGCCGCCCGCCGGACACCACAGTGGCAGGGTTAGCCAGTGCCGCGCGGGTTCAGCCGCCCCGCCGGACACCACAGCGGCAGGGATAGCCAGTGCCGCGCGGGTTCAGCCGCAGGGACGCAAGGGTGGTTCCCCCCACCGCAAAAAAAAACAGCGCCTGCAGGCAAAAAAATCCGCCAAAAAGCCTTGACTTTCCGCCGCCGGCGGCGTATAATGTCGTGAAAATAAACACCGTTGCGAACGGGGAAGGAGCAAGGGAGCAAATGAAAGATCTCGGGTACTACAACGGCAGATTCGGCGCAGTGGAGGAGATGACAGTCCCCTTCAATGACCGCGTCCACTTCTTCGGGGACGGCGTGTACGACGTGACCTACACACGCAACCATATCCCCTTTGCACTGGACGAACACCTCGACAGATTCTACCGGAGCGCCGCCATGCTGGATATCCGTATCCCGCACGAAAAGCAGGAGCTGCGCGCAATCATCCTGGATATGGTGCGGCGGGTGGACAGCGGCGAGCAGTTCGTCTACCTGCAGGCAACGCGCGGCACACAGCCCCGCGACCACGTTTACCCGGAGGATATGCACGCGAATATCTGGATCATGCTGAGACCGCAGACGGTCAAGGACGTGTTCCATGAGGTGCGCGCCATCACAGCCGAGGATACCCGGTTCTTCCATAACAATATCAAGACGCTGAACCTGATTCCCGCCGTCATGTATGCGCAGATGGCAAAGCGCGCGGGCGTCTATGAGACGATCCTGTACCGTAAACCCGACCGCGTGACCGAGTGCGCGCACGCCAATGTCCATATCCTCAACCGGGACGGCGTGTTCCAGACCGCGCCCACGGATGAGCTGATCCTGCCCGGCATTGCGCGCGCGCACCTGATCCGTGCCTGCCGTGCCCTCGGCGTGGCGGTGTCCGAGACGCCCTTTACGCTGACCGACCTGATGCAGGCGCGGGAAGTGATTATTTCCTCCTCCAGCGCCTTCGGTCTGCGCTGCGTGGAGATTGACGGACAGCCGGTCGGCGGCGGCGACGCCGGGAAACTCCGCGCCATTCAGCAGTGGGTGCTGGACGAATTCCTCCGCGAAACCGAAGGGTGACAGCTGTCGGCAACATAAAAAAGGGGTATAAAAGCTCAAAACGAGTTTTTATAGCAACTTCCAATGTGCGAACGGTATCTGCCGCCGTACAGCCCCGATATGAATCCGATTGAGATGCTGTGGTCGAAGGTAGAGGTGCTTTTGTGCAAATGGGAGTGCCGGACTGCCGAGCTCTTGCCCAAAACAGTCTCCTGTGCGCTTTTGTGCGTCAGTCAACGGGATTGCGTCGGCTGGTTTAAGGCTGATGGATATTGCTCGTAATTTTGGAAATTGCTATAAAAAGGGAGAAACGTATCATGGTTATAAATGAGATAAAAAAGGACTTGATTTATTCAAAAAACGTTACTATAACTTCTAAGTATATCATTCTATACAAAGGAGCATCTCTTGCTATCTATGATTATAATTTTATTCTTCAAAAAAATATTCATAATTTAAGATACGTTTATAATGGATATGTTTCTCCCGACGAAAAACTATTATTAGTTTCAAAACACTAATCGTTATTATATTTTTCATTAGAAGATTTCTCTCTGATAGTCAGCAGTTCTATCAAGAAGCCTTATAACGGTGGTATAGAGGGCGTCGCTTGTTGGGTCAATAATGACTCCTTTATGTTACCTGTTCAAAATCCAACATCAATGTTATCGACACTCCGAAAAATTGGCTGCGTTTCACCTTTTTCATTTGATGATTTCCTTCTTAACGAATTTTTGGGTGAGATACATCACGTTTATCGAGCACAACAACAAATGCTTAATACTAGGGCTCAATCGGCAAGACCATGTTTGGAATATAATATGGATGGATCAACACGGGAAATGCACAATCCATAAAATCCTCGATTTTGACGAAGCAATTTTTAATGTTTTTTTGTATCTCATAATACCGAAACACTTGTGCTGACCGGAGAGTCAAAACAATACAGTTGTGATTTTTATGGAAATCCGACGAACATATGGGGAGATTATTTAGCAGAACTCAATATTACTCATGACTTTATGACATGCTTTCAAGTTTCGCAAAAAAACGCTTCTATTGCTTATTTAGGGACCACCGGTTCATTAATAGTTTACGACCTAAAAGAACGACGTGCTATTAGATTATACCGTATGGAATTTGGCGCACGAGCCATCAACGAATTTGGAAATTTCCTTTTTGTTTCTTCTCATAACGGGATACATCTCATATCATTATGTGAATAATTATAGCAACTTCCAAAATAGCAGTCACCCTTGACAATTGCAGCAAAAAAATTTGTATTTCAATAAAACATAAACATACTTGGTGTTACGCACCTTATTTTTGGAGGAGAAATCATGGGGAAATTCATCAGATCATTCATATTACTCTTATTAACTCTTTGTACTATAGTTACATTGACGTCATGCAAAGGAATAAACCGCGGAGAAGGTTATGTATACACGTGGAGTAAAGACATTAATTTATGTAAAAAAATCACAATATCCGACACCGAGTATATACATTTTTTTATGAAAAAAATTAGGCATTGGCGAATGGGTAAACGGTACCGACATCTCACTCATTTCGATTGGTAGTGTTTATCAACCTATAAGGAATGCAGATGCATATCGTATGTTTTGTTACAAGAGCAGAAATGATTCCGATTTATCCAGATTGTTTTTGGGATTCGATATTTCCGAAAACACAAGTTCAGAATCATTTTATCTAAGCAATCCTGACCGTAAAAAAAGGTATTATTCACATTAGGAATGAATCAACCAAAGATGTAATCTACGCTTCAAAGGTTGAAACCTCTTATCAGGAAAAATATTGCTTTTTTTCTATCACTTCATCTCAATGGAAAGATTTTTATCAATTACAATGATTCCACTGTGTATCAATCGTTGGAACATTCATTTTGGTATTCTCCCAGCACCAATGTTGGAGAATGGACTGTGAATGATAAAACAATCCCCATAGAAATTGAGTTGTTACCATATGGTCCCGGAATAACCGTTTTTTTGACACAAGTAATGGAGAGAAAACGGAAATTTTATGTGCTTCGGGTACTCTAACCGATAATGACACCTTGGTTCTTGATTTTATCAAAGGAAGTATGTTTTTATAATGATTCGGTTGAATCCATAACATTAAGGAAACACTGATTCATGTAAGCCTTGCAAAAATATTTGAAAAAGTAGTATAATACCCCGGTAACGCCGGGTTTTCAGCCGGCATTTGCGGTGCTGTTAAGGAACGCGATGTTTCTTAACAGCACCTTTTTCCGATTCTTCCCCTGCTTCCTCCGGCTTCGCCGCTGTCCTCCCGCGCACCAGCGCCGCCAGCGCGGCGGGGGTGTTGCAGGACGGATCGCGCAGGACGGAATCCAGCAGGAACGCCAGAACGCGCCCCGTTTCCCTGCCGGCAGGCACGCCGAGCGCCGGCAGATGACTGCCGTGCAGGGCAAGCTGCTTCAACGTGACCGGATCGTCCGCGTCAGCCGAGCGACGCACCGCATCGGCAAGCCCTGCCGGAACGGCGGCATACCCCTGCCGGACAGCCAGCGCCGGCAGGGCATCCTCCCCAGCCGGGCGCGCAGACGCCGCGCCGCCTCGGGCAGGGGCAGTGCCGCCCCGGGCAGCTCCCCCGCCAGCGCCAGCCGCGCCCGCACGCGCTGCGTCTCCTCCCCGGAGAGCCGGAGCCGCCGCAGATCCGCCTCCAGATCCGGCGCGGACAGCCCCCAGAGCAATGCCGCCAGCCGCGACGGGAATCCGTCCAGCCGTGCGAACCCGCCGCGCTGTGCAAGGCTTTCCGCCGCGCCGGAGGGACGGGGCAGGACATACGGCGCAAGCCCCAGTCTGTACAGCATGGCGACGCCCCGGTCGGGATCCGGCGAGGTCAGGATGCCGCGCAGCTCCTCGCGCACGCGCTCCCCCGAAATATGCGCCAGCTCCGGAGCGCAACGGATCAGTGCCGCGCGGGTATCCGGCTCCGGCTCAAAGCCCAGCCGAACCGAAAACCGCACCCCGCGCAGGACGCGCAGGGCGTCCTCCCGCAGGCGGCGCTCCGGGTCGCCCACGCACCGGATGACGCGTCCCGCCAGGTCGTCCAGTCCGCCGAACAGGTCGAGCACGCGGAAATGCCCTGCCGCGTCCCGCTCCGCCGCCATGGCGTTGACCGTGAAGTCCCGCCGCGACAGGTCGTCCTGAATGCGGTCGGAAAACGCCACGCTGTCCGGGTGCCGCCCGTCGGAATAGCCTGTTTCGGTGCGGCAGGTGGTGCATTCCACCGGCATCCGTCCGCCTGCCGGGGCGGGAACCAGCACGGTCACGGTGCCGTGCGCGATGCCGGTGGGCACTGTGCGCAGTCCGGCGGCGGCACACAGCGCGACGGTGCGATCCGGCGGGCAGGTCACGGCGATGTCCCAATCGTGCGGGGTGCGTCCCATCAGTGCGTCGCGCACGCATCCGCCGACGGGGTATGCGCCGACGCCCGCCTCTGTGAAAATATCCAGCAGGTTTTGCACGCCGGCTGGGCAGAGTCTGTCCAGTGCGCCCTGTCCTGTGCTATCTTGCATGGCTTTTTTTCCTCCTGCCTTCCTCTGCCTGTTTTCTTCCCTTGACTGCCTTATTGTAGCACGGAATCGGGGGATTGTCAAGTTTTTTTGCGGGAGGGGGCGGCTTCCCCCTGCGGCACTTGTTCGCCCTGCCCCGGGGGAGAGGACCATCTCAAACGCCGAAGTTCCTCTCCCCGGTCCCCTCTCTCCTTGGCTGCCGTCTTTGCTCACCAGTCCCGCGTCCTACCCGCCGTCCCCCCGCCGGGTTCCGCTAACGCCAGCCGAGCCGGCAACACTGGGGGCAAGCCCCCCGCCGTTTACCTGTTCGGCTGGGACTATAAGTGCCGCCTCCGGCTCAGCCGCGGGGATGCAAGGGGCGAAGCCCCTTGCATAAGAAAACAAAAAATCTCCCCCTTCCCCGGAGGGGAAGGGGGTCGGGGGATGGGGGAAAGAAATCAAGCTAAAGGCAGGGGCGGCAGGCGACAAAGCGGGCAAGCCCCCTTCAGGCACCACAGCGGCGGGGATAGCCAGTGCCGCCGGGGGCAAGCCCCCTTCGGGCACTACAGCGGCGGGGATAGCCAGTGCCGCGCAGGGGCAAGCCCCCGCCGTTTGCCTGTTCGGCAGGCTCTGTAAAGTGCCGCCTCCGGCTCAGTCGGGGGATGCAAGGGGCGAAGCCCCTTGCATAAGAAAAACAAATCTCCCCTTCCCCGGAGGGGAAGGGGGTAGGGGGATGGGGGCAAAAAATCAAACTAAAGGCAGGGTAGGCGGGCAACAAAGAAGGTAAGCCCCCCATTGCGTTTTCCACAGCGGCGGGGATAGCCAGTGCCGCCGGGGGCAAGCCCCCTTCGGGCACTACAGCGGCGGGGATAGCCAGTGCCGCGCAGGGGCAAGCCCCCCGCCGTTTGCCTGTTCGGCAGGCTCAGTAAGTGCCGCCTCCGGCTCAGTCACGGGGATGCAAGGGGCGAAGCCCCTTGCATAAGAAAAACAAAATCTCCCCTTTCCCCGGAGGGGAAGGGGGTGGGGGATGGGGGCGAAAAAG
Source organism: Oscillospiraceae bacterium (assembly GCA_022009675.1). Classification (GTDB taxonomy): domain Bacteria; phylum Bacillota; class Clostridia; order Oscillospirales; family CAG-272; genus CAMEON01. Next base: position 874,973 of record CP091718.1, on the reverse strand, counting down.
GCAAGCTAAAGGCGGGGGCGGCGGGCAACAAAGAAGGTAAGCCCCCTGCGGGTGCCGGGTTTGCAGGTCGAGCCAGTGCCGCGCAGGTTTAGCCCCCATTGCGTTTTCCACAGTGGCAGGGATAGCCAGTGCCGCGCAGGTTCAGCCACCCCCTCGGGTACCTGTTCGGCAGGGACTATAAGTGCCGCAGGCGGTCTAATCACTGGGGTGCCGGGGGCGGAACCCCGGCAAAATAAACTAAAACGCCCCCTTTCCCCGGAGGGGAAGGGGGTAGGGGATGGGGGCAGAAAAATCAAACTAAAGGCAGGGTAGGCGGGCAACAAAGAAAGCAAGCCCCCCATTGCGTTTTCCACAGCGGCAGGGATAGCCAGTGCCGCGCGGGGGCAAGCCCCCATTGCGTTTTCCACAGTGGCAGGGATAGCCAGTGCCGCGCAGGGGCAAGCCCCCCATTGCGTTTTTCCACAGCGGCGGGGATAGCCAGTGCCGCGCGGGGTTCAGCCCCCGCCGTTTGCCTGTTCGGCATGGACTATGAGTGCCGCAGGCGGTTTATCGTGGGTGCGGGGCGGAGCCCCCGGCAAAAATAAACTAAAATCTCCCCCTTCCCCGGAGGGGAAGGGGGTGGGGGATGGGGGCAGAAAAAGAAAGCTAAAGGCAGGGTTGGCAGGCGACAAAGAAGGCAAGCCCCCTTGGGCACCACAGTGGCAGAGGTAGCCAGTGCCGCGCAGGGGCAAGCCCCCCATTGCGTTTTCCACAGCAGCGGGGATAGCCAGTGCCGCCGGGGTTCAGCCCCCTTGGGCACCACAGTGGCAGAGGTAGCCAGTGCCGCGCAAGCCCCCTCCCCCACCACCGCTTCAGGAGCTTTCCTCCGCAACAACAGCCCCGTACGCCATGCAGATCCCGGGATAGCTGAGCAGCCGACCGGACTCACCGTCATAAACGACCAGCTGCCCGTCTCCCGTGCGGCTGTCCCCAGACCGCAATGCGGTCGCCGCGCAAAAACGCCCGCCGCCCTGTACACGGCAGTCCCGGACAAGTATCTCCACAAGCTGATCGTCCGGATCGTCCGGATCGCGGCAAAGGTAATAGACAACAGGTTCACCGGAAACGGACTCGTTGTCCGTCACGGTACGCACAACGGTCAGCTCCATCGCGTAGTAGCCGTCGGTCGCACCGCTCCGGTAGTAATACTCCGGCGACACATTCAGACAGGTCTCCCGGTACTGCGCCTCGGTCAGCTTTGTGTTTACAAGGGGCTTCTCAGTCAGATACGCAAGCAGGCGCGAGCCAAGCCCGAAGTAAACAAACACCATGTACGCCGCGCCGACCGTGCAGAACAGCACCTTCCAGCGTGCGCGGTAGGGGCTGGTCAGGAACAGGATAATGCCGACGGGCGGCATCCAGAACATCATGAGCAGAATGAACCACCACGTGTGGTACCACGGAACAAACTGCACCCTGCCGCTCCCGGCACGCCGTTTCTTCCGTTTTTTCGGCTCGACACGCGCGCCCGCCCGCATTTCCGGCGGACAGACTTTGCCGCACAGGGGACAGTTGTCGGTGGCAAAATAGCACCCGCAGTCAGGGCATTTGTTCAGGTCGGGGCGATCCAGCTCGTCCTCCGGATCAAAACTTCCCAGCATTCGTCCCATACGGTTCTCCTTTACTTTTTCGGCGATCCTTCGCAGAAGTACGCCGCCTCCATATCCGCGGCGCACAGCGCATACGCCAGCGGGAACATCTCCAGCGCCTTGCCCACGTTGCCGGGGTCATCGTTGGCGGAGAAGCCCATGTGGTAGCGGATGGCGAACGCCTCGTCGCGCGTCAGGCGCATATAGGCGGAAATGATGTACACCGATTTCTCCCCGTGCCCGTAGGGCAGGTTGTCCTCAATGGTGTAGTACGGCACCTGCTCCCACTTGCCCTGCTCGTTCTTGGCGTTGCGGAAGCTGGTCTTGTAAAAGTTGACCTTGCACAGGTCGTGCAGGAGCGCGGCAATGGCAATGCTCTCGTCGGAGTAGCGGATGCCGTACACCTCCTGCATACGGGGACGCGCCAGAATGTCGCAGAGGCAGTCATACACGTTCAGGCTGTGCTGGCACAGTCCGCCCTCGTAGTTGCCGTGGTAGCGGGTTGAGGCGGGCGCGGAAAAGAAATCCGTGCTCTCCAGGTAGGCGAACAGCCGGTCGGCGCCCTCGCGCGTGACGGTGCTCCGGTAAATCTCGGTGAAGCGGCGGCGGTTCTCTGCCACCTTCAGTTCCTGCGGATTGATCTCGGGCATGGGATAGTACTCCTTTCAGTATGGGGGCTTTGGGGGAAAAGCTACGCTGCAGCCGCAATGCAGCCGCAATGCAGCCGATGCGGTTACATGACAGTCCGGCGATACAGTTACGGCGCTGCCTCAGACTGCCGGCACGGCATCCCGGCGCATGAGCGCCCGGTAGTTGTGGATGCAGCAGCCGTAATGCACGGCGGCAGTGATGAACCACGAAATGGGGTAGCTGATGTACAGCGCAAGGATGTTGCCGGGGAAGAGCGGGCAGACGGTGGCGATCCAGACGATACGGAACAGGCAGGAGCCGACCAGCGACACGATCATGGGCAGGATAGTCTTGCCCATGCCGCGCATGATGCCGCACCCGACGTCCATCAGTCCGCAGAGGAAATAGGTCGTGCCCATGACCAGCAGGCGGTTCATGCCCGCCTTCACCACGGCGTCCTTGTTCTCGCCGGTGGCAAAAATCAGCAGCAGTTTTTCCCCGAACACCACCAGCACAACGCCCAGCGAAACGCCGATGAAGGTCACAAGCCCCACGCACAGGAAGGAAATCTTCTTGATGCGCGCATACTTTCCCGCGCCGACGTTCTGCCCGACAAAGGTCAGGGCTGCCGTATAGACCGAGTTCATGGCGATGTACAGGAAGCCGTCCAGGTTGCTTCCCGCCGCGTTGCCCGCCACGACGTAGGTGCCGTAGGCGTTTATGGAGGACTGGATGATGACATTGGACAGCGAGAACAGCGTCCCCTGCAGTCCGGCGGGAAGCCCGATCAGCACCATTTTCTTCAGGCGCTCCCCGTCCAGCGCGAACCCTGTCACGCGGCAGCAGCCTTCCTCCCGGAGCATGAAGATCAGGATTGCGGCGGCGGCTATGTACTGCGAGGCGGACGTGGCGATGCCGACGCCCAGCGCGCCCAGCTTGAAGCCTGCGACCATCAGGATATTCAGCCCGACGTTGGCAACGCCGGAAATTGCCAGGAAGAGCAGCGGGTGCTTCGTGTCGCCGCCCGATCTCTGAATGGCGGCAAGGTAATTGTACAGCAGGCAGCCCGGCATGCCGGTGAAGTACGCCTTCATGTACGGAACGGCGCTTGGCAGGATTTCCTTAGTTGTACCCATCAGCCGGAGCAGTGGCTCGGTTGCGAAGAAGCCGAACACGCCGACCGCCACGCCCCCGATGAGCGACACGGTCAGGGCGGTATCCGCCAGTTTGTGCACCGCCTCGTAGCGTTTTGCCCCGATGTCCTGCGCGGCTATGACGCCTGCCCCGACCGCCAGTCCCATGAACAGGTTCACGATAAGATTGATCAGTGCGCCGCAGCTGCCCACGGCGCCCACTTCGATCTGGGAATCCGCGCCGCCGAACTGCCCCACGACCGCAAGGTCGGATGCGTTGAACAGCAGCTGCAGCACGCCCGTTGCCAGTACCGGCAGGGTGAACAGGATCATCCGCCCCAGAATGGGACCTTCCGTCATATCGATCTGCTTTTTTTGCCATGATTGAAATATTTTTCTACCTCTCTGAATCATACCCGCCGTGCGTTTACGGACAGTCAACTCTATTATACTACCTTCCGCGCATAAAGTCAAGGCATCCGCGCGCAATTCAGTGACAACTGTTGTTGGGGGGGGGAGAGACGCTCCCCTTGCGGCACTGGCTCGACCTGCCGCCGCGTTGCCTTGTAGGGGGCAGGGGGGCTGTTCCCCTTGCGGCACTTGCTATCCCTGCCCCGGGGGAGAGGACCATCTCAAACGCCGCCGTCGCTTGCGACGGATAGTTCCATCTCCCCCGGTCCCCCCTCTCCTTGGCTGCCGGCACTGTTCACCGTAGACAAACAGAAGCCTTTAGTCGTGCAAGTGCCGCCTCTGGCTCAAGCGCGGCACTGGGAAATGGGGGCGAACCACGCGCCCGGCGGGGAGGGCTTGCTTTCTTTGTCGCCTGATTACCCTGCCGCCGCGTTGCCTTGTAGGGGGCGCGGCGGTTTTGGTCGCCTGCCAACCCTGCCTTTGGTTTACTTTTTCCTGCCCCCTATCCCCTCAGCCCCCTTCCCCGGAGAAGGGGGAGACCAAGTTTTTCATGCAAGGGGCTTCGCCCCTTTGCATCCCCGCGCCTGAACCCGCGCGGCACTGGGAAATGGGGGCGAACCACGCGCCCGGCGGGGGGCGTGCCTTCGGCGTCGCCAGTTTGGCGCAAAACCGACAGGAAGCGGTTCCCTACGAGCAGAGCCGGCAGCCAAGGAGAGGGGGGACCGGGGGAGAGGAACTTCGGCGTTTGAGATGGTCCTCTCCCCCGGGGCAGGTCGAGCAAGTGCCGCAAGGGGCAAACTGCTCGCCGGGCACCACAGCGGCAGGAATAGCCAGTGCCGCGCGGGTTCAGCCCCCCCTGCGGGCACCACAGCGGCAGGGATAGCCGATACCGCCGCGGCATAAAATACGGATACCCCCCAACATACTATCCGTATAGCGCATAGAAAGCGTATGGAAACAGAAGAGAGGCACCCCATGACAGACCAAACGCAACAGAGCCGGACAGAAACCGGCGGCTTCAACTGGGAACGGGCGGCGGCGTGTACCCTGTGCATCGGAGCCGGCGTGCTCGCCCTGCGGCTGTTTTTCCGACACCTGCTGGGCGTGCTGATGCCCTTTGCGCTGGCATACCTGCTCGCGCGCCTGCTGCGCCCGGCAGTGGATTTCCTGACCGGCGGACGCCGCAGACAGACAGCCTCCACCCGCGCCGGACGCCGGGTGCTGAGCGCGACACTGGTCGTGCTTTTTACCGGATTGGTTGTCTGGCTGACCGTGGCAGGGGGTGCGGCGCGGCGTCGGGGAGCTGGAAAAACCTGCTCCTGCGCCTGCAGGACGTCCTTGCCGACGGGGACGGGCAGGCGGACGGCGCGCCGGGATTTTCCCGCGCGCTGGACTATATATGGTCTGTTTCGGAGCATCTGCCCTTCCTCAGGCGGTTTGAATCCACGACGGGCTTTTACGCGGTTCTGCGACTGGCTGGACGGCGCCGTCCGGACGCTGGTGCAGGATCTTGTCAGCCGCCTGAGCGGGATGCTGTCCGCCGGAGCCGTGACGTTGCTGGGCAGTCTGCCTTCCGTCCTGCTGTTCCTGACCGTCCTGCTTCTCTCCTGCTACTATTTCACGGCGGAGCCGGGCAGCGTGTCCCCGGTTGGTTGCCGCCCGCATCCCGGCGCGTTGGCGTGCCGGACTGTCCCGCTGGCAGGCTGGGGCGGGGCGTTCGCTCCGGCGGTACCTGCGCGCCGCGCTCCTGCTGGCTCTGCTCACCTTTTTGGAAATGTTTGTCGGGCTGACTCTCCTGCGCAAGCCGTATGCGTTTCTCCTGGCACTGCTCATCGCCTTTGTGGACTTTCTGCCTGTTCTCGGCACCGGCACCGTGCTGATTCCGTGGGGGGTCGGGGAGCTTCTGCTCGGCAGTACCGGCTCCGGGCTCGGCATCCTGGCGCTCTACGCGATTTCCTCTGTCCTGCGGGAAATCGCGGAGCCGCACCTCGTCGGGCGCTCGCTCGGCATCCACCCCCTTCTGTCCCTGCTCTCCATGTACGCCGGCTTCCGCCTGTTCGGCATCCCCGGCATGGTGCTTGCCCCGCTCGCCGCCGCCGTTATCAAAGGCGCCGGGGGCAGGGAAGCGGCGGGCAAAGACGCCGGGGGTAAAGATGTGTTGGGGGCTTCTTGAAAGAAGCCCCCAAACCCTAAGAACTTTTCCTGAATTTTTTTATTGGCGGGGGGCGGTGGCAAAAAGAGGGGTGCCCGGTGGGGGCAGGGGGGCGTGCCCCTGCGCGGCACTGGCTCGGCGGGGCGTTAGCGGTACCCGCAAGTGTGGCTTGCCTTCTTTGTCGCCTGCTTGCCCTGCCGCCGCGGTGCCTTGTGGGGGGGCTGTTCCCCTTGCGGCACTTGTTCGCCCTGCCCCGGGGAGAGGACCATCTCAAACGCCGAAGTTCCTCTCCCCGGTCCCCCTCTCCTTGGCTGCCGGCACTGCTCATAGGGAACACCTTTCTTCCGTTTGGGCGGCGAACCATGGGTTCAGCCCCGGGGGTGCCGGGGGCGAAGCCCCCGGCGAAAATAAACTTTTGGTCTCCCCCTTCCCCGGAGGAAGGGAGGGCAGGGGGATGGGGCAGGAAAAATAAACTAAAGGCGGGGTTGGCAAGCGACCAAAACAACCGCGCCACCCAACAAGGCAACGCGGTGGCAGGGCAGGCGGGCGACAAAGAAGGCAAGCCCCCCACAGGGCACCACAGCGGCAGGGCGAGCAGGTGCCCGTGCAGGACACGCCCCCGCAGGGCACCCCATCAGCAGGGATAGCCGATACCGCCGCGACATAAAATACGGATACCCTCCAACATACTATCCGTATAGCGCATAGAAAGCGCATGGAAACAGAAAGAGAGGCACCCCATGACAGACCAAACGCAACGGAACCGGACAGAAGCCGGCGGCTTCAATTGGGAACGGGCGGCGGCGTGTCCGGTGTACAAAAACGCCGTGTTGTGGAAGTAGTATGCCCTTGGTCATGCGTCGTCAGAAAGAAAAGGAGCAGAACTGCCATGCTCCGTTGCGGTAGTCCGCAGCGGTCATGAAGCTCTGCTCTCTATGGATTCGCTTACTCCTGCATGAAAACAAGCGGGATGAACAGTCTGGACGGCCGCCCCTGGGAGGCGATTTCCAGCACGAGGTCATATCGCTGACGGTTCAGCACATCTGTCCGGATTTCAAACGATTGCTCGGCAAGGCAGGTCTTTCCAGTGTACTGATCTACGCAGACGTAGCTCTCCGTTCCTCCGGTGACGGTCCAGCCCTCCGGCAGATGCCATGTCAGCTTTGCCCACTGCTGGGAAAAGAGACGATTGCTGAACGAAACCGTGAGGTTCTTTGGCTCTCCGGCGCGGATACCAATGTCGGTAAACGACACCCCTACGTCAAACAGCGCGTTACTCCGGCGGATGGTCAGCGGGGAGGTAGTCAACTGCTGCCGCATGTCCGCATACTCGAACAAGCCGCACTTGACGCGCGTTAGTTGCTCGACCGGGATACAGGGCGGGTCGATACACAGGACACCGTCATCATCAAAACGGATATAGGCGTGCATAAAGGTTGGCATGAGGCGTGTTACGCGCTGAGTCAGGTCAGTCACGGTGCCCGGAATACCGCCTTTGGTCAGGTCGAGCGTGGCAGTCTTGATGGTGTCCCCGATCGGATCTGTCCATTTTTTCTCGATGCCGTCGCATCCGCAAATGATTCCCAGCAGTGCGCCAATGGTGCCGGCTGTGCAGTCGGTGTCCTCCCCGCAATTCGCCGCCGTGCAGAGACTACGCGTGAAGTCTCCCTCACCCCACAGCAGTCCGATGGCAACAATGCCGATGTTACTTGGCGCATCGTACCCCGTTTCTCCCATAGGGATATCCGGCTCAGGGCGCTTATCCGGCAGTTCGTTGTCGTAGACGTAGCGAAGTCCGAAGGTGGACGGTGCCAGCTTCAGGATTGCTTTGCGTGCTTCCTGCCATGTTCTTCCGGACTGATAGTAGTCGATTGCCAGCCGGACGCACTGCGCGGTACGGCAGTCTTCCGGGATGAAGGCAAGCCCGGTGCGGATCAGCGTCATGATGTCATCCCCGGTGCAGGCGGAGTTAGTTGGAAGAGCGAACGCGGCACTTTGCATGGCGGCACAGAACAGCTCGCCGTACACACCTTCGTCTGCATGATCGGTGATGGCGTCCTCAAAAGCATACTTGACTGCCATTTGCGGATTTCCGGGCGCTAAGCATGCCCAGATCTCGCTGCGAATAAAACAACCGTTGCTGTTGCGGTAGGGATTCTTGTGGCTTCCGGTTACGGGGGGGATTAGTCCGAAGCGCATGTTGTTCTTTCCGGCACCGTATTCTGACCAGTCGCAGGGAATGTAGGTCAACCAAAACTCGCTCAGAATCTCGGAGTTGACCGCTTGCCCGTGCGCCTCGGCTGCCAATAGCCAAACCAACTGAAGGTCAAGATCATCGTTGGGGAGCGATCCGGTACGTATATCGTGAACATAGAAGTCAAGGTCGAAAACGTCCCGTCTGCCCTCCAGCGGACAGCCGAGCGTCCCGCCGATGTTCTTTCCAAGCCAGCAGGCGCGGACTTTGTCTGCGTATTCTTTGAAATTCATGGTATCTCCCTGGCGCCGCGTTACTCTTGTGCCCTGAGAAAGTCGATGCAGCGCCTGACCTCCCCCAGTCCGGTGGGATCCAGCCCCTCGCTCTCGACAACCATGCGCAGTCCCATGGTGATCGCCTTCTGCCGGACAGCCAGCACAGGCGCCTCGCCCTCGCCCAGCGCTTTGCCCTGACCGCCCCGGAATCCGTCCTTGAGGTGAATGACGCGAACCCGACCTGCCAGTCTGTCCAGCAGAGCCAGCGGATCAACCCCGGCATTGAACGCCCAGAAGGTATCAATTTCAAAATCAAAGGTTCCGCGCTTTTCCAGCTCGGAATGGATGGTGGAGCCCCACGGCATGACGACGAACTCATGGCTGTGGTTGTGGTAGCCCAGCGAGATGCCGTCCTTTGCCAGCCGGAGCTGTGCCTTATTCATGACTGCGCAGAAGTCGATGATTTTCTCCAGGGAATCCAGATCTGCGCCGGGGACGATGATATGTCTGTTCCCGATTGCCTTATGGTAGGCGATGGTTGCCTCGATGTTTTCGGGGGAGCAATTCTCCCCAGCCGGTATGGGTGCCGCTGCAGGCAAGTCCATACTTTTCCTGCCATGCGGCGACGGTTTCTGCGGGGTGACCGAAAAAGCCTGCGTACTCGACGTAGCGGTAGCCCATGGCGGCGACCTCACGCAGGGCGCCTTCCAGGTCGTTTCCGGTGATGTCGCGGACGCTGAAGAGTTGAAGACCGTATTCTGTGGACATGATGGAATCCTCCTTATGTGGTTTTGGTTTTTTTGTTGTTTTGTGAGGGGGCTTGCCTTCTTTGTCGCCCGCCTGCCCTGCCTTTAGCTTTCTTTTCTGCCCCTATCCCCCGCCCCCTTCCCCGGCGGGGAGGGAGACTTTACTTTATTTCGCCGGGGGCTCCGCCCCCCCAAACGGGCATTAGACCGCCTGCGGCACTTACAGAGCCTGTCAAACAGGTACCCGGCGCCGGGGAGCCTTAGGTTTGGTGTAAAACCGATAGAAACGCTTTCCTATGAGCAGTGCCGGCAGCCAAGGAGAGGGGGACCGGGGGAGATGGAACTATCCGTCGCAAGCGACGGCGGCGTTTGAGATGGTCCTCTCCCCCGGGGCAGGGCGAGCCAGTGCCGCGCAGGGGCAAGCCCCCAACAGGGAACCCCCTCTTTTTGGCACAACCAACGCCACCCCGTCAATAACAAATTTATGAAAAAGTTCTTGGGGGTTTTGGGGGGCTTCTTTCAAGAAGCCCCCAACGCATCCGCATCCTCGCATCCTCGTCTCCTTGCCCCTGCTTTTACTCTTCAAATGGCATACGGATACCGAGGGCGGAGAGGCGGGAGCAGAAGTCACGGACGCGGTCGGGGAGGTAGTCCTCGACGCGGTGGTAAATCGAAGCCGATGCTGACGCGGACGCCGGAGGCGCGCACGATTTCCTGCTGTTCGGGGCTATTGAAGAAGGCAAGCATATAGGGGTGGACGCGGAAGTTATGGATGCTGTCGTAGCTGACGTTCATTTCCCAGAAGATGCGGTTGGCAGCCATGCGGGAGAAGTAGGAGAGGGGGGACTCGCCGCGCGCCGGATATGGGCGAACAGGTCGGTATGCGCAACGCCGACCCAGGGGGTACCGCAGCGGGCGGCGTAGGAGAACAGGTCGCCGCCGGTGACGGCGGAGGGGCTGTCCAGATTCTCGATGAGGCAGTAGTCAAAGAAGGAAATATCCGCGCTGTCCGGGAGGCAGAAGCAGGCGTGGCTCCCGTCCTGCAGGGTGCAGAGCTCGATGCCGCGCAGGACGCGGATGCGGTCGGCGTACTTTTCCCGGATCAGATTGATGTGGTCGAAATACCGGCGCAGCGTGCGCTCGCAGGAGCCCCGGAAATCGGGGGCGGCGGGGTGCTGGAAGACGTCAAGACGGCTGTACCCGATGCCGTAATTATGGTCGGTGATGCCGAACAGCTCCAGCCCGCCGGCAATGGCTGCCTCCACGACAGCCTCCGGCGCGTCCTTCCCGCAGAAGGAGTAGTAGGTGTGGGAATGCAGGTCTTGGTACATGAAGGGTGCCTCCCTGAAAAAACCCGGAGCGGCAAGCCGCTCCGGGGGAAAGTTATCTTGCCGCGGCACGTATGAGCGCAGGGGCAGGACAGGGCAGGATTACTGCTTGTCCTTGATGGCAGCCTGAGCGGCAGCCAGACGGGCGATCGGCACACGGAACGGCGAGCAGGACACGTAGTCCAGACCGATGCGGTGGCAGAACTCGACCGAGGCAGGATCGCCGCCGTGCTCGCCGCAGATGCCGACGTGCAGGGACGGACGGGTAGCCTTGCCCAGCTTGACAGCCATTTCCATCAGCTTGCCGACGCCGTTCTGATCCAGCTTCGCAAACGGATCGTTCTCGAAGATCTTGGTCTCGTAGTAGGCGTTCAGGAACTTGCCCGCGTCGTCACGGGAGAAGCCGAAGGTCATCTGCGTCAGGTCGTTGGTGCCGAAGCAGAAGAACTATGCCTCTTTGGCGATTTCGTCTGCGGTCAGAGCGGCACGCGGGATCTCGATCATGGTACCGACCTCATACTTCAGGTCACAGCCGGCGGCAGCGATCTCCGCGTCGGCGGTCTCCACCACGAACTTCTTGACGAACGCCAGCTCCTTGACCTCGCCGACCAGCGGGATCATGATCTCGGGAACGATCTTCCAGTCGGGGTGCTTCTTCTGCACGTTCAGAGCCGCACGGATGACAGCTTTGGTCTGCATCACGGCGATCTCGGGGTAGGTGACGGTCAGGCGGCAGCCGCGGTGACCCATCATGGGGTTGAACTCGTGCAGACCGGCGATGATGGTCCTGATCTGCTCAACCGTCTTGCCCTGCGAGGTGGCAAGGATCTCGATGTCAGCCTCCTCGGTGGGAACGAACTCATGCAGGGGGGGATCCAGGAACCGGATGGTCACAGGCGTGCCCTCCAGAGCCTCGTACAGAGCCTCGAAGTCGCCCTGCTGGTAGGGCAGGATCTTCTCCAGCGCGTGCTCTCTCTGCTCCTTGGTATCGGCGCAGATCATCTCGCGGAAGGCGGCGATGCGCTCCGGCTCAAAGAACATATGCTCGGTGCGGCACAGACCGATGCCCTCCGCGCCCAGCTCACGTGCCTTCTTGGCATCGCGGGGCGTATCGGCATTGGTGCGGACGCTCAGGCGGCGGAACTCGTCTGCCCAGCCCATGATGCGGCCGAACTCACCGCTGATGGTGGCGTCCACCGTTGCGATGACGCCGTCATAGATGTTACCGGTGGAACCGTCGATGGACAGGAAGTCGCCCTCGTGGAAGGTCTTGCCGCCCAGCGTGAACTGCTTGTTCTCCTCGTCCATGGCGATCTCGCCGCAGCCGGAGACGCAGCAGGTGCCCATACCGCGTGCCACAACGGCAGCGTGGGAGGTCATACCGCCGCGGACGGTCAGGATGCCCTGCGCCGCCTTCATACCGGTGATATCCTCAGGGGAGGTCTCCAGACGAACCAGCACGACCTTCTTGCCGGCATCCTTCCATGCCTCAGCCGCCTCGGCGGAGAACACGATCTGACCGCAAGCCGCGCCGGGGGAAGCACCCAGACCGCGACCGATGGGCGTAGCCGCCTTCAGCGCCTTGGCGTCGAACTGCGGGTGCAGGAGCGTATCCAGGTTACGGGGATCAATCATCAGGACAGCCTCTTCCTTGGTGCGCATACCCTCGTCCACCAGGTCGCAGGCGATCTTCAGCGCCGCCTTGGCGGTACGCTTGCCGTTACGGGTCTGCAGCATATACAGCTTGCCGTGCTCGACGGTGAACTCCATATCCTGCATATCGCGGTAGTGGTTCTCCAGGATCTCGCACACGTTGGTGAACTGTGCGAACGCCTCGGGGAACAGCTCCGCCATCTTCTCGATCTTGAGAGGCGTGCGGACGCCGGCGACGACGTCCTCGCCCTGTGCGTTGGGCAGGAACTCGCCCATCAGCTTCTTCTCGCCGGTTGCGGGGTCACGGGTGAATGCCACGCCGGTGCCGCAGTCGTCGCCCATGTTACCGAATGCCATCATCTGCACGTTGACAGCGGTGCCCCAGGAGTAGGGAATATCGTTGTCGCGGCGGTACACGTTGGCGCGGGGGTTGTCCCAGGAGCGGAACACAGCCTTGATGGCGCCCAGCAACTGCTCCTTGGGATCGTCCGGGAAGTCGGCGCCGATCTTCTCCTTGTACTCAGCCTTGAACTGGTTAGCCAGCGTCCGGAGGTCCTCGGCGGTCAGCTCAACGTCGAAGTGAACGCCCTTCTCTTCCTTCATCTTATCAATGAGCTGTTCGAAATACTTCTTGCCGACCTCCATGACAACATCGGAGTACATCTGGATGAACCGACGGTAGCAGTCCCATGCCCAGCGGGGGTTGCCCGACATGGTGGCAATGGTGTTGACGACCGTCTCATTCAGACCGAGGTTCAGAATGGTGTCCATCATGCCCGGCATGGAAGCACGGGCACCGGAACGAACGGAAACGAGCAGGGGGTTCTCATGGTCGCCGAACTTCTTGCCGGTGATCTCCTCCATCTTCTCGATGTAGGTCATGATCTCCGCCATGATCTCGTCATTGATCTGTCTGCCGTCCTCGTAGTACTGAGTGCAAGCCTCGGTGCTGATGGTAAAGCCCTGGGGAACGGGAAGACCGATATTGGTCATTTCCGCAAGGTTTGCGCCCTTGCCGCCCAGCAACTCACGCATGTTGGCATTGCCTTCGGTAAAGAGATAGCAATACTTCTTTGCCATTGGATAGTTTCCTCCGTTTTTTTATAAAAAAATATTTTTTTGACATCCGGGAGTTTTCGGGCTGCTCCGTGCGCGTCGGACGGCTGGGGGGATTCTGCTCTGCCGTTTCGCCGTGCGGGGTGCCTCGGGGCATTGCCGGGCTTTGCCCTGCTTTGCCGGGCATGCCCTGCGCACGGAAACGGCGGCACCGACCCGCGCCGCAGGCACGGAAAAAGACAGCGCCCCTTGCAGGAAACGCCGCTGTCGCGCTGTCGCCGATAAACATGGTCTGCCACCGCGTCATTATACCATATTTTTCGCCTTCGGAAAAGGGGTTGCACGAAAATAACTTTCCCCAAATGTAAATATTTTGTGAACCGCTTGACGTGGGAAGGCGCAACGTGTATAATATGTGCATCTCTGCGGGGCAGGAAAGCTCCGGCGCACCCTCTTCCGGGGCGTCCGGAGATGTCTTTCTGCCGTTGTTTCGTTTCCGGCGCTGCCGGCGACGGAATGCGGCGTGGGGCGGAAAGGATTTATGGCACATGGCAAATGTTTTTGATATCTTCAGGCGGCTGGAGCAGCAGCGGGCATCGGAGCCTGTTCTGCCCGTGTCGCATCTTGTTGTCGGGCTGGGCAACACCGGCAGGGAGTATGTTCACACGCGGCACAACACCGGCTTTCTCTGCCTTGACGAGGTCTGCCGCCACTGGAACACGGCAACCGACCGTGCGAAATTCCGTTCGCTGGTCGGCGAGGCTGTCATCGCCGGGGCGCGGTGCCTCCTCATGCGTCCCCAGACGCTCATGAACGCCTCCGGTCTTGCCGTCGCCGAGGCGGCTCGGTTCTATCATATCGATCCCTCCCATATCATCGTTATCAGTGACGACATCAACCTTCCTGTCGGCGCTATGCGCGTGCGCGCCCACGGCTCGGACGGCGGTCAGCGCGGCATCCGCAGTATCATCGCGGAGCTTGGCACCGACCAATTCCCCCGCCTCCGCATCGGTGTCGGCAGCAAACCCCACCCCGACTATGACCTCGCCGCCTGGGTTCTCTCCGACTTCTCCCCCTCCGAGCTTTCCTCCTCTCCGACCTCTTCCCCGTCGCCTGCCTCGGTATCGAGTGCCCTCGTCTCCGGCGACGTGAACAAAAGCCATGCAAATCTGCAACCGGAAAGGGTAATCGGCAGGAGAGGAGAACAGAGAAGCGAGGAAGCGGAGAGCGTTGGGGGCTTCTTGAAAGAAGCCCCCAAACCCCCAAGAACTTTTTCCCGATATTTTATTGTCTGGCGCCGCGGTTTGCACCCGGTTCCGGACTTTCCGTGTTGTTTCGGGTGGTGGCGGGGCTTGCTTTGTCGCCGTCCTGCCCTGCCGCTGTGGTACCCGGCGGGGGGCTGAACCCCGGCGGCACTGGGGCAGGGGGCGAACCACGCGCCCAGCGGGGGCTTGCCTTCCCTGTCGCCGTCCTACCTTGCCGCTGTGGTACCCGGCGGGGGCGTGACTGCCTTGTCGCCCTGCCTACCCTGCCTTTAGACTGCTTTTTCTGCCCCCATCCCCCCGACCCCCTTCCCGGCGGGAAGGGGGCTAAAAAGTTATTTTATGCAAGGGGCTTCGCCCCTTGCATCCCCGAGGGCTGAACCCGGGCGGCACTGGGGCAGGGGGGCGAACCACGCGCCCAGCGGGGGCTTGCCTGCTTTGTCGCCGTCCTACCCTGCCTTTAGACTGCTTTTTCTGCCCCCTTCCCCGAAGGGAAGGATATCCCCGACCCGCGCTCGCAGAGCGCTCTTCCCGGCAGGGAAGGGGGGACTTAAGTTATTTTATGCAAGGGGCTTCGCCCCTTGCATCCCAGGGGCTGAACCCTGGGCGGCACTGGGGCAGGGGGCGAACCACGCGCTCAGCGGGGGGCTTGCCTCCCCTGCCGCCGTCCTGCCTTGCCGCTGTGGTACCCGGCGGGGGGCGTGCCTTCCCTTGCCGCCTGCCTACCCTGCCTTTAGCTTTGTTCTTGCCCCCATCCCTCCCGACCCCCTTCCCCTCCGGGGAAGGGGGACTAAGTTTGTTTCGCCGGGGGCTCCGCCCCGCTACCCCGGCATAAACCGCCTGCGGCACTTACAGAACCTGCCATACAGCCCTCCCTGCGTTGGAGGAGCCTGCGGTCTGGTGTAAAACTGACAGAGATGCTTCCCTGTTGGCAGCGCCGGCAGCCAAGGAGAGGGGGACCGGGGGAGATGGAACTATCCGTCGCAAGCGACGGCGGCGTTTGAGATGGTCCTCTCCCCCGGGGCAGGGATAACAAGTGCCGCAAGCGGTTTAATGCCGGGGTCGGGGGCAGAGCCCCCGGCGAAAATAAAGTAAAATCTCCCCCTTCCCCGGAGGGGAAGGGGGCTGAGGGGATGGGGGCAGTAAGAAAAAGCTAAAAGGCAAGGTCAGCCTGCAACCAAAACCCCCGCACCCCCTTTCCCCTTCAAAAACCCCCCACCACCTCCCCCGAAAGGAAACAAAAACAAATGGATCTGCTCACATCCTGCATACGTGCAGACGGAGAATATGCACAACTCCTGGCGGCGGTGCGCGCCGCATTCCGGGATAAGCCGCTGCCGCTCCTGGCAAACGGCTTGTGCGAAGGCGCAACAGAGGCGTTCATGACCTCCCTCATCGAGGACGTATGCACAAAGGCGGCACCCGACGGAGGAGTCAGCCGGACAGGACGGAGACGGTGCGCCCTGATTGTCTGCCCGGAGGAAAAGGACTGCGTGCGCCTGCGGCAGACGCTGGAGCGCTTCGGTCTGCGGGCGGCATTCTATACGCCGCGCGACCTGTCGTTCTATAACGTCACGGCATCGCATGAGTACGAGCACGAGCGGATGCGCGTGCTGTCCGGACTGGCGGCAGGCACACTGGACGCCGTCATCACCACGCCGGACGCGGCACTCAGCTATACGGTCCCGCCTGACGTCCTGCGGGCGGCATCGGTGCGGCTGGATTTCCATACGCCGGTCGATCCCGGCACGCTGGCGGAAAGACTCGTGGCGGCAGGCTATAACCGCGTCGATCTCGTCGAGGGCGCGGGACAGTTTGCCGTGCGCGGCGGGATCATCGACGTGTTTGCGCCGTTCGGCACCTATATCGACGATGAGGGCGAGCTGCGCGCAGGATCGTACCCGCTGCGCGTCGAGCTGTTCGGGGACGAGATCGACCGCATGGGGCTGTTCGATCCCGAAACACAGCGCATGACCTGCGCCGTCGATGAGGCGGAGCTGCTCCCGTCGCTCGAGGTGCTGACCGATGCCGCCGGGCTGGAACGGCTGGCGGCTGCCATCGCCGCCCAGCGCAAATCCGCCCGGAGCGACGAGGCGCGCCGGACACTCGCCGAGGAGGCGGCTGCGGTCGCCGCCGCGCGGGCGGAGCAGACGCCCACCGGCGCCGGGCTGCATTTTCTGGATCGCTATATCCGGCTGGTCTACCCGGAGCCTGCCTGCCTGCTGGATTACTTCCCGGAGCGGACGCTGTTCCTGATCCGCTCCAACGCGGCGGTGCAGGATCGCCTGCGCGGCGGCGAAAAAGCTCCCTGAACGAGCAGGTTGTTTCGCTCTGCGAGAGCGGTCTGCTGGCGGGGAAGTACGCCGAATTTGCGCGCCCTGCCGCGGCGTTTGAGCGCTTTCTGGAAAGCAACGTGACGGTACACGTGGACTCGCTGTCCTACGGAATGTCGGGGCGGCGGCTGGGCGGGATATTCGGCTTCCGCACCCGGCACATGGTGTCCTATGCCGACAACCTCCGCCTGCTCTGCGAGGACGTCACCCGGTACCGCGAGGGCGGCTACCGCATCGCGGTGATTGCCGAGAACGAGACGGCGGCGCGCAGTCTTGCCGACCTGTTTGCGGACGCGGGCATCCCGGCTGCCATCCCCGCGCCGGGGAGCGCGGACACCCCCGACGCCATGCCGCGCGGCACGGTGCTGATTCACTGGCGCAGCTACCTGTTCGGCTATGAGCTGATGGTGCCGCGTATTGCCATCCTGTCCACCAATCCCGACAGCCGCACTGGGTCGCTGTCCACCTCCCCGGCAGTCCTGCGCAGCCGCAAGCGGGCGGCGGACGAGGCGCGGCGGCGCAACACCCGCACGATCCTTTCCTTCAACGACCTGGAGCCGGGCGACCTTGTGGTGCATGAATCCTACGGCATCGGGCGCTTCACCGGCATCGAGAATCTGACGGCGGCGGGCGTCAGCCGGGACTATATCGGCATCCAGTACGCCGGGACGGATAAGCTGTACATCCCGGTCGAGAAGCTGGACATGGTGTCCAAGTACATCGGGGCGCACGCGGACGACGGCATGATCAAGCTGTCAAAACTGGGCACCGACGGCTGGAACCGCACCAAGGCAAAGACCAAGGCGGTCGTCCGGGAGATGGCAAAGGATCTCATCAGCCTGTACGCCGAGCGGATGCGCCGTCCGGGGCACGCTTTTGCGCCGGACGACAATTTCCAGCAGGAGTTTGCCGCCGCCTTTGAGTACGAGGAGACCGACGGGCAGCTTGCCGCCATTGACGACATCCGGCAGGACATGGAGCGTTCCGTTCCCATGGATCGCCTGCTGTGCGGGGACGTGGGCTACGGCAAGACCGAGGTCGCCATGCGTGCCGCCTTCAAGTGCGTGGCGGAGGGCTATCAGGTGGCGGTGCTGGTGCCGACGACCATTCTGGCGCTCCAGCATTTCCAGACCTTCTCCCGCCGGATGCGCGCCTTTGCGGTCAACGTGGACATGATCTCGCGCTTCCGGACAGCCAAGGAGCAGGCAGTGACCTTGCGGCGGCTGGAGCGCGGCGACGTGGATGTTATCATCGGGACGCACCGCCTGCTGGGGAAGGACGTGCAGTTCCGCAAGCTGGGACTGCTGATCGTGGACGAGGAGCAGCGCTTCGGCGTGGCGCAGAAGGAGAAGCTCAAGCGGCTGGGCGGTAACATCGACGTGCTGACGCTGTCCGCCACGCCGATCCCCCGGACGCTGAACATGGCAATGGGCGGCATCCGGGACATATCCATCCTCGATGACGCGCCGGTCGACCGTCTGCCGGTGCAGACCTACGTCATGGAGCATGACGATCAGATTCTGCACGAGGCGATCCGGCGGGAACTGCGCCGCGGCGGGCAGGTGTTTTACCTGCACAACGCGGTGGAGAATATCCGCGAAACGGCGGCGCATCTCCAGCAGGCATTGCCGGATGCGCGCATCACGGTCGCCCACGGGCAGATGGACAAGGAGACGCTGGAGGAGATATGGGAGCGGATGCTGACCGGGGAGATTGACATTCTGGTCTGCACGACCATCATTGAGACGGGCGGTGGACATTCCCAACGCCAACACGCTGATTGTGGACAACGCCGACCGGATGGGGCTGTCCCAGCTGCATCAGCTGCGCGGGCGCGTGGGGCGTTCCTCCCGGCGCGCGTATGCCTACTTCACCTACCGTCCGGGCAAGGCGCTGACCGACATTGCCGAAAAGCGGCTCTCGGCGATCCGGGAGTACGCGGAGTTCGGCGCGGGCTTCCGCATTGCCATGCGCGACATGGAAATCCGCGGCAGCGGCAATCTGCTCGGCGCCGAGCAGCACGGGCACATGGAATCCGTCGGCTACGAGCTGTACATCAAGCTGCTCAATCAGGCTGTTCTGGAGGAGCGCGGCGAGGCGCCGAAGGAGGAGCCGGAATGCACGGTCAATCTGAGTGTCAGTGCCTTCCTGCCCGAAAGCTACGTCCGGTACCCTGCCCAGCGCATGGCTCTGTACAAGCGCATTGCCCTGATCCGCCGGCGCGAGGACATGGAGGACATGGCGGACGAGCTGATCGACCGCTACGGTGATCTGCCTGCCCCTGCCGACAGTCTGCTTCACATCGCCTACCTGCGCGCGCTTGCCGTCTCCTGCGGCATCCGGAACGTCCGGCAGGACGGCAACGCCGTCTTTCTCGTGCCGGAAAAGCTGGATCTGGATGTCTGGACGGAGCTTTCCTCGCTCCTTTCCGGCAAGCTGCGCATCAATATGGCGCAGGACGTCTCCGTCCGTCTGCAGATAAAGCCGGGGGAGAACGTCACGGCGCTCCTCATCCGCCTTCTGGAACGCTGCCTGGAGCTGAGCGGGAAGAAAGACTGATTTCCGGGGTTGCCTGTATGCCTCTGCCGTTGTGGTTCCCGGCGGGGGCTTTGCCTTCTTTGCCGCCTGTCGCCCCTGCCATTTCGGCACCCGCAGGGGAGCTTGCCTTCTTTGCCGCCTGTCGCCCCTGCCAATCCGGTACCCGCAGAGGGCTGTGCCCTGCCTCGCCTGCTTTTTCCTGCCATATCATAGATTTTTGCCCCCATCCCCCGCCCCCCTTCCCCTCCGGGGGAAGAGATCCTAGTTTTTCTTATGCAAGGGGCTTCGCCCCTTTGCATCCCCGACCTGAACCCGCGCGGCATTGGCTCGGCGGGCGTTAGCGGTGCCCGCGGGGGCACACAGGGGGTTGGTTGTCGGCTCACCCTGCCCCTCATGTCCCCGGCGGGGGCTTGCCCAGTTGGTCTCCTGCTGACCTTGCCGTCCCGGCACCCGCAGGGGCTTGCCTTCTTTGCCGCCTGTCGCCCCTGCCAATCCGGCACCCGCGGGGCTGTGCCCTGCCTCACCTGTTTTTCCTGCCATATCATAGATTTTTTTGCCCCCATCCCCTGCCCCCCTTCCCAGCGGGAAGGGGGAGATTTTTACTTTATTTCGCCGGGGGCTCTGCCCCCGGCACCCCGGCGTTAAACCGCTTGCGGCACTTACAGAGCCTGCCAAGCAGATGCCCTGCGCAGAGGGGAGTCCGTGGTTCGCCGCAAAACCGACAGGAAGCGGTTCCCTATGAGCAGTGCCGGCAGCCAAGGAGAGGGGGGACCGGGGGAGATGGAACTATCCGTCGCAAGCGACGGCGGCGTTTGAGATGGTCCTCTCCCCGGGGCAGGGGTGAACCAGTGCCGCCTGGGTTCAGCCCCGGGGATGCGAGGGCGGAGCCCCTTGCATAAAATAACCTAAAGCTCCCCCTTCCCGCCGGGAAGGGGCGGGAGATGGGGGAAAGAAAGCAAGCTAAAGGCGGGGTTGGCGGGCGAGGAGAAAGGCAAGCCCCCGCCGCCAAAAGAAATTTCTAAAATCCTATTGACAAGGTAGGAATTATGTGCTATAATGGCGGCGCAAAAAAGGAAAACACAAGTAAAAAGCCCCGGCAGATGCACCGACAACACCCACCCGCCGGGCAGAGAGATACAGCACAGAGGAATAACAGTATGGAGAACGCAAAAAAACATCCGGCACGTGTATGCCGATAACGCCGCCACCACAGCCATGAGCACGGCGGCTCTCGAAAAAATGATATGGGCACTGGAAAATCAGTACGGAAACCCCTCCAGCCTGCATACGGTCGGGCAGGAAGCCAAGGTGTACCTGGAGGACGCCCGCGCCCGCGTGGCAAAATGCCTCGGCGCCGCCGATCCGCGCGAGATCATCTTCACCTCCGGCGGAAGTGAGTCGGATAATACAGCAGTCCGCTCGGCGGCATATAACGGCGCAAGGAAGGGCAGGAAACACCTGATCTCCACAGCCTTCGAGCATCATGCCATCCTGCATACGCTGGATGCACTGAAAAAGGAGGGCTTTGAGGTCACCCTGCTGCCCGTCTCGCCCGACGGCTTCGTGACCGCCGAGCAGGTGCGGGACGCCATCCGCCCCGATACCGCGCTGGTGTCGGTCATGTACGCCAATAACGAAATCGGTACGGTTCAGCCCATCCGGGAGATCGGCGCGGTCTGCCGCGCGGCGGGCGTGGTGTTCCATACCGACGCAGTGCAGGCGGTCGGGCATATTCCGGTGGACGTGCAGGCGGACAACGTGGATATGCTGTCGCTGTCGGCGCATAAGTTCCACGGTCCCAAGGGCACCGGGGTGCTGTATGTCCGGCGCGGCATCCCGCTCCAGCCGCTCATCCGCGGCGGGGCGCAGGAGCGCAATCTCCGCGCCGGGACAGAGAACCTGCCGTCCATCCTCGCCATGACCGCGGCGCTGGAGGAGGCGGTCAGCCGACTCCCCGACCGCATGGCGCGCCTTGCGCATATGCGCGACCGGCTGATTGACGGCATTCTTGCCATCCCGCACACCGTGCTCAACGGCACGGCACTGCGTGACGCGGCGCACCGGCTGCCCGGCACCGTGAATGTCTGCGTGGAGGGCATTGAGGGCGAGTCGCTGCTGCTCCGGCTGGATCTTGCCGGCATCTGCGCATCGTCCGGCTCGGCGTGTACCTCCGGCTCCCTGGAGCCGAGCCACGTACTGCTGGCAATCGGGCGCCCTGCCGAAATCGCGCACGGCTCCCTGCGGCTGTCGCTGTCCGAGACCAACACCGAGGAGGATGTGGACTACATCCTGGAAAAGCTGCCCGGCATCATTGCCACCCTGCGGGATATGTCCCCCGTCTGGGAGGATCTGGAGACCGGAAGGCTCGCGCACCGCATCTGACGCAGGCGAATAGAAGAGAGATAAGAGAAGGAGTATTTATATGCTGTACAGTGAAAAGGTTATGGATCACTTTCAGAATCCCCGCAATGTGGGCAAGATGGACGACGCGGACGGTATCGGCGAGGTCGGCAACGCCAAGTGCGGCGACATCATGAAGATGTATATCAAGGTCAAGGACGGCATCATCACGGATGTCAAATTCAACACCTTCGGTTGCGGTTCCGCCATTGCCACCTCCTCCATGGCGACCGAAATGATAAAGGGCAAGCCGATTGAGGAAGCGCTCAAGCTGTCCAACAAGGCTGTTGCCGAGGCGCTGGACGGTCTGCCGCCGGTCAAGATGCACTGCTCCGTGCTGGCGGAGGAAGCGGTTCGCGCCGCCGTCAAGGACTACTACGACCGTCACGGCATTGCCTACAATCCGGACGAGTTCTGCTCCGGCGACTGCGCGTGCTGTCACGCACACGATTCCGGAAACGGGGTGTAAGGGCGGTTGCGGCGGGCTATCGCCCCCGGCACCCCGGCATTAAGCCGCCTGCGGCACTTGCTATCCCTGCCGCTGTGGTGCCCGGCGGGGGCGAGGGGGCGAGTTGAACCCACGCGGCACTGGCTCGACCTGCCCCGGGGGAGAGGACCATCTCAAACGCCGAAGTTCCTCTCCCCCGGTCCCCCCTCTCCTTGGCTGCCGGCACTGCCAATAGAGAACCGCTTCCTATCGTTTTTGCGGCGAACCGCAAGCTCCTTGCGCGGGGTGCCCGCATGGCAGAGGCTGTAAAGTGCCGCAAACGGTTTTAATGCCGGGGTGCCGGGGGCGGAGCCCCAGCGAAAATAAACTAAAAACTCCCCCTTCCCCACCGGGGAAGGGGGTCGAGATAGGGGGCAAGAACAAAGCTAAAGGCAGGGGTTGGCAGGCGGCAAAGAAGGCAAAGCCCCCGCCGGGTATCGGAACGCCACCTCAACCCCGCCTCGCAAGAGGCAAAGCCCCCGCCGGGGACAGGGACGGCAGGTCGAGCCAGTGCCGCGTCCCCTCAGCCCCGGGGATGCAAGGGGCGAAGCCCCTTGCATAAAAATAACCTAAAGTCTCCCCTTCCCCCACCGGGGGAAGGGGGTGGGAGATAGGGGGCAGGAAAGAAAAACTAAAGGCAGGGTTAGCAGGGCGACAAAGCAGGCAAGCCCCCCGCCGGGTATCGGAACGCCACCTCAACCCCGCCTCGCAAGAGGCAAAGCCCCCGCCGGGGACAGGGACGGCAGGTCGAGCCAGTGCCGCGTCCCCCCAGCCCCGGGGATGCAAGGGGCGAAGCCCCTTGCATAAAAACTAAAAAACACCCCCTTCCCCGCCGGGGAAAGAGCGCTCTGCGAGCGCGGGTCGAGGGATATCCTTCCCCTTCGGGGAAGGGGGCAAAAACAAAGCTAAAGGTAGGGTTGGCAGGGCGGCAAAGAAGGCAAGCCCCCGCCGGGCGCGTGGTTCGCCCCCCGGCGCCGCAGTAGGAATCCCGCTATAAAAAATTCCGCAAAGGGGTTGACAAACCGCGCCGGATGCGGTATAATAAAAAAACAATCCTCTGCGGGTATAGTCTAATGGTAAAACTCCAGCTTCCCAAGCTGGCTATGCGGAGTTCGATTGCCGTTACTCGCTCCAAAAAAAGCGTTGCGACAGCAACGCTTTTTGTTTTTCCAGGCAGTTTTTCCCGCCTTGTTTCAAATTCCGTTTCAAATGCAGAGAGAGGGGGCAGGGAAAATCCCTGCCCGCGCGAGGGTGCCTTAAAACGTCACCGTCAGCTGCTCGCCGACCGGAATCGGGTAATCCTGCCCCCGGACAGTCAGCGTGCCGCCGGCGCGCGTTGCGCATACGGTGCAGCTGTGCGCATCCATCCTGACCGATACCTGCCCGCCCTCCGGCAGGGGCACGGTGCCCTCCATGTGCTTGTACAGCCCCCGGTCGGGCTTGACCGCAAAGGTCGCGTATCCCGGCGACGTGGGGTACACGCCGAGGCAGTACCGCCCCAGCAGGTAGATGGGACCGCCGCCCCACGCATGGCAGAGCGAACAGCCGTACTTCATGCCGTACATGGCATAATGCTCGGTGCCGGAATGCTCCGGAATGTACTGCTCCCAGATAGAGGTCGCGCCCAGCGCCACCATGCCGCCCCAGTAGGACTCGATCTGCTTCTGCGCCGTGCGCAGTCTGCCCATCTTGCACAGGGCACACAACTCAAAAAACGCAAAGTACGGCGTGGTGATGTGCGTCACGGCGTCATTCTCCAGCACGCACCGCACAATCTTGCGCGCGCGGGCGGGCGGGACGAAATCATACAGAATCGCAAAGATGTTGGCGTGGCGCGTGATGCTTTCCCTGCCGGTCGTGTAGCAGTCCACAAAGCCGCCGCGCTCCTCGCGCCAGTAGTCGCGCAGGATGCTGCGGCGCAGGCGATCCGCCGCCCGGCGGTAGCCGCTCCCGTCCCTGCCGCACACCTCGGACAGCGTTGCCATCGCGTTGCGGCACTGCCAGAACAGGATCTGCTCGGCGCACAGGTCGCCGCCCTTGTCCATGTCCGACCAGTCAATGAAAAATCCAGTCGCCGGGACGCTGGCAGACGTAGCCCGCCTCGTCCAGCCGCCCCTCGATGAAATCGTAGAGCGCTTTGAGCCGGTCGTAGTATATCTCGATAAACTGCCTGTCGGCGGTCGCATAGTAGTACTCCGCCGCGCTGATGATGAGGTACATGGAGTAGTCGTTGATGCTGTTGATATGCTGCTCATACGGCGGCTTGCCCAGCAGAGCCACAATGGTGCGGCGGCTGATTGCCGGGTCAAAGTACAGGTAGCGGCTCGCCATGTGCGACTGGTACGCGTCACCCGACCAGCACCAGCGATCCCGCTTGATGCCGTCCAGGAAGAATTCGCGGGAGTTGAGGTGCAGGGTGTAGGCGCACACGTCCCAGATCTTCCCGACGCTCCGGCGGTTGCAGCGGAACGAGGCGCGATCCTCCAGCGGGAGGTACTCGTACTCCGCATACACGCGCAGGCTGCCCGCGTCCTGCCGGTCGCCCGCCCGGACGCAGAGATAGCGGAACGCACGCCCCGTAAGGACGTAGCTCTCCTGCCCGCTGACCGTCTCGCGGATCAGTGCCTCGGTCGGATCGCACGCCTCCTCGGCGGATTCCCCGTACACGACGCGGATAGGCTCCGCCGGGTCGGCGTTCTCCAGATGCACAAGCCCGTACATCTCGCGCCCGAAATCGTACAGCGTCCCCTCGGCGGAGCCGGTGACCTTCACCGGGTCGCGCCGCTCGTAGCGGAAGGCGAACTGCGTCGGATCGTCGGTCGGCAGGCTGTACGCCGGGTCGGAGCCGACCGGAACCGGCTCGCCTGTCATGTGGTTGGCAACCCACGTGCCGTCGGTCACAAGATAGCGGCTGTTGATATAGATGCAGGGAAAGCCCGTCTCCGCCAGCACCACGACCGATATGGCGTGGTCGCCGGGCGTGACCGGCATATCCGCCCCGATCGGGTAGCGCTTGCCGTCCAGCATGGCGTAGCCCCGGTGCGGCGTGATTACCCGGATGCTGTCCTCCCCGTCCGCGTGGAAGGCTTTGCCGAAGCTGGCGTTCGGGTAGGGCGCCGACAGCGCCCAGAAGGGCGGCACGGGGCAGTCGAACTCCTCGCGCCGGTTGTGCATCTTAATGCTGTGGTACAGCTCAAAATCCCCGTTGTACCAGATCCATTCTGCTCCTGTCATACTCCATTCCTTTCTGTTTTTCCGGTTTTCTTGGCGGCTACCGCGCGGCGGGCTGCATCGCACAGCGCCTCCGGCGTCAGTCCGTACAGTGCCAGCAGCTCCGGAACCTTTCCGGAGCGCCCGAAGCTGTCGCGCACCCCGACGCGCACCATCGGGACGGGGCAGTTTTCCGCCAGCGTTTCGGCGACGGCGGAGCCGAGCCCGCCGATGATATTGTGCTCCTCCGCCGTCACGACCGCGCCGGTCTCGGCGGCGGCTGCGCACAGCAGCTCCGTATCCAGCGGCTTGACCGTATGGATATTGATGACGCGGGCGGAAATTCCCTCTGCCGCCAGCGTGTCGGCGGCGGTCAGCGCCATGGATACCAGGATGCCGTTTGCCACGATGGTGACATCGGAGCCGTCCCGCAGAACCTCGCCCTTGCCGATCTCAAAGCGGTAGGTGTCGGGATCGTGGAGAACCGGCACTGCGTAGCGTCCGAAGCGCAGGTAGCAGGGACCCGTCATTTCCAGCGCCGCCTTCAGCGCGGCGACCGCCTCCACCGCATCGGCGGGGCTGATGACGGTCATGCCGGGCAGGACGCGCATCAGCGCGATATCCTCCAGGCACTGGTGGGTCGCGCCGTCCTCGCCGACCGTGATGCCGGCGTGGGTGGCGGCGATTTTCACGTTCAGGTGCGGGTATGCCACGCTGTTGCGGATCTGCTCAAAGGCGCGTCCGGCGGCGAACATGGCGAAGGAGGACGCGAACACGGGCTTGCCGGCGGCGGCAAGTCCGGCGGCGACGCCGATCATGTTGCCCTCGGCGATGCCGCAGTCAAAGAAGCGGTCGGGGAAAGCCTTTGCAAAGTAGCAGGTCTTGGTCGCCTCCGCAAGGTCGGCGTCCAGCACCGCGAAATCGTGATCGGCACCCAGCTCGCACAGTCCGCGCCCGTATGCCTCTCTTGTGGCGACCTTGTCGCCTTTTTTCAGTCCGTTGATGTACCCCATGCCTTCTATCCCCCTTACAGCTGTGCCATATGCGCTCTGATTTCCCCGACTGCCTGCCCGTACTGCTCGTCATTCGGGGCCGGAGCCGTGCCACTTGACCTGATTCTCCATGAAGGAGACGCCCTTGCCCTTGACCGAGTGTGCGATGGTGAAGGTCGGCTTGCCCGGGACGGTTTTTTTGCCTCGTCAAAGGCGCGCCGGATGGAGTCAAAGTCGTGCGCGTCCATGGTGACCACGTGTGCGCCGAAGCCCTCCAGCTTCTTCTCGTAGGGCGCGGGTGCCAGGATGCGGTCTATGGGACCGTCGATCTGCAGTCCGTTGTAGTCGATGACCACGCACAGGTTATCCAGGTTATAGCGGGCGGCGAACATCAGCGCCTCCCAGACCTCGCCCTCCTCGCTCTCGCCGTCCCCGATCAGGGTATAGACTCTGTACCCGCTGCCGTTCAGCCGGGCGGCAAGCGCCATGCCGCAGGCGGCAGAGATACCCTGCCCCAGCGAGCCGGAGGACATATCCACGCCCGGGATATGCTTCATATCCGGGTGTCCCTGCAGGAAGGAATCAATCCTGCGCAGGTTTGCCAGCTCCGACACCGGGAAATATCCCCGCAGAGCCAGCGCCGCGTACAGTGCGGGGGCGGCGTGTCCCTTGGAGAGGACAAAGCGGTCGCGCTCCGCCCACGCGGGGTTTGCGGGGTCTATGCGCATCTCGGAGAAATACAGGTAGGACAGAATATCGGCAATAGACAGGGATCCTCCCGGGTGCCCGGAGGCGGCGGCGTGCGTCCCCCTCCAGAATACCGAGTCGTATCCTGTCTGCCTGTATAGCCAGATCGCGCTTTTTTGATGCTTCCATACTGATTGTTTCCCCTTCCGTACCGCCCGCGGGCGGTTTTCCGTATCCGTTTTTTGTGTGTAGGTGCCGCCGCGCGGGCGGCGCACCCTATCAGGCTACATTATACACGTATGCCTGCGTTTTGTCAAGCGGCGGGGCGAAAAAGGGGGATGGGGGTATGCCGGGGGTGCCCGGCGCCCCCCCGCTGAACCGCCTGCGGCACTGGCTATCCCTGCCGTCTACGTTCCCGGCGGGGGGCAGGGGGGTGGTCGCCTGCCTGCCCTGCCGCTGTGGTGCCCTGCGGGGGGCAGGGGGCTTGCCCCCGAGCGGTACTTGCTCGCCCTGCCCCGGGGGAGAGGACCATCTCAAACGCCGCCGTCGCTTGCGACGGATAGTTCCATCTCCCCCGGTCCCCCTCTCCTTGGCTGCCGGCACCGCTCATAGGAAAGTGTCTCTGTCGGTTTTGCGGCGAACTGGCGATGCCGAAGGCAAGCCCCTGTCAAATGCCGGATTGGCAGGTCGAGCCAGTGTCGCTGGGGTTCAGCCCCCTTCGGGTACCACAGCGGCAGGGACTGTAAATGCCGCAGGCGGTTTAATGCCGGGGATGCAAGGGGCGAAGCCCCTTGCATAAGAAAACAAAAATCTCCCCCTTCCCCCGCCGGGGAAGGGGGTTGAGAGGATAGGGGGCAAAACAACAAACCAAAGGCAGGGGTAGGTGGGCGGCAAAGCGGGCAAGTCTCCCGCCCGCCTTATAAATCACTTGTGGTACCGCGTGCCGAGATCAATCTGAAAGCACCGATACACGGCTTCATACAGAATCACACGCATGAGCTGATGAGGAAAGGTCAGATCGGACACGGAAAGCCGCAGACGGGCGGCGGACTTGACGGAAGGATCCAGCCCGAAGGAGGAGCCGATGATAAAGCACAGACTGCCCGCACTCCGGCAGGCATCCTGCAGACGGGCTGTCAGCGCCGGAGAGGACAGCCGCTCCCCCTCAACGCACAGCGCAACAGGGTACGACCGGGGCGGGATCGCCGCCCGGATCTCTGCCCCCTCCCGCGAAAGCGCCGCCCGGATCTCCGCCTCGGAGGGGCGGTCGGGCAGGCGGGCTTCCTTCAGCTCAAGCTCCTCAACGCGGCAAAGCCCCGACAGACGCTTGCGGTACTCCGCAACCGCCTCCCGCAGGTACGGCTCCTTGAGACTGCCCACCGTCACGAACCGCACGACAGGCGGCATCACAGCAGGGCACCCCCATCGCCGAGGCGGCGCTCCGTTCCGCACCGCCCGCCGCGGCAGGCATCCGGGCGCCGGCGCGGGCGACCGGCTCCCCGACAGCCCCGACCAGCATGGTGATGTCGCGCGGCTCCGCCACCGCCACGGTCGCACCGCTCCCGGCAAGCGCCGACGCCGTCTCGTCGTAAGCAATGGCAGGGGTAGTTGTTGGTCTCGCTCAGATGCGCCAGCAGGAAATGCCGCGTGCCGCGCTCCGCCAGCCGTGCCGCCAGCGCGGCGGCGTCCCGGTTGGACAGATGCCCCCGGTTTGAGCGGATGCGCAGCTTCAGTTCGTAGGGGTACGGTCCGCTCAGGAGCAGCTGCTCGTCATGGTTGGATTCCAGCACGACAGCCTCACAGCCGGACAGCATCTGCTCCATCCGGTCGGTCACACAGCCCGTGTCGGTCATGTAGCCGACCGAAATGCCGCCGAACTCAAAGCGGTAGCCAACCGAGGCGCGGCTGTCGTGCAGAGTCGGGAACGCCCGCACCGTCACGTCGCCGACCGTCGCGGTGAAGTCCGGCTGCCGGTACAGCACCAGACAGCGGCACAGCGCCTCCGCCTGACTGTCGCGGTAGCGCATGGCGCAGTCCAGCAGCATATGCACCGGGAGCGGGTGCTTCCGTGTCAGCACCTCCAGCGCGGCGATATGGTCGCGGTGCTCGTGCGTGATAAAAACGGCGTCCAGCTCCTCGGGCGACACCCCCAGCTGCCGGAGCGATGCCGTCAGCGTGCGGGCACAGCGCCCCGCGTCGATGAGAATGCGCGCGGACGGCGTTTCCAGATAGGCGGCGTTGCCCTCCGAGCCGGAATAGAGCGTACAGAAGCGGTAGGGGACGGGATTCAGTGTCTGCAACATAGCGCGGTATCCTTACTTAAACCAGTTTTCAATATTGTCGAGCCAGAGGAACAGGTACATCGCCTCTGCCAGGAAAACGAACACGAACGGGATCAGCAGAAGCAGCAGCCAGCGGGAGCGTTCGGCGCGGCGGCGGTTGCCGTCCACGAATGCCTGCTTCTTTTCTTCCGGCCAATCCTCCGGGAGCATATCGACCGTCACGTCCTTGTGGATGAACGCGCGGTTGTATATCAGGTAGGCGATCAGCAGTCCGCCGAAGGACACCATGTACAGAACCATCACGGCGATGCCGAGCGCGCGCGGCAGGGTGCCGTCATCCGCCAGCCGCTGTACGCTGAAATACAGGAGCATCAGCACCAGCGTCAGCACAAGGATCAGCACCCGCTCGCGGACAGCCCCCGGGCGCGGCGGCTTTTTTTGGGGACGGGGTGCGCTCCCGGCGGCGACCGTCATCCGGTTTTCCGAATCTCATGGGAAACCCCCTTACAGCAGCCGCGCCGCACCGAGCGGACGCACCTGCAGATCCATCGTGGTGCCGCTGCCGAAGACGGCGTCCATGGCGGTGCGGAACGCGGGCACCTCCGCCGCGGGCACCCATGCCTGCACGGTGCCGGCGAACCCGCCGCCGTGCACGCGGAAGGCGGCGAGGCGGTCGCCGAACAGCGTGTCGCACAGGCAGAGCGCCAGCGACAGTCCCTGCTCCTCAATATTGCGCGTGGTGTAGACGTTTTGCAGGTAGCAGAAGGAGGAGCGCCCGGAAGCCTGCACATCGGCAAAGAACCGGGCAAGGGCGGCGTCCCGTGCCGGTGCGTCGTCCGTCTCCGCCGCGGCGCAGGCATCCAGCAGAGCCTTGCGCTGGCGCGCAACGCGGGCGTTCTCCTCAAAGAAATGCAGGGCGCGCAGGACGGCGCGGTCGCCCAGCCGCTCCCGCAGGGTGGGGATGGCGTTGATGACATCCGCCTCGTTTGTCTCGCGCAGTACCGGCTTGCCGAAGGCGGCGGCGACCGCCTTCATCTCGGCGGGCACCGATGCATAATCGTCTGTCAGGTCGGCATGATTGCCGCCCGTGTTGACGATGCACAGGTGGTAGCCGGCGGCGGTCATATCCAGCGGGACCGGCGTGATGCACGGTGCGTCGGGGTCCGCGAAATCAATGGCGACGATGCCCCCTACGGCGCACGCGACCTGATCCATCAGTCCGCAGGGCTTGCCGAAGTACACGTTCTCGGCGTACTGCGCGATCCGGGCAACCGTGACGTTATCCACGGTTCCGCCGTTGTACAGGTGGGAGAGGATAGTGCCGATCATGTCCTCGAACGCGGCGGAGGAGGACAGTCCGGAGCCGGGCAGGACATCCGACACCATGCAGGCATCGAACCCGCCGATCCCGTATCCCGCGCGGGAAAAGCCCGCCGCCACGCCTGCGATCAGGGCGGCGGAGGTGCCGTAATTCTCCCTGTCCGGCTCGGGGAGCGGCGACAGCGTCACGGTATCCGTGCCGAAGCCCAGGCTATGCACGCAGGCGATGCCGTCCGTGCGCGGTGCGGCGACGCAGAGCATATCCAGGCTTACCGAGCAGGCTATGACGCATCCGTGGTTATGGTCGGTGTGGTTTCCGGACAGCTCGCTCCGTCCGGCGACGGTCAGCAGAGCCGCCCTGCGATCCGTGCCGAAGGTTTCCGCGAAGCTCTTCAGCAGGTCTGCACAGCGCGCGCGCCGTCCTGCCATGTCGCGTTCGCCCCCCCAGCATTTCCAGCATAGTATCCAGTTCCCCGTTCTGTACCGCGTGCAGCATTTCGCCTGCCGTCAGCAGCGGTGCGCCCGTGCGGGGTGTCTTGGCAGTTGTCTGATTCATGTCTGTGATTCCCCTTCCGTTTCCGTTCCCGGCGGGCGGCGCTTTTTATCTTCCTCTTTTTCTCTTTTTGCCTTTGCCGCCTGCCTCGTATGCGGTCATTTTTACCACATTTCCGTGATGATTGCAAGGGGGATTTCTGAATCCGTTATGATTGCAGGGCGGATTTCGCAAAGTTCCTGCCGGAGCCGGCTATCCCCGCCGCTGTGGTGCCCGGCGGGGGGGGCTTTCCCCCGGCGGCACTTGCTGTCCCTGCCGCTGTGGAAACGCAATGGGGGGGCTTTCCCCCTGCGGCACTGGCTATCCCTGCCGCTGTGGTGCCCGCAGGGGGCTTGCCCCCGGCGGCACTGGCTCGCCCTGCCCCGGGGGAGAGGACCATCTCAAACGCCGAAGTTCCTCTCCCCGGTCCCCCCTCTCCTTGGCTGCCGGCACTGCCAATAGAATGGCTGTTCTATCGGTTTTTGCGCCGAACTGGCGACGCCGAAGGCACACCTTCGCAGGGTATCGGAACGCCGCCGCAACCCCGCCTCGCAAGAGGCAAAGCCCCACTTCGGGTACCTGCTTGGCAGGCTCTGTGAGTGCCGCAAGCGGTTAAATGCAGGGGTGCCGGGGGCGAAGCCCCCGGCGAAATAAACTTTGGGGCACCCCCTTCCCCGTCGGGGAAGGGGGTCGGGAGGGGGATAGGGGGCAGGAAAGCAAGCGAAAGGCACGGTTGGCAGGCGGCAAAGAAGGCAAGCTCCCCTGTAGGCACCACAGCGGCAGGGCGAACCGGTGCCGCGCAGGGCACACCCCCAACATCTCCACTTTTTGCACAAATTTTTTTGCCGAACCGCTTGCAATTTCCGCCGATTTATAGTATAATGGAGCAGTGCCGGCGGGAGAAGCGGCAAAACCACCCCCGCCGACGGACGGATTCCCCCCACCATTCATTTGTAAGGAGAAAGAGAAACATGAGAAAATCCTTCCTGCTCCGGTGTCTTGCCCTGTGCATGATCCTGTGTACGGCACTGGGATGCTTCGCCATCGTCGGTACGGGCGCCGAGAATCAGCCCGCCGCCGATCTCGACAACGATCCGGGTTCCCTGACCTACACCGTGTCCGAGGACGGCTCCACCGTGACCATCACCTACCTGCTCAACGGGGAGAAGGTCAGCTACACAGTCCCCAATAACCACAACTATACGAGCGGCGGACTGGTCGGAACCGACGACCTGGGACGCAAACTCTATACGACCGCCGATGAGAACATCGTGAGCATCAACTCCAAGGAAGGCGAGCGCTATGTCGGCTTGTTCTACTTCCTCTGGCACGGCGAGCACGGCGACAGCGGCATTTTCGATATGCAGAAAATCCTGGAAGAGCAGGGCGCCGAGGTGGCAGGCAGCATTTCCCAGTCCGGCAAGTACGGACCCGTGGGCGCAATGCACTGGTTTGCCGAGCCGCTCTACGGCTACTACTACGCCAATGACGAGTGGGTGCATCGCAAGCACGCCGAGCTGCTGACGCAGGCAAACGTGGACTTCCTGTACTTTGACGTGACCAACGGCTACTACTACCTGAACAACGCGCTGTCGGTCATGAAGGCGTGCCACGAGCTGAACGAGCAGGGCTTCGACGCGCCGCAGGTCGTTTTCTATACGCATTCCGGCGCGGAGAATGTCGTGCGCGGTCTGTATAACGACATCTACTCCAAGGGGCTGTACGAGGATACCTGGTTCCGCGTCGACGGCAAGCCGGTCATCATCGCGCCCTACGAGGCAAACATCAACGACTTCTTTACCATCAAGCGCGAGCAGTGGCCCAACGATATTACCACCAACCAGAACGGCTGGCCGTGGATGGACTTCAACTGGCCGGCACGCGTGTTCCCCGGACTGGATGCCGACAAGAAGAAGGACGGGCGCGACGCCATCAGCGTGTCGGTTGCCCAGCACGCCGGCAACACGATCTTCAGCACCTCTGCCCTGTACGGCTTTACCGGCAACCGCGGACGCTCCTTCAATGCGACCAAGCAGAACGACAAGACGCTGAAGGAGGCATGGGAGGCGGCTCAGAACGATCCGACTCTGTCCTATCAGGGGCTGAACTTCCAGGCGCAGTGGGATCGTGCCATCAAGAAGGACGTGACCTACGTGCTCGTCACCGGCTGGAACGAGTGGGTGGCACAGCGTCAGCCCGGCTCCATTATCGGGAACCCGGACGGCGTGGCGTTCGTGGATACTTATAATGTAGAGTACTCCCGCGACACCGAGATGATGCGCGGCGGTTACTTTGATAACTACTATATGCAGCTGGCGTACAACATCCAGCGCTACAAGGGCACCGCGCCGGTCGTGGTGCAGGACAGCCGCAAGAAGATTGACGTGGCGGGCGATTTCTCCCAGTGGGATTCCGTGCAGATCACCTACCGCGACCTGCAGGGCGACACGCAGGCGCGCAACGGCAAGGGCTTCGGGCATACGACCTACACCAACGACACCGGACGGAACGACATCGTTGCCGCCAAGGTGACGGCTGACACCAAGAACCTCTACTTCTACGTTGAGACCGCCGAGGCGATCTCGGATGCGGACGCCAACACCACCTGGATGCAGCTGTTCCTCAACGTGGACGGCGACACGACCGGCTGGTACGGCTACGATTACATCGTCAACTACTCCCCGCGCGACACCAAGACCACCACGGTTGCCAAGTACGTCGGCTCCGGCAAGGACTTCGACTTTGCCAACTGCGCCGAGGTCACCTATAAGGTTGAGGGGAACAAGATGATGATTACGGTTCCGCAGAGCGCCCTCGGAATCGCGGAGAATCACTACCGCGAGCTCTGCCTGCAGTTCAAGTGGGTGGACAGCAGCTCCGCCATCACCACCATGGAGCAGTTCTATGAGGACGGCGACTGCGCTCCTCTCGGACGCATGAACTTCGTCTACCAGAACTATATCCCCGGCGTGTCCGTCGTGAAATACCCCGAGCTGGAGACCGAAACCGATCCCGTGACCGACGCACCCACCGATACGGCTACGGAAGCCCCGACCGAAACCGCCACCGAGGCTCCCTCCACCCTGCCTGAGTCCGTACCCTCTTCCGAGAGCGAATCGACCTCCGACGGCTGCTCCTCTGTCGTCCTTCCCTCCGCCCTCGTCGCCCTGACCGGACTCTGCTGCGGCGCTGTCCTCACCCTCAAACGCCGCAAGCAGGATTGATCCCCCTCTGCCGGCAGAGAGACGCCGGGGGACTCTTGAAAGAGTCCCCCGGACCCCCAGAACTTTCCTTGATTATTCTATTGCTTCCCGGAAACGGCACTTGTGTTCGTTTCCGGGCTTTCGCCCCGCCCCACTCCGCCGGGGGCACTGGCTCGCCCTGCCCCGGGGAGAGGACCATCTCAAACGCCGAAGTTCCTCTCCCCCGGTCCCCCCTCTCCTTGGCTGCCGGCACTGTTCACCAGTGTCGCAGTCTAACCGCCACGCCCCGCCGGGTATCGGAACGCCACCTCAACTCCGCCTCGCAAGAGGCAAAGCCCCCGCCGGGTACCTGCTTGGCAGGTTCTGTAAGTGCCGCAAGCGGTTAACAGGGGGTGCGGGGGCGAAGCCCCCGGCGAAATAAACTAAAATCTCCCCTTCCCGCCGGGAAGGGGGCAAGGGGGATGGGGGCAGAAAAGAAGGGGAAGGCAGGGGCGGGCAGAACCCCCTACCCCCTACCCCCTACCCCCCACCCCCATTCTTTTGTGAAAAAGTTGGTGAAACCCCCTTGACAAACACGTGCCCTTCTTGTAGAATAATAGTGACCATGCGCCACTGCACCTGCCCGGAGTGCAGACTGCGCGCGAACTGTGGAAAGGAGCGTACATCCGGCTGACAACAGACGGTGTCCCGGCTTCGACCGGTACGCGCGACAGAAGACGCACCGCATACCAACCCGCCGCAGGAGCGGCACCTCCGGTTCAACCCGGAAACGAACCCCAAAATTTTCGGAAAGGAAACGAAAAAGACATGAAAACACGCTTTGCAAAGCTCGTCAGCCTTCTCATTGCGTTCTCCTTCGTGCTCGGACTTGTTCCGGCATCGGCATTTGCCGCGTCCGGTCTGAACGGATATGTGGATACACATACCGGTAAGTCCAAGTATGTCATCTCGTCTACGGATTACGCAATCACCAAGGGCGTGACCGAGACGAACGTCACACTGAACAGTGCGACAGGCAATGAGCAGACAATGGGCTATATGCTGACCATTGACTTCGCCGCCAACCCCGATCTCAAGCTGAAAGCAACCTACGGCGACTACTATAAGGGAACCGATCCCACAAAGTGGTCGGTCGATAATTGGACGCTGATCAACACCAGCAAGCAGGCTGCCGACTATGAGAAAGCCACCGGCGAGAATGTTATTTTCGCCACCAACGGTGACTATTTCAATATGCAGACCGGTCAGCCCTCCGGACCGCTGGTCATGAACGGCATTTCCTGGAACAAGCAGAAGGCAACGAGAGAGCCGTACTTCGCCGTTCTGAAGGACGGCAGCTGCGTTTTCCGCGATGCGGGCACACCGCTGGATGATGTGGCAGAGGCGATTGCCGGTCCCTTCTTCCTCGTCCGGGACGGCAAGAACGTGGCAACCGACAAGGTGGGCACCCCCTATCCGGTCAACTCGGTCGGACGCAAGGCGGACGGCACCATCGTGTTCTTCCTGGCGGACGGACGTCAGTATCCCTTCTCGGTGGGTATGACGCAGTCCGAGCAGGCTGATTTCCTGATTGCGCAGGGGCGTCGTTGAGGCGCTGTATCTGGACGGCGGCGGATCCGCTACCTTCATGACCGAGCGCGAGGGCGACAGCACGCAGGTTATCCGCAACAGCCCCTCCGACGGCGCGGAGCGTTCCATCTCCTCCGGTATCCTGCTGGTCTCGACTGCCGCCTCCGACGGCAGCTTTGACCATGTGGTCATGACGCCCAATAACGATGCCTACACGCCCGGCTCTACGGTGGACTTTGCTTTCCAGCCGGTCGATGCGGCGGGTAACCCGGCAACGTCCGATATCCCCGAGGGCATGGTGTTCGCACTGGATGCCGCCAGCCTTGCGCTGGGTGACATCACCGCGGACGGCAGGTTCGTTTCCAACGGCAGTACCGGCACGGTTCGTGTCAACCTGCTGAACGGCTCGGTTGTGGTCGGCTCCACGACCGTGGATATCCAGGAGCCGACAGAGATTTACTTTTGAGGCTCAGTCCGCCAACCTGGACTTCGGCGAATCCGGCACGCTGGGCTTCAACGTCCGCGCGAACGGGCGCTCGCTGGAGTACCGCGGCGGCGAATTCGAGTGGACGATCCGCTCCACGGTCGAGGGCGTCGCGGATGACGCGCTGGGACATATGGACGGCAGAAACTTCGTCGCCGGAACCGGCTCCTCCACGCTGCGGGGAACCGTGACCGCCAGCTACACCAAGGCGTCCGGGGAAGTCCTGACCGCCACCATCAGCGTGGAGGTCGGTAAGATGCCCGTGACCGTTATGGACTTTGAACCGAACGAGAACGGCAGACTGACCGGCGCGCACTACCACTGGGGTAAGCCGGGCTACGGCGAGTATACGGGCAACGTGCCGACCGTCAACGCATGGACGAACGGACGGTATACCGACAACCCGGAGCAGACCGAGCTGAACGCGCCGTTCACCTTCACCGGAAACTGGGACAGCCGCGTTCCCGCATCGGATATTTTCTGCGCCAACGGGTATACCTTCTACCTCTGGTACCCAATAACTCCATCACGACCAAGAACGCCGGCAGCGTGACGACAACGACTGCCGCCGAGGGCGGTCAGGTCCGCTTCGGCGAGTACGCGCTGGAGTTCAACTACGACTACGCGTCCTATGACGGGACATCCAACTCCAACTTCTACATCCGCTACTGCGGCAAGGATCCCGTCTACATCGACGGCACGCCTACCCAGCTGGGTGTGTGGGTGTATGCCGACAGCCGCGCGCACGGATACTTCCTGTATGCCGACGTCGAGGTCTGGAACGGCTCCGACTACACGACCAAGAACTTCCAGCTCCAGCACGGCGACGGCTCCTGCGCCTACATCGACTGGGAGGGCTGGATGTACTGCTACGCCGACGTGTCCTCCATTGCAACCTACGCATCCGCGGAGCATCCGATTGCGATTATCCCCGGCTGCGGTCTGTTTTGGCTGAGCTACCAGCCCGGTAAGCCCAACGGCTCCGGTCGCTATGCCGGTACGCTGTACTTCGACAACTACCGGTTCGTGTACGGCACCGACCTTGACGACCTGGATAACCCGGTCGTGGACAGCATCTCCATCAACGGCACGGCTCTCTCGACCGAGACCGTCGTGACCATCGACAACGCCGCCATCAACCTGTCCGCGCTGTTCCACGATGTGGACGGCAAGAACGCCTCCGGCATCAGCCCGGAGCTGACCACCATCCTCATCGACGGCAAGGAAGTCAAGGGCGACGGTGACACGGCATCCGTGACCACCCGTCTGGAGCTTGCCAACGGCATCCACAGTGTGCAGGTGACGGTCGGGGACGGCTTCGGCAACACCGGCAGTATGCTGTGCTACTTCCTCGTGGAGGATGCCGGTGCCGTGACGGGCACCACCCTGCTTCTGGGTGATACGACCGTCACCATGGGTCTGCCCTACACGCTGACTGCCCGGACGAGCGGCGCGGTCAAATCCTTCGATATGACACTCCTGCAGGTCAACTCCGACTTCGGTCAGCCCACCGTTGCCTTTGCCGACGGCTGGGAGGGCGAGATGATCTACACGACCACCGGCTTCAAGAGAGCCAAGATCCAGCTCCGCGCGAACTGGGTCGGCGAGGGCGCGGCGCCTGCCGATGCCAATGCCGCTACCCTGTCCTTCGCGGTTCCCACAACGCTGGATCCCGAGATTGATTTCTTCACCTACCAGGTGACAGAGGTCAACAGCGTCAACAACGCGGGCGAGACCTCCTCCGCCGCCTATGCCAAGGTGAAGCTGAGCCTGAGCGCTTACTACACCGTCAAGGTCGGCGTGGTGCTTGCCGGCTTCAACTCCCTTGCCGTCGTGACCGACGCCGAGGGCAACCGGGTTGCCGGGGCGGAAGTGCTGGTCAACGGTGCCGTTGTCGGCGTTACCGACGAGAACGGCGAGCTGGTCATCACCGCCACCGCTTCCATGGAAGGCAACACCTCCTTCCTGATCGCTGCCCGCAAGGGTGAGCTGGTCTCCTTTACCACCTCTGTGGTGGTCAATGCGATCGCCGGTCCTGCCGACGGCACGCCTACGGCGCTCATGTCCCCCGTTGCCGCCGATCCGGCACACGAAAAAGGTGTTCACGTGGATGGCAAACGCAGCCGTCGCCTCTGACCGCGCCGTCGTGCAGTATATGCTCGCGGAGCAGTTCACGGCGGGCGGAACCGCATGGAGCGAGGCAGTCGGCGAGAGCCAGCTGCACGCCTTCCTGACCTCCAAGAACGCCGCACTCCTGAACACCGTCACGCTGACCGGGCTGGAAGCCGGCAAGGCTTACGTCTACCGCGTGGGTGACGGCTCCGATGAGCACTGGTCTGCGACCGGAACCTTCCGGACCCGCGGAAAGTCGCTTTGAGACCAACTTCTTCGTGGTGGGCGATACCCAGATGAACGGGAACTATGCCGCCGACGAGGCGTCCATCGCACTGCTGGCTGCCATTGCCGCCAACCTGCCTGACGGCACCGAGTTCGGCATCCAGACCGGTGACTATGTGGACCACGGCGGTAACTACGCGATGTGGGAAGAGATCCAGCATGTATTTGGCGATAAGTTCAACGGCATCAACATGGTCCACACCAACGGAAACCACGAGTACTACGGAGACGCGACCGGCTCCGCCTCCGACGTCCTGCTGAACATGAAGGGACGCGACTACTATTCGACCGAGTACGGCGATGTGTACATTGCGGTCATCAACTTCACCGCCGACTGGGAAGCAGCGCTGGCATGGCTGATCGAGGACGCCCGGGCGAGCAACGCCGCGTGGAAGATCCTGTCTGTCCATCAGCCTCCCTACTTCACCAATGAGGGCGGCGGAAGTGCCCGCTTCAATGCCATTGTGCCCGCCGCGGTCGATGCCGCCGGGATTGATGTTGTCTTCTCCGGTCACGACCATGCCTACGCCCGCACGCAGCCGATGACGGGCGGTCAGGTGGACGAGAACGGCGCCGTGTACTACATCTGCGGCGACCTGGGCGAGAAGAGCCGGAACCTGAACTACGCTGCCGTGAACAACCCGGCGTTCAACTTCGCGTTTGTTTCGCAGGAGTATGATGCGCTGTTCCTGGCTGTCAAGGCGGACAAGCACAGCCTGACCGTTACCACTTACAGTGTGAGCGCCGACGGCACTGCGGTTCAGTTGGATTCCTACACCCGCACCAACCCTGCCTGCACCGACGGGCATCGCTACGAGCTGGATACGGAGTCCGGCAAGCTGATCTGCACCAAGTGCGGAGTCCGGGTTGCACCCGAGGAGTATGCCGGTCTGTACTGGGTCGGCGAGGAGCTGCACTGCACGCTGTACGGCAACGCCGTCAAGGGCTGGTACTCCACCTCCGCGACAACCCACTACTACTTCGATCCGACCACCGGTGCCGCCGTGGACGGCGCGCAGACCATCAAGGGGATCGGATACCGGTTTGTGAACTTCCAGCTGTTTGAGGGCACGTGGGTCGAGCACGACAACGGCACCAGCCTGATCTGGGTTGGCGGCAAGGAGCACGGAGCCGGATGGGATACCATCGGCGGTAAGCTGTACTGCTTCTCGAGATTCCCGCACCATGTTGTCTACAAGGGATTCTCGCGCACGCAGATCAGCAACGCGCAGGTCTATGAGTACCATGAGTTTGACGAGAACGGCGTCCATATCCGCCAGCTGACGGATGGACTGTACCACTTCACGGACGGATACATCCGCTTCCTGAAGGACGGCGAGCCGTATCCTTGCGGTTTGGTCCGGGATACAGACGGCAGTATTTACTTCATTGCCGGACCCGGTGTCGCCTTCAAGGGCAACCGGTATGTTCCTGCCAAGATGACCAACGGACTGGTTCCCAAGGCAGGCACTTACTTCTTCGATGATAACTTCCGCCTGGTGCTTGAGACACCGACCGAGCCCGCAACCGAGCCCGCGACCGAGCCCGCGACCGAGCCCGCAACCGAGCCCGCAACCGAGCCCGCAACCGAGCCCGCAACCGAGCCCGCGACCGAGCCCGGCGTAACCGAGCCTGTGACTGAGCCCGCAACCGAGCCGGAGACGGAACCCGGCACCGAGCCGACGGCTGCTCTGCAGTGGGTCAAGGGCTTCAAGGTGACGCACCGGTACGGTCAGCCCGCTACCTTCACTGCCAGCAATAAGGGCGCCTATGCGATCGTGGACTTTGATCCCGATGCCGACTACGTCCTGACGCTGCCGCGGTATGACCGGTATACGCAGGCGCGTATCCTGTTCCTGAATGCCGAGGGCAAGGTGATCGGCTGGACGGTTACGACATACGGAGGCGACACCGTTCATGTTATGGCTCTGAACCGTAACGGCACCGTTAATGGCGCTACACAGATGCTGATCTATGTGATTTGCCTGGGCGGTAATTACACCGCTGAGCAGGCAGACGCCGCTTTTGAGAAGATCAAGAACGAAACGACGCTGAAGAACGTCAACGGCGGTGCGACCGAGACGGAAACCGAGCCCGCAACCGAGCCCGCAACCGAGCCTGCGACCGAGCCTGTGACTGAGCCTGTGACTGAGCCTGCGACCGAGCCGGAGACGGAACCCGGCACCGAGCCGACGGCTGCTCTGCAGTGGGTCAAGGGCTTCAAGGTGACGCACCGGTACGGTCAGCCCGCTACCTTCACTGCCAGCAATAAGGGCGCCTATGCGATCGTGGACTTTGATCCCGATGCCGACTACGTCCTGACGCTGCCGCGGTATGACCGGTATACGCAGGCGCGTATCCTGTTCCTGGATGCCGAGGGGCAAGGTGATCGGCTGGACGGTTACGACATAAGGAGGCGACACCGTTCATGTTATGGCTCTGAACCGTAACGGCACCGTTAATGGCGCTACACAGATGCTGATCTATGTGATTTGCCTGGGCGGTAATTACACCGCTGAGCAGGCAGACGCCGCTTTTGAGAAGATCAGGAACGAAACGACGCTGAAAGACTCCAATCCGGACAGCGAGGAATAATCTGACAGACCCCTCGAGGGGCTGCCGCTTATGCGGCAGCCCCTCTTTTTTTGCCCTGTGCGGTCAGTCCGCGGACTATTGCCATTTTTGCAGCAGCAGAGCGCCGAGCAGCAGGATGACAGCCGACCCGATCAGGGAATCGCCCATGGCGCCCAGCGGCAGGGGTGGGCAGGGACAGGGACGTTCAGCATATAATCCGCCGCGACGGCGGCATATGCGGCGGCGCCTGCCGTCAGGGATGGGCAGTCCTGTCAGCAGCAGTCTCCCGGACGGGCGGTTGGGACCGATGCGGTTTGCGCGGGGCGGCGGGGATTTCCTGTTGCGCATGGGCGATTTTTCCTTTCGTATGTATGCTTTTTGCTGGTTGCTTTGTACTGTCATTATACATCGGCTGGCTGAAAAAAGCAAGCGGTAATGTATGGAATGGCGGGGGATGTGCCCCGGCGGCACTGGCTATCCTTGCCGCTGTGGCGCCCGGCGGGGTGGCTTTCCCCCTGCGGCACTGGTTCGCCTTGCCGCTGTGGAAAACGCAATGGGGGCTTGCCCCGCGCGGCACTGGCTATCCCAGCCGCTGTGGCGCCCTGCGGGGGGCGCAAGGGGGCGGTCGCCTGCTAACCCTGCCTTTAGTTTGCTTTTTCTGCCCCCTATCTCTCGCCCCCTTCCCCGGCGGGGAAGGGGAGCCCCAAAAGTTTATTTTCGCCGGGGGCTTCGCCCCCGGCACCCCTGCATTAGACCGTTCGCGGCACCTACAGCCACTGCCAAGCGGGTACCCCGGGAGCAGAACCCGCGCGGCACTGGCTATCCCTGCCGCTGTGGTGCCCGGCGAGGTGGTTTTCCCCCTGCGGTACTGGTTCGCCCTGCCGCTGTGGAAAAACGCAATGGGGGGCTTGCCCCTGTGCGGCACTTGTTATCCCTGCCCCGGGGGAGAGGACCATCTCAAACGCCGAAGTTCCTCTCCCCGGTCCCCCCTCTCCTTGGCTGCCGGCACTGCCCCCGTGGACAAACAGAAGCCTTTAGTCGTGTAAGTGCCGCACGGGTTCAGTCGCGGGGATGCAAGGGGCGAAGCCCCTTGCATAAAAATAACCTAAAGTCTCCCCTTCCCCCGGGAGAGGGGGCTGGGGGATGGGGGCGAAATAGGAAACTAAAGGCAGGGGGCAGGCGGGCGACCAAAACCGCCGCGCCCCCCTACAAGGCAACACGGCGGCAGGGCGAACAAGTGCCGCGCAGGGGCACGCCCCCGCCGGGAGCGTGATTCGCCCCCATTCCCCAGTGCGCACGGGTTCAGTCGCGGGGATGCAAGGGGCGAAGCCCCTTGCATAAAAATAACCTAAAGTCTCCCCTTCCCGCCGGGAAGGGGCTGGGGGGATGGGGGCAAGAAAGTAAACTAAAGGCAGGGTAGGCGGATGGCAAACAAAACAACCCCCCCGCCGGACACCGCAGCGGCAGGTCAGCAGGTGGCAAAGAAAGCAAGCCCCACAAAAATTTAGAAAACTTAAAAACATGGCTTGACAAACGCCTGCCACTGTGCTATACTAACAGCGCGTTAAGCAAACTTAATTCCGAGCAGAAAAGGAGACAGTACAATGGCAGATGCGGCGATACATACAGACAGGGATGCGGAAAGCGAAGCGGCGGCAGACACCGCCGGACGGAACCGGGCATCGGAAACGGCGCAGGAGTACCCCCGGCGGCGGCTCCGCAGGGAACAGGAGGAGGCGCCGGAGGGCGTCTGCCCGTACTTCATCCGTGACCGCGGCAGAGGCGTGATCTACTGCGAGTGCGCACGCTTCCACTTCCCGGACAAGCTGGCGCGGCGGGAAATCGTGTATACCTACTGCGCCCATCCGTCAGGATACAGGCAGTGTGTGCTCAAACAGGCAATGGACGGCTTTTACCGCCGGAAGTACGACAGGCTGGATGCCGTGTCGGGGGGAGGCGAGTCGTGATGCAGGACAGAAAGACCGGCGGCACGCGCCCGATCGGACAGAGCGCCGGATGCCGCACCGATGCGGATCGTGCGGTGAGCGAGACCTTGCAGCTTTACCATGCGTGGCTGGGATATCTTCTGCGGCGGCTGGGGCAGGACGAGGTGCGCGTGCCTGCCGCCGAGCTGAGGCAGGCGCTGGGACATCTTGCCTGCCGCGTCCGGCGGGAGGGCGGCGACTATGTGATCTCCTTCGCGGCGGATCGGGACGGGGCGGCGGGCGCCGACGCCCGCGCCGGGAAGGAGGGAGCCGGTGACGGAGCAGAACGGAATCCCGGAAACTGACCGCATCCCGCCCGACGCGGAGTGCCCGGAGACCGACAGCCCGGAGGCAGGCGCGCAGGATGCCGCCCGCAGTCGGCGCGTCGAGGACGCGATATACCGGCGTGCGCGGGGCTACAAGGTGACCGTCCGCAAGACCTACAAGGTCAAGCGGGTGGAGTACGATCCGGAGACCGGCAAAAAGACCTGCGAGCGGGAGGAATTGCAGACCGGAATGGATGAGGTCGTGGTGCCTGCCGATGTGCGGGCGTGCGCCTACTGGCTGGTCAACCGTGCGCCGGCACGCTGGCAGGAGCATCCCGCGCCCGATGCGGCGGCGGATGCAGCCATCGGCGGGACGGTAGACTTTCCGGCGCTGAAGGAGCCGGACGCGTTGCTGGACGGGGACGCGGTCGGCGGGGACGACGGGGCGGCGGACGGGGGACTGACATGAGTCGTGTGGTCTGGGTTCCGCAGGCGCGTCAGCGGGAATTCCTGTCCCGCCCGGAGGACGAGGCACTGTACGGCGGCGCGGCGGGCGGCGGGAAGTCCGAGGCGCTGGTCATCGAGGCACTGCGGCAGATCGGCATCGGGCATTACCGCGCGCTGATTCTGCGCGGCTCCTACCCGCAGCTGACCGAGCTGATTGACAAATCCCTGCGCTACTATCCGGCGG
Organism: Oscillospiraceae bacterium; assembly: GCA_022009675.1. Lineage (GTDB taxonomy): Bacteria > Bacillota > Clostridia > Oscillospirales > CAG-272 > CAMEON01. The sequence continues at coordinate 830,555 of CP091718.1, read as the reverse complement.
TCAGTCCCGGCGCGCGCTTCAATGCGACCAATCACACCTGGACCTTTCCGTCCGGCGCCCGGATCCGCTTCGGCAGTCTGCATACGGCGCAGGACCGCGTGCGCTATCAGGGACTTTCCTTTGACTTCATCGCCTTCGATGAGCTGACGCACTTCTGCCGGGATGACTACCTGTACCTGCTTTCGCGCAACCGTCCGGGCGGGCCCGGCACGCGCGTCTATATGCGGGCGACGGCGAACCCCGGCGGCATCGGGCACGGCTGGGTTAAGGAGCGATTCATCACGGCGGGACCGCCCGGTCGGACGCTGTGGGAAAGCTACCCCATCCGGTTTCCGGACGGTCACACGGAGCTGCGCCGCCGTTCGCGGGTATTTATCCCCTCCACGGTCTTTGACAACCAGATCCTCCTGCGCAACGATCCGGACTATCTGACGCGCCTGTCGGCTCTGCCTGACGCGGAGCGGCGCGCGCTTCTGTTCGGGGACTGGGATTCCTTTTTCCGGACAGGTGTTTCTGGAGTGGCGGAATGACCCTGCGCGGTACGCCGACCGGATCGGCACGCACGTGATTGCGCCCTTCCGGATTCCGTCCGACTGGGAAATCCTGCGCGGCTTTGACTGGGGCTACCGGCATCCGTTCGCGGTCTGCTGGTTCGCCTGCGACCGCGACGGCTGCCTCTACCATATCCGGGAGCTGTACGGCTGCGCGGTTGACCGCAACGGGCAGGCTTGCCCCAACGTCGGCGTGATGTGGACCGCGCGCCGCATCGCGGACGAAATCCTGCGCATCGAGGCGGAAGATCCTAACCTGCGCGGTCACCGCATCCGCGGCATCGCCGACCCCGCTATCTTCCAGCGCGACGGCGGCGAGTCTGTCGGCGAAATCATGGAATCCCGCCGCGTCTTCTGGGATCGCGGCGATAATACCCGCCTCGCCGGTAAACAGCAGTTCCATAACCGCCTTGCCTTCGACCGCGACGGCCGCCCCCCGCCTCTATATCTTCCGTACCTGCCCCCACTTCATCCGTACCGTCCCCTCCCTCGTCTATTCCTCCGTCAACGTCGAGGACGTCGATACCTCCGGTGAGGACCATATCTATGACGCCTCCCGCTACGTCCTCATGTCGCACCCCCTCCCTTCCTCCTCCAGCCTTGCACCGGGGGAGGATACGCTGGGGGAGAGCACGTTGGGGGCTTCTTGAAAGAAGCCCCCAAACCCCCAAGAACTTTTCCCGCGTATTATTTGGCTGGGGATTTACGTTGGCGCCCGGACCCGTGGTTCCCTTTGCTGTATCGGATGGCGGCTGGGATTTTGGGATTTGCAGAATCGGCTTAGCCGCTTCTGCTGTGGGTTTTGAATCCGGCTTGTACCCGTGCGGCATTGGAAAAAAACTATAGAACGGGGAAGCGTTGGGGGCTTCTTGAAAGAAGCCCCCAAACCCCCAAGAACTTTTCCCGATTATTTTCATGAACGCAGGCTCGTGCCCGGTTCCACGGCAAGCTTGCCCCCGGATACCGAAACGGCAGAGTCTGTAAGTGCCGTAAGCGATTTAGCGCCGGGGATGCAAGGGGCGAAGCCCCTTGCATGAAATAACTCATAAGTCTCCCCTTTCCCCTGAGGGGAAGGGGGTCGGGGGATGGGGGGCAGAAAAAGTAAACTAAAGGCAGGTTCAGCCGGCAACCACCCCCCGCCGCCCCCCTCCGGGGACAGCGGCGGCAGGCTCGGTGGGCGACAAGGAAAGCACACTCCCCTCTGGGTTCCTGCCTCGCAGGTTCCGCCCGTGCCGCCCGGGTTCAGCCGCAGGGGGTGCCGGGGGCGCCAGCCCCCGGCGAAATAAAGTAAAGTCTCCCCTTCCCCGGAGGGGAAGGGGGATGGGGGAAAAACGGTAAACAAATGGCATGGTAGGCAGGCGAGGCGAAAGACAACCCCCTTGGGCGCCGGTACAGCAGAGCCAGCCGGCAACCCCGGGGACAAGTCCCCCTTGGGGGCACTGTTTTCCAAAGGAAAAAGCCAGCGCCGCCCGGGTTCAGCTGCAGGGGGTGCCGGGGGCGCCAGCCCCCGGCGAAATAAAGTAAAAAGTCTCCCCCTTCCCGCTGGGAAGGGGGTCGGGAGGGATGGGGGAAAAAACGGTAAACAAATGGCATGGTAGGCAGGCGAGGCGAAAGACAAGCCCCCCTCGGGCGCCGGTACAGCAGAGCCAGCCGGCAACCCTCCCCACCGCCTACCAAAAAAATCCAAATCACAGTAAGGAGAACTCATGAGCGACAAACTACAATCCGGCTCCCCGCGCCTGCGGGAATCCATCGCACGGCTGGAACGCTACCGACAGGGCAAGCGCAGACTGGACGCACGCCTGTACGATGAGGCAATGTGGTGGCAGAGCCGCCACGAAACGGCACCCGCCGAGGGCGACTCCCGAAGAAGCGGCAAGCCGGTGTCCGCGTGGCTGTTCAATAGCATATGTAATAAACACGCAGACCTCTGCGACCGGATGCCGGTCTGCACGGCACTGCCGCGCGAACCGGGCGACAGAGCGGATGCCGCCCTGCTCAGCGCCGTCCTGCCGGTCGTGGCAGCGCGGTGCCGCCTGAAAAAGACCTACTCCGATAACGCATGGATCAAGCTCCGGCACGGCACGGCTGTCTACGGGGTGTTCTGGAACCCGGCGCTGGAGAACGGCATCGGGGACATCGACATCCGGCGGGTGGACATCCTGAACCTGTTCTGGGAGCCCGGCGTGACCGACATCCAGGACTCCCCGCACCTGTACCTGGTGGGACTGGAGGATCGCGCGGCGCTGGAGAGCCGCTACCCGGTGCTGGCGGAAGCGGTGCGGCAGGGCAGACTGGATCCGGACAGCACCCCCGCGGATGGGGCATCCCTGCTCGGCAGCGGGGGCAGCTACCTGCTCCGCGAGCGGGACGGCTGTCCGGAAAAGTACACCGTTGTGGATTGGTACTACCGGAAGGCACTGCCGGACGGGCGGACGGTGCTGCACTACGCCAAGTACGTTGGGGATATCCTGCTGTACGCCTCCGAGAATGACCCCGCCTGCGCGGAGCGCGGCTGGTACGACCACGGGCTGTACCCCTTCGTGCCGGACGTGCTGTTCCCGGAGGCGGACAGCCCCGCCGGGTACGGACTGATCGCGGTGGGGCGCAACCCGCAGGGCTACATCGACGAGCTGGACGGGCACATCCTGGAGTACGCCAACTGGGCGAGCCGGGTGCGCTACTGGGCAAAGCGGTCGCTGGGCATCAACGAGAAGGAGTTCCTTGATCCCGACCGCCGCATCATACAGGTCGAGGGCGACATGGACGAGGAAAAGCTGCGTCAGATTACGCTTTCGCCCATGGACGGGATGCTGTCCGAGGTGCGGCAGATGAAGATCGAGGAGCTGAAGGAAACGACCGGCACGCGCGATGTCAATCAGGGAATGTCCGGCGGCGTGACGGCGGCTTCCGCCATCACGGCATTGCAGGAGGCGGGCGACAAGAGCAGTCGGGACTGCGTTTCCGGCTCGTACCGGGCATACGTGGCGGTGATGGAGCAGGTCGTGGAGCTGATCCGACAGGTTTATACCGGGACGCGCTGCTTCCGCATTGCGGGGGACGGCGGCTGGAAGTACATCCGCTACTCCAACCGGGGACTGCGCGACAGGGTGACCGGCACCGATGCCGCCGGGAATCCGCTGCGGCGTCGCCCCGTGTTTGACATCGACGTGCGCGCCGAGCGGGAGAATCCGCTGGATCGCGCCGGGCGCAACGAGCTGATGCTGTCGCTGTTCCGGGCTGGGATGTTCGATCCCGACCGGCGCGCGGCGGCGGCGCTGGCGCTGTCCGACATGGACTTTGACGGCATTGACGCCCTGCGGGCGGCAGTGGCGCCCGCCGCCAGGGGCGACAGTTGCCCCGACCGCCGGGGATTCAGAATGATCCGTCTCCGATTGCGGCTTGCGCCGCGCGGTGCGGAGGTGTGGGCGGAGGGACACGCGGGGGTACGCCGCGCCGGGCGCGGATATCGTCTGTGCGGGGGTATCCGCTCTGCTGTACGGCTGTCTTGCCTACCTGCGGGAGCAGTGCGCGGGACAGTCGCCCGGCGGACGGGCGCGGGTGGATCTCGCGGAGGGAAACGGCTTTTTGTGGTACCGCACCCGGTGCTTCCGGGGCGGCGTGGATCGGGCTGCGCTGGAGCAGCTGGCGGCTGGATTGCGTCTGATAGCCGGAGCCTATCCGGCTTGCGTGGCGCTCACCGTGATCCGAACGGATTTTTTTGTAAGGAGGAAGGGCATGGACGAGAAAGAAACGAAAAAAACGGAATCACAGCGGTGCTTCCGGCTGCGGGAATATCCGCGCCGGAACCGCCGTCGACGCCTGCGGCGGAGACGCCGCCGGAATCTCTGCCGGAGTCTCCTGTACCCCCCCGGCGCCTGCGGACGCACCGGCACCTGAGGAAACAGCGGCGGCGGGGGATCCGCCCCCTGTTCCGCCGGCGCCTGCCGGGAGCGCGGCTTCCCCGTCGCTTTCCCCGGCGGAACTTGCGGATCTGCGCGCATCGTATCCCGATGCCGATCCCGAGCAGGACATGAATGACCCGGTCTTCCGTGGTCTTGTCTGCGGGGGAAATCAAACCTACTCTGCGGCAAGTATACGAGCTGTTACACCGAGACCGGCTGACCGCGGCGGCGGTCGGGAACGCCGTCTCTGACGCGCTCGCCCGCGAAATCCCGCCTGCCGTGGAAACAGCTGTCGCCGCCGCCGAACAACGCCTGCTCGACGATATCCGCCTCCATGGTGCCCGCCCGGTCGAAAACGGCGTCTCTACCCCCTGCGCGGTCTCCTCCCACCCCTCTGTTGACCGCCTGACCCGCTCCGAACGCGCCCAGCTCGCCCGCCGCGCCGAACACGGCGAACGCATCCGTCTGTAACCACCTCTTGGCAGGGGGCGAAGGAGCGAAGGAGCGAAGGAACGAAGGAACGTTGGGGGCTTCTTGAAAGAAGCCCCCAAACCCCCAAGAACTTCTCCCGAGAATTATTTGGCTGGGAATTTACGTTGGCGCCCGGACCTGTGGTTCCCTTGCTGTATCGGATGGTGGCTGGGATTTTGGGTTTTTGCAGAATCGGCTTAGCCGCTTCTGCTGTGGGTTTTGAATCCGGCTTGTACCCGTGCGGCATTGGAAAAACTATAGACCGGGGAAGCGTTGGGGGCTTCTTGAAAGAAGCCCCCAAACCCCCAAGAACTTCTCCCGAGAAATATTTGGCTGGGAATTTACGTTGGCGCCCGGACCTGTGGTTCCCTTGCTGTATCGGATGGTGGCTGGGATTTTGGGTTTTGCAGAATCGGCTTAGCCGCTTCTGCTGTGGGTTTTGAATCCGGCTTGTACCCGTGCGGCATTGGAAAAAAACTATAGAACGGGAAGCGTTGGGGGGCTTCTTCAAAGAAGCCCCCAAACCCCCAAGAACTTTTTCCCGATTATTTTTCATGAACGCAGGCTCATGCCCGGTTCCATGGCAAGCTTGCCCCCGGATACCGAAACGGCAGAGTTTGTAAGTGCCGTAAGCGATTTAACGCCGGGGATGCAAGGGGCGAAGCTCCCTGGGGCACCGTCTTCCAAAGGAATAAGCCAGTGCCGCTTCCCACCCGGTCGCAGGGGTGCCGGGGGCGAAGCCCCCGGCAAAATAAACTTTGAAACTCCCCTTCCCGCCGGGAAGGGGGCGGGAGGGGATGGGGGCAAAAAAAGCAAACAAACGGCAAGGTCGGCAGGCGACAAAGCAGGCAAGCCTCCCCTCGGGTACCGGCACAGCAGAGCCAGCCGGCAACCCCGGGGACAAGCTCCCCTCGGGCACCGCTTTCCAAAGGAAAAGCCAGTGCCGCCCGGGTTCAGCTCCCGGGGGATGCAAGGGGCGAAGCCCCTGCATAAAATAATCTAAAGTCTCCCCTTCCCGCTGGGAAGGGGGTAGGGGGATGGGGGCAGGAAAGAGAACAAACGGCAGGGTACCCGAAAATCAATGGCGCAGAGAAAAAAAGCGCAGGGCGGAGGATGGGATGGAAACAGGGGGCAGGGAAGCAGGGAAACAGGCGGAAGGGAACAGCCCCCCCAAAAAAACAGCAACCACCAACCAAAAAACCAAAAAAAGAAAGGATACCAATATGCATGACATCACTTCCGGTGCCTTCCTGCAGCACTTTGCGGCAGGCACCAATATCCAGGGCACAGCAGGCGTGTCCGATAATACCACCGGCACCGTGACTCCCTATGCCGCAGGCGAGGGACTGAGCGCCGAGATGCATACCTACTACAGCGACTACCTCATTGATAACGCAGAGCCGTACCTCTGCCATGAGCTGTTCGCGCAGAAGCACCGCATCCCCAAGGGCGGCAAAACGGTCTGCTTCCGTAAGTATGACCTGCTGCCCAAGTGCACCACCCCCATCGTCGAGGGCGTCACGCCGGACGGACAGAGCCTGCGCGTGACAGTCGTGGAGGCAACCGTGGCACAGTACGGCGGCTACGTGGAAATGACCGACCTCCTGCTCCTGTCCGCAGTGGATAATAACCTCTGCATGGCAACCAAACTGCTGGGAGCGCAGGCAGGACGCACGCTGGACACCATCTCGCGCGAGGTGCTGGCGGGCGGTACCAACGTGCAGTACGGCGAGGATGCCGTTTCCGCACGGTACCTGCTGACCGGCGGCAAGTCCTCCGGCAATCACTACCTGACGGTGGACTGTATCCGGCGCGCCGTGCGCTTCCTCAAGGCGCAGAACGCCGAGAAGATCCGCGGCTCCTACGTGGCAATCATTCACCCGGACGTTTCCTACGACCTGATGAACGATCCCAGCTGGAAGTACCCCAACCAGTACGCCGATCCGTCCCACATTTTTGAGGGCGAGATCGGGCGCATCGAGGGCGTCCGCTTCGTGGAATCCACCGAGGCTAAGATCTTCCACGCCCCCGACCTGTCCGCGAAGTCGCGGACGCTGACCGTCAACGGCGCGGTCAATGCAAACAGTACCGTGACCTTCACGGGCGCGGGCGTGACTGCGTCCTCGCTGGTCGGGCGCTGGATCCTGATCGGCAATCAGCACGCATACGTGGGCGCCAATACCGCCACGACCATGACGCTGTACACCGACGCCACCAAGAACACCGCCTTCAAGGTGACCTGCTCCGATAAGGCGACCATCTATCCCGGCGAGGCTGGCGCGGAGGGACGTGACGTCTACGCGACGCTGGTCATGGGGGACAACGCCTACGGCACCACCGAGCTGGGGCACGGCGGGCTGGAGCATATCGTCAAGCAGCTGGGCAGTGCCGGCACGTCCGACCCGCTGAACCAGCGCGCGACGGTCGGCTGGAAGGCAAACAAGGTCACGGTACGTCTGGTCGAGGAGTTCATGGTGCGCATCGAGACGGCGTCCACCTTTGAGTCCGGCGAGGGACAACTAACCGACAGAGAGGAGCAGAAAGCGAGTATGGAGAACGAATACGTACAGGATGTAGAGGCTTACCTCAACGAACCCGTGAAGATCCGCCTGTTCCGCGATAACGACCGCTACCGCGACCGCGTGTATGTCGCCGTCAACGGACGGAACTGCCTCATTGAGCGCGGCAAGTGGATCACGGTCAAGCGCAAGTTCGCGCTGGTGCTGGATCAGTCCGAGATCCAGGATATGTGCGCCGCGACGCTTGCCGAAGCCGAGCAGGATCGCTTCCGCGAGGCGGAAGCCCAGATGGCGTGACGGAATAATCGGCGCTTTCCCGGCAAACGCCCCGGACTGCCGGCTCCGGCAGTCCGGGGCGCGAACCCGGCGGGGACGGCTGACTATTCCGCAAGACTGAGGAGGGAGAGAGATACATGACGATCAATACCTGCCTGTCCTTTGTGGACGGCATACTGCCCTAACGCCGTGCCGCGCGCGACCAAGTGCCGCTGGCTGGGTGAACTGGAGGGGCGCGTCCGGGTGGAGCTTTTGGGGAACGCGCCGGAACAGCAGACGGCGCCGGATGAAGCGGCGGACGGCGATACCGAGCTGTCGGTGCCGTTCCCCTACGACCAGATATACTGGATGTACCTGACGGCACTGCTGGAGTACGCACGCGGCGACAGCGCCCGCTATGAGATCGGTGCGGCGCTGTTCAACGCGGCGTACCGCAACTACGCCAAGTACCTGGTGCGCACCGGGGCGGGGAGGTGACGGCATGGCGGTGGATACGGACATGATCCTGACCGTCGGGCGGTTTATCCCCGATGCCGGCGCACCGGAGGGGCGAACCGTGCGGATGGAGGACTACCTCGCGGCGCTGAGCCGGGAGCTGGAGACGCTGTACATCCGGATGAACGATCTGCTGCGCGAGCTGGACGGGCGCACGGCGGCGCTGGAGAGTGCCGCACAGAGTGCAGCACAGAGTGCAGCACAGAGTGCCGCACAGAGCGCAGCACAGAGCGCTGTAACCACGGGAGGTGAGACGGTATGAGCATTCTGCCGGACAGCGGGCGGGGGGACGTGTTCGCCCTGCCTGACCGGATGCCGGGAAAGCTCCGGCACGTGCGGCACAGCTGCACGGTATTCGGCGGACTGGCGGGAGCCGGGGAGGTCGGTGCCGACACGCTGCAGGCGATGGCAAATCTTGTCCCCTGCGGCTACCCGGCGCTCACGACCGGCAACGCGCGCCTGCAGTACCTTGCCGCCCCGACGACGGGCGCGGCGCACGGACTGACGCTCCATCGGGGAAAGGTCGTGCTTGCGCAGGGAACCGGACTGTTCGTGTCCTCCGGCGCCGGCGCCTGCACCCGTCTGGGGAACGTCACCGACACCGACAAGCGCTTCGCCTCCTTCGGCGATCTGCTTTTCATTCTGCCGGACGGGCTGGTGTACAACGCCGCCGACGGCAGTCTGCGCAAATTCGGTCTGGACACCGGCAACATGGAGAATGTCTCCATTGACAACGTCTACCTGACCGTCCCCACCGCCGGATTGCAGACCAAGGGCTTCCGGGTGGGGGATTGCATCCGGCTGGACATCCAGGGGGACATCAAGTCCGCCGTGCTGAACGGGTACTACCGGATCTCCGCCCTGACCGAGAGTTACCTCTGCGTCGAGGGCGGCTTCCCCGAGCGGGGCACCTTTACCGCGCGCGTGCGCCGGGTCATGCCCGACCTGGAGGGACTGTGCGCCATGGGGGATCGGCTGTACGGCTTTGCCGGGCAGTCGGTGTATGCCTGCGAGGCGGGGAATCCGTGGAACTGGTACTGGGCGGATGCGGCATCGCCGGAGACGGCGCCGTTCAGTCTGCACACGGCAGGCGGGAGCGATTTTACCGCCTGCACGGTCTGGCAGGGCTACCCGATCTTTTTCCGGGCGGACGGCATCAGCCGTCTGATGGGGCGTGCGCACGTGGCGGGCGGATTTCTTGCGGCGACCGGCGTTACCCTGAGCGAGCAGTCTGCGCCCGGCATTCCTGCCGGGCAGGCGGCGACGCTGTGCGGGCTGGACGGTGCGCTGTACTACTGCTCCGGCAGTGAAGTATACCGGTATGCGGGCGCGGCGCCTGCGCGGGTGTGTGACGGTCTGCCGGCGGGGCTCCGCGGCATATGCGCGGGGACTGACGGGCGGGGGCTGTACCTGTCCGCGACCGAATCGAACGGTACGCGGCGGCTGTTCCTGTACTGTCCCGGGCTGGGCTGGTACCGGCTGGATCCGGTGTCCGTTACGGCGGCGCTGTTCTTTCCGGACGGAACGGGGGCAGGGCAGGGGGATTTCTGCCTGCTCCAGCGGCTGGACGGCTACCTGTTCCTGACCCGCTCATCCGGCACCGTGGTGACGTCCGGCTTCATGGCTGCGACCGTGCCGACACCGGAGGCGACGGCGGAATTCGGGGACGAAACGGCGCTCCTGCCGGACGGCGGGCGACTGCTTGCCGTGCATCTCCGTGCCTGCGGGCGGATCGGCAGCAGTCTGAAGCTATATGTCCGGTACGACGGGGAAAGCAGCTGGCAGTTACTCGGCAGTGTGGCGGGGAGCGGGCGGGAGGAGCTGATCCGCATTCCCGTTCCGCCCCGTCCCTGCCGTTGGTTCCGTTTCCGGCTGAACTTTTCCGGCTCCGGCGCTCCGGGCAGACCGGACGGCGCGTTCCGCGTGTCGGGGATGTGGTGGGATACTGAGCAGGGCGGAGCCTGATTCCGTATCGGCGGTTTCTGCTTTCGCGGGGGTGCCCCTCTTCTTTCTGCTTTCCGCAGAGGAAGGGGGCTTGCCTTTGCCGCCGGCTGACTCTGCCGGGGCTGTCTCCGGCGGGGGGCAGGGGGAGGTCGCCTGCCGCCCCTGCCATTCCGGCACCCACGGGGGCTTGCCTTTCTCCTCGCCTGCCTACCCAGCCTTTCGCGTTTAGTTTTCTGCCCCCTATCTCCCCGACCCCCTTCCCCGGTGGGGAAGGGGAGACTAAGGTTATTTTTAATGCAAGGGGGCTTCGCCCCTTGCATCCCCGAGGGCTGAGCCGGAGGCGGCACTTACAGCCTCTGCCCAAACAGAAGCCCTGCGGGGGCTTGCCCCCGGGCGGCGTGGTGGCAGGGGGCGAACCACGCACCCGGCGGGGGGCAGGGGGAGGTCGCCTGCCGCCCTCTGCCATTCCGGCACCCGCAGGGGGCTTGCCTTTCTCCTCGCCCGCCTACCCTGCCTTTCGCGTTGTTTTTGCCCCCATCCCCCAGCCCCCTTCCCGGCGGGAAGGGGGAGACTAAGGTTATTTTTATGCAAGGGGCTTCGCCCCTTGCATCCCAGGGGCTGAGCCGGAGGCGGCACTTACAGACTCTGCCCAAACAGAAGCCCTGCGGGGCTTGCCTTTCTCCTCGCCTGCCTACCCAGCCTTTCGCGTTGTTTTTGCCCCCATCCCCGACCCCCTTCCCGGCGGGAAGGGGAGACTAAGGTTATTTTTTTATGCAAGGGGCTTCGCCCCTTGCATCCCCGAGGCTGAGCCGGAGGCGGCACTTATAGCCTCTGCCCAAACAGAAGCCCTGCAGGGGGCTTGCCTTTCTCCTCGCCTGCCTACCCAGCCTTTCGCGTTGTTTTTGCCCCCATCCCTCGACCCCCTTCCCGGCGGGAAGGGGGACTAAGGATTATTTTTCATGCAAGGGGCTTCGCCCCTTGCATCCCCAGAGGGCTGAGCCGGAGGCGGCACTTATAGCCTCTGCCCAAACAGAAGCCCTGCGGGGCTTGCCCCCGGGCGGCGTGGTGGCAGGGGGCGAACCACGTACCCGGCGGGGACGTTGCGGTTGGGGTGCGGCTCTGGTGAACAGTGCCGGCAGCCAAGGAGAGGGGGACCGGGGGAGAGGAACTTCGGCGTTTGAGATGGTCCTCTCCCCCGGGGCAGGGCGAGCCAGTGCCGCGTCCCATCCAGCTCCCGGGGATGCAAGGGGCGAAGCCCCTGCATAAGAAAAACCAAAACTCCCCTTCCCGGCGGGAAGGGGGGCGAGATATCCTTCCCCTCGGGGAAGGGGGGCAAAAAGCAAGCAAACGGCAGGGGGCGGAGGATCAGCAGATTATAAAAAAACTCAGTCCTGCCGGCGCTTCCGACGCGCGGCAAGCACAGCCGGGAGAACAGGCAACGCAGGCAACGCAAGCAGAACACTGCCGGCAAGCGCCGAGCGGCACCCGCCACCGGACGCCGTAGTCTCGGATCCGCCGATACCCGTGCCCGGATCCGTGCCGATCCCCGTGCCGCTGTCCGTACCCGAGACAGGCTCGGTCACAGAGGTGCCCGGCTCGGTCGCAGTCACCGGGGCGACCGTGGTCTCCTCGGACTTATCCGTTACGTGTAAGGTGATCGGCTGGGTAGCCAGCGTCTGCTTGGCGCGGGAGTTGGTGTAGGTGACATAGAAGGTGACATCCCCGGTTCCGGTGAAGGTCAGGGTGCCGTCCCGGCGGCTGACAAGCTCCTCGCCGGACAGGAACACGAAGCCGGCATTGGAGGTCACGTCGGCACTCTCGCGCTTGTAGATCTCGGCGGTGAGCGTCAGCGTCAGGCTCTCCCCGACAGAAACGCTGTCGCCGTCCGCGGCGCCGGCCAGCGTAAGACGCTTGGTGTGACGGTTCAGCACGCCCGCCGTGTTGCCGGTCAGCCCGCTGTACCCCCAGGTGAAGTACTGGTTGTAGCTTGAGCCCACGAAGGTCCACGGGTAGACGCCGATGCCCCGGATCAGCGCGGCGCGGATGGCGTTCTCGCCGTAGCCGGAATAGGACGGATTGAGCGTCGCGTTGTACTTGCCGATGAAGTTCATGACTCCGCGCATATCCGCGTCGGAATCCGTCTCGTCCAGATAGCCGCCGCACAGTGCGCCGACAGACATCTCCGGCCAGACCTCGCGCATGGTCCGCATCTGGCTTTCATGGAAGGTTATGACGGCGACCTGCGCGTACATATCGTACCGGTTGACCAGGTCGCGGACGGCTTCCACCAGCCCCTTCTGGTCGGACTTCAGCTCGATGAACAGGCGGCAGTCCTTGCCCCGGAACGCAATCAGATACTCCTCCAGCGTCGGGATGCGCCAGTTGTTCTTTCCCTCAACGTTCTCAAAGCCCCGGTTGACGTACAGCTCCTTCAGCTCCGCCAGCGTACTGCCGGTCACGCTCAGATTCCGGTTGCAGGTGCGCCCGGTGGTGCCGTCGTGCATGACCACTACCTGCCCGTCGGCGGTCAGGTAGACGTCATTCTCGATGACATCCGCGCCCGCCTCATAGGCGAGCAGGGAGCCCTCCACCGTGTTTTCCGGATTGCCGTCCGGCAGTCCCCGGTGCCCGATGTTCAGCGGGACGCGGGTCATGATTTTCTTCGGCAGGGAGGTCGCGGCGGCATACAGCCCGGCGGTGTCGTCGAGACGATGCCCAGAGCGCCGGAAAACAGGGCGTCAAACCTCTGCCCGGCATCAAGCAGCCCGCCATCCAACGGTCCAACGCCATCCGGCTGATCCGCGGCGCACACCCAGACGTTGACGATGCTGTCATACAGGTACTGCACGGTTTCCTGCCGGGCGGCAGACTGCGGCAGAAGCGCGACCGTGCCGTTGTTCCGCTTCATGGACTTGCGCAGTTCGATGCATTCCTCCTGCGTCAGCCCGGTCTTGCCCTTGTAGACCTCGGTGTAGTCGATGATGCCGCGGACGGCGGGCAGAGCCTCGCGCGCCGCCTTGACCAGTGCCGCATCGCTTGCTCAGGAAGAAGCAGTCGGTGAAGCGGATTTCCTTCAGGTACGAGACCAGCGGCTCCACCGTGGCGGCGTCCGCCGGCTCGAACACCGGCATGACAGACCACGCCAGCGAATCCAGCGCCACGGGCAGGGACAGGAACTCCCTCCCGTCCGTGTCGGTGATGTTCAGCTTGCTGTTGATGCGCAGAATGACGGCGGCAGGCTTAATATCCCCGCTCATAACGGCGTCCAGCTCGGTGCCGCTGTCCACCCGGCGCACCAGCGCCACATCCCCCACAATGCCGGTGCGCGGCTGTGCGACCGAGACATAGCCGGGCGACGTGGGGCGCGTATCCTTCGCGGAGAAAGAGCCGTCGGCTTTGGCGTTTTTCATGATTTCCTCCGCCGTCAGGGCGCGGTTTGTAGAACCGCATGGCGCGGAAGGTGGTGTCATAGTTGCGGCTGGCGTCGGGATGCCCGAAGAACAGATCCTCCGCGCCCATGGCACGGGGGCTTGCCGCCTCCGCGACCTTTTCGCCGTTGATATAGATGACGGTCTTTCCGCCGACCTCGTAGGTGACGGCGACCAGATTTCCGGAGAAGGCTTCCAGCCCGTCCTGCACGGTGGGGCGCTCGGCGGCGGCGTTGCCCGCGAACTTGAACTCCAGCACGTTATTGCTCACGCGGCGGAACAGCGAGAAATTATCGTTGGTGCTGTTGATGAAGGTGTTGAAGGAGTGCCCCAGCGTGGTCAGCGCGCCCAGCGACATCTCCACGGTGAACGCCTGCCCGTTGACGGTGTTCACAATGGCTTGCGGGAAGCGGTGCTTCTGCGAGTTGAGGCGCAGACCTTCACGGGTGAAGTAGTTCTTGTCGTTGAGGTTCAGCGTGATGTCCTGCTGACCGGCGAGATCCTCCCAGACGGCGGCATCGGCGTTGTAGCCCGCGCGGGTGTTGCGGATGCCGCTGTACAGCGACACCAGCCCGTCCTGCACGTAGAGCTCCTTTACATCGACGTAGCCGTCCACGGCGGCGTTGCGCCGGATCTCCTCGGCGGACAGGGCGCGGCGGTAGAAGCGCAGGGAGCGGTAGGTGGTGCGGAACGCCTTTCTGCCCACGTGCCCGATGAACAGATTGTCCGCGCCCATGGCGGCGGTGCAGTCGCGGGCGGCGGCGCGCGTTCCGTTGATGTAGAGCACGACCTCGCCGCCCACCTCATAGGTGATGGAGACAAGGGCGTCCTGCAGGACAGTCAGACCGTTCTCCACGGTCGGGCGCTGTCCGGCGCCGACCGCCGCCCACTTGAACTCCAGCACGTTGTTGGAGTTGCGGCGGAACAGGGCGAAATTATCATTGTCGCTGTTCATGAAAGTATTGTAGGCGTCACCGACAGAGGCAAAGGCGCCGAGGCGGATTTCCACCGTGAAGGCGCTTCCGTTGACGATGCCGCACACCTCCTGCGGGAAGTACTGCTTGGAGGATTCCAGCGCCAGTCCTTCCGCGGTGAAGCGGGTTTTTGCGTCTGTCCGGACGGTCATGTCGTACCCGCCGATCAGATCCTCCCAGACCGTTGACTCCGGGTTCTGTCCGGCGCGGGTGTTCTGCTCGCCGGCGTACCAGGCGGCAAGCCCCTGCGCGTAGGCGTGTGGCGCGGGGGTGATCTTGGGGGCTGTGTCATCAGCCGCTGTCGGCAGGACGATGCCGCCTGCAAGCGGTGTAAGCGTCAGCAGAAGAGCCAACAGCAAACAGGATAGCTTTTTCATACTCTCTTGTCCTTCCTTTGCACGGGTTTTTTACGGGGCTTCGGAATCATTATAGGTCTCCCTTCCTATTATATAGGTTTCCGCCGCCCCCGTCAATCCGCAACCTGTACCAAATATTGCCGCCGGATTTGTGCAGAAGGGAGAGGCGGCGCACCCTGGCTCCGTTCGGGTTCATCCCCGCGCCTGAGCCGGAGGCGGCACTGGAACAGGGGGCGAACCGCGCGCCCGGCGGGGGTGTGCCTTCTTCCTCGCCCGCCTGCCCTGCCTTTAGCTTTGTTTTCTGCCCCCATCCCCCAGCCCCCTTCCCGGCGGGAAGGGAGAATATTACTTTTATTTTCGCCGGGGGCTTCGCCCCGCACCCCTGCCCTGAACCGCCTACGGCACTTACAGACCTTGCCATGCAAGCATCCAGATGGAGGGCGTGCTTTCTTTGTCGCCTGCCTATCCTGCCTTTAGCTTGCTTTTCTGCCCCCATCCCCCGACCCCCTTCCCCGGTGGGGAAGGGGAGACTAAGGTTACTTTTTATGCAAGGGGCTTCGCCCCTTGCATCCCCGGGGGCTGAACCCACGGTTCGCCGCAAAAAACGACAGGAAGCGGTTCCCTATGAGCAGTGCCGCCAGCCAAGGAGAGGGGGGACCGGGGGAGAGGAACTTCGGCGTTTGAGATGGTCCTCTCCCCGGGGCAGGTCGAGCCAGTGCCGCCGGGGGCACACCCCCCGCCGGGGACAGCGGCGGCAGGGTTAGCCGGTGCCGCTTCCGGTTCAGCCCTGGGGATGCAAGGGGCGAAGCCCCTTTGCATAAGAAAAACAAAAATCTCCCCCTTCCCGTCGGGAAGGGGGTCGAAGGGATGGGGGCAGAAAACTAAAGCTAAAGGCATGGCAGGGCGGGCGACAAAGCAGGCACGCCTCCCTCCGGGCACCACAGCGGCAGGAACAGCCAGTGCCGCTTGGGGTGCAGCCCCCATCTCCCCAACAACCCCCTGTCCCACAAATGGAAATCTTAAAAAAATCTTACAATGTATAAAAATCCCTTGACTTGACTTCCCGCGTGTGGTATAATAACGGAGGTTCAGTGTCGAAACGATATTAATATTGTGAGGAAGTATGGTATGCAAATGAGATCGCACTTGCAGCGCCTTTTTCCGTCCCTTCTCTGCGCCTTCTCGGTAGCATTCCCGTACTGCTTCGCAGGCACGCTGGATATATGGGTCGGAAACAGGAGCGAGTTCCTGTTCTCCCCCGGCGATTTCGCGGGAGGAGCGGCGCTGTGTATGCTCGGCGTGTGGGTGCTGCTGACGGCAGTCCTGGTACTGCTGCCGGAGCGGATATACCCGGTCGCCTTCGGACTTTTCGCGTGGTTCGGCATCATGAGCTGCGTGCAGGGGAATGTTCCTCAACTACGGAATGCGCTCCCTGCTGGAGGATGACGGAGGCACGCAGGCATCCCCCACATGGTTTGTCGTGCTGGATACGGTCCTGTGGATCGCCGCAGGAGTCGGATGCGTGGCTGGAGCGCTGAAAATGAAGAAAAAAGAGATGGTCCGTACCGTGGCAATGATCCTGCTGGTCACGGTGTGCGGAATGCAGCTGGTCGGCTGTGTCTCGCTTGTCCCCAAGCTGTTCGCGCCCGGGACGGAGACCGCGACAGAGACCGGCACGGGCGGCACGGAGCCGTCGGAGAGCGGGACGGCAGGCGCGGAAACAGCGTCCGGACGCACGGACAACGCCGGGACAGAGACCGGAACGGGCACAGCAGACGGAGAGCCGGATAAACTGTACCTGACCAACGCCGGGCTGAATACCGTTGCGCCGGGCAAAAACATCGTGATTTTCGTGCTGGATCGGTTCGATACCCTGTACTATGACGAACTGCTGGCGGAGGATCCGGACGTGTTCGCCTTCCTGACCGGCTTTACCGCCTATCCGGATAATATCTCGCTGTACTCCCGCACATACCCCGGCGTGACCTCCATGATCTCCGGGATGCGCAATGACTTCTCCGGGAGCGCGGAGCAGTACTTTGCCACCGCCTACGGGCAGTCGGACTTCCTCCGCACACTGCGGGAGAATGACTACGCCGTGCGGATCTATACGGCGGATTATTACGGCTACCGCGACGCCGCCGCGCTGGCGGGCGTGGCAAATAACCTGAACGCGAGCCACGGCTACACCGTGACCGACCGCGGCAGACTGCTCGGCAATATGCTGGCGCTGTCCGCCTACCGCTACCTGCCCACGGTGCTGAAGCCGCTGGTTTCGGTGTCCACCGCGTCCTTTACGGGAGTCGGCAGCTACGGCGAGGCACCCGCATACGAGCTGGATGACGCGGACGTGCTGGCAACGGTGCGGGGCGGGCTGTCCGTGGACAGCCGCTTCGGGCAGAATGCCTATACCTTCCTCCATCTCAACGGATGCCACGTGTCCGCCGGCAGTATGAAAAGCTCGGCGCGCAGGTGCCTTGAGATCATCCGGCGGTACCTGGATGAGATGAAGCGGCTGGGCGTGTACGACGATGCAACCGTGGTCATCACAGGCGACCACCCGTGGGCGGTGGACGACCACGTGGAGCCGACGCAGCCCCGCCTGACCGCGCTGTTCGTCAAGGAGGCAGGCGCGGCGGAGAAGCCCCTGCGCGTCTCGACGGCGCAGGTCAGCCAGGAGAACCTCATCCCGACGCTGGTAAAATCCGCCGGACTGCGCACCGACCGCAGCTTTGGTACCGCCTACTCCGAGATTCCGGAGGGCGTGGACACCGAGCGGCACCATCTCTTTGAGCTGACCTACGGGAACGGATACTCCGCGCTGGTGGATTTCCGTGTCTGCGGGAAGGGGCGGGATTTCGCCAACTGGCAGGTGGACAGCCGCACCGACATCGGGTGGCTGTACAAGTGACCGCCGGACAGAGCACAGCTGTCAGCAGACAGCTATCTGCTGACAGCTGACAGCTATCAGCAAGCAAAGGAAGTAACGCATGGATAACGTCATGTACTATATCTGTTACCCGCTGGGGTATATCATGAAGTGGTGCCGCGAGCAGGTGGGTAACTACGGGCTTGCCATCATTCTGTTCACGCTGGTGACCAAGCTCGTGATCCTGCCCGTGTCGGTGTGGGTGCATAAGAACTCCATCCGCATGGTGAGCATCCAGCCGGAGATCAACCGCCTCAAGGCGAAGTTCTACGGCGACCGGGAGCGCATCGCGGAGGAGCAGACCGCGCTGTACAGGCAGGTCGGCTATAACCCCTTCGCCAACTCCATCCCGCTGCTGATCCAGCTGCTGCTGCTGGCGGCGGTGGTCTACATCATCAAGCAGCCGCTGACGCACGTCCTGCGGCTGGACGGCAGCTACCATCCGGGCACTGGCGGACGCCTCGGCGTCAGCGCCAAGGAGGGACAGTTGGAAATCGTCCGGGCGGCGGCGGAGGGCAGGTTCTCCGCCCTGACCGCAGTGGATCCGTCGCTGGCGGCGGCGGTGACTGCCATCCGCGGGCTGGATATGTCCTTCTGCGGGCTTGACCTCGGCGTGGAAGCTGCCGATGTCTGGGGGCTGTACACGCTGGTGCCCGTGCTGGCGGGGGGATTCTCCTTCCTGCTCTGCTGGGTGCAGAACCGCATCAATATCCTGCAGGCGGATCAGAGCAGACTCAACAAGTACGGCATGACCGTGCTGTCGGTCGGCATCTCGCTGGTGCTGGGCTTCTTTGTTTCCGCCGGCGTGGCGCTGTACTGGATTGCCAGCAACGTGTTCGTCATCCTGCAGCAGTACCTGCTCAACGCCGTCATAGATCCCAAAAAGTTCGTGGATATGGCGGAGCTGGAGGCGAGCCGGCAGGCGCTCAACGAGATTGAAAAGCTGGACGGACGCCGCGGGTCGCACGACCCCGCCGTGCGGGCGCTTGCCAAGCGGGAGCGCGCGGATTACAAGCGCTTTTTCGGCATCGTCAACAAGCATCTGGTCATCTACTCCGAGCGGAGCGGCTTCTATAAGTACTACGAGGCGCTGATTGACGGACTGCTGAAGTCCTCCAATATCACGATTCACTACATCACCTCCGATCCGGATGACGCCGTGTTCGAACTGGCAAAGACACAGCCCCGCATCCGCCCCTACTACATCGGGCTGAAGAAGCTGATCCCCTTGATGATGCGGCTGGATGCCGACATGGTCGCCATGACCACGCCAGACCTTGATACCTTCTACATCAAGCGCTCGCTGGTGCGCAAGGATGCCGAGTACATCTATGTCCCGCACGACATGATGAGCATTCACATGGGCTTCCACAAGGGCGCGCTGGATCATTTCGATACGGTCTTTGCCACGGGACCGCACGTGGAGCGCGAGATCCGCTCGACCGAGCGGGTGTACGGACTGCCCGAAAAGACGGTCGTCCCCTTCGGGTACCCGCTGGCGGAAAAGCTGGAGGCGGCGTATGAGCACATGGACAAAACGCCCCATGAGAAAAAAGGGGAAATTCTCATCGCGCCCTCGTGGCAGGAGGACAACCTGCTGGACAGCGTGATTGACACGCTGATTGCGAAGCTGCGCGCGCCGGACGTGCATCTGACCGTCCGCCCGCACCCGGAGTACGTCAAGCGCTACGGCGAGCGGATGCGCGCCCTGACCGAGAAGTACGCGGACGTGCCTGCCGCCGAGCTGACCTTTGAGCTGGACTTCTCGTCCAACCGATCCATCTATTCGTCCGATCTGCTCATCACGGACTGGTCGGCGATTGCCTACGAGTTCTGCTTCTCCACCAAGCGTCCGGTGCTGTTCGTCAACACCAAAAATCAAGATGGAGAACCCGGATTACCGGGACATTCCCGACATCCCGGTGGAGATATCCCTGCGGGATGAGGTCGGCAGATCGCTGGAGAAGCAGGAGCTGGCGGACAGCGTGAACAGCACCGCCCGCGCCCTGATCGCCGACCGCGCCGCGTGGGAGAAGCAGATCACCGACCTGCTGCACCGGCACCTGTTCAGCTACGGGCAGAACGGCGCCCCCGGCGTGACCTATATCCTGACCCGTCTGCGCGACATCCAGACCGCCCGCAAGCAGGCGGAGGCAGCCGCGCGCAGGGGAAAAATAAAGGGAACCGCGGTCCCGGCCGCGGACCGCAACCGCACATAGAAAAGGAGCACATACACATGAAAAATTCCTGTCCAAAAGCCCTCTGGGGGCTGTACATCAGCGCCGCGCTGACCGTCGCGGGCATCTGCGGCGCCGCCGCCTACATTGATCCCTCGGTCGTGTCTTTCGCCGCCTCCGCCATCGGCGGTATCCTGATTGCCGCCGGTGCCGTTCTGTTCGTCTGGTGGCGCAAGGTCAAGCTGAAGGTGTCCACCAAGCTTGGCATCGACGAGAACGCGAAAAAGGGAAAAGGAAGAGGATCTCGTCATCAACGGTGAGGATAGCGCCCAAGGCGCCGCATCTTGCGCCGCAGCCAGCGCCGCGAAAGGCGCCGCGCAAGGCGCCGCGCAGAATCCCGAGCAAAAGCACCCCGGCGGACGAGCCGGCAGTCAGACAGTGTCCGGACGGTATGAGCCTGACAAAATCGCAGTTTGACCTGCTCCGCCCGCTGGCGGAGGGAGAAACCGACAGCGCGCCCGCCACAGCCGAGGCGGCGGAGCTGACCGCGCGCGGACTGCTGTGCGCCGGCAGACTGACCGACGCGGGGCTGGCGGCACTGGAGCCGTACCGCGTCCGCCGCATGGTGGTGCTGGCGGCTGGGTTCGGCTCGCGCCTGCGCCCGGTCACGCTCCGCACCCCCAAGCCGCTGGTGCGCGTCAACGGCAGGCGCATCATCGACAGCCTGCTGGACGCGGCGTGCGCGGCGGGCATTGAGGACATCGTGCTGGTGCGCGGCTACCTCGGCGGGCAGTTCGACGGACTGCTGGAGAAGTACCCCCGCCTGCGCTTTGTCGAGAACCCGCACTTCCTGGAGATGAACAACATCTCCTCCGTGGACGCCGCGCGCGACCTGCTTGCCGGCGCCTATGTGGCGGAGGCTGACCTGCTGTACTATGAGCCGCGTCTTGTGACGCGCTACCAGTACGGCTCCAACTACCTTGCCATTCCGACCGGGCACACCGACGACTGGTGCTTCCATACCGACGCGGAGGGAAACATCAACCGGATTGCCGTCGGCGGCGACGACTGCTGGCAGATGGTCGGGCTGTCCTACTGGACGCCGGAGGACGGCGCCCGGCTGGGACGCGATATCCACGCGGCGCTGGAGACGCCGGACGGCGCCCGGCTGTACTGGGACGAGGTTCCCATGCGCCTGCACGGCGGCGAGTACCGCGTGGCGGTGCGCCCCTGCCGCTTCGGGGATGTCATGAGATCGACACCTTTGAGGAGCTGAAGGCGCTGGATCCGTCCTATAAAGAGCAAAGAGCAAAGAGCAAAAAGCCACGAGGAAGGAGATTCCCCATGAGACCGAACCGTAAGACTGCCGCCGTGCGCGCGGCGTGCCTGTTTCTGATTGCCCTCCTGCTCCTGCCGGTGCTGGGCGGCTGTTCCGGAAAAACGCCCGAAGCCGGGACCGGCACCGTCCCCGCGACGGGGGCGCCCACCCAGCCGGCGACCGACGCGGCGACGAATCCCGCAACCGATCCGGAATCCGCAACCGATACGGGGACGGAGACAGAGACAGAGACAAAAACCCGTGACGGAGCGGCTCCGGCTGACCTCCAACCGGGAGCTGACCTTTGCACCCCTGCCGGACTGCAAGGGATTCCTGTATGTGGAGAATGCCGAGTGCGAGGCGGTCGCGGACGAAGCATACGGCTATGTCGCCCGCGTCACCCTGACCGAGATGACAAAAGAAAGCTGAGGCGTTATGCTGGATTATGTCGGGTATCTGGAGCAGTTCGGGCTGTCCCCGATGACTCCGTCCGCCTCCACGCACATCCTGTGCATGACGCGCAACAAAAAGGGCGAAACGGCGGGCATCCTCTGCGACTACGAGACGGCGGAGGACGGAACCGTCCGCTTCGTGACCATGCCCCTTGTCAACGACCGCGTGCGGGCGGGGGACTGGGTGGATATTCTGTATATCAGATTTGCCGATACACCGCTGGAGGTGATGGAAGTGACTAACGACCGGTATGTTAACCCCGAGCGCACGACCCTGCAGGGTGGCAGGGCTGAAGCGCTCCTATACGTTCCTGCATTTCACCGATCTGCACGCCTGCGCCTGTGAGGGCGTGGAGCCTGCCGACCGCCTGCAGTACTGTCAGGCGCGCGAGAAGGGCTTTGCCAGCCCCGAGATGACCAGCGCGGCGCGTATGCCGTACCTGTTCGCCTACGGGCAGCGCATTCAGGCGGATATGCTGTTCCTGACCGGGGACATCATTGATTTCCCTTCGGACGCGAACCTGTCCCTGCTCAAATCCTGCGTCCGGAACAGCCCGGTGCCGTCCATGTACATCACCGGGAACCACGACTGGAGCTTTTTCGATAACTACAACTCCGCCTACGCGCGGCAGACCTACCTGCCGCAGCTTGCGGAGATTTCCGGCGGCAACACGGCGTTCCACTACGTGGAGTACGAGGATCTGATCGTGGCGGCGCTGGACAACGCTATGGATGAGGTGCCGGGCGAGGCGCTGAACGGACTGCGCAAGCTGTGCCAGGGGACAAAGCCCATCATTCTGCTCATGCACATCCCCATGATCGTGGAAACGCTGACTCAGCCCACCAAGAACGTGTGGGGACGGGACATCTGCATGGGACCCGGCGGCGTCGGCTATTGGATCGACACGGTGTACGGGCTGTACCAGCTGGTGGCTGTCCAGGAGACGCCCATCGTGGCGGTGGTCACGGGGCACGTGCATTTCAGCCACGAGGACACGCTGCCCAACGGCGTACCGCAGATCGTGACCGGAACCGCCTCGCAGGGCGGACTGTGCCGCGTCATCACGGTCGAGCCGAAGGCGGACTGAGCGCAGGGGCAGGGGAGGGAGTAGCTATGGCATTCGTACTGAAATGCATGAGCTTCAACCTGCGGGTTGCCGCCGCGTGTGACGGAGTCAATATGTTTTTCCGCCGCGCGCCGCGCGTGCTGGAGGTGCTGGAGCGTGAGCAGCCCGACCTCGTGGGCTTTCAGGAGGTCAGGACGATATGCGCACCTGGCTGACGGAGCATCTGCACGGCTACACCCTGCAGGGCTGCGGGCGGGAGCGCAACTGCCACGGGGAATCCATGCTGTTGGGCTACCGCACCGGCGTGTGCGAGCTGCTGGCGCTGGAGAACAGGTGGCTGTCCCCCGACGCCGGACGTCCCCGGCTCCACCTTCGGCGGCGACCAGAGCAGCTGTCCGCGCATGGTCACGGCGGTTCTTCTGCGGCACAACGGCTCGGAGCAGCCGTTCCGGTTTCTCAATACGCATCTCGACCATGTCGGTGCGCAGGCGCGGTATCTGGGCGCGATGGAGATCGTGCAGCGGATCGCGGCACTGGCGGGAGCCGTTCGTGCTGACCGGCGACTTCAACGCAACGCCGGACGCGCCGGAGATCCGGCTGATTACTGCGGCGCTTGCCGGGCGCGGCGCCGTGGACTGCACCGCCGGACTGCCCGGCACCTTCCACGATTACGGCAGGCTGCCGCCGGAGAAGCGCGAGCGGATCGACTATATCTTTTTCGGACGGAAGGTGCCTTGACGCCTACGCCGTGCCGGATCAGCCCGTAAACGGGCAGTACTATTCGGATCATAACGCCGTGGCGGCTCTCATCGAGCTGCCCTGAAAGGGGAGACATAGGCATATGGCAGAAAGCAGAAAGCGGCCGGACGAAAAGCCGGAGCAGAGCGGGACCGCCCCGTCCGGGACGGAGTCTGCGGCATCTCAGGTTCTGCGGGGGATCCGGGACAGCGTGAAGGCTGAACTCCGGGACGCTGCCGAAACCGCCTCTCTGAAGATGCATCTTGCGCGGGCGGAGAAGGAAAAGAAGGAGCTGTTCCGTAAGCTGGGCGAGGTCAGCTATGAGCGCCTGCGCCCGAAGCACGGCAGTGTGCAGTCCGAGCTGGACGCGCGTGCCGAATCGCTTGCCGTGCGCATCGGGCAGAAAAACGCGCGAGATCTCCGACCTCAGACTCAAACTCAAGCTCCGTAAACTCGGCGGCGACTATTCCCACCTCACAGGCGATAAAAAGTGACCGCACTTGCAAAAAGTCGGATCTGCCGGTCTTTTTGTTGCCATAAAGCGGGTGGCTTGCCCTCTATGTCGCCTGTCTGCCCTGCCTTTAGTTTGCTTTCTTTCCACCATCCCCCAACCCCCTTCCCGGCGGGAAGGGGGAGACCAAAAGTTTATTTCGCCGGGGGCGAAGCCCCGCACCCCTGCATTAAACCGTTTGCGGCACTTATAGTCCCTGACAAGCAGGGTGAACGATGGGGCGGAAAAAAACCAACGGTTCGCGCCGCAAAAAAACGACAGGAAGCGCTTCCCTATGGGCAGTGCCGGTAGCCAAGGAGAGGGGGACCGGGGAGAGGAACTTCGGCGTTTGAGATGGTCCTCTCCCCCGGGGCAGGGGCGAGCCAGTGCCGTCGGGGGTAAGCCTCCCGCCACCATATTACAGAAAGAGCGGGCGAAGCTGACGACCCGCCAGCGCGGCGGAAAGAGCGGACGGGACAAGCGAGAAATCCGCAACCAGCGAGTGCGGCTTGCGAGCAGGATCATCCTGGCGAAGGGGAACGAAGAAAACATTCTTGCGGGGGAGCAGAATGCCGATGTTGCACAGATTGGCGGACATGGCATCATTGCTTGCAAGAGAGACCAGCAGGGGACGGTCGGCGCGCAGATGCGCTTTCGCCGCCATGGTCACGGCACTGTCGGTCACGCCGTTCGCCAGCTTGGCGAGCGTGTTCCCGGTGCAGGGACAGATGACCAGAGCATCCAGAGGACGCGCATGACCCAGCGGCTCCGCCTCCGGAACCGTGTGGATGACAGCCCGCCCGCAGAGCGATTCCAGACGCTCCCGCAGGGCGGCGGCACAGCCGAAACGCGTGTCGGTGGCGAAGGCAGTCTCGCTCAGAATGGGCTGGATGTCATGCCCGCACGCAAGCAGCGCTTCCAGCGCGGTCAGCGCGGCGGCGTGCGTGCAGAAGGAACCGCACAGGGCAAATCCGATCCGGCTCATAGTGCCACCTCCCGTCCCGTAATCAGCGGCAGGATGGCGTCCGCCAGCACATTGCCCGCCGTCGCGGGCGCGTACCGCCCCGGCAGGGACGGCGCCCGGACAATGCGCAGGCAGGCGTGCCACGGCAACCCGGCGCGTCCGGCGGGCACAGACGCCCCCTCGCCGCCGGCGGCAAACAGCGCGGAAGCCTCGGGATCAACGCCGCCCGGCGCGGACGCAAGGTCAAGGATCAGCGTGCGCGGATCGGTTTCCTCCAGCAACCGCCGCCCCAGCACCGGCGCGGGTACCGTGTTGAAGATCACATCGTACCCGTGGGCAAGCGCGGACAGCCCCGCCGCCTGCCCGTCCGACCGCAGCGGGAGCGTCGCGCAGCCGTCACCCCGCGCGAAGGCAAGGCTCTCTGCCCGGCGTGCGCAAACGGTCACGGACACGCCCATCGCCAGCAGCAGCCGCGACAGAAACTGCCCGATGCGCCCGTAGCCGATGACAGCCATTCTGCTCCCCAGCAGGGCGGTGTCGGTCAGCTCCATGGCGGTCATGACCGCCGCCTCGGCGGTGATGCGGGCGTTGGGAACCTGAACCGTTTCCAGCGTGTAGTAATCCACCACGCGCGTCCGGGCGCCGTCCGCGCCCAGCCTCCGGGCAAGCTCTGCGCGGAAGTCGGCGGGCAGACAGCCGCCGAGAAGGCGCGTCTCCGGGACGGAATCCAGCACGTCTGCGATGTCGGACAGCGGAATGTGCACCGTCGGCTCCAGCGGGCAATGCACGGTTTCGCCGTCGCGGCTGACCGGCAGGGGGAGCAGGAGCGTCAGCATCTCGGGCGCTCCGGTTTTCCTCTGCGGCGCGCAGGCAGGCGGCAAGACTGCCGCAGAGCCGCACGCCTTCCGGCAGACCTGCCGCCCCGCACAGTCCGGCGGCATACACGGCGCACCCCGCCCCGGTCAGTGCCCGTATGACTGCGACCTGCCGGGCGTCGCCGCCCAGAACGATCACTGCCGTCCGGCCGGACGGTTCTGCCCCTGCGGGCGGGGGCATCGGAAGGGACAGTGTATATTCCATGGCAAAAACCTCACTCGTATTTCGTCATTCGTTTCGCGCTTGACTTTTGCTGTCCGGCGGGCGGTGTCCTTTGCCCGGGCGCCGTCTGCCGGTCGCTACACGGACAGAATATGCGAAATCTGACGAATCGGTGACTTTTTTTGTGGGCTTGCCCCCGGGGTTGGCGGCTCACCCTGCTGCTGTGGTGCCCGGAGGGGGTGCAGGGGGCAGTCGCCCGCCGCCCCTGCCTTTAGCTTATTATCCTGCCCCCATCCCCCGCCCCCTTCCCGGCGGGAAGGGGAGAATTTTAGTTTTCTTATGCAGGGGCTTCGCCCTTGCATCCCCGCGCCTGAGCCGGAGGCGGCACTGGAACAGGGGGGCGAATCGTGCACCCGGCGGAGGGCGTGCGTTCCTTGTCGCCCGCCGCCCTTGCCTTGTGTGCCCGGCACGCGTAATAACTTGGCGGTGAAAGTCCGCTACAGGCATGGCAGTAGGAACTGTTAGCTAAAGACAAGGGCGTCCGTCGTGAGGCGGAGTCTGAAAGAAGTCGGAGGCAAAAACCTCGGTCTGACGAACAGAAACTGCATAAAAAGGCGTTTTTGAAATGGATGAGTTTGCAAGACAAAACAAAGTCCGATACTGCCCGAAATTCAAGGCGTAAATGCAGCAGATATATGAGGTGAAAGTGATTACGCTTACCCGGGGAGGTCTTGCGGGTGCATAGGAGTAGACGAATTCGAAACGAAGCATAGTAACAACGAACCGCAAGAAGTCAGCAGAAGCCATAGTACCGAGAAAAAGCTCGGGAAGGGCTGAACAATCATAAGTCTCAAGTAAACGGCTGAAGGAGGTCGGTACAATGAAAAACAGAATACACCGGGGAGTGGTGGCTTCCTGCAAAGGGATGGTGTGGAACACTAAAGAGTATGCAGAAGCGTACAGTGCCGAAACTCAGAAAGCAGAAGAAAGAGACGGTGCAGACTTGCTTGAAAAGGTGCTTGACAGAGATAATCTGAACAGAGCCTACAGGCGGGTGAAAGCCAATAAAGGGAGCAAGCGGAGTAGACGGAATGACCGTAGATGAAGCGCTTCCGTGGCTGAAGGAACATCGGGAAGAACTGCTCGAAAGCATAAGAAACGGCAAATACAAGCCGTCTCCGGTGCGAAGAGTGGAAATCCAAAAAGGATAACGGCGGTGTACGAAAGCTTGGAATACCAACCGTAATAGACCGCATTATCCAACAGGCAATAGCGCAGGTGCTGACACCAATCTATGAGCCGAAGTTTTTCGGACGGAAGCTACGGCTACAGACCGCACAGAAGCGCAAAGGATGCAATACTCAAAGTGAAGGAGTATGCGGACGAGGGGTACCAATATGCCGTATGCCTTGATTTATCCAAATACTTTGACACACTCAACCACGAATTGCTTATGAATATGCTCCGACAGGAAGTTAAAGACAAGCGGTTGACAGACCTTATCAAGAAATATCTGAAGAGCGGAGTGATGGAGAACGGTATCGTAATGAAAAACGGAAGAAGGTTCCCCCAAGGAGGAAATCTTTCGCCACTACTTGCAAATATCTATCTCGACAAATTCGACAAGGAGTTTGAGGGCAGAGGGGTAAAGGTAATCCGCTACGCAGATGACATAATACTCCTTGCGGGGAGTATCCGTGCGGCAGAAAGATTGCTCGGAACAAGTACGTCATACCTTGAGAAGAAACTGAAGCTCAAGGTAAATACGGAAAAAAGAGCCGGGCGGTAAGCGTTTATTCAATCCGAAATTTCGGTTTCTCGGCTTTGCGATGGGAAGGAACAGAAAGGGTACATATATCCGGGTTCACGCAAAGTCGAAGAAGAAAGCCAAAGAAAAGCTGAAAAGACTTACTTCCCGAAGTCAGGGCAGAAAGCTTGACACCGTGTTTTACAAGGTAAAGGTGTTCATGCGAGGATGGCTTGGATATTACGGAATAGCGGAGATGAAGAACGATATGGAAAGGTGGAACGAGTGGCTTCGCAGAAGAATACGAATGTATATCTGGAAGCAGTGGAAGAAGCCGAGAACAAGGGTGGAGAACCTGAAGAAGTTGGGAATGCCCGACTGGCAGGCATACCGAAACGGAAATACCCGTAAAAGGCTATTGGGCTGTTGCAGGAAGTGGGATACTGACCCACACCATTACAAACGAAAGACTTGCACGCCGTGGATATTACGATATATCCGAAGCGTACAAGTCTCTGCACTGTTTATGATTGAACCGCCGTGTACCGAACGGTACGCACGGTGGTGTGAGAGGTCGGCTGCTCAGCTAATGGGCAGCCTCCCTACTCGATTAGCTTATTATCCTGCCCCCATCCCCCAGCCCCTTCCCTCCGGGGAAGGGGGAGAATATAGTTTTTCTTATGCAAGGGGCTTCGCCCCTTGCATCCCCGCGCCTGAACCCGGGCGGCATTGGGGCAGGGGGCGAATCGTGCACCCGGCGGGGGTGCGCCTTCTTCCTTGCCCGCCTGCCATGCCTTTAGCGTTCTTTTCACCCCATCCCTCCCCGACCCCCTTCCCGGCGGGAAGGGGGAGAATCAAGGTTATTTCAAGCAAGGGGCTTCGCCCCTTGCATCCCCAAACTGGGCGGGGCGCGGCACTTGCACGACCAAAGGTTTCTGTTTGTTTACGGGGGCAGTGCCGGCAGCCAAGGAGAGGGGGGACCGGGGGAGATGGAACTATCCGTCGCAAGCGACGGCGGCGTTTGAGATGGTCCTCTCCCCCGGGGCAGGGCGAGCAAGCGCCGCTCGGGTTCAGCCCCGGGGATGCAAGGGGCGAAGCCCCTTGCATGAAATAACCTTAAGTCTCCCCCTTCCCCGGAGGGGAAGGGGGCTGGGAGGGATGGGGAAAGAAAAGCAAACTAAAGGCGGGGTAGGCGGGCAACAAAGAAGGCAAGCCCCCGCAGGGTACCGCCAACGCTCGCCGCGCCGGCAACGCCGGGGGCACGCCCCCGCTGGGTACCACAACGGCAGGGCGAGCAAGCGCCGCTCGGGTTCAGCCCCGGGGATGCAAGGGGCGAAGCCCCTTGCATGAAATAACCTAAAATCTCCCCCTTCCCCACCGGGGAAGGGGGTCGAGGGGATAGGGGGCAGGAAAAGTAAACCAAAGGCGGGGTAGGCGGGCGACAAAGAAGGCAAGCCCCCGCTTGCACCTGATTGGCAGGGGCTGTAAGCGCCGCGCGGGTTCAGCCCCGGGGATGCAAGGGGCGAAGCCCCTTGCATGAAATAATCCTAAAATCTCCCCCTTCCCCGCCGGGGAAGAGGGGTCGAGGGATAGGGGGCAAAATCAAAGCAAAAAGGCAGGGCAGGCGGGCGACAAAGAAGGCAAGCCCCCCCTTTGGTCATAGGGAAACCATCCCCCACCATGTCACACCGCAAAAAGGCAGAAAAAGCCCGGAACCGCGCATCCGCGCCGATTCCGGGCAATCACAATCATATTCGGAAAAAAGTTCCGGGGGGCGCGGGGGACTCTTTCAAAAGTCCCCCGGCGTTTCTCATTTCTCTCTACTGATCCAAAGCCCTGCCATCAAGGAGATCCTGGACGGTCACGCCGGAGAGGTACTCCACGACGCGGCGCTCAAGCCCCTGCCAGAGGGGGAGGGTAAGGCAGCCGCCGGCGCGACTGCAGACGCAGCCGACGGAGGGGTCAAAAATCCTCCAGGCAGGTGACGGGAGCGAGCGAGCCTTCGGTAAGGCGGACGATCTCGTAGACAGAGAGCTCGGAGGCGGGGCAGGCGAGGCGATAGCCGCCCTGCGTGCCGCGCTGGCTGGTCAGGACGCCGCCTTTTTGCAGGAGGGCGACGATGGACTCCAGGTACTTGACAGAGACATCCTGCCGTTCTGCCACGGATTTGAGGGAAACGTACCCGTCCCCGGCGTGCTGAGCAAGGTCAAGCACGACGCGCAGGGCGTAGCGACCTTTGGTGGAAATCAGCATAGGGAGGCACCTCCGGGCGAGCCGGACGCCGGTCAGGGCGTCAGACGGTTGGGCCCGCGGAACAGGAACTCCGCTTCCTTGATCGACAGTCCCAGGAAGAGCATGGTCAGGCGGTCAACGCCCAGTCCGAAGCCGCCGTGCGGGGGGCAGCCGTAGCGGAAGAACTGGAGGTAGAAGGCGACATCCTCGCCCAGCCCCTTTTTCGTCCGCCTGCTTTTTGAGTACATCGTAGCGATGCTCGCGCACCGCGCCCGTGGTGATTTCACAGCCGAGCCAGATCAGGTCGTAGCCCATCGGCACGCCGCGCTCGTCCCGCATATGGTAGAACGCCCGTTCGGCGGCGGAATAATCCGTCACGAACAGGAACTCGCTGCCGTACTTCTCCAAGGAGAAGCGCGCGCAGAGATGCTCCGCCTCGGTGGTCAGATCGCCCTTTGCCTCGTCCGGAACCGTGTAGCCGTAGCGCGACTCCAGCTCCCGGTACAGCTCCGCCAGCGTGATGCGCGGGAAGGGAACAGTCGGCACTGTGACCGCCTTGTCCTCGCCGAACAGGCGCACGATGTCCTCGCCGTGTGCCGCCTTGACCTTGGCAAAGGCGTAAGCCAGCAGCTCCTCCTCCATGTGCATGACCTCCTCGCAGGTGTACACGTAGGAGAACTCCAGATCAAAGCCGGAGAATTCGGTCGCGTGCTTGTTGGTGTAGGACTTCTCGGCGCGGAAAACGGGACCTGTCTCAAAGATGCGCTCCAGCCCGGACGCCATCGCCATCTGCTTGTAGAACTGCGGCGACTGCGCCAGATACGCCTTGGTGTCGAAGTATCTGACCTCAAACACCTCGGAGCCGGACTCGCTTGCGGCGGCAATCAGCTTCGGCGTGTGGATTTCCACGAACTCCCGCTCCAGCAGGAATTCGCGCAGGGCGGCGGTCAGCGTGGTCTGGAGGCGGAGCATGAGCTGGTTCTGCTCGCGGCGCAGGTCGATCCAGCGGTAGTCCATGCGCGCGTCGATGTCGCTGTCATCCTGAATGGGCAGCGCCTCGGCGACGGATTCGATGCGCATGGTGTCCGGGAGCATTTCCATGCCGCCCATCTTGACGTACTCATTGGCGACGACCTCGCCTTCCACCGTGACGACCGAGTCCAGCGTCAGCTGATCCACCAGCGCCGCCAGCTCCGGGTTCTTCTCCTTCTCCAGCGTGACCTGCAGCTTTCCCGTGATGTCCCGGATGACAAGGAACGCCATCTTCTTCTTGTTCCGCAGGTTCTCGACAAAGCCGGAGATGCGGTAGCGCGCGCCCGGCGTGACCGCGCCGATTCTGGTTCTGTTCATATGTTTTTTTCCTTCTTTCGTGATGTATGGGAATGATGTGTTTTGGGGGACGTCAGTCGAGCGGGTTGCCGGCGGCGTCGAACAGGGGAGCTTTTTCGAGATACACGAGGTCGGAGCGGTCGGCGGCTTCACCCTCCGCGAGGATGCAGGCACGCCCGCATATGATGCCGCCCGCCTCATTGACCAGTGTTTCCAGTGCGTGCAGGGATTCGCCTGTGGACACGACGTCATCCACGATGAGGATACGCTTGCCCTTCATGCGCGCGGCGTCCTCCCCATCGACGTACAGGTGCTGCTCGCGGTCGGTGGTGATGGAATGCACCGACACGTCAAGGATGTGGCGCATATAGAGTTTGGGACCTTTTCTTGCCAGCAGGTAGCGCTGATTCCCCGCGAGGCGTGCCATTTCGTGCACCAGCGGGATTCCTTTTGCCTCTGCCGTGATGATATAATCATACGCGGGCACGCGCCGGAGCAGTTCTGCGGCGCAGGCTGTTGTCAGTTCCGGGTCGCCGAAAATGACGAATGCGCCTATCATCAGGTGCTCGTTGAGCGGGCAGAGCGGCAGATCGCGCTCGCATCCCACTATGTTCATATGGTAGTATTTCTGTTCCATGGTGTTTGGTGTTCCTTTCTTATGTTTGGAAGGGGAAGGCGTATCCCGGCGTTGGCGTCACCTGCCGTTACATATATTTGCCTTGTCCCCGGCTCCGGTCATAATAAAATCGGGGAAAAGTTCCGGGGGTTCGGGGACTCTTTCAAGAGTCCCCCGGAGCTTCTTGCCCCCTCCCCGTTTCAGAATACAATTTCCTGACCGGGGCGAAGGATGACGCGGTGCATACCGGCGAGGGCTTCGGAGACAAGGGCGGGGAAGTCGAGGCGGGCTTCCTGGTCGAGGACTTTGGAGAGGACGGGGCGGGTACGGGGATGGCGGGGGGTAAAGACGGTACAGCAGTCCTCGAAGGGGTTCGATGGAGGTTTCGAAGGTACCGATACGGCGGGCAATTTCCACGATCTCCTCCTTGTCCAGCCCGATGCAGGGGCGAAAGACGGGGCGGGAGGCGAGCGGATCGGTGACGCTGAGGGCTTCGGCGGTCTGGGACGCCACCTGTCCGAGGCTTTCGCCGGTGATAAAGGGAGCCGCAGCGGCACATATCCGCGGCGCGGTCGGCGATTGCCATCATATAGCGCCGGAGAAGGAGCGTGAAGTAGTCCTCCTCGCAGGCGTTCACAAGGGATTCCTGGATATGCGTAAGCGAGACGATATGGACGATCAGCTCGTCGTTGTTGTAGGCGGACAGAATACGGCCGAGGCGCAGGACTTTCTCCAGCGCCATGCGGGAGGTATAGGGCGCCGACTCAAAGTGGATGGCTTCCACTGTCATGCCGCGCTTAGCCATCATGAACCCGGCGACAGGCGAATCAATGCCCCCGGACAGAAGCAGAAGTCCCCGCCCGTTGGTGCCGACCGGCATACCGCCGGCGCCCTTGACAGAGCCGGCGTGGACATAGGCGGCGTACTCGCGCACCTCCACGCGCACGGTGACGTCCGGGTGATGCACGTCCACCCGGATGCCCGGAACAGATTCCAGCACGGCGGCGCCGGCTTCGGCGGCGATCTGCATGGAATCAAGGGGGAAGCGCTTGTCCGAGCGCTTGGCCTCCACCTTGAAGCTGCGCTTGCCCGCCAGTGCGGGCGGGATGTACTGCTTCACGGTTGCGCAGATGCTCTCCATGGACTTTTCGCATACGGCGGCGCGGGCAATCGAGATAATGCCGAACACCCGGCAGGCGTCCGCCAGCATTCCGTCCATGTCTGCCGCCTCGTCCAGCGGCTCGACATACAGCGTGCTCTGCGCGCGGTAGACGTTGAAATTGCCGTGCGCCCGCGCCTTCCGCTTGAGCTGGCGCTCCAGCATATCCTCAAAGTAACGGCGGTTGGCACCCTTGAGGATGATTTCCCCGTACTTGCATAGCAGAATTTCCTTCATTCCGATTCCTTCTCCTGTGCCGTATCTGCCGCGTCTGCCGCGTCTGCTGCGTCTGCTGCGTCTGCCGCAGTGTCCTGTGCGAACCCGGCAATCAGCCCGCGCGCCGTTTCCAGCGCGGAGGCAGGCACGAAAATATCCGTCCCGAACAGGGAGAATCCGGTCATGATGCGCATGGCACTGCCCGTTGCGCGCTCGTGTACCAGATAGGGGATGTCCGCGTCCTCCAGCAGACCGCGCACGAGTCCCAGCATGGCAACGTCATGCACCGTGGTCAGCAGGACGACCTCCCCGTCGCCCCGGATCCGGTGATCCTTCTCCAATCCGAACAGGGGATCAGACATACAGCGACTCCTTTCCGGCGGCATCCCCGGCGGTGCCGGCTCCGTCAGCATCCTCGGTTTCCTCGGCATCCTCGGGGGTGTCATCGTCCGCAACCCCGGCGTCCTCCTGCAGGAAGTCGCCGTAGCTGACGCCGACCGTCGCCGCCATGCAGGCGGCACGCTCCAGCTTGGTTCTGCCCTCCAGCACGTAGGGAATGCCGGTCATGCCGCGGGCGACAGCCTCCGGCGCGGGGGTGTTGTAGTAGTTGGGGAACAGTGCCTCCCAGACCTTCATGCAGCCGATGGTGTCCGCGATGGAGGAATGGGGGATGCCCTCCCAGGTGATTCCCATGGTCGCCATGGCATCGACCAGGGCGGCGTGGGTGTTGTCCGGGAAATGCTCGTTCTGGTAGCGCACGAACTCCAGCGCGGCACAGCGCACCTTCCGGTGGAGCGCTTCCTGCTCCTCCTCGGTCTCGTAGATGTACTTGATGTGCCCGAAGTCGGTGGAAACGCCGAAGGCGATGAGGTTATCCGCCGCGTCAAACAGCTGCTTGATGCGGGGAATCAGCTCGTCGAGGGTAGGCGCGTCCTGCACCATGGCAGGCGAGATGCCGTGAATCTTCTCGGTGCGGTTCCACTTTTTCTTGTGGAGCGGCTTGACCAGCGTGTCCATCAGGACGCCTCCCATGGCGTTCATGATGGACACCGAGATGATCTCGTCGTGGTCGTACACGCCGGTCAGCTCCAGGTCAAAGAACAGCACGCGGGTGCGGTCCATGTGACGGGGCAGGGCGCGGTAGGCGTCGCCCTCGGCGCGGCGGTGCGCGAGATCCGCCTCAAAGCAGTCGCGGCAGAGCTTGCGCTTGTAGCGGACGCCCTTCCCGCACGCCACGCAGGGGCGGGCGGCGGACGGCGGCGCGCCGGTCATAGAAGCAGACGGTCTGTCCGCCGGGGCGCTCACTGCAGGCGACCGGCTCCTGTCCCTCCGCCACATCGTAGCCCATGCGATCCAGCCGTTCGCGCGTATACCATCCGCGCGCGGCTGCCTGCCGGGCGTTCATTTTCAGGACTGTTTCGCCGCTGTCCAGCGTCCTCGTTTCCTGCTCCTCCATCAGAGGTCTGTACCACAGCTCCGGCGCCGCCTCGGCGACGTGCCGCGCGTCGTAGTAGTACACTGTCTCGCCGTTCTCCTGCTGTGTGAAGGCGATGGGTGCGCCTGTCGGCGTCAGGTGCATCCGGTTGAGCAGCTCCGCGGACAGATAGCCCCGCTTCTCCGCTTCCTTTGCCGACAGGCAGGACAGGGCGGGCTTTCCGGCAGTCTGCCCGGCGGACTGTCCCCCTGCGCTGAATCGTTTGCTGTTCCCCACTGTCTGTTTTCCTGTATCCTTCCTATGTATTTCGGGTTCCGCCGGGTGCTCCCGCTCCCTTTTCCTTGCCGGAACCTGACCAATCAGAAACAGTATATCACAAATGAAGAAAAGAATCAAGAGATAGGCGGAAAAAGCCGCCGCCGGCGAAAAAAAGTTACAGACGGGGGCAAGAACGCCGGGGCGGAGCCCCTGCATCCCCGCGACTGAACCCGCGCGGCACTGGGGAAGGGGCGAACCCCGCGCCCGGCGGGGGGCGCAGGGGGCGGTCGCCTGCCGACCTTGCCGCTGCGGTGTTCGCAGGGGGGCTTGCCTGCTTTGTCGCCCTGCCTACGCTGCCTTTAGTTTTGCTTTTGTCCCCATCCCCCGCCCCTCTCCCTCCGGGGAAGGGGAGACTATAGGTTATTTTTATGCAAGGGGCTTCGCCCCTTGCATCCCCGCGACTAAGCCTGCGCGGCACCGGTTCGCTCTGCCGCTGTGGAAAACTCAATGGGGGCTTGCCCGCGCGGCACTGGCTCGACCTGCCAATTCGGTACCCGGCGGGGGCGCAGGGGGCGGTCGCCCGCCGACCTTGCCGCTGCGGTGTTCGCAGGGGGCTTGCCTGCTTTGTCGCCTGCCAACCCTGCCTTTAGCTTGCTTTTTCTGCCCCCATCCCCCAGCCCCTTCCCGGCGGGAAGGGGAGACTTTAGGTTATTTTTATGCAAGGGGCGAAGCCCCTTTGCATCCCCGCGACTAAGCCTGCGCGGCACTGGGGAAGGGGCGAACCACGCACCCGGCGGGGGGCGCAGGGGGCGGTCGCCTGCCGACCTTGCCGCTGCGGTGTTCGCAGGGGGCTTGCCTGCTTTGTCGCCTGCCTACGCTGCCTTTTAGCTTACTTTCTGCCCCCATCCCCCGCCCCCTTCCCGGCGGGAAGGGGCTGGGGGTCTATCCTTCCCTTTCGGGGAAGGGGGGCAGAAAAAGCAAGCTAAAAGGCAGAATCGGCAGAGCGACTGTCCCCTGCGCCCCCTGCGGGCACCACAGTGGCAGGGATAGCCAGTGCCGCCGGGGTTCAGCCGCCGGAGTGCCTGCTTGGCTGGGACAGTAAGTGCCGCAAGCGGTCTAATGCTCGGGGTGCCGGGGGCGGAGCCCCCGGCAAAATCAACTTAATCTCCTTCCCGCTGGGAAGGGGGCTGGGAGGGATGGGGGCAAGAAAAGCAAACTTAAAGGCAGGGTTGGCAGGCGACTGTCCCCTGCGCCCCTGCGGGTACCACAGCGGCAGGGATAGCCGGTGCCGCCGGGGTTCGACCGCCGGAGTGGCTGCTTGGCTGGGACAGTAAGTGCCGCAAGCGGTCTCATGCCCGGGGTGCCGGGGCGGAGCCCCCGGCAAAAATCAACTTAGAATCTCCCCTTCCCCGGAGAGGGAAGGGGATAGGGGCAAGAAAGCAAACTTAAAGGCAGGGGTTGGCAGGCGACTGCCCTCTGCGCCCCCACCGGCACCACAGCGGCAGGGATAGCCGGTGCCGCCGGGGTTCAGCCCCCTCCCCCCGCGAAAAACTATACAAACCATTTGACAAACCGCCGGAAGCGTGGTATAATAAGGGGGTAAAAAAGAGGAAGGAGGAGACGCCGCAATGAGGGACGGAGAGAAAGATAAAAGAGAGCCCGAACCGGGACAGATCCTGATACCGAGCAGGTACTACGCATACAGAAGCGACGGAGGGCGCTATCCGCTTTCCGCCATGGCGGATTTCGCCACCGAGAGCGGATTTTCCGGCGTTGACCTTTCACTTGACAGATTCGACACAACAGACGACGGTCTGCCGGGAACCCTGGAAGCCTTCCGGAGACGGCTGGCGGCGCGGGGACTGACCATGCCTGCCTGCCATCTGCCCTTCTATATGCCGTCCCCCGATGACGCGAACGCCATGCGGCGCTTCACCGGGGAACAGACAGCCGCACTGCGCACGGCGGCGGGACTGGGCGTGCGCATCGCCGTGATCCATCCCATTGTGCGACACGGGAGCCGCCAAAGCCCCGCGGGCGGCACCGGGGAGGACGCATGGCTGCGCGAAAATATCGCCTGCCTGATTCCCCTGCGGGAGCTGGCGGCACGCACCGGCGTGACGCTCGCCGTGGAGAATATGGCGGGCAGACCGGATCCCGACGCACCGGGGGAGACCGTGTACGGCACCCGCGCCGCGCACATCGCCGCGCTGGCGGATGCGCTGGACTGCGGCATCTGCTGGGATTTCGGGCACGCCCATATCACCGGCGCGGACAGCCCCGGCGTGAGCCTTGCCGCAGTCGGGCGGCGGCTGGCGCTGGTTCATATCCACGACAACGACGGAATGACCGACAGCCACGCCCTGCCCGGTGAGGGAAGCATCGACTGGGACGCTGCCATGGCGGGACTGCGCGCCGTCGGCTATACGGGCTGTATGGACATGGAGCTGAAAAGCTCGGATCTGCCGGATGACCGGCAGCTGCGCGCCCTGCACGCGGCGCAAGCCCTCGCGGCGGCGCGGCGGCTGTGCCGGATGTGCGCCGGCAGATAAACCTGACGAAAGGACTGAACTGTCATGATTCTGTATAATTCCGCCTCCCACAAGCGGGAGGAGTTTGTCCCGTTCGAGCCGGGCAAGGTGAGTATGTATACCTGCGGCCCCACGGTCTATCACTTTGCCCACATCGGCAACCTGCGCACCTACATCATGGAGGATATTCTGGATCGCTACCTGCGCTACGCGGGCTATGAGGTCCGGCGCGTGATGAACATCACCGATGTCGGGCATCTTGCCTCCGACGCCGACGAGGGCGAGGACAAGATGCTCAAGGGCGCGCGCCGGGAGCATAAAACCGTGATGGAGATCGCAAAATATTACACGGATGCCTTCTTTGCCGACTGCGACAAGCTGCACATCCGCCGCCCGGACATCGTACAGCCTGCCACCGGCTGCATCCCGGACTACATCCGCATCATTCAGACGCTGATGGACAAGGGGTACGCCTACTTTGCCGGGGGCAACGTGTACTTTGACACCTCCAAGCTGGAGAAGTACTACATCTTCAACGACCATGACGCCGAGGATCTGGCTGTCGGCGTGCGCGAGAGCGTGGAGGAGGATCACAACAAGAAGAACCGCAACGACTTTGTGCTCTGGTTCACCAAGTCCAAGTTTGAGGATCAGGCGCTCAAGTGGGATTCCCCGTGGGGCGTCGGCTATCCCGGCTGGCACATCGAGTGCTCCGGCATCAGCATGAAGTATCTGGGCGAGCATCTGGGCATCCACTGCGGCGGCATCGACAACGCCTTCCCGCACCACACCAACGAGATTGCGCAGTCGGAGTCCTACCTCGGGCACCCGTGGTGCCGCTACTGGATGCACGTCCTGCACCTCAACACGTCCAGCGGCAAAATGTCCAAGTCCAAGGGCGAATTCCTGACCGTCTCCCTGCTGGAGGACAAGGGTTATGACCCCATGGTCTACCGCTTCTTCTGCCTGCAGTCGCACTACCGTAAGTCGCTGGTTTTCACGTGGGAGAACTGGACAACGCCGCGCTGGCGTACAGCAAGCTGATTGCCCGCATTGCGGCTCTGAAGCCCGTCCCGGGCGCGGCGATTGATGCGTCCGCCGCCTCCGCCCTGCGCCGGAGCTTTACCGACGCGCTGGACAACGACCTCAACACCTCGCTTGCGGTCACCGCCGTGTATGACGTCCTCAAGGCTAAGACCGACGACTCCACCAAGCAGGCGCTGATTGAGGAATTCGACTCCGTCCTTGCGCTGGGAATTGCCGAGCACGCCCGCGCCCTGCGGGAGCGGGACTGCGGCGGAAAACGCCGTGCCTGTCCCCTCGCAGTCCCCCCGCCGGGCAGTCTCCCTCCGCCTCGCAGGATGACCCCTTCACCGCTGAAATCCTCTCCCTGATCGAAGCCCGCCGCGTCGCCAAACAGCAAAAAGAACTTCGCGGAAGCCGACCGCATCCGCGCCTACCTCTCCGACCGCGGCGTCACGCTGGTCGATACCAAAGACGGCACCACCTTCCGGAAAAACTGAACCTCTGCAATCGCGGGGGAGACGCGGGAGAAACGCTGGGGGACTCTTGAAAGAGTCCCCCAGACCCCAGAACTTTTCTTGAATTTGTATTGACTTGAATCGGTGCGTCCCGGCAAAGCCGACAGGAAGGGAATATCCAAAGTTGAATCCGCGCCGCCCGGGCTTAGCCCCCGGCGAAAACCGAAGGATTTTTGCCCGTTCCCCTGCTCCAATGCCGCCCGGGTTCAGCCCCCGGGGGATGCAAGGGGCGTAGCCCCTGCATAAGAAAACAAGATTCTCCTTCCCCACGGGGGAAGGGGGTCGGGGGATAGGGGAAAGAAATAAAGCGAATGTCAAGGTCGGCAGGCAACAAGGAAATCGCCGTCCCCCACCGGGTGCCGCTAACGCCAGCCGTGCCTGAAACCCCGGAGACAAGCCCCTCGCCGGGCGCGTGGCTCGCCCCCTGCTCCAGTGCCGCCCGGGTTCAGCCCCCGGGGGATGCAAGGGGCGCAGCCCCTTGCATAAGAAAACTGATTCTCCCCTTCCCGCCGGGAAGGGGGTCGGGGGATAGGGGAAAGAAAATAAAGCTAAAGGCAGGACGAGCCGGCGACAAGGAAGGCAAGCCGCCCCGGCGGATTCCGGCACTGCAAGGTCGGCAGGCAACCGGAATCGCCACCCCCACCGGGCGCGTGGTTCGCCCCCTGCCCCAATGCCGCCCGGGCTCAGCCCCTGGGGGATGCAAGGGGCGCAGCCCCCTGCATAAGAAAAACTAAAATTCTCCCCCTTTCCCCACGGGGAAGGGGTCGGGGGATAGGGGAAAGAAATAAAGCGAGTGTCAAGGTCGGCAGGCGACCGGAGTCGCCGCCCCCGCCGGGCGCGTGGTTCATCCCCCTGCCCCAATGCCGCCCGGGTTCAGCTCCCTTGGGGATGCAAGGGGCGCAGCCCCTTGCATAAGAAAAACTAAATTCTCCCCTTCACGGGGGAAGGGGGTCGGGGGATGGGGGAAAGAAATAAAGCTAAAGGCAGGACGAGCCGGCGACAAGGAAGGCAAGCCGCCCCGGCGGATTCCGGAACGGCAAGGTCGGCAGGCGACCGGAATCGCCACCCCCCAC
Organism: Oscillospiraceae bacterium; assembly: GCA_022009675.1. Taxonomy (GTDB): domain Bacteria; phylum Bacillota; class Clostridia; order Oscillospirales; family CAG-272; genus CAMEON01. The sequence goes on along the minus strand of CP091718.1, from coordinate 790,326 downwards.
CGGGGCGCGTGGTTCGCCCCCTGCCCCAATGCCGCCCGGGTTCAGCCTCGGGGGATGCAAGGGGCGCAGCCCCTGCATAAGAAAACAAACATTCTCCCCTTTCCCCACGGGGGAAGGGGGTCGGGGGATGGGGGGCAGGATAATAAACTAAAGGCAAGGTCGGCAGGCGACCGGAATCGCCGCCCCCTTCCCCCAAAAACCTCTTCACGAATGGAAAAAGCAAATGGATGAAAAAGATGAAGGAAACCGCAAAAGCGCCGCGAGGTACTGATGTACCTGCTCTTCGGCGTGCTGACAACACTGGTGGGATGGGCAGTGTATTTCGCCATACTCTGGACATGGCGAGCGGCATTCGGACTTGCCCCGGACGATACAACCGGCAAAATGTACCTCGCCGGATATACCGTCGCGCAGGTCGTCCAGTGGATCGCCGCCGTGCTGTTCGCGTTCTTCACGAACCGGAAATGGGTTTTACGGACGCCGACCGACAGGTCTCCCTGCCCGCACAGCTCGGCGCCTTCGCGGGAGGCCGCGTGGCAACCTTCTTTTTGGATTACCTCGTGACCTACTTCGGCGCGCGGGCGCTGACAGCCCTGCTCCCCGCACTGACGGCAGTCCCCCTGCTCGGCCAGCGACTGGAACCTCTGCGACATCCTCGCCAAGGTGGTGGCGGCAATCATCGTCATCATCGGGAACTATATCTTCAGTAAGCTGGTGGTGTTCCGGAACAGGAAGGAGCCGCGCAGGTGAGCCGGCGGCAGGGCGCATCCTATTCCCCACACCCTACCTATATGCACAGCCCGTTCGTTCTCCGGACGGCAGGAAAGGAGTATGAGACCGTGAAACTGTACCTGAGCGCCGACATTGAGGGCACCGCAGGCATCGACACATGGGACGAGACCGAGATCGGAAAAGAGAAGTACGCGTATTTCGCGCGGCAGATGACAAGGGAGGTCAGCGCCGCCGTCGAGGGCGCGGAGCTGTCCGGCTACGAAACGACGGTCAAGGACGCGCACGACAGCGCACGCAACCTTGACCCGGCAGGACTGCCGCGTTCCGCCCGGCTGATTCGCGGCTGGACGCGCGACCTGTTCTGCATGATGGGCGGACTGGATCAGGACAGGTATGACGCGGTCGCCTTTACAGGCTACCACAGCGGAGCGACAGGCGGCGGGAATCCGCTGTCGCATACCATGTCCACATCTGTCCAGCGCGTGCGCATCAACGGGGAGCTTGCCTCGGAGTTCACGATCAATGCGTATATGGCAGGACTTCTGGGTATTCCCGTGGTGTTCCTGTCGGGGGACGAGGCGCTCTGCCGCGCGGCGGAAGCCATGATCCCCGGCATTGCCACGGTCGCCTCCAAGACCGGCATGGGCGGGGCGGTTCTGTCGCGCCATCCGGACGTGGTGTGCGATGACATCCGCCGCACGGTGCAGGCGGCGCTCTCGGCACTGCACCAGGAGCCCGACCGCCGCGCCGCCTGCCTGCCCGTCCTGCCGCCCCGCTTCGAGATGGAGGTGGAGTACAAGGACTGGAACCAGGCGCACCGCCTGTCCTTCTACCCCGGCGCCGCCTCGCCAGACCCCCAGACCGTCACCTTTGCCTCGTCGGATTACCGCGAGGTCATGCGCTTCATGCATTTCTGCCTGTAAGGCGTCCGGGGATGCCCCGCCCGGAATCCGCAGAAAAACCATATACCGGAAAGGATTAATAAGTATCAATGAAAGCTCTCACGCCACGCCGCGCCCTGCCGGCGCTGCTCCTGTGTGCCGCCCTGCTGGCGGCGTTCTGCGCGGGCGCCCTGACCGGGTGTGCCTCCGCCGACCTCGGCAAGCCGCTTCTGAAGCTGGACGGTCAGGAGATATCCGAAAACATGGTACAGCTGCTGATGGCACGCGTCAAGGGGAACCTGGCGTCCAACGGCTACTCGGTCAGCAAGGACAGCTTCTGGGATCAGGTCGTGTCGGTCAACGGCACCCGCTATGACGAATACACGCGCCAGCTGGTTCTGCACACTGCCAAGGAGTACCTGGCGGGTGTTGTCCTGTTTGAGGAGAAGGGGCTGACCTTGCCGCAGGCAACGCTGGATCGCATCGAGCAGGAGATACAGGACATGACCGACGCCGCCGGCTCGGTCACGGCACTGAACAAAACGCTGGCTTCCTTCGGAGTCAACGTGGACATTCTTCGCGCCCTGTATATCATTGAGGCGAAGAATACCGCCCTCAAGGCGTCGCTGTACGGCACGGACGGCTCGCTGATTTCCGCCTCCGCCAAGCAGGAGTATCTGAACGACAACGCGCTGGCGTTCCGGCAGATTCTGCTCCGTTCCTACCGGTACCTGTACGTCACGGACGGCAACGGCGATGACGTGTACTATCTGCCCAACGAGAACAACGAGAAGGTCAGCAACATTGCCTACGACAAGGAGACCGGGCACACCCGCACGGACAAGGACGGCAAGACCGTGACCGACTCCAACGGGGCGGACGTATACTACACCGACGACGGCAGGATTGCCTACGACCGCAAGAATGGTGTCCGCGCGTACTCATACGACGAGAAGGGCAATCCCAAGACCGAGCCGTACTCTGCCGAGGAGCTGGCGGCGCATCGGGAAGCGGCGCAGGAGCTGCTTGCCAAGGCAAAGACCGGCGGGGCTGCGGGCTTTGAGGCGCTGCTCCGGGAGTATGAGAGCAGCGGCGACGATGCCTACATGGTCAACGAGACGCTCTGCTTCCTGTACAAGACCGACAACACGCTGCAGGAATTCAACGACATGGCGGATGCGCTCCAGTGGCGCGAGGATGCGGAGGGCAACCGCGTGGAGGTCAAGGTTGGGGAGGCTGTGCTGGTGGAGTCCACCAACGGCATTCACGTTCTGATGCGCTACAAGGTGCCGTCCGATGCGGCGTCCGGCTCTACGTATGAGGAGTGGTTCACCGGTCTTGCCGACCGTGTGGCGGAGACTCTGTTTGCCTCGCTCTGTGCGCCCTACATGGAGCGCGTGACGGTGGATTCGGATCTGTATGCCGCTCTGCCGACCATGAAGGAAATCGGGACAAACTATAAGTATTGATTATTGGCTGTTGGCAGTTGACAGTTAGCTGTCAACTGTTGACTGTCAACTGTCAACTGTTGACTTGTCTGCCGGGGGCAGGGGGGGACCCCTGCCTTCCGGCTTTTTTGCTGTTCCGGTGTTGGCGGTGCCCGGCGGGTGGCGTGCTTTGTTTTCCACCTGCCCCCCGCCGCCTTTAGTTTTGATTCTGCCCCGGGGAGAGGACCATCTCAAACGCCGAAGTTCCTCTCCCCCGGTCCCCCCTCTCCTTGGCTGCCGGCATTGCTCATAGGAAAGGGTTTCTGTCCCTTTTGTGGCGAACCGCGGGTTCCCCTCTGCGCATGGCATCTGCTTGGCAGGCTCTGTAAGTGCCGTAGGCGGTTTAATGCCCGGGGTGCCGGGGGCGGTAGCCCCCGGCGAAATAAACTAAAAGTCTCCCCCTTCCCCGCCGGGGAAGGGGGTTGGGGGGATAGGAGGCAAGAAAAGAAAACAAAAGGCAGGGACAGCCAGTGCCGCCGGGGGCTCGCTGCCCCTCCGGGCACCACAGTGGCAGGGACAGCCAGTGCCGCCGGGGGCAAGCTACCCCCTCCCCCTCCAAAAAAATTTTTCTGCCGCCGCCGATATTCATATTTTGTTCACCGATATATGGTATACTCAAACAAGAAAAACCGGAGGGGGTATGAATCCTGTATGAAATTGCTTTCCCGCGCATATATCGCGGTTGCCGACTGGAATTGGCGCCGCAAATTGCATAAAACCTTCCGAAAGATGAAATCGGTCGGAAGGAATGTCCATATCCGCCCGGGCTACATGATCTTCCCGCCGGAAAACGTCACGATCGGGGGATAACGTCTGGATAGGGGACGATTTTTACGCGCCCGCGCGGAGGGCGGACTGACCATCGGCAGCGGAACGGTGATAGCCCGCTGTACCGAGATCCGCACAAGCGGACATAACTATAACTCCCCCGACCTGCAAAGCCTGCCGTATGACAGCCGCATGACGCATTCCCCCATGGTCATCGGCGAAAACTGCTGGATCGCCAGTCACGTGACCTTCGTCCGGGGCGTGACGGTCGGGGAGGGCGCCGTGGTCGGCATGGGCGCCGTCGTCACAAAGGACGTGCCGCCGCTGGCGGTCGTGGCGGGAAACCCTGCCCGCATCGTCAAATACCGCGACAGAGAACTGTATGAAAAACTAAAACAGGAAGGGAGAATATATCTCGATATGACTTACGATTACGACCGCTCCACGCTTAAAAAGAGCGAATACCTGAGCGCCTCCGGGAAGGAAGGAAGGAAGGAAGGAAGGCGGAAATAATTGGTAATTACGCTGTGTCCGCCGTTCCGTACCTGCCCGCCGCCTATGCGGGAAACAACGGAATTTCAGCGGGGGCGGTAATCCGCCTGCCCGAAAGGAGGACAGCATGAATATACTTTCCCGCGCGTACATCGCGCTCGTTGACTGGCGCTGGCGCCGCAAACTGCACAAAACCTTCCGCCGCATGAAATCGGTGGGGCGGAACGTCTACATCCGGGAGGATTACAGCATTTTCCCGCCGGAGAACGTGTCCATCGGGGATAACGTGTACATCGGCGAGCATTTTCTTGCCCGCGCGGAGGGCGGACTGACCATCGGCAGCGGCACGCTGATCGGGCGGTACACCGAGATCCGCACAAGCGGACACAACTACAATTCCCCCGACCTGCAAAGCCTGCCGTATGACAGCCGCGTGACGCATACTCCCATGGTCATCGGGGAGAACTGCTGGATTGCCACCCACGTAATCTTTGTCCGGGGTGTGACGGTCGGGGAGGGCGCCATCATCGGCATGGGCGCCGTCGTCACAAAGGACGTGCCGCCGCTGGCGGTCGTGGCGGGCAACCCCGCCCGCATCATCAAGTACCGCGACCGGGAGGTTTACGAGCGGCTCAAGGCGGAGGGTAAGATCTATCTGGACATGACCTACGATTACGACCGCTCCACGCTCAAGAAGAGCGAGCTGTCCCGCCGCGGGTGCAAGCCGCAGGACGGAGGCAACGCATGAGCCGCCCCGCCGTGGGGACGGCTCCGGCTGTCCCACTGCAGATCCGCACCGTGACCGTGCTGGGCGCGAGCGGCACCATGGGTGCCGTCGCGGCAGGACTGTTCGCCGCCTACGGGGAGGCGCAGGTCTATGTGACGGGGCGCGACAGCCGGCGAACCGCCGCTGCGGTCGGGCGCGCCGCCCGTTCGGTGCGCGGGGACAGCATCCGCACCAGGATGACGCCGGTCGCATGGGAGGATCTGGAGCGCGCCGTTGCCGTCTCCGACCTGGTATTCGAGAGCGTTGCGGAGGATGCCGCCGTCAAGGCAGCGGTGCTGGCGCGTGCCGCCGCCGCCATGCGCCCGGATGCCCTGCTCTGCACGGGCAGCTCCGGGCTGTCGGTCACGGCGCTTGCCGGGGCGCTCCCGGCGGATACGCGCCGCCGGTTCATGGGGATGCACCTGTTCAATCCGCCCGGAAAAAAATGACGCTGTGTGAGCTGATTCCCACGCCGGGCACCGATCCCGCCCCTTGCGGACGCGGTGCAGGACTGGCTGGAGCGCGCGCTGAGGCGGCAGGTGGTGCGGACGGGCGACACGCCGGCGTTCCTTGCCAACCGCATCGGGCTGTGCTTCCTGCACGGGGCGGCGCACCTGGCGGAGACCTGCCGAGACCGGGGGGGGATTGATTACGTGGATATCCTGCTCGGCGGCTTTACCGGGCGTGCCATGCCGCCGCTTGCCACGGTGGATTTCATCGGGCTGGACGTCCACGCCGCCATCATCCGCAACCTGCGGGACAGCACGGACGACTGTATGCACGGGCTGTACTGCCTGCCGCCCTACATGGAGGCACTGCTTGCGCGCGGTGCGCTGGGGCGCAAATCCGGCGGCGGACTGTTCCGGCAGTCGGTCGGCGCCGGGGGGGAGACTGTCCGGGAGGTCTACGACATAGCGTCGGATGCCTACCGTCCGGCGGTGCGCTATACTGTCCCGTTCGCGCGGGCGATGTGCGCCTGCCTGCACACGGGCGACTATGCCGGGGCGTTCCGCGTCCTGCTGTATGACGGCTCGGAGGAGGCGGCGCTCTGCCGCAGGATGCTGGGGCAGTACCTGCTGTATGCCGCCGTGGTGGCGGAGGAGACCGGCTGTTCCCTGCACGATGCCGACACGGCGATGGCGACCGGCTTTGACTGGTGCCCGCCGCTGGCACTGCTGGATGCGCTGGGCACGGCGGGCGACGGATTCCGGCTCTGCGAGCCGCTGTGCCGCGGGGAGCAGGAGACGGCAGCGCTGGCGCGTCTGCGGGCGGTTCCCGCGTTGCACGGCCGCCGTTCCGCCTTTGATTTCCGCCCGTTTTTCCGGGCGAAGGAGGTGTGAGGTATGGGTCTGAACGGAATCAGCCGTGTGCATATTCTGGGCGGAGCCCAGACTGATTTCGCGCGCAACTGGTCGCGCGAGGGGAAGGGAGCGGTCGCCCTGCTCCGGGAGGTGCTGGACGACGGGCTGACCGCCGCCGGCGTGACCGACGAGGACATCCGCGCGCTGAACGGAGCGGGGCGGGTTGCCTGCTTTGTCGGCAACTTCTGCGCGGAGCAGTATGTCCGGCAGGGGCATCTGGGTGCGCTCCTGACCGAGGCATCGCCGCTGTTTTTACGGCGTGCCTGCCGCGCGGTATGAGGGCGGCGTGCGCCTCCGGCTCGGTGGCGCTGGATGCCTCCATGACCAAAATCCGTGCGGGCGATGCCGATCTCTGCATCGTGATCGGCTGGGAGCTGATGAAAACCGTGGATTCCGCCGTCTGCGGCGACATTCTCGGCTTCGCCGCCCTGCAGGAGGAGGAAAGCGAAGGGGTACCGTACCCGTTCCCCAGGCTGTTCGGTCGGCTGGCGGACGAGCTTGTGCGCCGGTACCGCCTGCCGGAGGAGATTTTCCTGGACGATCTGGCGCGCATTGCCGCCGGCAACTACGCCGCCGCGCGGAGCAATCCGCTGGCGCAGACGCGCAAGTGGTTCATGGACTACGGGGAAGCGCGGACGCGCGGCACCGCCGGAAACGGCTATGTGAGCGGGCTTCTGGCTGTTTCCGACTGCTCGCAGATCACGGACGGCGCCGCGCTGGTTGTGCTGGCGTCCGATGCCTACGTGGCGTCGCACCGCCTGTCTGCGCCGGTGTATGTCAAGGGGTACGGGCACCGCATGGCGCCTCTGCGCTTTGACGCGAAAATGGCGGAGTCCGCCTCCTCCCCCTTCCTGCTGCCGTGGACGCGGCAGGCGGCGCTGGACGCCTACCGGCGGGCTGGGCTGGACGTCTCGGACGTGGACGTGTTCGAGGTACACGACTGCTTCACCTCCAGCGAGTACGCGGCGCTGTCGGCGCTGGGGCTGTGTGCGCCGGGGCAGGAGCACGACCTGATTGCGGGCGGCTGTCTTGCGCCGGACGGGACGTGCCCGGTCAATCCGAGCGGCGGGCTTATCGGGTGCGGGCATCCGGTCGGTGCCACGGGCGTGCGGATGTTTCTGGACATCTACCGGCAGGTCGCGGGACTTGCGGGCGGCTGTCAGGTTGCGCGCGCGCGGAACGGGAACGGCATGATGCTGAACATCGGCGGCAGTGCCACCACCAACTATACTTTCATTGTCGGGACGTGATTTCATGCGAGCTTTTCTGTATGCCGGGGGACCTGTCTACCCGGAATTCATCACCGAACACCCCAAGGCGGACGATCTCCGCATCGCGGCGGATTCCGGTCTGCGTGCCGCCGACGCGCTGTCCGACCGGGTGGATATCCTTGTCGGGGATTTTGATTCCCTCGGCGAACCGCCTGCCCGCGCGGGCATGGAGGTCGTCCGTGTCCCCGCCGAGAAGGACCTCACGGATACCCAGCTGGCGCTGGAAATCGCCGTCTCGCGCGGCGCGGACGAGATCATCCTCATCGCCGGTCTCTCCGGTCGGCTGGATCATACGCTTTCTACCCTGTCTGTCCTGGAAGATATGCACGCCCGCGGCTTGCATGGCTATATCACCGACGGGCAGAACCGCGTCCATTTCCTGCAGTCCTCCTCCCTCCTCATCGCGCGGAGCGCCTTCCGCTACCTGTCCCTCATCGCCGCTGACCCCGTCGTCCGCGGCGTCTCCGTCGAGGGCTGTAAGTACCCCTCTCCCACGCTACCCTCCGCCGCTCCCTCCAGTTCGCCGTCTCCAATGAAATCACCGGTAACGCCGCCCTCGTCTCCTGCAAAAAGGCAGCCTCTACGTCATCAGAATCCGCCGACCGCAGGTGAGGGATTACAGAGAAGATACGAAGAAACGAAGAAACGAAGAACGTTGGGGGCTTCTTGAAAGAAGCCCCCAAACCCCCAAGAACTTTTCCCGAATGAATTGCTGATGCAGCCCGCCGTTCGCGCCCGCCCCGTGACAAACTCTTCCCGCCGGGCACCATGGCAGGGAAGCGTTCGGGGGCTTCTTGAAAAGAAGCCTCCAAACCCCCAAGAACTTTTCCCGAATGAATTGCTGGTGCAGTCCGGCGTTCGCGCCCCGCCCCGTGACAAACTCTTCCCGCCGGGCACCATGGCAGGGAAGCGTTCGGGGGCTTCTTGAAAGAAGCCCCCAAACCCCCAAGAACTTTTCCCGAATGAATTGCTGATGCAGCCCGCCGTTCGCGCCCGCCCCATGGTAAACCGCCCCCCGCCCGCGCCCTCGTCGGCGCGTGATACGCTGCCCCTGCCCCCGCGCCGCCCGGGTTCAGCCCGGGGATGCAAGGGGCGAAGCCCTGCATAAGAAAAACCAAAAACTCCCCCTTCCCGCCGGGAAGGGGGTTGAGGGGATGGGGGAAAAGAAATCATGATGCGGCAGGTTCAGCCGGCGACCAAAAACGCCGTGCCCCCGTTGGGGACAGCGACGGCAGGGTTATCCGGCAACGCCGGGGCAAGCCCCGCTTGGTGCAGGATTGCGCCCCTGCTCCGGTGCCGCCCGGGTTCAGCCCCGGGGATGCAAGGGGCGAAGCCCCTTGCATAAGAAAACCAAAAAAACTCCCCCTTCCCCATGGGGGAAGAGCGCTCTGCGAGCGCGGGTCGGGAGGATGGGGACAAAAAAATCTATGATGCGGCAGGTTCAGCCGGCGACCAAAAACCGCCGTGCCCCCGTCGGGGATAGCGACGGCAGGGTTATCCGGCAACGCCGGGGCAAGCCCCCGCTTGGCGCAGGATTGCGCCCCATGCCCCCGCGCCGCCCGGGTTCAGCCCGGGGATGCAAAGGGGCGAAGCCCCTGCATAAGAAAAACCAAAAACTCCCCCTTCCCGCCGGGAAGGGGTTGGAGATGGGGACAAAAATCTATGATGCGGCAGGCTCAGCCGGCGACCGAAAAAAATCCAGCCACCCCTCAAAAACCTACAGCGGCAAAGAAAAACTGTAAGCCGGCGCCGCAGAACCCCCCTGCCCCCCTGCTCTCAGTCAACATCCTCCACAAGACAGTCGGGACGAACTGTCAGAAGCGACGGATGCTCCACATACCGCCGGATCAGCTTGAAGGCAGAGGCGTAATAAAACCCGTCGCAGATGCGCTCATCGGTCACAACCTTGAGATCAATGTACTTGCGCGGCTCGGTGGTGCCGTCCCGCCGGATCTTCATCATGCTGCGCTTGACGCCGTAGGAGATGAACACGGGCAGGGTGCCGAAATTGTAAATATGATGGTATATGGGCTTGATGCCGAGCGACCCCATGCTGGTGATAATCATGGAGCCGTGGAACGGGCTGACCCGAAGGATCGCCTCCGGCAGACAGCCGTGGTAATCCAGCCAGTTCAGCAGGCGGATGATGCCGCGCAGGACAAAACCGCGGCAGACTTGCCAGCCGGTTGGCGGTCTTGTCGAAGTCGCTGTCCAGCGCCTGCGTTGCCTTGACCGCCTCCACCGCGCGGTCGAACTTTTCGTAAACCTCCCCGATCGTGTCGTCCGGCTCAAACACCACCTTGATGCAGGTGTCCGGCGACTCGGAAGTCATTTCCTTTTTGATGACCATAACGATCTCGATATTGTTCCGCGCGTAAATGCGCTGCCCGGCGATAAACCGGTTGATGGCGGGCTTCTGCGACAGGGTGCGGACGTATGCCGCCAGCATGACGTGCAGGAAGCTGAAGTTTTCCAATCCCTGCGCGATCATCTGCTTGCAGAAGGCATCGGTTTCGGTCACGTCGAACTCGTCCGCGTATGTATTGCAGCCGTCCGAGCGTTCCGGCATGATGTACGGCATGAATTTGTTCATGGCGTACAGGTTATGCAGCAATCGTCCCTCGCGGCGGTCGCCCCAGCGCTTTTTCGCTCGGCAGGGCGGGGCAGGCGGGGAGTGCGGTGGGGGTGTTCTCCTTTGGGGAGTTCCTCCTCCGTGCGGATTTAGGGTGCGGGCTTATTCATGTTTGTGGTTCTCCTTCCGGGACGGGTGACGCCTTCCTGCATAGGTGGTGCAATCTGCCGTCACTATATTTTATGCGAAAAACCGCCGGAAAATCAAAGGGGTATGCCGGATTATTTACAATTTGGCGGCACAAAATGATACTGTCCGGCGTTGCATTACGGGTTTCCGGTGCCCGACGGGCGGCTTGCCCGTCTGGTTGCCGGGTGAACCTGCCGCATCATAGGGTTTATTGCCCCCATCCCCCTACCCCCTTCCCGGCGGGAAGGGGAGCCCCTAAAGTTTATTTTCGCCGGGGGCTTCGCCCCGGCACCCCTGCACTGAACCGCCTGCGGCACGTACAGCGCCTGCCGTTCCGGTACCCGGCGGGCGGCTTGCCCGGCTGGTCGCCGGCTGAACCTGCCGCATCATAGGGTTTATTGCCCCCATCCCTCCCTACCCCCCTTCCCGGCGGGAAGGGGGAGCCCAAGGTTATTTTGTGCAAGGGGCTTCGCCCCTTGCATCCCCGCCATCAGACCGCCTGCGGCACTTACAGACCGTGCCGAACAGGTGCCCGGAAACTGAACCCGGGCGGCGTCACTCGCAGGGAACCGCTTTCTTTCGGTTTTGAGGCAAACCATGGGTTCAACCCCGGGGATGCAAGGGGCGGTAGCCCCTTGCATAAGAAATACTAAAAGTCTCCCCCTTCCCCACGGGGGAAGAGCGCTCTGCGAGCGCGGGCAGAGGGGGATAGGGGCAAGAAACCTATGACGCGGCAGAAACCTCCGGCGACCAAAGCCGCCAAACCCCCCCCCCAACCTCAAAAAAACCACAAACGGACGGAAACAACCCATGAAACAGGTAAACATTTACACCGACGGCGCGTGCCGCGGAAACCCGGGCCTTTTCCGGAGGATGGGGGCGCAATTCTGGTCTACGGAACAACCGAAAAGGAGATGTCCGGAGGCGAGAGGACAACAACCAATAACCGCATGGAGCTGACAGCCGTCATCGCCGCACTGTCCGCCCTGCGGGAGCCGTGCACCGTGACGCTGACCTCCGACTCGCAGTACGTCATCAACGGCATCGAGAAAGGATGGGCGAAGGCGTGGCGCGCGCGCGGATGGCGCAAGGCGGATAAATCCCCCGCACTGAACGCAGACCTCTGGGCAAGCCTGCTCGACCTGCTGGATGTCCATACCGTGACATTCGTCTGGGTGCGCGGGCACGCCGGACATCCCTACAATGAGCGTTGCGACAGACTTGCCACGGCGGTCGCCGACAGCCTGCGCACGCAGGAATGAAAGGAGCCCCATGAACATGAAATACCTGCAAAAGGCAGTCGCATCGGTGCTGGCGGTCGCGCTGGCGGCAGGACTTGCGTCCTGCTCGGTCATTCTGATTGATCCGAAGGATACGCAGACCGCCGCCGGGACAGTCGCGGTGTCCGGCTATGCCGGGGGGCGAAGCCGCAGGCGGCGGAACCTCCGCCTCTGCCGCGCCGGACAGCCTGCCGGACGGGGCAGAGGGGCGGTTTTCCTCCGACAGCTCCGCCCGACTGCGCCTGTTGCTGGACTATACCCGCACGGCGGGCACGGACGGGACAGACAGCCTGAAGCTGACCGTCCTGCTGTCCTCTTACAGCCTGGAGGTGAGCGAGCGGCAGAATCTCGGCAGACTGACCTGCGGGCAGGAGAGCGTGACCTTCTCCACAGACCGGATGACTATCACGGACAACACGCGGGTGACCGAGACCGTGCTGTTCTCGCACACGGTGAAGGTGCCGTCCGGCGAGGCGGTCGGGGTTTCCGCCTCGTGGCTGTTCAACGGAGTCTATGCCGGGGTTGAGCTGGGCGAGCTGACCGTGTCCGGCACGGTCCCCGCGCGGTGAGGTTTCGGAGACGCCCCAACGCCCTCCCGCCCAACGAATGAACGAAAAAGGAGAAACGCAACGTGGATGCATTACTTGCGGCACCGCTGCTCCGCCTGCCGGGTGTGGGCGAGAAGCGGGCGGGGCAGCTTGCCCGATTGGGACTGCACACCGTATCCGACCTGCTGTTCCACTTCCCGCGCGCCTATGAGAACCGGGGCGACGTGGTCAGCCTTGCCGGGACGCAGGAGCCGGCACGCGCCGGCGCACGGCAGGCGGTCATTCTGACCGTGTCCACCGCGCCGCGCCGGAGCCGCCTGAAGAATCGCATGACTCTGCTGAAATTCCGGGCATTTGATGACAGCGGAACCTGTGAGGTCGCCTTTTTCAATCAGGATTACCTGGCGGACAGCTTTCCGATCGGGGCGGTGTTCCGCTTTTTTTCGGGCGGGTGGAGCGCACGGGGCGCGGCTTCTCGCTGACCAACCCCTGCCTTTGAACCGTACACCGAGGGGAGCGCACTGCCCCCGCTGTTCCCGGTCTACCCGCTGACCGAGGGGCTGAGCAACAAACTGATCTCCGGGCTGATCCGGCAGGCGATGCCGGCGATCGCGCGGATGGAGGATCCGTTGCCGGAGGACATCCGGGAGCGGGAGGGACTGTGTACGCTTGCCTTTGCCCTGCGCACCGTCCACTGCCCGCCGGATTTCCCGTCCCTGCACACCGCCAAGACACGCCTTGCGTTTGATGAGTTCTTCCGCTTCGCGCTGGGACTGGGGATGCAGGGCGGGGGCGCACGTGTCGGCGGGGCGCCGGTTTGCTGTGTCAGCGAGGAGACCTTCGCCGGTTTCCGCGCCCTGCTGCCGTATCAGCTGACCGCCGCGCAGGAGCGTACCATTGCCGAAATCCGGCACGACATGGCGAGCGGCACCGCCATGAACCGGATGCTGGTCGGCGACGTCGGCTGCGGCAAAAACGGTCTGCGCGGCGGCGGCGGTGTATGTGGCAGTCCGGTCAGGGGGCGGCAGGCGGCGATCATGGCGCCGACCGGTATTCTGGCTGCCCAGCACGCCGCCGAGCTGATCCCGCTGTTTGCCCGTATCGGCATCCGGGGCGAACTGCTGACAGGCGCGACAACAGCCGCACGCAAGCGCAAAATCCGGGCGGCGCTGGCGGATCCGGATCCGGCGGCGCGGCTGGATTTTGTCATCGGCACGCAGGCACTGCTCTCCGCCGGCGTGGATTTTGCCGCGCCCGCGCTGGTCGTGACCGATGAACAGCACCGCTTCGGCGTCAATCAAAGGGCGGCGCTGTCCGACAAGAACCGCCATGCGCACCTGCTGTGCATGAGCGCCACGCCGATCCCCCGGTCGCTGGCGCTGGTGCTGTACGGCGACCTGGACGTCTCGCGCATCGACCAGATGCCGCCCGGCAGACAGCGGGTGGACACCTTCGTGGTGGACGAGAGCTACCGTGCCCGACTGGACGCCTTCATCCGCAAGAACGTGGCGGCGGGCGGGCAGGTGTACATCGTGTGCCCCGCCGTGGAGCAGGCGGAGGGCGCCGAGGAGGCGGACGAGGCGGGACTTATCCCGCTGACGGCGGATTTTGCCGCCGCAACACCGCCCGCGCCGACTCTGCCGCCGCTGCGTGCGGCGGTGCAGTACGCGGCGGAGCTGGCGGAACGCCTGCCCGATCTGCGCATCGGCTTTGTCCACGGCAGGATGAAGCAGGCGGAAAAGGACGGCATCATGCAGGCGTTCACGGCGGGAGAGGTGCAGGTGCTGGTTTCGACCACCGTTATTGAAGTGGGAGTCAACGTCCCCAACGCCTGCCTGATGATCGTGGAGAACGCCGAGCGCTTCGGTCTGTCCCAGCTGCATCAGCTGCGCGGACGCGTCGGGCGCGGCAACCGGAAATCCTACTGCATCCTGGTGCGGGCGGGCGGCGGGGACGCGGCGCGCGCCCGGCTGGAGGTCATGCGCACGACCTATGACGGCTTCCGCATTGCGGAGCAGGACCTGGCACAGCGCGGTCCCGGTGATTTCCTCGCGCCTGCCGCAGGCGGGAGCATCCGGCAGAGCGGCGGCTTCCGTTTGGCGGAGGGCTGGAACGATGCCGGGCTGATGGATCGCGCCTTCGGCGATGCCCGCGCCCTGCTCGCATCCGACCCGACGCTCGGGGAGCACCCGCTCCTGCGCGATGCGGTCCGGCGCGGCTTTGACGTCGGCGCGGGAGATATCCTGAACTGACCTGCTTTTCTGCCGCCGTGGCGACAGCGGCAGCCGTGCATGGCGCGGCATTGCCCAAGATCAGCGGAACGCCGCCGGAGCGGCGCTCCCGGAAAAACCGAAAGGAGGGAGACTGTATGTCTGCCCGATTCCCCTTCTGCCCCGATACATACAAGGGGCGTCCCGCGCTCCGCGTCGAAACCGGCGCCCTGCGCGCGCTGTTCCTGCCGGAGGACGGCGGCAAGCTGGCGTCCCTGACGGCGCCGGACGGCTTTGAGTTTCTCTGCCAGAATCCCGCGCCCGCCTACGCCCGGCTGGCGTATGACGGCAGGTACATTGAATCCGAGTGTGCCTCGTGGGACGATATGTTCCCTACCATTGACCCGTACACGCCGCCCGCCGGGCGCTATGCGGGCATGACACTGCCGGATCACGGCGAGGTCTGCCGCCTGCCGATGACGGTGGAGGAGCTGCCGGACGGCGTTGCGTTCCGGGCGGATTCCCGCCTGTTCCCGGTGTCCTTTTGCAAGGAGGTGCGCGCGGAGGCGGACGGCGCGCTGGCGCTGACCTATACGCTGACCAACCGGGGCGATGTTGCCTTCCCGTGCCTGTGGGCTGCGCACTGTATGATCCGCGGGCAGGACGATCTGCGCATCCGCACGCCGTTCCCCGCCGACGCGCCGGTGGACTATATGTTCGGCGCCACGCCTGCCGATGCGCTCCCGCTTGACCGTCTGACCGGCTATGCCCCCGGCACCGGCGCCGCCTACAAGTATTACTACATCCAGCCCACGCCGGAAGGCTGGCTCACCGGCATGTATACGGCGTCCGGGCACAGCTTTACGCTGGATTACCGGGCAGATTCCGCCTCTGCCGCGGTTCCCTATGTCGGCATCTGGATCAATAACGGTGCCTTCCGCGATTACTACAACATTGCGCTGGAATGCTGCACCGCTCCCTACGACGCGCCCGACAAAGCCGAGGCGCACGGCTATCCCGCCTCCCTGCCGCCACACGCAGCGCGGCGCTTTATCCTGCGGGTGAGAGTGGAGTGACACAGGCGGCAGCCCCCGGCGGACTGTATTTTGAGATTTTTCGTTTTCTGCCTGGGAATGCAGAAAAGCATTGATGCGGACGGATAAACAGACCGGGAACGGATAAGCACCGAGCCCGTAAATCAACCATGGAACAAGAGGGGAGAGACAAATCATGAGCACCACAAAAAAGGTCAAGATCATAGTCCCGGGCAGCAGCAACGCAGACCTGACCGGGTTTGCGCCGCACCTGCCGGCGGCAGGCGAGACGGTGATGGGCAGCAGCCTGCACATAGGAATCGGAGGGAAGGGATGCAATCAGATGACGGCGGCGGCACGCGCCGGCGCGGACGCGTGGTTCATCACGCGGGTCGGGCAGGACGTGTTCGGCGAGACTCTGCGCAGGCATTTTGCCGCCGAGGGCTTCCGTGACCGCTACATCCGCGAGGACGGAACGGCGGAAACGGGCTGTGCGCTGATCGAGATTGACGAGCGCGACGGGCAGAACCGCATTCTGGTGATTCCGGGCGTCAACCGGAACATCGGCGCGGAGGATGTCCGGGCGGCGGAGGCGGATTTCGCCGATGCGGACGCCGTGCTGACTCAGCTGGAGATTGATCTTTCCGCCGTAGCGGAGGCGAAGCGGCTGGCGCAGGCGGCGGGCAAGCCGTTCCTGCTGAATCCCGCGCCGTGGCAGCCCCTGCCGGACGAGTTGCTGTGCGGTATCGACTGGTTCACGCCCAACGAAACAGAGGCGGGCGGTTGCAGTGGAATCGGGATCACCGACGGGGAGAGCGTCCGCCGTGCCGCGCGCGTCCTGCTGGGCAAGGGCATCCGGAACGTGGTTATCACGCTGGGGCACCGGGGTGCGTACTGGACGGACGGCACGCGGGGAAATTACGGTGCCGGGCATTCGGGTGCAGGCTGTGGAAACGACCGGCGCCGGCGACACCTTCAACGGTGCGCTTGCCGTGGCGGTTGCCGAGGGGCGCGATCCGGAGTGGGCGTTGCGGTTTGCCAATGCCGCCGCTGCGCTGTCTGTCACGCGGCTGGGAGCCGCTGTGTCCGCCCCGACCCGTGACGAGATTCTGTCCATGATGGCGGCGCAGTACGGGTGTAGCTGATTTTGCATGAACCGGGGATGGCGGCACTGGCTGACCTTGCCGCTGTGGCGCCCGCGGGGGGCTTGCCTGCTTTGCCGCCCGCCGCCCCTGTCCCTTAGTGTTCTTTTCTGCCCCCATCCCCCCATCCCCTACCCCCTTCCCGGCGGGAAGGGGGAGACTTACTAGTTTTCCTTTATGCAAGGGGCTTCGCCCCTTGCATCCCCGGGATTAGACCGCTTGCGGCACTGGCTGACCTTGCCGCTGTGGCACCCGGCGGGGGCTTGCCTGCTTTGCCGCCTGCCTACCTTGCCTTTAGTGTGCTTTCTTTCCCCCATCCCCCCACCCCCTTCCCGGCGGGAAGGGGAGACTTCTAGTTTTTCTTATGCAAGGGGCTTCGCCCCTTGCATCCCAGATTAGACCGCTTGCGGCACTGGCTGACCTTGCCGCTGTGGTACCCGGCGGGGGGCGGAATCACTCGCAGGGAGCGCTTTTTTTCAGGTTTTGCGGAGACCTATGGGTTCAGCCGCAGGGGGTGCCGGGGGCGAAGCCCCCGGCGAAAATAAAGTAATATTCTCCCCCTTCCCCGCCGGGGGAAGGGGGCTGAGAGATAGGGGGCAGGGGAAGCAAACTAAAGGCAAGGTAGGCAGGCGGCAAAGAAGGCAAGCCCCCTGCCGGGTACAACAGCGCGTGCCGCGACAACCGGAGAGTTTTTCGACCGGAACAGGTGCCAGCCGAGGTTCCCTCAATGATTCATTCGGGAAAAAGTTCTGAGGGGTTCGGGGGACTCTTTCAAGAGTCCCCCGGCGTTTCTCCAACGTTTTTCTTTTTGCACCGCAAAAGCTTGCAGTTTCCGGAAGAATGTGCTATAATAAACACACTTCAGGCGCAGCCGGCACAGGAGGCGCCTCAAGCAGGAAAGCAGAAGGAAAGGAGGAACCCTCATGAAACAGTATGTTGCAGCCAAGGCAGAGCGGATTGAACTGACGCTGTGCGAGAATATCGCGTTCAGCGGCGGCGAGATTATCCCTGATCGTCCCCCCTTCGTCGAGATTGACCCGGATGACGTTCCGATAACCAACTGATTCCCGGCTTGTCGGCGGAGGCGCTCCGCCAAAAATGACATCTGACATCCAGCCCTTTTGCATGGATTGCGCAGGGTTGGGTGTCCCCAAAAAAGGAAAGCGTTCCGGCTACCTGCCGGATTGCCCATATCGCGCGGGACACCGCGCAAACAGCATACCTATACTGAATACCGAGTAGTATGAAAGGAAGAAAAATTACCATGAAGAAGCATACTGTACTGCGCTTCCTCTCGCTGGCGCTGGCGGCACTGATGCTGCTGAGCCTGTCGCTGACCGCACTGATCGGCTGCGACTCCGATGAGAAGGAAACCGCAACCGCAACCGAAACCACGACCGAGACCGCCACCGAGACCGCAACCGAGCCTCCCCTGTCCGCGGCAACGCCGGAGGACGCACTCTCCCGTGTCGTGACCAATCTGGGCACCAAGACCGAGGAAGCCGTAAAGAACGCAGCCAAGGACGCCGCTGCAGGCAACTTTACCTTCTCCTTCAAGACAAACCTGAAGGTGGAGGCGAAGGTCGCCGTGACTACCAAGATCGACATGATGGGCACAACCAACACCTCCGAGACGACCGCGACCGTAGCCGTGACGGTGGCAGAGGGCGGCGTGTCCGTCCAGGTGCAGGTGCCGCAGCTGGCAGACATCAGCGTGGTCTGCGTGGACAAGGCAGTGTACGTATCCGTGTCCCTCATGGGCAACCGGGAGACCTTCCGGTATACGCTGGACAGCAAGATGCAGAGCGAGCTGGCAGACCTGCTGAACGGCAAGATCGAGGATAAGGATGACGAGCAGACCAAGGCGGTGCTGGAGTCCATCCGCGCCTCGCTGGGGAAGGTCGGCGTGGCGGACATCTTCCGCTCCGTTACCTCCAAGATGGAGGGCGGCAACCTGACCATTTCCTGCAAGGGACTCAAAACGGAATTTGTCGATCAGCTGACGCAGGCGCTGGAGAAGGCGATCCAGCTGGTCAAGGATAAGACCGGAACCGCAACGGAGCCCGCCGATCCGGAGTTCGACTTCGATATGCCGGAGGAAGGCGGCACGCTGGACAGCCTGCTGGAGCTTTTTCCGGTCGCTCAAGCCGGATGACTTCTCGCTGGAGTTTGACGTCAACATGGACGGACAGGTGCTGGCGGTGCGCGCCAAGGCAACCGCCCTGCAGAATCAGACCGAGGAGGGGATCACCATGACCTCCGAGATCTCGGTCGCCGCTGAAGTCACCGTGACGCGCGGCGGGCAGAAGGTGGAGAAGCCCACGGACGCCGATCAGTACGAGGAGGCTACCATGCCCTTCGACGAGCCTGCCGGCGGTAAGCTGGACTGACAGAAACCGACAGGCGTAAAGCCGAAAAACAAAAGAATCGTGCCGGGAGCGGATCGCTCCCGGCACTTCTTTGCGTGTGTTTGCCTTGCGTATCAGTCCAGTTCCTTGCCGCCGGTGTACAGCTCGTAGTAGCGTCCCCGGAGGGCAAGCAGCTGCTCGTGGTTGCCGCGCTCCATGATCTCCCCGTGCTCCAGCACCAGAATGGCGTTGGCGTTGCGGACGGTGGACAGGCGGTGCGCAATGATGAAGGTGGTGCGGTTCTGCATCAGACGGTTCATGCCTTCCTCGATCAGCCGCTCCGTGCGGGTATCCACCGAGGAGGTCGCCTCGTCCAGCACGAGGATGGGCGCCTTGGACAGCGATGCGCGCGCGATGTTGAGCAGCTGACGCTGTCCCTGCGAGAGGTTGGCGCCGTCGCCGGTCAGCTCGGTCTGATAGCCCTTGCTCAGCCGCATGATGAAGCTGTGCGCACTTGCCGCCTTCGCCGCCTGAATGACCTCCTCATCGGTCGCGTCGGGGCGACCGTAGCGGATGTTCTCCATGATGGTTCCGGTGAACAGATGCGTGTCCTGCAGCACCATGGCGATGTTGGCACGCAGATCCTCCCGCCGCCAGTGGCGGATATCCACCCCGTCAATCGTGATGGTGCCTTCCTGGATGTCATAGAAGCGGTTGAGCAGGTTGGTGACGGTGGTCTTGCCCGCGCCGGTCGAGCCGACAAAGGCGATCTTCTGCCCCGCGTGGGCGTACAGACTCACGTGCTTCAGCACCGGATGCTCCGGCACGTACCCGAAGGTCACATCGTCCAGCACCACTTCGCCGCGCACGGCACTGCCCGGGGCAGGCATGGGCATCGCGTCCGGGCAGTCCGGCTCCTCCGGCTTTTGATCCATGACCGTGAACACCCGCTCCGCACCGGCAAGTGCCGAGAAGATGTTGGACATCTGCATGGAAATATTGTTGATAGGGAAGGAGAACTGGCGCGAAGCGTTGCAGAACGCCGTCAGTCCGCCGACATCGAAGCCGGTGGTCAGGCACAGGATGCCGCCCACCCCCGCCGTGATGGCGTAGGCGATGTTGGAGGAGTTGTTCATAACGGGGCCCATAACGCCGCCGTAGAACTGCGCGCGGAACTGTTTCTCGCGCATATCGTTATTGAGTGACTCGAACTCCTCAACGCAGACGCCCTCGTGGTTGAATACCTTGACCACCTTGGTGCCGCTGACCGATTCCTCAATGTAGCCGTTGACGGCGCCGAGTGCCGCCTGCTGGGCGCTGTAATAGCGTCCGGAGCGCTTGGCGATTGCCTTGCCCGAGAACAGGAACAGCGGGATGAACGCCAGCGTGATGAGCGTCAGCCAGATGTTGAGGTACAGCATCATAATCAGCGTGCCGACCAGCGAGATGGCGCCCGAGCGGAGGCTTGGGACGGTGGAGTTTATCATGTTGTCGATGGCGTCGATGTCGTTGGTGAAGCGGGACATCAGCTCGCCGGTCGTGTTGGCGTCAAAGTAGCGGACCGGCAGATGCTGCAGCTTGCGGAACAGATCGTTGCGCAGGCGCTCGGTTGCGTTCTGCGAGACCGTGACCATGAGGCGGTTCTGCAGGTAGTTTGTCAGGATGCCGACCAGATAGACGACAGCCAGCACCGCCGCCACCATGACCAGACAGTTCAGCCGCTGCTGTGCGAAGTTGTCCTGCGTGATCCACGGCATGAACAGCCGGACGACGGTGGATTTTGCCGGGTCCGTGTTGCGCGGGTTGACGACATTGATGACATCCCGGAGCAGGAAGGTGCCTGCCAGTGCGGTCAGCGTGTTGATGACCATAAAGACCAGCGCCAGAATGATGCGTCCGCGGTAAACCGCGATGTAGGAAAGCAGGCGCTGCACGGTGGCGCGGCTGTACTTGCCCTTGCCGCCCTCGCCCATGGGGCGCCGGGGACCGGGACCGTGCATACCGCCCGGACCGCGTCCGCCGTCCGCCGCGGCGGCGCTGGCGTACCGTTTCTGAAGCTCCTCCAGACTGCGCTTAGCCATTTGCGGTCGCCTCCTTCCGTTTCCGTGCCGCCCGTGCGGCGGCAACCGCCGCGTCTGCCGACATGGCGCCGGCGGCGGATTCCATCTGGGAATCGTAAATTTCCCTGTACTCCCGGTTGTTTTCCAGCAGTTCGGCGTGCGTGCCCATGCCGGTCACGCGCCCCTCGTTCAGCACGACGATGCAGTCGGCGTCCATGACGGACAGGATGCGCTGGGCGATGATGATCTTGGTTGCGTCACGCAGTCTCGCCGCGCAGTGCCTGCCGGATGCGCGCCTCGGTCGCGGTATCCACCGCGGAGGTGGAGTCGTCCAGAATGAGGATCTTCGGCTTTGCCAGCAGGGCGCGCGCGATGCACAGCCGCTGTTTCTGCCCGCCGGAGACGTTGGTGCCGCCCTGCTCGATGTCGTGGCTGTACCCCTCCGGGAAAGCCGAAACAAATCCGTCTGCCTGCGCGTCGCGGGCGGCGCGGCGCAGGGTTTCGTCGTCGGCGTTCTCGTCCCCCCAGAGCAGGTTGTCCCGGACGGTGCCGGAGAACAGCACATTCTTTTGCAGAACCATGCCGATGCCGGCGCGCAGATTGTGCAGGTTCCAGTCCTTTACGTTGACGCCGTCCACCAGCACCTCCCCTCGTCGGCGTCGTACAGCCGGGGGATCAGCGAGACCAGCGTGGACTTGCCGGAGCCGGTCGAGCCGATGATGCCGACGGTGGAGCCCGCGGGAATGTTCAGGTTGATGTCATCCAGCACGCGCTCGGCGCTGTCCTTGTAGTAGCGGAAGGAGACGTGCCGCAGCTCCACACTGCCTTCCCGGACCGTCAGCTCCGGGTGTGCGGCTTCGGTGTCGGAGATGTCGGGGACTTCCTCCATGACCTCCCGGACGCGGCGTGCGGACGCCATGGCGCGGGTCATCTGGATGAACAGCATACTGACCATCATCAGCGAGTTGAGCACCTGCGTGATGTAGGTGATGAAGGAGGTCAGATCGCCGGTGGACATACTGCCCGCCATGACCTGCCTGCCGCCGAACCACAGCACCGAGAGCGTTGCGGCGTTCATGCACAGCGTCATGAGCGGGGACATGAAGATCATGAGCAGCCACGCGGACATTCCGGTTTTTTTCAGCTCCGCGTTGGTTTTTTCAAAGCGCCGGATCTCGTGCTCCTCCCGGACAAAGGACTTGACCACGCGGACGTTGGTCAGGTTTTCCTGCACATTGGAGTTCAGCCCGTCCACGCGGTTCTGCACGGCGGTGAAGCGTGGCGCCGCCATTTTGATGAAGATGGCGATGCTGATTGCCAGAACCGGCACGGCAATCGCCAGCACCAGCGACATATGTGTCCCCTTGCTTATATCCATGGAAATGACCATGATCAGTGCGCCGATCAGCATCCCGGGGGCGCGCAGAGCCATACGCAGGAGCGTATTGACGAAGTTCTGCAGCTGGGTGACGTCGTTAGTCAGCCGCGTGACCAGCGAGCCTGTGCTGAAGCGGTCGATGTTGCGGAAGGAGAAGCTTTGCACCTTGCGGTAGATATCGGCGCGCAGGTCGGCGGCGAAGTTGACCGACGCCTTGGAGCCGAAGTATGCGCCGCCCACGCCGCCGATCATCATCAGGATGGCGGTCAGGATCATGGCAACGGCGATTGCCGCGATGAAGGGTACGTTGTCGGAATCGGATGTCATGCGTTCGCAGAGGTCGTACAGCCAGCGGATGAAGGCGGGGGCGTTTTCGGCTTCTCCGCTGACGCCGTAGTCGATGATGTACGCCAAAAACCGGGGCATCAGCACCTCACCCAGCACCTCGACGATCATCAAAATCGGTCCTGCGATGAAATAGAGCAGGTATGGCTTGATGTACTTGCCCCAATGCAGTCCGTCCGGGACGGCTGCCGGTTGCGTTTCGATCTGCTTGCTCACGGGATTTCTTCCTTTCCTTGCTCGGATTTTTCCGCGCCGGCGGCGTTCTTTTCGGTGGCTGCGCGCAGATTGTCCGCCATCCGCCGGAGCGTTTCGGTCAGGGTTGCAAGCTCCGCATCGCTGAAGCCTGCGAACGCCGCTTTATCCATGGCTTCAAAAATGCGGTGGCTCTCCTCGACCTTACGGAGTCCCTCCTCTGTGATGCGCACGGTGTTGCGGCGGTTGTCCTCGTCGCCCATAGCGCGGGTGATATAGCCCTCCCGTTCCAGCGCCTTGAGCGTGGCAGTCACGGCGGCGGGGCTGATGTTCATGGCGTCCGCCAGTTCGCGCTGGGAGTTTGTGCCGTCGCCGCACGAGAGGCGCAGGAGCATTCTGTTCTGGCTGTGGTGGATGCCCAGGGATGCGATGCGGCGTTCGATTTCGCTGTGGTGCAGGCGCGTGACCAGCAACAGCAGTCCCATTGCCTCCATCTGCGGGGAGTGGAAGTGGGGTTTGCTTTCCGGTGTTTCGCAGGGAGGCTGTCCCTGTCTGGTTCGTTTCATTACGGTAACTTCCTTTCTGCGGCAGCGCCGCGTTAGTTCATTGCTTAACCGTTAACGCCTTAATTATACCACGTTTTTTTGCGTTTGTCAAGGGGAATTGCGGAAATTTTTCGCGGGCGGGCGGCTTTTTGTTGTCGGCTCGACTCTGCCGCCGCTGTACCCGGCGGGGGCGTGCTTTCGTTGTCGCCTGCCGACTTTGCCTTTAGCTTTATTTCTGCCCCCATCCCCCCTACCCCCTTCCCGGCGGGAAGGGGGAGACTTTAAGGTTATTTTATGCAAGGGGCTTCGCCCCTTGCATCCCCGCGACTGGACCCGCGCGGCACTGGTTCGCCCTGCCGCTGTGGTGTCCGCCGGGGGTTTGCCCTCTTTGCCGCCTGCCAACCCTGCCAATCCGGCACTCGCAGGGGGCTTGCCTTTCTCCTCGCCCGCCTACCCCTGCCTTTAGCTTTATTTCTGCCCCATCTCCCCGACCCCCTTCCCCTCCGGGGAAGGGGGAGACTCAAAAGTTTATTTTCGCCGGGGGCTTCGCCCCCTGGCACCCCCTGCACTGAACCGCTTGCGGCACTTACAGAGCCTGCCATACAGGTACCCTGCGAAAGGGAGCCTGCGGCTCGGTGCAAAAACGACGGAAATACTTTCCTTTGGACAATGCCGGCAGCCAAGGAGAGGGGGACCGGGGAGAGGAACTTCGGCGTTTGAGATGGTCCTCTCCCCCGGGGCAGGGATAGCAAGTGCCGCCGGGAAGATCACTCTGCGAGCGCGGTCGGGGGATAGGGGGCAGGGAAGCAAGCTAAAGGCGGGGCAGGGAGGCGACAAAGAAGGCAAGCCACCCCGCCGGATAAAGCGGTGGCAAGGTTAGCCGTCGACCAAACAAAGCAGCCCCCCTGCAAGGGGAGGCTGCTATCAACAGAGATTCCGGATTGATTACTTTTTTTCCGCTTCAGGGCAACAGCACCGCCGCACAGCACGACCAGCGCGCAGACGCCGGACAGCGCCAGCACCGAGCCGCAACCGGACGATTTGCTCCCCGCCGCAGTCGTTTCCGCAACTGCATCGGTGACGGCAGAGGTCGTCGAGATCGCGCCCGTGCCCTGCTCCGTGGAGGATTCCGTGGCAGTATCCGGGGCGGCTGTCTCAGTCGCGGCGGCAGTGGTGACCTGCTCGACAGGCTCGTCCTCCTCGTAATACTCAAACACGTCGTCGGTGAAGAACTTCACCCACTGGATGTCTATGTCGCCCTTCGGCAGAAGGAACGCCATCTCGCTGATAAAGCGATTCCAGCCGGTGACGCCAGCCATATCCAGCACCATCGTGCGCCAGGTGCCGTCATTGTAGATGAAGTCGCCGTTGTAGTTTTCATCGTAGCCCGTGTCGCTCAGCGCGTTCCGGTAGGCGATGCTCAGCTCCTCCGCGCCGGGGCTGCTCGTGCGGTACCGGACCGCAACATAGTGAATCATGTCGGCGTTGACGGCGCGCGGATACTTCGTGGAGGCAACCAGCGCATCCGCCTCGGTCGCGCTGAAGCGCGCGAAGGAAGTATCGCCCTCGGTCATGTAGGTAACGGTCGCGTTGTTGATCTCCGGCGCGAAGGTTTCCGTGACAGCCTGCTTGGAGAAATCCACGGTCTCCTTGAGTCCGTGCTCACGGTCCGCCTTTTCCTCCTCGGTCATTTCGGGGATTTCGCCGGCATTCTCCGGGTCACCGGGCAGCGTCAGGGTGGCGAACGCCTGCGCGTTCTTGTAGGGACATACGTCCGGTGATGCCGTGCGCGTACATCAGCGCGTGGGTGGCGTTCATGTTGGAGGTTCCTTCCCCGATCATGTAGCACCATGCCAGTCTGATCTGGCTGCCGCTCTCCACGGCATGCCCCAGCGCCACGCCGAGATCAATGCGGATCTCATACACCGCGCGCTTCTCGGTCTGATCCCACGAGCAGGCAAAATCCTCGCCGCTGACAGGCGTATAGTTCCCTGCCCAGGCATAGGACACCGGCTGTCCCTCGTGCCCCTGCTGCGTGGAGATGCCGTAGCCGGTCTCGCTGAAGTTGTTTCCTGTCGCGTCCACGTTGGCGACGCCGACCTGGAAGCAGGTGTTGGCGTACAGGTAGACGTTATCGGTTGTCAGCGCGTTGAAGAAATCAATATTTTCGGTATTGACCTCGAAGGCAAGGTACAGGTACTTGCCGTCCCAACCGGCGCCCCAATAGGGAATCAGGGTATCGCAGACCTCGGCGAACTCCTTCAGCGCCTGCGGGTTCCATCCTGCCTCGTTGCCGAACACGCCCATGAGCTGTGCCGCCTCGATCCGATCCATTTCGCGGTACTCGCGCTCGGAGATTACGCCGTCCAGCGTAGGTGCCTTGATGGCTTCCAGTTCACCCATTACCGCCTTGCCTGCCTCAATGGTAGCGATATCGGGGGCGGGGTA
The DNA here is from genome assembly GCA_022009675.1 of Oscillospiraceae bacterium. Taxonomy (GTDB): domain Bacteria; phylum Bacillota; class Clostridia; order Oscillospirales; family CAG-272; genus CAMEON01. The sequence goes on along the minus strand of CP091718.1, from coordinate 764,277 downwards.
CTCGTTGGTGCTTGCCTGGCTGATAAGGGTGGACGTATTGCCCATTGCCCCTGCGGGGATTGCCATCGGCACTGCCATTGTCATCAGCAGGACAGCGCAGATGATAAGGGAGATACACTTTTTCATTGCTCGTTCCTCTCTTTCGGTTTGTCCTTTCGGTTTGTCAGCGTGGTTTCGTGGTATCTTCCCGTCAACTATACCATACTGCGCGGAATATGTCAAGCTTTTTCGTAAATTTTACATTTGCCGCGGGCGATCCGGTGCCTGCGGGGGAGCTTGCCCCAGCCCTCGCCGGCTCGGTGAGTGTTGGCGGCACCCGGCGGGGCTTGCCCTCTTTGCCGCCCGTCGTCCCTGCCTTCCCTTCCTTTTGCCCTCATCTCCCCGACCCCCTTCCCGGCGGGAAGGGGGAGATTTTTTTTTTTCTTATGCAGGGGCTTCGCCCCTTGCATCCCCGGGGCTGGATGGGGCGCGGCACTGGCTCGACCTGCGTTGGCGCCACCCGGCGGGGGGCTTGCCTTCTTTGCCGCCTGCCGCCCACGCCTTTAGTTTTGATTCTGCCCCCTATCCCCCAGCCCGCGCTCGCAGAGCGATCTTCCCCGGCGGGGAAGGGGGAGATTTTTAGTTTTCTTATGCAAGGGGCTTCGCCCCTTGCATCCCCGGGGCTGAACCTATGGTTCGCCGCAAAAAACGGCAGGAAGCGTTTTTCCGTTGAGCAGTGCCGGCAGCCAAGGAGAGGGGGACCGGGGGAGAGGAACTTCGGCGTTTGAGATGGTCCTCTCCCCCGGGGCAGGACGAGCAAGTGCCGCCGGGAAGAGTGCTTTGCGAGCGTGGGGCTGGGGGCAGGAAAGCAAGCTAAAGGCAGGGGGCAGCCGGCGGCAAAAGCAGGCACGCCCCCGCCGGGCACCACAGCGGCAAGGTCGAGCCGGCGACCAGCCGGGCACGCCCCCCCGGGGGGGCAAAAAACCCCACCTGCCGGGAAAGGCAGGCGGGGGACGCGGTCATTCCCTTTCCTCTCCCCCGTCGATGGTGGAGATTTCCGGGATGGACTCCTCCAGCACGTCCAGAACGATGCGGGCGGTATCCAGAGAGGTAAAGGTGGTCACGCCGTTCTGGACGGCACAGCGGCGGATCTCAACGCCGTCCTCAAAGTGGACGCCGGAGAGAATGGCGCGCGTGTTTATAACATAGCTGACATAGCCCGCGCGGATAGAATCCAGAATTTCCTCACTGCCTTCGCTGAGCTTGCCGCGGACGCGGGTGCGGATGCCGTGCTTCTTGAGGAACATGGCAGTGCCGAGCGTCGCCTCAATGTTGAAGCCGAGCCGGTAGAAGCGGCGCACAAGAGGCAGAGCCTCCTCCTTGTCCTCATCCGCGAGGGTGACGATGACGGTGCCGTACTCCTTCATCTTGACTCCGGACGCCTGGAGCGCCTTGTAGAGCGCACGGTTGAGACGGCGGTCGTAACCGATGGCTTCCCCCGTGGACTTCATTTCCGGGGAGAGGTACGCGTCCATGCCGGTCAGCTTGGCGAAGGAGAAGGCAGGCGCCTTGACATACCACCAGCTCCGCTCCGGCAGGATCATGTCCGTGATGCCCTGCTCCGCAAGCGATTCGCCCAGCATGGCGCGCGTTGCGATGCACACCAGATTGACGCCGGTGGATTTGGACAGGAACGGCACGCTCCGGGAGGCACGCGGGTTGACCTCGATGACAAATACGCGGTTTGAGCTGTCCACGATGAACTGGATGTTGAACAGTCCCACGATGCCGATGCCCAGACCAAGCCGCGTGGTGTAGTCCGCGATGGTGTCCTTGACCGACTGCGGGATGGAGAAGGGCGGGTAGACGCTGGTGCTGTCGCCGGAGTGCACGCCCGTGCGCTCCACCAGCTCCATGATGCCGGGCAGGAAGACCTGATGCCCGTCGCAGACGGCGTCCACCTCGACCTCCTTGCCCACGATGTACCGGTCGATCAGAACCGGCTTGTCCTCGTCCACCTCGACTGCGTTCCGGAGGTAATGCCGGAGCATTTCCTCGCTGGCGACAATCTCCATGGCACGTCCGCCCAGCACGAAGCTGGGGCGTACCAGCACCGGGTATCCGATGCGCTCCGCCGCGCGGACGCCGCTTTCAATGTCGGTCACCGCCTCACCCTGCGGGTTCGGGATGCCCAGCGATTTGATGACCGCGTCAAAGGCGTCGCGGTTCTCCGCCTTCTCGATGCCCTCGCAGTCGGTTCCGATGATCCGCACGCCGCGGCGCGCCAGCGGCTCCGCCAGATTGATGGCGGTCTGCCCGCCCAGCGTGGCGATGACGCCCTCCGGATGCTCCAGATGGACGATGTTCATCACGTCCTCCGCCGTCAGCGGCTCAAAGTACAGCTTGTCCGCCGTCGTGTAGTCGGTCGAAACGGTTTCGGGGTTGTTGTTGATGACGATTGCCTCGTAGCCCATTTCCCGGATGGTCTGCACCGCGTGGACGGTGGAGTAGTCAAACTCCACGCCCTGACCGATGCGGATGGGCCCCGAGCCGAGGATAATCACCTTGCGCCGGTCGGTCACGACCGACTCGTTCTCCTCGGCGTAGGTCGAGTAGAAATAGGGCACATAGCTGTCGAACTCGCTCGCGCAGGTGTCGATCATCTTGTATACCGGGAAAATGTTCTCCCGGACGCGCCACCCGTACACCTCGTCCTCGGTCGTGTTCCACAGCTCGGCGATATAGGAGTCCGAGAAGCCCATGCGCTTAGCCTCGCGGAGTGTTGCCGGATCGTGCGGCGCACGCTCCAGCTCGCGCTCGAAGTCCACGATCTTCTTGATCTTGTCCAGGAAGAACATATCAATCTGCGTCCTGTTGCAGATCAGCGAGGGGTCAACGCCCATTCCCATAAGCTGGGAGATGGCGTAGATGCGGTCGTCCGTTCCTTCCCGGATGTATTCCAGCAGCCGATCCACGCTCATGTGCGCGGCGTCGAACTTCTCCAGGTGGATGTGATTTTTGCCTTCCTCCAGCGAACGGATTGCCTTGAGCAGACTCTCCTCAAAGCTGCGTCCCACGCTCATGACCTCGCCGGTCGCCTTCATCTGGGTGGACAGCGTGTTCATGGCTGCGGGGAACTTGTCAAAGGGGAAGCGCGGCATTTTGGTCACGACATAGTCCAGCGTCGGCTCAAAGCTGGCAAGCGTGTTTGCCAGCCGGATCTCGTGCAGATCCATGCCCACGGCGATCTTGGCGGACACCCGCGCGATGGGGTAGCCGCTCGCCTTGGACGCCAGCGCCGAGGAGCGCGAAACGCGGGGGTTGACCTCAATGACGTAGTAGCGGAAGGAGTGGGGATCCAGCGCGAACTGTACGTTGCATCCGCCCTTGACGTGCAGGGCACGGATGATCTTCAGTGCGCTGTCGCGCAGCATCTGGTATTCCTTGTTGGTCAGCGTCTGGCTGGGCGCCACCACCACCGAGTCGCCGGTGTGGATGCCCACGGGGTCAAGGTTTTCCATGTTGCAGACGGTGATGGCGGTGTCGTTGGCGTCGCGGATCACCTCGTATTCGATCTCCTTGTAGCCCTTGATGCTCTTCTCGACCAGCACCTGATGCACCGGGGAGAGCGCCAGCGCGTTCTTCATCATTTCGCGCAGCTCGTCGGGGTCGTAGGCAAAGCCGCCGCCCGTGCCGCCGAGCGTGAACGCGGGGCGCAGGATGACAGGGTACCCGATCTGCTCCGCCGCGGTGATTGCCTCCTCGACGCTGTACGTGATCTGCGACGGCACGACCGGCTCCCCGATCTGCTCGCACAGCTCCTTGAACAGCTCTCTGTCCTCGGCGCGCTCGATGCTGTCGGCGTCGGTGCCCAGCAGCTCGATTTCGCATTCTGCCAGCACGCCCTTCTTGGCAAGCTGCATGGCCAGGTTCAGACCGGTCTGGCCGCCGATGCCCGGGACGATGGCGTCCGGACGCTCCTTGCGGAGGATACGCGCCACATACTCCAGCGTCAGCGGCTCCATGTACACCTTGTCCGCGACGGAGGTATCCGTCATGATCGTGGCGGGGTTGGAGTTGACGAGGATGACCTCGTACCCCTCCTCCTTGAGCGACAGGCACGCCTGCGTGCCGGCATAGTCGAACTCCGCCGCCTGCCCGATCACGATGGGACCGGAGCCGATGACAAGCACCTTCCGTATATCGGTTCTCTTAGGCATTCCGGCTCACCTCCTTTTCGTCCGCCATGCTCCGGACGAATTGCTCAAACAGGTATCGGCTGTCCTGCGGTCCCGGCGCGCTCTCCGGGTGGTACTGTACCGAGAAAACGCTGTCCGCCGGGCAGGCGACACCCTCCACGGTGTCATCCAGCAGGTTGCGATGGGTGACGGTCAGTCCCGTTCCCTCCAGCGACTCCGGACGCACGGCGTAGCTGTGGTTCTGCGAGGTTATCTCGACCTTTCCCGTCGTCAGGTTCATGACCGGGTGGTTTCCGCCGCGGTGACCGAACTTGAGCTTATAGGTCTTTGCGCCGTAGGCGAGGGATATCATCTGATGTCCGAGGCAGATGCCGAAGATGGGGAAGCGTCCGCGCAGACCGCGCACCGTCCGGATAACGGGCAGGACGTCCGCCGGGTCGCCGGGACCGTTGGAGAGAAAGACACCGTCCGGCTTCAGGAATGCGATTTCCTCCGCCGTGGTGGTATACGGCACCACGGTGACGTTGCAGCCGAACTGATTCAGACTGCGGACGATATTCAGCTTGATGCCGCAGTCCACCGCCACGACATTGAAGCGGGGGTTGGCAGTCCGGGCGTACCAGCGCTTGCGGCAGCTGACGCGCGCTACGGCGTCATGCGGAACGGGGGTTGCGCGGATGATTTCCAGCGCCTGCCCGACGGGGGTGTCTATGGCAGTCAGCAAGCCGCGCCGCGTGCCGTGATCCCGGATACTGCGGGTAAGACTGCGCGTATCGACGCCGGACAGCCCGGGGATTCCGTTCTCCTCCAGAAGCTCGGAGAGCGTCTTTGTGTATCTGAAGTTTGAGGGCATATCGTTGTAGTCATACACGATCATGCCGCCGATCCCGGGTGTTTTGCACTCAAAGTCGTCATCGGTAACGCCGTAGTTGCCGATGAGGGGGTAGGTCATCACGACCGCCTGATCGGTATAGGACAGATCCGAGACGATCTCCTGGTACCCGACCATGGAGGTGTTGAACACGATCTCGCACACGCGGTCTGCCGGGTATCCGAACCCGTAGCCGGTGTACACGCTGCCGTCCTCTAAGACGAGCTTCCGGTCTTTTCTGCTTCATGTTTCTTTCTCCTTTTCATTCCGGGCGTCATCTGCCCGATCCGGAATGGATAATTCCGCGTTGTCCGCGGCGGCAAACGGTCAAAACTGAAAAGTCTATGCGGGAAATGGATTTTTGCGGCATTGGCTGAACCTGCCGGCTCTGTGTGCTTTTTCCTTCCCCGCTTATACCCAGGCGGTTCCCTCACAGATTTCCTCGGCAGCCCCGGTCAGGAACAGCGTCCCGTCCGGCTCGGCGCGGACAGTCAGCTCGCCGCCGTCCAGCCGAACCGTGATGTCCGCCCCCGGATGCGCATACCCCGTCCGCGACCGCCGCCGCAACGGCGGCACCGGCACCCCTCCCGCAGGCAGAGGTCACACCGCTGCCCCGCTCAAAAACCCTCATCCGCAGGGTCGCGGGAGCAGAAAGATGCACCAGCTCAACATTCACGTCGCCGGGAAAGGCAGGGTGCGTCTGAAGCGCCGTGCCGAGACGCAGGAGCGCCGCATCCGGCATGGAGGCGCGGAACAGCACCGCGTGCGGATTGCCCACCGACACGCGGCGCAGGGTAATTGTTTCGCCGTCCGGCAGAGTCAGCGTCTGCGCGGCACATACAGCCGCACGCCCCATGTCCGCCGTGACCGACGCCACGCGCCCGCCCGCCGTGTGTAACCACAGGCGGCGGATCCCGGCGGGCGTCTCTACGGTCAGCTCGGTGCGTGCCGTCAGCCCCCGGTCGTACACATACTTGCCGAGACAGCGGATGCCGTTGCCGCACATGGCGGCTTCACTCCCGTCCGCGTTGAAAAACACGCATACGGAAGTCCGCGACCGCTGAGGGAAGAATCCAGATCATGCCGTCCGCCCCCACGCCGCGGCGCGGGTCGGACAGGCGCACCGACAGCGCCGCCGGATCGGCGGGGTCGCGGTCGGCATACACGAACAGGTAGCTGTTGCCCAGTCCGTGCAGTTTGGCAAAGGTAAGCGGCGCAGCGTCCCCCGGACGTCCCGCCGGAGCAGCCGTCACTCCCATTCCACGGTCGCCGGCGGCTTGCCGGTGATGTCGTAGACGACGCGCCCGGCGCCGGGCACCTCGTTGACGATGCGGGTGGCAACAGCGCTCAGCGTCGTGTGCGAAATCGGGACATAGACGCAGGTCATGAAGTCGGATGTGCGCACGGCGCGCAGGGCGACCGTATACCCGTAGGTACGGAAATCGCCCACCACACCGACCGACCGGGTGTCGGTCAGCACGGCGAAGTACTGATCCGCCCGGATGTGCCGCCGCACGATCTCCGCGCGGAAAATGGCGTCCGCCTCACGCAGGATCGCCAGCTTTTCCTCGGTGATCTCGCCCACCACGCGCACGCCCAGCCCCGGACCGGGGAAGGGCTGACGGTTGACGAAGGCGGCGGGAAGTCCCAGCTGGCGTCCCAGCGCGCGCACCTCGTCCTTGAACAGTCCGCGCAGCGGCTCCACCACACCGGCAAAGCTCATGTTATCCGGCAGACCGCCGACATTGTGGTGACTCTTGATGGTCGCCGCCTTGCCGCCCTTGCCGCCGCCGGATTCGATGACATCGGGGTAAATGGTTCCCTGCGCGAGGTAGCGGACGTGCGGCAGCTTGCGCGCCTCCTCCTCAAACACCCGGACAAACTCCGCGCCGATGATCTTGCGCTTCTGCTCCGAATCGGTCACGCCCTTCAGCGCGGCGAGGAAGCGATCCGCCGCGTTGACGCGGATGAAATGCAGATCGCGTCCTCTGAACGCCGCTTCGACCTCGTCCCCCTCGTTCTTGCGCATCAGACCGTGATCCACGAAGATGCAGTGCAGCTGTCCGGGAATCGCCTTGGACAGCAGTGCCGCGCAGACCGAGGAATCCACTCCGCCGGACAGTCCGAGCAGGACATGATCCGTCCCGACCTGCGCCCGCACAGCCTCCGTCAGCTGCTTTTCCAGATCGCGGAGATTGTAGTCTCCCGCCGCGTGGCAGACGTTGTAGAGGAAATTGCGGATCATGGCAGTCCCGTTGGGCGTGCTTTCCACCTCCGGGTGGAACTGGACGCCGTACAGCCGCCGCGCCCGATCCTCCAGCGCCGCGTTGGGGCAGTTGTCGGTGGACGCCGCGCAGGAGAAGCCCTCCGGCAGGCGCACGATGCGGTCGGTGTGGCTCATCAGACCGATCTGCTCTGCATCCAGCCCCGCAAACAGCGGGGAGGAGGTGTCCACGCGCATGGGAGTCCGCCCGTACTCGCTGGTGGAGCAGGGGGCAACCTCGCCGCCCATCGTCCATGCCAGCAGCTGGGAGCCGTAGCAGATGCCCAGCACCGGAATGCCCAGCTCAAATATTTCCCTGTCGCAGTGCGGGGAATCCGCGCAGTATACGCTGTTCGGACCGCCCGTGAGAATGATGCCGATCGGCGCCATCTCCCGGACAGCCGCGGCGGAGATATCCCCTGCCCGGACGATCGACAGCACGCCGCATTCCCGCACGCGCCGGGCGATCAGCTCCTTGTACTGCCCCCCGAAGTCCAGAATCAGCAAAAGCTCATGCTGTCCCTGTTGCACATTCGCCATACGTATCAAAACCTCTTATCACAGTTTGATATATTCGTCACGTCCCGCGCCGACCGAGACATAGCCCACGCGGCACCCGACCGCCTGCTCGATGAACCGGATATACTTCCTTGCGTTCTCGGGCAGGGAGTCCCACGTGCGGCAGGCGGACACGTCGCCGAAGCCGTCAACATACTCCACGACCGGCTTTGCCCGCAGCAGGCGGTCGCCTGTCGGGAAGTCGGTGGTGCGCACGCCGTCCACCTCGTAGGCAACGCAGACCGGCACCCTGTCCAGATAGGGACAGCACGTCCAGCTTGGTCAGCACGACGGTGTCGGCGCCCTGCATCCGGACGCCGTAGCGGGAGGCAGGCACGTCGAACGGCCCGACCCGGCGGGGACGCCCGGTCGCGGCGCCGTACTCACCGCCCGCATCGCGCAGTGCCTTTGCCTCATCGCCGAACATCTCGCAGGTGAAGGGACCTTCGCCGACGCAGGTGGAGTACGCCTTCATGATGCCCACGACCGAATCCAGCCGGACACCGGGGACGCCCGCGCCGATGGGCGCGTAGCCTGCCAGCGTCGTGGAGGAGGAGGTGTAGGGATAGATGCCGAAATCAATGTCGCGCAGGGCACCGAGCTGCGCCTCGAACAGGATGCGCTTGCCCGCCGCGATCGCCTGCTCCAGGTACCCGGACACATCGGTCACATAGGGGGCGACGGCGGAGCCGTAGCGATCCAGCCACGCGAGCATTTCCTCCGGATCGACCGGTGCGTGCCCGTAGCCCGTGACCGTGATGTTCTTCCACTCCACGATGTCGTACACCTTCTGCCGCAGGGTGTCCGGGTGCAGAAGATCCTCCATGCGCAGACCTTTTTTCATGTACTTGTCGGCGTAGACCGGCGCGATGCCGCGGCGGGTGGAGCCGAACTTGCGGTCGGCAAGGCGATCCTCCTCCATGATGTCCTGCAGCTTGTGGTAGGGCATACAGATGATGGCCTTGTCGCTGATTTTCAGGTGCTCCGGCGTGATGGTGATGCCCTTCTCGCGCAGGTGCGTCACCTCCCCCACCAGATGCTCCAGGTCGATGACCATACCGTTGCCCATAACGTTGACGGTGGTCTCGCGCAGAATGCCGGACGGGAGCAGATTGAGAATAAACGTGCCCTTTTCGTTGATGACGGTGTGACCGGCATTGTTTCCGCCCTGATAGCGGCAGATGATGTCATAGTCGGACGAGAGCAGATCGACCATACGGCCCTTGCCTTCATCGCCCCAGTTGATTCCCACGATTGCGGTTAACATGATGTTTTGTCTCCTTACATAAGTATAGAGAATAGCACGGCGGAACGGAAAATTGCGGCACTGCCCCGGCAGTGCGGCTCAGACCAGCACCTTGGTGTCGTCCGGTGTTGCGAGGGCGGCAGCCCGGGTGGGATCGGCGGCAAGGGCGGCGCGCACTGCGGCAACGTAAGCGCGGGTCTGCTCCGGGGCAAGCCCGGTGAAGTGCCCGGCGGCGATGATGGCGTCAATATCGGCGCGTGTCAGCCCGAAGACCGGATCTGCGGCGATGCGATCCAGCAGGTCATTGTCGGCGCCGTCCTGCTTGACGGCTTTGCCGGCGGCGACTGCGTGCCGGCGGATTGCCTCGTGCAGGATCTGCCGGTCGCCGCCGCGCTTGACGCCTTCCATGAGGATATTTTCGGATGCCATAAAGGGCAGCTCCTCCATCAGGTGCTTGCGGATGACGTTCGGGTAGACCGTGCCGCCGGAGATGATGTTGATGCAGAGCGACAGGATGCCGTCGGTGGCGAGAAACGCCTCCGGGATGCTGATGCGGCGGTTGGCGGAATCGTCCAGCGTCCGCTCCAGCCACTGCGTGCCGGCGGTCAGGGCGGGATTGAGCGTGTCGGTGATGACGTAGCGTGCAAGCGACGTGATGCGTTCGCTCCGCATGGGGTTGCGCTTGTACGCCATGGCGGAGGAGCCGACCTGCCCGGATTCAAACGGCTCGTCAAACTCCTTCATGTGCGAGAGCAGGCGGATGTCGCCGGAGAATTTCATGGCGCTCTGCGCGATGCCGGACAGCACCGAAAGCAGGAAATAATCCGCCTTGCGCGTGTAGGTCTGCCCGCTGACGGCGTAAGCCGACGCGAAGCCCAGCTTCTCCGCAATCCTGTCCTCCAGTGCGCGGACCTTCTGCCCGTCCCCGCCGAACAGGTCGAGGAAGCTCGCCCCCGTCCCGGTCGTGCCGCGACAGCCCAGCAGCTTCATGCTGCCCAGCACAAACTCCAGATGCTCCAGATCCAGCATCATGTCCTGCAGCCACAGCGTTGCGCGCTTGCCGACCGTGGTCGGCTGTGCCGCCTGGAAGTGCGTATACGCCAGCGTCGGCAGATCGGCATACTTCTCCGCGAAATCCGCCAGTGCCGCGATGGTGCGCAAAAGCAGCGTCCGGATGCGCAGGAGCGCCTCCCGCTGCAGGAGCACGTCCGTGTTGTCCCCGACATAGCAGCTGGTCGCGCCCAGATGGATGATCGCCTTCGCGTTCGGACAGACCTTGCCGTAGGCGTAGATATGCGCCATGACATCATGCCGCACCTCGCGCTCCCGCGCGTCCGCCACGTCGTAGTCGATGTCGTCCACGTGCGCCCGCAGCTCGGCGATCTGCTCCACCGTGATATTCAGCCCCAGCTCGCGCTCGCTTTCCGCCAGCGCGACCCACAGCCGCCGCCAGGTGGAAAACTTGCGGTCGTCCGAGAAGATTTCCTGCATCTCCCGGCTCGCGTAGCGGCGGCACAGGGGGTTTTCGTAAACAGCGTGTTTCTCAGCCATGTGAGCCCCCGGATCCTCAGACGTGCGCCGCCTGCAGGCGAGCCAGCACGTCGCGGTAGCCGTCCAGCACGTTGCCCAGGTCGCGGCGGAATCTGTCCTTATCCATCTTGCGGTTGGTCTCGGTGTCCCACAGACGGCAGGAGTCCGGCGAGATCTCATCGCAGAGCAGCAGCTCGCCGCCGGCTCTGCCGAACTCCAGCTTGAAGTCCACCAGCCGGATGCCGCACTTGGCAAACAGCTCGGTCATCAGCTCGTCGATGCGCAGCGACATGGCGCGCAGCTCGTCCAGCTCCTCCTGCGTCGCTACGCCCAGCGCGGTGATCTGGCTGTCGTTGATCATGGGATCGCCCAGCTCGTCGCTCTTGTAGCTGAATTCCACCACGCGGTTGTTGAGCGCGGTGCCCTCCGGCACGCCGTACTTCTTGGAGAAGCTGCCGGCCGCTACGTTGCGCACGATGACCTCCACCATCACGATGTCCGCCTTCCGCACCAGCACGGTCGTGTCGTCGATGACACGGACAAGGTGCGTCCGGACGCCGTTCTTTGCCAGATAGTCAAAGATGATGTTGGAGATTGCCGCGTTGAGTTTTCCTTTTCCGGGCAGATCTTCTTTCTTGACGCCGTTGCCGGCAGTGGCGGTGTCCTTGTAGGAAATGACGCAGGTGCCGGGCTCGGTGCCCTCATACACGATCTTGCTCTTGCCCTCGTACAGTTTGACCAGATTTTCCATGGTTTGATCCATCCTTTCTTTGTGCAGCGGTTGGTTACTCCCGGTTGCGGGAGCGTGGTTTGGCGGGTTTATCGGAGAGCTTTGCTTCAAAGCGATCCTTCTCGGTATGCTCCGGGACGGCGGTCGGGTAATGCCCGCAGAAGCAGGCGTGACACAGCCCTGCCTGCTCGCAGGTCTGCCCCTCCCTGTTGACCAGCACGGGCAGATCCCCGTCGGGCAGGTAGCCCAGCGTGTCCACCCCGATGATGGCTGCCGTTTCCTCCACCGTGTGGTGGGCGGCAATCAGGTGATCCCGGGAATCAATGTCGGTTCCGTAGTAGCAGGGGTTGAGGAACGGCGGCGCGGATATGCGCATATGCACCTCGGTCGCGCCCGCGTCGCGCAGCAGCGAGACGATCTGGCGGCTGGTCGTGCCGCGCACGATGGAGTCATCCACCAGCACGACGCGCTTGCCCGCGACCACCTCGGTCACCGGCGAGAGCTTGATGCGCACAAGATTGATGCGCTGATCCTGCCCCGGCGAGATGAAGGTGCGCCCGATGTAGCGGTTCTTGACGAATCCGATGCCGTAGGGGATGCCGGATTCCGCCGCGTAGCCCAGTGCCGCATCCAGCCCGGAGTCCGGCACGCCGATGACGACGTCCGCCTCGGCGGGATGGCGCCGTGCCAGAACCTGCCCGGCGCGCTGGCGGGCGGCGTGTACCGATACCCCGTCGATGACCGAATCGGGGCGGGCGAAGTAGATGTACTCAAAGACGCAGGTGTGCTTGCCGCAGGTTACGTGCGGGGCGCAGTGCGAGGTGTCGGAATGCACGCCGTTTTCGTCAAAGACGAGTATCTCGCCGGGCAGGATGTCCCGCTCGAAGCGGGCGCCGACCGCCCCCAGCGCGCAGGATTCGAGGCGACGATGTAGGTTCCGTCCGGCATGATGCCGTAGCACAGCGGGCGGAAGCCGTAGGGGTCGCGCGCCGCGAGCAGCTTTGCGGCGGACATCAGCACCATGGAGTAGGCGCCGTCCAGCCTGTACATGGCGCGGCTGACCGCCTCCTGGATGGAGGGCGTGCAGAGGCGCTCCTGCGTGACGATGTAGGCGATGGTCTCGGTGTCGCTGGTGGTGTGGAAAATGGCGCCCCGCGACTCCAGCGCACAGCGCAGGTCGTAGGCGTTGCTGATGTTTCCGTTGTGCGCCAGCGCCAGCCGCCCCTTGCTGTGGTTGATCTCAATGGGCTGACAGTTGGCGCGATCGGTGCCGCCTGTCGTGCCGTAGCGGACGTGCCCCACGCCCAGCCGCCCGGTGGGCAGGCGGCGCAGGACGTCCTTGCCGAAAACCTCATTGACAAGACCCAGGTCCTTGTGGGAGACGAACACGCCGTCGTCATTGACCACAATGCCGCAGCTTTCCTGCCCCCGGTGCTGGAGCGAATACAGCCCGTAGTAAATCAGTCCTGCAATGTCGGTCTGCCTGGGGGCGTACACGCCGAACACGCCGCACTCCTCGTGCAGGGTGTCGGGGGTGCGTCCGTCGGATTGCGTGCGGAGGCATCTGCCCTCCGATCCGGCATAAAAAAACTCATCTGATTCTTCCTTTCCATCTTCCGCTTTCGGCGGGGTGAGATTACCGTTTACCGTTTACCGTTTGCCGTCCGGCGCTCAGCGCGTCTCCGCCTTTTCCAGTGCGGCGGCGATAAAGCCGCGGAAGAGCGGGTGTGCGCGGTTGGGACGGGACTTGAATTCGGGGTGATACTGAACGCCCACGAAGAAGGGGCGGTCGGACAGCTCCACGGTCTCGACCAGGGAGCCGTCGGGGGACAGACCGGACAGCGTCAGTCCGGCAGCCTGCATGATGTCGCGGTAGTCGTTGTTGAACTCGTAGCGGTGGCGGTGGCGCTCGGAGATAAGCTCGGTGCCATAGCAGCGCGCCATGGTCGTGCCGGGCTGGATGCGGCAGGGGTAGGCGCCCAGACGGAGCGTGCCGCCCTTGTCGATGTTGTTGCTCTGACCGGGCATAAAGTCGATGACCTTGTGGCGGCACAGCTCGTCAAACTCGCCGGAGTGCGCATCGGGAATGCCCGCCACGTGCCGTGCGAACTCAATCACGGCGATCTGCATACCCAGGCAGATGCCAAAGTAGGGCACGTGATGCTCGCGCGCGTACTGCACGGCGACGATCATCCCCTCGATGCCGCGCCCGCCGAAGCCGCCCGGTACGATGATGCCGTCCAGCGAGCCCAGCGTCTCCCCGGCGTTGGCTTCGGTCAGCGTCTCGGAATCAATCCAGTGGATGCGGATGTGCGTGTTGAGCGTGTACCCGGCGTGGCGCATAGCCTCCGCCACGGAGAGGTAGGCGTCGTGCAGCTGCACGTACTTGCCGACCAGCCCGATGTGTACCTCCTTCTCGCGCGTCTTGATGCGCGTGACCATGTCCGACCACTCGGCAAGATCCGGCTCCGGCGCGTCCAGTCCCAGCTCGCGGCAGACCACGGCGGAGAAGTTTGCCTGCTCCAGCATCAGCGGTGCCTCGTAGAGGTACGGGATGGTGAGGTTCTCGATCACGCAGTCCGGCTTGACGTTGCAGAACATGGAGATCTTTTTGAAAATGGATTCCTCCAGCGGCTCGTCACAGCGCAGGACGATTATGTTCGGGTTGATGCCCATGCCCTGCAGCTCCTTGACCGAGTGCTGGGTGGGCTTGGACTTATGCTCGTCCGATCCACGCAAAAACGGCACCAGAGTGACATGGATGAAGAGGCTGTTCTCACGCCCTACCTCAAGAGATATCTGCCGCACGGCCTCCAGAAAGGGCTGGGACTCTATGTCGCCGATGGTACCGCCGATCTCGGTAATGACCACGTCAGCATCGGTTTTCTTGCCGACACGGTATACGAAATCCTTTATTTCATTTGTTATATGGGGTATGACCTGAACGGTCGAACCGAGATATTCCCCGCGGCGCTCTTTGTTCAGCACATTCCAGTAGACCTTGCCGGTGGTCAGGTTGGAAAAGCGGTTCAGATCCTCGTCGATGAAGCGCTCATAGTGCCCGAGATCCAGATCGGTCTCGGCGCCGTCCTCGGTAACGTACACTTCGCCATGCTGATAGGGGCTCATGGTGCCGGGATCCACGTTGATATACGGATCCAGCTTCTGTGCCGCGACCTTGAAGCCGCGTGCCTTGAGCAACCGCCCCAGCGAGGCGGCGGTGATGCCTTTTCCGAGCCCGGAGACGACGCCCCCGGTCACAAAAATATATTTGGTCATGGGATACTCCTCCTCAAAATCAGTTCAGAATCGGGTGTCCGGGGGACGGTGCGCTCCCCGGCGCTCAGCGATAGGTTGCCAGGATGGATTCCGCCACGGCGCGGCGGGTGACGCACCGGTCCATCGCCTGCTTTTCAATGTAGCGGTGTGCCTCCTGCTCGGTCATGCGGAGCTGGTCGATCAGCACCCACTTTGCCCGGTTGACAAGGCGGATTTCCTCCATCCTGTCCTCCATGGATACCGTTTTCTGCTCCATGCGGCGCAGGCGCTCGCGCGTCCCGCACAGGAGCGTCAGGGACTGGAGCAGCAGGGCGGAGGGAGTCGGCTTGGACAGGATCAGCACGCCTGCCGCCGTTGCCTGCCAGCAGAGGTCGGCGTACTGCTCCGCCCGCACGAGCAGCAGCACGCCGGTCGCGCCGGCGCCGCAGGTGTCGGTTGCCAGCGCCGTGCCGAACTCATCCGGCAGGGGCGCGTTGACCAGCAGCAGGTCGGGGTGCCGCGCCGCCAGCTGACGGCGGGCATCCGCCGCGCTGCTCACCGTGATGACGGGCGAGAAGCGTTCCGGCGGCAGAAGGGGGCGCAGAGTCTGGTTGAACCTGTCCGACGGCGACGCCAGCAGCAGGCTGTACGTGCGGAGGCAGTCGGGTTGCTTGGACTGCATCGGGACACCCCCCTCAGCTCAGGTAAAACGCCCGCACCGGCTCCGGCAGACAGTCTGCCAGGAAGTCGCCTGTCCGGGCGGCAGCTTTCGCATCGGCAAGACTGCCGGGCAGACGGGCAAGTCCCGCCGTCAGCTCCGCGGGCGCGGTGTACAGGTTGCAGTCAACGGGGGCGGGCAGGGGCAGTCCCAGCCGGATGCTTTCCAGCCCCGCCCGGATGAGCATGGTGTAGGCAAGGTAGGGGTTGCAGTCCGGGTCGGGGGAACGAAGCTCCGCCCGGCGGTACGCGCCGACCGCCGCCGGCACGCGGATGAGCTGGGAGCGGTTCTGCGCCGACCACGAGATATAGCGGGGTGCCTTGCAGGAGCCGAAGCGTCGGTAGGATGCCTCGGAGGGGTTGAGCACGGGAGTCATCTCCGCCGCGCGGTACAGCACTCCGGCGATGAGGCGGGGCAGGACATCCTCGCCCGCCCGTCCGGACAGCAGGGTATACGCTGCCGAGAGGTTTATGTGCATCCCGTTGCCGGGCTTGTCCGGCAGGGGCTTGGGGGAGAAGTCCGCGTACAGTCCGTTCCGTGCGGCGATGGTCTGCACCACGCTCCGGAAGGTGACTGCCTGATCCGCCGCTGTCAGCGGGTCTGCGTAGCGGAAGTCGATCTCGTTCTGTCCGGGACCTTCCTCATGGTGGGAGCTTTCGGGGCGGATGCCCATCTGCTCCAGCGTCAGGCAGATTTCCCGGCGCACGTTCTCGCCCCTGTCCTCCGGCGCGACGTCCATATAGCCGGCGGAATCAAACGGGATCCCGGTGGGCTTTCCCTCCTCGTCGCGGCGGAACAGGTAGAATTCCATCTCGGCGCCGAAGGAGAATTCCAGTCCCTGCGCTTGCGCGTCCGCCACAGCCTGCGCCAGCAGGGCGCGGGTATCGGCTTGACAGGGACTGCCGTCCGGGTTTTCCAGCGTGCAGAACAATCGCACGACGCGCCCGTGCTCGGGGCGCCACGGCAGGGGCGCCAGCGTAGCGGGGTCGGGGCGCCGCAGGAGGTCGGATCGCACCTCGCCGCCGAAGCCGGCGATTGCCGATGCGTCAATGGCGATGCCGCCGTCCAGCGCGCGCTCCAGCTCGCCGGGCATGACGGATATGTTTTTCTGCCGTCCGCGCACGTCACAGAAAGCCAGCCGGATGAACTTGACATCCTCCTCGGCAACATACTGCAGAATCTCCTCGCGGGAGTACTTCATGTGCGCCTGCCTTTCCCGGCTCGTGCCGAACCGTTTTCCGACATTATTTCAACACTTTATTATAGCACACCTACTTTGGTTTGTCTATAGCCGACTTACACAAAAGCGGGGCGGTCGCCTATACTTTTTTTGCGGCGTTGGCGCGGCGTCGGCTCGGTCTGCCGTCCCCGGTGCCCGGCGGGGGGCGTGCCTTGTTTGCCGCCCGCCTGCCCTGCCGCTGTGGTACCCACAGGAGGACTGAACCCTGCCGGCACTGGCTCGACCTGCCCCGGGGGAGAGGACCATCTCAAACGCCGCCGTCGCTTGCGACGGATAGTTCCATCTCCCCCGGTCCCCCCTCTCCTTGGCTGCCGGCATTGCCCAAAGGAAAGTATTTCCGTCGTTTTAGCACCGAGCCACAGGCACCCTTTCGCAGGGTACCTGTATGGCGGGAACTGTAAGTGCCGCAAGCGGTTTAATGCCGGGGTGCCGGGGGCGGCAGCCCCCGGCAAAATAAACCTATAGTCACCCCCTTCCCCACCGGGGAAGGGGGCGAAGATAGGGGGGTAAGGAAGCAAGTTAAGGCAGGGTTAACAGGCGACAAAGCGGGCACGCCCCCCCGCGGGCACCACAGTGGCAGTGTAGGCAGGCGACAAAGCAGGCACGCCCCCCGCCGGGTACCGCTGACGCCCGCCGCGCCGGCAACGCCGAGGCAAGCCCCCCGCCGGGGCACACCCCGCACACCGCAGAACTTACCCCCTATTTTTATCGCAAAACTATTGCAATCGGGAAAAATATGTGGTAAAATGCTACGGTGAGGACAGCCTTGTCCCATGAAAAAGTGAAATATCGAGAGGATTATAATTATGAGAAATCAGAGAAGGCATCAGGGGCTCCGAATCCTGACGCTCGTGCTGTGCGGGACGCTGGTCGCCGCCGGACTGCCGCTCCTGTCCTGCGCAGGCACAGGCAGCGGCGAAACCGCCACGGCAACCGGCACCCTGCCCGCAACCGACACCGCCTCCGGGACTGCCCCCGAAACCGCCCCCGCGACCGATACCGCCACCGACACCGAAACTTCGTCCGAAACCGCTACCGAAAGCCCGGAGGAAGCCGCCCGGCGCAAGCAGGAGCAGATGGACGCCCTGTATGCCGCCACCGTGAGCAGACTCCTGCCTATCGGCGGATGGGGCACGCCCGCACCGGCACTGCGCGAGGTATACTCCAATACGCCCGGCTCGTATGACAAAGCATGGCAGCTCCTGGCGGACGCACACCTGAACTTCATGGTTTCGCTGGAGGAGTGGAGCTCCCCCCTGTGGACAATGGATTCCGCATCCTCGGCGCATAAGGCGGGCATGAAGCTGTGGTATAACTGCTCGGCACTGGATGCGGGCGGCGCACTGGAGCGCATCAACTCCGTCCTGAACTCGGAGTATGCCGACGTGCTGGATACGGTGTACCTCAAGGACGAGCCGGCATACGGCGACTTTGCAGAGCTGAAGAAGCTGTATGACAGCATCCGGGCAGGGCTGGGCGACCGCGAGATGACATATTTCGCAAACCTGCTGCCCACGTATGCACCCGGCAACCTCATCGCCAACGACTACCGCACGTATGTGCGGGACTACATCGCCACCGTCAAGCCCGAGGTGCTGATGTTTGACTACTACCCCTTCGCATCGGGCGATACCCTGCGCGCCATGCTGCTGAACAACATCATCGCCCTGCAGGAGGCGAACGCCGCCGGCATCCCGCTGTACACCTTCATCCAGTCCTCCGGGCTGGAGGGCGGCAAGGAGCCGACCGCGGAACAGCTCCGGCTGAACGTCCAGCTTAATCTGGCGACCGGCTCCAAGGGCATCGCCTACTTCACGGTCTGCGAGACCTACGAGAACTGGGGCTATACGCCCGCGCTGGACGCAAAGGGCAATACGACTGCCCTGTATGACAAAATCAAGGCGGTAAATGAGGGCGTCCTTGCCATGAAGGGCGTGTATCTGGACTACACCTGCCGCGGCATGATGACGGCGGGGTACTCCGGTCTTGCCCGCGACTTCGAGAAGAACGGCTGCCGGAATTACCTGATGGATTCCTTCGGCGACCTGACGGGTGCCAAAGCGGCGACGGGCGGCAGGTTCGTCATCGGCTGCTTTGAGAATGCCGCCGGGGAGAAGGCATACTACGTCGTCAACATGGACTATAAGAAGGAAGGAACCGTGACACTGCACTTCGGCGGCAGCGGCAGCGGCAGCGGCTACACGCTCTGGGGGCGCGTCCGGGCTTGCCGATATGGGCGAAGCTTCCGGCGACGTGGCCCTGACGCTTGCCCCCGGCGACGGCGTGTTCCTGCGGCTGGAGGCACCGGCGAACTGATGCCGTTCCCCTGTCCGGAAAGGATTTTTGCATGAGCAAATGGCTGACACCCGACGCCATGTTCCGCACCTACGACGAGATCACACCGGCGTACCTCCGGAGTCTCGGCGTCCGCGCGGTGCTGGCGGACATAGACAATACGCTTGCCCCCTACGAGCAGGCTCTCCCGGATGCGCGCACCCTCGCGTGGGCGGCGGAGCTGCGTGCCGCCGGCATCGGGCTGGCACTGATCTCCAACAACGACCGCGCGCGCGTGGAGACCTTCAGCCGCTCCCTCGGCGTCCGCGGGTACTGGAAAAGCGGCAAGCCGGGCGGGAAGAACCTCCGCCGCGCCATGGCGGAGCTGGAAACCGACCGCACCGACACCGTGGTGCTGGGCGACCAGCTCCTGACCGACGCGCTGGCGGGCAAGCGGCTGGGACTGCGCGTGCTGATCGTCCCGCCCATCAAGGATAAGACCACGCTGTTCTTCCGCTTCAAGCGGCTGTGCGAGCGCCCGATCATCCGCCGGTTCAAGCGCCGGAACGGGATTACGTGGTGACGGCACGGCGGCACTTCCCCTGACCATGCGGCATCCCCACCCGTCCCGGCTGTCCGGGGCACAGAGAATAATCAACGGGGCGGCACACTCCCCCCGACTGCGAAAGGAAACACATATGAAAACTATTTCCTATGAGAAGTATCTCGACAAGGTATACGGCTGCTTTCTGGGCAAGACCGTGATCGGCACGCTGGGCGCCCCCTACGAGGGCATCAAGATGCCGCTGGAGCTGCCCTTCAGCCCCGAAATGATCAACACCATGCTGCCCAACGATGACCTCGACCTGCAGGTGCTGTGGCTGGACGTGGCGGAGAAGTACGGACCTGACTTCACCTCCGACCAACTGCTGGAGCGCTTTGTCACGCACTGCGACTACTCCCCCGGCGAGTACGCCATCATGCGCAAAAACTGGCTCCGGGGCATCCATGCCCCCGCGTCGGGCTCCTTCTGCAACGACTACTACACCGAGGGCATGGGCTGTCCCATCCGCTCCGAGATTTGGGCTTGCCTGGCGCCGCTGGATCCGGAACGCGCCGCCGACTTCTCCGAGCGGGACGGCGTGCTCGACCACTGGGGCGAGTCCGTGTACGCCGAGCGCTTCTTTGCCGCGCTGGAGGCGGGAGGCGTTTTCCGTGGACGAGCATACCTGCGACCTGTACGCGCTGATTGATGCGGGACTTGCCGCCGTGCCGGACGAGTGCCGCTTCCGCGAGCTGGTGGAGGACACGGTCGCGCTGTGCCGGCGGTACGATGACGTCAAGCTGATCCTGCGCAAGATACTCTTCCGGTACGGGCATCCCGACTGCACCAATATGTTCCAGAACATCGGCATCACGCTGACGGCTCTGCTCAAGGGCGGGCTGGATCCCATCAAGACCGGCATGGATGCGCTCAACTGCGGCTTTGACACCGACTGCACCTGCGCGACGGCGGGCGCCGTCATCGGCATCATCCGTGGTGCGGAGTCGCTCAACCGGGCGTATGCGTGGGGCGACACCCGCTTCGTGCTGGGCGTGCGCTCCGAGCGCCGCTCGGACAGCGTCCGCGACTTTGCCGAGGACGTGGCATGGCTGGGCTGTGCCTTCAACCCCGGTATGCTGGAGGGCGCTCCCGAAAAGCACTACGACTTCGAGCGTGACCCCTCGCCGCTGTCGCTCAGCGTCATCTACCAGAACGGCGCGGACGGGCGCCCCGATGCGTCCATCGGGCTGGACGAAACGCGCAGTGTCGCCCTGCTGATGGAAAACCGCACCGATGCGCCGCTGACGGTGGATTTCACCGTGGAGGGCGCCGGCTGTGACGAGCGGGGGCATCTGGAGCTGGAGCCGGAATCGGACGATGCGCACATCGTGCTGATTACCTGCCCCGGCGACACGGAGGAGCTGCCGGAGATCAACACCTACACCGTGCGCTTCACGGCGGGCGGCTATACCGGCACCTACTGCTTTGGGCTGGCGGCTGCAACGCCGTGGAAGGCGGTCGGTCCCATCTGGCGCACCGATCCGATCTGCACCACCGAGAAGCTGCTGGCAGTCCCCAACTACTGGCACCTGATGCAGGATCCCGGCTACAAGGGGAGACCCGACCGACATCGTGCGGCGCTTCCACCTGAACTTCGCGGTGGATACGCACACGCCGTACCGGGAGCCGGACGAGCTGTTCACGCCGCTTGATCCCGATGCCGCAACGGAGTACGAGGAGACGCTGTTCTCCCAGCGGCAGGACAGCTTCCGGATGGAGGACATCTGCGGCTTCCGGGGACCTGCTGTGATATACCTTGCGCGGGAGCTGGTCTCCCCCGGCGGAGGAGGAGGTCTGCGTCCAGCTGGGACACAGTGCGCCGGTCGCCCTGTGGATCAACGGGGATCTGATCTGCGAGAGCGCGGACTGCGATTGCTGGGACGCCGAAAACCTGCACGTCCAGCACGTGAAGATCCGCAAGGGCGTCAACCGGGTTGTTCTGCGCCTGACGCGCGTCAACGACGACGCCAAATTCAACCTGACCTTTGCGGAGGGCGCGACCTGTGCGGCGCATATCCTGCACTACGCCTCCCGCAACCCCCGGTATTTCGGGCGCGGACAGTAAGCTGACGGAAAGGAGCCATGCATGGGAGTTTCGGAAATACTCGGCATTCTGAATCTGGTCGGACTGCTGGCGGTGGCGGTTCTGCTGATCCTGCACCTGCGCCGCCGGACGGACGGGCAGGCAACAGCGGTGACAGCGGTGACGCAGGAGGACCTGCTCCGGAGCGAGGAAAAGCTGACCGGGAGCTTCCGGAAGGAGAGCGAAGCCGCCGTGCAGGCACTGCGCCGGGAGATCGGCGATAGCCGCCGGGAAACGGGGGAGAGCGTGCAGAACGCGGTTACCCGGTTGGGCAACACCCTGCGCCAGTCACAGTCTGACGCGGCGGAGGCGCAGAAACAGCAGCTGGCGGCACTGACCGACACGCTGAACCGGCAGATCGGAACGCTGACCGGCACGCTGGATAAGCAGATCGGCACACTGAGCGACACCGTCACGCGGCAGATGGCGACGCTGACCGAGGCGCAGGAAAAAGCAGATGGCTGCGCTGACCGACGGGCAGAGGATCCGGCTGGACGGTGTGACACAGCAGGTCACGCAGATGGCTGCCGGCAGCGAGAAGGCGCAGGAGCAGATGCGTAAGACGCTGGACGAACAGCTATCCTCCCTCCGGACGCAGAACAACGATCAGCTGGAAAAAATGCGCGCCACCGTGGACGAAAAACTGCAGCAGACGCTGAACGAGCGCATCTCGCAGTCCTTCAAGCTGGTGAACGACCGACTGAGCGAGGTCTATCAGGGACTGGGTGAGATGAAAACGCTGGCGGGCAGTGTGGGCGACCTCCGGAAGGTGCTGTCCGGCGTCAAGACGCGCGGCATCCTGGGCGAGGTACAGCTGGGTGCCATCGTGGAGGATATGCTGACGCCGGATCAGTACGAAAAAGAACGTCTGCACGCGCAAAGGCTCCCACGACCCGGTGGAGTACGCCGTGCGCCTGCCGGGAGGGACGGCGAGGAACCGGTGTACCTGCCCATCGACGCCAAGTTCCCCGGTGATACCTACGGGCGGCTGGCGGATGCCTACGAGTCCGGCGATCCGGCGGCGGTGCGCGAGGCGCAGGCGGTGCTGGCTGATACCATCCGGCGCGAGGCGAAGGATATCCGCGACAAGTACATAGACCCGCCGAACACAACGGATTTCGGCATCCTGTTCCTGCCGACGGAGGGGCTGTACGCCGAGGCGGTGCGCCTCGGACTGCCGGAAAAGCTCCGGCGGGAGTACCATGTCAGCATCGCGGGACCGACCACACTGGCGGCTCTGCTCAACAGCCTGCAGCTGGGCTTCCGCACGCTGGTAATCCAGAAGCGGTCGGGTGAGGTGTGGAAGCTGCTGGGCGCGGTCAAGAAGGAGTTCGGTACCTTTGAGGACGCGCTGACTGCGGCGCAGACGCGCATCCGGCAGACCGGCGAGGAGCTGGACAAGCTGGTCGGCGTGCGGACGCGGCAGATCAACCGCAAGCTGAAATCCGTGGAGCTGTCCTCGGCGGAGGAAACCGCCGCGATCCTGCCGCCGGATGCACCGGGGGACGGGGAGGATACCTGACCGGGGGACACCCGTAAGCCTGCCCTGCATACGGCATGAATATTCAGCAATTCCCTCCGGCACGGGAGCCGTTGCCGGAGGGAATTGCTGCTGCCTGCCACCGCACGAGCCGGGAAAGTCCCGGTATATCAACGGAACGCGCAAAAAGAATCGCAAAATAATACCGCGATTCGTGAAACCTGCCTATTGCATTTTTTGAAACACCGTGGTATAATACATGCATAAACATTCACAATGTATTCAAAAACTGCAAGGAGAGAAACCATCATGAAAAAGAGTATCTGTTGTATAGCACTGGCGCTGGTCATGGCGCTGAGCACGGTCGGGCTGTTCGCGTCCTGCGCCAAGGAGAAGGAAAAAAACGCTGGTCATGGCGACCAACGCAAACTTCCCGCCCTATGAGTACAAGGACGGCGCTGCGTTCGCCGGCATTGATGTGGAGCTGGCGCAGGCGATCGCCGACAAGCTGGGCATGAAGCTGGAGATTCAGGACGTTGAGTTCGGCGCAATCGTCGCGGGCGTGGAATCCGGCAAGTACGACATCGGCATGGCAGGCATGACCGTCACCGAGGACCGTAAGAAGCAGGTCAGCTTCTCGACCACCTACGCCACCGGCGTGCAGGTTGTCATAGTCAAGGAAGGCTCCGCCATCCAGTCCCCGTCCGACATCACTACCTCCTCCAAGATCGGCGTCCAGCAGGACACCACCGGTGACCTGTACGCCTCCGATACGCCCGAGAAGGGCGGTTGGGGCGAGGCTGCCGTCACCCGTTACAAGAACGGTGCGGATGCCGTGCAGGCACTGCAGACCGGCAAGCTGGACTGCGTCATCATTGACAAGGAGCCTGCCAAGTCCTTCGTGGCAGCCAACAGCGGGCTGAAGATCCTGGATACGGAGTACACCAACGAGGATTACGCCATCGCGGTCGGCAAGAACAACACCGAGCTGCTGGAGAAGATCAACAAGGCGCTGGACGAGCTGAAAAAGGACGGCACTATCGACAAGATCGTCAGCAAGTACATCCCCGCCGACAAGTAAGTTGCGGCATCGTGCGGCACACCTGAGGAGGGCGATCCTTCCTCAGGTGGCTCTTTGTGTGTCAGGGAAACGGATCGGCACAGCCGGAGCATTCCGGAATACAAAGCGAAAAGGAGATGCCTATGGCATGGTTTGACAAGCTGGCGGCAGGATTGCAGGCATGGTTCACGAAGTTCCGGGAAGAATTTGTCCTGAACTTCGTCGAGGGGGACCGCTGGAAATGGCTGGTGCAGGGACTGGGCAATACCCTGCGCATAACGGCAGTGGCGTTGCTGCTGGGTTTGCTTATCGGTGTGGTGGTCGCCTCGGTGCGGGCATCCTACGACAAGAACCGGGAAATGCTGGCGCTGCACGGCGGGTTCGGGTACCGGTTGTTCGGCTTTTTCAACTGGCTGTGCCGAGTGTACCTTGCCATCATCCGCGGAACGCCGGTCGTGGTACAGCTGCTCATCATGTATTTCGTCATTTTTGCCTGGTCGCGCAATGCGATTCTGGTGGCAACCCTGGCGTTCGGCATCAACTCCGGCGCCTACGTCGCGGAGATCATCCGGGGCGGCATCATGTCGGTGGACAACGGGCAGTTTGAGGCGGGGCGGTCGCTGGGCTTCAACTACGTCCAGACCATGCTGTACATCGTCATTCCGCAGGTGTTCAAGAGCGTGCTGCCCGCCCTGCTCAATGAGTTCATAGCCCTGCTCAAGGAGACGTCGGTGGCAGGCTACGTCGGCATCATGGATCTGACCAAGGCGGGCGACCTGATCCGCGGGCGTACCTTCTCGGCATTCATGCCGCTGATCGCCGTCGCACTGGTATACCTGATTATCGTTATGCTGCTGACCTCGCTGGTCGGTCAGCTGGAGAGGAGGCTGCGCAAGAGTGAACGCTGAAACCGAGAATGTAAAGACGCCTGCCGATGCGGAGGACGTCATCATCCGTGTCGAAGGGCTGAAGCGCTACTACGCGCGCGGCAAGATCAAGGCGCTGGACGGCATCGACCTGAGCGTCCGGCGGGGCGAGGTCGTGGTCATCATCGGACCGTCCGGCTCCGGCAAGTCCACGCTCCTGCGCTCGCTGAACCTGCTGGAGATTCCCACCGCCGGATCGGTCTTTATGGAAGGCATGGATATCACCGACCGGCACGCGGACATCAATCTGCACCGGCAGAAGATGGGGATGGTGTTCCAGCACTTCAACCTGTTCCCACACATGACGGTTCTGCGGAACATGACACTCGCGCCCATCAAGCTCAAGGGGAAGACACGCGAGCAAGCCGAGGAGCAGGCGATGGAGCTGCTCGGCAAGGTCGGTCTTGCCGACCGGGCGAACGCTTACCCCGACCAGCTCTCCGGCGGGCAGAAGCAGCGCGTTGCCATCGTGCGGGCGCTGTGCATGGAGCCGGACGTCATGCTGTTTGACGAGCCGACTTCCGCGCTGGATCCGGAGATGGTCGGCGAGGTGCTGGACGTCATGAAGCAGCTGGCGCGGGACGGCATGACCATGGTCGTCGTCACCCATGAGATCGGCTTTGCCCGCGAGGTCGCCTCGCGCGTCCTGTTCATGGACGGCGGGCAGATACTGGAGCAGGGCACCCCGACGGAGATATTCACAGCGCCCCACTGCGACCGGCTGAAATCCTTTTCTTGCAAAGGTGCTGTAAGGCAACCGGTATCCGAACCGATTCCCCTACATCCGCATTCCCTGAAAAAAAGGCGTCCTTCCCGCGAAGCACGGGAGGGACGCCTTTCTGGTGTGCCCGGCACGCGTAATAACTTGGCGGTGAAAGTCCGCTACAGGCATGGTAGTAGGAACTGTTAGCTAAAGACAAGGGCGTCCGTCGTGAGGCGGAGTCTGAAAGAAGTCGGAGGCAAAACCTCGGTCTGACGAACAGAAACTGCATAGGCGTTTTTGAAATGGATGAGTTTGCAAGACAAAACAAAGTCCGATACTGCCCGAAATTCAAGGCGTAAATGCAGCAGATATATGAGGTGAAAGTGATTACGCTTACCCGGGGAGGTCTTGCGGGTGCATAGGAGTAGACGAATTCGAAACGAAGCATAGTAACAACGAACCGCAAGAAGTCAGCAGAAGCCATAGTACCGAGAAAAAGCTCGGGAAGGGCTGAACAATCATAAGTCTCAAGTAAACGGCTGAAGGAGGTCGGTACAATGAAAACAGAATACACCGGGAGTGGTGGCTTCCTGCAAAGGGATGGTGTGGAACACAAAGAGTATGCAGAAGCGTACAGTGCCGAAACTCAGAAAGCAGAAGAAAGAGACGGTGCAGACTTGCTTTGAAAAGGTGCTTGACAGAGATAATCTGAACAGAGCCTACAGGCGGGTGAAAGCCAATAAAGGGAGCAAGCGGAGTAGACGGAATGACCGTAGATGAAGCGCTTCCGTGGCTGAAGGAACATCGGGAAGAACTGCTCGAAAGCATAAGAAACGGCAAATACAAGCCGTCTCCGGTGCGAAGAGTGGAAATCCAAAAAGGATAACGGCGGTGTACGAAAGCTTGGAATACCAACCGTAATAGACCGCATTATCCAACAGGCAATAGCGCAGGTGCTGACACCAATCTATGAGCCGAAGTTTTTCGGACGGAAGCTACGGCTACAGACCGCACAGAAGCGCAAAGGATGCAATACTCAAAGTGAAGGAGTATGCGGACGAGGGGTACCAATATGCCGTATGCCTTGATTTATCCAAATACTTTGACACACTCAACCACGAATTGCTTATGAATATGCTCCGACAGGAAGTTAAAGACAAGCGGTTGACAGACCTTATCAAGAAATATCTGAAGAGCGGAGTGATGGAGAACGGTATCGTAATGAAAAACGGAAGAAGGTTCCCCCAAGGAGGAAATCTTTCGCCATTACTTGCAAATATCTATCTCGACAAATTCGACAAAGGAGTTTGAGGGCAGAGGGGTAAAGGTAATCCGCTACGCAGATGACATAATACTCCTTGCGGGGAGTATCCGTGCGGCAGAAAGATTGCTCGGAACAAGTACGTCATACCTTGAGAAGAAACTGAAGCTCAAGGTAAATACGGAAAAAAGAGCCGGGCGGTAAGCGTTTATTCAATCCGAAATTTCGGTTTCTCGGCTTTGCGATGGGAAGGAACAGAAAGGGTACATATATCCGGGTTCACGCAAAGTCGAAGAAGAAAGCCAAAGAAAAAGCTGAAAAGACTTACTTCCCGAAGTCAGGGCAGAAAGCTTGACACCGTGTTTTACAAGGTAAAGGTGTTCATGCGAGGATGGCTTGGATATTACGGAATAGCTGAGATGAAGAACGATATGGAAAGGTGGAACGAGTGGCTTCGCAGAAGAATACGAATGTATATCTGGAAGCAGTGGAAGAAGCCGAGAACAAGGTGGGAGAACCTGAAGAAGTTGGGAATGCCCGACTGGCAGGCATACCGAAACGGAAATACCCGTAAAGGCTATTGGGCTGTTGCAGGAAGTGGGATACTGACCCACACCATTACAAACGAAAGACTTGCACGCCGTGGATATTACGATATATCCGAAGCGTACAAGTCTCTGCACTGTTTATGATTGAACCGCCGTGTACCGAACGGTACGCACGGTGGTGTGAGAGGTCGGCTGCTCAGCTAATGGGCAGCCTCCTACTCGATTGAAACGGGACGCGGAGCGGGACTTACAGTGCGCCGAACAGGAGCAGGATCAGCAGTCCGAAGATCAGCAGCACCGCAAGGCAGGGGAGCACAATGACCAGAAACGCGGAGAACACCATGGCAAAGCGATCCTTCGCCGTCAGCTTCTCGTCCGACATCCGCTCGCGGAATTCCTCCTCCTGCTCACGGGTCGCCTTTTTCAGCCGTCGCCAGATCATATGCGCCGCCCTCCTTTGTGTTCCCTTCGGTTATTCCTTGGCGGATTTTTTCTCCGTCTTGGGCATTTCAAACAGGTAGTTGCCGTTCTCGTCGAGCTTGCGCTCCGGGAAGTGGCAGGCTACGAAGTGTCCCGGCTCTATCTCCGCCAGCGGGGGCGGAACGCGGCGGCACTTGTCGCACGCCATCCAGCACCGCGTGTGGAATTTGCATCCGTCAGGCGGCTTGACCGGGCTGGGGATGCTGCCCTCCAGCAGGATCCGCTCCTTCTTGAGGCTTTCCATGTCGGTGGTCGGAATGGAGGAAAGCAACGCGACCGTGTATGGATGGCGCGGATCATCGAAGATCGTCGCCGCATCGGCAAGCTCCACGATGTTGCCAAGGTACATGACGCAGATGCGGTCGGAGATGTACCGCACGACCGACAGGTCATGCGAGATGAACATATACGTCAGGTGTTCCTTTTGCTTCAGCTCCTGCAAGAGGTTGATGATCTGCGACTGGATCGACACGTCCAGTGCCGAGACGCACTCGTCGCACACCACGAACTTCGGATGCACCGCCAGCGCGCGCGCGATGGAAATGCGCTGACGCTGACCGCCGGAGAACTGGTGCGGGTAGCGGAACAGCATATACTCCTGCAATCCGCACTCCTTCATGGTGCGCACCACGTGCTCGCGCATCTTGGGGGAGCCGTGCCGGAAGAACTTATGCGTGACCAGCCCCTCCTCGATGATCTGCCCGATGGTGAACCGGGGGTTGAGGCTGGAATACGGATCCTGGAAGATGATCTGCAGATCCTTGCGCAGGATGCGCATCTCGCTGTACTTCAGGCGGGCAAGGTCAATGCCGTCGTCCAGCATTGCCTCGTAGCGCTGAAACTCCACGTCGTCCCGGTGCGCCTGCTTGATCGCGGCAATGGACTGCTCCGCTTCCCGGATCTGCGCGTTCAGCCCGTCCCGCTCGCGGGTCAGCCTGTCGCACCTGCCCTTCAGCCGGGCAAGCTGAGACGCATTTGCCGGCTTGCCGTCGTCCGCCGTGCCGCCCTCCGCCTCATCCAGCATCAGCTCGATGTCGCGGATGCGGTCGCTCAGTGCGGCGGCGCGCTCCTCCAGCCGTGCCTTGCGGTACAGCAGAGCCGCGCCCTGCTCGGTGTCCCGCACCAGGAAGCCGCCGAGGATCTTGGCGATGTGCGCCTGCGCGGTCTGGTACTCCGCGACCGCCAGATTCTTGTTCTGCAGGTCGAAGAAGGTCGCCGCCTCCCCCAGCTGACTGACCTTGGCGGATGCCGCGTCCGCGCGTGCCTGCGCGGCGTGCAGCTTGGAGATATACCGCTTGGCGTGCCGGAGCGTGTCGGTCACGTACCGGGGCGCCAGCTCGGCGCGGGACATTCCGTAGTACATGGTGGTGCCTGCCGTCTGCTCGTAGAGCTGGAGCAGGACTCTGCCCAGCGTGGATTTTTCCGCAGCCGGACTCGCCGACAATGCCGAGCGTTTCGCCCTCGTAGATGTCCAGGGAAATATCCTCATTCGCCTTCACGTAGTACTGCTGGCGCTGAAAGATGCTGGACTTCGCAATGGGGAAGTATTTTTTAAGATTCGTGATCGATAAGAGCTTTTTTTGTGCTCGGCACTGTTTCTCACCTCCTTTTTCGGGATAGAAGCAACGGATTTTTCTGCCCGGGGACGACCTCGACCAGAGGCGGCTCCTCCTCCAGGCACTTTTTGGTTGCGTACTTGCAGCGGGGGGCGAATTTACAGCCCTTCGGCAGTGCAAGCGGGTGGGGAACAACGCCGGGGATAGGCTCCAGCTTGTGGGTGATGTTGTCGATGCGGGGGATGCTGTTCATCAGTCCCTCGGTGTACGGGTGGCTCATGGCGCAGTCGGTGAAGATTACGCGCGCGGAGGACTGCTCCACGACCTGACCGCAGTACATGACGGCGACGTCGTCCGCCATCTGGCAGATAACGCCCAGATCGTGGGTGATGAAGATGATGGAGGTGCCGTTTTCGCGCTGCAGGTCGTTCATCAGGCGGAGAATCTGTGCCTGAATGGTCACATCCAGCGCGGTGGTCGGCTCGTCCGCGATCAGGATCTTCGGGCGGCACGCCAGCGCCATGGCGATCATGACGCGCTGGCGCATACCGCCGGAGAGCTGATGCGGGTACTGCCGCATAACGGTTTCCGGGTTGGGGATCTGCACGTCATAGAGCATCTTGAGCGCGCTCCGGCGTGCCTCCTTTTTGCGCATTCCCTGGTGGATCATGAACGGCTCGCAGAGCTGTCTTTCCACCGAGAACACCGGGTTGAGCGATGTCATCGGCTCCTGGAAGATGACCGAGATCGCGTTGCCGCGGATGTGGTACATATCCGACAGCGGCAGGGTGGTCAGCTCCTTCCCGTCAAAGCGGATGCTGCCGCTGGCGATGTAGCCGTTGCCGTCCAGCAGGCGCAGGATGCTCATGGCAGATACACTCTTGCCGGAGCCGGATTCGCCGACGATGCCGATGGTGCGTCCGGGTTCCAGTGAGTAGGAGACGTCGTTGACAGCCTTGACGGTGCCCTTTTTGGTTTTGAAATAGGTGTGCAGGTTTTTGACTTCAAGTAATGCCATGCTATCGCCCCCTTACTATCTTTCCGCGTTGGACTTCGGATCCATGACATCGCGGAGCGCGTCGCCGATGATGTTGATGCAGATGGTTGTCACCGCGAGGAACAGGGCGGTAAAGAGCCACTGCCACCAGTAGTTGTTCATGACCGTCATATTGTTTGCACCGTTGAGCATATTACCCCACGTCGGGCGCGGCGGCGTGACGCCGAAGCCGAGGTAGGACAGCGAGGATTCGGTCAGCATGCAGGTTGCGAAATCCAGCGTCAGGGTGACGATAATGATGGAAATGACATTGGGCAGGATGTGCTTGAAGGCGATCTTGGATTCCTTGACGCCCATCGCCTTGGCGGCGGTGACGTACTCGTTCTCGCGCGCGACCAGCACCTGTCCGCGCACAAGGCGGGCAAGCCCCGTCCACGACAGCACGCCCAGAATGCACATGAGCAGGAATATCCTGGCATTCTCGCTCCATGGCATATGGGACATGATGGAGGACAGGATCATGGCGAACGGCAGGAAGGGGATCGCCGCGAACACCTCGGTCACGCGCATCAGCGCGATATCCACCTTGCCGCCGAAGTAACCCGCAACACAGCCCACGATGATACCGATGAAGGTGGAGATCAGCACGGCAACGCCGCCGATGGTCATGGTCATCTTGGAGCCGTTGACGATGCGCTGGAAGATATCCGCGCCGTTCTTATCCGTGCCGAAGAGGTAGCCCTTGTGCCCCCACTTCTGGAGCAGCCGGTTGTTCTCGTCGGTTGTGTAGGTCTGGAAGCCGCACGCAAAGACGTGAGCCGCCTTGCTGCGGTTCTTGGGGGTGTCGCACTGATCCAGCAGGTTCTCGCCGAAGGCGTACACGTTGCCGAGATTGGTCAGCCCCGTGTAGTGATGGATGCCGGTCGTCAGCTCGACAAAGTATTCGCCCTCCGCCAGTTTGGGCGGCGCGACATAGGAGCGCTCCTGATTCTGGAAGGCGCCGCCGAACAGGACGGCATTGTCCGAAAGCTGGTAGGCGACGGTGGTCGCGGTCGCAAAAACGCGCTCGATGGTGGCGTCCTTGCCATTCTGTCCATGCTCGCGGAGCGTGGACTTGATCTTGGCGCCGACGCTGGTGAAGTCGGTGCTGGGCTGTTCAAAGGACTCCAGCACTGCCGGACCGAACACGAGCGGCTCGTACAGTCCGCCGCCCGCCGGCGGCATCCGGACGCCGATGATATAGTTCATCGTGAAGGCGATGTCCTTCAGCAGCGTCTGCTCCGGCACGAAATCCAGCGTCTCGTCCACCTCGTTCAGGGTGGCGAAAAACTCCATGTTGCTGTAAGCATTCTTGTTGCCCCAGACGTACAGCGTGCCGTCCTCCATGAGGATGGCGGTGGACTGGTAGCCGCAGGTCAGCTTTTTGACCTTGGACACGTCCACGCCGTTGTCGTACAGTTCCTGCGGGATGGGCAGGACAAAGGAGGTATCCGCAAACTCATCGTACCGCCCGTACTGCCCGAGCTTATAGTTGCCCCAGCCGTAGATCTTGCCCTTGTCGTCGATGGCGATGATGTGGTCGATGCCGGCGGCGACCACTGACAATGTTGGCTTTCTGCACGTCCTCCGGGATGCGGGAGACGTCAAAGCCGGTCGTGCCGATCTGGGTACAGCCCCAGACGTAGACCTTGCCCGAGCCGGACAGCCCGACCGTGAAGGGACCGTAGGAGGACACCTGCTTTACGTCCTTCTGCAGCTCCTTGGGCATCTTCATCATGCTGAGGGTGGGGTAGATGCTCTGCTGGGTGTTCTCGGAGTAGGCGTCGAAATACTTGGGCATGAACAGCGGACCGACAAACGCGATGAGGAACATCACCACCACCACGACCAGCGCGACCACCGCGTACTTCTTCTCAAAGAAGCCCTTGGCGATCTGCTTGCCGGGGCTGAGGATGACTTCCACGTCCTCAATCTTCTGCTGTCCGTAACGGTCGGTTTCCAGCATATCATCGGCAAGGGTTTTGCTCCCGCCGAAGAAAAGGCGTCTGAACCAACCGGCGCGCTTCCTGCCGCGTCCGGCGGAGGGATGCTTGTTGTTTTCGCTCATGGTATGCCCTCCTTACTTATTCACGCGCACGCGCGGGTCCACAAGTCCGTATACGATGTCGATAATCAGGTTTCCTGCCAGCGCGATCAGGACGTAGAACAGCTGCATCAGCAGAATCAGGTCATTGTCGCTGCTCTTGAGCGCCTCGATCATGACCTTGCCCATGCCGTTGATGGCGAATATCTGCTCGATGACGACCGAGCCGGAGAAGATTCCGAGAAACCAGCCCACGACCAGCGTCACAATGGGGATCAGCGCATTGCGCCAGGCGTGCGAGTAGATGATGACCTTCTCGCGCAGACCTTTGGCGCGGGCGGTCTTGATGCAGTCCATGGACAGCGCGTCGATCATGGAGGCGCGGACGTACCGCGTCATGCCGCCCAGCGAGCAGAAGGTCATGACGATGAGCGGGAGCGCGAGGTAGTACATCCGGTCGAGGAAGGCGCGGAAGCCGGTGTAGGACGAGCCGGGCGTCTGCATCCCGTAGGGCGGGAAAATGCCCAGCCGGGAGCAGAACAGCCAGATGAACACGAGTGATATGAGGAAGGTCGGCAGGCTGTACCCGACAATGGTCAGCACCTGCATAATTTTGTCGCCGGTCTTGCCGCGCCTGACCGCGCAGTGAATGCCGAGCGGGATGGTGATGGCGAGCGCGAGGATGGTCGCAAAGATATTGATGAATATGGTGTTTTTCATCGGTGCCTTCACGACGTTGAGCACATCGTCGCGGTAGTATTCGGAGTAGCCGAAGTTGCCCTGCACCAGTCCGTTGAACTGACCGTCGTAGTACGGGTAAAAGCCCATCCAGCGCAGGTACTGTACGATCTTGCTGGGATTATCCGTGCCGTAGGCGCGCTTATACTTGAGGTAGGTTTCCTCAAATATCGCGTTGCGCTGTTCGGCGGTAATATTTTTCAGCTCC
Source organism: Oscillospiraceae bacterium (assembly GCA_022009675.1). Classification (GTDB taxonomy): domain Bacteria; phylum Bacillota; class Clostridia; order Oscillospirales; family CAG-272; genus CAMEON01. The sequence goes on along the minus strand of CP091718.1, from coordinate 730,684 downwards.
TTTACTTCCCCGTACGCCTTTACGTAAGCGCGGTCGCCCGCCGCGGCATTGTAAAGGAGAAACATGAGGAACGAAAGGATCAGCAGGACTATCAACATATATCCCAGTCTCTTCAGTATATACTTTCCCATATCCTGACTTCCTTATGACGTATTTTGGCTGGCTCGATGTATTTTGCCTGTGTGCGGGGGATTCTATGCCATGGAAAGAACCGCGCCGGGAGAGAATGAGCCGCAGTGCCAGCCGGCAGAGCCGCGGCATATGCGCGGAACCTTCGGTTGTTCAAAAGTAGCATTTGGCGCGGCTCGCGCGGCGATGTACGCCGGAGCCGCAGGCGTGGGGAAACCCCACATATAACAGTATGCAGGAGGGGGCAGAAGCCCCTTCCTGCAGTGTTTCGGATCCCCTCCCGCACGGGGCGGGAAGGGACAAACGGAAATTGCTTCCTTATTTCAGGAACACAATGTCAGCCGCATCGCGGATGTAGTAGTTGGAGTAGTCGTCAAACATTGCGGGATCCACGGTGTTGCCGTGTGCATAGTCATACGCGGCAGAGGTGAATCCGGTCGCGAAGTTGAACGCGCTGTAGGTCGGCGTGCCGCCGTACTTACCGGAACCGTAATCGCTCTGAATCAGCTCGGCAAGCATCGGGTAGAAGTCGCCGAAGGTGTTCTGAACCTGCATACCGATCGCGGTAATGTTGGAGTTGTTCTGGAAACCGGTCACGAGCTGGTCGGTGAAGTCGTTGGGCGTGGTGCCGAACCAGTTGATAACCAGAGGCAGATAGTAGAAGTCGCCGACCTTGGTGGTCTTGTACTTGCCGTCCTTGGAGGCATAGGTCTTGTCGGCTTCCTTGATGACGGAAGCGGCGATCTTCTTGTAGCGGATACCGGAGGTGTACTCCTTGCCTTCCGCGTCATAGTTCCAGCCGTCGGCTTCCAGGAGCGCGATGGCGGTATCCTTGCTGACCGCGTAAGCGTTCAGACGGATGTTGCTCTTGACAGCCTGGTACATCCAGGAGCCGGTGTAGTACGGGCCGTGTGCAACGGTGCCGTAGCCGCCGGTGAATGCCTTGGCGAACGCCTCACGGTCAACGCAGTACGCGATTGCCTGACGGACAGCCGTGAACTGTGCAGGACCGAAGTCGCAGCGGTAGCCCAGCTTACCGTAGCCGGCGCGGCTGTAGTTGACAGAGGCGAACTTGCCGTTGCTGGTGTCGATCAGCTTGAGCGCTTCCTTGGTCGCGTCGCCGCCGGTGACGCCCATCAGGACATCCACGCCGCCCGACTTCAGGTCCTCCAGCTGTGTCTCCGAGACGACCTTCTTGTAAACGATCTTCTCGATGGCAGGCTTTGCGTTCTCGAAGTTGCCCTTGTAGTAGGTGTTCTTCTTCAGAACGGCGGTCTTGGTGCTGGCGTCATAGCTCTCCACCACGTAAGGACCGGAGTAGGGGTACTTGGTGGTGTCGGTATCCTTGGAGGTAGCCTTGATGTGCGCGGCCATGGTGTAGCTGTCGCCGCTCTTGGCGTAGAAGTTGTCGGTCAGGTAAACGCCGTTGCCGTCGTCCTTGATCTCGGCATCGCCCAGCCACATCTTGGCGTACTGCGCGGAGAGGCCGGCGTAGGTCACGTCATAGAAGTAGGGGATGTAGTCGCTGGAGACCGTGAGGGAGAGCTTGTGATCGCCCAGCAGGCGGACGCCGGAGAATTCCTTCTTGCCCTCTTTGGAGCCGGGACCGGTGTACGCGGCGAAATCCTTGTAGCCGACCAGCGTCAGACCGGCGCGGTGGTTCTTGCCGGCAGCCTCAGCCGCGACCGGCGAGGAGAACGCCAGCAGCAGAGCGAGGTAGTCCTTGGCAGTGACAGCGGAGCCGTCGCTGAACTTCAGGTCGTCGTACAGCTCGATCTCAAAGGTCTTGGAGCCGTCCGCATTCAGCGTCTCGGTGTGCGCCTTGACAACGGAAGCGTTCCAGATGTAGTCACCCTGCTTGTTGGCGACGACAGTGCCCAGCTCGCTGGTCAGGTTCTGCACGTCCAGGTCAGCGGCACCGGGGCTGCTTGCACCGAAGACGGCGTAGCGGAAGGTGCCGGACAGCTCGGTGGGGTTACCGATGATGATATCCTTCTCGGTCTTGCTGGACGTCCAGTCGATCAGTGCGCTTGCAACGGTCCAGAAGGGGTTGGTCGGATGATCCTTGACGGCGCCGATCGCGGTGTTGTACACATCGTAGTACTCGTTGGAGTACAGGGGGCATCTCGGGCACCAGCTTGTTCCATCTCTCGATGTAGTACTGCCACCACTTGGCAAACGCCTGCTTCTGCTCGGTTTCGCTGCCGCTGCCGCAGTTGTAGACCATTGCCATGCTCAGGAAGTCGAGACCGAGGACGTACTGCTTGCCGTCCTTCTCGATGTAGTAATCGCCGTCATCGTTCTGCTTGACATCGGCGATGGTGACTTCCTTGCCGTACAGGTCATAGAGGGAGATGTAGTCTCCGTCCTTACCGTAGGTCAGTCCGTCCACGTTGATGTAGTTCAGGGTACCGTCGTCCTTGGCGGGCTTGTTGCTGCCGGTTGCCGTAGAAGTACCGGTCCCCGTCCCAGTCCCGTCACCCTCTGTTGTCTTGCAGGCGGCGGCAAAGGGGAGGATCATCAGAACTGCCATCAAAAGGGAGATGATTCTGATTTTCTTCATGGTGTGTTCCTCCGTTTGATTTTCCGGGGACCTCTGCCTGTTCCGCGTGCGGTGAACATCGGGCGGGCTCTCCGCCGATCCCGGCGGATACCTGCGTGCAGAGCGCTTCTTCCGTGATAAGGCGCGGGATGAGGGCGGGAAAGGTTCCGCCGACTCGCCGTGCGGGGAAGTTTCAGAGGCTCCCTTGGTTTTTATATAGCGGCACCGGGGTGCCATTATACCATAGTAGGGGACGGTTTGCCGTACCGGCAGCGGTTGCGGAAAATTCTGCATACTATGCAGAAAGCCGCCGTTGCGCCGGGATCTCCACAGTCCTCAGCCGCAACGTGCGGCAGTTGTGGGGCAGCACGGGCAGACCACTTCCCGGTGCCCGTTTTGCGACTTTTTAAATCTGTTATGCAATAGACGGTTCCGGGTAATTGAATGGATTATAGCACATTTTCCCCGCCAATGCAATACCTTTTTGCAGTTTCTGCTTTATAGACTATATTTTTCTGAAAACGTCGGCTTTGGTTTGTGCATCCTGCGCCGACCGGTTGCGCCGGGAAAAATGCGTTTATTCGCTGAATATCCGCGGAAATGTGCCGCTTATGCGAAAACGTGTAAAAAAATATGCGCGCTTATGAAAGTGTATGCATTTCCTGCCGCGCACGTGCCTGCAACTGCCGCCTTTGGAATGATTTGGGTTAGTTAACTATCCGAAAAGTTGCAAAATCCGACAGGCGCGGCAGCACGCGGCGACGTCCAAAGCGGCGGAATACGGGGCTTGGCGCGGGGCGGCGGGGGTGCATCCGTATGCATCCCGGGCGGCGGACTCTGGGTGCTCCGCCGGGCGGCGGAGCGGCTGAGTCGGTAAAGGGGGCTTCAAAAGAGACATAGGGGCTGCCGCGCATGGTCGCGCGACAGCCCGGGGGATTTCAACAGGGATCAGGTCATCACTTTGTCTGCAGGGCGGCGATGACCTTGGCTGCCACGTTGGCGGGAACGGTATCGTAGCCGGTAACGGTGTAATCAAACCAGCCGCGCCCCTGCGTCATGGCGCGGAGTGCGATGGGGTAGTCCGCCAGTTCGGACTTGGGAGCGGATGCCTCAACGGTCGTGAAGCCGGTCTTGCTCTCGTGGGGGTGCATACCCAGCACCGAGGCGCGGCGCTTGTTCAGGTCGCCCATGATATCGCCGACCAGCGCCTCCGGCACGGTGACGAACAGCTCGCCGACCGGCTCCAGCAGGACGGGAGCGCCCAGCTCCAGGCACTTCTTGTACGCCAGGTTGGCGGCGGTGCGGAAGGAAAGCTCATCCGAGTCCACGGCGTGGTAGGAGCCGTCATACAGCTCGGCACGCAGGCGCACCAGCGGGAATCCGACGGCACCCTTTGCCATGGCATCCTGTAAGCCCTTCTCGACCGCGGGGATAAAGTTCTTGGGCACGGAGCCGCCGACGGTGGCGTCCACGAAGATCAGCCCCTCCTCCTCGCCGGGGGCGAAGCGGATCTTCACGTGTCCGTACTGACCGGAGCCGCCGTTCTGCTTCTTGTGCTTGCCCTCCACGTCGCAGGGCTTGGTTATCTTCTCGCGGTAGGGGATCTTCGGCTCCTCCAGCCGGACCGACACGCCGAAGCGCGTCTTGAGCTTGGCGGCAAGCACGGAGAGGTGCATATCGCCCATGCCGTAGATCAGCATCTGCTTGGTCTCGGGGTTGTTCTCGTACCGCAGGGTGAGGTCTTCCTCCAGCATCTTGGCGATTGCCTGCGAAATCTTGCTCTCGTCCTTGGCGGTCTCGGGCACGATGGCGCGGCACATATACGGCGTGGGGTAGGTCACGCGGGCGTAGGCGACGTCGCCGGAGGCGCGCAGGGTGTCGCCGGTGTTGGTGTTGGACAGCTTGGCGATCATGCCGAGATCGCCGCAGGCAAGCTCGTCCACCTCGGTCTGCTCCTTACCCTTCATAATATACATATGCGACATTTTCTCGCTGACGCCGGTGCGCAGGTTGCGCAGGGACATATCGCGGTCGATCGTACCCGCCATGACCTTGAAGAAGGACATCTTGCCGACGAACGGGTCGGCGACGGTCTTGTACACGAACAGTGCGGGATCGCCCTCGGTGGTGATCGGCACGTGCCTGCCGTTCTCGTCCTTTTCAAACTTGCGGGCAGTCGGACGCGGGAAGGAAGCGGCGATGGCGTCCAGCATGGCGACGATGCCCCACAGGTGGACAGCCGAGCCGCAGTACACAGGCACGATGGTGCCCTGAATGATGCCGTTGTGCAGAGCCTCGACCGACTCCTCCAGCGTAAAGGACTCGCCCTCAAAGAACTTTTCCATCAGCTCGTCGGCGGTGCCGGCAAGCGCCTCGTTCAGCGCGTCCTTGAACTCGGAGGCGGTGTGCTCCCAGCCGATGCGCATGGCGGTCTCGGTCCGGTTGCCCTTCTCGTCGTACTTGATGGGACGCATGGTGAGCAGGTCGATCATGGTGACGTCCTTGCCGGTCTCCACGGGGATGAACACGGGCAGACCGAAACGCCGAAGGTGGCGTGCAGCTGGCGGAACACGCGCTCGAACTTGCACTCCTCGTCATCGCACTTGTTGACGAAGAAGGCGCGGGGGATGCCCGCCTCGCAGGCAATGTCCCATGCAAGCTCGGTGCCGACCTCAACGCCCGCCTTGCCGTCCACGCAGATGACGGCGGCGTCCGCCACGCGGACAGCCTGCCTGACCTCACCGGTGAAATCCAGGACCGGGCGTGTCGAGGACATTGATCCGGGTGTCCTTCCATGTCATGAACGCAGGCGTTGCGGCGAGTGAGAAGCCGCGCGCACGCGCTTCGGGATCATAGTCGCAGGTCGTGTTGCCCTGCGCGGTATTGCCGAGACGATCGATGGCGCCGGTCACGTACAGCATCGCCTCGGCGACGGAAGTCTTTCCGCAGCCGCCGTGACCGAGAAGAGCCAGGTTCCGGATCTGTTTGGTATTGAATTCAGCCATAGTGATTCACCTTCATCCGCCGCCGACGGGGGCAGGGACGCGCAGTCCGCTGTCCGCAGGGGAGGACACCTTTCTGTATATTCATAGATTCTGTTATACAAAAAACAATAAAGAAGGGTTGCTTTTTCGGTAACATCTCCATTATACAGTATCCGGCGGCTTTTTCAATATCACAAAAGCATATTTTTGTATGCGGGATGTAGAAATTTCAGCCTGTTATTTGTGCAATCAGCACAAATCCGGCAGAATCGCATCCAGCCCGAACAGCCGGACGGCGTTGCGGTTGGTGATATCAGCCAGCTCCTCCGGCGTCATGCCGTGCAGGGGCGCGAGCACGCGCGCGATGTGGAGGATGTTGTCGGAGCGGTTCACGGTGCCGCGCAACGGGACGGGGGGCATATAGGGGCAGTCGGTTTCCAGCAGCAGGCGATCCGGCGGCACCGAGGCGGCAACGGCGCGCAGGCGGTCGGCGCCGCGGTAGGTCAGCGCCCCGCCGAACGCTATGAAAAATCCGCGCCTGACAAGCTCTTTTGCCATTTCCGCCGATCCGGAGAAGCCGTGAAACACGCCGCGCACGCCCTCGTGGCGGCAAACGGCATCCAGACACGCGCCGTGCGCCTCGCGGTCGTGGACGATGACAGGCAGATCCAGCTCGACCGCCAGCGCCAGCTGACCGTCAAAGAAAGCCTGCTGGCGCGGGACTGTCCACCGGCTGCCAATGGCGATCCAGCCCGATTTCCCCGATCGCAACAATCTTGTCGCGCCGCCGCGCCGCCGGGTCGGCAAGCCACGCCCGCAGGCGGGGCAGCTCTTCCTCCGGCTCCAGCGGCTTCTGCCCCTCGTACCAGCCCGGCGCGCCGGGGTAGACCTGGCAGTCCTCCGGGTGAATGCCGACCGCCGCCGCCATGAACGGGTAGCGTGCCGCCTGCGCGACCGCCTCCCGGCTGTTCTGCAGGTTGGTGCCGATGTTGATAACGGCGCGCACCGATGCCCGGAACGCAGGGTCGTTCAGAACGCCCTGCGCCCCGCCCGGCAGGGCGTCAAATTTCCGGTCGAAATAGTGTGCGTGCGTGTCGGTGAATTGCATGGATCGGTCTCCTGTACGGTGTAAAAATTAACAATATGTTTTGAAATAAATCCGTGGTTTTACCTATAGCATCCCTTCATCCGATGCTCTGCTCCCGCGGGAAAATGCAGGTTTCTATAATCCGGATGATTTCGTCCGGCGTCTGCCGGCAATCGTCCTTCAGCCATGCGGCAATGACCGCCGTGATGCCGCCGACATAGAATGCCATGACCTGCTGCCGCATCCCGGCGGGGTAATGGAACCGTGCCAGAATAGGGTCGAATATGTCCCGGAACAGGGCATTGTAGCGTTGCTCACTCCGCCACAGCTCCGGCTTGGCAAGTGCGGTGCGGTAGATCAGGCGGTTGTCCCGGATGAAGGTCAGGTACGGGGTCAGGTATTCCGGCGTGATAAGGATCAGTTGTTCCGGCGGGCAGGTGTGCAGCTTTTGCCGGATGGATTGCTGCTTTGCCGGAAAGCAACCGAAAAACCGCTCCTCCGCGTATCGCACCGCCTCCTCCAGCAGATCGCCGGTGTTTTCGTAGTGCAGGTAAAAGGTGGAGCGGTTGACGCCCGCTGTTTCGCATATCTCCCGGACGGTGATGTAAGCGAAATCCTTACGTGCCAGCAGGGAGATAAGCGCTTCGTCCATGCGGACGGCGGTGTTGAAATACTTGCTTTCGGATTTGTTCATGCTCTGTCCTCCTGTTTTGCGGCAAGCGAACGTAGCGCACGGTGTGCATGAATCAGCATGACGGCGGCGGCAATCAGGACAACGGAGCAGACTGCGGAGCCGGTAACCGTATTCATCCGAAGTCGGAACGCCTCATCATCCGGTGAAAACGCCGTTATCATGGCGGTCTGTAAACCGAACAGTGACATCAGTGCTTCCACTACCCCGATGAACATTCCGGCAGACAGGACAGGACTCCCTGCCCGGTGCAGCTGCGCAAGACCGACAACCGCGTGCGCCACGGCATAGAACGTATAGGCGGCGGAAGCGTACAGGACGATTTGGGGGTAGACAAAGCCTGCGTTTTCCCACACGGTCTGCGCCGCCATGACGGCGATTGCCAGGGTGATAAGCAGGAGTAACCACGCCGTCCTGCGGCAGCGAGGCATACTCATAGGCAAGCGGGTCCTTCCTGCCTGCCCGGCGGTGCAGTCCCAGCAGAAGGAAGGCGCGCGTCAGCGCCAGCAGGAAATAGTACGCTGCCAGAGACAGGAACCAGCGAGAGCCGTAGCGGATGCCTGCCGCGGTGCGGAACGCAACGTAAAGCAGGTTGACGACCGTCCCCTGCACCATGCGCACGGTGCCGCGGAAACGGATATCTGTCAGGTAGCGCCCGCCCCAGCGCGTCGTGCGTACCCATGCCCGCACGCGGCGCACCGTGCGGAGAAACCGGGGGACGGCAAGTGCCCACAGCATCAGCGCATACGCCGAAAGTCCGTACAGGAAATACAGCGCCGCGCAATCCGACATCCCCCGCACCGCCGCCGCAGTCAGGCTGACGAATGCGGCAGGCGGCAGGACGCACAGCACCCACGCAGGTGGGAAAAGCAATCCCCGCAGAATGCGTTTCCGGTTCATTCCCCGGTTATTTCACGGGCGAGCCGGATGATGTCGGACGCATATTTCCGCTTCCCTTTTTCCAGCAGCTTCCGGTAGAGGAGATAATTGACCGATACGCCGGCAATTCCGACTGTCCCGACGGCGATTCCCACGCCCATCGTAAGTGCGGAGCCGTCCCCGATGACCTGCATGGCAAGGCACATCCCGACTCCCAGCACCAACGCCATGGCAATGCCGAAGGCGTAGGCGAATACCAGCGCAGGGCGCTTGGCGTGACGATCCAGCTTGCGCAGGGCAACGATTCTTGCGGTGTCCTTTGGGAGCGTACTCGTTTGCAATCTGTTCGGCGAAAATTCTGTCTGTGTTCATAGAAATCCATCCTCCTTGCTTTGCGGGCGGCTCCGGGGATCACGCACCCAGCGGACGCGGAGCTTGCCTGCTATGCCTTCAGTATACCACCCTGACGGACGGAAAGGAACGGCAAAAAGGAGGATTTGTGTTGATTTCAGAAGATATTGCCGCCCCTTACAGCTCGATCAGCTGTTTGGGGCTTTGCGTGAAGTCGTGAACGGTGCCGTCGGGGAGGATGGTAATCATGTCCTCGATGCGGCAGCCGTACTTGCCGGCGATATAGATGCCCGGCTCGACGGTCACGACATGACCGGGCTGAAGCGTGATTTCGCGCGGGGACGAGGCGGCGAAGCGGGGCGACTCGTGGATATACAGCCCGACGCCGTGCCCGAGGCTGTGCCCGAAGCAGCCCTTGTAGCCGGCGTTGTCGATGATGTCGCGCGCGACCTTGTCCGCGTCACAGCAGGGCATTCCGACGTGCAGGGACTCAATGGCTCTGGTCTGCGCCTCCAGCACGGTGCCGTACAGCCGCTTCATCTCGTCATCCGCCTTGCCCAGCACCACCGTGCGGGTCATGTCGGCGCAGTAGCCGTTCCAGCGCGCGCCGAAATCCATGGTGAAGAAGGCGTTGGGAGTCAGCTTGCGGTCGCCCGGCACGCCGTGCGGCTTGGAGGAATTGGCACCCGACACCGCGATGGCCTCAAACGCCGTCCCCTCGGAGCCGTGCGCGCATATAGAATTCCAGCTCCAGTGCGACCTCCAGCTCGGTACGCTCCGGCGTGATGAAGTTGAGAATGTGGGCAAAGGCATCGTCCGTCAGCTTCTGCGCCTGCGTCATGAACGCGATCTCGTCCGCGTCCTTGACAAGGCGCAGGGAGTCGATCAGGCGGGAAGCGCCGGTCATCAGCTCCACGCCGGGGAAGGTCTCGGCGAACCGGATGCGCAGGGCGCAGGACACCGTTTCCTCCTCGTAGGCAAGGTGCCGGACGGCGTGCTTTTCCAGCAGTCCCGCCACGCAGGGCAGCATACCGCCCTCCGGCATGACGACCTCGATCCCGGCGGAGCCTGCCGTGGCGCGCGCCACCTCGATATAGCGGAAATCCGCCAGCAGGTATGCCGCCTCCGGCAGGACGAGCACATAGCCGTCCGTGTAGTTCAGCCCGGTCAGGTAGCGCTGGTTGATCTCGGAGGAGACGAGCACCGCCTCCACCTCGCCCGCCTTCATGCGGGATTGCAGATTGGTAAGATGTGACATGGTATATTTCCTTTCTATTTCTATAAATTCTATAAACAGCGTGTTCGGAATATCCTCAGCCGTTCAGGCTTTGCCAGTACCGCTTCATGGTCAGGGCGTCCTCCGCCATGGTGCCGTCCGATTCGCAGATGATGCGCGGGCATACCCCCTCCCGGACGATTGCCTCCATCAGCGGCTCAAAGGCGGGGCCGTACTGCTCGTCCGCAAAGGTCAGGTGCCTCTTTTCCCCGCCCCGGTGTACGCGATACGGGAGAAGTGGCAGTGCAGGTGCCGCGCATAGGCATCGCCCAGCCGCTCCGCCACGGCGGAGAACACCCGCCGGTAGCTGTCGCAGTCGGGGAAAAGACCGCCCCGTTCCCGCGCGTTCATATGCCCGAAATCCACCACGGGATGGTAGTGCGGATCCACCCGGCACTGCTCGATTACCTCGTCCAGCGTGCCCAGCTGGTTCACCTTGCCCATGGTTTCAATGCCGAGCCGGATGGACGTATCGCCCACCGCTTGCATCACGCGCGCCAGCGTGTCGCAGTGACAGCCGCATGGCTTCGGCGCGGCTCATCTTGCCCGCGCTGCCGCTGTGAATCACGATTGTATCCGCGCCCAGCAGCTCCGCCGCCCAGAGCGATTTCCGGATATAGTCGATGCTTGCCAGCCGCTTTTTCCTCCACCGCGCCGGAGAGCGAGATGAAGTAGGGCGCGTGCAGGGACATCCGGATGCCGTGAGCCGCCGCCGCTTCCCCGACGGCACGCAGGGATTCCTCCCCGGCGACCACGCCCCTGCCCGCCTCGTACTCATAGGCATCCAATCCGATCTTTTTCCAGCCACGCGGGCGCCTGCACCGTGGACTTTCCGCCGTCGCGGTAGAACCAGTCGCCGTTGCCGCCGGGACCGAAAGTGGGTTTTGTCAGTCAACATATTGTTTCCTCCTGTGGTTTTTGGGATGCGGGATAGTTCCGGTGTGCCCGGCACCGCATCTTGCCTCTTGTCGGGAAAAGTTCTTGAAGGGGTGCGGGGAAACTTCTTTCAAGAAGTTTCCCCGGCGTTCTCCTTCTGTGGCTTTGGGGATGCGGGATGGTTCCGGTGCCCGGCACCGCATCCTGCCTCTTGTCGGGAAAAGTTCTTGAAGGGGTGCGGGGAAACTTCTTTCAAGAAGTTTCCCCGGCGCTCTCCTCCTGTGGCTTTTGGGGATGCGGGATGGTTCCGGTGTGCGGCGGGGATTCTCCGACGTCCTCTTACTCGGAAAGCCCCTTGAGGTATGCCGCCACATCCTGATAGTGGTAGGCTGCCGAAATGCCGCGGCTGTACCCCACCGCATCATATGTCCGGAAGGCTTCCTGTACCCGGTTCAGCTCCTTTTCCCCCACAGCGGCGGAGGACAAGGCTCTGGTATAGGAACCTTCCCCTAACTGAACAATATACAGCTGTCCGTCTGTCCGGAACAGTTCCAGCGCCGGAATATATCCTTCAAGGGTTGATGTAAGGCAAAGCGTCCCTTCCGGCTTGCTTTCCCCGGTGCAATCTTTGTAAACGTTATCCCGGACTTCGTACAGGTTATACAGGAACACATCCTGCCCGGCGGGGCGCACGTACCCTTCCGCGGAATACTGCGTGTTTGCGCGCAGCACAAGATTGAACGGTTTGGAAACATCCACGCCCTTCGTGTTTTTGTAAACGGTTACCATGTGTGCGCGGTACAGCGTTCCCGTGCTCCCGGTACTCAGGTACTCATCTATTGCCACAAGACCGCTCAGGGTGGCTTCCGCGTACTCTTTTTCGAGCGATTCCTCCGCCCAGTAAACCGTACCGTGCACGGGGGATTTGTTGTTTGACACGCGCTGGAAGGATACAGCCTCAACGGAATCCGCCTGCTCCCACTTGCCGGGCAGGTCTGTCTGCTGCGGGTTTTTCGTTGAACAACCGGAAATGAAAAACGAGGGAAAGCATGAGGGCGGCGGAGATAAGAATTTCTTTTTCATAATCAATTTCCCTTCCTTTACTCCTTCTTACTCTTTGGAATCAGGATTTACTTTGTTAATTTCCCATTTGTCTGATGGTATTGGCAAAAAGTACACGTATTTGTCATTCTGTCAAAGGAATGCGCCTCTTGTATGCCTTCTTGCCCACACACGGAACATGAATATAAGTGGTAGAGAGGACTGATTCCATTTACACTACTGTTGATTCCCCTTGAATGAAATGTCAATAGAGTCTTTCTGCAATCCGTACATCTTGTTCTGTGATAAGTTAATTTGTTATTGTCATGACTGCTCAATTTGGTTCCGTTGTTTGGATTAGCTGTATGGTTTTCCCATATTTTGTAATCACAACTAAGGCATTTAAGATAATACCGATTTCCACTGTAGTTTATTACAGATCCGGATACAAAATCATGTTCAACTTCCAATCCACATTCTGTACAAACGCTGCCTGCTGGATCCGTTAAATTGTGAGCATTGTGATTCATCATCAGCGTCAGCCCGTATATTTCCTCTGGCTTTATGCTGTAATTATTCAAATCTCCTTCTTGAGGGAGAGCATAATACATCACTTTGTCTTGGTTTTGGTCAGAAGTTAAATCTGCCAACCCCAATACGTGCCCCAATTCATGAGCAAATATCAGAGAACCATAATCCTCCACATGCCCTCCCAACCATTTGAACATCGATAAGTATATAGTCCATTTGCGTGTATGAAACGCCTCATCCGGTTTTCCCTCCGTGGTGGCTAGAATCGCTACATTGTTATGAATACTTACCGTGCTTTTCACAATAATGTCTGCGTTGGATGCGACTTCTCTCAAATTGATTATCTTCGCTCCATTCACAGTCACTGCATTCCATTGTTCCGCCGCCCTGCGAAACATTGCTTTTATGTCATCGTTCATTGTGTCTAAGTGTACTTTTTCGTCGTATGGTCCTACCAAATCAGACTCGGTATACTGTGTCAAATCAAAAGAGTATGTTAGATTGAACGTTGTAGGATGACCGGCATATTGGTTCATGTGAATCATGAATCCAAATTCCTCACCACCTATACAAGTTCTTCCCTTGTAGTCCGTGCAGGTTTTCACGTGAAATACGGTGCTGTGTTCATCATGTGCAAATGATACTACAACCAACTGCAAAACAACTATTGTGCAGAGAGCAAAAGCGAGTATTTTTTTCATTTTTGTTAATCCTTTTCTTGTGTTAAAAATATAGGTTCATGAAACTACTGAAGGGTGCGCATCGGCAACGTAAGCCAATCGAAAAGCAATGGCGTGAACTTTTTTCGTTTTTCATGCGATTACCATGGAAGCACGAAACTCAAATTGCGATTTCTTCCTACAAAAAAACACTTCTCTCACAAAACCTCCCTGCGAACTAATCATGTGGTTACCGGGCTTGCAAACTCCAACTCGGGTGGCATCCTAATAAAAATCATCTACATCGCAATCACCTCCTTGTCCACGTACTCAGCACTGATTTTTTCTCGTCTATCAAGAAAAGTTCTTGAAGGGGTGCGGGGAAACTTCTTTCAAGAAGTTTCCCCGGCGCTCTTCGCTTTCTCCACTTCCATTGCCACGGTAAGGGCGGCGAGGTCGCCCACGGACTCGGTAAGGGCGGCGGGGAGGATACGGCAGACGGCGAGCGAATCCGGGAGGCACTCTGCGGACAGGACGCGCTGCATGGAAGGGATGAGCAGGTCGCCGGAGCGGGCAAAGACGCTGCCCAGCACGATGCATTCCGGGTTGAGGACATCGACCAGCACGGCGAGTGCCTGCCCGAGGCGCGTGCCGCACCGGGCATAGACGGCAAGCGCGACGGGGTCGGGCTCGGGAGCGTGGGCGGCGTCCGCGATGGACTTTGCCGTCACGGACGGAAGATCCGCCAGCGTCGGGCAGAAGGCGGGTGCCTCGCCGCGCTGGATGGCTTCCAGCGCCAGACGCTGTCCCATTTTGGCAAGTCCGCCGCCGGAGCAGAAGCCCTCAAAGGAGCCTGCCTTGAAGAAGCCGACAGGACCGTCCGGCGCCAGACGCATATGCCCGATCTCGCCTGCCGCATCGCAGGTTCCGGCGTACAGACGCCCATCGAGAATCAGCCCCGCGCCCATGCCCGTGCCGAAGGTCAGAAAGACCATGTTCCGCGTCCCCTTGCCAGCACCGAAGCGCCATTCCGCAAGAGCGCAGGCGTTGGCATCGTTGCAAAGGGCGGCGGGAAGCCCCAGCCGGGCGGTGAGCATATCCGTGATGGGAACGTCCACCCAGCCGGGCAGGTTGGGCGGCTCCCGGATGATGCCGCGCGCGGAGTCCATGGGACTGCCGCAGCTGACGCCGACGGCGCAGACTGCCTGCCCCTGCCGCGCGGCGGACTGCGCCATGGCGGCGGCGGTATCCAGTATCCGGGCGACGGTGGCGGCGCAGTCGCGGGTGTCAAAGCGCGTTTTCTCAGTATATGTCCCTCGCTGTCGCCGCGCACGACCGCGCATTTCGTGCCGCCGATATAAACGCCGCGATAGTATTTTGTGCTCATGCGTGTGCCTCTCCTTTTTGCCGCCGGATAACAGCGGCGGCTTCCCCAATTATAGCAAGTCGCGGCGCATTTGTCAAGGGAAACGACAGGCAGCGTTCCGGCAAAAAAAGGGGCTGTTAAAAAACCGATGTTTTTTTAACAGCCCCACCTGTCTTATCTTTTCATGAAATCATGAAAGCCCGAACCGGGCAAGCGTGGATTCAAACACCTCTGCGGCGGGCGCGGACCTTGTACCGCCGTCCACAGCGGAAATACTGCCGTTCCCTCTATGGAGCCGTAGCAGATTACACTGTCCTTTCCGGCGGAAGCCTTTCCGCTGTTTACCAGCGCGGAAATGTTGTTGGAGGAATGCAGCATATCGTTGAATCCGATATACCGGACAGCCGTTACGGTTCCGAGCAGGGAGCCCTTTTTGCTTTCGTCAAGGAAACTGCCCATGCTTCCGTATTCGGTTTTCAGAACCAGCGCGTAGTATCCGCCGCCGTCGCTGTTTTCGAGAGATCCGAAGAAAAATTGCCAGCTCTTCCCCGCTGTTTCCCTGCGGCGCGGTGTAGCGGAACACGGTGCTTCCTGCGTATTGATCCCCGGTCAGCATCAGAAACAGCCGCTGACCGACCAGATCCTGCGGTGCCTGCGGCAGGTACTGTACCGGTGTCAGCCCACCGAGGAGCGTTTCCGCCTCACTGCCTGTTTCCCTTGGCAGGGAGGAGCTTGCTCTGCAGGGAGCGCGCCAGCTCCCGGCGGCTTACCCTGTCGGCATCGCCGTCATTTACCAATTCCGTCGCGGAGCTTTCCGTGGTGGGGTTCTTTCCCGCGATGCAGGAACCGAGCGGCAGCGAAAGGATAAAAAAACGAGAAGAAAAAAACAGAAATTGTCCGAACTATCAGTCCATAATGCGTGTTGCGCTTCATATCAGCTTGCCTCCCTGCCTGAATTTGGTGTCATGTTTCCGCACTTTCCGTTAACGGAATCTGAACGGTATAACTACCACGTTTGCATTATACTGCAATATTATAAATTGCTTGCAAATAATTTATAAATAATATGTAAATTGTTAACAAAAAGAACGCAGCCTGCCGCGCATGATTTGCCTGCCGTATCAATACTTTCCTGCCCCCTTCCCCGAAGGGGAAGGATAGCCCCCCGACCCGCGCTCGCAGAGCGCTCTTCCCGGCGGCACTTGCTATCCCTGCCCCGGGGGAGAGGACCATCTCAAACGCCGAAGTTCCTCTCCCCCGGTCCCCCCTCTCCTTGGCTGCCGGCTCTGTCCAGAGAAAAAGCGTTTCCTATCGTTTTTTTGCGGCGAAATACGGGTTCAGCCCCCTGCGGGTACCGGATTGGCAGGTCGAACCAGTACCGCCGGGGGCAAGCCCCCATTGCGTTTTCCACAGTGGCAGGCTCTGTAAGTGCCGCAAGCGGGCTAATGCCGGGGTGCCGGGGGCGGAGCCCCCGGCAAAATAAAGAGGGAAATCTCCCCCTTCCCCGGAGGGAAGGGGCGGGGGATGGGGGGCAGAAAAAGCAAACCAAAGGCAGGGGCGGCAGGCGGCAAAGAAGGCAAGCCCCCAGCGGATTCCGGAAAGGCAGAGGCATCCGGCGACCACCCGGGCAAGCTCCCGCAGGGTGCCACAGTGGCAAGGTCAGCCAGTGCCGCCCGGGTTCAGCCCCGGGGATGCAAGGGGCGAAGCCCCTTGCATAAGAAAAACCAAAGATTCTCCCCCTCTTCGGGGATGGGGGGCAGGAAAAGTATTGATACGGCAGGAAAAAGCAGGCGCGGCAGGGCACAGCCACCCCGCCGGGCAAACGCGGCGGCAGGGTAAGCCGGTGCCGCCTTCCCCCCCCTCTCAACGCGCCCGCCTGCGGTGCCTGAGAAACAGGAACACAACCACACCGGTCAGCGCCAGCGTCGCAACACCGGCAAAGGTCAGAATCAGAACAGTGGGGAAGGAGCCGGCAGTGACACCGGTCAGCCGCGCTTCCCGCAGATACAGATCGCAGGAAACAGGCGCGCTACCTTCCAGCAGAACCGTCAGCAGTACCGTGTCGTCCGGATCGAGCAGGGACGTGAAGGAGGAAATGTCACAGCGCAGGATCTGCCAATCCCCCGTGGGCAGGGCGGAGGAAGCCCGGTAACGCAGAGTGCCGTCACCGCTTGCCACGGTGCCCTTGGCTACGCGCGTAAGCAGAACCGTCGCGGTCAGATTGCCGGCAGGCGCGTCGCCGTGCACCGCCGCCTGCATATCCAGCAGAAGCTCCCGTCCGCCGGTCAGCGCCGAGACGGGCAGGGGGGCGGTAATGCCGACAGGCATTCCGGCAGTCGGCGCTTCCAGTGCCGCGTGCAGGACGGGACGTCCGGAGACCGCCACGCGATCCAGGTACACAAGCCCTTCGGTGGCGGTAAAACCGCCGAGCGGATTATCCCACCGCGCGTCAAAGCCGAGGAGCAGGGAACTGCCCCCGGAGGACATCTGCGCCGTGGGCAGAGCGGCGGCAGAGCCCGTGACCGTGCGGGTAGGGAGTGCCAGTCCGGCTTGCCCGCTTTCCGCACGCTGGAACGCAGTGCCGACGATGGGGCGGGCAACAGACAGCACGGACTCGGCGCCGTCCGTGTCGATGACGGCAAAGGTGTCCCCGATGGGGCGGCGTACCGGCTCCCCGTCGGAAACCGCGTACAGACCGGCGCCGTCCGCCACGCCGTCATAGATCAGCGCCTCCACGCGCGGGTTGGCGGCGGCGACCGTGTAGGCGTAGGCAAAGGAGGACGCCTGATAGGTGTCCGCCTGCGCGGCATCGGAGGAGGATACCTCCCCGGCGAAGGCAGAGGGGATTGCGTAGTCCGTGAGGATGACCTGCCGCAGACTGCCGCCCGCGGTGCGATAGGTCTCGGCGGAGAGCAGGTCGGTCAGGGAGGAGAGGGAGGGAATGGTCAGACTGTCTCCGTCGGCGGCGGAGGGGAGCCAGACGCGCGGCGAGGATGCCGCCAGCTCACAGGCAATCTGCCAGTCGAAGTCCCCGCGCAGAGCCGCCTCGGAGCGGAACGCCGCCAGATAGTTCTGCGCGCCGAAGCCGCCGGACAGGTCGCGCCCTGTTCCAGTGGCTGTCCATACAGATGAACACCCGCCCGGCGGAGGTCGAGGCACGCAGGGCGGTGTGCGCCAGCCGCACCAACTGCTCGTACCGGCTGACGTGCAGGTCGGGAGACGCGCCTGTGCTGCCGTCTGCCGCATTCCGGGACACGTTGTTGACGCCCCGCCCGATCAGGAAGGAGGCGCAAAGCCCGCGTCCCGGCGCATCCTGCCCGGCGGCATAGCGCTCTGCCATGAAGCGGAAGAAGGCTTCCAGCAGGCGCGCCGCGTCCGGGTCGGTCATGTTGGGACTGTATCCGGCGGCATCCCCGGCACCGGGCACATACAGGCAGGCAGGGGTGCTCTCTCCCGGCGCCTTCAGCAGGAAGCGCAGGTACACCCGGATGCCGGCGGCGGTGTACGCCGAGACCGTCCCGTCCAGTGCCCGCACGGCGTCGCCGTCGTAGTAGAAGGTCACGCCGTTCCACAGGAACGAGACTGCATGCTCCGACCAGCCTTCCAGGATGATGTCACCCATGGACACATCCACGACGGTGGAGGCGGCACCCAGCCGCACTGCGTCCGCGGGATGCGGCGAGGACAGCCCCTTTACCGAAACGGCGGCATCCGTGCGGGCAGTGCCGTCTGCCAACACTGCCGGATCGGAAACGGCAACGGCGGAAGTCAGCACGGTGTACTGCCGGGCGGTTTTGTCGTAGGACGCCAGCACGAAGGAGGAGAACAGCCGGGAGCGCATCCCGTCATACAGGCTCAGCGAGAAGCGCAGGGAGGAGGCGGCTGGGGCGTCCGCCACCGGAGTCAGCCCGCGCAGGTCGGGGTTGCGACCGCAGCGGGCGGGCAGCTCAAACAGGTATACCGTGCCGCTGTAGGATTTCAGAAGCGCATCGGTCAGGGCGGCTGTCACCGTCAGGGTGGCGTCGGTGCCGCCTTCCGCCTGCGTGCCGCGCCCGACCGTGACCGATGTGATGGCATTTCGGACGACCGGCTCGTTACTGCCCCCGCAGCTGCCGCATCCGGCGAGCAGGGGAAGACAGCAAAGCAGGCACAGGCAAAGGCACAGGACGCGGAGGAATTTCCGGTTCGTGGCGTTCATGGCGTACTCCTTTCGTGGGGGAAAAATCAGATTCGGGCGCTTCCCGCCTGTATGCGGGGGACGCGTGCCGTGATGAGGCAGAGCAGTTCGTAGGGAATGGTTCCGGCGCGTGCCGCGAGCGCTTCCAGCTGTTCCGGCGTCTGTCCGAACAGCGTGACCGGATCGCCGACGCGCACGGGCAGTCCGGTGACGTCTGCCATGCACTGATCCATGCAGATGCGTCCCACAAGCGGGGCTTGGCGGTCGCCCTCCGCCGTGTGTACCGTGACGGAGGCGCCGGCAAGGGCGCGGATCCAGCCGTCCGCGTACCCGACCGGCAGCGTAGCCAGCAGGCGGGGGCTGTCGGCGGTGAAGGTGCCGCCGTACCCGACGCGTTCGCCGGGCAGCAGTGTATGCAGATGCACGACCGAGGTACACAGCCGCATGACGGGCAGGAGCGCCTGCCCGTCCGGGAGCGGCACGCCGTAGCCGTACAGGCTGATGCCCAGCCGCACGGCGTCGGGCAGTGCGTCCGGGTGCGCCGCCGGGAACCGGACGGCGGCTGCGCTGTTGCAGATGTGGCACAGCCCGGGGCGCAGTCCGCGCGCCGCCAGCGCGTCCCGCACCTGCGCGAAACGGGCGTACTGCGTCATGGTGCGGCTTCCGGCTTGCATTGCGGCGTCACCGTCCGCGTCCGCCTCGGCAAAGTGCGAGAACATTCCGTCCACGCGAAGTCCGGGCAGTGCAAAAATATCAGCCGCTTCCCGCACGGCACTTTCCAGCTCCGCCGGACTGTGTGCCGCCAGCCCGATGCGGTTCATGCCGGTGTCCAGTGCGATGTGCGCCCGGACGCGTACCCCGGCGGCGCAGGCGGCGTCCGACATCCGGCGGGCGTGGTCGGCGGATACCAGCGCCGCCGTCAGCCGATGTGCCGCCAGCAGTGCGGCGCAGGCGGGGGCTGTATAGCCGAGGATCAGGACGGTTCCGTCCGTGCCGTTCTCCTCCAGCACCTGCCGCAGGGCGACCGCTTCCTCTATGCAGGCGACCGCAAAGGCGCGGCACCCCGCCTGCGCGAGTGCCTTTGCGCAGATGCGGATGCCGTGCCCGTATGCGTCCGCCTTGACCACGGCGATGGGAGTCAGCTGCTGCCCGGCGGCAGCTTTTGCCCTGTCCGCCAGCAGGCGGTAATTGTGTGTCAGAGCCGCCGGATCAATCGCGGCGTACACGCGCGGCGGTGTCAGATCCGACCTGAGCAGTTCATGCAAGCGGTGAGTATGCGTGTTATCCATTGGTCATGGCTCCTTCTCCCGCGCGTAAATCGGCGCGGGCTTTCCGCATTCAGTATACCACATCCGGGGCTTTTTGCAACATCCGGAGGCATAAATTTCACGCCGGCGGCATTTACTTCTTTGACGCCTGCCGCCCTGCCGTACAGGAACCCTTGCGGGGGATTGCTTTTTACTTGTCGCGTGCCGACCCTGCCTTTGGCTTTGATTCTGCCCCCATCCCCCCTGCCCCCTTCCCAGCGGGAAGGGGGAGCCCTAAAGTTTATTCATGCAAGGGGCTTCGCCCCTTGCATCCCCAGAACTGAACCCGGGCGGCACATTCTTTAGGCAACTGATTTCTCTGCCACTGCGCTGAACCGCAGGCTCCTTTGCGCAGGATACCTTGTTCGGCATGGTCTGTAAGTGCCGTAAGCAGGTAGTCGAGTGCGGGGGCGGAGCCCCCGGCGAAATAAACTTAGTCTCCCCCTTCCCCGGAGGGGAAGGGGGTTGGGGGATGGGGGCAGAAAAAGCAAACTAAAGGCGGGGTCGGCAGGCGACAAAGAAGGCAAGCCCCCGTCAGGCACCGCAACGGCTGGTCGAGCCACCACCGCCGGGGGTACGCCCCCGCCGGGCGCCTGCTCCGCAGGTTCAACCCGTGCCGCGCCCCGTCCAGCTCCGGGGATGCAAGGGGCGAAGCCCCTTGCATAAGAAAACCTTTGGTCTCCTTCTTCCCCGCGGCACTGGCTATCCCTGCCCCGGGGGAGAGGACCATCTCAAACGCCGCCGTCGCGTTAGCGACGGATAGTTCCATCTCCCCCGGTCCCCCCTCTCCTTGGCTGCCGGCACTGCTCAAGGGAAAGCCTTTCTGTCGGTTTTACATCAAACTTTAGGCTCCCCGGCGCCGGGTGCCTGTTCGGCATGGTCTGTAAGTGCCGTAAGCAGGTAAGTGCCGGGTGCCGGGGCGGAGCCCCCGGCGAAATAAACTATAGTCTCCCCTTCCCCGGAGGGGAAGGGGGCGGGGGATGGGGGCAGAAAAGCAAGCTAACAAAAAAAGTAGGCAGGCGGCAAAGAAGGCAAGCCCCCGTCAGGCACCGCAACGGCTGGTCGAGCCCCCAACGCCGGGGGTACGCCCCCGTCGGGTGCCTGCTCCGCAGGTTCAGCCCGTGCCGCGCCCCGTCCAGCCCCGGGGATGCAAGGGGCGAAGCCCCTTGCATGAAATAACCTTGGTCTCCCCCTTCCCCGCCGGGAAGAGCGCTCTGCGAGCGCGGGGCGGGGGGATATCCTTCCCTTCGGGGAAGGGGGCAGAAAAAGCAAACTAAAGGCGGGGTTGGCAGGCGACAAGCAAGGCAAGCCCCCGCAACAGAACGAAAGGAAGAACCACCATGCACCATCGGAGCAAAGCAAAAAAACCGCTGCCGGCAGCAATCGTGCTGCTGGCGGCAATCCTCCTGGCAGGATGCACCGCACAGCCGATCCCGGGCGGAATGACACGCCGCCGCGCAGGTCTGTCCTATACGGAAGCGGCGTTCGCGGCGGACGTCCGGGGCAGTCTCATACGCACGGAACCGGACGGATACACAGGTGACCCCGCACGCGCAGGGGCAAGCCTGACCGGACAGCCGCGAGCCTTCGCCGCAACCGTGACCGTCACGGCACCGACCGGGGACGGCAGACGGGTGGAGATCGTGTATACGGAACCGGCATCCCTGGCGGGGCTGACCGTCACAGCCGAACGCGCAGCGCCCGCCGGGAGCAGCGCAGAGAACGGAGAAGCTCCCGCCACAGAAACGCGCGTGACGGTCGCGCTGGATGACCTGTCCGCAACGGCGACAGACGGGCGGTTCGACCGCCTGCTGCTGCCCGCATGGGCACTGCTGGCGGAGGGGGACATCACGGAAACCGGACGGGACGCCGACGGACGGCGGACGGTGACGGTCACGGCGGCAGGCGTGCGGATAGTCTTTGCCTTCACGGAGAAGGCGCAACGCCCGGCGCTCCTGCGGCTGGAGGCGGACGGCTACGGCGCGGAAATGCGGATAAGCTGGAAAGAGTAAGCGTGTGCCGCACGGGCGGCACACGCTTACTCTCTGTCAATGGTCACAACGGTGTACAGCGACGGGTCGCGTGACCGCACCAGCCGGAACAGATTTTCCCGCAGATCGGTGTCGCTCATGCGCACCTCAAACGGTACCTCCAGGTCAAAGATCAGATTGGTATGCGTGGCGCCCGGGACAATGCGGAAGTCGTGGATCCTCAGCCGCCCGTCCAGCTCCCGCGCGGCATCCAGCACCAGCGCGTGCAGCCGGTCGGCAGTGGGATCGTTGACCGCGATGGGATCCATGTGGACGGTCGCCTCGATCCCGTACTCCAGCCGGAGCTGACGCTCGATGCGGTCTATCATGTCGTGTGACGTGAACACGTCCGCCCGCCCGTCCACCTCGATGTGCAGGGAGGCGACCACGTGCCCGGGACCGTAGTTGTGTACCAGCAGATCGTGCATCCCCAGCGCGTCGGGGTACTGCCGGACAACGTTCCGGATGTCCCGCACGGTCTCCTCCGACGGGCGACTGCCGAGGATGGCGTTCTTCGTGTCCCGCAGGATGCCGATGCCGCCCCAGAGAATGAGCAGTGCAACGGCAACGCCCGCATAGGCGTCCACGTCCACGCCGGTGAAGCGCAGGATCAGCATACAGACCAGCACGGCGCAGGTCGCGCCCGCGTCGGACAGGCTGTCAGCGGCGGTCGCCCGCATGACGGACGAGCCGATACGCCGCGCGATGCTCCGGTTAAAGAAGAACATCCACAGCTTGACCAGCGCCGAAACCCCCAGCACGATGACGGACAGCCAGCGGAAGGCGGTCGGTTCGGGGTGCAGGATCTTGCGCACCGAGCCGGTCAGCAGCTCCCAGCCCACCAGCAGGATGGCAAAGGAAACAATCATGGACGCGACATATTCGATCCGCGCGTGCCCGAAGGGATGCTCCCGGTCGGCGGGCTTGGCGGAGATGCGGAAGGAGATCAGCGAGATGATCTGCGAGCCGGCGTCCGATAGGTTGTTCACGGCGTCCGCCTGCACGGACAGGGCGCCGCTCAGAACGCCGACAATGAATTTTCCCGCCGCCAGCAGCAGATTCAGTGCAATGCCGACCGCGCCCGCCATGGTGCCGTATGCCCGGCGCCCGGTGGGCGTGGACGGGTCGCGCCCGCGCAGGAACAGGCGGCAAAGAAGAGTTGTCATGGTATCCTATAACCTCCGTGGGCGGCGGCGCAGACACTACCTGTCGCCCCAGTATTTTTTGTCCAGGCTTCTGAGCTGGATCGCCTCGGCGATGTGCTGTTCCTCAATACGCTCCGAGCTGTCCAGGTCGGCTACCGTGCGCGCCACCCGCATGACGCGGTCATAGCCGCGCGCGGACAGCCCCAGCGACGTGTACGCCGTGCGCAGAAGCTCCATGGCGGCGGGGGTGGCGGCACAGTAGCGCCGGATGGAGGCGGAATCCAGCTGGGCATTACAGAATATGCGCGCGCTGTCCTCCCCGCTCATGCGTGCGGCGGCATAGGCGCGGGCGCGGCAGACGCGTGCCCGCACATCGGCGGAGGTCTCGTTGGTGTCCGGCTCCCGTGCGGCAAGCTCCTCGTAGGAGAGCGAGGGCAGTTCGATCTGGATGTCGATGCGGTCCAGCATGGGACCGCTGATGCGGGAGACGTACTTCTGCACGTCAGCGGGCTTGCAGGTACAGCGGTGGCGCGTGTCGCCGTAGTAGCCGCAGCGGCAGGGGTTCATGGCGGCGACCAGCATGAAGGTGCAGGGGAAGGTCACGCGCCCGTTGGCACGCGTGATGGTGACGCGCCGATCCTCCAGCGGCTGGCGCAGTGCGTCGGTGACCTGCTTGGGAAATTCCGGCAGCTCGTCCAGGAACAGCACGCCGTTGTGTGCCAGGGACACCTCGCCCGGCGTCGGGTTGATGCCGCCGCCGATCAGCGATACGGCGGACATGGTGTGGTGCGGCGAGCGGAAGGGGCGCCGACGCAGGAGGGAGACGCCCTCCGGCAGGGGTTCCGGCGACGGAATGGATTTTGGTCGTTTCGATCGCCTCGGCGAAGGAGAGCGGCGGCAGGATGGTGGGCAGGCGCTTGGCAAGCATGGATTTTTCCGGTTCCCGGCGGTCCGATGAGCAGGACGTTGTGTCCGCCCGCCGCCGCAATTTCCAGCGCCCGCTTTGCCATGCGCTGTCCGCGCACGTCGGAGAAATCCACGTCATAGAGGTCGGCGCCGGTCATGGACAGGTCGGGGCAGCTGACCGGGGCAAGCGGCTGACGGCCGCACAGATGCTCGGTCAGCTGGTGCATATTCTGCACGCCGTAGACCGTGATGCCCTCCACGGCTGCCGCCTCGGCGGCATTTTCGGCGGGGGCATAGAATTCCGTCATGCCCGCGTCCCGCGCCGCCACGCACATGGGCAGGATGCCGCGCACGAACCGGAACTCCCCGGAGAGCGACAGCTCCCCGACAAAACAGCGCCGGGACAGGTCGCAGTCGCGGCGGATGACGCCGGACACCGACAGAATGCCCACCAGAATGGCGGCATCAAAGCCGGAGCCTTCCTTGCGGCGGTCGGCTGGCGCCAGATTGACCAGCAGTGCCGCTTCGGGGAAGCGGTAGCCGCTGTTCTCGCAGGCGGTGCGCACCCGGTTTTTCGCCTCCTTGACGGCGGCGTCCGGCAGTCCCACCAGCTCAAATTCCGGCAGGCGCGGCTGCCCGTCCACCTCCACCGTTACCACAAAACCGTCAATGCCGTAAAGTCCCGCGCTGTATACCTTGGACAGCATACTCCGTCCCTCCGCTCAAATGAATTGTTTTTGGGGGCAACCTGTTTGCTTGGCGCACACCCGCAGGGGCGCCGTTACGGCGCCGGGAGATGCCGCACCGCCGGACCTGCCAGCGCCGTCAGCGCATACAGTCGTTCCGCCTCGGCACGGCTGCCCATTCCGCCGGGTGAAAAGACGGCGGCTGCGCCGCAGGCGGCGGCAAAGCGCAGTGCGTTTTCCGGCTTCCATCCCCGCCGCAATGCCGCCAGAAAGCCGGCAAGCGAGGCGTCGCCGGCTCCCGCCGAGGACAGCGCCCTGCCGGGTACGGCACCTATGCGCAGGCAGTCCTCGCCAAGACCGTCCGCCCCTGCCCGCCGGGCGGGCACCAGCAGCATACCGTCCGCCCCCAGCGTGACCAGTACGTGTCCGGCACCCGCCGCCTGCAGATTCCGTGCCGCCCGCAGGACGGCACTGTCGCTGTCAGCCTGTATGCCGGACAGCGCGGACAGCTCGGCGCGGTTGGGCTTTATCAGCCACGGGCGCAGGGGCAGGAGCGCCGCCATACCGGCACCCGCCGTGTCCGCCGCGACACGCACGCGCCCCGCGGCACCCGCAGACAGGCGCGACAGAAGCTGTACGTAAGCGCCGCTGCCCAGTCCCGGCGGGATGCTCCCCGCCAGTACCAGCAGATCGTCCGGTTGCAGGCGGTGCAGGCGCCGGGCAAGCCGTGCGGCAAGCGCTTCCAGTGCCTCCGCCGTGACCGGTGCACCCGCCGTGTTGATCTCACGCAGGGCGGGCACGCCGCCGGGGCGCGCCTCGCGCAGCTTGACGTTGATGCGCGTTCCGGCGTCCGGCGCGGCATCCGGTGAGCAGAACGAAGTCCGGCTCCAGCCCCGCCTCGGTCAGCCTGTCCAGCAGGCAGCGCCCCGTGACTCCGGCACACAGTCCCGTCGGGACGGACGGCACCTCCAGCCGCCGGAGCATGAGCGAGACGTTGACGCCCTTGCCGCCCGGCAGGAGCGCCGCCGCGTCCGCCCGGCAGGCAGGCTCGTCCCCCGCCTCCGGCACGGACAGCACATAGTCCAGTGCCGGGTTCAGCGTGACGGTGTAGATCATGTCAGTCGAACAGCCAGATGTCCGCGCAGGCGGGCACGCCGGACGGGGAGGTCAGATTGATGCTCTCGCCGAACACCTCTTCGGCAAGGACGTGGTAGCCGACGCCGTCTACGCTGACGCCGAAGGTCAGGGTGATGCGGTCGGGCGCCGTAAGCGTAACCGAGTGGGGGTCAGGACGTGCAGGGTGCCGTTCCGGTTCCTGCGGATCCCGGCGAAGCCGAGGATATCAGCCGAGCCGCCCGCGGTGGTCAGTCCGCTGCCGACGTTTGTGTAGGTCAGAACCACCTGCCTGCCGTCCGCGGACCGTTCCGCCGATGCCAGAACGGGACCGGCAACCGCCTCGGGCGAGCCGACTCCCGCGACAGCGGCGGCAATGCCGGCGGCGCGGCGCGCCTGCTCAAACTTGCAGTTCGGGTGCAGGCTGTTCCAGTAGGTGCGGTCCGTCCACAGGTCGGCGGAGGACACGACATGGCAGGCAGGGATGCGGTGCGTGACCGAGCCGAGCGTGCCGCGCACCAGTCCCAGATCCATGAAAGCCCAGGTCTGTCCGGCGGGAATGACAGACACTGCCGATTGACGGAAGATGGGCGGGAACTCGATGAGGTAGACGGGGAAGTCCGGGGAGACCGGATTGTGCGTGGTGCGCATATAGGTCATGAGCGCCGCCAGCTTGTCCGGGAATACCTCGGCAAGTCCGGGCGCGCAGTCGCTCTCGCCCTGATACCAGACAAGACCAGCCATCGCGTACTTTTCAAACGGGTACATATAGTGGTTGTACATATACCGCGCCGCATCGCCGTTGCAGCCGGACGTGACGGAGTAGCCCTTCTGGTCCGCCCATTTGTCGCTGCCGGTCGCCTCCGCCACGCTGTTGGGCAGGAAGGCGCCGATCGGCTGTCCGTTTCCGTCAATCTCGATCACCCCGACCGGTACGCCGGTCGCCCGCGCATACTCCGCGGCGAACAGATAGCCCAGCGCGGAGAAGTCCTGCACAGCGGCGGCATCCGCACGCTTCCAGGTTTCCCGGTTGCGCAGCTCGGCGCAGACCTCCTCAGTGCCGCGCGTGACGCCGGTTTCCTGCATCAGCGAGTTATAATGCAGGCGGATGGGCGTGGACGGAACGTCGTAGCCGACTCCGCCGCGCTCCGCCTCCGGCACAGCCGCGCGGTGCGCCGCCATGGAGTACGCCACGTTGGACTGCCCGATGACCATGAACACATCGCCGACCAGCACGTTCTCGAACACGAACGCTGTCCTGTCGGTGTAGATGCGCATACTGTTGCCTTGCTCCGCGCAGGCATTCAGCCGTGCGCCGAAGGTCAGCGTCCATGCGCCGTTCTCAATCCGTGCCTCCGCGAACATTCCCATGAATTCGCCCGACACCTTGTGCCCGTTCTCGGACGCGTCTGCAAAGCCCCACACCCGGATGTGCTCGCCCCTCTGGACGACCATGTCGGATGAGAATACATTGGATACCGTAAATTTTTCCGCATAGGGTGCGTTGATGGTTTCGCCGATCATAGTATCTGTTACCTCCGGTTTTGTTTCTGTTTCGGTTTCTGTTGCTGTTTCGGTTGCCGGGTTTGCGCCCGGCTGGCTGTCCGTTTCATGTGTTTCTGATTGCTTTCCTTGCGTCAGTCCGGAGACACCACACCCTCGCGGTAGGCATCCAGCAGAGCGCGCAGATCGGACATACGGTCCAGCAGAGCGGCACCCTCGTCCGTGTCACGCACAAGCATCCGGTGCGGCATCATTTCAAACACAACGTCCGAGGAGGCGAGAATATCGCGGTTTTCCCGGATGGCGGCATCCTTCCCACCAAAGGGGGAATGCGACACCAGCCGCAGTCCGCGCGAGGAGTAGATGAGCGTGTAGCCGGCAATGCCGGTCCGGTCATGGTAGGCGCGGCAGAAACCGCCGTCGATGCGGATGTACCTGCCGTCCGCGCGCACGGGATGCTCCCCCTTGGCGGCGCGGACCGGGACGTGCCCGTTGATGATGTGGGCGGAGCGCTCGTTCAGCCCGAATTCCCGCAGGATAGCGGCGGCGGCGGGGTACTCCACCACGAGATCGTAGTAGGGGTTTTTGACCTCCTCCCATGCGGAGCAGTCCGAGACGAAATAGCGCTCAAAGGTGGTCATCCGGGAGCGCCCGAACAGCGGCGACTGCCGCCCGCACCAGAGGTAGTACATGAAATCCAGCTCGTTCTGCCCGCCGTCATAGAAGGCGGCGCGGGCGGTGCGGTCGCAGAAATCCATGTAGGCACGTCCGGCAAGGCTCTGCCCGTCAAAGGTGCGTACCGTGTCAAAGCTGCCGTCCGCGCACAGCGGAATACAGCCGTGGAACAGGAGATTCCCGTTGCATACCCGGTAAAGACTGCCGCAGGTGTACAGGAATTCGATATGCCGCCGCAGGGCAGGGGAGCGCCGGAAGGCGCCGACCAGCGATGCCATGAGGCTTGCCTCGCCGTCGCTCAGGCGGTAGGGATCGGCGGGATCCACCGTCGGGAAATGCGAGTCGTTGAGCGGATAGACCTGCCCGTCTATGGTCACGGTGTGCGCGGTGTAATCAATATGCTCAAGGAGAAGCCGGTCGTCCATGCCGTACTCCGGGTGCCGGCGGATGATCTGTCCCTCCAGCTTGAACATGATGATGGCGATTGCCTTGTGCGCCTTGGAGAGCGTATCCATGCGGTTCTTGACGTAGTAGGCGTCGTCCTCCGAGCGCGGCATGAACCACGTACAGCCCCTTGTAGGTCTCCTGCGCAAACCCGATGAGGTCGCGCAGGCTGATGCCGTATGTGTTTTCCACAATGGCAAGCGTGTTGTACTGCAAAGCCGAGTTGAGCACCGTCGCCACGCAGACCGCACTGCCCGCCGCCGCGCCCATCCAGACAATGTCATGGTTGCCCCACTGGATATCCACCCGGTGGTGCTCCATGAGCATATCCAGAATGCGGTCGGGGCGTGCGCCGCGGTCGTAGATGTCGCCGACCACGTGCAGTCTGTCCACCGCCATGCGCTTGATCAGGCGGCAGAGCGCCTCGATGAACGCGCCTGCCATGCCCACCTCGATCACCGTGCCGATGATGTTCTGGTAGTACGCCTGCTTGTCGTGCTCCTCGCCGGAGGTGTGGAGTAGCTCGTCGATGATGTACTGGAAGTCCTCCGGCAATGCTTCCCGCACCTTGGCGCGGGAGTATTTGGACGCCACCGAACGCGCCAGATCGACCAGTCTGTACAGTGTCACCCGGTACCACTCATCGGTTGCCTCGCCGGTCTGCCGCACTTCCTCCAGCTTTTCCGCCGGGTAGTAGATCAGTGTGCAGAAGCTGCGGCGCTGGCTTTCCGACATGGTGCGGTAGAAGATATTATCCACCTTTTCCCGGATGACGCCGGAGCAGTTATTGAGAATATGCTCAAACGCCTCCGCCTCGCCGTGCAGATCGCTCATGAAATGCTCGGTGCCTTTGGGGAGGTTACAGAGCGCGTTGAGGCTGACCAGCGTGGCGCTTGCCGCCGGGATGCCGGGGTACTCCTTTGCCAGCAGGCGCAGGATTTTGATCTGTTCTGCGGTGCGGTGCGTTGCATTTTTCCATGGGAGTTCCATCCTTTTTATCGTTTAGCATTTAGCGTTTGACGTTTAGCTGTTGCCGGGGGGCAGGTGCTTTCTTGGTTGCCTGTCCGCCTTTTACTTTAGCTTACTTTCTTTCCCCATCCCCCCGACCCCCTTCCCGGCGGGAAGGGGGAGACTAAAGTTATTTTATGCAAGGGGCTTCGCCCCTTGCATCCCCGGGCTGAACCCGGGCGGCACTGGTTGAGCCTGCCAAGCAGGTAACCTGTGGAGGGCTTGCCCCCGGCATCGCCAGCTCGGCGGGCGTTAACGGTACCCACGGGTGGCGTGACGGTTGGGACGCGGCACTGGTGAACAGTGCCGGTAGCCAAGGAGAGGGGGGACCGAGGGAGAGGAACTTCGGCGTTTGAGATGGTCCTCTCCCCCGGGGCCGGGATAACAAGTGCCGCCGGGGGGCTTGCTTTCCTTGCCGCCTGCCTACCCTGCCTTTTAGTGTGCTTTTCTGCCCCCATCTCCCCGATCCCCTTCCCGGCGGGAAGGGGAGATTCAAAGTTTATTCCGCCGGGGGTTTCGCCCCCGGCACCCCTGCAATCGGGTGGGAAGCGGCACTGACTTTGTTTTTGGAAAACGGTACTTTTAGCTTTTCGGGGAAAGTTTTCCACAGCGGGCAAGGAAATTCAAGCGGCGGAGGTTTTTCCAATGCCGCACGGGTACAAGCCGGATTCAAAACCCACAGCAGAAGCGGCTAAGCCGATTCTGCAAAACCCAAATCCCAGCCGCCATCCGACACAGTAAGGAAACCACAGGTCCGGGCACCAACGTAAATCTTCAGCCAAATAATACGCGGGAAAAAGTTCTTGGGGGTTTGGGGGCTTCTTTCAAGAAGCCCCCAACGCTTCCACTCCGCGGGTTCAGCCAATGCCGCACGGGTACAAGCCGGATTCAAAACCCCACAGCAGAAGCGGCTAAGCCGATTCTGCAAAACCCAAAAATCCCAGCCACCATCCGACACAGCAAGGAAACCACAGGCCCGGGCACCAACGTAAATCTTCAGCCAAATAATTCTCGGGAGAAGTTCTTGGGGGGGTTTGGGGGCTTCTTTCAAGAAGCCCCCAACGCTTCTCCGCTCCCCCGCTCCCCCCTTTTTCGCTTCTCCGCTCCTCTCAACTACTCCAGAACGGAGGCACCGGCGGAGCGCAGGAGACGTTTGGCTTCGGCGATGTCGGCGGGGGAGGGATCCAGTCGGGGCGGGAGACGTCGGGGCGACCGAGGCGCAGAGACTTGGAGCCGGCGAAGGCGTGGTAGGGAAGAAGCTCAACGCCGTCACAGTGCAGGAGACGGCATGAGAGAGCCGCAACAGCCTGCCAGTGCGCAGGGGTGTGATTGACGCCACGGACAAGGATACAGCGCAGGCGGATGCGCCCGGCGGTATGCGCGTCGCAGGCGGCAAGATTGTCCAGAATGTGCCCGGCGTCGGCGCCCGTCATGGCGCGCAGACGGGGGGGATCGGTGTCCTTGATGTCGTACAGCCACAGGTCGGCAAGCGGCGCGGCGGCGACCATCCGGGAACGCGGAACCGCGCCGGACGTCTCCACCGCAACGTGCAATCCCGCCGCACGCAGGGCTTCCAGCAAAGCTAAACTGCCCGGATGGAACAGCGGCTCCCCGCCGGAAAGCGTGACGCCGCCGTGCTCCCCGAAAAAGGGGCGCATCGCGCAGAACAAGGCGGAGAATTTCCTCCACTGTCATCGCGTGAGCCGACAGCTCGCAGGCGCCCGTCGGACAGACGCCGTCGCAGGCGCCGCAGGCACGGCAGACGGCACGGTCAAAAGCCGGTGCCCCGTCCGCACCCCATCGCCGCGCCCCGGCGGGGCAAACGGCGATGCAAGCCCCGCATCCGATGCAGGATGCGGGATCCGTCAGCAGAACGGGCTGCGCGGATTGTGTTTCGGGATTATGACACCAGACGCAGGACAGCGGACAGCCCTGCAGGGAATACCGTCGTGCGCACACCGGGACCGTCGCCGGTGGAAAAGCGCTGGATACGAACAACGGGCAGGGAAACGCAAGCCTGACTTTCCATCACTGTATCTTCTGCTCCGTCCGCTCGATAATCATTTCCTGCCACTCCCGATTCAGCGTGACAAAGCGGGCGTTCCAGCCCGACACGCGCACGGAGAGCGTCTTGTAGCGGTCGGGATCCTCCTGCGCACGGCGCAGAACGTCCGCGTCGATCACGTCGATCTGCATGAAGTAGCCGCCCAGCGTGAGGAATCCGCGCAGCAGTCCCTCCAGCGCCCGGACGCCGTTCTCGCCGTCCACCGTGCCGGGAAACAGCCGGATGTCCAGCGCCGCGCCGGTGGTCTGACGGCAGAGATCCGCCTTGCAGTAGGAACGCACCGCCGCGGTCGCACCCTCGGTGTCGGTGCCGGGCGTGGGGAGGCGTTGCCGGACAGGATGTCCCCGTGCCGGTAGCCGAACGGGACAGCCAGCCGTCCGGGTGCCCACTCGATCTGCCGCCCGAAGGTGGATACGCCGGACGGAAATACCACCGGCAGGTCATGCGACCACGGCGCACACAGATCGGCAAAATCGTTCAGCAGACGCACGGTGTACCCGTCCGCCGTGTCGTCGTCGTTGCCGTAGCAGACCAGCCGCCGCCGCACCGTCCGGCGCAGAACCTCCTCGCCCTCCCAGTCGTTTTTCAGAATCTGCATCAGGCGGTCAAAGCTCACAACCCGGTCACGGAACACCAGCCGGTCAATGGCGCAGAGACTGTTGCCCGCATCCGGCGCACCGCCGATGTGGGGCGACTGCACGTTGTACGGCACGCCCCCCTCCAGATAGGAGCAGGCGGATTCGATACAGCCGTGCTCAAACAGCGACACCACCGTGCAGGGCGGCTGCGGATTCCAGACGCGGTTGCCCTCGCGCCAGCCGGGTACCCATGCGTCCAGAACGCCCGTGGCGATGCCGTCCACAACGGCGCGCAGATCGGCAAGGTAGGCGGCATAGAGAGACGCAAAGTCGTCAAAGTGCGCCGGCGTGTCGGTGTCCAGCCGCAGTGTGTGCCGCTGGAGCACCTGCAATGCGTCAAACGGACTGTACGAAAAGCGCGTACAGCCGGGAATCTGCGTCTCCCAACAGCCGTCGTTGGCAAATTCCGGCACCTCGTCCGGCGGGTAGCCCTGCCGCGTCAGCGCCTTCAGCACCAGCGGCTCGTTGTACACCGCAACAGTCCCGCCGCCGTGCCGCTGTACCTCCGCCACGCGGCGGAACAGCTTCTCCGGCGCATCCGGCGACAGCCGGACCGTGATGGGGTAATCCGAAATGGGGAGCTCCTCCACGATGTCCAGTATCAGGTAGGTCACGCGCCCCGTCACCTGCCTGCCGTCCCGACCGATGCCGCCGATGACCAGATTCTGGTAGTGCTGGGCATCGCCGGAGCCGGTGGGCGTGTGGCTCTGGATCCATTCACAGCCCTTGATAAAGAAGCAGGCAAGTATCTCCCGCGCCTCGTCCTCCGTCAGCCGCCCGGCGGCAAGGTCTGCCTCCAGGTACGGCTCCAGCAGCTCGTCGATGCGCCCCAGCCCCGGCCAGTTGCCGCACAGCCGCGTGAAGGCAAAGCAGAACCACAGCGACTGCACCGCCTCGCGGAAGGTGCGCGCCGGCGAGAAGGGAACCTGCCGGAGCAGGGCGTGCAGATCGGGGCGTGCCGTTTCGGTGGCGGCAAGATAGCGCCCGTGCCAGACACGGAATGCCCGCAGGGCTGCGGCGGCAGAGCACAGGAATTCCAGCTGGCGCGGGCGCAGATTCTCCTGCTCCGCCTCCGAAAGGCGGGCACAGACCTGCTCCTCCAGCGCGCTCAGCCCCTCCCGCACCGCGCCGAAAAAGTCCACCGTCAGATGGTTGACGCCGTACAGGAAGGGGTTGCCCCCGAAGGTCACGGGCAGGAATGCCGAAATGGCAAGCCCGCAGGTGGCGGCGCCGCAGATGCGCTCGCCCTCGCAGAGCCGCACCGGCGCGTACTTTGACAGTGCGGCGATGGCGGCGTCCTGCCGCCCGCAGTCCGACAGCGCGGCGAACTGTGCCGGCGTCAGGCAGTCGGGATGCGTGGGATCGTCCAGTGCGACAGCCGGCGTGCGCAGGGCATCGTCGCCGTACCTGCCGTGCAGGGATTCATCCGCGAAGCGCCGCGTCGTCTCGGACAGGCGGACGGGACGCGGTGTCGCGCAGGGTGTATAGAATATCACGGACATATGCAGTACCTCCCGGTTTTCTGCGGTGACAGCTGACATGCTGACATGCTGTCATGCAGGGATTATTCGGCAAGGGATGGGATATCGTTTTTGAAAAGCTGATAGAATTCCGCGTTGGTGACCGGCACGATCTCGCCGCGCCCGGCTGCCTCCGCCATCTTGCTTACCAGCTGCTCAAAGCGATCCCACGTGCCGAACAGATCCAGCTCGTAGCCGTGCCCCCACACATAGAAAAGCATATCCTCGGTGCAGTCCGCATGCAGGAACTGCTCTGCCAGCTCCAGGACATTCCCGTCGCTGATGGAGCAGGACGGGCGCCAGCGCATGAAGTTTTCCGGCAGGGTGAATGCGTAGGTGGGCGTTGTGCAGCGGGCAAAGCGGACATCGGTCTTTTCCAGAATGACTGTGATATTCTGCCGGTTGAACTCGGTGTCGCCGCCGGGCCATGCCATGCCGACTGGACGGATGCCGGAAATCTCCTGAATTTTTCATGACATCCCGTTCGATCTCGCGCTGTACCCGCCGGTTGCTCAGAGCCTTGAGCGAGGGGTGCGTGGCGGTGTGGCATTCCAGATCAAATCCGGCGTAAATGCCGGTTTTCAGCTCTTCCTCGGTGAAGCGCAGGTGCGAGACATCGGGACGGTTGAACTGCCCGCCTACCCATGCCCAGTTGGCGCCCATCAGTCCTGTGTTGATGAAGAAGGTGCAGTTGTCCATCCCGTACTTTTTTTCAGGATTCCGATGAGGCGCAGATCCTGCGTGATGCCGTCATCAAAGCTCAGCGTGAAATACTTCCGGGGCGTTCCGTCCCGCACGATGCCGCTGTTGGTTCCGGCGACCGGAGCCTCGGTTGCGGCATCGGTTGCGGTTTCGGTGTTCGGCTCGGTCGCGGTCACAGGGAGCGTGTCCGACTCTGTGACTGCTCCGGAATCCGGATCGGCGGCGGTATCGGTCGGTGCGGCGGTCGGGGTATCCCCTGCAGGCGTGCAGGCACCCAGTGCGGGGAGCAGGCACAGCGCAGTGGCAAGGATCAGCATGAAGGTGCGTCGTTTCATGATAGTTTCCCTCTTTCCCGTATTGCGTATTGATTTGTTGGGGGATCAGGCGAATTTTCCGACGATCTGCTTGCAGAATTCCAGTTCCTCCCCGGCAGGTCCCCGGACAAAGGCGACGCGCAGGGTGATGCGGAAGGGCTTGGCATCCAGGGGCAGCTCCTCCGGGGCGCGCAGACTCACGGCTCCGGCACGCAGCGCGGCGGCGTATGCCTCGTCCACGTTCTGCACCGAGAAAGCCAGATGCAGGAGGGCAGCTTCGCCCGCCGTCAGCCCCGGCTTTTCAAACAGCTCAATGCGTGTGCCGTCGCCCACATCCAGAAGGGCAATGCGGTTGCCCTCCCGCCCCACTGCGTGAAGCACTTTATGCCGAGGGCGGCGTAAAATTTCAGGGATTTTTCAAAATCGACAGCGGCGACCGCCGTATGCGAGGTGCCCATGCCGCGGATGATCTCGTTTGCCATGGCAGAGTTCTTCCTTTCTTAGAGGCTCTTAAAAGCGTATTTCAGAACAGCACCCGCTGCCGCAGAACCGCGGCAACGCTGGCGGGTATTTCATAGAATCTTACCAGAGGGGAAAGCCGGTGCCCGTCGGTGACGGCAAGCGGGGCGGGAGCTTCCAGTCCCCGGCGGCGCCTTCGGGGAGCGATGGCTCCGCCAGCACATAGTCCCCGCACATATAGCGCCCGTACTGATCCTGCCGGACAAGCGGCGTGCCGTCCTCGGCAAGCTCCTGCTCGCAGTACAGCATGGCGCGGTTGACCTGCGCGTACCACAGTCCCTCCGCCAGCCGCATGGAACAGCAGAAGGGCGCCTCCCAGCCGTGCAGGCTGAGCGTATCGCAGTCGGCAAAGCCCGGCTGATCCCGGAACACCACCGTGTCGGTTCCCGCACCGCCGTCCTCCCGCTGGGAGGAGGCAAGCCCGTTGCGGAAAAATGCGGGCGGCGCACCGCCGGTACATCTCCCTGCCGGTCACGCGGTACAGCTCGCCGGACAGCATCAGCGAGTCCACGATGGCGCATGGCTCCGTCCACGTGTCGGGACGCCCCCACCAGTTGAGGTTCTGGAACACGGCGTCCATGCCGCCGCCGAACACGTACAGATTGAAAATATCCCGTGCGCCGGACAGATAGCGCGGCTCCCCCGTGACGTCATACATCCGCACCATGCCGCGCGCGGCGGTCAGCGTGCAGTGCGTCTGGGCGCGCAGGCGCACCTTGTCAATGGCGCAGTACACTGTGATCATCTCGTCCAGCAGTGCCCTGACGCGTGCATCGCGGGTGATTTTGTAGACGTGCGACAGTCCGTCGATGCTCATGAAGGCGCAGCCGACGTCGGTGGACAGCCGCCAGCCCTCATACGAGCCGGTGGTGGTATGCCCGCTGACTCCGCCGGTTGCCAGCTCATGCGCGTCGCGCTCCACGGGATACCCCGCGTAGCGTCCTGCTGTCGGCAGGTACAGCCCCTCGGTCACGGATTCCAGTGCCCGGCGCGA
The DNA here is from genome assembly GCA_022009675.1 of Oscillospiraceae bacterium. Lineage (GTDB taxonomy): Bacteria > Bacillota > Clostridia > Oscillospirales > CAG-272 > CAMEON01. Next base: position 694,526 of record CP091718.1, on the reverse strand, counting down.
GAAGGCGTCGCCGAATTGCTCGTAATGCTCGCACAGACCGCGCAGCAGCCACGAGTGTCCGGACAGCTGCTGCTCGAATATTTCCTCACAGGCATCGGGACCGAAGTACAGCTGGGCATTGGTATGTGCGGGGAGCGCCTCCAGCATCTGCTCCATGCAGGGGTTGCTGTATCCGGTCGCTTTATAGTGACTGACGAACGCCAGCAGTGCGCGGCCTTCCTTGTCGCCCGGCCAGTCTGCGTCCGGGCTTTGGAACACCTCCGGCATCTGGTAGTAGGGTTTCAGTAATCTGTCCCTGTTCCGCGCCAGGCGGTCGTCCATTTCGGCGGCTGTCAGCTCATGTCGTTGTATCATGGGTAGAGATTCCTTTCTTCCGCAATAGAGTACAGGGAAATTGTAGCACAATTACGGGAATATGTCAAGATGAATTGTGCGGTTGGCTGATGGTTGAGAAAGTTCCGGGGACTTTGGGACTCTTTCGGGAGCCCCCCGCGTTTTCCCGCGTTTTATTGCCTGAAATGCATATGAACCGCGCGAATCCTGCAAAATGCAGCCGCAAAGCCGCCGAAAACAGGCGAATTGTGAAAAAAATCTGCAAATATTGAAAAAAATCCTCTTGCTTTTTTTCCGGAGAGGTATGGTATAATGGTAAAAGACAGAGTCTGCCGCGTGCGGCGGGCTCCGAATTTGTGCGGGGAGGTTCTGCCATGGCGGAAAAAAACTATGAGCGGATGAGTCGGGAGGAGCTGCAGGCAGAGAGGGAACGCCTGCAGGCGGAGTATGAGGCGTTCCGCGCACGGGGGCTGAAACTGGATCTGTCCCGCGGCAAGCCGAGCAACAGGCAGCTGGACATGATGACGGGTATGCTGGACTGCCTGCATACGACCGCGGACTGCAAGAGCGTCGGCGGGTTTGACTGCCGCAATTACGGCGTGCTGAACGGAACGCCGGAGGCAAAGAAGCTGTTCTCTGACCTTCTGGGCATTCCGGAGAAGAACCTGTTCATTGGCGGAAACTCCTCGCTGAACCTGATGTACGACGCGGTCGCGCGCGCCCTGCTGTACGGCACCTGCGACGGCGAACCGTGGGTGCGCTACCCCGGCGGAGTCAAATTCCTCTGCCCGGTGCCGGGCTATGACCGGCATTTCCGCATCTGCGAGTCGCTGGGCATCGCCATGATAAACGTCTCCATGACGTCGGACGGCCCCGACATGGACACCGTGGAGCGGCTGGTGGGAGCCGATCCGTCCATCAAGGGCATCTGGTGCTGCCCGAAATACTCCAATCCGGACGGCTACACGTACTCTGACGAGACGGTGCGCAGACTGGCACGTATGCGCACGGCGGCAACGGATTTCCGCATCTTCTGGGACAACGCCTACGCGGTGCACGATCTGTACCCGGATCGCCGCGATGAGCTGGCGGATATTTTCGGGATGTGCGCCGAGGCGGGCACGGAGGACAGAGTATTTTACTTTGCATCCACCTCCAAGATCTCCTTCCCCGGCTCCGGCGTTGCCATCTTTGCCGCGTCCGACCGGAATATGGAGCAGATCCTGCCGATCATAGGGGCGCAGACCATCAGCTACGATAAGCTGAATCAGATGCGCCATGTCAAGTATTTCGGATCAGCCGACGGCATCCGCGCCCATATGATGAAGCTGGCAGACCTCATCAGACCCAAATTCGAGCTTGTGCAGGCGACGCTGGACCGCGACCTGACCGCCCCCGGCTTCGCCTACTGGACACATCCGCTCGGCGGCTACTTCATCAGCCTGTATACCATGCCCGGCACCGCCCGCCGTGCCTATGCCCTTGCCAAGGACGCCGGGGTGACGCTGACCACCGTCGGCGCAACCTATCCCTACGGCTATGATCCTGCCGACAGCAATATCCGCATCGCGCCGACGTATCCCTCCATCGAGGAGCTTGCCCTCGCCATGGACGGCTTTACCGTCTGCCTGCGCCTTGCCGCAACCGAAAAGCTGCTGGGCGCGTGAGCATCCCGTCCCGCCGGGGCACACTTGTTAACAAACTGTAAAATTTAGCCCTCCCCTTTACAAAAAAGCCCACCTATGCTATAATAACCTCGCATGACATTCGCACGGTTACCGGGTAAACCCGCAACGCGGGACTTCACCAGCCGGTTGCTGTGCCGATGCCGGATATTATGAAAGAGAAAGGTGAATTACCATGACCGTAGCAGAAAAGCAGGCTATCATCGCGCAGTACGCCATCCATGAGGGTGACACCGGCTCGCCTGAAGTCCAGATCGCTATCCTGACCTACCGCATCAACGCCCTGACCGAGCATCTGAGATCCAACATGAAGGATCACCACAGCCGCCGGGGACTTCTGAAGATGGTAGGACATCGGCGCAACCTCCTCGGCTACCTCCAGCAGGTGGACATCGAGCGGTACCGCGCCATCATCGCCAAGCTGAACCTGAGAAAGTGATTGCAGAAGGAGTGCGGAGCGGTTCCTGCCGCCCCGCACTCCCCTGCGTTTTTCCTGAGGCAATGCCGCCGGGGCTTCCGCTGTGCCCTGCGGGATTGCCAGGAAGGTTCGCCGCACGGCATACCGCGGCTCGCCCCGGTATCAGCTATCATCGGTTCTGTTTCCCCGTTCCGCGCCGGATTAGTTCTTACCGGCGGGTCGGAGGCTCGCCTGCGTCCCTGACGCCTGCTTCCGACCCGCCGGTAAGTGCTAAACCTCCGCGGAACACCGTATATAAAGAAAAAAAGTGGAGGAAAAAAAGCAGATGTACAACATCACAAGCTCCGAGATGGAGTTCAAGAACTACCGCAAGTATTCCTATATGCTTGCGGGACGCCCGCTGGTCATCGAGACCGGCAAGATGGCGGGGCTCGCCAACGGCTCCTGCCTGTGCCGCTACGGCGACACCGCCGTGCTGTGCTGCGCGACCGCGTCCGAGAAGCCCCGCGACGGCATTGATTTCCTGCCCCTGTCGGTAGATTTCGACGAGCGGATGTACGCCGCAGGCAAGATCCCCGGCGGGTACCTCAAGCGCGAGGGCAGACCTTCCGAGAAGGCGATCCTGACCAGCCGCGTCATCGACCGCCCCATCCGTCCCCTGTTCCCCAAGGGATCTGCGCAATGATATCGCCCTGTCGCTGATCGTCATGTCGGTCGATCTGGACTGCTCGCCCGAGATCACTGCCATGATCGGCGCGTCGGTCGCCCTGTCCATTTCGGATATTCCGTGGAACGGTCCCATCGCGGGCGTGTTCATGGGCCTTGTGGACGGCGAGCTGGTGGTCAACCCCACCGAGGCACAGCGCAAGGTCTCTGACCTGGAGCTGACGGTCGCCGCGTCCATGAACAAGGTGGTCATGATCGAGGCGGGCGCCCGCGAGGTGGACGACGATACCATGTACCAGGCAATCATGGCGGCGCACGAGGAAATCAAGGGAGTGCTGGGCTTCATCAACGGCATCGTTGCCGAGATCGGCAAGCCCAAGTTCTCCTATCCCTCCGGCGAGCTGGATCATGATATGTTCGACAAGGTGTTTGCCTCCTGCGAGCAGGACGTCATGGCGGCGCTGGATACCGACGACAAGAATGTCCGGGATGCACGCATGGTGCCGGTCAAGGATGCCATTCTGGAGAAGTTCTCCGGGGAGTACCCCGACCTGCCCGCGCAGATGGAGGAGCTGATCTACAAGATTCAGAAGAAGATCGTCCGCCGCTGGCTGCTGGTCGATAAGAAGCGCGTGGACGGACGCGCCATGAATCAGATCCGCCCGCTTGCCGCCGAGGTGGGCGTCCTGCCCCGCGTACACGGCTCCGGGCTCTTCACCCGCGGTCAGACGCAGGTGCTGACGGCTGCCACGCTGGGCACGCTGGGCGAGGCACAAATGCTGGACGGTATCGACAGCGAGACCAGCAAACGCTATATGCACCACTACAATATGCCCGGCTTCTCCACCGGCGAGGCAAAGGCTGCCCGGTCGCCCGGACGCCGCGAGATCGGTCACGGTGCGCTGGCTGAGCGCTCCCTTGTGCCGGTTCTGCCCTCCGAGGAGGAGTTCCCCTACGCCATCCGGCTGGTGTCCGACGTCGTGTCCTCCAACGGCTCCACGTCGCAGGGCTCGGTCTGCGGATCCACGCTGGCGCTGATGGATGCCGGCGTGCCGATCAAGGCGCCCGTTGCCGGTATTTCCTGCGGTCTTATCACTGCCGAGGACGGCTCGTGGGATACCATGATTGATATCCAGGGGCTGGAGGACTTCTACGGCGACATGGACTTCAAGGTCGCCGGTACGCATAAGGGCATTACGTCGATCCAGATGGATCTGAAGATCGACGGTCTGACTCCCGAGATTATCCGGCAGGCGCTGGCACAGACACACGCCGGACGCGATTATATCATCGACAACGTCATCCTGAAGGCGATCGCCCAGCCGCGTCCCGAGGTGTCCCGCTACGCGCCCAAGATGACCACCATGAAGATCGACCCGGACAAGATCCGGGAGGTCATCGGCAAGGGCGGTGCCACCATCCAGAAGATCGTGGCTGACACCGGCGCCAAGATCGACATCGACGATGACGGAACCATCCACATCGCCGCCGTCAACGGGGAGCAGGCGGAGGCAGCCCACGCGGCGATTTCCGCTATCGTGTTCGAGCCGGAGGTCGGCGAGATCTATACCGGTAAGGTGACGGGCATCAAGGAGTTCGGCTGCTTCGTCGAGTATGCACCCGGCAAGGAAGGCATGGTTCACATCTCCAAGATTGCCAACCGCCGCCTGGAGCGCGTGGAGGATGCCGGCATTGAGGTCGGGCAGACCGTCCGCGTCAAGTACATGGGTCTGGACAAGAAGGGTCGCATGGACTTCTCCATCAAGGACGCACAGTAAGGAAAGGATATCCTCTCCGGGAATTCCGGTATGCGGGCTTCCCGGAGAAACAGAAAAAACAAGCAGGAGGTACCAGTCATGGCTGCAAACCGGGATTCTTATGACCGCCGCAACGCGCGAGGAGACTATCCGTCGGACGGAGCAGGTTCCTACGCACGCAGGTCGGGAGGGCTTTCACAGAAAGAGAAGGGCAAAAATTGTAAACGTCGGGGCATGGGGGCTTCTCGCTTTGATTCTGCTGCTTGGGGGTGATTCTGGCTATCGGCGTGCTGGTGCATAATTGCTCGGGCTTCGATACTCCGGGTCCCGGCGGCACGGTGGCTAAGGACAAGGTCACGTTCGGCAATCTGTCCGTGACGGCTGCCGATGCGCAGAAGGGCGCGCTGGCGCTGTCCAATAAGCTCAACAGCTTTGCAACGAACGACAGCGACCCGTCGCTCGTGGATATGTACGATTACCGCAGCAAGATGCATTCCGGCGCCAAGCCCTACAAGCTCAGCGGCATGACTGCCATGATGAATAAGGAAGCCTTTTGCCGCGATGGACAATATGCTGACCGCCTGCGCCGGCACGACCGGCTGTGACGATGTCACCGTGCGGCTTGCGTACGTGACCGCCGCGGAGGCAAAGGATTCCAACGTGGCGCGCTCGCTTCGTACCAATGCGGAGGACTACAAGACCGGCATGGGCTGTGACCTTCTGATCTATACCGATGAGGGGCAGAGCCAGAAGCTGGCATCCAACGCAACGGTTATGGCGTGGCTGGAGCAGAACGCCGCCCGCTACGGCTTTGTCGTCCGTTACCCCGCCGATAAGGCAGAGAAGACGGGCGTTGCCGAGTACACCGAGTACTACCGCTACGTCGGCGTGCCGCATGCCACCTACATGAAGGCGAACAACCTGTGCCTGGAGGAGTATCTGGTGCTTCTGCGCACCTACACCAGCAAGGACAGACTGTCGATCCAGGCGCTGGACGGCAAGACCTATGAGGTCTACTACTGTGCCGTTGCAGGGGATGGCAGCATCAGCTGCCCCACCAACTACAACTATACCGTGTCCGGAACCAACGAGGGTGGCGTGGTCGTGACGATCGACCGGTCGGTCGTGGCGAACCAGCCTATCTATACCGACAACGCGCAGTCCGCCACTGAGCCGGCGACCGTGCCCGCGTCCGTATCCGACAGCCAGACAACGCCGTAAGTGCTTCTCCGGGAATCGCGTCGAACCTTGAAAGACGAAGGTCCGGCGTGCTGTGAGAGAAACCGCCGCCCGTGCGGAGCAGCGGAACAGAGGGGGAAAAACCACGTCTGAAAAGTCATTTTCAGGCAGGAAGTTTTGCGCCTTGGCAGCCGGGGCGGCTGTCGCTCCGGCAAGCCGGAACCGCCCAAAACCTCCGCGTTGTGAGAAAGGAATGGTCACAATAATGAAGAAATGGATTTTTTTGCCGTGTCTGCGGCAGCATTGGTGCTGGCGCTGGGATTGAGCGGCTGTGAGGAGGCTCCGGCGGATTCGTCGGGCAGTGCCACCGAGGTGTCCGGCACCGGCGCGACCGCAGCGGATCCGGCGACGGGGGAAACCCCGACCGGTTCGGAGACTGCGGGCGAAACGGGCGGCAGCACGACGCCTGCCCAGCAGACGATCCAGCTGACCTTCAGCGGGCAGACGCTGAGCGGCGCGCCGGAGGGCACTGTCGTCACCGAGGACGGCGCATTTGTCATCGTCAAGCCCGGCACCTATGAGCTGACCGGCGACCTGAGCAACGGGCAGCTGCGTGTCCGCGTGGCAAAGACCGAGCGCGTCACGCTGATATTCCGGAATTTCACGGCTTCCTCCTCCACCAGTGCGCCGATTTACCTGGTGAGTGCGGACAAGTGCGTGATTGAGCTGGCGGACGGCTCCGTCAACCGCCTGACCGATGCCAAGACCTATGTTTTCTCCGATCCGACCGAAACCAAGCCCAACGCCTGCCTGTACGCGGGCTGTGACCTCAAGATCAAGGGCAAGGGTTCCCTGATTGTCGAGGGCAACTACAACAACGGTATCGGCTGCAAGAATGATCTGGAGATTTCCAACGGTCAGATCACCGTCAGCGCGCCCAACAACATTCTGAAGGGCAACAACAGCGTGACGGTCACAGGCGGCAAGCTGGTGCTTTCCGGCGGCGAGGACGCCATCAAGTCCGATGAGGAGATCAAGGAGGGCAAGGGTTATATCCTGATTTCCGAGGACGCGGTCATTGATATCACCTGCTCGGATGACGCGCTTCAGGCGCCCAAGAGTGTGACCGTTGAGGCGACCGCCCGTCTGACTGTTTCCTGCGGCAATCTTGTCAACTGCCCCGGCGTGTACAATATCGCCGACGGCGCCGTTACCATGAAGTAAGAGGCTTTTACTGCCTCCATAAAAGCCCCGGCGCCTGCATTTATGCAGGCGCCGGGGCTTTTGCACGCTTGAGCGAACCATATACCCGGCGGGGCTTGCCCCTTGCGGTGCCGGTTGACCTTGCCGCTGTAGTACCCGGCGGGGCGGCTTGCCTTCTTTGTCGCCTGCTGCCCCTGCCTTTAGCTTGCTTTGTTGCCCCCCCTTCCCCGAAGGGGAAGGATAGACCCTGCCCCATTCCCAGTGGGAAGGGGGAGATTTTTACTTTATTTCGCCGGGGGCTTCGCCCCCGGCACCCCTGCACTGAACCGCTTGCGGCACTTACAGACCCTGCCATACAGGTGCACGGCGGGGGGCTTGCCTTCTTTGCTGCCTGCTGCCCCTGCCTTTAGCTTACTTTGCTGCCCCCATCCCTCCCAGCCCCCTTTCCCCCGGCGGGGAAGGGGGAGACTCAAAAGTTTATTTTCGCCGGGGGCTTCGCCCCCGGCACTCTGCACTGAACCGCTTGCGGCACTTACAGACCCCTGCCATACAGGTGCACGGCGGGGCGGCTTGCCTTTTTGTCGCCTGCCTACCCTGCCTTTAGCTTACTTTTGCTGCCCCCATCCCCTCAGCCCCCTTCCCCGGCGGGGAAGGGGAGACTCAAAGTTTATTTCGCCGGGGGCTTCGCCCCCGGCACCCCTGCACTGAACCGCTTGCGGCACTTACAGACCCTGCCATACAGGTGCACGGCGGCACCACTCGCAGGGAACCGATTCCTGTCGGTTTTGCGGCGAACCATGGGTTCAGCCCCGGGGATGCAAGGGGGCGAAGCCCCTGCATAAGAAAAACTAAAATCTCCCCTTCCCGCCGGGAAGGGGGTCGGGGGATAGGGGGCAGAAAAAGCAAACCAAAGGCGGGGTTAGCAGGCGAGAAAAAGGTACGCCCCCCGCCGGGTATCTGTTTTTGCTGGGACTGTAAGTGCCGCAAGCGGTTCAGCCTCGGGGATGCAAGGGGCGAAGCCCCTGCATGAAATAATCTTGTCACCCCTTCCCCACTGGGGAAGGGGTTGGGGGATAGGGGGCAGGAAAAAAGCTAAAGGCGGAGTCGGCAGGCAGCCAAAACCGCCACACCCCCTTGGACGCCGGGGCGGCAGGGCGAACCAACACCGCCCAAAAGAGAGAACCCCCTGCCAAAAACCGCAGGGAGCCCCCCATTCAGTTACGCTTATACGTCAGTCTTTTTCCGCTTCATCCATGCGGCATTCGGTCAGCCTGCCGTCCCCGGCACGGAAGGTGCGCACCTGGAAAGCACCAAAGCCGAGCGTCTCGGATACGCCAAGCTGCGGGCAGCAGACAGTGCAGGAAACCGACTCCCCGGTGGGATTGAACAGGCGGAGCAGAGTGTCCGCCCCATCCTCCGTCCGCTTGCAGGCAGTCAGCACGACAGGCGCGGGCGAAAGCGTCAGAAGCGGCATCTCGGCGGGCGCGGGCGACTGCGCTTCCTGCCCGGACGGGAACAGATTCAGTACCATGGGCGCCTCGTTGAAGGCAAGCGCCTGCCGCGCCGTGTCGCGGTCACTGACCGCCCCGGCAAGCAACCGCAGGGAGAATTGCCGCTCGCCCTGCTCCATATGCTCGCTGTACCGGTCGGTGGGCATGACCTGCAGATCCTCAATGGGATGGGCAGTATAGCCCGGCGAACGCAGCAGTGTCAGGTACACGGAGCCGTCCAGGAAGGAGGAACCGTAAATGCCGCGGTTCAGCACACTCAGACGCGCGCCGTTGGAGGACGTGACGGTCAGGAACTTCTGCCCGATCTCCTCGCGCCCCTCCCCGTGCATCGGCTCCTCGCCGAACGCGGTCTCCACAACCGGAACCGGATCGGGCAACGCCTGCGGCAAACGCAGCTTGATCAGGCGACGCTTGGTCTGATTGACAATGCGGATGTCCAGATCAATCTGCGGCGCGACGCGGGAAATGGCGTAGCGCACCGTTGCGCCGGAGCCTTCGTAGCCGAACACCGCCTCGATCACGACCCGCAACTCCCCGTCCTCAATGACGCGGACGGACGGGATCACGGTGTCCAGATCCGAGAAGCGGGAGCCTTCCTCATCGGACAGCAGCGTGAAGCTGCCCAGTCTGTCATGCCACGACGTGAAAAGCATACCCCACGAATCGTTCGCATCGCGCATGACGTCCAGCGCGCAGGCGCCGGAGCCGAGGAAATCCACCCCCCGGACACACCAGCGCTCCACCAGTCCGGTCGTGCATCCGATGTCAACGGTCATGATCGGGGTTGTCACGCGCAGTACCGCGCGGTACCGTCCTCCCCGACCGCCGCATAGGCAGCGGCATCCGGAACCGGCTTCTTATCCAGCGCAATCAGCTTGCAGTCAAAGCGGTTCATGGACATGGGCGCCAGCGTTGCGCGGAACACGATGCGCTTGCGCCAGTCCAGCGGCAGGTTGGAATACTCCTTCTCGCACTGCGACGGCAGCTTCTGCCTGCCGCGGTACGCAACGGGCATCATGAAACTGCCGCTCCAGTTCTGATCCGCCAGCATGAACTCGCAGGTGAGGTCGGTTTCCACAGGCCACGGGTGCGGGTTGTAGACCAGCACGGGAATCTCGCCCGGCGCCGCCTCCTCCTGTCCGGCGGAAAGTGCCATGAAGGCACGCATCCGCACGCGGGAGAGCAGCTCCAGCGCGTGATCCAGCATCCGGATAGCGCCTTCCTCGGCGGGCTGGATGGAGGTTCCGGGCAGGACGTCGTGGAACTGGACGGTCAGCAGGTCGTACAGTGCCTCGCCGAACTCCTTCTCCGGGTATTCCATCAGCCCCAGCAGCACGGCATGGGACACCGCTTTTTCGGCGGAGAACAGGCTGTTCTCGGTCTGGCGGTACTTCTGCTTAATCAGCACCTGGCTGGTATAGCAGCCCTGCGCCCATGCGGTCAGGTCGCCGTGATGCTCCGGCAGGACGCGCGTCCCCGCCGCCGCTTCCGCCCGGACGTCCGCGAAGTATGCCTCCGGCGTGGAGTGCAGCACCGTGACGCCCTCCGCCTTTGCCTCCTCCATGAAGGCGTTGATGGCGCGGATATCCTCCCGCGAGGGACCGCCGCCGTGGTTGCCCACGCCCCACAGGCAGAAGCCGAGCGGCGCGGCATCCGTCAGTGCCTCGGTCGTGGGGCGGATCTTTTTCATGGCATTCCCCAGCGCCGTGCTGTACCCGGTCTGTGAGCGCTGCGCGATGACAGACGAGCCGTCATAGCCGACCCAGCGGAACGTCTCAGCCGGCAGGTGGCAGAGCCCCTCGTGCGGGCGGCAGAATATATAGCTGTCGTACCCCGTGCCGGCAAGTATCTGCACCAGTCCCCGCGTATGACCGAACGGGTCGAAGTTGATGGCGGTTGTGGGTTCGACGCCGAACTTCTCCCGGAAGTAGCGCCGCCCCTCGGTGATCTGGCGGACGAACGCCTCGCCGCTGGGCATATTGCAGTCGGGCTGGACGTGCCAGCCGCCCATGATATGCCACTTGCCCAGCCGCACCAGTTCCCGGATCTCCCGGAACAGGGCGGGATCATACTCCTCAACCCAGCGGTATATGAGTGCTTCGTTATGGCAGAAGATGTAGTTGTCAAACTCCCGGCAGAAACGCGCCGCGCACCGGAAGGTGGCGACTGCCGAGGCACAGCCCTCCTCCCATTCCCATTGCCAGATGGGGTCAAGGTGTGCATTGCTGATAAGATGCATCGTTTTGTTCATAGTGTGTCTCCTTTCCGGTTTTCACAGATCCTGTTTTTTTATGGGTACCCCTGAAAGTTTATCGCACGGCGAATCGGCGGAATCACATCCGGCATTCGTCGCAAAAAACTGTGCCGGGGACTGCCCCCGGGCGGCATTGGTTTCAGCCTGAAATAATGTCGGGAAAAAGTTCTGAGGGGTCCGGGGGACTCTTTCAAGAGTCCCCCGGCGTTCCCTCACTTCCCCGTTTCCCCGTTTCCCCGTCTCTCTGCCGTCACACCTCGATTGCCACCATGCCGTGCAGGGTGAATTCCGGGACGGTGTAGCGGAGGCAGCCGTCCGAGCAGGTAAAGGGGAGCGCGGTGCAGTCCGGCACGAGCATGACACGGCGCGGCGTGACGCCGCAGGGCAGGCGCAGCGTGACGGCGACATCACGCAGGGGGATTGCGTCCTCAATGACCTCAGCGCGCCCGCGCTGTTTGGTCACGGCGTACAGAAGATGCTGGACGTAGCGATGTTCGGCTTCCTGATACAGGAGCGTGGTCACGCCGTTGGACGGCAGGTCGGTCTCCAGCGTTTTGGCATCGCCCAGCAGGGCGTCCAGCATATCGCACACGATCTGCTTCTGGTGATATGCCCCGTTTGCGCGGTACTCGTCAAACACATACCAGGCAATACAGCCGACACGCCCGTCCGCCGACAGAACACAGCCGGGGCGGTGGCTGTCCGGATCGTTGGGCGTGTAGAAATGCGAGCAGAAGTGCCGGAAGGAGCGGTTGAAGTAGGAATCCTGCATCTCCGCCAGCACGCGCACCCCCGCCGCCGATGCGGAGGGAACGCCCGCGGCGGTACATCAGGTACGCCGCCCGCCCGTTGCCCTTCATGTCATAGGTGGGGCAGAGATACGTGGAATCGTGCGGGTTCTCCCCGTCATCCGTCACGCCGAAATCGGCAAAGAAGGCATCGGAATCCGTCATGCGCCCGCTCTCGCCGGACAGCAGGACACGCCCGCCGCCCGCAAGGTACTCCCGCACCCGCGCGGCAAGGTCGCCGTCAAAGCGCACCGTGTCGGGGAACACAATCAGCTTGTAAGCGGAAAAATCACAGTCGCGGTCGATGATATTGTACAGGTACTTGCCCTCCAGCAGGATGCGGTTGGCGCCGATGTCGGGGCAGATATGCCGGTTCTCCTCGGTGTAGGCGGTGAAAAGCGCTATATCCGCGACCGCGCGCGCACCGAAGCACCACGGCTCGCGCCGCTCGACCTCGGCATACGCCGAGCCGATCAGCCGATAGGTGGCGGGGTCAAACATTCCCAGCGGATGCAGCTGATCCCCGATTGAGCAGCCCCCGCCCATCGCCAGCGACAGCCCCGTCTCGTAGCGCAGGGCGTTCGGGTGCTTGTAGCCGCCGAACTCGCCCCATGTCGTGTGGAATTTTCCGGTCATGCCGATAAATTCCCGCCCCAGCACGCGGCAGTACGCCGCCGAAAGCGGGAAGTGATCGTAGCCCCAGCCGCCGGTCGGGAGCGATTCCAGCTCCAGATGGGCGGTGTTGGCAAACACCCATGCGCGGTCATTGCGGGGCAGATCGCCGCAGTTGTGGAACACCGGCATGGCGGGATCCTGCGTCGCGACCGTGCGGTTGACCGCGTCGGTGAACTTGCTGTACACCGCGCGGGCGTGCCGCCGGACATCGGCGGGATTTTCCGGATTCAGTCCTGCCGCCAGCATGGAGCGGATGCAGGCAGGGCATACGCAGGGCGTCGGCGTGCAGATGTCGGTGAAAATACCGCCGATTCTGTCGCCGTACAGCGTTATGACCTCCGCGACCTGTGCGCAGAGGTATTCCAGATACCCGTCATTATTGAGGCACAGCTGATGGAAATGCGCACCCAGCAGGGTATTGTCCCCGCCGACCAGCACGTTCCGGTACTCCGGGTGCGTGACCGCCATATGCTCGTCGAAGCCGGCGGAAATGTACACCTGCGCACGCACGCCCATCTCCCGGCACACGGCAAGCTGGCGACCGAGCAGGTCGGCAGTCATGGTGGGATGCGGCGGCACCACGGCAGAGGGGTAGTATGCCCACCCGTGATGGCATTTTGCGAACAGCGTGACGGAGGAGATATGCCCCACGGTCAGTGCCTGCCGGAAGTCCTGCTCGGAAAAAAACGGCTGCCGACATCCGGCATATCGTCGCCGGTATGGAAGTCCAGATGCACCTGTCGGAGCGGCAGGTAAGTCACGCGCGGCTCCCTTCCCCGCGTGCCTCAAACTCCAGGACGTAGCGGATTGCCTCGTGTATCCATCCGGCGATAGCGGGAACATCCAGTTGTGCCTGCCCGACCCAGGTCTCCCGGTTGGCAAGCGACAGTCCGTGCACGCCGGACGGGTAGACATGGTACTCAAACGGCACGCCGGCGGCGGCAAGCGCGTTCGCATACAGCAGGGTGTTCTGGATCGGCACGGCGGCATCGTCAAAGGTGTGCCAGATAAAGGCGGGGGCGGTGTCGGCATCCACGTGCTTCTCCACGGACCAGTGTTCGATCGTCTCCCCGTCCTTCGCGTGCCCGTTGCTGATGGTATCAATAGAACCGTAATGCGTGAACATGGTGGCGGTGATGACCGGGTAGCAGAGCACGGTGGCGGTCGGCTTCCAGATACCGTAGGGAGCATCGCCCATGGCGGCAAGCACGGCGGCATCCTTCCACATGGTTCCGCAGCAGGCGGCAACGTGCCCGCCGGCGGAGAACCCGGTGATGAACACGTAACGCGGGTCGATATGGTACTTCTCCGCATTCTCGCGGACGTGGCGGACAGCCAGCGCCGCCTCGATCAGCGGGGCGCTGTCATGTGCCTTGTCCTGAATGGAGTAATTGAGAATAAACACGTTCAGTCCGGCGGCGAAGTATTGCAGCGCGACCGGCTCCGCCTCGCGGTCGGAGAGGAACTGGTAGCCGCCGCCCGGGCAAACGATGATGGCGCGGCGAACCGGGATATTCAGCTCCGCCGAGGGAGCGTGTATATAAGAGACTACGGTGCAGTCCGGGTATTGGGGGGACAGCATGAAGGTTTCGGTAGTCATTGGTGAGTACGTCCTTTCCTCTGTATGTATATACGGCGTTCCTGCGGATGCCGCTGTGTCCAGTATAGCATATTGGGCGGCAAAGCGCAAGGGGTTCGGGCAATTTTCCTGCGGCAATAGATTTTTTTTTTTTTCGTGGGGCGGGGCGGAGGAGGAAGCACGTACCCGGCGGGGCTTGCCTCTGCGGTGCCGGCTGACCATGCCTCCGCTGTACCCGGCGGGTGGCTTGCCTTCTGTGTCGCCTGCCGCCCCTGCCTTTAGCTTGCTTTTGTTGCCCCCATCCCTCCCGACCCCTTCCCGGCGGGAAGGGGGAGACTAAGAGTTATTTCATGCAAGGGGCTTCGCCCCTTGCATCCCCGGGCTTGAATCCGGGCGGCACTGGGGAAGGGGGCGAACCACGCACCCTGCGGGGCTTGCCCCTTGCGGTGCCGGTTGACCTTGCCGCCGCTGTACCCGCCGGGTGGCTTGCCTTCTTTGTCGCCTGCTGCCCCTGCCTTTGGCTTGCTTTATTGCCCCCATCCCCCGACCGCGCTCGCAGAGCGCTCTTCCGGGGAAGGGGGAGACTAAAAGTTTATTTCGCCGGGGGATACCGCCCCGGCACCCCTGCACTGAACCGCCTGCGGCACTTTACGAGACCTCGCCGTACAGGAGCCCTGCGGCTGAACCCGGGCGGCACTGGGACGGGGTGGCGTAATCCCGCACCCGGCGGGGGGCTTGCCCCTTGCGGAGCCGGCTGACCTTACCGCCGCTGTACCCGGCGGGGGCTTGCCTTCTTTGTCGCCCGCTACCCCTGCCTTTAGCTTGCTTTACTGCCCCCATCCCCCTGACCCGCGCTCGCAGAGCGCTCTCTCCGGGGAAGGGGGAGACTCTAAGATATTTTGCCGGGGGCGAAGCCCCGGCACCCCTGCACTGAACCGCCTGCGGCACTTACAGACCTTGCCGCCGCTGTACCCGGCGGGTGGCTTGCCTTCTTTGTTGCCTGCCACCCCTGCCTTTGGCTTGCTTTATCGCCCCCATCCCCCGCCCCGCGCTCGCAGAGCTCTTCCCAGCGGGAAGGGGGAGACCAAGGTTATTTTATGCAAGGGGCTTCGCCCCTTGCATCCCCGAGCTGGATGGGGACGCGGCACTGGCTTTGCTTGTGGAAAAACCAGTTCTTTCGGCGTTGAGTTGAATAGAGCGATAGCACACACCGGGGCGACGGGAATCCGGGTTGAAAAAGCCCGCTACCCCGTAAAGGGTGCCTGTGTGGCAGGAGCTGTGAGTGTCGTAGACGGTTTAATGCCGGGGTGCCGGGGGCGGTAGCCCCCGGCGAAATAAACTTTTAGTCTCCCCCTTCCCGCTGGGAAGGGGTCGGGGGATGGGGGCAACAGCAAGCTAAAGGCAGGGGCAGCAGGCGACAAAGAAGGCAAGCCCCCTGCGGACACCACAGCGGCAAGGTCAGCCGGCGACCAGTCGAGCAAGCCCCGCATCGGATACAGCAACGGCAGGTCGAGCCGGCAACGAAAAAACACCCCCTCACCCCAAAAAGAAACCCGTTTCACTCTTGACAGGCTTCCCGCCTTCATGTATAATTATAATGAGAAAGGCGGGAGTATGGACTCGGATCCCGCCACCTGACACAAGATTTGAACAATTTGTAAAAAAATCAGGATTTGTATTGACAATCATGTGACTGTGTGTTATAATTCAAATACCGCCGAAGAGCCGCGGCGAAACGCCCCATAATCTTTCAAGGAGGTACATCCCTATGCTCCCAATGCCACAGATCATCCTAAGTGCTGTCTCCGTGTCCCCGACACTCATTTGGTGCATCATCGGTATCGCTGTATTCCTGCTCCTGTATATGGCTTGCGGGTATGTCAAGGCACCGCCCAATAAGGCATACATCGTGTCCGGTCTGCGCAAGAAGAAAAAGATACTCATCGGACGTGCGGGATTCCGTATGCCGCTCATCGAGCGGATAGATAAGCTGTCCCTGGACGTCATGCAGGTGGATGTCAAGACCAGCGAGGCGGTTCCGACCAACGAGTTCATCAACGTGACCGTGGACGGCGTTGCCAACATCAAGATATCCTCCAACCCGGAACTGCTGGAAAAAGGCTGCCGAGGCGCTGCTCGGCATGGACAAAAAAACAGCTGATCTTCCTCGTAACGCAGGTGCTGGAGGGCAATATGCGTGAAATCGTCGGCTCGGTCGGGCTGAAGGAAATGGTCCAGGATCGCCAGGGCGTGGCAAAGAAAATCACCGAAAACGTCGTGCCCGATATGCAGAAGCTCGGAATCGAGGTCGTCAACTTCAATATCCAGAACTTCCGCGACGCCGCCGGTACCATCGAAAATATGGGTATCGACAACGTCGAGCAGATCCGCAAGGCGGCGCAGATCGCCAAGGCGGAGGCTGCGCGTGACATCGCCATCGCCGAGGCAAACGCCAAGGAGGAAGCGAACAAAATCGCCGTGGCTGCCCATCAGCGCATCGCCGAGCAGAACACCTCCCTGTCCATCCGGGAGGCGGAGCTGAAGAAGGACTCCGACGTCAAGCGGGCGGAAGCCGATGCGGCATACGAGATCCAGAAGGAAGAGCAGCGTAAGACCATCGAGGTCACGTCTGCCAACGCGGACATCGCCCGCCGCGAGAAGGAAGCCGAGCTTGCCGAAAAGGAAATCGCACTGCAGGAAAAGAAGCTGGACGCCGACATCAAGAAGAAGGCGGACGCGCTGAATTACGAGGCGGAAAAAGAAGGCGGGAAGCCGATCTTGTACGCCGCCAGAAGGGAATCCGAGGCGCGGCGTTACGAGGGAGGAGCAGGCGGCACTTGCCCGCATGAAGGCGGCGGAAGCCGAGCAGTACGAGCAGGAGCGCCGCGCCGAGGCACAGCGTGCGCTTGCCGAGGCGTCTGCCTATGCCAAGATGAAGGAAGCGGAAGGTATCCGTGCCGTCGGTCTTGCCGAAGCCGAGGCTATCGAGAAGAAGGCGGAAGCCCAGAAGAAGATGGGCGAGGCGTCGGTTCTGGAAATGTACCTGACCGCGCTGCCTGAGGTTGTCAGGAACGCTGCCGCGCCGCTTGCCCAGACGGATAAGATTGTCATGTACGGTGACGGCAACTCCTCCAAGCTGGTCAAGGATGTTATGAACTCCTCCAACCAGATCATTGAGGGTTTGACCGAGGCGACCGGTGTGGACATGAAGTCCCTGATTGCCGGGTTCGTTGGCGGGAAAGCCGCCGGAGGCAGTAAGCCTACCCCGCCTGAAGCATAACGGTGTTTTCGGGGGGATTGTTATCCGCTTGACTCCGCATTCTCTCCGCCCTGCGGCGGTGCCCCACACGGGGTGCCGCTGTGGGGCGGAGTCTTTTGCCCGGCAGGGAGGGGGCTTGCCTTTTTGGTCGCCGGGTGACCGCGCCATTCCGGAATTTGCAGGGGGCTTGCCTTGCTTGTCGCCTGCCTGACCTTGCCGTTCGGGAACCCACCGGGGCGGCTTGCCTTCTTTGTCGCCTGCCGCCCCTGCCTTTAGCTTGCTTTTGCCGCCCCCATCCCTCAGCCCCTTCCTCCGGGGAAGGGGAGACCAAGTTATTTCATGCAAGGGGCTTCGCCCCTTGCATCCCGGCATTAGCCCGCTTGCGGCACGTACAGACTCTGCCATACAGGTGCCCGGCGGCTGAACCCGGGCGGCACTGGGGAAGGGGGCGAACCACGCACCCGGCGGGGGCTTGCCTTCTTGGTTGCCTGTCGCCCCTGCCTTTATAGCAACTTCCAAAAATAGCAGTCACCCTTGGCAACCGCAGCAAAAAGTGGTACAATATGTCACAGGGAGATGAGGGGAAGGGCTTTTTGGGATTTTGTGTGGAGGCGATAAGAGGATATGTATATTAAAAAATACTACAATGGGTGATGTTATTGTCCGGAGGAATCTCCGCCTGTAATTTACTTGCATTTTATTTTTTTGCCTTTTAATGTTTCCAATGGCAAATGTCTCAATTATCAAGTTAACCTTTATAGCTATAGCAGAAAAAGGTACGGTTATATTTTAATTAGTTGTATGTTGACTATATTGATTATAATAGGTGCGGCATCGATTAAGCGAAATCACATACTGTTGCCGATTTTTAGTTTGGCTGTATATTTAGGTGACTTGATGTATGTTGGGTGTTTATTTGTTAAGGATTTAATAAGTGGCTATATCAATACGGTTGTTATTTGGTCAGGCATTGTTGATATTATAGCTATATTCCTGTTTGCCCTATATTTTACGGGGCGAATCAAGAGTATAAAACAAAATATACACTATAGCGACTTCCAAAATAGCAGTCACCCTTGACAACTGCAGCAAAAAGTGGCACAATATGTCACAGGGAGATGAGAAAAAAATGGGCAAAAATGCTGCACAATGCGGGGTAGAAAGCAGCTGCTGAACGAAGAGGACAAACAACACATATCACGCCGCAGGCATAGAGCTGCGGTATCTGCCGCCGTACAGCCCCGATACGAATCCGATTGAAGTGCTGTGATCGAAGGTAAAAGCGCTTTTACGCAAATGGAAGTGCCGGACTGCCGAACTCTTGCCTGAAACCGTCTCCTGTGCGCTTTTGTGCGTCAGTCAACGAGATTGCGTCGGCTGGTTTTAAAGCTGATGGATATTGCCTGTAATTTGGGGAATTGCTATAGTTTGCTTTTTCTGCCCCCTATCCCTCGCCCCCTTCCCCTCCGGGGAAGGGGGAGACTAAGGTTTTTTCATGCAAGGGGCTTCGCCCCTTGCATCCCCGGGCTTGACCCCGGGCGGCACTGGATCAACCTGCCAATCCGGCATTCGGCGGGGGACTTGTTTTTCGGTGTCGCCAGTTCGGTGCAAAAACCGATAGAACCGCCTTTCTATTGGCAGTGCCGGCAGCCAAGGAGAGGGGGACCGGGGGAGAGGAACTTCGGCGTTTGAGATGGTCCTCTCCCCCGGGGCAGGTCGAGCAAGTGCCGGGGGGTTGCATTCTTTGTCGCTTGCCGCCCCGGCAAAGTCCAAGGAACCGGTTTCCGGCGGGCAATGCCGGTGCCGCTCCGACTATCCTCTCTGCGTCATTTCAAGAGATCCGGCATATCCCGCAGCATATTGTCCACAAAGATCCCGTACCCGGTGGTCGGATCATGGATCAACACGTGCGTTACGGCACCGACCAGCTTGCCGCCCTGCAGGATCGGACTGCCGGACATCCCCTGCACGATGCCGCCGGTTTTCTGCAGAAGCACAGGATCCGTCACAGTCACCGTGAAGCATTTGGAGCCGGTGGCATTTTTGTCGATCGCCGATATCCGGACAGCGTATTCCCCGATTTTTCCGTCGTCCAGCGTACAGCGTACTGTCGCATCCCCCTCGCATAGCTCGCCCCGCGACGCAACCGGGACCGTAGTCCGTTCGCCCGGCAGAACGCTCAGAATGCCGAATACACCGCAGGGCGTGTTGCCGACCAGCGTGCCGGTTTTGCCGGGGTTGAAATAGCCTTTGATGGCGCCCGGCTCGCCGGGAATGCCGCGGTCAATGCCGCTGACCGTCACGTCCGTTACCTGCCCGCGCTGCATCGGGATGAGGTCGCCGGTGTCGCCGTCGCAGATGCCGTGTCCCAGTCCCGCAAACGCCTGCGTGCCGGGAATAATGAAGGTGACTGTCCCGATACCGGCTCCGCTGTCGCGGATCCAGATACCGGTCTTATAGCGGTTTTCCGCGCTGGACAGCATCGGGGTGACCTGTACCGTGGCGCTCCCGCCGCCGTCCGGCCGGCGCACCGTCAGAGTGAGCGGTCTGCCGGCGGAATTTTCAACGGCGGCGGTCAGCTCGGCGGCGTCAGCCAGCGGCTTTCCGCCGAGGTGCGTGATGACATCACGCGGATGCAGTCCTGCCTCCCGCGCCGGGTTGCAGGTTTTTCCGTCGGCGCGCGTTACGTCGCAAAAGCCGACCACCAGCACGCCCTCGGTGTAGAATTTCGCGCCGAAGGGCATTCCGCCCACCAGCACTTCGGCAGGGTTGCCGGATACCCGTGCCGTCCCCGCCGTCGTATCGGTTGCCCCCGCCGGCACCACCGCCAGTGCCGCCAGCAGACAGAGCAGCAGCAGCCAGACGGAGAGCGCCGCCGCGGGGCGTTTTCCTACATATTTTTTTATCATATTCCGTGCCTTTCCGAAAGAATGGATGTTCTGCGCAGCATCGGTCGCCCCGCCCGCCGTAGCCGACGGCGATCTGCCGATGCTCGCTTTCTTATCGTTTCCCGTTTCGTCGCTTCTCATGTGCGCGGCGGCAATACGGCGAACGGGATTTTTTGTTTTTCATGGGATTCCGAATCCCGCATTTTCAGCACTTCCCACCCTTTGCTTCCATCATTTTCCCATCTTTTTTTGATTTTTTTCAACATCCGCCGTGCCCCCGCGGCACTTGTTCGCCCTGCCCCGGGGAGAGGACCATCTCAAACGCCGAAGTTCCTCTCCCCGGTCCCCCTCTCCTTGGCTGCCGGCACTGCCAATAGAAAGGCGGTTCTATCGGTTTTTGCGACAACCCGTGGGTTCAGCCCCGGGGCACCTGCATGGCAGGAACTGTACGTGTCGCAAGCGGTTAAATGCAGGGTGCCGGGGGCGATACTCGGCAAAAATAAACTTATAGTCTCCCCCTTCGCCGGGGAAGGGGGCTGGGGGATGGGGGCAAAAAGCAAACTAAAGTCAGGGCAGACAGGCGACAAAGAATGCAAGCCACCCGCCGGGCGCGTGGTTTGCCCCCTTCTCCAGTGCCGCCCGGGTTCAGCCCTCGGGGATGCAAGGGGCGGAGCCCCTTGCATGAAATAACTTGGTCTCCCCTTCCCCGGAGGGGAAGGGGGTCGGGGATGGGGGCAAAATCAAAACTAAAGTCAAGGGCGGCGGGTAACCAAAAAGGCAAGCCCCCGGTGGATTCCGGAATGGCACGGTCAGCCGGCGACCAGCCGGGCACGCCCCCGCCGGGTGCCCCAACGGCAGGTACGAGCCGGCAACGGCGCGGCACATCTCCCCACCACAGTAATAATTTCTTGCGGAAAATGTGACATTTTCCCGAAAATATGTTGACAAGCTGGTGAAATCGTGCTATACTGATCGGACAATACAGTAAAGGAGAGTTAACCCAATGGAAAACAAGAATCTCGCACGCTTCCTCCTGACTTTCTTCCTCGGATGGATCGGAAGTCTCATCATCAACCACTCTTCCCTGAAGGCAGAGGGTTGGACATCCCGCACCGGCTGCTACATCCTGCTTACAATCGTGACCGTCGGAATCTACCAGCTCGTGGCTTCCATCTGCAACCTGACCTTCGACGCCTCCAAGCCCAAGAACATCGGCTACAAGAAGGACGCGGCTCAGGCCTGATTTTCCCGTGAACCTCTCCGGAGGACTGCCTCGCATTGCGCGCGGCAGTCCTCTTTTGTCTGCCGGTTTCCGCCAGCCGTACACTCCGCCGCCGGAAAAAACGCAAAAACTTTCCGCCGCTGCCGGTTTCTGTTTAACACAGCACCGCACGGCGCATACTGTGTTACAAAGCACGGCACAGGAGGTAGAGTATGCTCAGAGGCGCGCAGAAACAGATGATCGTGATCCGGACGCATGACAGCCGGCTCTTTGAGGAGGCGTACTTTGTCGTGCGCAAGCCGCGCACGGGACGTCCGGCGTGCAAGGAGGATATGCTGTGGGAGGCGAACCGCATCATCGAGCGCAGTCTCGCCGCCGCGGCACCGGCAGGGGGCACGGATACCGGCACAGCCCCCGCCGACGGAGACGAGCGCATCGCAGGGGCAGGGAACACCGCCGCGCACAGACAACCTGCCGGACGGCACCTGCCGTTCCTGCGGCGGCAGGGCATCGTCCGGGGACTGTGGTTCCTGCTCGGGGTGCTGTGCGGGGGCGGAGCGGTCAGCCTGCTGCATCTGCTGCCGTAAGCAGCCGCCAAAAAATGCCCGAATTGCACGCAGGATCGGGACGGCGCATCGCCGGATTGCACAAACTTTCCGCCGTTTCGGGATGCGCTCGAAACTGCCTGTTGACAGAACGGCGCGGCGGGTGTATAATAAGGCGATGTTTGTGTTCGGATACGGCTTCGCGGGGCGGTTCTGTACCGCCGGAGTTTGTCGCCGGGGAAGGGTTCCCGGTTCCGCCGGAGCCGGAACGGCAGCGTCAGGCACAGGCGGCAGCAGCCGGACCCGGGTCGTAAAGGGGTTCGGCACGACGGTGCGGGAACCACTCCCCGCGCTGTCCCCCGCCCACTCCGCGCTGTCACTCGGGGGCACGCGCCCCGCCAAAGCATAACATACAGAGAGAGGGGTTCCTGCCGCTCCCGCACGCTGCGTGACGGGGCAGGCGACCGATCTCCCAAGGCTCTCCCCGGTGTACAGACTGGCACCGGAAGGGTCTTGTTTTGCCGTGTCCGGAAAAGGGTTTTCCCCGTACCGCGCCGGCAAGGGTGCAGATGCCGCTGGCGTCTGCGCCGTTTCGGCGTTTTCTCCCGTCACCGGAAGATAAATGCCCGCCGGGCGTGCTGCTTGCGCACCCGGCTTCCGGCGGCGCCCACGATACGCGCCGCCTGCTGAATATTCAGAGGTGCTCATGAATTCGGCACCTCCACAGGAAAGGAAACAGTATGGATCAGAATACCAATAACAATACGCCTGACCGGAACGCCCCGGAGGGGACAGCCGCACCGGACGCCGCCGCAAAGCCGGAAAAGTCCCGTCGCCGCCCCAATCCACGCCGCCGTCCCGCCCGCCGTCCGGCACAGGAGCAGTCCGACGGACTGTGGAGCGGCTCCCGTGACATTCTCGGCTCGCCCGAGATCCGCCTGAACGAGCAGACCGCGCCGGTCGCCGATGCGCCGGCAGCCGACGCTCCCTCTGCCGCCCCTGCACCCGACGCGGACGCATCCGCCGGGAAAAAGCCCGGGCGCCAGCCCGGCCGTCAGCCAGGTCGCCGTCCGGGACGCCCCAAGGGAACCGGCAAGTCCAGCGCACAGAGCAAGCCTGCCGCCGAGGCGACCGGGACAGACGCAGTCAAGCAGCCCGCCGCGGCACCCGCCAAGGCACTCGCGTGCCGCGGACGCAAGCCCGCCGCGCAGAAGCCGGCATCCGATGCGCAGAGCGCGCAGAGCGCGCAGAGCGCGCAGAGCACGCAGAGCGCGGCACAGACTGTGCCGAACGCAAGAGGGGCGCAGAATGCCGCACCGGCGGCGGATAAGTCCCGCAAGCCCCGCTCCGGCGGGCGCGGACGGCGCAATGTCCCGATGGTGGTCAGCTCTGCGGATTCCATCGTCCGGGATGCCGAGATTCTGCGGCATGAGGGCAGTACCCTGCACGTGCGGCGCATGGGCGGCGAGCTTGCCTACATCCCCAAGGCAAAGCTGCGCATCATTCCGCTGGGTGGTCTGAACGAGATCGGAAAGAACATGACCGTCATCGAGTACGGCAATGACATCCTGGTGGTGGACTGCGGCATCGGATTCCCGGATGAGGACGAAATGCCCGGCATCGACCTGGTCATTCCGGACATCACTTATCTGGAGAACAACCGCGACCGCGTCCGGGGCATCGTGCTGACGCACGGTCACGAGGATCACATCGGTGCGATCCCCTACATCCTGCAGAAGCTGTCAGTGCCGATCTACGGCACCCGGCTGACGCTGGGCATCATCGAAAACAAACTGCAGGAGCACACCCTGCCGTGGAAGGCGGATCTGCGCTGTGTCAAGGCGGGAGACGTTATCCGGCTGGGGGCGTCCTTCACCGTGGAATTCATCCACGTCAACCACTCCATTGCGGACGCCTGCGCGCTTGCCATCAATACCCCGCTGGGAATGCTGGTGCACACCGGCGACTTCAAGCTGGATCTGACGCCGATCGACGGCGACATGATGAACATCACCCGGCTGGGCGAGCTGGGACGGGACGGCGTGCTGATGCTGATGTGCGAATCCACCAACGCCGAGCGCCCGGGCTTTACCCCCTCCGAGAAGAAGGTGGGCAAGTCGCTGGAGATGATCTTCACCATGAACCCGGAGAAGCGCATCGTCATTGCCACCTTCTCCTCCAATGTCCACCGCGTCCAGCAGATCATTGACATCAGCGCCCGCCACGGGCGCAAGGTCGCCGTCACGGGGCGGAGCATGATCAATATCGTTGCCGCCGCCGTGGAGCTGGGCTACATGAAGGTGCCGGCTGGCGTGCTGATCGACATTTCCGAGATCCGCCAGTACCGCCCGGATCAGCTGACGCTTATCACCACGGGCAGTCAGGGCGAGCCGATGTCGGCACTCTACCGCATGGCGTTCGGGGATCATAATCAGGTCACGCTGGGTCCCTCCGACCTGGTCGTGCTGTCCGCCTCCGCCATTCCCGGCAACGAGAAGCTGGTCGGACGCATCATCAATGAGCTTGCCAAGATGGACGTGCAGGTCATCAACGATTCCTCTGTCGAGGTGCACGTGTCGGGTCACGCCTGCCAGGAGGAGCTGAAGCTCATGCAGGGGGCTGGTGCACCCGCGCTACCTCATGCCTGTCCACGGCGAGTGCAAGCACCTTGCCGCCAACCGCGAGCTGGGGCTGTCCATGGGCATTCCCTCCGACCATATCTTCATCTCCGACATCGGTAAGGTGCTGGAGATCGATGAGGCGGGCGCGAAATGGGGCGGCACCGTGCCTGCCGGCATCGTGCTGGTGGACGGGTACGGCGTGGGCGACGTCGGCAACATTGTCCTGCGCGACCGCAAGCACCTGTCGCAGGACGGGCTGATTGTCGTGGTCGCCACGGTGGACGAGAACGCCGGACAGCTGGTGTCGGGTCCCGATACTGTCTCGCGCGGCTTCGTGTACGTGCGGGAGTCGGAGGATCTGATGGAGGAGGTGCGCCGCATCGCCGCCGCCGCCATCAACAGCTGCATCGACCGTCACGGGTGCGACTGGTACGAGATCAAGAACCGCATCAAGGACGATATCACCCGCTTCCTGTACACCCGGACCAAGCGCAAGCCCATGATCCTGCCCATCGTGATGGATGTCTGAGCCGGATCGGCGCCCCTGTGCCGGTGTCCCAAACGGACTTTTTCCGTGACGTAGCCCCCTGCCGGGCAGAATATCCGGCAGAACGGTGCAAAATTTTATACCAATTCACGACTCATTCATAAAAACAACACGAACGCAAGGTATAATAGGAGCATTATCCGCTGTCTGTCCCTGTGGGGCGGACAGCGCAAACACCCGCCTCCGCAGAAAGGGATCCCCCTCTTTGCGCCGTGCGGACAGAAAGAGAGGACTTCTCACTCATGAATCAGACCGCCGCGAAAAACAACAAGACAAAAAGTTCCCCGACAACGGTTCTGCTGATCGTTCTGCTGGCAGTTGCCGCGCTCATCCTGGTGTACAGCGTCATCAACAGCTTCGGCATCATCGGACGCATGAGCACCGCCGCCAAAACCGATAATTACTCCCTGAGCAAGAACCAGATCAAGGTCCTGAAGTATCAGCAGGAGCAGAATATTTACCAGAGCCTGTACTACAACTGTATGTACTACTCCTACGGGCTGAGCGGCTATTACACCGATTACTTCGGTGATCTCTCGGCTTACAAGAACAACCCGAGCGGCTATGCTTCGGCGCATATGAACAAGTATAACTTTGATTCGCTCGCTTACAGCCAGGCGGAGAACCTGCTCATCTACTGCGAGGGTGCCCGCGCCGCCGGCGTTTCGCTCAGCAAGGAGGAGCGCAACGACGAGGACGCACTCAAGAACATTGCCTATATCAACATGGAGACGCTGCGGAGCGGCGCCGACTCCAACGGGCAGACGCTGTCCGCCTACATCAAGGCGTGCATGGGCGAGGGCGTCAGCAAGGGCGACGTGCAGGATGTCATTGAGATGACCATGCTTGCCAACAAGTACTACGAGCAGAAGGTGGAGGAGCTGAAGAACGCCGTCACCGAGGAGGACGCGAAGAAGTACCGCGAGGATAACAAGTCCAGCTTCTACTTCACCAAATACACGTCCTACACGCTCAAGAACACCGACTGGAAGGAAGACGCCGAGAAGGTCACCTCCGTTGAGGAGCTCAAGAAGCTGATCGTCAACAAGATGTTTGACAGCAGCTACAACGAGAAGTACAAGTCTGTCTTTACCGACAAGGGAATTACCGACGCGGACAAGGATCAGACCAAGAAGGACGTGCTGGCGACCATCCTGCACTGGGACAGCCTGGATGAAGGGCACGGCGACGAGGGTCACAAGGAGCCTGCGTTCGGTGTCAAGCCGTCCGAGGAAAAGACCGACGAGGACAAGTACAAGACTGCCGGCTACAATCTGGCGACCGCGCTGAATACCGATATCCAGAAGGAGCTTGCCAAGGTCAACGAGAGCGGCAAGTCGTACTACGCCGACCCCACCGCCTCCTCCGCGACCGATGCCCAGAAGTGGCTGTTCGACGCCGGACGTAAGAGCGGCGACCATACGGTCATCACCACCGAGACCAAGTCCACCGGAAAAGACGGCAAGGAGACGACCACCAAGCACTGCTACTGGTACCTGATCGCCAAGGGTGAGGATATCATGCAGATCGACACCGAGAAGACCCGCAAGGGCTTCTATGTGGAGCTGACCGACGATACCGACAGCAGCATCAGCGCCACGGATAAGGTGAAGCGCACCGGCGTTGAGAAGTACGAGCTGGTCGAGAAGGCGGCATCGCAGGACGACCGCGTCAAGGTCTTTACCGACGTGCTGGGCGCGTCCGAGCAGTCCTCCATTTCCAAGAGCGCACTGTCCGGCAAGGAAGCCGTCGAGAAGTGGTTCTTCAGCGACGACCGCAAGGAGGGCGACTTTGATAAGGTGACGGTCACGACCGGCACCGACACCAAGGTTACCAAGTCGTATGCTGTCCTGTTCCTCGGCGTGAACGAGGAGAACTGGCTGATTTCCGCCAAGAGCTCGGTTGCCGGTGAGCGCCTCCAGACATGGTACAACGGGATGAAGGAATCCTGCCACCTGACCATGGATTACGAGCAGGCGACCGCCGCCGAGACCACCGGCGCGGCGACGACTGTCACCGGCGGCACTTCTGCCGCAACGGAGCCTGCTTCCGAGACCGCTACGGAGGCTGTTTCCGAAGGTGAGAGCGTGACCGGGACCGAGACCGCGACAGATCCCGCGGAGAGAGGGACTGCCGCATAAGGCACGGTCGGACAAAAGTTCGCTATACTGTGGGGGAGCGGAACACGCATCGGTGTGCCGCTTCCCCCTTCCTGCTTCCCCCTATTCCTCACCTGCCGCCGCCGGACGGCATAGGATAAGCGGGGAAGCCACTGCGCCGTCCGGCGCACGCTGCGTGTGCCGGGGCGCCCTTTTGCCGAAAGGATGGATTTGCCTGTATGGTTCTGAAAGAAAAACACACCACCGTTGCGTATCGCTGCCCCTTCTGCGGCTCCGGCGTGATGAGTGCCGTGGGGCTGTTCGGACTGTCTGCCGACATGGTCAAACTGAAATGCCCCTGCGGAAAGAGCGAGATGCAGATCGTGCGGCAGCGGGAGAGCGCCGCGGACGGCACTGTCCGGTTGACGGTGCCCTGCCTGCTTTGCCCCAAGCCGCACACCTTTACCCTGCGCGATGCGGTTTTCTTCTCGGACGATCTGTTCACTCTGCCGTGCCCGTATTCGGACGTGAATATCTGCTTTACCGGGGAAATCAACCGGGTCAAGGCGGAGCTGGCGCGCACCGAGCTGGAGCTGCTGGATATGCTGGAGCAGAACGGCATTGCGGATTTCTCGGCACTGCACGGTGACGAGCGCGACCTCGGCGACCCGCAGGTGCGCGAGGTCGTGCTGTATGTCATCCGGGAGCTGGAGGCGGAGGGGAAGCTGTACTGCCGCTGTCCCGACCGACAGGAGCGCCCCGCCGACGATTTGTCGGAGGATGCCGCCCAGCCGGGTGATGCGCCGTCCGATCGCGATACCTGCGACAGCGAGGATCGCTATGAGGCAGAGATCACGCCGGAGGGGATCCGCGTGACCTGCCGCCGTTGCGGTGCCACCGCCCTTGTGCCGACCGGCTCCATGGTTTCCGCACATGAGTTTCTCACGGCGGATTCGCTGCGGCTGGAGTAACGGGAAAATCCGGTGCCCGGCAGGCGCCGGCATACGGGAACCCCCTGCACAATCCCGCTTCGGGATGTGCAGGGGGTTCCGCGTTCTTTTCGGGGAAGTGAGACGGGTGCGAAAAAATCCGAGCCTCTGCCGTCCGGCAAAGACTCGGATTTCGTATTGGTGGAAACGAGGGGACTCGAACCCTTGACCTCACGGATGTGAACCGTGCGCTCTAACCAGCTGAGCTACGCTTCCTTGTGACCTGATTATTATAGCACAAGCGGCGGCGTATGTCAAGGTATTTTTTCAAAAACGCCGGATTTGTGCAGGTGTACAAAAAAGCGACTGGATATTTGTGAATTATTGCAGAAAACCTGTGCCGTGTCCCGTCCGACCGGGGATGCAAGAGGCGAAGCCCCTTCGCCGTTTGTTAAGGCATTGCCGCGCAATTCCGATGGTACAATTGCGCAGTCGGATTTTTCGTCAGACAATACAAAAATTCGCAGGCTGTAGTAGAGCTACTGACAAGGATTTTTGTGAAGTATGACGGAAAAGACGCAAGCAAGTGTGCCATGCGTGGATTGCGCGGTAATGCCTTAAAATACTCCTTGACAAAATCCGACAGAACGGGTATAATAGGTATAATGGTACAAAATAGTACAAAAACGCAACCGGAAACAGCGTCCGTCCGGATGCACCCTGTTCTGAGGAGGATCTGCCGTCATGAAAAAGAGGATTGCCGCCGCACTCGCCCTGCTTCTGCTCGCCAGCTGTATCGCCGCCTGTAAAGGGAAAACCGTCGGGGACAGACGAGTCCGGAACGGGCGGGGGGATGATACCGTTTTTCGCTCCCGCGACCGGAACCGGCGAGGCTGCGACCACGTCTTCTGCCGCGACAGATCCGGACAGCGCCTCGGAGACTCTTCCGGAAACAGACACCCGGGCAGGCGAGGGAGACCGGAACCGCTTCCGCCCCCGCCGAAACGGATACCGAAACGGAGCCGGCGCATATCCGGGTTCCCGCAGGGGAGCCTGCCGATCTGACGCCCATCCTGCGCGGGGAATCCGCCGGGTATGATATGCAGTATAATTTCGCGGGAGCCAGCCTGAACGCCCTGCGCGCCGATGCCAATCTGCGCTTCTCGCAGAGCGGGGACATGACAGCGGGCGAGCAGGGACTGACTGTCCCTGCCGACCGCTGGGCGGCGGTCGGATTTGCCCGCAGTATGAACGCCCCCTGCACCGTGACCGCCCGCGTGGGCGCCACAAACTCCACGGGTGCCGCCAAGGTGACGTCTGCCGTCATGCTGGGACTGCGCTGCACCGATGCGGGGCATATCTATACCGACAGCGGACTGTGGATTATCGTCCGGGACAAGGCGGTCTTCGCCTGCCTCGGCGGGGATACCACGCCGGTTCAGCTTGCCGTGAATCTGCCCGCCGGACTTGACGCCGGTGTTTCCCTGCGGGCGGAGGATGACGGCTCCGTCCTGCGCGTGTTCGTTGAGGAGACCGCCGTTGCGACAGCCCGCTTTTCGGATACCGCCGTCCGGCTGTTCAATGCCGCCGGAACGGAGGTTGCGTCCGCCGGACTGAACCGGATCGCGCACGGCGCAAATCTCGGCTATACCCGCATTCTGTCCCATAACACCAACGGGTGCCTGTCCGCGCTGAGCGCGGTGTCCAAGGTGTCCGCCTCGTATGCGACTACCGCCGGCACCGTGGCGCTCAAGGCGGAACGGGACTATCTGTTCCGCGATAAGGTGCAGTACAGCGCCGCCCTGCCGACCGTCCGGGTGGACGGACACTATCTGGCGGATGCGCAGGCGCTGGCGACACTGTTCGGATTTTCCTATTCCTTCAACGGAAACACCGCCACACTGAGCCGCCGGCTTCTGACGCTGACCTTCCGGGCAGGCGAGGACAGCGTCGGCGTCAACGGCGTTGCGTCGCCGTTCCCCACGGTCGTAAGGCGCGGGAACGGACTGCTTCTCTGCGCGGACTGGCTCGCGCCCATGCTGGGGTATACCGCCCTGTGCGGCGAGGATACGCTGTACATTTTCCCGGATGCCGCGCAGGATGCCGAGCGGCTGACTGCCGTCATGGATGAGCGCTACCGCCTGTACGAGACAACTGTCTACGACCGGACGACACCGGACTTTGACAAAACCGGCGTCGGCAAGTATACCGCGACGGATCCTGCCGCGCGGCTGGTCGGCATTGCCTACACCGCCGGACACACTGCCGCCAAGTCGTGGGGCAGTGCCGCCCGTCCGCTGCTGGGCGCGTACACCTCGGATGACCGGGAGATTATCTACCGGCACGGCGTCTGGCTTGCCGCCGCGGGCGTGGATTTCGTGTACGTGGACTGGTCACGCAATACGCTGTATGACCCCGACACCGCCGGGGATAAGCGCTCCGAGTACCGCACCATCGAGGAAACGACCGATCTGCTGTTTGAAATATGGTCGTCCATTCCCGGTGCGCCGCGCATCTGCATCCTGCTGGGACCCGGCACGACCGGTCAGATGGGCATCGCGGGGGGCAGTCACCAGAGGAAGGCGGATCAGGTTTACCGGGCATACGCGGAAAAATACCCGGATTTGTACTTCTGCTATGAGGGGAAGCCGCTCCTGCTCTGCTATGGCGGAACGCCTGCCCGTCTGGGAACCAATCCGGACTGGAAGGACGACCGGTTCACGGTCCGCTGGATGACCGACTATGCGGGCGTGCAGACTGCCCTGATCGAGCCGGCAGACCTTACCGCGCCTGTCTACTGGACGCGCCGCGACCGGGATGCGCAGGTGCTGTCCGTCCGGGGGCGCCTTGCCGAGGCTGTCTCCTGCTCCGCCGCATGGAGCGGGCAGGGCAAGGAGGGAGACACCGCCTATGTTGCCGCTTGCGGCTTTGAGTCCGGCGAGACGCTTCGCAGGCAGTTCGCACGCGCCGACGCGCTGGGCGCCCGTATCGCGCTGGTCAGCGCGTGGAACGAGTGGTCTGCCGCGTCCCTCGGCTTCTCCGCTGATCTGGAGCCGTCCGATGCCGAGGGCACCTTCCGCTATGACCTGCTCTGTGAGCTGATCCGGCAGTTCAAGAGCTGACAGGCAGGGCGTTGCGGGGATTTTCCGCCGGCGTGCATTCGCACCGACTGAACGGAGAAAAACAGGGGTTGCCGTAAACTATAAGCATAGCCCCCCGGCACCGGGTTTCCCGGTGTCGGGGGGCTATGTCGGCTGTCCCGTTACCCGATGCTCCGGACGGTGTAGCCCGCCTCGGTCACGACGCGCGTCAGCTCGCCGTCGGAGCCGGGAGCGGACAGCGTTACGGTTACGCGCCCGGCGCTGTGATCCGGTTCTGCCTTCTCCACGAAGGGGAGCGCCTCCAGCGCCTTGCGCACGCGCGCCTCACAGTGCGCGCACATCATTCCTTCCACGTACATGATTTTCTGCATATTGTTTGTCCTCCCTGTTTTTATTTGATAAGGTGATTTTATTTGATAGGGTTTCCGGCGGCGCAGTCGGTCATTCGCCCGACCGCCGCACGGAAGCGCGGGTGATCCTGCAACGGGGCAAACACGCGGCTCCCCGTCAGGTGCGGCAGCAGTCTGGCACACTTGCCGGCGTCCGGATCGGTTTGGCGTCCCGTCCCGTCCGACGCGCGGGAAGAGGTGACGCGGTTGATGAGCGCCGAACCGTAAACCGCCTCGGCAGGGCGCCTGTCGTAGGCGACGGCATAGTCCGCCATCCGTTCGATCTGCTCCAGCGCGGCGTCGGTGTCCCCTTTTTCCATGTACAGCAACGCCATCTGCCGGCAGGAGTTGGCAAGCCTGTCCGCGTAGAACAGCGGCTCATCCCCGAATATCAGGCGGAATATCTCCACACCGGTGGAAAGCAGCTCCAGCTTCCCGTCCACCGTGTAACGCCCGCCGGAAATATCCGGCACGCAGGCGAGATTGTACAGATGCCACCAGATGTTGTCGGCAAACAGGATGAGGTTTTCCTGCGCCTGCCGGAAGGCGGTCTCGCCGGTCAGCACGGTTGCCTTGATGATCTCCCGACAGTATGCCATATCGTGGAACTGCTCGGCGATTTCCAGTGCCTGCACGCTGTCATCCAGCTGGTGCGCGTAGATGTCGCACAGCATCCGCTTGGTACGGTCGCGCAGGACGTCGTCACTGCAATCCTCCAGAATGTGCCGGCAGAGCGACACCGCCTCGCCCAGCGCGGCGCCGATGGCTGTGCGTGCCGCGCTCCGGGCGGACTCGTTCCCTGCCGTTTTCTCCGCCACCGTCTCGGCATACAGCGACAGCACCTCCGCCGCCTCCAGCCGCAGGGCGCAGCTGGACGGTACCTCTGCCATGGTCCTGCGCAGCAGTTCCAGCGCTTCCGGAACCCGCTCCGCCTCCAGCAGTGCGTCTACCTGCCCGATGCAGTCCTGCACGCGTTTTTCCGTGCGCCTGTCGGCGTAGCAGAGCAGTTCATCCATGCTGACGCTGAAGAAATCCGCAATGGCTGGCAGGTACCCCATGTCCGGGTAGCACACGCCGGATTCCCATCGTGACACTGCCTGCGGTGTCACGCCGAGGTGTCCCGCCAACTGATCCTGCGTTACGTCGTTCTTTCGCCTGAGCAGTCTTATCTGCTCTCCTATCCGGATTTTTTCCATCCTGTCTGTTCACCGCGCCCTTCCGGGATCCGCTCGATCCCTGACTGGCTTCATTATACTCTTATTCCGCCCGGAAGTCAATAGATTGTTGACAATTTGCGTGTAGGTTTATTTTTTGAGGGGGGTAACCCGGCGGGGCTTGCCTTCTTTGTCGCCTGCCGACCATGCCGTTAGCTTGCCTTTTTCGCCCCCTATCTCCCCGACCCCCTTCCCCGCCGGGGAAGGGGGAGATTTTTAGCTTTTCTTATGCAAGGGGCTTCGCCCCTTGCATCCCCTGGGCTGAACCCGGGCGGCACCGGTTGAGCCTGCCAAGCAGGTACCCGGTGCAGGGGGAGCCCGAGGTTAGGCGAAAAAACGATAGAACAGCCTTTCTATTGGCAGTGCCGGCAGCCAAGGAGAGGGGGACCGGGGGAGATGGAACTATCCGTCGCACGCGACGGCGGCGTTTGAGATGGTCCTCTCCCCCGGGGCAGATCGAGCAAGTGCCGCGGGGGCTTGCCTTTCTTGCCGCCTGCCAATCCCGCCTTTAGCTTTCTTCTCTGCCCCCTATCCCCTCGTCCCCCTTCCCCGGCGGGGAAGGGGGAGACAAGGTTATTTTATGCAAGGGGCTTCGCCCCTTGCATCCCCGGGGTTGAACCTGCGGTTCACCGCAAAACCGACAGAAATTGTTTGCCTTGAGCAGTGCCGGCAGCCAAGGAGAGGGGGACCGGGGGAGAGGAACTTCGGCGTTTGAGATGGTCCTCTCCCCGGGGCAGGTCGAACAAATGCCGTACGGGGAGCGGTCCCCTGCCCCCCACCCGTCGGGCGGCACTGGAGCAGGGACGTATCGCGCGCTGGCGGGGGCTGCCCCGCCTCGCCTGCTCGCCTGCCGCCGCTGTCCCCGGCGGGAGAGCTGTCCCCCGCCTCGCCTGCTCGCCTGCCGCTGCTGTCTCCGGCGGGGGAGGGGCAGGGAAGTAAGCCAAAGGCGGGGGTTGGCAGGCGGCAAAGGGGGAAAAACTTCCTCCCCCTGTAGCTGCGCCCTGCAAAAAAATTTTCAAAAGCCCTTGACAGAAGCGGCGCAATATGATATAATAGCCAAGCGCTGTCAGGACAGCGGCAAAGGCCATGGCGGAGTAGCTCAGTTGGCTAGAGCAACCGGTTCATACCCGGTAGGTCACAGGTTCAAGTCCGGTCTCCGCTACCACATCGGGCAGGGTAGTGCCGTTCCGTATCCGAGCGGTACTGCCCTTGTCCGTGGTTTTCCCCCAGGCCCGTTGGTCAAGAGGCCTAAGACACCGCCCTTTCACGGCGGTAACAGCAGTTCGAATCTGCTGCGGGTCACCAAATGAAACAAATCCGAACTGCTTCGTACATCGAAACCGGTTCGGATTTGTTTTACCCCGGAAAATACTGATCGAAGTGAGGTAACAGGTTTTTCGCCTGAAGGCAGGCGGAAAAGCTGTGCCGAAGATGTGCCGCCGAATGAATCAGAGGCTCCTGAAAGCTCAGATGCCCGGAGGTCGGAAATGTCACAGGTAACGAAAAGAGCGCTTGAACAATCGCTGAAAAATCTCCTGCTCAAAAAACCGCTGACCAAGATCACCGTCAATGACATCGCAGAGGACTGCGGAATCAACCGGATGACGTTTTACTACCATTTCAAGGACATTTACGATCTTGTGGAGTGGTCCTGCCTGGAGGACGCGAGAAAGGCGCTGGAGGAAAAGAAAACGCACGACACATGGCAGGAGGGCTTCCTCAACATATTTGAGGCAGTGCTTGCCAACAAGCCCTTCGTGATGAACGTATACCGCTGCGTGGATCGCGCGCAGGTGGAAAAGTACCTGAAACCGCTTACGGACAACCTGCTGATGGGCGTGATAGACGAGCAGGCGGAGGGGATCACCGTGCGCGAGGAGGACAAGGAGTTTATCGCGCGGGTGTATTCGTATGTGTTCATAGGCATCATGCTCGACTGGATAAAGGACGATATGAAGGCGGATCCCAAATTGATAGTGGATAAACTCGCCATCCTGATGAAGGATTCGCTTGCCGATGCGCTCCGGCGCTTCAGAATATGAGAAGCCCCGGCGGGTTTTTATCAAAAAGCCCGATCTGATAAAAATTTTTACACATGGAAGCACTGTGATAAATGATTTAT
Organism: Oscillospiraceae bacterium; assembly: GCA_022009675.1. Lineage (GTDB taxonomy): Bacteria > Bacillota > Clostridia > Oscillospirales > CAG-272 > CAMEON01. The sequence continues at coordinate 659,542 of CP091718.1, read as the reverse complement.
CACAGTGCTTTTTCTGTCTATTGAAAACGCCGGAAAATGGGGTATAATATAGGCAACACAGGGCGATGAGCGACATTGCCCGTAATAATCAAATAAAATCACAGGAGGTTTCCCATGTATTACGCAGCAGGAACCTATGAGGCATTTGCACATCCCGAAAAGCCGAAGGATGCCGACAAAAAATCAGCATATATCATCGGTACAGGCCTTGCCGGACTCACGGCAGCCTTCTACCTTGTAAGAGACGGGCAGGTGAAGGGCGAGCATATCCATCTTCTTGAGAAGCTGGAGCTTGCCGGAGGCAGCTGCGACGGGCGCAAGGGACGTGACCAAGGGATTCTATATGCGCGGCGGGCGCGAGATGGATAACCACTTTGAGGTGATGTGGGACACATTCCGCGATGTTCCCTCAATTGAAACGCCCGGCGTTTCGGTGCTGGACGAGTACTACTGGCTCAACAAGCACGATCCCAACTATTCGCTCTGCCGTGCGACGGTAAACCGCGGCAAGGACGCGCACACCGACAAGAAGTTTGAGCTTGACAAGAAGTCGGCAATGGCGCTCTCCAAGCTGTTCCTCACGCCGGAAAAGGATCTGGAGGACAAGAAGATTTCCGAGGTTCTGCCAGAATCCTTCTGGCAGACAAACTTCTGGCTCTACTGGCAGACGATGTTTGCCTTCCAGCGCTGGTCCAGCGCGCTGGAGATGAAGCGCTATCTCTGCCGCTATGTGCATCACATCGACGGACTGCCCGACTTCAGTGCGCTCCGTTTCACCAAGTACAACCAGTATGAGAGCATGATCCTGCCTCTTGTGAAGTATCTTGAATCCCACGGCGTGCGCATCGAGTACGGCATGGACGTAAAGAACGTGATCATTGAGGACGAGGGCAGCAGAAAGATCGCAAAGCAGATCGTGTACGTCAAGGATGGCAAGCAGGAAACGATTGATCTCATTGAGGACGATCTTGTGTTCATCACGAACGGCTGCTGCACGGATACCTCCTGCTACGGCGACCAGACGCACGCGCCTGATCTTTCCGGTGTCCGGAACGGCTTCGGCGAGTCGTGGGATATGTGGAAAGCCATTGCCGCACAGGCAAAGCACGGCGAGTACGGCAACCCCGACAAATTCTGCGGGGATGTGGAAGCCACCAACTGGATGAGTGCGACGGTTGCCACCTCGAACGAGGAGATCATCCGGCACATCATGAATGTCTGCAAGCGCGACCCGCGCACGGGCAAGGTGACGACGGGCGGCATTGTGACCGTGAAGGACAGCACGGACAACTGGTATCTTTCCTGGACAATCAACCGCCAGCCGCAGTTCAAGTCGCAGGATCGGAACATGGTGCTTGTCTGGCTGTACTCGCTCAACACCAACCGGGAGGGCAACTATGTAAAGAAGGCAATGCGGGACTGCACGGGTGAGGAGGTCTGCCGTGAGTGGCTGTACCATCTCGGCGTTCCGACCGACCGGATAGACGCCCTGGCGAAGGATGCCTGCAACACGACCACCTGCTATATGCCGTATATCAACGCCTTCTTCCAGCCGCGGAAGGAGTCCGACCGCCCGAAGGTGGTGCCGGACGGAGCCGTGAACTTCGCGTTCATCGGTCAGTTTGCCGAAACGCCCCGCGATACGATCTTCACGACGGAATACTCCATGCGTACCGGTATGGAGTCTGTGTACACGCTGCTTGACATTGACCGCGGTGTTCCGGAGGTCTGGGGCAGCAAGTACGATGTGCGTGAGCTTCTGCGCGCCTGCTACTACGCCATTGACAAGAAGCCCATTACCGACGTCAAGCTGTCTTTCAAGGAAAGAAAGCTGCTCAACGTGGTGATGAAAAAAAGGCTCGCGGGACCGATATTGAGATACTGCTGAAGGAGAGCGGTCTGATAAAGTGATGCGGTAAGCCGCAGTCGGCGCCGGCTGTTCGGTTGCGACCGGCACCGGTTTGACAAGCCACCCCGGATTATTCCGGGGTGGCTTGTTTGTTTTGCCGCCGCCCCGACTTGGTTTCGTTCCTCCGCCCCGGCGCTGGGAGCAGGGGCGAACCACGCGCCCGGAGGGGCTTGCCCGGTTGGTCGCCTGCCGACCTTGCCGCCACTGTACCCGCCGGGGGCTTGCCCTCTTTGCCGCCTACCGCTCCTGCCTTTTAGCTTTGCCTTTTGCCCCCCATCCCTCCCAACCCCCTTCCCCGGAGGGGAAGGGGTGACTAAGATTATTTCATGCAAGGGGCTTCGCCCCTTGCATCCCCGGGGCTGAACCCATGGTTCGCCGCAAAAACCGATAGAAAGCGTTCCCGGCAAGTGGTGCCGCCCGGGTTCAGCTGCTGGGTACTTGTTGTTCGGCAGGTTCTGTAAGTGCCGCAAGCGGTCTGATGCCGGGGTGCCGGGGGGCGGAGCCCCCGGCGAAAATAAACTAAAATCTCCCCCTTCCCGGTGGGAAGGGGTTGAGGGGATGGGGGCAAAAAGGCAAAGCTAAAGGCAGGAGCGGCAGGCGGCAAAGAGGGCAAGCCCCCGCAAGGCACCGCCAACGCAGGTCGAGCCAGTGCCGCGTTCCATCCAGCCCCTGGGGACGCAAGGGGCGGAGCCCCTTGCATAAGAAAAACTAAAAATCTCCCCTTTCCCCGGAGGGGAAGGGGGTGGGAGGGATGGGGGCAGGAAACAAAGCTAAAGGCAGGGGCGGCAGGCGGCAAAGAAGGCAAGCCCCCCGCCGGGCACCGCCAACGCAGGGTCGAGCCAGTGCCGCGTCCCATCCAGTCCCTGGGATGCAAGGGGCGAAGCCCCTTGCATAAGAAAAACAAAGTCTCCCCCTTCCCCGGAGGGAAGGGGGTTGAGGGGATGGGGGCAGAAAAAGCAAGCTAAAGGCAAGGTCGGCAGGCGGCAAAGAGGGCAAGCCCCCCGCTGGGTACCGCCAACGCCCGCCGAGCCGGCGAGGCTGGGGCAAGCCCCCCGCCGGGCACGAAATATGCTTCCTGCTCCGGCGCCTCAAAATAAATCCTGTTGCCGTAGCTTTTTTTGAAAAACCCCTTGCATTTTTGCGGAAGATATGGTATAATACCATCCAGTCATGCACCGTTGCGTGCAGTTGTGCAAGAAAGCCCGCAAGGGTGTGAATGAGGAAGTGAGCCAAGTATCATGGAAATGGCAGTTGTCGAACTGATTATGGGAATCCTGCTGCTTGTGCTGTCGCTGGGACTTGTGGTGGCGGTTATGCTGCAGTCCGGCAAGGACAAGAAGCTGTCCGGCGCCATCGCCGGCGGCGCGGATACCTTCTTCGGTAAAGGTAAGTCCGGTCGGAAGGACAGAACGCTTCGTATCCTGACGACGGTTCTGTCTACGGTGTTCTTCGTCCTGATTGTGGCGCTGTACTGCATCGCCGGCAATTGAGCCGAGCCGCATAGAGAGCGTTCCCGGAGTCGGGAATACGGAAGAACAGACAGAAAATGGGTTGCTGCGTGGTGCGTCTCTTCAGAAGCCGCTACGCGCCCGTCCGGGCGCGGGTCTTCGGGGGAACCCCCTTGGGCGGCGACCCTTTTCTGTACGCATGGGACAGCCGCGCCGGTATGCTCCATGGCTCTTACAGGAGGAACACTATGAAGGATAACAGATCGGAACAGGCTGGCGCGGGACGGACGGCTCCCGCCCGGGACGGGCGCAGGGCAGGGACATCCCGCAACGCGTCCCCTGCGGCAGTGTGTGACCGTACACGCGGTGCGCAGCGCCCTGCACAGCCGCGCCGCCGTGTGCCGGATACGGCATATGCGCCACGCCAAACCGCACCCAGACCTGCACAAAAGCCCGCAGGGCGCCCGGTGCCCGCACGGCGCGCCGGACTGCATAATACTTCCCCCCACAGCCGGCAAATCGTCGTTTTGCTGGCGGCTGTACTTGCGGTTCTGTTGCTGATAACCGGATCGCTCCTGCTTGCCAGAAAGGTGATCTTCCTGGAGCGCGAGCCGGTTGCGCCTTCGGGGGACGACATCCCGAATCAGCCGCCCGAGACCGGGAACCCCATTGCAACGCCGGGCAGTCATCCCTTCGCGGACGGTCCGACAGGCACCGTGACCTTCCCGTTCGCCGCAGACAGCCGTGTCATCGGCAAGAACAGCATCCGGTCCGCGCGCGCGGTCGTGGTGGATCTGTCTGCGGGGGAGGTCGTGGCATCCAGACTGGCGGACGAGAAGATGTACCCTGCGTCCATGACCAAGATCATGACGCTGATCGTGGCGGTGGAGAATCTGTCGGAGTCGGTCAGCCTGTCCTACAAGGTCACGGTGAGCAGTGCGGTTTACGAGGCGATGCGCCTTGCCGGTTCGTCCGGCATGGGGCTGGAAGCCGGGGAGCAGTTGACTGTGGAGGCGTTGCTGTACCTTACCGCTCTCCAGTCGGACGGCATTGCCGCCAGTGAGCTGGCGCGCTATATCGCCGGGGACGAGGCGTCCTTTGTTCAGCTGATGAACCGCAAGGCGTCGGCAATGGGACTGACGAACACCCACTTCGCCAACCCGACCGGCTTGCAGGACGAGGCGAACTACTCCACCTGCCGCGATATGGCGGCTATCCTCTCCTACGCGATGCGGATGTCGCTCTGTCGCCGGATACTGACCACCGATTCCTACAATGCGACCTGCACGAAAACGACGGGCAGGGACGCCGGGTACAGCTTTACCTACTATGTTTCCAACAAGTTTCTGACGCTTCTGTCGCAGGCAGACAAGGGCAAGCCCGACTCGCTGACCATGACGGCGGGCAAAACCGGTTACGCGGGCAACAATTCCGGGTTCTGCCTGGCAAGCTACGCGGTCGGCGCGGACGGACACGCGTACATATGCGTGACCTCGCAGGCGACCGGGAGCGATGGCTACCTTACGTGCATCCGGGATCACGTTTCGCTGTACAACGCCTACACGAACTGACCGCGGCGTTCACGGATCCGTATTTGAGATGCCCTGCACAAAAAAACAGGAGGCTTCCGCTTGGGAAGTCTCCTGTTTTTTGGCTTGGGATGGTATCACTCCTCGTCGGAGTACACCACAACATCCTCCGGGATCTCTTCGGGCATAGCTTCCTCCTCGTCCCGGGCAGCCTCCAGCAGAGCGCGTATAGAGAGCGCGACCTTCTGCTTCTCGGAGTCGATGTCCAGGATCTTGGCATCCACGACCTGACCAACCTGCAGGACGTCGGCAGGCTTGCCGATGCGGGTCATTGCGATCTCGGAAATGTGGATAAGACCGTCCACGCCGTCCACGATCTCCGCGAACGCGCCGAAGGGCATCAGGCTGACGATCTTCACGGGAGCCACATCGCCGATGGCGTAGGTGTGCGTGAAGATGTACCACGGGTTGGTCGCCTCGGTCTTGTAGCCGAGCGAGATGCGCTTCTTCTCTGCGTTGAAGCTCTTGACAAAGACTGTAATCTCGTCACCGATGGAAACCACTTCGGCAGGGCTCTTGATGTGCTTCCAGGAAAGCTCGGTGGTGTGTACCATGCCGTCCACGCCGCCCAGATCCACAAACGCACCGTAGCTGGTCATGCTCTTGACCACGCCCTGATACACCTTGCCGTCCTCGATGTTCTCCCAGAACTCCTTCTCGCGGGCATTGCGCTGCTCCTGCAGAACCTTGCGGATGGAGCCCTTTGCCTTCTTGTTGTCCTTGATCTCAATGATCTTCATGGACACGGTCTGACCCACCAGCGTGTTCAGATCGCCGTCGCGCGGCACGCCGGAATGTGCGGCAGGAATGAAGACCTGATTGGAGTTGACCAGCGCCACGACGCCGCCCTTGTTGACCAGAATGACCTTACCCTCGACAGTCTCCTGCGTCTCGTAGGCTTCCTCGATCTTCTTCCAGTTCTTGTCGGAGTCAACGCGCTTCTTGGAGAGTGTAGCGAAGCCATCGACATCGCTGACACGGATCACGAAAGCCTCCACCTCATCCCCGATTTTGAACATCTGATCCAGCTTCGCCGCAGGATCATCCGTAATCTGATCCAGCTTGATAACGCCGGTCACCTTGGTTCCCAGGTCGAGCTGAATCTCGCCGGGCGTGATCGCGGTCACGATCCCTACTACGGTATCTCCTGTCTTTATTGTTTTGAGTGCTGATTCTTCCAGCAGCTCGGCGAAGTTCTCGTTCTGTGCCTGTTCGCTCATGTTGTTTGCAACCTCCTCAATGATATCGCGGGGGGTGGATGCCCCTGCCACGACTCCCACCTTGCGGTGGGTGCCCGCCATCCGGCGGGATAACGGGATCCTGTCCTGCAGCTCCTCAGCGCGTTCGACCCACACGGTGTCAGCGCAAATGCTTTTGCATATCGAAAAAAGTTTGGCAGAGTTTGAACTGTCCCTGCCTCCTATCACGATTATGAGATCACATTCGCGTGCGAGAGCGGCGGCTTCCTGCTGCCGGGATTCCGTAACACTGCATATTGTATCAAAAATAAGTGAATTTGTAAAGAGGTTTTTTTGAGAATTTTGACATTTCCCATTCTTTCAGGTTATGTGTGGTCTGCGCGACCAGAATCGGCGTCATGGAGCCCCATTTGGCCGCGTTTCGGGTCACGCAGCAAAGACTCCAGCTCCGCCGCCGAGGAAAAGACGTGCTTCTCCCCTTCAAAGCGGCTGAGGAATCCGACGACCTCCGGGTGATCCGCCGAGCCGAGCACCAGCAGGAAGCGGTCGTCCTGCCCGGTCGCCTCGCGCGCCGCGCGGCAAAGTTCAGATTGCTCCGCACAGATGCGGTGTATCTTCTTGACGAAGGAGCAGGTGCAGTCGGTAAAGGTGAAGTACGGGTTGCGCGCGGCGCACGCGTGCAGCAGTGCCTCGGTCCCGGCAGTCATGCCGTGGGCGCGGATAAACACGCGCACCGGTGCGTCTTCCCGCGCTTCCCCGCACAGGCGGGGGATGTCCCTCGGTGCCGATCACCTCCACGCCGCCCTCCTGCAGGCGGCGGGTATAGATCTCGTTGTGTATCAGCCGCCCCAGCGTGAAAATGCGTTCGCCGGGCGCGTGCGCGGCGATCTCACGCTCGACCGCCGCCGTTGCGCGGGCAACGCCGAAGCAGAATCCGGCGCCCTGCGCGATGATGACCTCCCGGCTCACGGCGTTTCGTCCCCAAGGGCGCAGACGCGCTCAAACGCCATCCGCATGATGCGGTCGTACTCGCCAGGGCGCCTCCGGGTCGTAGTGCATTTCCTCCGGCGTGATGGGCTTGCCGATGATGACTTCCTTGCGGCAGAAGGCACGCATCCGGTTGTCCGGCACGCGGATGAACACCGGCAGGATGGGCACACCCGCCCGCAGGGCGATCATGGCAACGCCGGCGTGTATCTTGGTTGTGCGGGGATCAACGCCGTTGTTGCGGTGCCCCTGCGGGAACATTCCGACGGCTTTGCCGTCCTCCAGCATCCGGATGGTATGCCGGATGGCGCCGACATCGGCACCTCCCCGGTTGACCGGGTAAGCGCCCAGCGCGCGGATCATCCAGTTGAAGACCGGAATGCGGAACAGCTCCTTTTTTTCGCCATGAAGTGCGGCTGCTGCTGCCGCAGGCTGGCGCACAGGAAAATGGGATCGCGCCATGTCAGGTGGTTGCAGATGACCAGATAGGAGCCGTCCCCGCGGCGCGGCTCGTTCTCGCGCCCCTTCACCCGGATGCGGTGAAACAGGCGTATGGGACCGGCGAACACGGCGTGTACGACCTTATACAGCCCGCTGCGGCAGTGCTTCCGGTTGCGTGCGCGGCGCTCCTCGGGGGACAGAGCCGCCGTTTCGGTGACTTGCTTGCTCACAGACTCAGCCCCTTTCCGGCAAGTGTTTCGCGGATGAGGTTGAGGATTGCCTCCACGCTTTCCTCAAAGGTCAGCCCGGAATTGTCGAAGCGGATGGCATCCGGCGCCGCCACGGCAGGCGCAACCGCGCGGGTGCGATCCTCCTCGTCGCGCTTGTACATATCGGCGAGGACGGTTTCGTAATCCACGGGCATACCCTTCTCCGCCAGCTCGGCGACGCGGCGGCGTGCGCGCGCCTCGTTGGAGGCTGTCAGGAAGATTTTGACCTGCGCATCGGGCAGGATGACCGTGCCGATGTCGCGCCCGTCCATGATGACGCTGTTTTCCCGCGCGATGCGCTGCTGCGTATCCAGCAGGAAAAGCGCGAACCGGAGGCAGGGCGCCCACGGCGGAGGCGTACAGGGAGATCTCGTTTTCGCGGATGCGGTCTCCCAGGTTTTCGCCGTTGAGGAAGACGTTCTGCACGCCGTCCACGTACCGGACCTCAACGTGTATGTCACTCAGTTTATCGACCACGGCGGCGATGGCGGGCAGGGAAATCCCCTGTGAGCGGGCATAGTAGCCCACTGTGCGGTACAGTGCGCCCGTATCCACGTACACGATCCCCAGTCTTGCCGCGATGGCTTTGGATATTGTGGACTTCCCGGCTCCGCTCGGACCGTCTATGGCGATCTGAATATGCTGCATGATATATACCTCTTTCTTGCCTTTGTCAGCGGGTAGCTGTTATCCCTCCCATTATACTCTATCTGCGGGATAAATGCAATAGGCGTTTGGAAAAATCATGCGGTTTGGCGGTGATAGCAATTTCTCAAAGTGAATGCAACGCATTGAAATTCGGATATTCAATAGAGACAGAAAATCCGAACGCCTCTCCTATTCGGAAAGTGTTCGGATTATTCGTATGTGGTCGGAGTGACAGGATTCGAACCTGCGGCCTCTTGGTCCCGAACCAAGCGCACTACCAAGCTGTGCCACACCCCGCGACCAAATCATTATAGCACAGTCTGTGGCGCCTGTCAAGAGGAGACGCGCGAAATTCACAATTAAGAAACAAGTTCGATGGATGCCACACCCAAAGAACAGGCAAAATGCCTGCCCTTTTTTCTATCGGTACAATAACATGAAACCGTGAGCATTGCAAGCATAACGACTTGAAAAAAACAGCCGAAAAAATGGTATAATGGATTCCGGAAAGAATAATTGCCACTATGAATGCAAAAAAATTCATAAGCTGTTTGCTTTTTGTTTACCATCTGTGAGGCAATAACAACCACCTATCGGGAAATAGTGGAATTTCTTTTCCCGATCCCTTATAATGTAACCGCGGAAAGGGGGGAATAGGATTGAAGATTGAGATCAAAATTGACGAGAGCTGCACCGAACCGAAAAATCGTCATCGTGACAGACAGAGTCACTGACAAGATTAACGAAATTATAAAGAAGCTTTCGGTGGAGCCATCGGAGGTGCTTGCGGGGTTTCGGGATGAACAGGTGACCGTGCTGGAGCCAAACGAGATTGATAGGATCTATGCTTCTGGCGGCAAGGTCTATGCCGAAACGAAAAAAACGGCGCATTTCTGCTCCGCCTGCGGCTGTACGAAGCGGAGCAACGTCTTGCGAACGCTTCCTTCGTGCGCATATCAAACAGCGAGATTATTAACCTGAAAAAAAGTCAGGGGCTTCTGATCTGAGCTTTACGGGAACTATATGCGTTTCTCTCTCAAACGGAACGGTTACTTATGTTTCCAGGCGGTATGTTGCTAAAATCAAACAATTATTGGGATTATGAGGTGGTAAAAATGAAAAAGAAAGTGATTTTGCGCGGATTGTTCGGATTGCCCGTCGGAATCGCCATCGGGTTTGTCATTACGCTGCTGATCTCCATCTGCATCGGAGACGGCTCTTTTTACCCTGTCACGCCGGAACTGATCCAAACGACGGGGAACCAACTGAATGCAGTTATTTTGCAGACAATCCTGTGCGCCATCCTTGGTGGGGGATTTGCGATGGCGTCCGTGATTTGGGAAATTGATTCATGGAGCCTTGCAAAGCAAAGCGGCGTATACTTTTTTTGGTTATCAGCGTGGTCATGCTGCCGATTGCTTATTTTTGCTAATTGGATGAAGCATTCAATTACCGGTGTTCTTTCTTATGTGGGAATCTTCGTGATGATTTTTGCGGCGGTCTGGATTTCACAGTATCTGCTTTGGAAGAGGCGCATCAAAAAAATGAACGCACGAATTCACGGCGAGGATGATCAAAAAGCGAAATTAAGTGCGTCAATGTAAAGGAATAGCAAGCCAACCGCCATATCACCTTTTTGGAAGTGAACTCTCAGGTGGTGAATCCCCCGACCACTGTGTAACAACAGAAAGAGAAACCCCAAATTGCCATTTGGATCGCGTGTATAAATGCGCGATATTGGCGGCGCGGGAAGAAATGTCGCGGTGAGATAAGTATCGTTTACAACATGCGAGGAAAAAAATATGAATTACATCCGTATTACGAAGGAAAAACATCGACAGGGAGCACATCTGCTGTGCCATGTCGGGCAAGCAGAGCCTCGCCAAAAAGGAATGGCTCAAACAGCGTTTAGACGAGGGACTTGTTTTTTATCGAAGCGAGGAACGCGGCAAGTGCTTTATCGAGTATATTCCGGCTGAAAGCGCATGGGTACCCATTGAAGCAGACGGTTACATCTATATCAACTGCCTGTGGATTGCGGGTTCTATGAAAGGGCACGGATATTCCAACGACCTTTTGAACGAGTGCATAAATGACGCCGTAGCTCAAGGAAAAAAAGGCGTCTGCATCCTATCTGCCGAAGGACGCAAGAGGGAATTTCTTTCCGATCCGAAATATATGGAGTACAAGGGCTTTTCCGTCGCAGATGTGTCCGATTGCGGGATTAACCTTATGTATTTGCCCATTGTGCCGAACGCTGAGCCGCCAAAATTCAGAGAATGCGCCAAGCATCCGGCGGTAAACGAGGACGGATTTGTCCTATATTATACCGACCAGTGTCCGTTTACTTATTATTGGGTGCCGAAAGTAAGGGAAGCGGCAAAGGAACACGGCATTTCGCTAAAGACTATTCACATAGAGAGCAGAGAAGAGGCACAGAGCGCGCCAACCCCCGTTACAACTTACGCGCTGTTTTGCGACGGAAAGTTTGTAACGCATGCGATACAGTCGGATAAAAAGTTCCTGGCACATGCGGGGATACCGGACTGAACCGCCGAGCACATGATCTCCCGTTTTATCTTGGATTTTTTTGCTTCGGGGCGGATCCGTTCCCCTGCTTGCCAAAAACAGTATACAACAGGTTTTCGGGCTTGTAAAGTACGCACTTTTTTGTGCCTCGGTAATAAAAAAGTAACCCTTGGAAAAGGGCTTGAAAAAGCGCGGATGCTATGGCAAAGTGGGGGAACGATTATAAAAATATGTAGTGGAAGGGCTCGCCATGCCATACGACAAAAAGACGCGGGATGTGCTTCAGGCATATTATGAAACGCATGATTTTACCGGAAACATCCCTGCCTTCGATGACAAAAAAATACGCCCGCACAACTGAGGAAATTGCAGAGGTGCTCGGCTATAAGACGCACAGCGCCGTGACCAAACGCCTGCAAGCTATGCGGGAGGCAGTTTGAAATGTATATAAAAGAACAAGGATAAGATATCGATAAATCGGAAGTTGCAGGTGTGATTGATGAGAATTGCAGAAGTTATGGAAAACAAAAAACAATATCTTGATTTGCTCCTATTGGCGGATGAGCAGGAAGATATGGTTGACCGTTATCTCTATAAAGGTAAAATGTATGTTCTTGATGATGACGGAGTAAAATGCGAGTGTGTCGTAACGGACGAAGGGAATGGAATACTTGAAATTAAGAATATCGCTACTGTTCCCCCATTTCAGCGAAAAGGTTATGCCCAAGCACTGATTGAATTTCTTGTTGAAAAATACCGCGGGCAATTTTCGATACTGCAAGTGGGAACCGGCGACAGCCCGTTGACAATACCCTTTTATGAAAAATGTGGCTTTGTACGCTCGCATATCGTGCCAAATTTCTTTACTGATCATTATGATCACCCGATATATGAGTGTGGTGTACACCTTGTAGACATGGTGTATTTACAAAGGCCTCTATAAAACAAATTCCAGTTTGTCGATTTGACATCATAAACACGCCGCCCCCCGACCGCCGTGTGACAACGGAAAATAGAAAAAGCAAAAGTAGCCCTTGAAAAACTCACTGTTTTCAAGGCTTTTTGGTGGTGCGGGCAAGAGGACTTGAACCTCCACCGAGTTGCCCCGACTAGAACCTGATGGTAATGACACCTCGGTGACAAGTCAATCTGACCGTACCGACGCATCTGCATGCAGTATAACATAAAACCATGAGCATTGCAAGTATTACGACTTGAAAAACCGTTGAAAAAATGGTATAATTAATTCAGAAAGAATAATCACTACGGAGGACTTGCCATGCCATACGACAAAAAGACGCGGGATGCGCTTCAGGCATATTATGAAACACACGATTTTACCGGAAACATCCCTGCCTTCGATGACAAAAATACGCCCGCACAACTGAGGAATTTGCAGAGGCACTCGGCTATAAGACGCACAGCGCCGTGACCAAACGCCTGCAAGCTATGCGGGAACAGTTTGAAATGTATATAAAAAACGAGGATAGTGTAATGCGCTCACAGAGTTTTCTGTGGGCGCTTCCTTATCGCAATTTCCACTTGAACTTCCCCCAAAAACATGTTATACTATATCAAGTAAAAGTTCAAGCAAGGAGGTGGCAATATGATTCATCCGCAGCTGCTGACCTTTCTTTCGGTGGCGGAGAACGGGAGCTTTTCCAAAACGGCGGAGGCGATGTTCCTCTCTCCTACAGCGGTGATGAAGCAGATCGACGCTTTGGAGGGACGGCTCGGCGTTACATTGTTTTCCCGCACCAACCATGGTCTTGCGCTCACCGAGGCGGGCAAGAGTGTTCTGGACGACGCGAAATACCTTGTGGATTACACAAAGCGCGCGGCGGAAAAGGCGCGGGAGCTCGACCGCCGGGAAAATCAGCGTTCCATCCGCATCGGTACCTCAGTCATGACGCCGGCAAAAATTCATTCTTGACATCTGGGCAGACATTCAGTATCTTGCGCCGAATCTGAAGATTGAGCTGATACCGTTCGAAAATACACCCGAAAATGCGCGCGAAATTCTGCACAATCTCGGCAAGCAGATCGATGTGGTTGCCGGAATTTACGACGACCACCTGATGACCGAGCGGAATTTTCAGGTGATTCATCTGGAGGATAAAGCAATTGCATTTGCCGTGCCGCTGACAAAGCCCGCTTGCCGCAAAAAAAGGCAATTGCGCCGGGGGATCTGAAAGAAACCGGTGTGATGTTTATTCATCGTGGATGGAACTGTTATATTGACAGACTGCGAAATACCTGCGAAGACGCCTGTGTGAAGGTGACGGATTTCCCGTTTTTTTCAATCTTTCCGCGTTCAATACGGCGGTCAAGGAAAATCTGCCGATCATTGCGGTAGACGGTTGGGAGAGTATCCATCCGCTCCTGCGCATCGTTCCGTCGGAGGTACCTGTCACGGTGCCTTACGGGATCATGTACTCACCGGAACCGTCGGGACAGGTCAGAAAAATTCATCCGGACGGTGGATGAGATTATAAACAAAAAAACAAGGAGGATAAAACATGAAGATCAAGCAAACGACAGGAAGAAACGCTCTTGAAAAATTTGCACCGAAATTTGCCGAGATAAATGACGATATTCTATTCGGGGAGGTTTGATCGGGTGACGGACTCGCTCCGAAGATTCGCTCCATGCTGACCGTAACAACACTTGTGGCAAAGGGGATGATCGATTCGTCCTTTGATCATCATCTTGCGTTTGCCAAAGCAAACGGTGTTACAAAGGGCGAAATGGCTGAATTGCTCACACATATCGCGTTTTACGCCGGTTGGCCAAATGCATGGGCGGCTTTCCGCAAGGCAAAAGATATTTATGCCGAAGACGACGGTAGGTTTGGCGGGTTGTTTGGACTTGGTGAGCCGAACACGGCTTATGCAAAGTATTTTGTCGGTAATTCTTATCTGAATCCCCTGACGGATCCTCGAAAATCGGTTTTTATGGCGAATGTGACCTTTGAACCGAAATGTCGCAACAATTGGCATATTCATCATGCCGCAAGCGGAGGCGGGCAGATTCTTTTGTGTACAGACGGCAGAGGATGGTATCAGGAAGCCGGGAAACAGGCGCGGGAACTGCATCCGGGTGATGTGGTAACGATTCCTGCGGAAGTCAAGCATTGGCATGGAGCAGCAAAAGACAGTTGGTTTTCTCATATTGCCGTGGAATGTCCGGGCGAAAATACCAAAACCGAATGGTGCGGAGCCGTGTCGGATGAAGAATATGACGCTTTGAATTGAGCGAAAGTAAATTGCAAAGCACCTGCCTGCGGGCGGGTGCTTTTTGCTTGTGTGCCCGGCACGCGTAATAACTTGGCGGTGAAAGTCCGCTACAGGCATGGCAGTAGGAACTGTTAGCTAAAGACAAGGGGCGTCCGTCGTGAGGCGGAGTCTGAAAGAAGTCGGAGGCAAAACCTCGGTCTGACGAACAGAAACTGCATAAAAAAAAAGGCGTTTTGAACTGGATGAGTTTGCAAGACAAAACAAAGTCCGATACTGCCCGAAATTCAAGGCGTAAATGCAGCAGATATATGAGGTGAAAGTGATTACGCTTACCAGGGGAGGTCTTGCGGGTGCATAGGAGTAGACGAATTCGAAACGAAGCGTAGTAACAACGAACCGCAAGAATGCAGCAGAAGGCATAGTACCGAGAAAAAGCTCGGGAAGGGCTGAACAATCATAAGTCTCAAGTAAACGGCTGAAGGAGGTCGGTACAATGAAAAACAGAATACACCGGGAGTGGTGGCTTCCTGCAAAGGGATGGTGTGGAACACAAAGAGTATGCAGAAGCGTACAGTGCCGAAACTCAGAAAGCAGAAGAAAGAGACGGTGCAGACTTGCTTGAAAAGGTGCTTGACAGAGATAATCTGAACAGAGCCTACAGGCGGGTGAAAGCCAATAAGGGAGCAAGCGGAGTAGACGGAATGACCGTAGATGAAGCGCTTCCGTGGCTGAAGGAACATCGGGAAGAACTGCTCGAAAGCATAAGAAACGGCAAATACAAGCCGTCTCCGGTGCGAAGAGTGGAAATCCAAAAGGATAACGGCGGTGTACGAAAGCTTGGAATACCAACCGTAATAGACCGCATTATCCAACAGGCAATAGCGCAGGTGCTGACACCAATCTATGAGCCGAAGTTTTCGGACGGAAGCTACGGCTACAGACCGCACAGAAGCGCAAAGGATGCAATACTCAAAGTGAAGGAGTATGCGGACGAGGGGTACCAATATGCCGTATGCCTTGATTTATCCAAATACTTTGACACACTCAACCACGAATTGCTTATGCATATGCTCCGACAGGAAGTTAAAGACAAGCGGTTGACAGACCTTATCAAGAAATATCTGAAGAGCGGAGTGATGGAGAACGGTATCGTAATGAAAACGGAAGAAGGTTCCCCCCAAGGAGGAAATCTTTCGCCATTACTTGCAAATATCTATCTCGACAAATTCGACAAGGAGTTTGAGGGCAGAGGGGTAAAGGTAATCCGCTACGCAGATGACATAATACTCCTTGCGGGGAGTATCCGTGCGGCAGAAAGATTGCTCGGAACAAGTACGTCATACCTTGAGAAGAAACTGAAGCTCAAGGTAAATACGGAAAAGAGCCGGGCGGTAAGCGTTTATTCAATCCGAAATTTCGGTTTCTCGGCTTTGCGATGGGAAGGAACAGAAAGGGTACATATATCCGGGTTCACGCAAAGTCGAAGAAGAAAGCCAAAGAAAAGCTGAAAAGACTTACTTCCCGAAGTCAGGGCAGAAAGCTTGACACCGTGTTTTACAAGGTAAAGGTGTTCATGCGAGGATGGCTTGGATATTACGGAATAGCGGAGATGAAGAACGATATGGAAAGGTGGAACGAGTGGCTTCGCAGAAGAATACGAATGTATATCTGGAAGCAGTGGAAGAAGCCGAGAACAAGGGTGGAGAACCTGAAGAAGTTGGGAATGCCCGACTGGCAGGCATACCGAAACGGAAATACCCGTAAAGGCTATTGGGCTGTTGCAGGAAGTGGGATACTGACCCACACCATTACAAACGAAAGACTTGCACGCCGTGGATATTACGATATATCCGAAGCGTACAAGTCTCTGCACTGTTTATGATTGAACCGCCGTGTACCGAACGGTACGCACGGTGGTGTGAGAGGTCGGCTGCTCAGCTAATGGGCAGCCTCCTACTCGATTAACTATAAGTTAATGCGCCGAACTTTTCGGAGATTCCGTTTTTCCGTTCTGTGTGATACAATAAAGGCACAAAAGAAAAACGGAGGTGTTCCACGATGGAATATGTAACTTTATCAAACGGAGTAAAAATGCCGCAGCTCGGCTACGGGGTTTACCAGGTATCCAAGGATGAATGCGAGCGGTGCGTGCTGGACGCACTCTCGGTCGGCTACCGCCACATTGACACGGCGCAGAGTTATTTCAATGAGGAAGAGGTCGGCGAGGCAATTGCCAAATCCGGCGTGCCGAGAAATGAGATCTTCCTGACCACCAAGGTTTGGGTGGAGCATTATGGGTACGACGAGACGAGGGAGTCGGTGCTGGAATCCATGCGCAAGCTGAAAAACCAACTACATTGATCTGGTGCTTCTGCATCAGCCTTTCGCGGATGTTTACGGCGCATGGAGAGCGCTGGAGGACCTGTATGCCGAGGGCGTCATCAAGGCGATCGGCGTTTCCAACTTCTATCCCGACAGGCTGGTTGACATCTGCTCCTTTGCCCGCATCAAGCCGATGGTCAATCAGGTGGAGACGCATCCGCACGATCAGCAGATCGAAGCGCACGAATGGATGGTCAAGTACGGCGTACAGCATGAGGCGTGGGCGCCGTTCGGCGAAGGCAGAGGCGGTATGTTCGAGGAGCCGGTGCTTGTGGAAATCGGCAAGAAATACGGCAAGACATCGGCGCAGGTCATTCTCCGCTGGGAGCTGCAGCGCGGGATTGTGGTCATCCCGAAATCGGTTCACAAGGAGCGGATGGAGCAGAATTTCGATGTGTTCGACTTCACGCTCTCGGACGACGATATGAAGGCAATTGCGGCGCTGGACAAGAAGCAAAGCTCTTTCTTCTCGCACACTGACCCCAAAATGGTGGAATGGTTTGCGCAGATGGTGGAGGAACGCAAGCACAACAATGACCACCGCAAGGAAAAGAAAAATTGGTAAGTCAATTCCGCAGGAAACAAGAAAGGATAGATAAAAATGAAAAAGTTAATCGCTCTTTTACTCGGAATCATCATGATATTCTCACTCGCGGCTTGCGCGGGAACAACCCCTGACACACCGTCGGGAACGACGCCAAGCAACGGCTCACAAACAGCAAATGGCACAAACGATATAAAAAATCCCGACAGCACCACATCGGGTGAAGATAGCACAACCGGTACAACCGACACAACGGATTCCACCGATACGCCGGACACGCCGGCGGCGGGCGGCAAAACGCTTGTCGTATACTTCTCCGGCAGCGGCAACACCAAACGGGTTGCGGAAGACATTGCCGCGGCAACGGGCGGAACGCTTTTTGAGCTTGTTCCGGTAACACCCTACACAAGCGCCGACCTCAGCTGGACGACTGCGGGCAGCCGCGTCAACCGCGAACACGATGACGAGTCGCTGCGCGACATTCCGCTGGTCACAACAACGCCCGAAAACTTTGACGAATACGATACGGTCTTTATCGGCTACCCCATCTGGTGGGGCATCGCGGCATGGCCGGTCAATAACTTCGTGAAAAACAACGATTTCACAGGCAAGACGGTCATTCCGTTTGCCACCTCCGCAAGTTCCGGTATGGGACAGAGCGGAACGCTCCTTGCCGAAATGGCGGGCACGGGCAATTGGCAGGAGGGACATAGATTCTCTTCCGGCGCAAGCAAGTCTGACGTTGAGGAGTGGGTCAACGGCTTGAAATGAGCCGCATAGCAAAAATTACAGCACAACAAAGAAGAATCAATCATGAAAAAAGATCTGGGAGTCAAACCCTATTTATTTCCCATGCCGGTGCTGAAAAAAGTTAAAAAAACGGAGGTACCGTATGAAATCATGGAAACGCATTGCAAAGCCGGTGACGGATGCCGCGATGTTTGTCCTCTTTCTGCTCGTGATGGGAGAGGCAAAGCTGCCGGGTGCGGCGCATGAATGGCTCGGTATCGCGCTGTTTGCGCTGTTCCTCTTTCATACGGCGCTGAATATCCGCTGGTACCGCGCGCTCTTTTCGCGGGCGCTATCCGGCAAAACGGGTGGTGCAGACCGTAGTCAATCTCGCGTTGCTTATTGCCATGCTCGGTTGTGTGGTCAGCGCCGTGCTGATCTCGGGCACCGTGTTTGCCGCGCTTCCGATTGGCGGCGCACAAATGGGACGAACCCTGCACCTCGTTTCCACGGCGTGGGCGTTCCTGCTGTCCTCGGTGCATCTCGGACTGCACCTCCCGGCGCTGTTTTGGAAAATCATGCGCGGGCGGCAGACAGATCGGTCGTTCTGCCTGCTCCTTGGAGCGTTTGCCATTGCTTTTTCCGTATACGGTGCTGTCATCTTTACCGAACGCCGGTTCTGGGAGGAGCTGCTTTGCACGGTCGCGTTCAAGGACTACGGAAGTGCATACAACACCGGCTTTTTTTCGCCTATACATTTGATACCCTCATGCTTTCGCTCGGTCTCGCATTTCTCTGCGGCGGGCTGAGTCTGCTACTCGAAAAAATCCACAGGAAAGGAAAAAAGACCAATGAAACACCTGCATAAAATGCTTGCGATCCTGCTTGCGCTCACAACACTCTTTTTGTTTGCCGCCTGTTCGTCGGGTGGCGAGCATACCCCGATAGCAAACGATTCGGAAGCCCCCGTCAAGGGGGAAGGCAAAATTTTGGTTGCCTATTTCTCCTGGTCGGGCAACACGCAAACCATGGCAAATTGGGTTGCCGAAAAGACGGGCGGGGAGCTGTTCCGCATCGTCCCCGAGGTCGCCTATACGCAAAACGATGTGTTTGACCGTTCCAAAAACGAGCTTGACAACGGAATACACCCCGCGATCACCACGCATATCGACGCGGAGGTCATGGCAGGATATGACACGGTATTTTTTTGGGCTTTCCGATTTGGTGGTACGATCTGCCGATGCCTGTGTGGACATTCCTGGAGGAGTATGATTTCAGCGGAAAGACCGTAATCCCGTTCTTTACGCACAACGGCTCGTCCTCGGGCGCGGGGAGTCTCGGAACGCTGGAAAAACTGCTCCCGTCGGCAACGGTCAGGGCGGATGACGCGCTGTCGGTTGCGGGAAACAGCGTATCCGGCGCAGAAAAACAAGGTAGACAGTTGGCTTTCGGGGCTTGGCTACTAAAGTCAGGAGGTTTTGTTATGAAAAATGTATTGATTCTTTCGGGCAGTCCGCGCAGAGGCGGCAACTCGGATCTTCTTTGCGACGAATTTGCGCGCGGCGCGGCGGAACGCGGCAACCATGTGGAAAAAATCCGTGTGTCGGACAAGAAAATCGGCTATTGCCGCGCCTGCTACTACTGTCGCGACAACGGCGGTGCGTGCGTACTCAAGGATGACATGGCAGAGGTGCTTCAGAAGATGATCGATGCCGATGTCATCGTGCTGGCAAGCCCGGTTTACTTCTATTCCATCGACGCGCAGCTCAAAGCCGTCATCGACCGCACGCTTGCCCGCTGGACAGAGGTAAAGAACAAAGCGTTTTACTACATCATCACCTGTGCGGACGGAGCAAAGCAGTCGGTCATGACCACGCTCGACTGTCTGCGCGCATATGCCGATTGCGTCAGCGGCGCGATCGAGCGCGGCGTGATTTACGGGACGGGCGTTTATCAGAAGGGCGAAGTCAAAGCATCTCCCGCCATGAGGCAGGCATACGAAATGGGGCGGTCGGTGTGAAACGGACACTTGCGCTTATCCTTTGCGCTCTTCTCCTGCTCGCGTTTGCCGGATGTGCCGCAGGTCCGTCGGAATCCGTTCCGGATAAGCCGCACACGGACACTCAAACGCCGGAAACAAGTGATAAAACAGGCGAAACGACCATCGGAGAAACCGAAACATCTGAACATCCGCCGAAGAAAAACGGATTACAATGTAAGCGCGGGAAGCGAGACCTATCGCGGGTTCCTGATGGACAATATCCTGCATTCGGATGTCGGGGATATTCATTTTCATCTGTACATCCCCGAAAGCTACGATAAAAGCGAACCGTATGCGCTGTACCTCTCGCTTCCCGGCTACGAAGGGCTGTACTTTCAGGGGGTCGGCACAAATATCCGAGCGGAAGATTTTGTTTTTTTGAGGCGCAGAAGTACAACGACAAAATGATCATCGCCGCACCGCAACTGAGCGATTGGGGCAACTCCTCGGCGGAGCAGACCATCGCGCTGACGGAATATCTGCTCGACGCTTACAGCATTGACCGCGGCAAGGTCTATATCAACGGCTACTCCGGCGGCGGGGAGACGCTCTCGCTGGTGCTTACGAAGCGTCCCGAACTTTTTCACCGCGGCGCTTCATGTCGCGTCGGTCTGGGACGGAGAGCTTGCGCCGCTTGTGCAGGCGAGAACTCCGGTCTATTTCGTCATCGGGGAATCCGATGAATATTACGGCTCGGCAAGGATCAGCCGCACCTACGAGGAACTTTGCCGCCTCTACCGCGCCGAGGGGCTGACCGAGGAGGAGATCGGCGCCCTTGCGGTGCTGGATGTCAAAGACCGCGCATGGTTTGGCGGCGGCAATCAGCACGGCGGCATCGGGCGCGTCTCGAAGGATGAGACCGTCATGCGCTGGCTGTTCGGGAGGTGACAAGATGAAAAAAACGGTATCTTTTCTCGCTCTTTTGCTTGCCCTTGCCATTCTTTGTTCCTGCGGTAATCAGACGAGACCGGACACGCCGAACGGCACCGATACGGCAAACGGCGGCACAACGACCGTGCCGGAGATCCCGTCCGTTACACCGACAGAACCGAGCGGCGGGACTGCTGCAAAAATTTCCGTCCGAGCTTTTCGGAAATTCCGCAGTCCTATTTTGCCGCATCGGATGCGCCGGGAGAGCTGCGGGAGTTTTACTACGACACCTACGAATCCTTTTCCTACGAACAGCATTCACAGCCGCTCCGCAAGCGTGCGATCGTCTATCTGCCGCACGGGTATGACGAAGGAAAGCAGTACAACATCCTGTACCTGATGCACGGCGGCTGGAGCAATGAAACCTCTACGCTCGGCACGCCGGAAAGACCGTCCGACTTCAAAAATGTGATCGACAATGCCATTGCACAGGGTGATTTCGCACCGCTGATCATCGTCTGCCCGACCTACAACAACACGAGCGGACAGGACAGCGCGGATTTTTCACTGGCATTGCGACTGACAAGAAACTATCACAATGAGTTGGTAAACGATCTCATTCCGGCAGTTGAATCTGCGTTTTTCCACCTATGCCGCGGGGATTTCGGCGGATGAACTGATGGCGGCACGCGATCACCGTGCCTTTGGCGGATTTTCGATGGGGTCTGTCACCACATGGCGCACCTTTGAATACGCGCTTGATTATTTCCGTTACTTCATCCCCATGAGCTGCGGCACCTCGCTTGACGACGAGAGCATTTGGCGCGCGGCAGAGGGGCGGTCACAGAATGATTATTTTGTCATGATGATGGTAGGAACCAGTGACTTTTCGTACAGCTACGATACCGCGCGGGCAGAGGATATGCGCGCATCAGCATATTTTTACCGAGCAGACCCAGACGACGGACGGCAATTTTGGGTTTTCCGTATCAAGGAGGGCTATTCCCACAACGGCATCGCGGCAAACGAGTATACCTACAATGCCATGAGGTACCTTTGGAAAAAAACGCATCGACCGCGGCGGCATACACGGCTGACACAAAAAAATTGCCGATGTAATCGCTGATCCCACGTTCGGCGATTTTTGGCAGACTGATCTTTCCCGTGGACAGCGGATATTACAGCGGAGAAACGCTTGGGGATTTGCGCCTGACCTGGTACAGCCACATCGACCCCGCGCACACCGTTGCCATCTGCAATTATTTCAAAGAGGAAACGCAAAACGGCAGACAGGTGTTCTACGATATTTATTCGGAGGAAGAAAAAACAGCCGATCCGCAAAAAGCCGACACCGGATTGTTCTTCTTCCGCGGCAATCCGGGCGCAAAGTTCGCCGTCACCTGCGCGGGCGGGGGATTTGCCTATGTCGGTGCCATGCACGACAGCTTTCCGCACGCATTGGAGCTGTCACGCCGCGGTTACAATGCCTTTGCTGTCATCTACCGACCGGGCGCGCAGACCGCCTATGAAGATTTGGCGCGTGCGATCTCCTTCATTTTTGCCAATGCCGATACCCTCGGCGTGGATACAGACGGCTATTCCGTCTGGGGCGGAAGTGCAGGCGGACGCATGGCGGCTACGATTGCTTCCTACGGCGTGGAAACCTTCGGCGGCAGCGCCGGAATTTCAAAACCGAGCGTCGCGGTGATTCAGTACACGGGGCATACCGATTACAATCCCGCAAGCGAGCCCGCCACCTTCGTAACGGTCGGCGAGAGCGACGGCATTGCAAACTACCGCACCATGAAACGGCGAATCGACGCACTTGCCGCCATGGGCGTCCCGACCGAGTATCATTCCTACCCGGGGCTCGGACACGGCTTCGGGCTTGGCATCGGCACCGTTGCCGAAGGCTGGCTCGATCAAGCAGTCGCTTTTTGGAAAAAGAATTGCTGAAATCCGGACAAAATACAGCAAACAGCCACCCGACCGCCGTGTAAGAGCAGAAAGAGAAAGCCAAAAAAGCCTTGAAAACTCATTGTTTTCAAGGCTTTTTGGTGAAAGTGGCGACCTGTTTTGATACCAAATGCACACGGCACTGACCTTTTGTTAAAAGGTTTACCTTTCTTTGAAATGTGCAACGCTTACTCGGTTATTATACAGGGATAACATAGCCGATTTTATTTACGCCTATAACCCCGCGACGGAGCACGGTAATATCAATGGTCTCATATTCAGACCGGCTGATGTTTGCTGCCGGAGGCTGCACTCTTGGAATATCAATCCGCTCGATTTTTGTCCGTGGGATTGGAATAGTCTCCACGCCAAGTTCATGGAGTACTTCATCCGGCAACTCATAATTCTGCTCAACAAGTCCAAAACAGGTAAATCCTGTGTCCACGCAGAACGATATAAGCTTCTTTTTCCCAATGTTGTAAATGACGCAGAACGAAGAGCCAATCAAGCTGCCAAGAAGGTATCCCACAACAGGAAGCTCAAAGCCAAGCGCCTGACCGATAATACCGCCAATGTGTGCGCCGAGCAGATAGCCTCCTGAAATGACAACAGTATCCACAAAGGCAGCTCCCATCTGCTGCGTACTCATCTTTCCGGCGGCAACGAGAATACTGTTCTTTACCGTCTGCATGACAAGAGCCACAACAGTACCGAGAATTGTAGGATTGATGCCTTTGAAAGCCTCTCCGAGAACCCCTTTTTCACACATTATCAGCAAAGAAGAAGATATAGAGCCGCGAAGAAAACCTTCTGCTCCTGCGGAAATCCCCTTGGCTCCCGTCCTTTTTATCTGCTGAATATCGATTTCACCATGTTTGATAAGGAAATCTATCGCTTTGTATATCTCAGGAGCAAGCTGGAATGCAACAGTAATCGCCGCAGTAGTGTAACCAGCCTTCAGTGCCTGTTTCAGCATATACTCCGTTTTTATTGCGCTATCTGCAGATACACCATGCTCCTCCGCATTAAACTTCTGATCTTTGCTTTCATGGGCAATGTCCTCTAGTTCCTTTCTCGATGCGCTTTTAGAACTGACACCTTCACCATTCTCTATTGTATCTGTCAGCTTGGATTCGGTTTCGGCGTAAGCATCAGAAACATCAGAACGAGACCGGCTGATTCCTCAACGCCTCCCGATGCGCGGTCGCCTTAGCATCAGCAAGCTGATCGGACGGGACGAGCCTGACTTGGTCGTGATAGCTCGCATGACCGGATTCCGGGCTGAATCTTGCCTGGGCTTTTTGCAGTTTTTTTCCGCCGTAGTATAGGATTTGGCGCTATAAGCCTCGCCGGAATCCAATTGGATATCTACAGAGTCTTTCATGGTGCTATGCAAAAACAGAGGCACGGTCTGCCGAATCAGCTGCGACCGCATCCACATTGAATGTTCCGGCCCTCCCATTCTTCAAGCATATAACCCTGGAGCTGTCCAATTTCAAGATTTCTGTACTGGTGGTTATTTATGTTTCCTTCAAGCTGTTTAATTGCCGTCTCGACTGCGCGTACATATTCCTGTCCCATATTAGAGGCAACATTTGCGCCCATTATCCCGGTGGCAAAATCCCAGCCTTGTTGTATTTCGGCTTTTGACTGCATAAGCCGTTACCTCACAAATTCATAAACTTTTCAAGCCCATTATTATAGAGGTTGACTACGCCATAAAAGAGCATCTGCTGTTTCATCAATGACTTATTCCTGAGAAGTTCTTCGGACTTTGATGCTACCTGTGTTCTGACCTTCTCAAGGGTGTCCGTTCCTTTTGAGAGTGCTTTCTTGACATTTCTTAAAACATCAACCTTGCGCACTTTTTCGTCAGTTTCTACAATATCGCTATCTGTTTTCTCAGGGACATCCTCGTCAGACATTTCGGATGTGACTGCAGTTACATTGTCTGTACCCGTTGCAACCATGCTTTCTTTAGCCACCTTGAGAAAATTCGGAACAGGGAGGTCAGAAAGTTTTTCCAAGAACGCATCGTAGTCCTCGCGGGTAGTCAATATCTTGGGATCGGCATACACAACAGCCTGATTGCCTGCCCAGCCGAACTTAATTCCACATTCATCAAATTTAACGTCAATAACAGGTATCAACTTATCTGTGCCCTTGATATCGCCAAGGAAGAGAATTTTCCCTTGAATGTTTCCCGCTTTCTTATTATCCAACCATACCTTTTCTGCCCAAGAGACAATACTGATAGAATCGTCCCTGGTTCCGATAATGCCATGTGCATCATCATCATGCGTTTCTACCATCTTTTTTAGCTGATTCATCAGCAACTCATCCTTATAAACAACGATGAGAGTTTTCTTGGTTTCAAACATTTGTATTCTCCTCTGTGCATTTTTCTGGTTTAGTAAGGACGATTCCAATGTCTCTTAAGGGGTAATTATGTTCTCGCTATCTCTGGCAGGCTTTTTACTATCAGCATAGCATCGATATTCTTGGTGAGATCATCAAGGACGGTGCAGTCAGCGACAACAACCTGCGGTTGCTCGTTGACAATATCGTGATTCACGAGAGCGACGGAAAGCTGTCGATCAATATTGACCTCAAAGCCGCCTTCAGCAGTCACCTTGACATTTACGATGAGGACGGCGCACTCACTGCGAAAGCCTTCGCCGCGAACTGAGAATAGGCAGACACACAGCCATAGGTCGTGTGTCCCCCCAACCGCCGTGTAAGAGCAGAAAGAGAAAACCAAAAAAACCTTGAAAATTCATTGTTTTCAAGGCTTTTTGGTGGTGCGGGCAAGAGGACTTGAACCTCCACCGAGTTGCCCCGACTAGAACCTGAATCTAGCGCGTCTGCCAATTCCGCCATGCCCGCATATTAAATTAAGAGGAGACCGAGAGGGAAAAACCGCACCGTTCCGTCCGAAAAAGGTGGTGCGGGCAAGAGGACTTGAACCTCCACCGAGTTGCCCCGACTAGAACCTGAATCTAGCGCGTCTGCCAATTCCGCCATGCCCGCATACCCGTTCACGAAAGCCTCGCGCCGTGAAACGGTGGTGCGCGGAACGGGAATCGAACCCGTATGGGGTGAACCACACGCCTCTCAAACGTGCGCGTCTGCCAGTTCCGCCACCCTCGCATCTTACCGATCGGCAACATCATCCAGCCGCCAATCGACAACGAATAGATTATACACGATTTCCCGGAGTTTGTCAAGAGGTTTCCCGGAAATATTTCTGATTGGCGGAATAAAGTTTCCTCTCCACGTCCCAGATCCCCGTCCCAGATCCCCGTCCCAGACTCCGCAGCTGTCAGCGCCCCACCCGACATCGCCTGCGGCGGGCGTCGTGTGCCCAATGACGGAATTTTCCATGCATTGCTATGCTTTTTTTACATCGTGCGCGGCGCATACTACCCATAGAGCCGTCTGTCTTCCCGTGCGGCGCATGGCGCCCGGACGGCTCCCTCAGGCTTTTTATGCCACAAAAAGAAAGGTATGGTCATACTATGAGACGAAACAGAAAAAGCGGCAGTCTCCTGGCGGCAGGACTGCTGACAACCGGCGCGGCGGCACTGGCGGCAACGCTGCTGCTCGCCTCCTGCGGCGGCGGCAACGGCACCGAAACCGACAGCTCTGCCGGCAAGCCCGCGACCGTCACGGTGGCGCCCTCCACGACGCACGCACCGGCGACGCACACGCCCACGGAGCCCGCCACACTTCCCGCAACGACTCCCGATCCCGGCGCCGCCACGACGGCGCCCGCCACCAGGGGCACCTGCCACGGCAAAGCCGGACAACGGCAATGCCACCTCCGGTCCGACAACCGGCAGGCGACGCTGAAACCGTCAGCAGGGTTGACACGCTACCGTGTCAACCCTGCCTTTTTCTGTCAGGCGCCCCGCGCGGGCGTCAGCCGCACGGTTCCGTGCCGCAACGGATGCCCTCCTGCCTTTCGCACGGCACGCAGCCTGCCGAAACCTCAAAAAAATAAAATTCCGTTTTTTTACGTGGCGGGAGAACAGCGTCTGCAGTTCCGCGATCGGGTCTGCGTTCTCGTAAAGGATGCGGTACACCGCCCGGCAGATGGGCAGATCCACGCCGTACCGGTCGCCCAGCAGGCACATGGCGCGCACGGTGGCGTAGCCCTCTGCCAGCTCGGTGTACGGTCTGTGCGTGACCCATGCCTCGCCGAATGCCCGGTTGTGGCTGAAGGGCGAGAACACGGTCGCCTCGTAGTCGCCGAGGTGGCACAGCCCGTAAGCAGACAGCTCATTCCCGCCCATCGCGCGGATCAGGCGGGCAATTTCGCGTGTCCCGCGCGACATCAGCGCCCCCTTGAGCGTCGTCAGCTTCATGCCGTCCAGCATCCCGGCGGCAATGCCGATGACATTTTTTTGGATGCCGCGCCGATTTCACTGCCCAGCAGATCCTCCCCATAGTAGAAACGGATCAGGTCGCCGGAAAAAGCGTTCACCAACCGCCGCTTGACCTCCCCGTCCGCGCTTTCGATGACCATGCAGTTGGGGGATGCCTGCATAGAATTCCTGTACATGACCGGGACCGACCCAGACCGCTATGCGGCAGGACGGATCGAGCGCCGCGCCCGCGATCTCGGACAGGCGCAGTCCGGTGTCCGCCTCCACGCCCTTCATGCACAGCACGACAATGCGGTCGCGCAGTGCCAGCGGGCGCAGCTCCTCCATCAGCCCGCGCAGTCCCTGCGCCCCGATGGATATGACGATGACCTCCCGTCCCTCCAGTGCCGATGCAAGATCGGTGGACAGCTGCACGCTGTCCGGCAGCGTCAGCAGGTCGTTCCGCCGTTCGCGCAGGAAGCGTTGCATATGCGCGGAGTCCGGGCGACCGTACAGCGTCACGTCCAGCCCCCGGCACGCCGACAGATACCACGTGATGAGGGAACCCCACCTGCCGCAGCCGATCACCGCCACCCGTCCGATTGCCCGGGCAGCCTTTTCCTGATTCTGATTCTCCATTATGTATTCGTTCTCCTGTATTATTCCCGGCTCCGCAGGGCTTTTTCCATTGCCGCCACGCCGACCGCCGCCTGGCGGTAGCCCAGCTTGAGTGCCCGGCGGTAGCAGGTGACGGCACTGCGGGTATCCGGCACATCCACCCCGATGCCGCGCTCGTAGCATTCCGCCAGCATATATGCCGCCTGCCCGTGGTACCTGGATGCGCGGCTCAGCCACGCCACGCCCTCGCGCGGGTCGCCGGGGCATCCGACACCCCGCACCAGGCACCAGCCCAGGCTGTACTGCGCCCACAGCGCGCCCCGGCAGACCGGTTCGCCGCGTCCCGGCGTGTAGGCAGCCGCCTGCCGGTAGCAGAGGACAGCCGCGGCGCGGTCGGCGGGTATGTGCAGTCCGCGGAACAGGCACTCACCCAGATAGTACATCGCCTCGGCATCCATGCGGGGCGTGACAGCGGCGCAGGTGTACGCCGTATTCTCCTCGTTTGCCGCGCGGGACAGATCGCAGGACTCGTCCGTGTACCGGAACGGCTCCGGCACGGGCGACAGGGCAGCATAGTACGCCCGCATCCATACGGTCGGATCCTGCCGGGCAAATTCCCCGGTGCGCTCCCAGAGGGCATGCGCCAGCCGCGCGCCGCGCTTTCCGGTGTCGCCGGACTTCTCGCGCAGTGCCTGCCACGCCTCCTCCAGTTCCCGGCGGCTGTCCTCCTCCTGCGCGGTCGCCCGCGCCAGCATCCGGGCAAAGTCCCGCCGCGCGGCGGGATGTCCCGCGAGCACCGCCCGGCACAGCCAGGCAAAGGGACGGTCCTCCGCCCCGCCGTCCGTCACCTCGGGGGCGGACACCTCCAGCAGTGCCAGCCGGTACATGGCTTCCCCGCGGGCGCGCTCCTGCCGGCTGTCGCCGGACGCGGCGCCTGCCGCATACAGGATACCCTCCCGCATGGGCGGTGCCGGAGCGGCGACAGCCTGCCGGTACAGCGCCGCCGCACGGCGACGGCGGTCGGCGTCCCGGACTGCAGCCGTATCCGGCGTTGCGGAAACGGGGACTGCGGTTCCGATATCCAAAAGGGGAAAAAAATCGCCCACCCACAGGCAGACCGTGCTGTCGTACCGGTTGCTGAAGCGCCGCCGCACGCCCTCCAGCAGAGCCTTCGCCATGGACGGCTTGCAGACCGTGCCGATACCCCGATAGGCGCATTCCGCCATCCGGATGAGTGCCTCGGCACTGCCGCCCTCGGCGGCGCCGGTCAGGTAGGACCAACCGCGCCGGTTCCAGGCGTCCGCTTCCGGCGCGTCGGCGCAGAGCTCCGCGCGCCGGAAGCAGTCCTGCGCCAGCCTCAGCCGCGCCTCGGCGCAGGCTTTGTCCGCGCCGGCTGTCGGTGTGTACGGGCAATGCAGGGCGCGGCGGTACCAGACCACCGAGGCGTCCGCCGCGTCCTGCTCCCTGTCTGCCGACCTGCCCGCCGCGCACAGATCGCCCAGCGCAAGGCAAGCCTTGCCGCTGCCCAGGCGGGCGGCGCGCGTCAGCAGCTCCTCCGCCGATGCGGTGCCGTCCGATCCGCTTGCGTTGCGCGCGCCTATGCCAGCCAGCCGGCAGTAAGCCAGCCGGTACAGCGCCTCTGCCGCCGTTTCGGTCGCGCTGAGCGCCGCCGGGGGCAGATCACCTCCGTGATCGGCGCGGGCAGGCGCGGCGGCGGGAGCGGGATCCGGTGTGCCGCCGTACAGCTCCTCTGCGCCGACCGGCTCTGCCGGCAGACTGTCCTGCCACGGCGCGGTTCCGCCCGCGTCGGGCGCGGACGCCGCCGCCTCGGCAAAGTACCGCATCGCCTCCTCCGGCTTGCGGATGGCGCCCTGCCCCTCCAGCAGGCACAGTCCCGCCTCCAGTGCGCCCTGCGCACAGCCTGCCGCCGCCGCGGCAAACCACGAGAACGCCAGTCCGCCGTCGCGGCTGACGCCCCTGCCGTCCCGACAGCAAAGTCCCAGCGCATACGCCGCCTCCGGCACGCCTGCCTGCGCCGCCTGCGCATACAGCTGTGCCGCGCGCGCAAACTGCGGTTGCACCGAGCGCCCCCAATCATAGCACAGTCCCAACCGGTACATGGCATACGGATGCCCTGCCCGCGCCGCCTGTTCGTACAGGGACAGTGCCCGCGCGGCGTCATTCCGGACGCCCGTGCCGCGCTCAAAGCACAGCCCGAGACGGCACGCCGCCTCCGGGATGCCTGCCTGCGCCGCCCGGCGGTAGCATTCCACCGCACTGCTCATGTCCTGCCGGACACCCGCGCCGCGCTCGTAACAGCCGCCCAGATTATTCTGCGCCGGCGCGTAGCCGCTCTTTGCCGCCTCGGCGTACCAGCGTGCCGCCTCGGCGGCATCCTGCCGCGTGTGCAGACCCTGCTCACAGCAGACGCCCAGCCGGAACTGTGCCTCCGGGTCTCCCAGCCGCACGGCAACGCGGTACAGGCGCACCGCCTCGTTCCCGTCGCGCGGTATGCCCAAGCCCAGCCGATAGCACTCCGCCAACCGCAGGGCGGCACCGCCGTGCCCGCGTGCCGCCGCCAGCCGATACCAATGCAGTGCGTGCAGCGGCATCGGCTGGCAGTTCGCCGCCCTGCAGCCGCTCTCCAGCATCCGCCCCAGCGCATACGCCGCCGCAGACGGATCCCAGTCGCTCCAGCCGTCTCCGGAATGCGGCATCACGCCGGCGGACAGTGCGGCATCCAGCCGCTGGCTGTCGGCGATGCCAACCCGCCGGCGGCGGTTCCGCGCCATGCAGTCCCGGATCCGGCGCCGCCGTTCCCCGTCTGCCGCCGCACGCTGTGCGGGCGTGGCGGGCGCAACCGCCGGGCGGGCATCGCCGGAGCCGAACAGCAGTCTGCCCAGCCTGTCCTCCCGCATCTTGCGCATGGATACCACCCGGCGCGCCTTGCCATGCGCGCGAATCGGGCGCGGCTCGACCGGACGCACGGCTGTCCCCTGCGCCTGCGGGGCGTTGATGTCGGTGTCGGGCGGGCGATAGCCGGTCAGCTCGGCGCAGGCGGCGTACAGGTCGAACGCCGCACCGTACCAGTCTGCCGGAACGCCTGCGCCGTCCCGGCGGAGCAGTCCCAGCCGGTAGCGGGCAGGGAGGTACCCGGCAGCCGCCGCGCGGGCGAAGGCGTCCGCCGCCGCCTGCGGATCGCGCATCATGCCGATGCCCTCCAGCGCGCACCGCCCCACCTGATACAGCCCCCGGACGTCCCCACCGTCGGCGGCGCGGCGGAACAGCGCCAGCGCCCCGGCGGGGTCGCGGCGCACGGCACCGCCCGTGATCTTCCATTCAGCCAGCCGGAATCCATGCTCCGGCTGTCCCAGCGCGGCGCCGCGCTCCAGCCACGCCACCGCCTCGCTCTCCAGCATGGGCACCATTTTCCCGGTGCGGTAGATGTCCGCCAGATCGCCGACCGCCTGCACGGCGGCGGCATACTCGTCCCGCCGCGCGAACTTCTCCCCGGAGCATACCCGGTACGCCAGCACCGCCAGCCGGATCAGCCGCCCGCCCGCATCGTCCACACAGCGCACGGCGGAAAAAAAGCCCCCGTGCACCGGCACAGCCGTTTGAGGTACAGGCGATGGAAATAGTCTGCCACCCGACCGCGGTCGGGCGCTTCGCCCGCCGGGTACACGATGCGCTCGGCGTTCTCCTCCCGGTCGGAGCAGAAGCGGCTGTCCAGGGCGTTTTCTTCCAGACTGACGCACAGTACCTGCCGTCCCCGTCCCAACAGCAGGCGGATATCCGCCGCGCAGATGCCGGATTCGGCGGCGGCGGGGGAGGTCAGGACGATGACAGCCTCGGCGTTCAGGAGACACGCCTCCCGCTCCCGGCGCGGGACGGATTCGTCCGGCGCCTCGTAGCGGAAGCCGTACCGGGTCAGTTCGCGCAGAAAGCGCTGTGCCGCGTCGGCATCGGCAGACGCATGGCTGATACAGATATAGGGACGCATGGGACTCCTCCTTCCGGGGCAGAGCGCCGGCTTGCGAAAGAAAAACCGCGCCGTCGCTGAAAATTTACCGAAAAGCTCTTTTCAAATCCGCCGTTTTGTATTATAATAGGGGCGGGATAGAAAAATCCGCTTCTATTATACTCCCGGAATGCCCGGATTTCAAGTACATTTTGTATATTCTGCGCCGTGCGTCGGATTTTTTTCCGCGCGGTGGGATGAAAGGACGGATGGTATGAAGAACAAGTACGCGCTGACAATCGCCGACATCCAGCTGGATGTTCTGTCGGAAGCACCCCAGAAAGAGGTGGACAAAATTTCCGGTATCGTGGACCGCAAGATGCGGGAAATATACCTGAACAGCCGCAGCTGCACCCGGAACGAGGCGGCACTGCTGTGCGCGCTGGAATTCTGTGCCGAGCGGCTGGCGAATCAGGATCGCCTTGCCGAGCTGGAACAGCTTACCGCCAAGTACGATGAGGTGCTGAAGGTGTTCCGCGCCAAGAACCAGGAGCTGAATGACGAGATGGGCAAGCTGCGGAGCGAGAACGAGCTGCTCCGGTCCCTGCTCACCGACAAGGAAAAGGGACGGTGCGCCGCAGGAGGAGCCTGCGCCGGTGGCTGCCAAGCCGGTTTCCGCCAAGGAATTCCTGCGGCAGGTTGCCGATGCGCAGTACGGCGACAGCGGGAACGGAACAGCCGCGCCCACCCCCGACACCGCCGCGCCGGAGGATCCCGCCGCATCCCGCGAGCGCCGCAAGACAGGCGGAATGTTCGACCTGCTTTCCTTTGATGAGGTCTGATTCCGCGCCGACACGCCTGCCCGAGCTGTTGGCTCCGGCGGGGTCGCCGGAGGCACTGGAGGCGGCATTCTGCGCCGGGGCAGATGCCGTGTATCTGGGCGGCTCCGCCTTCAACGCGCGGATGAGTGCGCACAATTTCGACAGCCGCGAGCTGGAGGCGGCGGTCACCTACGCCCACGCGCGGGGCGGGCGGGTGTACCTGACGCTCAACACGCTGGTGTACGACCGCGAGTTGCCTGACGCGGTGCGCGCCGCTTACGGCGCGGCGGCGGCAGGGGTGGACGGACTGATTATCGCCGACCTCGGCGCCGCCGCCTGCATCCGCCGCGCCCTGCCGGGGCTTCCCCTGCATGCCAGCACCCAACTTTCGGGACACAATGCCGCCATGGGACGGGCGCTTGCCCCCCATGGCTTTTCCCGTTTTGTCATCGCGCGGGAGACGCGCCTTTGCGACCTTGCCGCGGCGGTGGCGGACGGTCCGCTGGAGGTAGAGGTATTCGTGCACGGCGCCCTGTGCGTCTGCCACTCCGGGCAATGCCTGTTCTCCTCGCTGGTCGGGGGGCGCTCGGGCAATCGGGGCGAATGCGCCCAGCCCTGCCGCCTGCCCTACCGGGATCTGCGGGGGCGTGCGTGCTATCCGCTCTCCCTGAAGGATCTGTCGCTTGCCGCGCACATTCCGGAGCTGATCCGGGCGGGCGTTGCGTCACTCAAGATTGAGGGACGCATGAAAAGTCCTGCCTACGTGGGCGGTGTTACAGGCATATTCCGCCGCCTTCTGGACGAACGGCGTGCCGCCGACCGGGAGGAGCTCGGATTTCTCGCCGCCCTATTCTCGCGCGGCGGCTTCACCGACGGGTATTTTACGGGACGCATTGACCACAGCATGACGGGTGTGCGCTCCGAGGCGGACAAGGCGCGCTCGGCAGACGCCGAAAAAACCGCCGCCGCCCGACTGAATCCGGCGCGTGCGCCCGGCTGGCTTCCGGTCGGCGCTACGCTGACGCTGTGCGCGGGACAGCCTGCCGCGCTGACCATGACGGCGCCGCTGTTCCGACAGGGGAGCAGGGACGATCCCGGCAGCAGAAACAGGGGCGGCAACAGCAACGGCAACAGTAACAGCAACAGCGACGGCAACTGTTACCGTAACGGGGGACATCCCGACTGCCGTCGCAGAGCCGACCGCCGCTCTGACTGCGTCCGGGGCGGAGCGCCGGCTGTCCCACATGGGGGGCACGCCGTACCGCCTGTCGGCGGGGGGATGCACGGTTGTGTCTGACGGCGGGCTGACAGTACCGCCCGCACATCTCAACGCTCTGCGCCGGGCTGCGCTGGACGCGCTGACCGACGCGCGGCTCGCCCGGATGCCGGATCCGTCAGCGGACAGGCTGCCGCCGGAGGCACTGAACGGAGTGATCGCGGCGGCATCCGCCGCAGAGCCCGTGCCGGACGGCGGGACGTCCGCGGAGCCTGTATACACCGCCTCTTTTGAACGTCCGGAGCAGATTACCGCTGCGGCGGCGGACTTTTTTTCGGTTCGCCTTCTGCCCCTTGCGGAGTGGACGGATGCCGGGCGGGCATCCGGCGTTGCCCTGCCGCCCGTGATTCCCGACCGCGAGGCGGGGGATGTGCGGAATGCGTTGACTGCCACCCTGCGTGCGGGGGCGCGCGACCTGCTTGTCGGCAATCCGGGGCACTGGGAGCTTGTGCGCAACGCGCTGTCGGATGCGGGGCTGACCGGGCAGACAGACGTCCGCCTGTACGGCTGTCTGCGCCTGAACGTGACCAACCGTGCCGCTGCACGGATGCAGGCATTGCTGTGCCGCGAAATCACGGGACTTCCGCTTTGCGGCGTGATCCTGTCGCCTGAGCTGACTCTGCCGCGCCTGCGCGACCTGTGCCGGAGCTTTCCCGGCTCCTCTGCCGTCGTGTACGGACGGATTCCCCTCATGCTGCTTGAAAAATGCGTCATCCGGGAGCTGTACCCCGGCTCCTCCGATCCGCACCTGCCGGACGGCGGAGCCGGCGCTTCCTGCGCCGCCTGCCGCCGCGGAGAGGCTGTCCTGCGCGACCGTACCGGGGCGGAATTCCCCGTCCTGCGCTGTGCCGGACACCGCAATCAGGTTTTCAACAGTCTGCCTGTCTCGATGACCGACCGGACGGACGTGCTGACCCGTAACGACATTCTGAACCGACACTTCCTCTTCACCGTGGAAGCCCCCGCCGTCGTGGATCGCGTGATCGCCTCCGCACGAACCGGAACCCCTGTCGGGGGCGAGACGCGCCGGATCCGGTAACGCTGCGTTTGAGCCGATTTTCGCCTTCTCGGCGTATAAGGAAGATTCAATCAGATATTACACGAGGTGAAACCATATGCCCAATACCTTGATTTACGGAAAGATTATTTTCTGCGAAAAACACAATATAAAAAGGGAACTGCAGGAAATTGCGTATGACATGATGGCAAAAGCAATTACACATCGATTCGGACTAAATTTAGGCTCAAATGTACCGCAGTATTGTCTGCAAAAAATGGATCTGCCTGACTGTTTGGCAGGGAATAGCCTGATCTACGAAATTACAGACGATCCGACCAGTAATGAATGCTGTGATATATATGACGGCATTTGGATAGGGCAACACGATTTTGTTGGCGTCGAAAATAGTCGCCTGATTGACTTGGAAAGATTTGTATCGGATATGCTTTCTCATTGCACGGTTTCATGCATGGAATTCTGTACCGAGGATGTTCACGGGGATGATAGAGCAGGAACAACGGCGTATACCATCAAGGTGAATGCGTTGTGTAACGTCATGACAACGGCTCCGCGCATACATACGGAAATGCAGACTGTCAAGGTTCTGATCATAAAGTGAAGTATATCCGAAGAGTTACCTGAACACAAAGATTTGTTACTTCGGCAGAAAAGCATTGGCAAATCCTGTTGCAATCCGGAGCATTTTCACAGCAAAAAGCCTTGAAAAACACTGGGTTTTCAAGGCTTTTTTTGCTATTCTCGTTCCCTTTGTCTCTCTTGCCGTATAACCTGCGGTTACGCCTTTTCTTTTCTGAAAGTAACAACGAAGGCACCCTTGATCTGAGCGGACGTTGCCATGTAATCGTATGTGACAAGCTCCCAGCCATCGGCGGCTCTCTCATTCAACAGCTTATCCAGCATCGCAATATCTGCTGCATCTGCCTTGTCCGAAAAACCATTTTGTGCCGACCGTTAAAATTTCTGTTTTTGTAAATGTACATAAGTTTACTCCAATCCCTTCTGATATCATTTTGATTTTTTCTCAAAAGCATCCGTAATTGCAACGACAGCGCGGAACAGTACCCCGGCAACAACCCAAATTATCCAACTCCGTCCCCAATTATTGGATGACAGACTGTATCCCAGATAAACCGCTGTTGCCAGTATCCAGTATGTCGTATATACAGCAGATGAAAAATGAGCTTTTTCCCCTTATTCTCTTCAGAGTATTCGCCCTCCTGCAGGAGCTTCTCATAGCTCGCCCATATAATCCCCCGTCCTGACAAAGCACATCACCCCTACGCCCGCAATGAGAAATGAAAGCGAAAGCATACCAATCAGGAACAGGTCGTTATCGGCATCAACGAGTACTCCGACAAAGAGGGGAATCAGGGCAGTAATACACAGGCAAGTTCCCGCTATCTGGTTTTTTTGCGTGCAAATCCTTGTATTGCGCTTTGCGTTCCTTAACCATGCCGCTCACGCCATACTCGGTTTCAAAGGTCTCTTTTTCCAAATAGGCAAAGGGGGCGGTTTGGCTGCCGCTTGATACAAACAGTACGGCGGCTATCGCAACCAGAATAATCAGAACGATCATGCCGATTCCGCAAGCAACCCCTTCGCTCAGAGCACCTGCCGTGCTTTGGTTGATTGCAGCCAATATCAAAAGAGCTATCGGAGACAGGATGCACAAAAAAACGGCATACGCAATCGTTTTGGCTGTTCTGCCTTTTACAGAAAGAAACGCGTTTGCTTCCTCCATGGATACCCGCTTTAATGACGGCGTGTCCTTGGACGAACCTATGTGCTCGACATCTTCCATTTCGTCCTTCAGCAAATAATCCGTACTTACCCCGAACAGCTCGGAAAAGACGTATCATTTTGTCTAAGTCGGGAACAGACTGCGCACCCTCCCATTTTGAAACGGATTGTCGCGTGACGTCCATTTGCTCGGCTAACTCCTCCTGCGACCAACCTGCCTTCTTTCGTAGCAAAATCA
This sequence comes from Oscillospiraceae bacterium, assembly GCA_022009675.1. Taxonomy (GTDB): domain Bacteria; phylum Bacillota; class Clostridia; order Oscillospirales; family CAG-272; genus CAMEON01. The sequence goes on along the minus strand of CP091718.1, from coordinate 622,723 downwards.
GCTTATCGGCAAAAAAATCATATTCATCCTCCCATTGCTTGCGTTGTTATGCTCATAGTATAGCATTTTGGGAAGTTGCGAACAACCAATCCGGACCATTCAATGTGTCAACCGACAGTTGCAACTGCAAAAAACTTCTTTGCGCCGAGAATCCCGGCATCGTCCGTCAGCGATTTGGACAGCGGTCACAGCAGTTGTGCCGCAAACAGTACCTTGCCAACCGCAAATACCACCGCCGACAGGATCACGAAGATCAGGACAAAGGTGTTGACGGTTTCCTTCCAGCGCATCGCCAGGATCACGGCATCCCCGACCGCGGCAATCAGCATGGGAACCCAGCGCAAAAGATCGTGCCCCTGCCCCAGGAACAGATCCCGCAGCATCCATGTAAAGCAGGCGACCAACGCCAGCGCCACAATCGCCTCTATCACGTGAAAGAGCGTGGCATGGGCAATTTCCGCACGATACATGACGGGGATTGCCATCGAGAAGACCGTCAGGAAGGCGAGCGAGTACCAGAACATGCCGGGATGATCGGCGCCAGCCACGGTCTGCACGGTGCGCAGAACCATGGCAATAATCAGCATACCGTACGAAACGAACTGAACCGGCGCGACCGTGTATTCCGTGTGCATCATGCCCGATACCAGCATGACACCGGTACCGTGACCGTCAGCATGGAATAATCCGGGATGACGGCGGGATTGACAAAGGGACTGCCAGTAGCCCTTACAGCCGAACGCCAAAAGAAGCACCGTGGCGACCAGCGAAAGAACCGTCAACGTATCGACGAAGCCGTCAAAGCCCGTCCGGTACAGCGCCGCAAAGGATGTGCGGCAGATGCGCGCAAGACTCTGCACCCGTTCGGCAAAGAGGACGAGAAAATAGCCGAGGAACAGCCACGAAATGGCAGGATTCAGGGGGGAGCTCTGGAAAGTAGGCATATCGGTACATTCCTTTCCGCTTAATTCGGGTTGCGTATCAGGGGCACCGGGCTTCGGCGCATCCCGCCGGCAACGGTTCCGCCTGCGGATTCATTATAGCACGTTTCCGACCGGTTTGCAAGATATACCCGCGCATTTTTTCGGCATGCCGGCATCCTGCCGGCCGCACGGGCAAGGCGGGAGCCATCCCGCCCTCTCGCTTTGCTACGGATATTGACAGACCGGAAACCGTATGCTATAATAAGGTATACAGACACAGTGTCGGAATATCAACAGGCAGTATTCCGCCGACACTGCTTTTTGAATGGAGGAAAAACACATACAATGGCAGATAACAGGCGCGTCCGCATGACCAAAAAGCTCATAAAGGACGCTTATCTTGAGCTTCTGGAAAGCAACCCTTCCGAAAAAATCTCTGTCACGGATGTATGCAAGGTCGCGGATGTCAACCGCTCCACTTTCTATATGTACTATGAGGACACCATAGCCCTGCGGCATGACATTGAGAACGACGTCATGGATCAGATTCCGGTCCTGTCGGATATGCCGTCCGAGATCACCACGGACAAGCAGTTTGTCGATATACTGGAACGCTTTTTTTCTCATACATAGAGGAGAACAGCCGGATGTTCCGCATCCTGATTCTGCAATCGGATAACCGGGCGTTCAACCGCAGGCTGATCGACGCGGTGCTGGAAAAGTACCGCATCCTGTCCAGAGCCAACAGCGAACGGCTCGCCAAGTATGAGTATGTCTTTATCGTCAGCGGCGTTATCGGACTGCTCGGCGCATGGATAGAGGAGGATTTTCCCGTCAGCGCGAAAAAGTTTTCTGAGCTGGTTCTCAAAATGGGGCTCATGGCGGCGGAAATCGAGAATTCGGACTGGGAATAGCCCGCAGACAGCCGGACGCATACCGCACCATACCACAAAAGCGATCGCCCTCCACCCGTCCGGTGGGAGCGGTCGCTTTTGCCTTCAGGGCACCTCTGAAAATGCATCGCACGGCGAATAGGCAGGGATGCCGCAGAGATGCCGCAGGGATGCCCTTTATTCGACTGCTTTCAGGCTTTCGTTCATCCTGGTTTTTACGATCTTCGGTCTCAGCAACAGCGTGACAAGCAGGGTGAAACCGAACACGATGACCGGCACAAGCAGCCACATGAACCAGCTGACCCCGCCGACCGTGCCGAATCCGATGGTTTTGAAGACCAACGTCGCCAGCCCGATCCCGACCGGATAGCCGAACAGAATGCCGATCAGTGTGCTGATATAAATTTCACGGTAGATATATCCGCAGATTTCGCTGTCAAGATAGCCGAGCACCATCAGCGTTGCGATTTCCCGGTTCCGCTCACTGATATTGATCGTTGTCAGGGTATTGATAACGACTGCTGTCAGAAGTCCCGCAAACACAACGACAACGATTGCGATCCCGATGATAGCCGAGGAGCCGAAATCATCAAACAGGCACATATCGAGGAGCGCCAGCCCGGCAAAAACCAGTCCGGCAGATACGGCAACCGATACCAGCATCATGAAGAACCGCATTTTGTAACGCAGGACGTTGCGCAGAGACGATTTGTACCGGAACGCCAGCCGATTCCAGATAAACGGAATATTCTCCAGCAGAACCCGCTTGCCCTTCTTCGGCGGTTTGGGCCTCAACAGGTTGGCGGGGGTGTCGCCCGTCATGCGCATCCCGAGGGCAAAGACGGCGGTCACGGTCACGGCGAGGATCGCACCGATGGACAGGAAGTAATAGCCCGGATTCACCACGACCGAGATCGGCGGCATATCGTAGCTGTACCCGAACACATAGCACATCAGCCAGGAGACACCGTCACCGACGAAGAATCCGCCTCCGCCGCCCGCAACCAGCGCGACCAGCGCAAACAGAACATACCGCATGACAGCGCTGAAGGAGGAGTAGCCCAGTGTTTTCAGGCAGGCGATCTGCGCGCGTTCCTCTTCCATCAGGCGCATCATGGACGAGAGGACAACCAGCAGGGGTGACGGCAATGAAAAATGAACATCAGAATGTTGCCGATGCCGCGAACCTTGTCCGCGCTGGACAGGATGGACTTGAAGCTGTAATTGTCGTACAGCGTGATGACCTCGATGTCATCGCCGAGAAGTCCGGCAAGGGCGGTTTTTTCCTCCTCCACGTACGCCTTGTAATCGTCCGAAAAGCTGTCGAAAAGCGTCCTGTCCTGCGCCGTGATATACAGGTCGCCCTTGACCGGCACGGGCAGGACGGACATCGGGCAGTACAGGATGTTATCCAGAAGATCCAGCTTGCCGATTTCCCCCATGTTATCGGGTATTTCGGTGCCCTCCGGATTGTTATAGCTCGGTTCGCCGTCTTTGCCGAAGGTCAGCGGGCTCCGGACAATCCCCTGTACGGTCACGGTGATTTTGTATTCCATCGGCAGTTTCAACGCCGCGCCCAGGTCGATCTCCACCTCTTCGCCGATTGAGTACCCCTTGATTACATTGTCGGCTGCCTCCGCGTAAACGAGGTTTTTGCCGTCCCCGGTCACTTTTTCCCCGTCAACCAGCTCCGGAACATTGATGCTCCACGCGTCAAAATCCAGAAAGTACAGGCGCAGGGAGCGCTTTTCGCCTGTCTGAATATCCAGTGACATCCCGGTGTTCACGTGCTTTTCGCCATAGCGTGACCTGACAGCGGCAATCTGCTCCTCCGAAAAGCTGCCGGTTTTGCTTTTGACGATAAAGTCGCTGACATTCTGATTCCGGTAGTAATTCTCCATGCTGTCCCGGATCATATCGGTGGGTGAACCGATGCCGGATATGAAGCCGACGGAGATCAGGATAATCCCGATGAGCGAAAAACAGGCGGATGAGGTGATGCCGGAACATTCTCCGGACCGTTTTGAAATATGTTTTCACCACTCAATCTCCTCCACCGGAATCGGATGCGCGTTGATTTCCACGCGCTCAATTCTGCCGCTTTTGATGCGGATCACTTTATCCGCCATGTCCTTCAGCGCGGCGTTATGCGTGACAACAATGACGAGCTTTCCCTGCTCGCGGGACAGGGTATGCAGCAGCTTCAGAATTTTCTTTCCCGTCACATAGTCCAGCGCCCCCGTCGGCTCATCGCAAAGGATCAGCTTGGGATTTTTCGCAACGGCGCGTGCAATCGATACTCTCTGCTGTTCACCCCCGGAAAGCTCTGCGGGAAAAAATTGTTCAGTCTGTCCGCCAGCCCCACCGATTCAAGCACGCTTTTTCGGGTCCAGGTGGTTTTCACAGATTTCAACGGCGATCTCCACGTTTTCAAGGGCTGTCAGATTGGGCATCAGGTTATAGAACTGAAACACGAAGCCCACCTCGCGGCGCCGGAACTCGGTCAGCTCCCGCTTATGAAAAGCGGCGATGTTTTTCTCCGCCAAGCTCAATCCTGCCGGCTGTCGCCGTATCCATACCGCCGAGCAGGTTCAGAAGTGTGGTCTTGCCGGCACCCGATGCGCCGAGGATGACGACAAACTCCCCCTCGTTCGCGTCAAAGGAAACGTCCTCCAGGGCGTGCACGGTGACAGTGCCGGTGTGATACTCTTTTTTTACGTTATGCAAAGACAAAAATGCCATATACAATCCTCCGCTATCTATGATGCCTACGGGAGGCTCTGCTCATTCTCCGCCCGGTGAAACAGGCACGGACGCCCGCAAGGCATATCGGATGTATATAATTATAGCAACACAGTGTCGGAAAGTCAACAAACAGTTTTTCAAAAAGCGATGTGTTTCCGACAACATCCGTGAAAGTGTCGGAAACGCAACAAAAAGAAAACACAGGGCACCTCGTTTTGCCTGCGGTGCGCAGGCAGTCGGCGGTACGCGTACCGTCCGGCGGCGTTTTACGCCATGGTTGCCAGCATTTTCTCTGTCACCTCATAGCGCAGCGGCTCGCCGGACAGCCAGCGGCGTGCCTCGTCCAGCATCCACGCGCCCATGCGGAAGCACTCCGCGCCGGCGCTCCCGGCGATGTGCGGCGTCAGGATCACGTTGTCCATCCCGTAAAACGGGTGTCCCTCCGGGGACGGCTCCGGGTCGGTCACGTCCAGCACGGCGGTGCGCCCCGGCTCCTCGCGCAGGGCGCGGACGAGGTCCTCCTCCACTACCTGCGCTCCGCGTCCCGTATTGATGAAGGTTGCGTTGGGCAGCATACGGGAAAAGAGGGCATAGTTCAGCATTCCGCGCGTCGCGGGGATATTGGCGGTGTGGTTGGAAACAGTCAGGCAGGTGGAGAATATTTCCTCCGGATCTGCCAGCCGGACGCCCAGCTCCGCCGCGCGCTCCTGCGTGCAGAAGGGATCGTAGGCGTACACGGTCAGGCGATAGTCCTGCACCAGGCGCCGGGCAACGCCCGCACCGATAGCGCCCAACCCGATCAGTCCCACCGGCGTGTCGTAGTTGCCCCGGAAGGAGCGGAAATACCGTTCCGCCGCCTGTCGGTCTGCGCGCGACCTGCTGCACAGCCGCGCCGCGCCGTAAAATCCTTTGTTTGCCAGTATGATCTGCGCCACCGTGTACTCGGTCACGGGTATCCCGTTTGCCTGCCATGCGCTGAACACGCGGACGCCGCCGGACAGGAGCGGCTCTGCAAAGTACCGGACACTGCCTGCACCGTAGAATACGGCTTCCAGCCTGGGCGCCGCGTCTGCCCACTGCTCCCTCGTCAGAACCGGCATTCCCCATGTTGAGAACAGCACCTGCGCGTCCCGTATCTTCCCCGCGCGGATGTCCTTCGCCGTAAATACGCCGGGGATACTGTCAAACAGCCCCTCCGTCTGCGCGCGCGTTGCGTCATCGTAAACGCGCCGTATGCCCGCCTCGCCGCCGTCGTTGACGTAAGCGGCGCACAGCCGATTTTCCTTTATGTTCATGGTTTCTTCCCCTCTTTCCTCTGTCCGGCACCGTGCCGTTTCTCCCATAGTATACCACTTTCCCACCCCCTTGTAAATACTGCACCGGTTTTTTTCGCCTGCTGAAGTGTAGGAGAGGCGTTGGAGAAACGTTGGGGGGCTTCTTTCAAGAAGCCCCCCAAACCCCCAAGAACTTTTCTCGAAATTTTTTTATTGACTGCAACCGGCGTTCTCCGGCGACACCAAACAGAATCGGTTTCTTAAAGTCGAACCAGTGCCGCCCGGGTTCAGCCTCGGGGATGCAAGGGGCGAAGCCCCTTGCATGGAATAATCTTAGTCTCCCCTTCCCGCCGGGAAGGGGGTGGGGGATGGGGGGCAGGGAAGTACGCTAAAGGCGGGGTGGGCAGGCAACAAAAGAGGAGCGCTCTCCCAACCGGCATCCCCCGGCGTTTCCCCTCCCCCTCCGCACAGGAAAAATCCAAGGAAAATCAACCCGATCAGGTTGCCGCGAGAATTTCTGAAAAAGCCCTTGACAAATGCCCGAAGGTGTGGTATAATACGACCTGTTATGGAGGCATAGCTCAGCTGGTTAGAGCGCCACGTTGACATCGTGGAGGTCATTGGTTCGATCCCAACTGTCTCCACCATAGCACGACAGCCCCTGTACACCGCGTGAATCGCTTTTCACGCAGGGTGCAGGGGCTGTCTTTTTTGCGTTTCCCCGTGCCGCAGATGCCGTTCGTGCGCCCCTGCGCAACGGTAAGGCTGTTACGCTTCCTCGGTCTGCTCCACGTATTCGTGGTAGCGGAAATTCGACTTCTGACTGCGGCGGCACATGGCATTGTATACCTCGTCCCGCAATTTGCGTTGGTTCTGACGGAGCGTGAGGGCAGAGTCGGGGAAGAAGGGACCGTCAATGTACACCACGGTCCGGGGAAGGGGAAGGATGAGGTGGCGACGGTAGGTGACAGTGAAGGCAAACACGGGCTGTCCGGTCTCGACGGGATAGCGGAAGGAGCTGTCCCGGAAGGGGCGCACGCCGGTGTAGCAGGGTCCCAGATGTGTGCCTCGGGATAGATGACCACACAGTTGCCGGGGGACAGCTTCAGCAGCTCCCCGTGGAAGCGCCCCAGATTGCGGATGTCGGTCGGCACCGGGATGCCGCCCAGCGCCCGCACGACCTGCCGCAGTCCGGGCACCGCGACGGCATCCGGATGAACCAGCACGAAGGGGCGGCGGGGAAACGCCGCAAGGCTCGGCGTGAAGGCGTCGCCGGCGGCGCGGGTGTGGTTGCCGTACAGGTAGGCGCCCTGACGCAGGTACGGACGAATGCGGCGGCGCCCGACCAGCCGCTCGTGCCAGACCAGCTTCTGGTACAGGAACGCCAGCGGCGTGGCGATGACATGATGGAGCGAGCTGTCCAGCAGGCGGCGCAGACGGTTGTTGGTGCGCCAGACGTAATCGGCTGGCAGGGGACGCGGACGGATGTCGGTGCCCGCAAAATCATCGTTCATCGGGTCGCGGACGATAAAGGTTTTCCGCATACTCATAGCCCGGCTGCCTCCTTCAGCATCTGTTCCATCTGCTGCATACAGGCGGTCTGGTCAAAGGAATGCCGCAGATCCGCATACTCCGCCGCCCGCTCGACCCGCGCGGCAGGATGCTCGTACCAGTAGTCCAGCAGATCCGCCAGCGCCCGGACATCGCCCGGCTCAAACAGCGTGTGGTCGCCGCACGCGAAGAACCGCGTCGCGCTTCGGTCCGAGTTGCAGATGACGGGCACAAGTCCGCAGCAGATCGCCTCGGTACAGGCAATCGCTTCAATCTCTATGATAGCGGTGTGGACGTACAGGTCGGCAGTCTGCAGGATGTGCAGAAGCTCCTGCCGCGGGAAGAAAGCGAACTGACAGTCCAGACCGTACTGCTTTGCCAGCCGGAGGTAGTGCTTGCGCCGGGGACCGTCCCCGGCAAGGATCAGCCGGATATCGTCCCGGTGGCGGCACAGAGCCGCCGCGCGGAGAAGCTGCTGCTGCGCCTTCTCGCGGCTGTATCGCCCGGAGCAGACCACCGTGAACTTCCCTGTTTTCCGGACGGCTGTCCGGCAGACGGAACATATCGTTGACGCCGTTGGAGATGACGTGCGCGGGCGTCGGGTGCGTTGCCGTCTCGAACACTTCCCGGATGAATTCGGTCGGGTAATGGACGGCGGTACACCACCTGTATACCTTGCGGTAGAAATTCCGGTATATCAGGCGGTTTAGCCATCCGGCGTTCATCATGCCCAGATGCGCGGTGATGTTCTCCGCCTGACAGTGGAAGCTGGCGGTTACGGGCTTTCCCAGCCGCCGCGCGATTCGGAGCGCGGCGCGCGCCAGTGGCAGAGGGATCAGCAGATGCACCACATCCGCCTCCCGGATGACAGCCTCCAGCAGCTGCTTGTCCGGCACGGCAAGCTCCACCCCGTTCATGCGCAGGATCCGGTCTATCAGGGGACCGGCGTGCCAGACCCGGACGGGCAGGTAGCCGTCGGATGCCTCCCCGCCGGGGGCGACCACCGTGACCGTGTGTCCGGCATCCCGCAGGTAGCGGATCAGATTCAGGGCGGCGAGCGTGGTGCCGTTGTTCGGCTGTCCCATCACATCGCAGATCATGGCGACTTTCATGGCAGCTGTCCTCCGTTGCGGGATAGGTTGCGCGGCTCTGCCGGGCAGGGAAGGCAGATCCCTGCCGGACTCCCTATCGAATGTGTCCATTGTAGCACATATTTATTACGCGTTTTTGAAACATACCGTGAATGTTTTTGCCACGGGAGCCGGGATCCGTGTCCCGAACCGGGCATTCCCTTGGACAAACCGGAGGCATTGCCTAAAAAAGCGGCAGCCCCTCCGGATTTGTCTATTTTCTTTTTTGCGCTCATGCTGTATACTGTGACACGGAAACCGGCGAGGGCGGGTATGCACCTGCCGGACCGCCGGAAAGGAGGCGTTTTTCCGTGAAATCCCGTTCGATAGCCCCCATGCGGGTGGCAAAGGTCGGGTACATCGTTCTGTCGGTCGCAATGGGCTCGCTGGGCGCGGTCTTCATCGTGCGACCGGAAACCTCCGCCGTGGCGCTGGGACGCCTGTGCGGCGGTCTGATGATCCTGCTTGGCGTCATCAAGCTGGTCGGATTCTTTTCCAAGGATCTGTACCGGCTGGCGTTTCAGTATGACTGCATCTTCGGTGCGCTGCTCATCGCGCTGGGCGCGACGGTTCTGCTCCGCCCCGGCGGACTGCTTACCGTCCTGTGCGTGGCGCTGGGACTGTACATCCTTGCGGACGGACTGTTCCGGATGCGTATGGCGTGGGAGGCACGCGCCTTCGGCATCCGGCTCTGGTGGCTGATCATGACAGCCGCCGCTGTCAGCGGACTGTGCGGACTGGTGCTCATGTTCCGCCCCGCCGAGGGCGGGCAGGCGCTGATGATCCTGTTCGGCGTGACGCTGGTAAGCGAGAGCATTCTGAATATCTGCACCATGCTCACCGCCGTCAAGATCATCCGGCATCAGATGCCGGACGCCATTGAGACGGAGGAGTACGAAGTAAACCATGTATGCGGCGGACGCAACGGCGACCGCCCGGAAAGTGAGGACTGATCGGTATGCTATTTTCAAAGGCGGTTGTCAGGTACCGCATTCCAATCCTGATCGTAACGCTGGCGCTGATGATTCCGGCAGTGCTGGGTATGTGCGGAACCCGCATCAATTACGATATGCTGGATTACCTGCCGGACAGCATGGACACCGTCATCGGACAGGACCAGCTGCTGGAGGATTTCGGCAAGGGCGCCTTCTCGTTCATTGTGGTGGAGAATATGCCGGATCGGGACGTTGCCACGCTGTGCGAAAAGATAAAGGGCGTCGAGCACGTCGAGACGGTGCTGTGGTACTCCACGCTGGCGGATCTTTCCATTCCGAAGGAGATACTGCCGGATGAGCTGTACCGGGAGTTCAACTCCGACAATGCCACGCTGGTCGCCGTGTTCTTCGACAGCGCCACCTCGGCGGACGTCACCATGGATGCCATCCGGGAGATCCGTTCCCTGACCGGCAAGCAGTGCTTTGTTTCGGGTATGTCGGCGCTGGTCACGGATCTCGAAGGATCTGTGCGAGAAGGAGGAGCCGATTCTACGTCGGGCTGGCGTTGCTGTGCGCCATGGCTGCCATGATGCTGCTGCTGGACGGCTGGCTGGTTCCCTTCGTGTTCCTCGCCTCCATCGGCGTGATGATCCTGCTCAACCTCGGCAGCAACTACTTCTTCGGTGAGATTTCCTACATCACCAAGGCGCTGACCGCCGTGCTGCAGCTTGCCGTCACGATGGACTATTCCATTTTCCTCTGGCACAGCTACAACGAGCAGCGCGAGAAACAGGCAGACAACAAGGAAGCCATGGCGTGCGCCATCCATGAGACGCTGACTTCCGTCATCGGCAGCTCCGTCACGACGGTTGCCGGCTTCGCGGCACTGTGCTTCATGACCTTCACGCTGGGGCGCGATCTGGGCCTTGTCATGGCAAAGGGCGTTATCTTCGGCGTTATCGGCTGCGTCACGGTTCTGCCCGCGCTGATCCTTGTGCTGGATAAGCCGTTGCAGGCGACGCGCCACCGTTCCCTGATTCCGGACATGAAGAAATTCGCCGGCGGTGTCGCCAGAGTGTTCCCCGTGTTCCTTGTCATCTTCGCCATCCTGATCCCGCCCGCCCTGTACGGGTACAACAAGACCACGGATGAGGTCTACTACGACATGGGGCAGTGCCTGCCGGAGGATATGGAATACGTCATCGCCAACTCCAAGCTGTCGGAGGAGTTCGACATTGCCTCCACGCACATGGTGCTGGTGAATGCAAAGATGCCTGCCCGCGATGTCCGCGCCATGATGGACGAGATGGAGCAGGTGGACGGCGTCAAGTACGTCCTCGGACTGGAATCCGTCATCGGCACGCGGGTGCCGGAGGAGATCCTGCCGGACAGCATCCGGAGCATCCTCAAGAGCGACCGCTGGGAGCTGTTGCTGATCAACTCCGAGTATAAGGTCGCCAGCGACGCGGTCAATCAGCAGATCACCAGCCTGAACAGCATCCTGAAGAAGTATGATTCCACCGGTATGCTGATCGGCGAGGCACCCTGCATGAAGGATATGATAGACACCACCGACCGTGACTTCCAGGTGGTCAATGCCGTATCCATCGTTGCCATCTTTGTTATCATCGCCCTGGTGGAGAAGAGCGCACTGCTCCCCTTCATCCTGATTGCTGTCATCGAGCTGGCTATCTTCATCAACCTCGGTCTGCCGCACTATCTCGGGCAGTCGCTGCCCTTCATCGCCCCCATCTGCATCAGCACGATTCAGCTGGGTGCCACGGTGGACTACGCCATCCTGATGACAACCCGCTACAAGGCGGAACGCATCCGGGGCAACAGCAAGCATGACAGCGTGGTCACGGCTCTGACAGCCTCCATCCCGTCTATCATTGTTTCGGGTCTGGGACTGTTCGCCGCCACCTTCGGTGTGGCTGTCTATTCGGACATTGATATCATCAGCTCCATGTGTATGCTGATGGCACGCGGCGCCCTGGTGAGTATGCTGTGCGTCATATTCCTGTTGCCGGCACTGCTTCTGCTGTGCGATAAGCCTATATGCGCCACGACAATCGGGATGCGCCACATTGGCAAGGGAACAAAAACTACCGATAACGGAAATGAAAGCCGGGATACGGCGAAAGCGGAGGTACAGTGATATGCGTATCAGAGATATACTGAAAAAGCCCGTGAGTGTGGCGCTGTGTGCGGCACTGCTGGTAGGCGGCAGCGCGGGCGTGACCGCCTATGCGGTCAGCGCGGCGCGGCAGGACGCGCCCCTTACCGGGGAGGCGGAGCAGCCCGCCGGATCCAAGCAGGAAACGACGCTGACCAACAGCAAGGACGAAACCGTCTATGTGCTGACCGGCACCGACGGGAGCGTGCAGAAGATCATCGTCAGCGACTGGGTGAAGAACACGCTGGGCGAGGGATCGCTGCGCGACGAGTCCGGGCTGGACAACATCCAGAACGTCAAGGGCAATGAGAGCTACACGCCGGGCGGCGACAACACCAAGGTGTGGGATGCCGCAGGCAAGGACATTTACTATCAGGGTAACATCGACAAGCAGCTGCCCGTGGGACTGAGCGTGACATATCAGCTGGACGGCAAGAGCATCACTGCCGAAGAGCTGGCGGGCAAGAGCGGCAAGGTTACCATCCGGTATACCTACACCAACCGCCAGTACAAGACGGTCGAGATCGACGGCAGGCAGGAGAAAATCTATGTTCCCTTTGCCATGCTGACCGGACTGATGCTGGACAACAAGGTGTTCTCCAACGTGACCGTCACAAACGGCAAGGTCGTGGATGACGGCAGTCATACCGTGGTGGTCGGCATCGCCTTCCCCGGGATGCAGAGCAACCTGAACCTTTCCTCCGAGAAGTTTGAGATCCCGGAGAGCGTGGAGATCACGGCGGACGTCCGGAATTTCAGGATGACCAACACCGTCACGCTGGCAACCAACGAGATCTTCAGCCGGCTGGATACTTCCAAGCTGGACGGCAAGGTCGAGGATCTGAAGGAATCGCTGAACACGCTGACCGATGCCATGCAGCAGCTGACGGACGGCTCCTCCAAGCTGTACGACGGACTGAACACACTGCTGGAGAAGTCCGGCGAGCTGATTGCCGGCATCAATAAGCTGGCTGACGGCGCCGCCAGCCTGAAGGCAGGCGCGGGCAAGCTGGACAGCGGCGTTGCCGATCTGCTGAGCGGTGCAGGGCAGCTTTCGGACGGACTGGGACAGCTTTCCGGCAACAGTGCAACGCTGAACGCCGGTGCGAAGCAGGTGTTCGACAGCCTGCTTGCCACGGCGAATACACAGCTGGCAGCCGCCGGACTGACGGTTCCGGCTCTGACGGTGGAGAATTACGCCGGCGTGCTGGACGGTGTGATTACCTCGCTCCGCGACGAGGCACTGGAGGAACAGGTGCAGGCGGCGGCGCTGGCGAAGGTGACAGCCGCCGTCAACGGACAGCGCGATGCCATCGCGGCAGCCGTGACCGAAGCCGTGCGGGCGCAGGTGCAGGAGAAGGTGCTTGCCGCCGTGCGCGCCAATGTCCAGACGCGCGTGCTGGCAACGCTGGGCATGACGGATGAGCAGTATGCCGCCGGTGTGGCGGCGGGTGTTGTCACGGAGGAGCAGCAGGCGCAGATTCGTGCCGCCGTGGACGCGCAGATGCAGAGCAACGAGGTTCAGAAGACGGTTCGCGCCACCACCGACACGCAGATGCAGTCGGAGGAGGTGCAGGCGCTCATCGCCGCCAATACCGACGAGCAGGTCAGCAAGCTGATCGCCTCCAACCTTGCCTCCGCCGAGGTGCAGGCGCAGATCGCCGCCGGGCTTGCGCAGGCGAAGGCGGGACGCGAGAGCATCGTGAACCTCAAGGCTCAGCTGAACAGCTACAACGAGTTCTATACCGGGCTGACGCAGTACACGGCGGGCGTGGATTCCGCCAAGGACGGCGCCGATCGGCTGACGGCGGGTGCCGGACAGCTCAAGGACGGAACCGCCGAGCTGAAAGCGGGACTGGATCAGCTGTACAGCGGCATCCTGATACTCAAGAACGGTGCGCCGGCGCTGACTGACGGCGTGACTCAGCTCCGTGACGGTGCCATGAGCCTTTCGGACGGACTCAAAAAGTTCAACGAGGAGGGCGTACAGAAGCTGGTCGATGCCGTACAGGGTGACCTTGCCGGACTGCTGACCCGCATCCGCGCGACTGCCGATGTGTCCCGCGACTACAACAATTTCTCGGGTATCGCCGACGGCATGGACGGGCAGGTCAAGTTCATCTACCGCACCGCGTCCATTCAGGCGGACTGAGCGGGCAGTTATATAAAAGAAGGGGGAAAACTCATTTTGAGTTTTCCCCCGACTGCGTTGGTCCCGGCGGCTGAAAGCCGCCGTTTTTCTTTTTCCGATATGCCCTTTACAGCATTTCCCGCCTCAGCTGTTCCGGCGAAAGCGGGGATAGGGCGGCAGGGGGCAGATCCATTACCGTCAGACAGCCGGTGCGTCCCTCCTGCCGCAGGCGCCGGACGGCGCGGGCGCAGGCGACCAGCACGCGTCCGGTGAACTCCGGGTTGGAATCCAGACGCAGGCGTGCCTCCAGCCGCTGAACGTGCTCCCCGGCGGCTCCGGTGCGTCCGGTGCGGAGCACGCACCCGCCGTGCGGGAGCCCGGCGTGGTCGCGGTTCATTTCCTCTTGGGAAATAAAGAGGACAGTCGTATCACAGCCCGCAAAATAGCCCGGTATGGACAGGATCTCCTGCCGCAGACGTGCCCGGTCGGCGCCCGGCTCCGCCACCGCGTACACCACGCGGCGATGCAGATATGCCGGATCCGGCTTGCCGCCGGCGCGCGCCGCCTCCAGCGCTTCCGGTACCGGATAGGTGTACGCCCGCGCGTCCCGCACCCCGGCAAGCCGCCGCACCGCATCGGAGTGCCCCTGACTGACGCCCGCGCCCCAGAAGGTGTAGGTCTGCCCGTCCGGCAGGACGGCGTCGGCGTACAGCCGCAGGAGCGAGAAAAGCCCCGGATCCCATCCTGCCGCAATCAGGGCAAGGTGCCCGCCTGCCCGCGCCGCCGCGTCTGTGCGGGCGAAGTGGGCGGGAATGTCCCGGTGGTTGTCGAAGCTGTCCACGACCTCAAAGTGTGCCGCCAGCGCCGGGGTGACCTCCGGCAGATCCGCCGCACTGCCGCCGCAAAGCAGCAGTACATCCAGTTTTCCTTCCCACGAAAGGATATCCGCCGCCGGATAGACCGGAATCCCGGTGCGTGTCCGGATTGCGGCGGGGTCACGGCGGGTAAAAACCCCCACCGCCTCGCAGTCGCAGCTGTCGCGCAGGGCAAGCTCCGCCCCCTGCCCCAGATTTCCGTAGCCGACAATGGCAATCCGCATATACATCCCCCCTCCGGGGCAGTATATGCGGGATGCCTGCGGCTCGTGCCGGCGGTGTTATCCCTCCAGCTGTGTCCGCATGAATGCCATGATTTTCTTTTCCTCGCGGGATACTTTTACCTGCGATAGCCCCAGCCGGTCGGCAACCTGCTGCTGCGTCATGTCGCGGTAGTAGCGCAGCAGGACGATCTGCCGCCACAGCGGGGGCAGTCCGGCGATGACCTGCGCCAGTGCGATGCGGTCGGTTTCGCGTTGCAGCTCGTCCGTTGCCGCCTCGTCCGGCAGGACGGCGCCCAGCTCCGGGGAGTCGCCGTTCCCGGACGAACCGTAGGCGGCATCCGACAGCGACGACACCGGCGCGAGCGCGTCCAATGCCATGGCGGCGTCCTCCACCGAGGCGCCGCACGCCGCCGCCAGCTCGGCAATGCCTGCCTCGCGCCCCTCCTCACTCAGGATGCGACTGCGCTCGCGCATCAGGCAAACGCCCAGATGGCGACAGCTCCGGCTGACGCGGATCAGTCCGTCATCCCGGAAGTGCCGGCGGATCTCCCCCACAATCAGCGGCACGGCGTAGGTCGAAAAGGCGGTGCCCCGCGCCGTATCAAAACTGCGGATGGCTTTTATCATGCCGATGGTGCCGATCTGCATGAGATCCTCCATGTCTGTCCCCCGGTCGCGGAACCGCACCGCGATGCTCCGCACCAGTCCGGCGTTGTCGATTACCAGCTGTTCCAGCGCCGCCTTGTCCCCGGCGCGTGCCCGCAGCAACAGTTCCCGGTTGCCGGAAAAGCGCCCGGCGCTGTCCTCCTGCGGGACTGCCTCCCGCACCTCCGTCTCCGCTATGCGTCCGCCTGCTTCCGTCATGCTCTGCGCCTCCCTTTCTCCCGCTCTGCGCGGGTTATGTACGCAAGGCTCAGATGCGCCCCCGCTCGGACAGGCGGCGGAGCATGGTGACGGTGGTGCCTTTTCCGACCTTGGAGCTGACGCGCAGGGAGTCGGTGAAGCTCTCCATGACTGTAAAGCCCATGCCGCTGCGCTCCCCCGCCGCGTCGGTGGTGAACAGCGGCTGGCGCGCCTGCCGGACGTCCGCTATGCCGCAGCCCTTGTCCCTGATCTCGATTTTCACGGTGCGCCCCTCCAGCAGGGATACCGTCATGGTGATGATGCCGGGTGCATCCCGGTAGCCGTGGACGATGCAGTTGGTGACCGCCTCGGACACGGCGCACTTGATGTCCGCCAACTCGGTGACGCTCGGGTCAAGCTGGGCGAGAAATACAGCCACCGCCGACCGCGCCAGTCCCTCGTTGACCGACAGCGACGGGAATTTGATCTGTATACGGTTGATGACCTGCGCCTTGCGCGGCGCGCTGTCCGTATTGGTCCGTTTCATATGACTTTCCTCCTTTTCTGCCCCGTCCGACCGGGTGCGGCGGTGCGACCGGAGCCTGCCCGCCCGGATCGCGGGGACTGCCTGTCCGGTGCGGCAGGCGGTGTCCGCTTGGTGTACTCGATGCGCACCCGCCGCTCCATGCCCGCCAGCGTCAGAATGCCGCGTATTTCCGGGCTTGGATCCCGGACGCACATACTGCCGCCCAGCTCCCGCAGGATGCCGTAGCGCCCCATGATGAGCCCCAGTCCGGAGCTGTCCATGAAGGTGACAGCCGACAGATCCAGCACGAGACGTGCCGGGCGGCGTGCAAACAGCAAAGCATCCATGCCTGTCCGGATGGCGGCAGCCGTGTGGTGGTCGATCTCGCCCCGGACCGAAACGAGCAGTCCGCCGTCCGTGTCCTTCCATGTGAATTCCGCTCTCTGATTCATATGCCTGTCCTCCTTCGCCTTTGTGCGGCATTGCCTTTGCCCAAGTATAGCACACCGGCGGTGCGGATTCTGTCACAGTATGGCGGGGGAAGATTTTTTGCGGATCCCGGACGGAAAAGGCAGGCGGGGGCGTCCGAAAACGCTCCCGCCTGCCGGGTTTTGACGGGTATCTTCAATAATTTATACAATCAGGTAGCCGATCCCCGCGAGCGATCCCGCATCGTCGGGGGAAGCGGCGGCAGGCAGGTCGTTGGCGGCGGCAAGGGCGGTCAGGGGTGCGTGGTAGCGCTTGGCGACCGACCAGAGCGTATCGGAGGGCGCGGGGAAGCAGATGACATACTCGCCGCGGCGGCGGGGCACGTCGGCGCCGAATGTGACACCAGCCAGCAGGTGCAGGGACAGCGGCGCGGTCAGGCGGAGCGATACGGCAAGCTCGGCATCCAGCCCGACGCGCTCCCCGTCCATGCGGGCGCGGCAGGTGACAGCCGTGACGGTGCCGTCAAAGGTCGGCTGTTCCGTGTCCGCGCCGACCGGCAGGTCGCACTCATAGCGGAAGGGGCGCACGATCTCGGCGGTGCTCCACTCGCCTGCCTTGCAGAGCAGGAGCTGGAAGCGGCAGGTGCCGGACAGTACGGCTCTTCCCTTGCTGCAGCTGACCGTTTCCGGCTGGGCGGATGCCAGGATGTCCACTGTCTGTGCTGCCGGGTCAATGCCCGCCTCGCTCAGCGGAAGGGAATCGCTCAGCGTGAAATTCCCCTGCACGGTCTGCAAGGCGCGTCCGGCGGCGCAGTCCGCAAAGCGGCATTCCCCCGCCGCACGGGTAGAGAACAGGTCGCCGGTATAGCAGACCGTCTCGTTGCGCTGTGCCGTCGCCTCCAGCACGATGCCGAGATCGGTGTGGATATGTCCCTCCTCCCCCTGCACGCTCAGCTCGGAGCAGGCACCGTGGGCGCAGGCGGTGCAGTCCGGCGTCACGCCCGGCATATCCAGCGTGACCGTGAAGGGGACGCGCCGCAGTGCGACGGTCGGGGCGGCGGGCGGCACGGATTCCCCGTCGGTCGGCGTTCCGAGCGGCGCCAGCAGGAGCTTGAGCGTGACCTCGCCCCGACAGGTTACGGCATCCCGATCCGCGACCGCCTCGGTTACCATGACCTGTCCCTCGGCGCAGACCACGCGCACATCGGCGCCCTGCGGCAGGATCATGTCGTCCTGCAATGCGGTCGGGTCGCTCGTGCCGCAGAACACCCGACAGACCTGCGCGTGGCTTTCCAGCCGCTCTACGGAACCGGGCGCCAGCCCGTTCTCATCCGGACAGGACAGGCTCCGCTCCCCGTATACGCGCACATTTGCCCGGATGCGACAGCGGATATTCAGCCGCCGTGGGGCAGTCACGCGCCCTGCCGCGCCCTCTGCGCAGACGTCGCAGACGCAGACGAACGGCTCGGACACATTCTCCCCCGCATCCGCGTCAAAGGGCGCCTGCATCCGGTACTCGGCGGACAGCGGCGCGCAGTATACCTGGTCGTCGTTGCCCATGTACAGCACGAAATAGTCCACGGTTCCCGCCAGATCCATGCCGTTGCCGCCCGCATAGCGCGCGGGGGGCGTCGCCGACGCGCCGATACGCAAAAGCCGCCTGATTTCCGGCTGGTAGTCGGGCAGGGAAAAATCGCCTCCCAGATCCGTCGTGATGACCCGGTCGCAGAGAGATACCTGTACATTGCCGCACACCGGCGGCTCCGCCCCCATTGTCGGCTCCGGGGTCTTCTGATTCATGCTCATTCCATCCATCTCCTTTGTGTGTGGCAGATTTTCATTAGAACATATGCGCACCGGCTAAAAAATATGAGCCGCATCCGGCGGCTCATCGGCATAGTGTGATCGTGACTTTCCTGTGCGGCGTGCGGGGGAGACACGCCGGGGGACTCTTGAAAGAGTCCCCCGGACATCAGAACTTTTCACGATTTTTTTATTGACCGGAATCGGAATTGGCAGCGGCAAAGCAGGCGTGTGCCCGCCAAAGCCCAAAGAACCGGTTTTCCACAAGCATGACCAGTGTCCCCCGGTGGCAAGTTTCCGCCCTCTCCCTACCCGCAAACAAGCAGGAAGCCCAGCAGGGTAAGCGTAAGGAACAGATCGCTGTCGGCGTCACCGCCCCCGGCGCGCCCCTCGTACAGGAGAAGCAGAATCAGACCGAGCAGCAGCAACTCCTCCTGCCCAAGCCCGTGTCCGAACGGAAAAATGCGAAAAGATCCGGCAGGGCAAAGCGGGGCGCGTCCGGGGAAGGGGGCGGGTATGTTGTCCGCGGAGGCACTGGCGGAGCAGTCGGCGTCTGACTCCTGCGCGGAGGCGGATACCGGCTCCTCCGACGCGGGCGGCATATCGCGGGCGGGTAGGGTGCTGACGGTCGGCAGACCGTCAAAGCGCGGGCGCGCATCGTCCGGATCCGGCTCCGCCGGAAAGGCGTTGCCGCTGTAATTGGGCGGCGGCGTGACGCGCTGACGGTAGCTGGGCACGCCCGCCGGCCGGGGCGGTTGGCGGGGAATGCGGCTGTACATCACGCCTCACCTCCCCCGGCGGGGCGGCTTCCCGCCAAAGACGGCAGAGACAGCCCCATGCCTGCCAGCGCGTCCCAGATTCCCAACAGCTCCAGCGCGGTTTCCGCCGCCTGCCGCCGCTCCGGCGAAAGGTAGGGCTGGAGCGCACGGAGCAGCGCCGTATGGCGGTCGGGCGGCGATTTCCGGGCAGGCGCACCGGCATCCCCGCTGCGCGCCGCGCCGAAGTTCCGCATCAGAGGTCCCAACGCGCCCATCAACTGCGGCAGAGCCGCCAGAAGCTCCGGATTGGACAGCAGACCGCCGAGCGGATTCCCGGCGGCGGGCGCACCCTGCTCCGCTTCGGTCTGCTCCTGCGCGGCGTCCGGCTGTCCGGCAGGCATCGCTTCCACTTCATCCAGAAGCCGCCCGAGGCGCGTCTGCATATCCTCGCCGCGCCCCTGCCCGACCGGCTCGGACTTATCGGTCGTAGCCGTCATGCTTTGCCGCCTCCCTTGCCCAGCCCGGATGCCTGCATGAGCTGCAGAAAGCGGGCAATGTCCGTGTCCGTCGTTCCCCGGAGAGCATCCCGCAGTTTGCCGATATCCATCTGCTCCAGCGGAACTGCCGCAGGATCCACGCCGTACTCCGCCAGCAGACGCTTCAGCAGGACCCGGAGCTGCCCGTCGCTGAGATCCAGCAGTCTGTCCAGCGTCTTTTTGTCCAGTTGCATTTGCTCGTCTCCTCGTCGCCGCCGGATTGCGGCAACGGTGCCCCGTGCCGCGCGGCTGTCAACAGCATATGCCGCACTGCGACACGGGGTGAGAAGGAGAGCGTTCCGGCGCGGTACGGAACCGCGGAGCAATCAGCGGAGCCTTACTCCTCGATCGCTGCCTTCTGCGTCAGCACGGCGTGCATGAACGCCGGATCGAATTTCGGCTTGCGGTCGTAGGTGTACAGACCGTTCAGCTCCTGCTCGACGTCGGTCAGCTGCGTGTAGCACAGGGCGCCCATGCGCGGGTGGAACAGCAGTACCTCGGTCAGCCCCTTGAAACGGTCCAGGAATTCCTGCTCGCTGAGCGGAGCCTGTCCGTATCCCCAGCCGGCGGCGTCGGACGGCGCCCAGCGGATGCCGCCGTATTCGCTGACGAAGGTCGGGCGGGCTTCCAGCTCGTGCCCGTGCCCGAAGAAGCGGTGGACGTTATAGGTGCCGTCCCCGGCAAGCGGTGCCAGCCGGGCGGCGAAGGCGGCGGGATCCTGCTCGTAGTCGTGGATGTCCATGATGTCGGTCAGTCCGGGGATGTGCGTCCAGCCGGAGGCGTCAATGTACAGTCTCGTCCGGTCGTACTGCCGGGTGACGGTGGCAAGCAGACGCACGAAAGCGGGATTCTGATTCAGCTGCGTTTCGTTCAGCGGGCACCAGCCGATGATGGCGGGATGGTTGAAGTCCCGCGCCAGCACCTCGCACCATTCGGGCAGGAAATTCTCATAGGCGGTCTGCCGGGCGATATCCAGCCCCCAGTTGGCGTGCTCGCCCCAGACGATGTACCCCTTGCGGTCGCACAGCGAAAGGAACTGCGGCTCAAACACCTTCTGGTGCAGGCGTGCGCCGTTGAAGCCCATGGCGAGGGAGCGGTCGATGTCCGCCTCCAGCTCGGCGGCGGTGGGGGGCGGTGTAGATGCCGTCCGGGTACAGCCCCTGATCCAGCACCAGCCGCTGATAGACCGACTTGCCGTTGAGGTACAGGATACCGTCCCGGCACTCGATCCGGCGCATACCGAAGTAGCTGTCCACGCGATCCTCCCCGAAGGTCAGAGTCAGGTCGTACAGACGTCCCGCGCCGACCTCCCAGAGGTACAGCTCATTCAGCGGCAGCTCCAGCACCGCCTTGCCGCCGTGCACCGTCACTTCCCCGTGCCCCATCGGCTTACCTGCATAGGAGGCGGATGCCGCCAGCGTCAGTCCCTCGCCGCCGACCGTCTGCGTCTCGATGACCAGCTTCTGCCGGTCGATGTCGGGATAGTACTTGGTGTGGGAAATGTATGCCTCGGGCAGGTTTTCCAGCCACACTGTCTGCCAGATACCGGTGGTGCGCGTATACATACAGCCGTAGGAGGCGTACTGGTCGCTTTGCTTGCCGCCGGGCTGTTCGTGGGTGCGGACGTGGTCGGTGGCGCGGACTGTGAGGGTGTTTTCTCCCGCCTTCAGTGCGTGGGAGATGTCGAAGGAGAAGGACACATAGCCGCCGGTATGGTCGCCGACGTGCTGTCCGTTGACCCACACGGAGGTCTTATAGTCGCACGCGCCGATATGCAGGAGGGTATGCCGCCCCGGACGTTGCCAGTCCGTCGGCAGGGTGACGGTGCGGCGGTACCAGACGCTGTCGCAGAAGTCTGTGTCGCCGATGCCGGACAGCCGGCTTTCCCGGCAGAAGGGTACCGTGATGGTTTCGGTAAAGGGGGCGTCGTGCTGGAAGCCGCGAGCTTCGCCGCTTTCCGGACGGTCTGTCCTGTACGACCATGTGCCGTTGAGATTGATCCACGCGGCGCGGACAAACTGCGGGCGCGGGTATTCGGGGCGCGGAATGGCAGTCTGATTCATAGGAAAAACTCCTTTCGGATTTTGGTTCTTTGTTTGGTTGCGGCTCATGAAGAGCGATTCCATTATACAGGACTGCCACTGCTTTGTCAATCCTTTTTTGGGCGGTATCTGTGGGTTTTTCGGGGGCAGGGGTGCGCCTGCGTCCAGCGGGGGCTTTCCCTCCTTGTCGCCCGCCGCCCCCGCCTTTCGCTTGCTTTTTCTGCCCCCTATCCCCTCGACCCCCTTCCCCGGCGGGGAAGGGGAGACAAAGTTATTTTATGCAAGGGGCTTCGCCCCTTGCATCCCCGGGGTTGAACCTGCGGTTCGCCGCAAAACCGACAGAATTTCTTTACCTTGAGCGGTGCCGGAAGCCAAGGAGAGGGGGACCGGGGAGAGGAACTTCGGCGTTTGAGATGGTCCTCTCCCCGGGGCAGATTGAGCAGGTGCCGCGGGGGCTTGCCTTTCTTGCCGCCTGCCTACCCTGCCTTTAGCTGCCCCCTATCCCCCGCCCGCGCTCGCAGAGCGATCTTCCCCGGTGGGGAAGGGGGAGACCAAGGTTATTTTTATGCAAGGGGCTTTGCCCCTTGCATCCCAGGCTGAACCCGCGCGGCACTGGCTCGACCTGCCGCTGTAGAAGACTCAATGGGGGGCGTGCCCCCCGGCGTTGCTGGCTCGGCGAGCGTTAGCGGTGCCCGGCAGGGGGCTTTCCCTCCTTGTCGCCCGCCGCCCCCACCTTTCGCTTGCTTTTTCTGCCCCCATCCCCCGCCCCCCCTTCCCAGCGGGAAGGGGAGACCAAGGTTATTTTATGCAAGGGGCTTCGCCCCTTGCATCCCCGCGACTGAACCCGCGCGGCACTGGCTATGCTTGCGGGAAACCGGTTCTTCGGGCGTTGCCGGGGGACACCTGCTTTGTCGCTGTCAACTCCGCCTCCGGTCAATCCATAATCGAGAAAAAGTTCTTGGGGGTTTGGGGGGCTTCTTTCAAGAAGCCCCCAACGTCTCCCCCGTCTCTCCCGTTCCTCCCCGCTGTACACCGCTGCACGCAGGGAGAAACTGCAAATTGCACAAAAATGCGCAAAACGGTTGACATTGAACGGGTATACTGGTATAATGGGGGCGGAAAGGGGCGAGTCCCCTGCAGTGCTCCGGCGGAGAGGGATGCCGGAAGAGTTCGAAAGGGATGAACACATGAGAAAACACCTGTATACAGCACGGAGGGATATGTCCCGCGCGGTCTGGCTGGCGGTTGCCCTGTGCCTGCTTGCCGGCTGCATGGTGCTGTCTGCCTGCCTGCACACGGAGGAGCAGGATTCCGCGGCGGAGTCGTCCGCAACGGAGGATCCGACCGATACCGGCGCAACGGATGCCCCCGACGGCACCACTGCCGAAGGAGACACAGCGGAGTCGGGTTCGACGACTGCCGCGGGCGACACGACCGTGACGAACGCCCCGGATGCAACCGGATCCCAGACCCGCCCGGAGGAGCCGACTGCCCCGGAACAGCCAACGGATAAGCCGACCGAGCCGACGACTGATCCTGCCGAAAAGCCGACGGAGCAGCCGACCTCCAAGCCGACGGAAAAGCCGACGGAAAAGCCCACTGAAAGACCGACCGAACCGCCGACAGAGACCGGAACGCAGCCCGAACCGGGTTCCCCGGAGGACGTTGCCGCATGGGAAGGACTCATCATCGAAAAAGGTGTACGGCACGGGGAAGAAGCAGGCGGTGATCGGGAACGGCTTCGTGCAGCTGTACAATACGACAACCAAGCCCATCTCCCTGTACGGGCTGGCGCTGTTTTACAGGACGGATGGCGGGAAACCGTATACAAGACTGGTGTTCCCGGAGGGGGCGACCGTCCCGGCGCTGGGCTACTACCTCGTGCGCGCGGCATCGCCGGACGGCTTTGACGACAGCACCGGCGTCATGAGCATCGCAAACTATGATCTGGCATGGGACGTCCTGCTTGACAATAAGGAGATCCGCCTGGTGCTGGCACGCAGTACCCGGCTGATCAACGCCGATGACGATATCACAGCGCTGAAGGGTACCGTCTCCGTGTTCTATGCGTCCGAGACGGCACCGATACAGTCGGTTTATGCGATCGACAATCTGTCCCGTAACAAGATCGCTGTCCGCACGGCAAAGGCGACATACAGCGGATACCATACGGTCAACGTCACAAAGGCGGACTCCGCCAAGCTGGCACAGCTCTGCACGGTCACTTCGGCGGGCGAGGTCAATGACGTGATCCGCCCCCGCATCCAGGAGGTCGTGTTCTCCCACCCCGCCGGCATCTACGACTCGGCAATCACACTGCGGCTGGGAGCACCGGACGGATACAGCATCTACTATACGATTGACGGCTCCGACCCGACAACCAGCAAGACCCGCCGGAGCGGCTCCGGGGACATCCGGCTGACTGATTCCTCCGCCATGACGTGGGGACCTGTCACCAAGGCGTGGATTGACTGGCGGGGCAGCAGCCGCCCGACCGTGTCAACCATGCCCGGCGGATACGTCATCAAGGCGTACGCCACCAACGGAACCGACTCCACCCCCGTGTTCGCCAACACATACTTCATCGCGCCTGAGCTGGAGGCGTATGGCGTTTCCATTGTCTCGCTGTCCATCCCGCTGGAGCAGATGATCGGATCGGACGGATTTTACAGCAACTTCTGCCCGTCCGGCGTCATCACGGCGACCCGCCCGCGCGGGCTGGCACGCATGGAAGTGTTCGACCCGACCGGCAAACGCGTCGGCAATTCGCAGGTCGAGCTGGCTGTCAGCGGCAACGGTTCTTCGGGCTGGGGCATGAAATCCCTGCGTATCTACTACAAAGGCTCGCTCAATGAGGGCGGCGGACTGGAATCCGATCTCCACTACGATTTCTTCGGCGGCAGAGCGCTGGACAGCAGGGGGGAGGCGGTCACGTCCTTCTCGCGGCTCCTGCTCCGCAACTCGGGCAACGACTGCAACACTTCCTTTATCCGGGACGCCTATATGCAGCGGGTTACCTCGGTGCTGAATGCGGATACCATGGCGACCGCCTCCACGCTGGTGTTTGTCAACGGCGAGTTCTGGGGCGTGTACAATATGCGCGAGCGGTACAGCCCGGAGTATGTGGAGTCGCACTACGGCGTTGACAAGAACAATGTGACTGTCATCGAGAGCGACTACAGCCAGGTGCATACCAACACCAATGCGGATTTCGTGCTGTCCGCCGGCGTGGAGGGCGACCAGAAGCCTTTCAACGACATGGTGGCGTATATGCGCCGGAACGATCTGGCGGAGCAGAAGAACTACGAGTATGTCAGCTCACTCATGGATATGGATTCCTTCATTGATATGTGGGTGGCGCGGCTGTTCTTCGTCGCGCGCGACTGGCCCGAGAACAACATCAAGGTCTGGCGCAACAAGAATCCGGAGGATCCCTCCGGCTTTGACACCAAGTGGCATTTTACCATGCTGGATATGGATATGGGTCTCTCCTTCTACGATTTCACGACGGAGGATCACAACTTCTTCTGGGCATTTGACTCAAACTCAGTCTGCGGTGACATGATGCGGGCGCTGATACGGAACGAGGGCTTCCGGCAGAGATTCATCCTGCGCTACTACGAGGTGTTCACCGAGATATTCACGCCGGAGTACCTGGGTGCGGAGCTGGAGGCAATGATTGCCGAGCGCGACGGTCTGATGTCGCTCCAGCAGGCTCGCTGGGGCGGCGAGGGCGCGTCGGTCGCCACGTGGAACCGCGAGGCGGGGAAGATGCGTTCCTTTGTTGCCAACGGGCAGGCAAAGGGACTGCAGCATATGTTCGATTATTTCAACGTGACGGCGGCTGACATGGAGCAGCTGACACACAGGAAGGTGACCTTCTCCTTCAGTGATGCCCGCGCGACGGTGTCCTGCGACGGCGAGGCGGTCAGGGCGGATACGGTCATCCGGTTTGAGGACGACAGCCGGACGCTCCGCATCCGGGCGACGGCGCGTGCCGGGTACAGTCTGACCGCCATTGTCTGGACGGGCAGCGACGGCAAATCGCAGACGATCACGCCGGACAGCGGGCAGGGGGAGGCGGTCTTTACCGTCACCTGCTCCGGCACCGTGGCGGTGTACGCCCGGAAGAACGCTTCCGGCGGCGACGAAACCCCGACCGGAACGCTGGTGGCAGGCGCGACCTACCTGTTCTGCCTGACGGAGGACGGCGACCTGTATGCATGGGGCGACAACCGCGGCGGCGTGCTGGGGCTGAATTCCGCTTCCCTCACGATCAGCAAGCCGACGCTTGTCATGCGCAACGTGGCGCAGGTGGCGACCAGTTCGGGTTGTGACTTTGAGAACGGCAACACCGCCTGGATGACAGCCATCCTGACGCGGGACGGCAGGCTGTACACGGTCGGTGCAAATGCTTCCGGACAGCTGGGGCGCAACGGGACGGTCAGCGATGCCCGCCTCGGGCAGGTCAGCTTTTCCGGCAAAATCCGGAGCATCCGTGTCGGGCATGACCATATGCTGGTGCTGGACGCGAACGGCGTCCTCTGGGGCGTCGGCAACAACTCCTACGGGCAGATACGTGCGTCAGCTTCCTCCACGACTTCCTTTGTCCGCGTGGCGGATCACGTTACCGCCATGGCTGCCGGGCGGCGCTCGACGCTGTATATTGATGAGAACGCGCGCCTCTACGGGCTGGGCGACAACCGCTGGAACAAGATGGTGGCAGGCGGCGGCGACCGGCTGACCGAGCCGAAGCTGCTGCAGTCCGGCGTGGTGGCTGTCACCGCCGGGGAGCATGAGAGCCTTTCCGTTACCGAGAACGGCGACCTGTACTATGCAGGCTGGCGCTCGTTGTACGGCTTCTCGCAGGGCGGCGGCAATAATCCCGCGTTCGTCAAGCTGATGTCCGGCGTTGCGTCGGCATCTGTATACTTCGGCGACGTTGCCATCCTGTCCGAATCCGGCGCCGTGTACGTGTACGGTCTGAACAACGGCGGCTCCATCGGCTCCGCTGTGACCAACGGAACGCCGCGTCGGCTGGATGTCGGCGATGATGTCATCGCCGTTGCGGCTGGTTATAGCTTCACCGCCTACCTCTGCGCGGACGGCAGTGTTCGCGTCAAGGGGGACAATACCTACGGGCAGGCAGGCGTCGGGCGGCTCGGCGGTTCCGCCGCCCTGACCGCAGTCTATCCCGCCGGCTGAGCCGACTTCTCTTCTATGCAAAAACCCTCTGACTGTCTGAATTTCTGTCAGCGTCAGAGGGTTTGTCTATTTTCAAAGCGCCCGCTTTCTGTTATACTGCCTTTCGGACGCTGCGGCACCCCGCTGTCCGTGCGGGCAGGGAAGCGAAAGAAGCGCTGGGGGGCTTCTTGAAAGAAGTCCCCAACCCCCCCAAGAACTTTTTCCGGATTTGTCTCCGTAAAGCGCCTACGGCACAAGGAGAAAAATTTGCGAAAGCTCTTGCAAAAAAACGTGCGGTGTGGTACAATAGATAAAGTGATAGGTCAAAAAGCCATATAATACCGTCAATCCGGCGGGAACCCTGTCGATTGATTGGATGCAGAGAACGGAAAGAAGGTGTGTGGAATTGTCCAGAGAGGCGATTGCGAGAGTCCGCGAGGCGGAGGCGAGGGCGGCAGATATCCGGGCACAGGCAACGGCGAAAGCCCAGCAGATGCGCACGGACAACGAGAAAGCCTGCGCGGAGAAACACGATGTGCGGGTGAAGGAAATGTCCGCCGCCCTGCGGGCGGGTCTGGACAGCATGCAGGAAAAGGCGGACGCGCTGGTCCGGCAGAGCCGGGAGGAGGCACAGACCGACGCGGAAGCCCTGAAGGCGGCGGCAGACGTACACATGAAGGAAGCCGTCCGGGTCATCGTGTGGGAGATGTTTGATTCATGTCAATAGCCGTAATGAAAAAGCTGACGGTGCTGACGCCGGAGCGGGACGTTGATGCCCTCATCCGCCGCCTCATCCGTCTGCGATGTGTGGAGGTCCGCACGACACCTGTCGAGGACGGGGATCTGCTGCGCGTCCGCTGTGACAGCCAGCGCGCAGAGGCGGAGGAGCGCGTCCGGACCGTAAGTGAGGCTCTGCCCGTCCTGAATCGCTATACCGGCAAGCCCAAGCCGTGGATGCGGCAGTCGGTGCCGGATAACGACACATACCCCCTGTGCGGGAGCAGGGAGGCGGTGTGGCGCGTGGTGCGCGAGACGCGCGAGCTGGACGCCCGCCTGCGTGCCGGACAGACAGAGGATGCGCAGCTCCGTACCCGCGCCGCCACACTGACTCCGTGGCTGGACTGCGACCTGCCGCTGTGCGGCGGCGGCACGGAACTTTGCGAGGTGTGGCTCGGCTCCCTGCCGGCGAAAACGCAGATATCCGCCGCAGTCGATGCGCTCCGGACGCTGGACGCCGGCGTGGAGGCTGTGAAGGAGGACGAGGACGGACTGTACATCGCGGCAGTCTTTCCCCGGCAGGAGGAGGACGCCGTCAGCCGGGCGCTGTCGGAGATCGGCTTCCTGCGGGCGGATTTTTCCGCCGAACCGTATGCCGCCGCCCGGGACGGACGAGCCCCGACCGCGCGGGACGTGCGCCGGTCGATCCGGGCACGACGCCGGGAGATAGCCGCCGCGGCGGAGCAGGATACCGCACGCCTCAAGGAGCTGGCGGCATTTGCGCCGGACGTGGAAATCCTGTACGACAACGAGAACACAACCCTGATCGCCGCGCGCCAGAAGGCAAAGCTGGCGTCCACGGGGCAGTGCGCCGTGCTGGAGGGCTGGGTGCCCGCCGCGCGGGACGGGCGGGTGTCCGCCGCACTGGATAAGCTGTTCTGCGCGTATGAGATGAGCGATCCGGAAGGGGAGGATCAACCGCCGGTTCTGCTGAAAAACAACGGCTACGCCACCAATTTCGAGTGGGTGGTCGGGATGTATTCCTACCCCAAGTACGGTACGTACGATCCGACCTTCGTGATGAGTCTGTTCTATTTCGTGATATTCGGACTGATGTTTGCGGATGTCGGCTACGGTGCGATTCTCATCCTGGGCGGCTTCCTGGTGCCGCGCCTGCTCCACATGGAGGGCGGTGCCAAACGGATGTTCAATATGTTCGGCTGGTGCGGTATCTCCTGCGTGATCATGGGCGCCGTGTTCGGCGGCTGGTTCGGGGATCTGCCGTACTCCGTCATGGCGAATATGATGGGTTACGGCTCCATCGAGGCGGCGAAGGAAGCGGCGCCGTGGTTCAACGGACTGTCGGTTGCGCTGGGCGGCAAGCGTATTTCGCTCAACCCGCTGGAGGAACCGATGGCGTTCCTGGTCGTCTCGCTGATTATGGGCGCCGTCCACCTGCTGGGCGGTATGGCGATCAAGTTCTACCTGCTCTGCCGTGACGGTCAGGTGTTTTCGGCGATATTCGACATCGGCTCGTGGTGGGTTCTGTTTGCCGGCATCGGCATGGTATTTGTCCGTCCCACCGTGGGGTATATCCTCTGCGGGGTTGCCGTCCTGATGATCGTGGCAACGGCGGGACGCGCGGAGCGCAACCCGGTTCTGCGGTTCGGCAAGGGCTTGCTGGGGCTGTACGGACTCATCAACTATGCCTCCGACCTCCTGTCCTACTGCCGCATACTGGCGCTGGGACTGGCGGCGGGTGTTATCGCGCAGGTGGTCAACCTGATTGCCACCATGGGCGGTCCTTCGCCGGGCGGCTTTGTCAAGATGGTGCTGATTATGCTGATCGGTCACGCGCTGAACATAGCCATCAACCTGCTGGGCGCCTTCGTTCATACCAGCCGGCTCCAGTATCTGGAGTTCTTCGGAAAGTTCTTTGAGGATGGCGGCGTGCCGTTTGACCCGGTGCTCCCGTCCGAGAAATATTCTGCCGTTGCATCCGACGAGGAGCGCGGCAACTGATGCATTCGTGTCCCCAATTACAAAGGATGCGCTGTCGCATGAACCAGCGCTTCCAATAATAAAAAAAGGAGTTCAATCCGCTATGAAACGCAACAATCTGCGCAAGACGTTCGCTATCCTGGTGCTGTCCCTGTTTGCCCTGTCGCTCTTTACCGTGTGCGCCTTTGCCGAGGGGGAGACTGTCGCTCCCATCGGAGGAGGGGGCGGCGGTTCAGCCGGATCCCGGCGCCGAAAAAGCCCTCCGTGCTTGAGGGAATTTTCTCCGGTCGTAACCTTGCCCTTCTGGGCGCGGCGCTCGCCGTGGCGCTCCCCTGCCTTGGCTCCGCAAAGGGCGTCGGCATCGTGGGCGAGGCATCCAGCGGGCTGCTGTCCGAGGATCCCTCCCTGTTCGGTAAGGCGCTGGCTCTGCAGGCACTGCCTATGACGCAGGGTGTCTACGGCATGGTCGCTTCCTTCCTGATGCTGAACACCATCGGTCTGTTCGGTACGCCCAAGGAGCTGACCGTCGCGCAGGGTGCGTACTTCATCATGGCTGCACTGCCCATCGCGCTGGCGGGCTACCTGTCCGCGATCAAGCAGGCGCGCGTGTCGGCGGCTGGTATCAGCCTGCTGTCCAAGCGCCCCGGCGAGCTGGGTAAGGCTATCACCTCCGCCGCACTGGTGGAGACCTATGCCATCTTCTCGCTGCTGATTACGCTGCTGATGGTTGCCAACTTCCCCGCCTGACGGCGAGTAAGGAGACTGGATATGACGGGGCTTGAAAAAGTGACCGGCAAAATCATCGCCGACGCCGAAGCCGATGCCCGCGCCACGCTTGCCGCGGCGCAGGCGGACTGCGAGGCTGCAGACGCCGCAGCCGCCGCCAAGACCGAAGCCGACTGCGACGGTCTGCGGGAGTCGGCGGGACGGGAGGGCGAGTCGCTGATCCGCCGGGCGAAGTCCGCGGCGGAAATGGCGCGGCGCGACGTCCTGCTGGAAACGCGGAGCGGGCTTGTCGAGGAAGCATACCGGCAGGCGGAAAAAGGAAATCCGCGATCTGCCGGCTGACAAGTATGCGGCGCTTCTGACGGGTATGCTCAAGGCGGCACTGCGCCGCCAGCTTGAGGACGAGCAGGAAAGCATGCGGCTGTACGGGGAGAATATCGCCCCCGCCGCCTATGAGATTCTGCTCAATGCCCGCGACCGCAAGACCTACGGACAGCAGCTGCTGGATGCGGTGAACGCGGGAAGCTTTGCAAAGATCGGACTGACGCGGCGGGACGCGGTGAAGCTGCCGAACGAGACTGCCGACATAACCGGCGGGCTGATTCTGCGGTGCGGTGAGGTTGAGATCAACTGCTCGCTGCGCATGATGTTCGACGAGGTGCGCCGCCGGACGGAGGGACGTGTGTCCGGGATCCTGTTCGGCAGGGACGCCTGAGCCGTGCGCCGGGATCCTGCGGGGAAAGGCGGAGACTCATGAGGAAGATCAAAGGAAACCGAATATATGTACGCCTCCGCCCGCCTGCGGATGCTGGAGAACCGCATGGTGGGGCGGGAGCGCGTGGAGGCGCTGTGCGATGCCAAAAACCGGGGCGGAGGTGCGTGCCCGGCTGGCAGAGTACGGCATTGCCGTCGGCGGGGAACCCGGAGCAGGCGAGGAAGCCGTGTTGCCGGGTATTCTGCGGGACGCGTATGACGAGGTGGCATCCTGCGTCCCGGACGCGGCGGTGTTTGACTGGATGCGCTTCCCCTACGACTGCAACAATCTGAAAATGGCGCTCAAATGCCATATCCGACAGCTGAGCGGGGAGGAAACGGCAGGTCTGCTGTTTGATTTCGGGACCGTGCCCGCCGCGGATGTCCTGACGCTGATCGGGAGCGAGACGCCCGCGCCGGAGCTTGCGGGGCGTGTGCCGCCGGAGCTGCTGGAGGCACTGTCGGACGCGCGGGAGGCGTTTGCCAAGTCGGGCGACCCCCGGCAGATAGACCTGCGGCTGGATCGCGCCTGCTACCGCGCCATGCTGGCGGCGGCAACCGCTACCGGTGAGCCGATGCTGGCGGGCTGGGTAAGGGCGAAGATCGATCTGGTCAACGTCATGATTACCCTGCGCATCCTGCGCCTGTCACTGGGTGCCTCGGCGGGGCAGTTCCTGGAGGAGGCACTGCTTCCGGGCGGCAGTCTGGATCCGGACTTTTTCCGCGCGGCACTGGGCGAGACGGGGGGCGAGGACAACCTGCTCTGGCGTCTGCGCACGACGCGCCAGCCGTTGCTGGAGGGGCTTGTCCGGCGGATGGAAAAAGACAGACAAATCCCTGTCGGCTTTGGAAAAAAATGCTGTGATGATACGCACATGGAGCTTGTGCGGCACGATGCGCGCGTACCCTTTGGGGTGGGCGTGCCGGGCGGGTACCTGTACGGCTGGGAGACAGCCGTGCGCAACATCCGCATCATCCTTGCCGCCCGTGAGGCGGGGCTGACGCCCGCGCAGACACGGGAGAGAGTGAGGGAGAGTTATGTATAAAATCGGCATCATCGGCGAGCGGGACAGTGTTCTCGGCTACATGGCGATTGGCTTTGCCGTCCATGAGGCGGCGGATGCCGCCGCCGCCGGACGTATCCTGCGCCGTCTGGCGGAGGATGATTCCTACGCCATCATCTTCATCGTGGAGAACTATGCCGCCGAGCTGGAGGCGGAGATTGCAGCCTATCGGGACAGACCTCTGCCGGCTATCGTGACGTTGCCCGGCAGAGCCGGCTCGACCGGCTACGGGATGGCTGCCCTCAAAACAGCCGTGGAGCGTGCGGTCGGTGCGGACATTCTCTTCAAGGGGAACGAGTAAGGGCAACGCCGCACGGTGACGGCGGCGCGAGGCGCCGAGCCTTCCCGCCTGCGGCGGCAGGAATACAGGGTGTTGCGGAATCGGCATGACCGGTTCTGCCGAGAACGCAGAAAGCAGAAAGAGGAAAATATGGTTGAAGGAAAGATTCTGAAGGTGTCCGGACCCCTTGTCATCGCCGAGGGGATGCGGAACGCCAATATGTTCGACGTGGTGCGCGTCGGGCAGAACCGCCTGATCGGTGAGATAATCGAAATGCACGGGGATCGCGCCTCCATCGAGGTATACGAGGAAACGGCGGGGCTGGGACGCGGCGACAAGGTCGTTTCCACCGGTGCGCCGCTGTCGGTCGAGCTGGGACCCGGACTGTTGACCAGTATTTATGACGGCATCCAGCGCCCGCTGTCCTCCATGTGCAAAAAAAGTACGGCTCCAACATCCGGCGCGGTATCGACGAACCGGCACTGGATCGGGACAAGGTCTGGCACTTTGAGGCGAAGCTGGGTTACGGCGACAAGGTTGGACCCGGCGATGTCTACGGAACCGTGCAGGAAACGGATTCCATCCTCCACAGTATCATGTGCCCGCCCCGCAAGCGCGGCACCGTTATGGAGCTGTACACCGGCGACTTCAAGGTCACCGACCGTATCGGCAAGCTCAGACTGGAGGACGGCACCGTCGAGGAGATCACGCTGGTGCAGAAGTGGCCCGTGCGTGTGTCTCGCCCCTATGCAGGCAAGCTCCCGCCCGTCGAGCCGATGATTACGGGGCAGCGCGTCATCGACGCCCTGTTCCCCATTGCCAAGGGCGGCACCGCCTGCGTTCCCGGTCCCTTCGGCTCCGGCAAGACCGTGGTGCAGCACCAGCTTGCCAAGTGGAGCGATGTGGATCTGGTGGTTTACATCGGGTGCGGGGAGCGCGGCAACGAGATGACCGACGTTCTGCGGGAGTTCCCGGAGCTGACCGACCCCCGTACCGGGCGTTCGCTCATGGAGCGCACCGTTCTGATTGCCAATACATCGGATATGCCGGTCGCGGCGCGTGAAGCGTCGATCTATACCGGCATCACCATCGCGGAGTATTACCGCGACATGGGCTATTCGGTCGCCGTCATCGCCGACTCCACCTCCCGCTGGGCAGAGGCACTGCGCGAGATGTCCGGGCGGCTGGAGGAGATGCCGGGTGAGGAGGGCTACCCCGCCTACCTGACCTCGCGCCTTGCACAGTTCTATGAGCGTGCCGGAAAGGTGGTCTGCCTGGGATCGGATGGCAGGCAGGGTGCCCTGTCCGCCATCGGCGCCGTGTCCCCGCAGGGCGGCGACATTTCCGAGCCGGTCACGCAGGCGACCCTGCGGATTGTCAAGGTTTTCTGGGGGCTGGACGCCTCCCTTGCCTACCGCCGCCATTTCCCCGCCATCAACTGGCTCAATTCCTATTCGCTGTACCGGGAGCGGCTGGAGCCGTGGTTCTGTGAGCAGGTCGCGCCGGACTGGATGGAGCTGACCGGTCGTTGCCTGAAGACGCTTCAGCTGGAGGCAAACCTGGATGAGATCGTCAAGCTGGTCGGTATGGACGCGCTGTCCGCCGATGACCGTCTGACGCTGGAAACCGCGCGCTCCATCCGGGAGGACTTCCTGCAGCAGAATGCCTTTGAGGGGGAGGACAGCTACACCTCGCTGGAAAAGCAGCACACGCTGATGAAGCTGATATTTGCCTTTGAGGACAAGGCGCGTCGCGCGGTCGCGGACGGTGCGGACGTGGAGGATGTGTCCAACCTGCCCGTGCGGGAGCGCATCGGGCGCTTCAAGGCGGTGCCGTCCGCCTCGTGCCGTGCGGAGGCGGATGCCGTGACCGCCGCCATGACGGCGGAGCTGGACGGGCTGGTTGCCCGTGCGCGGCACGCATAAGTGAGAGGGAGAGAACAGTATGATTCGGGAATACAGAACCATAGAGGAAGTCGCCGGACCTCTGATGCTGGTCAAGCAGGTGGAGGGCGTCAAGTACGACGAACTGGGCGAGATCGAACTGCCGGACGGCGAGGTGCGTCGGTGCCGCGTGCTGGAGGTCAACGGGCGCGACGTGCTGGTACAGCTGTTCGACTCCGCCGCCGGGCTGAACCTGGCGGAATCCAAGGTGCGTTTCACCGGACACGGCGTGGAGCTGCCGGTGTCCGAGCATATGCTGGGGCGCGTGTTCAACGGCATGGGGGAGGTCATCGACAACGGTCCCTCCATCCTGCCGGAGAAGTCGCTGGATATCAACGGCACGCCATCAACCCCGCCGCGCGGTACTACCCCTCCGAGTTTATTCAGACCGGCATTTCCACCATTGACGGGCTGAACACGCTGGTGCGCGGGCAGAAACTGCCGATTTTCTCCGGCTCCGGGCTTCCGCACGCCAATCTTGCGGCGCAGATTGCAAGGCAGGCAAAGGTGCGCGGCTCCGACAGCCGCTTTGCCGTCGTGTTCGCCGCTATCGGCATTACCTTTGAGGAAGCGGATTTCTTTATCTCCGACTTCCGCCGCACCGGTGCCATCGACCGCACCGTGCTGTTTATCAACCTGGCGTCGGACGCCGCCATTGAGCGTATCTCCACGCCGCGTATGGCGCTGACTGCCGCCGAGTACCTGGCGTTCGACTGCAATATGCACGTGTTGGTCATTATGACCGACATCACCAACTACGCAGAGGCGCTGCGTGAGGTTTCCGCGGCACGCAAGAGGTTCCCGGGCGGCGCGGGTATCCCGGCTATCTTTATACCGACCTTGCCACGATGTACGAGCGCGCCGGGCGCAAGATGGGCAGTACCGGCTCCATCACCATGATTCCCATCCTGACTATGCCGGAGGATGACAAGACTCACCCCATCCCCGACCTGACCGGGTACATCACCGAGGGACAGATCATTCTTTCCCGCGAGATGTACCGCAAGGGTTATCTGCCGCCCGTGGACGTTCTGCCGTCCCTGTCCCGACTTAAAGATAAGGGTATCGGCGAGGGCAAGACGCGGGAGGATCACGCCGGAACCATGAACCAGCTGTTCTCCTCCTATGCCCGCGGCAAGGAGGCAAAGGAGCTGATGGTGGTGCTGGGCGAGGCGGCACTGACGCCGATGGATCGCCTGTATGCCAAATTTGCCGACGCCTTTGAGGAGCAGTATATCAATCAGGGCTTTAACGAGGATCGCTCCATTGAGCAGACGCTGGATCTCGGATGGAAGCTACTTTCCATCCTGCCGCGCTCCGAAATGAAGCGTATCAAGCCCGAGCTGGTGGAGAAATACTGGCCGAAGCAGAACTGACCTGACAACATCACGTAGCCGCACGTGTAATACCTAAGGAGACAATTACCATGAAGAAACGCATCTTTACCCTGATGGGGCTTGCCCTTGTGCTGGCGCTGTGCCTGCTGGCAGGCTGTACCGGCAACGGACAGACCGAAACGGATACCGATACCGCAACCGAAACGGCAACCGTCCCCGCAACCGAAACAGATACCGAGACAACTACCGAAACGGACACCGGGAACGGGGCAGAGACAGCAACCGCCACGGAAACCGCAACGGAAACCGCCACGATGGATTATTTTGAGTCCACCAAGATTGAGCTGGTGGAGCCGGACACCTCGCTGGTGCCGGATATGTCGATCGCAGGTGACGGCTACGATATTTACCTGCTGACAGAGGGCAAGGAGTGGGGGTACCGCTACGGCTGTACCTACCTGTACAATCCGGATGGCAGTATCGACGCCTACTTTGCCTGCGTCGGCACCATCTCCGGCGAGTGGGACTGGATTTCCTACCGCCATTCGCCTGACGGCGGCACGACATGGGAGAACGAAAAGGTCGTGCTGACTCCCACGCAGAACTCCATGGATCACTTCTCCAACTGTGACCCCGGCGTGGTGTACTTCAACGGCTACTACTACCTCGGCTACACCTCCACCCTCAACTCCACCGGCTTCTGTAATAACGTATTCGTTGCGCGCTCCAGAACGCCGGACGGTCCCTTTGAAAAGTGGAACGGGAACGGCTGGGGCGGTCCCGAGTGCCAGCCCATCGTGTACTATGATGAGTCGTGGCAGGAATGGGGCATCGGCGAGCCGAGCTTTATTGAGCTGAACGGCAAGCTGTATATGTACTACACCTCCGGCGGCTCCACGATGGTCGCCACGGCGGACGCTACCAACGAAAACTGGCCTGCGACGCTGCAGTTCCACGGCAGAGCGTGCGCCAAGGGCAGCAATGACTCGCTGGACATCAAGTATGTGGAGGAGTGGGGCAAATTCGTCGGTGTCTGCACCGCCAGCCGCATGAGTACCGCAAGCTATCTGGCTGTTTACACGTCCGATGACGGCTTGAACTTTACCCTGGCGGACTGCGTCAAGGAGGGAACCTACCAGTTCCTGCACAACGCAGGGCTTTCCAGCCGCCCGAACGGACACATCCGCCTTTCCGAGGACGCGGATAAGCTGCGCGTGATTTACGCCTACGGCGACGGCTGGGGTGTGTGG
Organism: Oscillospiraceae bacterium; assembly: GCA_022009675.1. Taxonomy (GTDB): domain Bacteria; phylum Bacillota; class Clostridia; order Oscillospirales; family CAG-272; genus CAMEON01. Next base: position 585,675 of record CP091718.1, on the reverse strand, counting down.
AACACCCGTATCCAGCCCGTGACGCTGGCGCTGTCCACCGGGAACGACCTTGCCGCCGAGCGCGCCAAGGCGAACATTCCCGACCCGCGCCTGCGTGCGCAGCTGATTCCCAAGCGGCAGCGCCATACCGCCATGATCCGCACCGAGCAGGACATCTACGAGTACGAGCTGTCCAAGGGAGAGTTCAGACCGCTGGTGTATGCATATGATACCTACTTTGAGCGGGATCGCTACCGCAAGGAGCTTACGTATTCGGAGTATGACACGAGTGTCGTCCGTTTTGAGAACGGCAAGGCAATCATCGTGGGTGTCGGCGAGACTGCCGTCACCGTTACCTCCGAGGACGGGCTGAAGAGTGTATTCTGGATCCGGATCCGGGAGACGGCAGGCGGCGACGGCTCCGTGGCAACAGAGTTCGTGCCGGTTCGCGACGGCTACACCATTTACTTCGGCGAGCGGGCTGTGTACCATCCGCAGATCCGCGGACAGATCAGGTGGGACAACGGCACCTTCACCGAGCTGTACGTGGATAAGCAGGAGAACTTCAAGCTGACCTTCGAGGGGCTATGACACCGATGTGATCTCCGTGGATGCTTACGGTGTCATCGCCGCACGCAAGGTCGGCGAAACCGATGTCGTGGTCGCATGGAATGACATGGCATTCGTGACGCACGTGGTCGTGACGGACGATCCGAGCGCCGGGTATTACACGCACGTGAAGGTCGATCCGGGCGAAACGATAGATTACACCAAGCTTGACTTCACGCAGAAGCGCACGCAGGAAGCGATCACGGGCACCAACAGCGCCGAGGTTTCCGTGACAGGCCAGGGCGCGTGCCTGTCCGTGACCGGCAACGATCCGTTTATCCAGCTGTCTTATTTCCAGTCCGATACTGTCCTGGAAACCGACGTGTACAGCGCCATTGAGATTACCTACATGGTTCCGGCGAACGTGTCCGCTGCGGCACAGCAGATGCAGGTGTTCATCATGTGTCGGGACGGCAGTACGCTCAGCGAGGCGAATTCGCTCAAGCGCTGGATCCGGGCGGACGGCGAATTCCACACCATCCGGCTGGAGCTCCGCGGACAGGCGTACTGGCACGACAATATCTACGCTATCCGGTTTGATTTCTTCGACCAGTGCTCCGTGGGGGACGTCATGTACCTGCAGTCCATCAATCTGGTCAAGTGATGTAAGGAAGGAAGCCACGCCATGGCACAACTGCAAGTGAACCCCACCCGCATGGAGCTGAAGAAGATCCAGGCGCGCTATACCACGGCGCGCCGGGGTCACAAGCTGCTCAAGGACAAGCGGGACGAGCTGATGAAGAAGTTCCTGGAGGTCGTCCGGGAGGACAAGGTCCTGCGTGAGCGCGTTGAGGCGGCACTGGCGCAGTTTCAGGGCAGCTTCGGCATTGCAAGCGCCACCGCCAGTCCCCTGATGCTCAAGGAAGCGCTCATCCTTCCCAAAAAGGAGGGCAGGCTGGACGTAACTTATAAGAACGTCATGAGCGTGACGGTTCCCTGCTTTTCGCTGGATATGCTGGGTACCGGCGGCGCTGACAGCTACAACTATGGCATGGCGTTCACGTCCGGTGAGCTGGATGCTTCTCTTGCCGCGCTGAACGGGATCCTGGAGGATCTGGTTCGGCTTGCCGAGCTGGAAAAGACTGCCCAGATGCTGGCGGAGGAAATCGAACGGACCCGCCGCCGCGTCAATGCGCTGGAGTATATCATGATGCCGCGTTACCTGGAGACCATCAAAGCGATCCGCATGAAGCTGGACGAAAACGAGCGCGGCAACACCACCCGCCTGATGAAGGTCAAGGACATGATGCTGCAGGCGCAGCTGCAGGCTGCTCACCCGGACAGGGAACAGCCCTGAGATGCCCGGTGGCGGATACGCCGGCGGCAAGGCAGGGAAGGCGGGATACGTTGGGGGCTTTCTGAAAGCCCCCAAAACCCCGGGAACTTTTCTCGATTTTTGGGGAAACGCTGATGTATTGCGGTGGTGCCGAAGCTGTGCCGCCGCATAGATCAGCGGTTCTTTTATTGACCGGAGTCGGCGCTGGGTGCCGGCTCCGTTTTTTGCGGCGGATTGCTCCTGCCTTGCCGGGTAATGCATGAAAGACCGCAGAAGTAACCGCTGTCCCCGCGATAAATTCCGGGAAAGCCCTGTACAAAAGGGAAAAAGTATGATATAATAAACGCACGTGGTGCCGGATATCCGGCAGAAACACATTGCCTTACAGGATAGGAGATATACAGATGGCATATAACGACAGTAACAGGGGCAAGGGGCGCCCCGCAGGTACACGCGGCGGCGTGAAGAAGTACCCCGCTGACCGGAACTTCGGCGGTGCAGACCGGAACCCCGGCGGCACGGACCGCAAGCCCTCCCGCGGAAACCGGGACGGAGCGGATAAAAAGCCGTACTACGGCAATAAAGCGAGCGAGGACAGAAAGCCGTACTACGGCAACAAAACGAACGAGGGCAGAAAGCCGTACTACGGCGGCAAAGCGAACGAGGACAGGAAGCCGTACCGCGGGAACCGGGATAACGCAGACCGGAAACCCTATGCCGCAAAGGGCAACGCTGGCTGGGATCGGAAGCCGCGCCAGGACAGGAAGAAGGAGTATGACAGAATCCCGCCGCGCGATACCTCTGTCAAGTCGCAGGAAACGGCGGAAGCCGCCGCAGCCGACGAGGCGGAAGCCGACGGCGAGGACTACGATCCGACCGCCGGATTGGTCATCGGGCGCAGTGCCGTGCGGGAACTGCTTCGCTCCGGACGCACCGTGGACAAGCTGCTGGTGCATCGCGGCGAGCGGGAAGGCTCCATTGTCATGCTGGTTGCCGAGGCGATCGAGCAGGGCATCCCGGTCGTGGAGGTAGACAAAGCCAAGCTGGACGAGATGGCAGGCTTTGTGCCGCATCAGGGCGTCATTGCCATGGTCGCGCAGAAGGATTACTGCTCGGTTGAGGATATTCTGGCACTGGCAAAGGAGCGGGGCGAGTCGCCGCTGATCGTCATCGCGGACGGCATCACCGACCCCTATAATCTGGGTGCGCTGATCCGTTGCGCCGAGGGCGTGGGCGCCCATGGACTGATTATCCCCCGCCGCCGCGCGGTGGGACTGACTGCGCTGGTTGCCAAATCCTCCGCCGGCGCCATGGAGCACCTGGCGGTTGCCAAGGTGTCCAACATCGCCGCGACAGTCAAGGCGCTCCGGCAGGCGGGCATCTGGTGCTACGCCGCCGAGGCAGGCGGAAAGCCGCATTACGAAACAGACCTGACCGGACCCTGCGCACTGGTGTTCGGCAGTGAGGGGGACGGCGTGTCCCGCGTGGTAAGACAGGCGCGCGACGGGGTGATTTCCATCCCCATGTCCGGCAAAGGTGAACTCGTTCAACGTGTCCACCGCCGCCGCCGTTGTACTGTGCGAGGCGGCACGCCAGCAGCACAGTAAGGGAACCCCCGGAAAGTAACAGACAGACGGGGAGCGCCGCTCCCGTCGGCACACGGAAAAAAAGGAGGGATACACCGTGCCGGATACCGATCTCAGACAGACCCCGGAAACCGACTGGGCACAGCGGCTGAAGCAGCAGATGGAGCGGCAGGACGAGCCGCCAGCCGCCGCCCGGGAGCCGGATGACGCGCAGGACGAGTTGGATTCCCTCCTGCGGGGAGCAGCTTTCCCGGTTGCAGACCGGACCGACGGCGACCGCCGCCCCCGCGGGCAGAAGCCGGAGCCCGCACCCGCGCCCGCCGAACCGGAACCGCCCGCCGAGCCGGAGCCGCCCGCCGAGCCGGAGCCGCCCGCCGAGCCGGAGCCGCCCGCCGAGCCGGAGCCGCCCACCGAGCCGGAGCCACCCGCCGAACCGGAACCGGAACCGACTCCGGCGCCCACCGCGCCGGATGATGAACTGAACGGTGTGCCCGTGGCGGAACTGCTGGATTCGGGCGCATTCCTCCAGGGGCTGGATCCGGATGTCTGCCGCCGGATACGCGCTGTCTGGGACAGCCCGGTTGCCCCCGGAGGCGGAGGCTCCGGCGGCGGAACTCGTTGCCCGCCGACGACCCGTCGCCGGAACCGGAGGCGCAGATCCCGCAACCGCAGGCATCACCCGCACCGGAACAGCCGGCGGCATCCGCCCCCGCCTCCCGCGCCCCCAAACGCCCCGCTCCCCGCAGGATCCGCTCCAGATCGGACTGGATGCCGCGCGGAACCGGTCGGGGGACGGGCGCCTGCCGGATGATCCGGAGATCGCGGAAATCCCCGCCGGTATGCGCCGGGAGGCACCGCGCCCGGATGTGCGTCGCCGGCGGTACACCGTCCGGCAGTCCGAACCGCCGCGCAAGCCGCAGAATGCCGCCCGCACGGCGGACAGTCGGGCAAGGAGCGATACCGAGCTGTACATGGATCTCGGCTACGAGAACGAACTGCGCCGCACGCCGAACGGCTCTGCCCGTGCCGATGCCGCCCTGCGCGACAGGCTGGGGCGGGAGCGCGTCGGCACACGGAATGCCGTCCCGGCTGCATACCGGGGCAGGGAATATGCCGGCTCCGCCATGACGGACGAGGTAGCGCACCGCTACCGTTCCGCCCGGCTGATGGCACTGATCCGGCTGGCGTTTGCCGGGACGGGCTTCCTGTGCGGAATCCTGTACGACACCCTGCCGCGCTGGAGCCTGTCCGGCGTTGCCGCATTCACGGCGGGCTATGCGTACCCGCTGTTGGGCATTGCCCTTCTGCTCCTGTTCGCCCTGCCGAGTCTGCATCGGCTGGGGCTCGGACTGCGCAGTCTGTGGGACTTTGAACCGGTGCGCTATGCCATTCCTGGCATGGCGCTGTGTGCGGCGGCATTGCACGCACTGCTTTCGCTGGCGGCGGTCGGGGACGGCGCGCCGGTGCCCTTGTACTGCGGGGCGGCGCTGTTCCTGCTGATGCTGACCTGCGTCTGCGATCTGCTTGCTCTGCTTGCCGAATGGCGCAGCTTCCGCATCGTGTCCTCCGGGCGTGCCCGGACTGTCATCACGCTGCTGTCGGCACCGGGTATGCGGCAGAGCGACCGAACGGACGACCTCGGGCTTGCCGATACCGTCGGGCAGACCGATGCCCGCCGGGATACCCTGCTGACCTTGCGGCTCTGCCGCACCGCCGGCGTTCCCAACTTCTTCGCGCTTGCCAACCGGTACAGCGGCAGTCTGTCCCATTTGAACTACCTTATGCCCGCCGCTATGCTGATGGCAATCGCCGCCGCCGGCACCTCCATGCTGTTGGGCGGCTCCCTGCTTCACGATGCCCTGCCGCGCTGTACGGCGGCGTACCTTGCCTGCCTGCCCGGTGCCTTCCTGCTGTCGGTTATCCTGCCGTTTGCGATCGGGAACCGTGCGCTGAGCCGGGAGGGCTGTGCTCTGCTCGGGGAGGCAACGCCGGAGCGGTATGCCCCTGTGGGGCTTGCCGGACGGCGGGCAGCAAAGCGTCCGGCACATACCCACATGATCCTGCCGGATGGGTTTGCCCTGTCCCCGATTCTGCCGAACGAGATTACCGTGCGGGATGACAGCCGCGCGGACGAGTGGCTGGCTATGGCGCACAGGCTGTTTGCACTTTTGGATTGCCCGCTGGCTGGCTTCGGCACCCCGCCTCCCCGCGAGGAGCTGGACGCCCTGCGCCTTGAGCCGACAGAGAGAGGTACGGACTTTCTCCGCCTGTACATGACCGATACGAGGTCGGGCGGTACGGTCGAGGTTATGCTCGGCTCCTATGAGGCACTGGCGCCGCTCGGCGTCCGCCTGCCCCCCCGCGAGGCGGAGTCGTCCTACCGGAAGACTCCCGATGCACAGGTACTGTATCTGGCGTTCGACCGCCGCTTCCGGTTGGCGTGCGCCTGCGGTCTGCACATTGAGCCGCTGTTCCGGCAGATGACGGAGCGCCTGCAGGCGCTGGGCTGTCGCGTGTCGGTGCTGTCCTACGATCCGTTGGCGGAGTCCTCCCCGCTGTTTACGGAGGAGGGGGAGGATCTGCACGTCGGGCTGTTCCGTCCCCGGCGGTACAGCCACCTGTATGCTCCCCGTTCCGGCGGCATCGTGTCGGTGCGGGACGGGCTGGATATCCTGCGCGGCTACTTTGCCTGCTGCCGTATCCGTACCGCCAACCGGCTGGGTGTTCTGCTTGGCTGGCTGTGGGTGATTGCGGCAGGCGGACTGACGGTCGCCTCACCTGCCATCGGGCTTCCCGCGGACGCTCTGCCGCTGCTCTGCTGTCTTTGGTATACCGTGACTGCCGGGCTCTCCTGCCTGCCGGCACTGCTGTGCGTCCGGCGCGCGGCGCCCGGAAAAAGGGGCACGCACGGCGGTAAAGCGGCGCCCGCCCGTAACGATACATAAGGAGGTTTCCCCTTTTCCATGAATCAGAACGAAAAACGCATGATCCTGACCTCGGTACAGAAACCCGGACGCTACGCCGGGGGTGAGTACGGGCAGGTCATCAAGGACAGGGCGGCGGTCAGTGCGCGGTTTGCCTTCTGCTTCCCCGACACCTACGAGATCGGTATGTCCAATCTCGGCGTCCGCATCCTGTACCACTGCCTGAACCTGCACGAGCGCATCTGGTGCGAGCGTGTCTATGACCCGTGGGTGGATATGCAGGAAAAGATGAAGGAGTACGATCTGCCGCTGACGGCGGTGGAAAGCGGCGATCCGCTGTCGGTGTTCGACTTCATCGGCTTTACCCTGCAGTATGAGATGAGCTACACCAACGTGCTGAATATGCTGGAGCTGGGACGCGTCCCGATCTGGGCGCGCGAGCGCGGTGAGCATGACCCGCTGGTGATCGGCGGCGGTCCCTGCTCCTATAACCCGGAGCCGGTCGCGGACTTCTTCGACCTGTTCAACATCGGTGAGGGCGAGGAAATGCTTCCGGAGATCGTGGAGCTGTATATCGCCATGCGGGACGAAGGCAGCTACACGCGCGCGGCGTTCCTGCACCGCGCCGCCGCCACGATTCCCGGCGTGTACGTGCCGTCGCTGTATGACGTGACCTACAATGAGGACGGCACCGTCCGTGCCTACACGCCCCGCTACCCGGATGTACCGGCTGTTGTGACCAAGCGCATCGTGACCGACCTGGACAAAGGGCTGTACCCGGAGCAGGTGGTCATGCCCTACATTGAAACGGTGCAGGATCGCATCACGGTGGAGGTGGGGCGCGGGTGTATCCGCGGCTGCCGCTTCTGCCAGGCAGGCATGACCTATCGCCCGGTGCGCGAAAAAAACGCCGGACGTCATCAACTGTCAGGCGCGCGCCATTTTTGATACATCGGGCTATGAGGAGCTGTCGCTGTCCTCGCTGTCCATCAGCGATTACACCCGCATTGACGAGCTGACCGACAAGCTGCTTGCCTGGACGAACCCCAATATGGTCAGCCTGTCCCTGCCGTCCCTGCGCGCCGACTCCTTCACCAAGGAGCTGATGGATAAGGTTGCCTCCATCCGGGCATCCTCCATCACCTTCGCGCCGGAGGCGGGCAGTCAGCGCCTGCGGGATGTCATCAACAAGAATCTGTATGAGCAGGATTTGATGCGCGCGGTCAACGTCGCGTTTGACGCGGGCAAGACGCAGGTCAAGCTGTACTTCATGCAGGGACACCCGACCGAGACGGATGAGGATCTTGCCGAGATCCCGGAGCTGGCACATCGGGTGGTCAGCGAGTTCTATAAGAATCCCAACCGCCCGCGCGGACGCCAGCCGCAGGTGACGATCGGCGTGTCGCCCTTTATCCCCAAGCCCTTCACCGCGTTCCAGTGGGAGCCGCAGGATACGCTGGAGGAAATGCTGCGCAAGCAGGAGTATGTCGGCTCCTGCGTCAGGGATCGCAAGGTCAAGTACAATCACCACGATGCGCGCACCTGCGTCATTGAAGCGGTGCTGGCGCGCGGCGACCGCCGCCTGTCCGCCGCCCTGTATGAGGCGTGCCGCCGGGGCTTCCGGTTTGATGCGTGGAGCGAGTATTTTGACTACGACAAATGGATGGAAGTCTTTGCCGCCGTCGGCATAGACCCCGCCTTTTACGCCAACCGCCGCTTCGGGCTGGACGAGGTGTTGCCGTGGGATGTCATTGACTGCGGCGTGACCAAAGCCTTCCTCAAGCGCGAGCGGGCGAAGGCGTTTGAGGGCGTCACCACGCCCAACTGCCGCGAAAAATGCGCCGGATGCGGCGCCAACAGACTGGGAGGTGTGCGGTCATGCTGTCCGAAAAAAGAGTGAGCCGTCCGGTCTCCAAGTTTGACCGCCCGCTTCTGCCGGAACCGATGACATACAGGGTGGTGTTCTCCAAGGTGGGGAACCTGCAATTCTTCTCGCACCTGGATCTGCAACGCACGTGGCAGCGGGTGCTGGTGCGCGCGTCGATCCCCATGTGGTACACGCAGGGATTCAACCCGCACAGCAAGATTGTATTCGGTATTCCGCTGTCGGTCGGCACCGAGGGAACGCACGAGATGGTGGATCTGCGCATTGACCGCGCCATCACGCCCGACGAGATGCGCGACCAGCTGAACGCCGAGCTGACCGATGAGATGCAGGTGTCCGCGGTGTATATTCCCACGACCGCTTTCTCGGATATCGCCTATGCGACCTATACCGTGACCGTTTCCGATCCCTCTGCCGCGTCGGTTGACGCGGATGCGGTGGAGGCGCTGTTCGCGCCGGGCGCCGCGCCTATCCTGATGACCAAACGCACCAAATCCGGCGACCGGGAGATGGACATCCTGCCGCTGATCCGGGAAATACACGCCGCACGCGAGGCGGACGGCACGCTGATCCTCCACGCAACGCTGGCAGCCGGCGGGAGCGCCAACCTCAGCCCGGAGTTTCTCGTTGCCGCTCTGCGGGAGAAGCTGGGGATGCTGACGGACACGGAGCATCCCGACGTCTGCTGGTACCGCATCCTGCGCACCGGCTTTCTCTGCGCGGACGGAAGCGAATTCCGATAGGAAAATACAGGGGGACTTCCTGATAAAGTCCCCCTGTATCCCACTTATGCGCCCTTACTCTGCCGCCCGTGACCCGAGCGTGCTGTAGCCTGTCCAGGTGGACAGATCCAGCACGCCGTCCCCGTCCGCCTCGGCGGTGCCGCCCTGCACCAGTGTGTAGGTCGCGCCGGAGGTCAGTGCGGCAGAGCTGAATACGATCGAGCTGATGACCTTCGGCAGGCGGTAGCCGCAGAGCAGGTTCCCGTCGGCATCGCACAGCCCGATCAGCGTGCCTGCCGCGACCGAGGAGCGGAAGGCACCGTCGAACACCGCCTGCCCGGAGCCCGTTGCGGTTTCCGCCATGCCGCTGGAACCGACTGCCAGCAGGGTTCCGCCGGAGATGGTCATACTGCAGTTCCCGTCGCCGTAGTCGATGGCGCCGTTTCCGTTGTCGGTGGGACCGAATACCAGCAGGGTGCCGCCCGTCATGACGATGTTCCCGTTGGAGTCGATGCCGTCTCCGGATGCATACACCACCGTGTAGCCGCCGCTGACTGTCAGGAGCGGCGTGAGGGTGTCCGTGACCGTGCCGCCGGCGGTCTGCCCGTCCGCGGTTCCGCCGGATCGTCCGCCGGGACGTCCGCCCCCGCCGAGCCCACCGGGGCGTCCGCCGCCCATACTGCTGCCACCGCCGCTTGAGGCGTTGATGCCGTCATCCGAGGCAGTGATGCGCGTTCTGCCGCCGCTGACCGTGATCTGTGCCGCTTCCAGCCCCTCATAGCTTTGCGCGATTTCCAGACTGCCGCCGCTCAGCGTCAGCACCCGGTCGGCGTGCACGCCGTCGTCCCCGGAGCGGATGTACGCCTCGCCGTCCTGCAGAAGCACCGTGTCGTCCGCGTGGATGCCGTCATCCGCCGCCGTGACGGTCAGCTTGCCGCCTGCAAGCGTGACGGTACCCGCCGCCTTCAGCCCCTTGGCACTGATGGAGGGCTTGCTGCTGTTTCCGTCCCCGCCCATACCGCCGGGACGTCCGCCGCCGAAACCGCCCATACCGCCCATGCCGCCGGAGCCGCTCTGCACGCTGTCCGTGCCGGCATTGCCGGTGTCGGTCAGCGCCTTGCCGCCCGCGTCCAGCGCGGTGATGACCAGCGTGCCGCCGCTCACGGTCAGGTCGGTGGCGGCGCTGATGCCGTCCCCGATGGCAGTGATGTACAGACTGCCGCCGCTGACGGACACCCAGCCCTTGCCGTCCTTCTCTGTCTGGGCGGATTTCAGACCGTCGCCCTCCCCGGTGACGGTCAGAGTCACGGTGCCGCCGGTCATTTCCACCGAATCGTTGCCGCGCACCGCCGTGCCGGGACTGGTCACGATCAGCGTGCCGCCCGTGATCTCCAGGTCATCCTTGGTGTTGATGCCCTTGTCGGCGTTGCCCGTGATGCGCAGGGTGCCCTCGCCGTCCAGCCGGAGGTCGTCGCAGGCATACACGCAGGCGTTGGGGGTATACCTCCCCCTCGGTCTGCTCTGCATCCTCCACGGTATACCCACTGCCGTCCGAGAGCAGATTGACCGACCCCGCCGCCGTGTAGAGGACAGTCTTTTTGGGCGAGCTGCGGACGAATACGGCGGGACCGGTCGAGCAGGCGACCGACACGCCGTTCAGCACCAGCCGGACCTTTTCGGTATCCGCCGTGGCATCCGCCGTGGCATCTGCCGTGGCATCTGCCGTGGCATCCGCCGTGTCTACAATCAGCTGCCCGTCCGCAAGATCACCGCTGATGAGGTAAGTGCCGGCGGACGTGAAGGTCACGGCAGAACCGGATACGCTGACGCCGCTGCCGCTGACGGTCGCGCCGTCGCCGGTCAGCGTGACAACTGCGGTTACCGACGCGGCGTCATAGCTGCCGGTCTGTGCCACGGAAGCCTCCCCGGCGTCCGGAGCCGTGTCCGGCGTAACCAGCGAGCCGTCCGGGAGCCTGACGTCCTCCCCCGTACCGCCCGTTCCGTTTTCGATGACAGGCAGGTCGTTCCGCCGCCCGCAGCCGGCAAGGCTTCCCGCCGCCAGCGCGAGCGCCAGCAGGATCACGCCTGCACGCCCGCTCCCTGTATGATGCCCCCGACACGTCTGTTCCATACTCCGTACCTCCTCTGCCCCTCCGGCTGTTCCGGGATGAGGGCAGTATACACCGCTGCCGTGACAGGGCACCGCGTATTCCATTAAAAATTCATGAATATTGTGTGACGGAACCGGGACAGCCCGATCGGGAAAAGCCGTCACCCGGAAGGAAAACCGCATGAAACTTACCTTAGTTGCGACCTGTATGTTCGGTCTGGAAAAGCAGGTCGGAGAGGAGATCGACGCCCTCGGTCTGCACCGTCTGGAAACGATGGACGGGCGCGTCACGTTTGAGGGGGAGGAAGCCGACGTAGCCCGCGCCAACCTGTCCCTGCGCTGTGCCGAGCGGGTGTTCATCCGGCTGGGCTACTTCCCGGCGCACAGTTTTACCGAGCTGTTCGACGGCACCAACGCCCTCCCGTGGGAGGAGTGGATCGGGCGGGAGGATGCTTTCCCGGTCAAGGGGCACTCCATCCGCTCGGCGCTGACCTCCATTCCGGACTGCCAGAGCATAGTCAAGAAGGCGGTTGTGGAGCGCCTGAAGCGCCGCTACCGTGTGGACTGGTTCCGGGAGACCGGCGTGAAGTATCAGATAGAGTTCTTCCTCTTCAAGGATATGGCGGCGCTGATGCTGGATACCAGCGGCACGGCACTGCACAAGCGCGGCTACCGCCCCGCCGCCGGTGCCGCCCCGCTCCGGGAGACGCTTGCCGCCGCCATTGCCCTGACTGCCCGCCCGCGTGAGGACACGCTGCTCTGGGATCCGTTCTGCGGCTCCGGCACCATTGCCATCGAGGCGGCGATGATTGCCACCGGGCGCGCGCCCGGACTGGGGCGCCGTTTTGCCGGGGAGGACTTCCCCTGCCTGCCGCACAGGCTATGGGAGGACGCGCGGGAGGCGGCGCGTGCGGCGGTGCGCACCGACAGCCGCTTTGAGGCGTATGCCTCGGACATTGACGAGGAGATTCTGGACACGGTCTACGAGAACGCCCTGCGTGCGGGGGTGGAACAGCACCTGAATATCTTTCAGGCGGACGCGCGGCAAATCCGGCGGCTGGACAGGCGCGGGACGGTGCTGTGCAATCCGCCCTACGGCGAGCGCATGGGGGAACGGGACGAGATCGAGACGCTGTACCGTCAGCTCGGCAGGGTGTTCCCGGCGCTGTACCCGTGGCAGGTGTACATTCTGACCTCCCACCCCCGTTTTGAGCGCCTGTACGGTCAGCCTGCCGACCGCGTGCGGCGGCTGTACAACGGCATGATTCCCTGTTACCTGTACGAATACTTCAAGCCCGTGGCGGCGCGGACGCCCAAATCGGCACCACCGCCGCGCGGATAACGAAACCGGCACACCGGAAAGGAGGCAACGGCTATGCGCATCGGGCAACATCGCCCGCTGTTCTGTCTGTGCGCCGTCTGGATGCTGGCGGCGGGACTCGGCTGTGTGCTTTCCGGCTTTGACGGGCACCGGATGCTTCCTGCCGGCGCGGTCTGCGCCGGGCTTGCCGCAGGTGTGCTGTCCGTCTGCCTGCTCCTGCGTCCCCTCCGGCGGATCACAGCCCGCCGCGCACGCGCTGCCGGGCTTGCCCTGCTGTGCGCCGGGCTGTCGCTCCTCAACAGCGGCGCGTACTTTTCCGGGCAGGTCACGCCGGATTCCTTCCCCGGACTTCCGGCGGACTCCGGCATCCCGGCGTCTGACGGTGCCGGGGAGGATGCCCCCGACCTGCCGGACGCGGCGGATGCTCCGGTGTGGGAGGTGCGCGCCGTGGTCGCCGAACGGCTGGGCGGCGGCAGTCAGATTACCGGCTACGGTCTGATCCTGCGCACGGTGCAGGGGGAGCCGGTCGGGAGTGCCCTGCGCCCCGCCCGCGCTTACCTGCTCTGCACCTACGCCGCGAATCTTCAGCCGGGCTATGAGATTCTCCTGCGCGCGCAGGCAGTCACGCCGGAGGACGCCGCCGGGGAGTCTGCGGTTTCCCTCCGGGGTGACGGCTATGCGCTGGGGCTTCTGTCCGGCAGGGAGGACGACTGCACGGTTACGGCGGAGAACACCGATCTGCTCCCGATCCGGCTCGGCAATCTGCGGCGGCGTCTGGCGGCACGGTTGGAGGCGGCGGTGGGTACGGACGGACTGGGACTGCCGTCCGCGCTCCTGCTGGGTGACCGAACCGCCCTGTCCCCGACTCTGCGCCGGGATTTTTCCCGCGCCGGGGTGTCGCATCTGCTGGCTGTCAGCGGACTGCACCTGACACTGCTGTTCGGTATGCTGGCGTTGCTGCTCCGTTTTTCTGCGCCTGCCGCGCCGGGTGCGCGCCGTGCTGCTGACGCTTGCCGCCGCCGGCTACCTTGCGCTGTTGGGATTCCCGCCGTCCGCGACCCGCGCCGCCGTGATGCTGGGGTTCGTGTACCTGTCGTGGCTGTGCGCGGCGTCTGCCGATCCGCTGACCTCGCTGGGGCTGGCTGGCGCCCTGATCCTTGGCATTTCCCCCTGCGCCGTGGCAGATGCCGGATTCTGGATGTCCTTTTCCGCGACGCTGGGGCTTCTGACGGTTCCGGCTGCTCTGCGGGATCCGGACAGACACCGGCGTGCCCCTCGCCGGCGTGCGCTGCGCGTCCTGACTGCGCGGGCGTCTGCCGTACCGCTGGGGCTTTTCGCTGGACTTGTTGCCATGACCTTTTCGCTGTGGATCACCTCGCTCACGGTCGGTACGGTGAGCCTGTGGTCGCCGCTTGCCACGCTGCTGCTGACGCCGCTGTGCGGGTTCGTACTTGCCGCATCGCTGTTCGCACTGCCGCTGGCGGGGCAGTGGGTTGGCGGGACCGTATTGCTCCCGGCATTGCGGCGCGTCTGCGGCTGGATGGGCGGATGCGCCGCATGGCTGGGCAAGCCGACCGGCGCGGTGCTTTCCCTGGAGCAGCCGCGGACGGGAGGTGCCATCCGTGCGGTCATCCTTGCCGTGACGCTGTACCTGTTGCTGTGGCTGTTTCTGAATCTGCCGCGGCGGATGCGCGGTCCGGCACTGCTCCCGGTGGCGGGCGGCTGGGTGGCGGTTCTGTTGCTGGTGTGCTTGCCCGCGCGGGTATATCCGGGGGAGGTGCTGACTTCCTATATCCGCCCCACGGCGTCCTCTGAGGCGTTGGTGCTGGCGCGCGGGCAGGAGGCTGTCATCTGCGATCTGACGGACGGAAGCCGCAGTGCCCTGAATGCGGCACTGGATGAGGCTGGTTCACTCGGTGCGACCGAAGTGTCCGCCCTGATGCTGACCCACTTCCATACGCGCACGGCGGGCGCATTGCACCGTGCCTTCGCGGCGGCGACCGTGCGTGCGCTGTGGCTCCCCCGCCCGACGGTGCCGGAGGATTATTACCGGATGCTGTCCTGCCTGTATGAGGCGCGGCGGCAGGGCGTCCCCGTGTATCTCTACGAGCCGGGCGATACGCTGACTGCCTTTGATTCCGGTGGCGGCGGGATTTCGCTGACCCTGTATACCGACCGGCTGGAGCGTTCCGCACAGCCTGTCCTGCTTCTGCACGCCGCAGGGCAGGGCAGTGCGCTGACCTTCTGCGGCGGCGCGGTTTTTGAATCCGACCTTGCCGGCATCGCCCGCACCCTTGCGGCGGACAGTGACCTGGTCATCTACGGCGCGCACGGGCCCAAGATACGGGAGCCGTTCCCCTGCACGCCGTCTGACCGCACGCGTCTTGTCTGCTTCGCCACCCCCTCGGTCGCCGCTTTTCTTGATCCCGATACCCTCCCTCCTTCTCCGCCCCGCATGGGGATCGGCGGCGTCCGCCTGACTCTCCGCATGGGGGAAGGAGTAGCGCCGGGGGACTCTTGAAAGAGTCCCCCAGACCCCCCAGAACTTTTCTCGAATGTATGATCGGAGGAGCCACGGCTAAGGAGCAGCGCCGGGGGACTCTTGAAAGAGTCCCCCAGACCCCCCAGAACTTTTCTCGAATGTATGATCGGAGGAGCCACGGCTAAGGAGCAGCGCCGGGGGACTCTTGAAAGAGTCCCCCAAACCCCCCCAGAACTTTTCTTGAATGTATGATTGGAGTAGCCACGGCTAAGGAGAAGCGCCGGGGGACTCTTGAAAGAGTCCCCCAGACCCCCAGAACTTTTTCTCGAATGAATGATTGGAGTAGCCGCGGCTCATGCCTGCTTCCGGAAAAAGCCATACCGGATGCGGCGGACCCTGTCAGTGCTGTCTCCGGGATACGCCTCCCGCCGGAGTGCCGGTTTCGCTGGGACTGTAAGCGCCGCAAGCGGTTTAATGCCGGGGTGCCGGGGGCGAAGCCCCGGCAAAACTAACTTATGGTCTCCCCCTTCCCGCTGGGAAGGGGTGGGAGAGGATGGGGGGCTGGGAAACAATCTGAAGGCAGGGTCGGCGGGCGGCAAAGAAAGCACGTCCCCCGCTTAAAAATCTCATCCCCCATCTTGCATAAAGCCGCAAAATATGCTATAATACACGTCGGAACGGAAAAACGCGACCCGCCGCATACGGCAGATCGCAGACAGCAGGTAAGAAATTTCGTAAAGACGGACGGTATCGGATATGGATAAGAAAAAACTCGCCGAAGAGGCTATGCAGAGACACGCCGCGTGGCACGGTAAAATTGAGGTCGTTGCGCGTTGCCGGCTGAATACAAGGGAGGATCTCGCCCTCGCCTATACACCCGGCGTGGCGGCACCCTGCCTTGCCATTCAGGAACAACCCGAGCTCTCCTTCACGCTGACCCGCAGATCCAATCTGGTCGCAGTCGTGACCGACGGCACCGCCGTTCTGGGACTGGGTGACATAGGTCCTGAGGCAGGTATGCCGGTCATGGAGGGAAAGTGCGCACTGTTCAAGGCGTTTGCGGACGTGGATGCCTTCCCGCTGTGCATCCGCTCCAAGGATCCGGACGAGATCGTGCGCACGGTGTCGTTGCTGGCAGGCAGCTTCGGCGGCATAAACCTGGAGGACATCGCCGCGCCGCGCTGCTTTGAGATTGAGCGGCGGCTGCAGGAGGTCTGCGATATTCCGGTCTTTCACGATGACCAGCACGGAACCGCTGTCGTGGTCGCCGCCGCCCTGCTCAATGCTCTGCGCGTGGTGGGCAAGGATATCGGACAGGTGCGCACGGTTATCAGCGGCGCGGGCGCGGCAGGGATTTCCATCGGGCGGCACCTGCTGCGCATGGGAGTGCGTGATCTGACCATGGTGGATCGCTTCGGCGCACTGTACCCCGGCAAGCCGGAGAACAATCCGGCACAGGAGGAAATGGCTGCACTGACCAATCCTCGCCGCCTGACCGGAGATCTGGCGGATTGCCTGCGCGGCGCGGACGTGTTTGTCGGCGTGTCGGCACCCGGCATCGTGTCGCAGGACATGGTGCGTTCCATGGCACCCGACGCCATCGTGTTCCCAATGGCAAATCCCGTTCCGGAGATTCTGCCGGAGCTTGCGCTGGAGGCGGGTGCCCGGATTGTCGGCTCCGGACGGTCGGACTATCCGAACCAGATAAACAATGTGTTGGCTTTCCCCGGCATTTTCCGTGGCGCACTGGACTGCCGTGCCACCTGCATCAATGAGGAAATGAAGGCAGCCGCCTCGCAGGCGCTTGCCGCCTACATTCCCGCCGATGCGCTGTCCGAAACCAACATCATCCCCTCTGCATTGGACAGGGGAGTGGCGCGTGCCGTGGCGGACGCGGTCATTGCTGCCGCGCGGGCAAGCGGCGTGGCGCGGGCGTAAGGGGGAATTGCCCGGTTCATACCGGACAGAGGGCGCGGACTGATGAACATCAGCCCGCGCCCTCTGCGCCTGTCCTGTCAATCCTGCAGCCGTCTGCCCGAACTGTCTGTCTGATAGCCGGACGCGCCTGTGAGGATAAGGATGCCCTCAACAAATCCCCATATACCCGCCAATCCGCAGGTGAAAATCGTCAGCAGCAGCTGAATGACTGCCCGCTTCGTGTTGCCAAGATAGAAATTGTGTACGCCGTACCCGCCCAGGAAGAGCCCGAGCAGCCCCGCCGCGAGCTTGGATTTGTCGCTCTTGGGTGGTTCGAGCGAAAAACCGCAGTTCAGGCAGATTGCCTGTCCCTCCATCACCGGGCGTCCGCAGTGCGGGCAGAACGACGTTCCGTTTCCGGGTGCAAAGCCGCAGCGCCCACAAACAATGGCACCGTCCATCAGCTCGTTGCCGCAATTTCTGCAAAACATATCTGTTTTCCTCCGTCTGCCGGGGTGCCCGGCTTTTTTTCGTTACCATTATAGCATAAATCCGGGTGGGTTGTCAACAGTGGATTGTATGCTGTTTTCTGTATTGCCTTTTGGTTTTTTTGCGGTATTGGTTTGACCTGCCACTGTGATGTTTGCATGGGCGGCTTGCGTTTTTGGTCGCCTGCCGCCCTGCCGTTAGCTTTCTTTGTTGCCCCTATCCCCAGCCCCCTTCCCCGGCGGGGAAGGGGAGACAGGTTATTTCATGCAAGGGGCTTCGCCCCTTGCATCCCCAGCACTTGGCGGGGCGCGGCATTTACAAACTCTGCCATGCAGGTACCCCGGCACTGAATCGCTTGCGGCACAGGCTGAACCTGAGAAGCAGGCACCCGGCAGGGGCTTGCCCCCCGGCGTTGCCGGTTGACCCTGTCGCTGTAGTGCTCACAGGGGGCTTGCCTTTTTGGTCGCCTGCCGCCCCTGCCGTTAGCTTTCTTTGTTGCCCCTATCCCCCACCCCCTTCCCCGGCGGGGAAGGGGAGACTCTAAAATTATTTTTGCCGGGGGCTACCGCCCCCGGCACCCCCGGCATTTGACCGTTTGCGGCACAGGCTGAACCTGAGAAGCAGGCACCCAGCGAGGGCTTGCCCCCGGCGTTGCCGGTTGACACTGCCGCTGTGGTGTCCGCGTGGGCGGATTGCCTTTTTGGTCGCCTGCCGACCCTGCCGTTAGCTTTCTTTGTTGCCCCTATCCCCTCACCCCTTCCCCGGCGGGGAAGGGGGAGACTCTAAAATTATTTTTGCCGGGGGCTACCGCCCCCGGCACCCCGGCATTTGACCGTTTGCGGCACTGGTTGTCCCTGCCGTACAGGCACTCCCTGCGGGGACGTGCTTTCTTTGTCGCCTGCCTGCCCCGCCTTTAGTTTTGATTTTGCCCCCTATCCTCCCCACCCCCTTCCCCGCCGGGGAAGGGGGAGACTAAGATTATTTTGCCGGGGGCTACCGCCCCCGGCACCCCGGCATTAAAACCGCTTGCGGCACAGGCTGAACCTGAGAAGCAGGCACCCGGCAGGGGCTTGCCCCCCTGGCGTTGCCGGCTGACCCTGTCATGCAGGTGTCCGGCGGCTGAAGCCGGGCGGCGCTGGGATGGGGCGTCTCCCGCACCCGGCGAGGGCTTGCCCCCGGCGTTGCCGGTTGACACTGCCGCTGTGGTGTCCGGCGGCTGAACCCGGGCGGCACTGAATTGACTTTTGGAACAGCGATTCCGCGTGGCTTTGCCGGAGAGCGTTGGTTCGGTCAAAAGATAAATTCAAGAAAAGTTCTTGGGGGTTTTGGGGGCTTCTTTCAAGAAGCCCCCAATGCTCCTCCCCCCCCAACGTTCTCCCTCTCCCACGCGCCTCCTGTTTCCGTAGCGCATTACGGCACCAGGCGGTAGCCATGCCCGCGCACCGTCAGCACCTGTCCGGATCCGGGAAGGTGAGCCAGTTTGCGGCGCAGGTAGCAGATATACACATCCACCGAGCGTTCGGGATGGCAGCTGACGGGGGGCTTGCCGCTTCCGACAAGGGTGGCAAGCGTTTCGCGCGACACAGGCTCGCCGTCCGCCTCGCGCAGGCAGGCAAACAGTGCCCACTCGGTCGGAGTCAGACGGATAGTCTGCCCGCCGGAGCGCAACCAGCCAGCCGTCCCATCCGGGACAGCCGTGAAGACCGCCGCGGACTCCGATGCACGCGCCTGTACGTCAGGTGCCGGATGACATCCGACAGACGGCAATGCGCCGAGGATGCGCAGTACGACAGCCTCCAGCTCGTCCAGCGACACGGGGCGGCGGAGCAACGCGGCGAACCGATGCACATTGAGAGCGGTTGCCGTTTCCCTGCACGCGAAGGCGACCACCGGCACGCCTGCCGGCAGATCCGGCACGACCGGATCGTCCGCATCCAGCAGAATCAGAGCGGGCGGATGACCGCCTTCCGCCGGGATGACCTCCAGCCCGAGATCCGCAAGAAACAGACACAGCCCACGAGCCAGACGCTCGTCATGGCAGATAAGGCGGACGGCAGGACGCGCCGCGACGCGGTCAGCTTCCGTTTGTGCCATCCGACAGTCCCGCGCGCCAGACGTCCGGCAGGATAAGCTGTATCTCCGATACGCTGTCCGTACCGCTTCCGTCCCCGCCGCTCAACGCGATATACTCCACCGCCCGGAATCCGGCGTCATCCGGGTTGTGTATGCCGTTTTCGTACAGAAGGAATACAGTCTTGCCGCCGTCCCACGAGCTCCGCCCGCGGTAACTGCCGCGGCTGAGATACACGCCGTCACGGATAAAATGGTACTCCTGCGCCGCGGTATCGCAGACCAGCGCCAGCGTAACGCCCGCCGCGTCGGTACCCTCCCATATTTCCGTGTCCCCGACCTGCCTGAGCCGCAGGGTTACGGATTCACTGCCCGGTAGCAGGCGGTAGCCGGTCTCCTCCTCGGTCGGTTGCGCAGTGGGGGGAATGTCCGGCGGCGTGTCCTGCCTGCCGCACCCGCGGATCAGCAGAATTGCCAGCATCAGAATCACCAGACAGCCGACAACGGCAAGAATCCGGGACATGACCCGGTTGCTTTGTGCCACATTCATCGCAATACTCCTCCAGTTTTTTTCCGGATCCTCCGCGCCGGATGACCGGGGCGGCAGTGCCCGCAGGCGACCGTCCTGTGCCGCGGCAAGCGCCCGCACGGCGGTCTGCATCTCATCCAGACTGCCTGCCCGCATGATGCGCGCGCGGCATTCGGCGGCACCGTCCAGCCCGGTGCAGTACCAGGCGAGGTGCTTTTTGGCTTCCGCCAGCCCGACGCGGTCGCCCTTCTCCCGGATCATGGCGCGCACCTGCTCCAACGCGATGTCAAAGCGCTGTTCCGGGTCGGGCGGCGTGTAGTTCTCTCCGCGCAGGGCGGCACGTATCTCGGCGAACAGCCACGGTCTGCCCATGGCGCCGCGCGCGACCATGATGCCGTCACATTCGGTTTCCGCCAGCATGGACGGCGCGTCCGCCGGCGTGTATATGTCGCCGTTTGCCAGTACGGGTATGCGAACCGCCTGCTTGACAGCCCGGATGACAGCCCGGTTGACGCCGGGCGCATAGCCCTGCGCGCGCGTGCGCCCGTGGATGCACAGCATGGCGGCGCCTGCCGCTTCGCAGACCTGCGCCAGCTCCGGGGCGTTGAGCGAGGACTCGTCAAAGCCGGCGCGCAGCTTGACCGTGACGGGAAGCGGCTCCGCCGCCCGCACAACCGCCTGCACGATGCGTCCGGCGAGTGCCGGATCGCGCATCAGGGCGCTGCCTTCCCCGTTTCCGACAATTTTGCGGACGGGACAGCCCATGTTGATATCCACGGCGGCAGGGATGGCGTGTCCCGCCCGACCGCGGAAGTCGCCGGATGCCAGCCGCGCCGCCGCCTCCGCCATGACATCCGGCTCATGTCCGAACAGTTGGACTGCCATGGGCATTTCGTCCGGCATGACCGATGCCAGCTCGCCGGATATGATGCGGGACGGGTCCGGATTCCGGATTGCCTGCTCCAGGCACAGTGCCTTTGCGGATACCATTTCGCTGACCGTGTATGCCGCTCCGAAGCGGCGGCACACCCGGCGGAAGGAGCGGTCCGTAACGCCCGCCATGGGAGCGAGCGCCAGCCCGTCCCGGATCACGACCTTCCCGCATTGCACATCTCGCATGGTTTACCGTTTTCCTCCGCGTTTTGGATTTTTCTGTGTGTTATTGTACCATACTCTGCGGCAATTGTCAACAGAGGATGCCGATTGTTGCAGGTTCGCCCTGCCACACAGACGCCCGTCCGGGCTGATTTTCCTACGGCACAGGTTCACGGATCTCCCCTTCCTCGGGGTCTATCCTTCCCCTCCGGGGAAGGGGGGCAAAAAGGAAAGCAAAAGGCAGGGTCGGCAGGCGACCAAAAAGATAAGCCCCCCTGCGAGTACCACAGCGGCAGGGTCAACCGGCAACGCCGGGGGCAACCCCCCCGCCGGGTGCCTGCTTCTCAGGTTCAGCCTGTGCCGCAAGCGGTTTAATGCCGTGGGATGCAAGGGGCGAAGCCCCTTGCATGAAATAGTCTTGAATCACCCCTTCCCCGCCGGGGAAGGGGGTGGGGGAGGGATAGGGGGCAGAAAAAGCAAGCTAAAGGCAGGGCAGGCAGGCAACCAAAAAGGCAAGCCCCCCGCGGCATTTGCTATCCCTGCCCCGGGGGAGAGGACCATCTCAAACGCCGAAGTTCCTCTCCCCCGGTCCCCCTCTCCTTGGCTGCCGACACTGCCCCCGTAAACAAACAGAAACCTTTGGTCGTGCAGGTGCCGCCCGGGTTCAGCCCCGGGGATGCAAGGGGCGAAGCCCCTTGCATGAAATAACCTTATCTCCCCTTCCCCGCCGGGGAAGGGGGTCGGGGATATCCTTCCCCTTCGGGGAAGGGGGTTGAGTCTATCCTTCCCCTCCGGGGAAGGGGGCAAAAGGAAAGCAAAAGGCAGGGCAGGCAGGCGACAAGAAAGGCAAGCCCCCCCGCGGCACTTGCTATCCCTGCCCCGGGGGAGAGGACCATCTCAAACGCCGAAGTTCCTCTCCCCGGTCCCCCCCTCTCCTTGGCTGCCGGCACTGCCCCCCGTAAACAAACAGAAACCTTTGGTCGTGCAGGTGCCGCCCGGGTTCAGCCCTGGGGATGCAAGGGGCGAAGCCCCTTGCATGACATAATCTTGATCCCCCTTCCCCCGCCGGGGAAGGGGGTGAGGGGATAGGGGCAAAAAAGTAAACTAAAGGCGGGGTTGGCGGGCGACAAACAAGGCACACCCCCGCCGGGCGCGTGGTTCGCCCCCTGCTCCAGTGCCGCGCGGGTTCAGCCCCGGGGATGCAAGGGGCGAAGCCCCTTGCATGAAATAACCTTGATCTCCCCTTCCCCCGCCGGGGAAGGGGGTGGGGGATGGGGCAGAAGCAAAACTAAAGGCGGGGTTAGCAGGTAACCAAAAAGGCACGCCCCCGCCGGGCACCGGAACCGCAAAAACCAACCTCCCCATGAAACAACCGCCGCTTCCGCGAAAAAAAGCACTATCCTCTTGACAGATACAGTAATTTGTGCTATACTGTTCCAACAATTCCAACTTTTTCCTACATTTCAGAAGGGCGAGTGAATACATGAAAAAAACGCGAAGAGGAAATACCTGTTCGGACTGGTTCGGCTGAGTGACAAGGGGCAGATCGTTATCCCAAAGGAGGCGCGGGAGGTGTTCGGACTGAAGCCCGGAGACCAACTGCTGCTGCTGGGCGATGTCAAGAAAGGTATGGCACTGGTCAAGGTGGACGAGTGCGGACTGGTCGAGAAGATCAGCGGAGAGGTTTTTGAAAACGAACGCCCGGAGGAGTCGGGCACGGACGAAAAAACGGAGGGAGGCACGGACGCATGAGAACCGGAGCGGCTATCGAGGCGGTCGGGCTGACCAAGGAGTACCGCTCGCGCGGCAGAACCGTCCGGGCGGTGGACGGACTGAATCTGTCTGTCGGCGCGGGGGAATTCTTCTCTTTGCTGGGCGTCAACAGGGGCGGGCAAAACCACCGTTATCAAGATGCTGTCCTGCCTGACGCCCCCGACGGCGGGTACGGCGACGCTGGGCGGCTATGATATCCGCCGCGAACCGGAGGCGGTGCGGCGGCTGATGAATGTTTCACCGCAGAATACGGCGGTCGCACCAAACCTGACCGTAGAAGAAAAACCTTGCCTTCATGGCAGGGGCTGTGGGGGCGGATACCGCCGGGGCGCGCCGCGCGGCAGAGGATATCATGCAACGCATGGAGCTTGCTCCCCGCCGGCATGACTATGCCCGGACACTGTCCGGCGGCTGGCAGCGGCGGCTGAGTATCGCCATGGCACTGATTACAGGACCGCGCGTGCTGTTCCTTGACGAGCCGACGCTGGGGCTGGATGTGCTGGCGCGGCGGGAGCTGTGGTCGGTCATCTCGTCCCTGCACGGGCAGGTGACGCTGATTCTGACAACGCATTATCTGGAGGAAGCCGAGGCATTGTCCGATCGCATCGGCATCATGGCGGGCGGACACCTGCGGGCGCTGGGCACCGCTGCCGGGCTGTGCGCGCAGACAGGCAAGGATACCTTTGAGGACGCCTTTGTGGCGCTTGCCGCCGGCGAAAAGGAGGGCGTGTGATATGCGTGACTCTATCGGTCGTTCGGGCGGACACGCGCGCCGCATCCGACTGTTCACCGTGCGTACCCTGCGGGAGATTCTGCGCGACCCGCTGAGCTTTGTGATTTGCCTCGGCGTGCCGCTGGTACTGCTCGTGGCGATGTACGCACTGTTTTCCCCCACCGCGCCATGGTTCACGCTGGATATGCTGACACCCGGCATCGCGGTGTTCTCCGGCGCGTTCGCTATGCTGTACATGGCGCTGCTGGTCTCGCGGGATCGCGCAACATGGTTTCTTACCCGGCTGTATTCCTCGCCGCTGACCGATGGGGACTTCGTGCTGGGATACGCTCTGCCGGGTATACTCATCGGCGCGGGACAGCTGGTCATCTGCTGGGCGGCGTCCGCCGTGACGGGACTTGTCGCCGGGGAGACGGCTTGGTTGGGCATCGGTATCCTGCCCGCCGTGCTGTCGGCTCTGCCGATGGTGGTGTGCTTTGTGTTTATCGGTATCCTGTCCGGCTCACTGTTCTCGGACAAGGCGGCGCCGGGGTTGTCCTCGGTGGTCATATCAGGCGCGGGCTTTCTCAGTGGCGCGTGGATGCCGGTCGAATCCCTGTCGGGGGGCTTCCGTACCTTCTGCGCATGGCTCCCGTTCTATCCAGCCGTCCGTGCCGGGCGTGCGGCGTTGGCGGGCAATGCCCTGACCGGCGACTTCTGGCGGGACGAGGCGGTCGTGTGCGCCTATACCGCCGTGTTCGTGATCGCCGCCGTGCTGGCGTTCCGGTATAAAGCGCGGCATGACGCCGCATAAGCGGTGCCCATAATCCGGCAATACAAAACAACGGAGGAAAGAAGATGAAACAGAAACTGAACTGCCGTGAGTATGCTTATATCGCCAGTATGCTTTTCGGATTGTTTTTCGGAGCAGGCAACCTGATATTTCCCGTACACATGGGTCAGATGGCGGGCAAAAAAACGTCTGGCTTGCAATCATCGGACTGTGCGTGACCGGCGTGGGACTGCCCCTGCTCGGCGTTGCCGCGCTCGGAATCAGTCGTGCGAACGGACTTTTTGAGCTGGGGAGCCGTGTCGGACGCCCCTACTCCCTGTTCTTCACCTGCCTGCTCTACCTGACTATCGGGCCGTTCTTTGCCATTCCCCGTTGCGCGACCACTGCGTTTACCGTGGGACTGGAGCAGGTACTGCCGCAGAACGGGAGCGCGCAGATGTACCTGCTGCTCTTTTCCTTCCTGTTCTTCGGCGCGGCGCTGTTCTTTGCGCTCAAGCCGGGCAAGATACTGGTGTGGGTCGGCAAGATACTCAATCCCTGCTTCCTCGCGTTTCTCGGCGTCCTGGTCGTTGTTGCCATGGTCAATCCCGGCGCCTCGGTCGGCAGTGTCGCGCCGGAGGGCGCCTATGCCACCCAGCCGTTCTTTGCCGGCTTCCTGGAGGGGTACAACACGATGGACGCTCTGGCAAGCCTTGCATTCGGCATCGTGGTGGTGCAGGTCATCCGCGGGCTGGGCGTCAACGAGCCGGATGCCGTGGCGGGCAGCACCGTCCGTGCAGGTATTTTCAGCTGCCTGCTGATGGCTGCCATTTACGTCCTCGTGACCATCGTCGGCGTACAGAGCCGCGGTCTGTTTGAGACCTCCGCGAACGGCGGCATTGCCCTGACGCAGATCGCCCAGCACTACCTCGGCAAGGCGGGACTTATCATCCTTGCCGTAACGGTCACGCTGGCGTGCCTCAAGACATCGGTCGGGCTTATCACGAGCTGTGCGGAGACCTTTGTCGGACTGTTCCCCAAGGGACCCGGCTACCGCCTGTGGGCTGTCATCTTCAGCCTTGTGTCCCTGTTTTTCACCAATTTCGGGCTGAACAGCATCATCGGCTACTCGGTTCCCGTGCTGATGTTCCTGTACCCCCTCGCCATCACGCTGATCCTGCTCTCGCTCTGCGGTCGCTTCTTCCGGTATGACCGCGCGGTCTTTGCCTGGACGACGGGACTGACCTTGGTCGCCGCGCTCTACGACCTCTTTGTCAGCCTGCCCAAGGGGATCTATGACGCACTGCACGGCGATGCCGTAAAGGCGTTTGTTACCGGATTCCTGCCGTTTGCGGAGCTGGGACTGGGGTGGGTCTGCCCGGCACTGCTCGGCTTTGCCATCGGGCTGGTGGTTCACTTCACCCGCAGGAAGAAGATCAGCGCCTGACCGGGGGAAGCGTATCATACAAAAATGGGTGTTCAAAAACTCAGGATGAGTTTTTGAACACCCATTTTTGGAGTTTTGACGGATAGCCCGCTGCCCGCTCAGACCCGCTTCTGATACGAGTACCGCGAGATGTTCAGCACGATGCCCATCTCGAATATCTGCAGGATCAGGGATGTGCCGCCGGAGGAGAAAAAGGGCAGGGAAATGCCGGTGTTGGGCATGGAATTCGTCACAACGGCTATGTTCAGCACGGTCTGCAGAGCCACCTTGGCAATCAGCCCGTAAGCCGCCAGCGAGGTGAATTTGTCCGGCGCGCGCGAGGCGATCCGGAACCCGCGCCATATCAGCAGTCCGAACAGCACCACCACCAGCACCGCACCGATGAAGCCCAGCTCCTCGCAGATGATGGTGAAGATGAAGTCGTTCTGCGGCTGGGAGACGTACCCGTACTTCTGCCGGCTGTTGCCCAGCCCCACGCCGAAGAAGCCGCCCGAACCGATGGCGTACAGCCCCTGCAGAGTCTGCCACGCGGAACCGAGCGCGTCTGCCTCGTCGATGTTGAGCCATGTATCCAGCCGCACCCGCGCGTAATCCGACACGGACAGAACCAGCAGAACCGCGACAAGACCTGCCCCGAAAATGAAGAAGAACCACTTGCGGTCTGTTCCGCCCAGGAACATGGTCACGATGCCGAGCAGACCGATGATGATGATGCCCGACAGGTGATGCTCCAGCATGACAAGGGCGCAGATAAGCCCGAAGATCAGCACGGGGAGCAGAACGCCGTAACGGAACTGCCCGCCGAACTTCTGCCGCATGGCGATCTGCTTTTCGTGCTTGGTCATGACCAGCGCAATGACTAAGATGACTGCCATTTTGGCGATTTCGGACGGCTGGAGCGACAGCGGTCCGATCTGAATCCAGCGCGTCGCGCCGGAGCCGTAACTGGAGCCGATGACAAGAACCAGAAGCAGCAGTACCACCGATCCGGCATATGCGATGACGCCGAACATCCGCCAGAACCACGGGCGCGCCTTGATGACAAAGGGCGTCGTCAGCCCGAAGGCAAGCAGCAGGTAGGCGATATGACGCTTGACATAGTAGGTGCTGTCGCTGTGGTACTGCGCGGCGTACACCGAACTGGCGCTGTATGCCATGATCGCGCCGAATACCGCCAGCACCAGCACGATGAGCAGGAACGGCGTGTCGATGGGCCCCCGTACCAGCACGTGATCCGCCTCGCGCAGCTCCGGCTCCGGGTGGAGAGACTGCGTGTAGACGGGATCGTCCTTCTCGGTCTGGCTGTCCAGCCAGCGCCCCCATCTGTCCAGCCGCCGGGAGCCGAAGCCCTTGCGCGGCTTGCGTTCCGGACGCCGGCGGCTCGGCGCCTGTGCCGGAGCAGACTGCTCCCGGCTGTCCTGCGTCCTGCGGCGCGCATCCTCCCGTTCAGGTCTTTCCGGCATTCTCATGCCCTCCTCTCTCGCCCGCCGGGGCGGGATCCGTTACTTTCCAAACCACGCCAGCACGCAGAACAGCGCCGATACGCCCGCGAACAGTCCCATGACGGCGTACTCGCCGAAGCCCCATTTTTCAAAGCTGTGGTGGATGGGCGCGATGGGGAACAGCCGCTTGCCGTGCGTCAGCCTGAAGTACCAGCGCTGCAGGAGACTGGTCAGCATATCTGCCACGAACACGAAGCCCGCCAGCACGAACAGCAGAAGCTCCCCTGCCATCATGGCGCATCCCATGATGACGCCGCCCAGGAACAGCGACCCCGTGTCGCCCATGAACATCTGCGCCGGGTGGTGGTTAAAGACCAGAAAGCCCAGCATACCCGCCAGCAGAGCCGCCGCCAGCACCGTGCTGTCCGCGTCCCTGTCTCCAGACTGCCAGGAGCAGGGGTGAAGGCGGCAACCGTGGCGCAGACAGAGGAGGCAAGCCCGTCCAGCCCGTCGGTCAGGTTGGTGGCGTTGACGAAGCCGACCATGACCAGCAGGTAGACCGGATAGGCGAACCACGACAGCTCCAGCCGCATGTCGGTAAAGGGAATGCGGAGCGAGGTCTCCAGATGCCCCGACGCGCGGAGCATAGCGAGGTACGCCGCCGTCAGCACCAGCTGGAGCAACAGCTTCTGCCGCTCGGTCAGTCCCTCGTTCTGATGCCTGACCAGCTTGCAGTAATCGTCGATAAAGCCGATGGCGGCATTGCCCAGCGCGAACAGAACCGCCAGCGCCAGCGGGATCAGACGCCCCCTCACCGCGGACGGCGCTGAACACGGCGTAGCCCGCCGTTGCCAGCAGGAACGCCAGAATAAAGCAGATGCCGCCCATAGTGGGGGTTCCCGCCTTGGGCTGGTGCCAGATGGGACCCTCCGTCCGGATAGGCTGTCCCAGCTTGAAATGCCGCAGAACCGGCAGGAGGATAAAGCCGAAAATGACGGTCAGAATCAGCGCACAGCCGCCCGTTGCTGCCGCCAGAATACCCAAATCGGAAGTGGAAAGCGATCCCATGTCTGTATCTCCTTTGCTTTTTCCGGGGAACCGCTGATTGATCCGGCGGCACAGCCTCTCGGTGCCACCCATTCAATCAGAGTTCCCCTAAAAATGTGTTTTTCAGAGGTTTCCCTGCATCAGTCCCCGGAGCAATGCCTCCGCCACGGTTTCCAGATGCATGGCGCGGCTTGCCTTAATCAGCAACGTATCCCCCGGCGCAAGCCCGGTCAGGATCTCTGCCGCGACCGCCTCCGCGTCCGGCTCGCCTGCCGGGTACAGCGCCTGCACCCGGCTCATGCCGGCGTCGCGTGCCCCGGCGGCAATCTCCGCGCCCAGCGCGCCGACCGTCCACAGGCAGTCCAGCTGTCCGGCGCAGACCGCGCCCACCGCCCGGTGCAGGGCGACCGTGTCGGTGCCCAGCTCCTTCATGTCGCCCAGCAGTGCCATGCGGCGCCCGCCGGACTGCGTCAGCAGCGGCAGCGTGTCCAGTGCCGCCTGCACGGACTCCGGCGCGGCGTTGTAGCAATCCTCCAGCACCGTGACTCCGCCCGCGCGGCGCAGGGTTTGGCGCATTGCCGCGGGGCGGTAGTCAGCCAGTCCCCGCGCCGCCTCCTCCCGGCTGACGCCGGACAGGTACCCCACGCCTGCCGCATAGGCGGCGTCCAGCAGGAGATGCCGTCCCGGCGCGGGGATGCGCAGGTCGTGCCACACCGAGCCGTCCGGCAGGCGCAGGTCAAAGACCGTACCGTCCGCCGCCGCACGGATACCGGAAACAAAGAAATCCGCTGCCTTGTCGGTCAGCGAGACCGGACGGAGCGTGATGTCCTGCCGGACGTGCGCCGCCCCTGCCCGGAGCAGAGGCTCGTCCCCGTCAAAGAGAAGCTGTCCGCCCGGACGCATCCCGTCCAGCACCTCCAGCTTGGCGCGGGCGATGTTTTCCCGCGTGCCGAGGGATTCCAGATGCGACGAGCCGATATTGGTGATGACTGCGATATCCGGACACGCCGCGCGCGACAGGGCGGATATCTCGCCGCGCGCGCTCATGCCCATTTCCAGCACTGCTGCGCGCACGTCGGTTCCGATGCCCGGCACGCAAAGCGGCATCCCGATGACGGAATTGAAGTTTCCTTCCCGGCAAAAGGTCGGGAACGCCGCCCGCAGTACGGCGGCACACAGCGTCTTGGTGGTGGTTTTGCCGACGCTTCCGGTGACGGCAATCACGCGCAACGCCGGCAGGTGTGCCGCCCGGAAGCCCGCCGCCAGAGCCGGAAGCGCTGCTACCGTGTCGGGTACGCAGATAAAGCAGGCGTCCGGAAAGGCAGCCTGCGCCTCCGGCTCTGCGGGGGGGCGCTCGCAGAGAAAGCACCGGCTACCCGCCGCATATGCGGACGCCATATAATCGTGCCCGTCCGCCCGCTCGCCCCGGATGGCGCAGAACAGCACCCCGGCGCCCGCCTCGCGGGAGTCGGTGCAGGCGGCGCAAACCGGTGCGTCGGATGCCCCGATCAGCCTGCCGCCGCTCCATGCGGCGAGGCTGTCCGGGGAGAGCGGAACCGAAAAATCTGTTTTCATGAGAACTCCTTTTCTGCGGACACGTGTCCGGTCATTCCTCCCCGCGCGAGCGGAGCGCCTCGCGGACGACGGCGCGCTCGTCGAAGGGATGCCGCCCGGTGCGGTCTATCTCGTAGGTTTCGTGTCCCTTGCCGCACCGCAGGATGACGTCGCCCGCCCGCGCCGTGCGGATCGTGTGGCGGATTGCTTCCGCCCGGTCCGGAATGACCGCGTACTCGCTTTCGCGGTCAATGCCCGCCAGGATGTCCCGGATGATGGCGGCGGGATCCTCGTTCCGGCTGTTGTCCGACGTAATGACCACTGCGTCCGCCAACCGCGAGGCGATGCGAGCCATCAGCCGGCGCTTGCTGCGGTCACGGTCGCCGCCGCACCCGAACAGCAGGATGATGCGCCCCGGACGCTTCCGCGAACCGCCCGGCTCGCGGCACAGCCCGTGGAAGGTCAGGAGCAGGCGCTCCAGCGCATCGGGCGTGTGCGCATAGTCGATGAAAACCGAGAACGGCGCGCCGCCGGTCGGGACACGTTCCAGCCGTCCCGGGACGCCCGGGAACCCGTCCAGCGCTTCCCGGATCTGCCGGGGAGCGATGCCCAGCGCCAGTGCCGCCGCCGCGGCAACCGATGCATTGGCGACCGTGAACTCGCCGGGCAGGGGGCAGGACAGGCGCATACGCAGGTCGGGCGTGGAGAATCGGAAATCCACACCGCCCGGATCGCCTGCCGCACTGTCCGCCTGCCGGGTGCGGATGCGCTCCGCCCGGCACGGGATGCAGCCGGCGGTGCCGGGAAGCACCTCCGGCGCACTGTCCGCCGTCCGTCCGTACACCCGGCAGACATACCAGACGCCGACCGGCAGTCCGCGCAGGGGCAGACGGCGCGCATAGGCGTCATCGCCGTTGAGAACCCCGACCCGCGCCTGCCGGAACAGCGTTTCCTTGGCGGCGAAGTACGCCTCCATGCTGCCGTGGTAGTCCAGATGCTCCGGCGAAAGATTGGTAAAGACAGCAAGGTCAAATGCCAGCGGCTCCACCCGTCCCTGCGCCAGCGCGTGGGAGGAGACCTCCATCACCACGGTGGGGAAGACCCCTGCCGGGGCGCAGTCCGCCATCCGGGCGAGAACAGCGTACAGCTCTTCCGGCTCGGGGGTGGTCATGGCGGCGCGTTCGTCCGCCGGGCGGAACGGTTCGGTGCGGCTGAAATCCGTCCGGTCCGCCGCCGCAGGAAGTTGGTATCCCAGCGTGCCGATACAGCCGCAGGGGATGCCCGCCGTGCGCAGGATGTGGCACAGCATGGCGGTCACGGTGGTTTTGCCGTTGGTGCCGGTCACGCCGACCAGATGCAGGCGCCTGCCGGGATCCCCGTACCACGCGCTGACCAATCGGGCAAAGACCGCGCGGGCGGGCGCATTGGGCGGCAGGGGAATGCCGACGGCAGTCCCCGCCGGGAGGATATCCTCCGCCGATGCCTTCGCCTCGGTCGGGTACAGCACGGCAACCGCACCAGCCCGGAGTGCGTCCGGGATGTATTGCCGCCCGTCGGTGCGGCTGCCGGGCAGAGCGGCGAACAGCCAGCCGGGGCGCACCCGCGCCGAAGCCGCCGTGATGCCGTGGATTTGCAGTTTTTCCGCCCCCGCAGGGCAGGGAATGCCGGCGGCGATGCACAGATCGCCGAGCGGCAGTACGCGGGGGGCACCCTGTATTTCGGTTTGACCGATTCCGGATGTTTCCATACCGTTTCCTCCTTCCGGGAAGTCCGATGATGAGGTTCCGTTTGGTACATCCGTGTTTTTTGCGGGGTTATGCCGGCGTCCGGCTCCTTATTCCGGGTCCTCCCTGCTGCGGAAGGTCACGGTCACGACCGTGCCGATTTCCACCTCGGTCCCGGCGGGCGGATCCTGCGCGATCGCGACGGCGCCGGTTCCGCTCAGATAATTATTGGTTCCCTGGATGCGGATATTCAGCTGCCGTGCGGCAAGCGTTTCGTTGGCGGAGACAGCAGTCCTGCCCAGAAGGTTGGGCACCGTCACGGTTGTGCGCTCGGCACGCCGCTCGGTATACAGGATCAGCCGCGCCCGCGCGGATTCCACCTTGACGCCCGCCGCCGGGGACTGTCCGTACACGACGTTCCCGTCGCCCACGACCTCCACGGTAAAACCGTGTTCGGTCGCATACTTGCGCGCCGCGCTGACGCTCCAGTACGCCACATCCGGCACGGTGCGTGCCATGTTCGCCAGTTCCTTGTCCGTGTAGACAGCCTCCACGCCGAGGTACGGCAGGATGGCTTCCATCACCTTGGCAAGGTAGGGGGCAGCCACATAGGAGCCGTACAGAACGCCCTTGGTCGGCTCATCCACCAGAATCAGCACCGCCACCTTGGGGGCATCCGCCGGGGCGAAGCCCACGCAGGAGCAGACGTAGTACTCCCGCCCGCTGTCGTCCTTTTTGTCGATCTTCTCGGAGGTACCGGTCTTGGCAGCCACGCGGTAGCCCGCCACATAGGCGTTCTTGGCGCCGCCGTTTCCGGACACACCCTCCTCCAGTATTTTGGCAAGCTGTGTTGCCGTGTCGGTCGAGATGACCTGCCGCCGGACGTTGGTCTCGTAGGATTTGACCACGTTCCCGTTGCTGTCCAGCTCCTCCTTGAGCAGGTGGGGCGTCAGCAGGTAGCCGCCGCTGGCGACTGTCGTGACCGCCATGATCTGCTGGAGCGGCGTGATTTTGAAGTTCTGCCCGAAGGAAGCGGTCGCAAGGTCGATCTCCTTGAAGTTTTCCGGCTTGTAGAAGATGCTGACGCCCTCGCCGGGCAGATCCACGCCGGTTTTTTCCAGGTAACCGAAGGAGCGGAAGTAGTTGTAGAAGCGCTCCTGCCCGATGCGCAGTCCCATCATCATGAGAATCGGGTTGCAGGACTGCTGCAGTCCCTGTGCAAAGGTCAGCGAGCCGTGCCCCGCGATTTTGTGGCAGTGGATGGTGCGTCCGCCGACCTTGAAGTAGCCGGGGCAATAGAAGGTCTCGCCCGCGCTGACCAGATTTTCCTCATATGCCATGGAGGCTGTCACGATCTTGAAGGTCGAGCCGGGCATATAGGCTTCTGTGATGGATTTGTTTGCCCACGTGGTCAGCTGCAGCTCCTGCTTGAGCTTGAGGTATGCCTCCGTGCCGGCGGCATAGCCGCTGGCGTTCAGCTTGCTCTGACTGTCCGCATTGAGCGTGCGGGGATCGTTCAGATCAAAGGACGGGTAGGTCGCCATGCCCAGAATGCCGCCTGTCTCCACATCAATCACGATACCGCAGGCGCGGCTCTGTCCGCCCGACTCAATGTAGGCGGTAGAGAGCTGCTCCTCCAGAACCGATTGGACATAAACGTCCAGCGTTGTGACGATGGAGTGCCCGTCGCTGGCGCGGATGTAGCTTTTGGTACTCGTAGGGCATTTCGTTGCCGTGCGAGTCCCGCGCCGTGATGTAGCGTCCGCTTGTGCCTGAAAGCAGGCTGTCGTACTGCAGTTCCAGCCCGTAGGCGCCGCCGCCGTCGCTGGTGGTAAAGCCCAGCACATGGCACGCCAGCGTGCCGTGCGGATAGTAGCGTTTACTGCCGGCTTGCAGAAAGACCATATTGTTCAGGCGGTATTTGTCAATGAACTCCTCCACCTGCGCCGCTGTTTGCTCGTCCACCTGCCGCGCGATGGTGCGGTCCAGATACCGCGTGTAGGTGGTCTGCTTCATCACGTTCTCATAGGTGGTGTCCAGAAGACCGGACAGCCCGTTCGCAATGATCTCGTCATAGCGCGTCCCGTCCTCCTCGGAGTACTCCCGGATGGTGCGGGGGGGAGATGAATACCCGGTAGGTGGTGACGTTGGTTGCCAGCACGGTGCGGTTGGTGTCGTAGATGCGTCCGCGCTCTGCCGTCACCGACGACTCGGTGGTGAGCTGACTGAGCACCTGTTCTGGTACTTCTCGTACCCGCCGGTCTGCAGAATCAGGATGCGGACGAGCAGGTATACGAATGCGGCAATCATCACGAACCACAGGATCCCGGCGCGGCGCAGGGTATGTGAATCGACCGGATGCAGTACGGCATCCGGCTGAGCCGCGCCGTTTCGCCCTGCCTGCCCGCCGTCGGGCGGCTGCCTGCGTCCGGGTCTGTTCTCGTCGCTCATGGGGGTTCTCCTTTGCTTTTCAATCGGATATGTGACGGGGCAGGGAACGCCCCAAAAGCACGGGCGGCGCCGACTTCCCTCCGGGAGCAACGGAACCACCCGCGCCGCCCGGCGGTGAAGCACACACGCCGCCCGATCTGTCCGGAGCCTCCGCTCCGCTTTTCCCGACTGCCCCGGTGTCCGTCCATCCTCATGGTATGACGTCGGGGCGCCGATTATGCCTGCTTTGGAGCGTGCCGCACGTCCGGGACGTCAGTCCCGCCCGATGCCGAAGGCACTCAGGATCGCCGCCCAGCCGGACTTGCGCTCCCCGCTCCTGCTTCCGTTCTCGATTTCCAGATGATCCTCCGCCGTGCTGTCCAGGCGGGAGCCGTTCAGGTACTGCTCGCCCACCATGCCCAGCTCGTTGACCGCGCGTTCGCGGATGGAGAGGAGGTCGTTCTTCAGGTCAAGCTGATCCGACAGCTCGGACTGCACCGTGCGGCGCTCCTCCAGCCTGTCCTTCAGCTCGCTTACTTCCCGTGTGGAGCGGCTTACCAACACCGTACTGCCGATGACCAGGGACATGGACACGGCGACGACGGCAAGCCCAGCCACCGCCCCGACCGGGATCGGCTTTGCCCGTCTGCGGGACGGGACAACCGCGGTTTCTTTCGGGAAGGTTTCCGCCGCCCAGACGTTCAGCCGCTGCATGAAGGGCAGCTTCATCAGCTTGCGAAAGGGTGCGGGGAGCTTGTCTGTGTCAGTAAGCCAGCCGGCTTTTTTTGGCGGGATGCCCTCCATGCCGGAATATTCTGCCGCCAGTTCGGCAGGATCGTGGCGAACCGTCTGCACGACGGGCGCCTGGTACTGGGGGTTCCGGAAATTCCGCCGGTCCCGGTAGTAGCGGCTGAAATCATCCGCAGTCATGAACCGTCTGCCTTCCGACCTTCCGCTCCTGTATTCCGCCATGTCGTCCTCGCCGGACGTCTGATTCCGCCTGCCGCCCAGCTGTCCGGTTGCCACGTAGCTTCCCGGCGTGACTGCCCGGTTGAGCGCTTCCTGCCGCTTCTGCCGCGCCTCGTCGGCGTGCACCTTGCCTGCGACGCCCCGGTCGCGGTAGCGGTCGCACAGCATATCAATGTACTGCCTGTCGGTGTCCGCCGACTGCGCATCCTTGCTCCGCCGCTGAGCGGGCGTCAGTTCGTCCGCACGCAGGAGACGGGCGCTGCTCCCGCTTCCCGAAAGGGAAACGCGGGAGGGCCTTTCGTATTCCCCTGATTCATGCCGGTCAACTCCTCTCCGCCGGAATCGGCTCCGGGTATTCCTGAATATCCGCCGTGGCGTATCCGGGAATGCCCGCTTGCCTGCGGCAGGCTTTACAGTTTTTCCGCCACCCGCAGCTTGGCACTGCGGGCGCGGGGGTTGTCTTCCAGTTCCTCCGCCGACGGGAGGATGGGTTTGCGGCTGACGGGGCGCACCCGGGGCTTCCGCCCGCAGACGCACACCGGCAGGTCAGGGGGCATATGCAACCCCGTGCCAGCTCCGCAAAGGTGTCCTTGACGATTCGATCCTCCAGCGAGTGGAAGGTGATGACCGCCATCCGTCCGCCGGGGTTCAGAAGGTCTGTTGCCGCCTCCAGTGCGGGGCGGATGACGTCCAACTCGCCGTTTACCTCGATGCGGATAGCCTGGAACGACCGCTTGGCAGGGTGATGCCCGCCCTCGCGTGCCGCCGCCGGGATAGCCGCCTTGATGAGTTCGCTAAGCTCCCCCGTTGTTTCGATGGGGTGAGCGGCGCGCGCGGACACGATGCGTGCCGCGATGCGCCCGGCGAAGCGCTCCTCGCCGTATGAAAACAGGATGCGCCGCAGATCCGCCTCGGAGTACGTGTTCACCACATCGTACGCCGTCCGTTCTCCGCGACCGTCCATCCGCATATCCAACGGGGCATCCGCCATGTAGGAGAATCCCCGCTCCGGCGTATCCAGCTGGTAGGAGGAAACCCCCAGATCCAGCAGAACGCCGTCTATCCGTTCAATTCCTAGCCCCGCGCACACCTCCGCCAGCCGGCAGAAGTTGTTCCGCACCACGGTGGCGCGTGCCCCGAAGGGCGCCAGCCGCTCCGAGGCGGCGCGCACGGCGGCTTCGTCCTGATCAATGGCGATCAGGCGACCTGTTGTCAGGCGGGAGGCGATACCGGCGGAGTGTCCGCCGCCGCCTGCCGTTCCGTCCACGTATATTCCGTCCGGTCTGATGTTCAGCGCGTCCATACACGCCGCGAACAGAACCGGCTTATGTGAAAAAGTTCCGCTCTCCGGCGATGACGTTCCGGTATCTGTCCGGCTCACAGCCGAGCGCCTCCAGAGCGCTCCGCAGCTCCTCCGGATTCACGGTATTCATCTCGGCGTCATACTTGTCTGCCGCCCAGATTTCCGCGTAGTCCGCACAGCCGACGATCACGGCTTCCTTGCCGATGCCGGCGTACTCCAGCAGTGCGGGGGTCAGAACCACCCGTCCCTGGCTGTCCGGCTCTGCGTATATCGCGGTGCTGTGCAGGAACCGCATCAGCTGATCCACGATTTTCCTGTCCTGGTGTTTGATAGGCTCCAGGTAGGCTTCCCATGCCTGCATGGAGAAAACCTTCAGGCGGGGGACCGCGCACATCCTTAACGATGACGAAGGAGGTCCCCAATTCCTCCCGATGCTTGGCAGGAATGAAAAGCCTGTTCTTGGCGTCAACCGAGTGTCTGTATTCGCCTGTCAGCATACCGCGATCCCCCTTCCCTCCGGCTTTCCGGAATTCTTTTGTCGTTCACTCGGAGGAATACTCCTCTCCGGGTCTCTATGGTTGAAATACGCACCAAAGTTCCACACTTCGCACCACTTTCCACCACTTCAGCTATATTATAATATACCCTCCCACAGATTGCAAGAGGGTTTTTGAGATTTTACATTTTATTCACATAAGAAAAGCGGGCGGCTGCTGCCTTTTTTGGCACCGGCGCGGAACCCCGGCAAAACAAAAAAACACGCCCTTCCCCGGAGGGGGAAGGGGCAGGGTTGGGTTAAAAAGGGCGAAAAGTTCATGACACAGCCGGATAAACCGGTGCCGCAGGGGCAAAGCTCCCGCATCAACCGTTCTGCTCCTCCGCCGGAACGATAGCAGATACGCTCGCGGTGAAGGCGCCGTCCGCGTCCAGCCCCACCGTGATGGTGGAATCCGGCGCGACGTCCTCGGCGATCAGCTTGCGGGCAATCAGCGTTTCAATGTGCGACTGGATGAAGCGATTGATGGGACGCGCACCGTAGGCGGGGTCAAAGGACTGCTCGATGATGCGCTCGACAGCCGCGTCGGTCACAACCACGTGAACTCTCTTTTCCTTCAGCCGGTCGGACATTTCCTTCAGCTTGAGCCCCACGATCTCGCGGACATTGTCGCGCGTCAGCGGCTTGTAGAAGATGATCTCGTCCAGACGGTTGAGGAATTCGGGGCGGAAGCTGCGCTTGAGCAGTTCGTTCACCTGGGCGCGTGCTGCGTCGCTGATCTCGCCGTCCGGCGTGATACCGTCCAGGATGATGTCCGAACCGAGGTTGGAGGTCAGGATAATGACCGTGTTCTTGAAGTCTACGGTCTTGCCGTGGCTGTCGGTGATGCGTCCGTCGTCCAGCACCTGAAGCAGGATGTTGAATACGTCCGGATGCGCCTTCTCGATTTCATCAAACAGCACGACCGAATACGGCTTGCGGCGCACCGCCTCGGTGAGCTGACCGCCCTCGTCGTAGCCGACGTATCCGGGAGGCGCTCCGATAAGACGGGAGACCGAATACTTTTCCATATACTCGCTCATGTCGATACGGATGAGGTTCTTCTCGTCATCGAACAGAGCCTCCGTGACAGCCTTGGCAAGCTCCGTTTTGCCGACGCCGGTCGGGCCCAGGAACAGGAACGAACCGACAGGGCGACGGGGATCCTTGATGCCGGCACGGGAGCGCAGGATGGCGTCCGCCACCTTGCTGACAGCCTCGTCCTGCCCGATGACGCGGCGGTGCAGGATGGAATCCAGCGACAGCAGCTTTTGCCGCTCGCTCTCCACCAGCTTGGATACGGGAATACCCGTCCAGCGGGAGACAATCTTGGCGATCTCGTCATCGGTCACGCGGTCACGCAGCAGGGTGTTCTGGCGGGAATCGGCGGCTGCCTCCTCCTTTTCCAGCTCCTTCTGCAGACCGGGCAATCTGCCGTACTTCAGCTCTGCCGCCTTGGCAAGATCGTACTCGTTCTGCGCGCGCTCGATCTGGCGGTTGATGTCCTCAATCTGGGAGCGGATGCTCTGCACACGCTCGATGCTCTGCTTCTCGTTGTCCCACTTTGCCTTCATGGCTTTGAAGTCATCGCGCAGGCGGGCAAGCTCGGCGCGGATATCGTCCAGATGTGCCAGCGTGATTTTGTCCGTCTCCTTGGACAGCGCCTGCTCCTCAATCTCCAGCTGCATGATCTTGTGCGAGATCTCGTCCATCTCGGTGGGCATGGAGTTCATTTCCGTTTTGATGAGTGCGCAAGCCTCATCAATCAGGTCGATTGCCTTGTCCGGCAGGAACCGGTCGGTGATATACCGCGCCGACAGAGTCGCGGCGGCGATGATGGCTTTATCCATGATCTTGACGCCGTGATAGACCTCGTAGCGCTCCTTCAGTCCACGCAGGATGGCGATGGTATCCTCCACGCTCGGTTCGTCCACCATGACAGGCTGGAACCGGCGTTCCAGCGCCGCGTCCTTCTCGATATACTGCCGGTACTCGTTCAGAGTGGTCGCGCCGATGCAGTGCAGCTCACCACGTGCCAGCAGGGGCTTGAGGATGTTGCCCGCGTCCAGCGCGCCGTCCGTTTTGCCCGCACCGACAATGGTGTGCAGCTCATCAATGAACAGGATGATCTTGCCCTCGGAGGATTTGACTTCCTCCAGCACGGCTTTCAGCCGCTCCTCGAATTCGCCGCGGAATTTCGCGCCCGCGATCAGCGCGCCGAGATCCAGCGAGAAGATGGTGCGATCCTTGAGGTTGTCCGGCACATCGCCGCTGACGATACGCTGGGCAAGCCCCTCGGCGATGGCGGTCTTGCCGACGCCGGGCTCACCGATCAGGCAGGGATTGTTCTTGGTTTTACGGGACAGAATACGGATGACATGGCGGATTTCCTCGTCACGTCCGATGACGGGATCCAGCTTGCGCTCCCGCGCACGCGCCACCAGATCGGTGCCGTATTTCTTGAGGACGTTGTAGGTGTCCTCCGGGTTGTCGCTCGTGACCTTCTGATTGCCGCGAATCTTCCGCAGTGCCTCCAGCACGGCGGCGGCGGTGACGTTCTGCGCACGGAACAGGGCTTTTACGTTGTCGGTCGGGTACTCCAGAATGCCAAGCAGGACGTGCTCGACCGAGATGTAGTCATCCTTCATCTTGCCTGCCTGCTTTTCGGCTTCGGTCAGCGCCTTGTCGAGCGATGCGGAGATATAGATGCGGCTGGGGTCATAGCCACTGCCGCCCGCCTTCGGGAACTGCGCAATCAGGCGATCCAGCTCGGCGATCATGTCCTCGGGAGAAGCGCCCACGCTGCGCATGACTTCTCCGACCAGTCCGTCCGGCTGTGTCAGCAGGGCATACAGCAGATGTTCCTCCTCCACGGAGGGGTTGCCGTTCTCTGTCGCGGCGTTCTGAGCGCCACGCAGGGCTTCTATGGTTTTCTGTGTCAGTTTTTCGGTATTCATATATCAAGATACCTCCTCTCACGGGGTAAGTAATTTTGGGGAAAGATCCGTGCCTGTGCTTCCTCCGTGCCGCTACACGATCTCGCGGTTTTCGGCAAGGTAGGCGGCGTACAGCCCGGAGAGCGCGGCGGAAGCGGCGCGGTCATCCGGCTCGCGGAAGCACAGCTTCATGCCGCTGTTCATGAGCGAAACGTAAGCCGCCAGCATAGCGCCGGCGCGTTCCTCGCCGCCGGATGTGTGCGTGTCGCGTGCGGCGGGGCTGGTGCGGTGCAGGATCGGGCGGCGGAACACATCGTCCTCCACGGTGGATTCACCGGGGAAGCCGTACTGCCGTTCGGTTTCCGCCCACAGGCGGTAGAAGCGGCGGAGTTCGGTGAGGAGAGCCACGCTGGTCGTGCGCACCGACACGCGGATGATGCCCTGCGCACCGCCGTGCGTTGCGCCCGGATCGCGGAACAACTCCACTGTATAGCGTACGGTGGGGTTGTACTTGTAGGCAAGCGCCGCGCGCATGGACATGACCGACGGCGTCGGGGGTGCCAGTTCCCGGAATACCTCCCCCGGATACAGCACGGCTGCCATATCCGAAAAGATACGGCTGATGCGCTGTTCCGGCGTCGTCATGGACACATATCCGGCGAGTATTTCGTTTATCATACTGGAGCGGTTGGTGCCTTTGCGGTACGCCAGTCTGTCGATCTCGGCGACGACCCGGTCGGACAGCACGACCGAATAGGTGCTTTTCTTCATGCTCTGACCTCCCCTTTTTTTACTGTGCCTATATTGTATCACAAATTATAGAATTTGTCAATAGGTTTATATAAATTATTCTGCAAATTATTTGCGGAAATTATTGCCGGGGCTTGTCTCTCCGCTCCCGGCATCAGACTGCTTCCGGCATTGCCGCTTCCGCCATACAGATTCCCTGCGGCTGAACCCGGGCAGAACTGGGGGGCAGGGTGGCGTTCTCCTTTGCCGCCTGCCTACCCTGCCTTTAGTTTTTGATTCTGCCCCTATCCCCCGACCCCCTTCCCCGGCGGTGAAGGGGGAGACTATAAGTTTATTTCGCCGGGGGCTTCGCCCCGCACCCACGATTAAACCGTTTGCGGCACTTATAGACTTTGCCGCTGTGGTGCCCGGAGGCTGAACCCGGGCGGCACCACTCGCAGGGAATTGCTTCCTGTCGGTTTTTTTCTGCAAACCATGGGTTCAGCCCCCGGGGATGCAAGGGGCGAAGCCCCTGCATAAAAAACAAAGCCCCCTTCCCGACGGGAAGGGGTGAGGATGGGGGCAGCCAATAAAGCTTAAGGCAGGGCGACCCGGCGACCTGCCGGGCAAGCTCCCGCCGGGCTCCTGCATGGCGGCGTCTGCAAGTGCCGTAGGCGATTCAGTGCAGGGGTGCCGGGGGCGAAGCCCCCGGCGAAAATAAACTTTGAGACTCCCCCTTCCCCGGAGGGGGAGGCGCCGAGAGGGAAGGGGGCAGGGGGATGGGGGGCAGCCAATAAAGCTCAAGGCAGGGCGAGTCGCCGACCTGCTGGGCAAACCACCCGCTGGGCACCGCCAATGCTCGCCGACCCGCCGACCTGCCGGGCAAGCCCCCGCCGGGCACCCGCAACGCAGGTGCAGCCCGTGCCGCTTTCGGCTCGGGCGCGGGGATGCAAGGGGCGAAGCCCCTTGCATAAAAAACAAAGCCCCCTTCCCGACGGGAAGGGGAGGGCAGAGGATGGGGGGCAGCCAATAAAGTTCAAGGCAGGGCGAGCCGGCGACCTGCCGGGCAAACTCACCGCCGGGTTCCTGTACGGCAGCGTCTGCAAGTGCCGTAGGCGGTTCAGTGCAGGGGTGCCGGGGGCGAAGCCCCCGGCGAAAATAAACTTTGGGACTTCCCCTTCCCGACGGGAAGGAGGGGCAGGGGATGGGGGGCAGCCAATAAAGCTTAAGGCAGGGCGAGTCGGCGACCTGCCGGGCAAACTCCCACCCGCTGGGTTCCTGTACGGCAGCGTCTGCAAGTGCCGTAGGCGATTCAATGCCGGGGTGCCGGGGGCGAAGCCCCCGGCGAAAATCAAACTTTGAGACTTCCCCTTCCCCGGAGGAAGGGGGGCAGAGGATGGGGGAAAAGAAATAAAGCTAAAGGTAAGGTCAGTCGCCGACCTGCCGGGCAAGCCCCGCCGGGCTCCTGTACGGCAGCGTTTGTAAGTGCCGTAGGCGATTCAGTGCAGGGGTGCCGGGGGCGAAGCCCCGCAAATAAACTTTGAGACTCCCCTTCCCGCCGGGAAGGGGCAGGGGAAGGGGGCAAGAAATCATTGATACGGCAGGGAAACTAAAAAAACAAAAACCGCCATGCTTCCCTACGGAACCACAGCGGCAGATCAAAGCAGGCAACGCAAAGCGAAAAACACGGATATGGGATATGCAATATATTCCCTGTCATATCGCCGTGCCGGGTGCCGCACACTATACATGAATCAATGCTGCTTTCAAAAAGGAGGCAATCGCATGGCAGAAAAAGGCGGGCGGCAGGAGCGGCTGAGTCCCGATTATGCCGCCAATGTGCGCATGATGGACGACATCCTGCGCGTGAGGGATAACTTCGACGTGATCCGAAAGGATATGCAGATCGGGCGCGACCGGATCACGCTCTACTATATTGACGGCTTCGTCAAGGACAGCGTGATGGAAAAGCTGATGATATTTTTTTCCTGTCCCTGAAAACGGCTTGTTCCGGAGGAGAGCGGCGCGCCGGGCGAGTCGCCCCTGCCGGTACAACGCTTCGTGGATGCGGCACTGCCGTACGTGGAAACCGATGTGTCCCGGTCGGTGGACAGCATGGTGCGGATGGTGCTGGCAGGCGCAACGCTGATCCTGGGCAGCGCGTTCGGTGACGCGGGCGTCATTGTGGATGCGCGTTCCTACCCGGCGCGGGAGACCGGCGAGCCGGAGGGCGACAAGGTCATGCGCGGCGCACGGGACGGCTTTGTGGAGACACTGGTCTTCAACACCGCGCTGATCCGGCGGCGCATCCGCGACCCCCAGCTGACCATGTCCTACCTGTCGGTGGGGCGCAGCTCCGGAACGGACGTGGTTGTCTGCTATATGGCGGACCGTGCGGATCTTGCTTACGTGGATAAAATAAAAAGCCAGACTGAACAGCATCCGCACGGACTCTCTGTCCATGGGGCATGAGTCACTGGCGGAATCGCTGATCCGGAACCGCTGGTACAACCCGTTCCCGAAGATCCGCTACACCGAGCGCCCCGACGCGGCGGCGGCGCAGCTGTTGGAGGGGAGCGTGCTGATCCTCTGCGACAATTCGCCCGACGCCATGATCCTGCCGACTTCCATCTTTGATTTCATGCAGGAGACCAACGACTTTTACTTTCCCCCGCTGACCGGTACCTATATCCGTATCCTGCGGCAGATTATCTTCTGGCTGACGCTGTTCCTGACCCCGCTGTGGTACCTG
Organism: Oscillospiraceae bacterium; assembly: GCA_022009675.1. GTDB lineage: Bacteria > Bacillota > Clostridia > Oscillospirales > CAG-272 > CAMEON01. The sequence goes on along the minus strand of CP091718.1, from coordinate 542,556 downwards.
CTTCTGAAGAATCCGTCGGCTATCCCCGGCTGGCTCTCCTTCATTTTGCCCACGGAGATCGGGCGCATTCCCATTATCGCACAGCTGTTTCTGGTAGAGTTTATCATAGACGGACTGCGCATGGCGTCACTCAACACGCCGGATATGCTGTCCAATTCCCTTTCGGTTGTGGGCGGACTGATTCTGGGCGATTTTGCCGTCAGCATCGGCTGGCTGATCCCGGAGGTCATCCTGTATATGGCGTTCGTCGCCATTGCAAATTTCACCCAACGGAGCTATGAGCTTGGCTATGCGTTCAAGTTTCTGCGCATGGGACTGCTCCTGCTGACGGCTCTGTTCAACGTCTGGGGATTTGCGCTTGGCAGTATCTGTATCCTGATCCTGCTGCTGACCAACGCCACTGTCAACGGAACCCGCAGCTATCTCTATCCGCTTCTGCCCTTCAACGGGCGCGCTCTGCGCTCACTCTTTGTCCGTGTCCGTAAGGATCACGGCAAAAACCGAAAGGGAAAGACGACCGGCAAGGGGGCTTGATGCCCAAAAGGGACGGCGCGGCGGGGACTCTGCCCTCCGGCATCCGGCATCGCGGGGGAGCGGAGCGGCAGACCGCGCCGCAAGCCCCTGCGAAAAAACAGCAACGCGGGTATTCTTATTCCGCCAGAACGCGGAACAGCTCTCCCATCAGAGCATCGCGGTGGATAAATGTCACCTGCCGGATGAAATGATTGTAGGGAGCCTGTCCCCAGTGCCCGTCATACTCAGGAACAGGCGCAGGGATCAGCCGGGAGAGCATGAACCGCCCGCCGTCGTTCAGCAGCCACGCGGCTGCCGTCACATCCCAGATCACGCGGCTCCAGACTTGCCCCGCCGCATAGGATTCTGCCTCCTCGACCGTGTGGCTGACAAGATAGTCACAGAGGGCGTTTTTGCCGGAAAGCCAGGTGCGCAGTTCGGGACCCGTTACGTAGAAGGAGGACACAACTCCCATGCAGGGCAGCTGAACCAGCGGGCATCCGCACCCGAACACGACACGCGCGCCGGCGACATCCTGGAAAAGGTTGAATTCTCGCGTGTCCGGCCACGTGTCGAAGTGACCGCCCAGCCAGACCAGCACGATGCGGTCGGCAATGCGCGGCTCCAGAAGCAACGCGGAGGCAACATTGGTGATGGCACCGATGGCGACGACATAGAGGGGTTTCTCCACGCTGTACGTCATTGCCAGCTCGCACAGATGGCGGGCGGCAGGACTGTCCACCGGCGTTTTTTTCATCCGGCAGGTAGGTGCGGGAGCCTTTGAACACGTCGGCTTTTCTGTCCTCTTTGCCCATCAGGGTGAGCAGCTTCAGAATCTCGTCGTAGCTGCGCTCCATGCCGTCCTCCGGCGATGTGGAGTGCGTGTTGAAGAACGGGGCGGCGTAGATTGCCCGCAGGTTGAGCTTGGGACTTTTGATCATCAGGGAAAGCGCGTACTGGTCGTCGATTTCGTTGTATGTGTCGGTATCCAGTACGCAGTCGATGTTGCCGGTGGGAACCTCCAGGTTCCGCAGACGCTGCAGTTCTGTCATGACAGAATCTCCTTAATTTTGCGATGTTGTGCCTGCGTTGCGGACGCAGGTCATATGCCGTTTCGGTCGGCGCTCGTCCGTATTATACCATCCGGTCGGCGTGTTGTCAAGGGTGTTGCCGGCTTGCCGCGTCGCCGGGGATTATCCCCACCCGCAACGCCGACAGAAAAAGCGGCGTCCGTACACGGATCGCCGCTTTCTGTTTCCGGATTTACTTCGTGCAGACCAGCACAACAGTCATGCCGTCCGAGACCTCAAAGTTCTGGAGGGACTCGATCTTGCCTGCCTGGCTGCCCTTGCCCTCGTCGTAGCCGTTCCAGCTGCCTTCCAGATCGCCGATCTTCTGCAGCAGACCGGTGGAAGCAAAGCATCCCTCGGAGGCATAGCCCTTGATGGCACAGTAGAATTCAATCACGCTCTTCAGCGTGGCATCATTGCCCTCAAACGCAAGCGTTTCCTTGTCAACCTGCTTGTCACCTTCCTTGATCACCAGCGTAACACTCGCCTTGAACTTGGTCGCCGTTTCGGTCGCGGATTCCGTTCCGTTCCCGCTTCCGGTGTCACACGCAACAAAGGCACAACTCAACAGGCAGACCGCCAGAACAGTAGCCAGAATCTTTTGCAAATTTCATAACAGACCTCCAAACAGAATTTATGATACCGTCATTATACAACATCGGGCGGAATTTGTCAACAGGACTGCACGACTTTTTCCTTTTTGACCAAAATTTTTCCGTGCATTTGTGCAGAACTGCCAACCGGCGCTACCGGCGCAGCAGGACGACCAGCTGCAGTACGGTCAGGCAGCACGTCCACACCGCCGCCGGGAGCAGGAACAGAAGGACGCGTTGCCGGACGCGCACCCAGCACGCGAGGCACAGGATACCGGACAAAGCGGCGGCAAGCAGGCACAGCCACGAAAGCCAGAGTGCCTGCGCCGCAAACAGGAGCGGGTACCATCCCAGCCCGGCGAACAGGCAGAGCAGACCGTACACGGCACCGCGCAGGCGCCATGCGGCGGCGCATCCGCCCGTGCGGCAGTTGAGAATAAAGCCTGCGGCACAGCCCGACAGGAAAAAGCTGCTGAGCCAGCAAAGACCTGTCAGCCACAGGGGCGGCAGAATGCTGTCTGCATTCAGCAGATGCAGGAGCGGCAGGGGACTGCCGACCCGCAATCGGGTGAACAGTGCCGCCGCGAGGGCGATGCCTCCGCCTGCCCAGACGGCGGGGCTGATCCGGGAGTCCATGCGTGTGTCTGCGGTCTTGCGTTGCGTCATAAGAAGCGCTCCTTGCCTGCGGTTGTTCCCCGAACGTTCGGGGGTTCCCTGAAATGTATGCCGCAGCGGAGCCGGGTATGCGTGACACGGCTGAAATCGGCGGGCGGCTGTTGACAGCCGCCCGCCTGCGTGATATAATGGGGTCAGAGCGTGTAGGACGTGATACCGCGGAATAAGCCGTCCGCAAACAGCCCGGGCGAACCGGACAGCAACGCGGCATCGCCGGGATTGGTGATGAAGCCAAGCTCGGCAAGAACCGCCGGCATCCGCGTCTTGCGCAGGACATACAGCCCCGGACGGAGCTTGACTCCCCGGTCGGGCAGTCCGGTGACAGCGACCACGTTCTTCTGGATCGCCTGCGCCAAGCCGTAGCCACGCGTGTCGCGGGAATAGGCGAGCGTCTCGGTTCCGCTGACGGCGGAATTGTCCGAGGCGTTTGTGTGCAGGCTGACAAAGTAGTCCGCCCCCAGCTGTTGGCGTCGTTTACGCGAGCCGCCAGACTGGTGGCGTTGCTGGTTCCCAGCTGGGTCGAGGCGGTGGGACGCGACAGACGCACCGCAAAGCGCCCGTCCGCACGCAAACGTTCCGCCAGCAGCTGCCCGATGCGGTAGACGATGTCCTGCTCGCGCAGTCCGTTCCCTTCGGAGCCTGCGTTGGGATTGACCGGGTTGTGCCCCTGGTCGATATAGATTTTGATAGCCATGTTATCCTGCCCTCCTCCGTATGTTTCCGGATATACGCCAGTATATGGGGGAGCGGCGCATTCTGCGCAGACCGTTTCCGGTCTGCCGCCCTGTGAAAAGAGGTGCCTCTCTGTATGCTCACCGAACAATCCGTGCCCCCCGTCGGGGAAAAGAACCGCATCGTTCCCGGTACGCTGTACCTGGTGGCGACGCCCATCGGCAATCTCGCCGACCTGTCCCATCGGGCGGAGGCTGTCCTGGCGGGTGTGGACTTTATCGCCGCCGAGGATACGCGCAACTCCGGCAGACTGCTTGCCGGTCTCGGCATCCGCAAGCCGATGGTATCCTATTTTGAGCATAACAAGCGGGAGCGCGGCGGACAGATCTGCGACAGGCTGGCGGCGGGCGAGTCCTGCGCGCTTGTCACCGATGCCGGAACGCCAGCCGTATCCGATCCCGGCGAGGATCTTGTGCGGCTGTGTGCCGCGCGCGGTATTCCCGTGACGTCGGTGCCCGGTTGCTGTGCCGGTGTGACGGCGCTGACGCTGTCGGGACTGCCCACCGGACGCTTCACCTTCGAGGGCTTTCTGCCGACCGATAACCGCCAGCGTGCCGCCCGACTGAACGAGCTTTCGCGCGAGACGCGCACCATGCTGTTCCATGAAGCCCCCCACCGCCTGTGCGAAACGCTGGCGGATTTTGCCGCTGTCTTCGGGGGAGCGGCGTATTGCACTTTGCCGGGAGCTGACAAAGCGCAACGAGGAAATCCTCCGCCTGACGGTCGGGGAGGCGGTTGCGTACTACGCCGACCACGACCCGCGCGGGGAGTACGTGCTGGTCGTGGCAGGAGCCGATCCCGCCGATGCACCTGTTTTCTGGGCGGACATGAGCATTCCCGATCATGTTGCGCACTATGAAGGGCAGGGGCTGTCCCGCAAGGACGCGGTCAAGGCGGCGGCAAAGGATCGCGGCGTGCCCAAAAATGATGTGTATCAGGTTATGCTGAAGGAGGATGCGAACGCATGAGTGAGCCGGAGACCTGCGCACTCCCGCTCGGCTTTACCGACCGGATGCGCCGCCTGCTGGGGGCGGAATACCCCGCGTTCCTTGCGTCCTACGACAAGCCGCGCCGCCCCGCCCTGCGCGTCAATCCGCTCCGGCTGGACGGCATCCCGGACGGCGTGCGGGAACTGCTCCCCTTCCTTGCGGAGCGCGTACCCTTCACGGCGGACGGCTGGTACTATCCCGACGACCCCGCCCTGCGTCCCGGCAGACACCCGTACCATGAGGCGGGGCTGTACTATATTCAGGAGGCAAGCGCCATGATCCCGGCGGCACTGTGCCCGCCGCGTCCCGGCGAGCGGGTGCTTGACCTGTGTGCCGCACCGGGCGGTAAGGCGACTCAGCTGGCGGGTGCCCTGCGCGGGCAGGGACTGCTGGTTGCCAACGAGATTCATCCGGGGCGAGCCGCCGTGCTGTCCGGCAACATCGAGCGCATGGGCATCCCGAATGCGCTGGTGCTGAACATGGAGCCGCAGGCGCTGGCGGAACGTTTTCCCGGCTTTTTTGACCGCATCGTCGTGGATGCGCCCTGCTCCGGCGAGGGAATGTTCCGCAAGGAGCCGCAGGCGGTGCAGATGTGGTCGCCGGAGAATATCGCGCTGTGCGCCGCGCGGCAGGCGGAGATTCTGCGCGCCGCCGCCCGGATGCTGGCACCCGGCGGTACAATCGTCTATTCCACCTGCACCTTCGCGCCGGAGGAGGACGAAGGCAGCGTTCTGACCTTTTTGCGGGAACACCCGGATTTTGATACCGTCATGACCGATGCTTCCGCCATTCTCGCCTGCCTTGCGGACGGGCGACTGGATGCCGGCAGACCCGACTGGGTGCCCGGCGGGACGGAATATGCCGGAAGTCTGCGCCGGGCGGTGCGGCTCTTTCCCCATCATGCGGACGGGGAGGGACACTTTGCCGTCCCTGCTGCGCCGCCGGGCGGATGCGGCGTCTGGCGATGCCGTGTCGGGCGGTGCCGTGTCGCGCCGCGCGGAGCGCCCCGGTCGGCGCGACAACCGCCCGGGGCGGGGTATATCGCTTCCGGACGCGCTGCGTCTGTTCCGGGATTTTGCCGGCAGCGTGCTGGGGTATATCCCGGACGGCATCCCCTGCCTGTTCGGGGAGACGCTGTCCCTTCTGCCCGCCGGGTGCGACCTGACGGCGGAAAGTCTGAACGGTCTGCGTGTCCTGCGCGCGGGGCTGGAGCTGGGCAGTGTGGCGGGCGGTCGTTTTACCCCGGCACACGCGCTGGCTATGGCGGCGTTGCCGATTCCGGACGGCGCCCGACGCTACGCGTTGGATTCTGCGGGCGGTCAGCCCGCCGCCTACCTGCGTGGCGAGACGGTTTCCTGCCCGTCTGAGCTGGCTGGATGGTACACCGTGACGGTGGACGGTTTCCCGCTTGGCTGGGGCAAGGCGGATCGTGGTGTTATGAAGAACCACTACCCCAAAGGACTGCGGAGGGGATGAGCTCTGACAGCTGCCTTACTCGCTTTCAAATACAATTTTCCCGTCGCGTGCGCTTGCCCGCACACGGTCGCCGGTGCTGAGACGCCCTTCCAGTAACTCGGTGGAGAAGGCATCCTCAACCAGCCGCACCACGGCACGCCGGATAGGACGCGCTCCGCCGTGCCCGCTCTGTGCGGCAGTTGCGATAAGCTCCGCAGCGGATTGATCGAAGGACAGCCCGATGTCCAGCTCCAGCGCACGGCGGCAGACTTCCTCCAGCATCAGGTGCGCGATGCGGACAAGCTCCTCCCGCCCCAGCGGACGGAAAAACCAGTATCTCGTCCACCCGGTTGAGAAATTCCGGCGGGAACGCGGCGCGCAGCGCGGACAGCATCCGGTCACGCTCCGCACTGCCGTCGGCGCCGCCGCCCGAGAAGCCCAGCGTCTGCCTGCCGCCTGCCGCGCCCAGATTGGAGGTCATGATGACCACCGTGTTGCGGAAATCCGCCCGCCGCCCCTGCGCGTCGGTCAGACTGCCGTCGTCCAGCACTTGCAGGAGCAGATTGAATACGTCCGGGTGCGCCTTCTCCATTTCGTCGAACAGCACCACGGCATACGGATGCCGCCGTATTTTTTCAGTCAGCTGCCCGCCCTCCTCAAAGCCGACATAGCCGGGCGGCGAGCCGATGAGCCGGGATACGCTCTGCTTTTCCATATACTCCGACATATCCAGCCGTATGAGCGCGTTTTCACTGCCGAACAAAGCCCCTGCCAGCGCGCGGGAAAGCTCGGTCTTGCCGACGCCGCTCTGCCCGAGAAAAAATGAAGGATCCGATGGGGCGGCGGGGATCCTTCAGCCCCATGCGCCCCCGCCGGATGGCGCGGCACAGCGCCGTGACAGCCTCGTCCTGCCCGATCACGCGCGCCCGGAGCGTATCCTCCAGCCGCAGGAGCCGTTCCCCCTCGCCCTCCAGCAGGCGGCTGACCGGGATGCCTGTCCACTGCGTCACCACCTCGGCGATATCGTCCGGCTCCACGGTCAGCGCGCCTGTGTCCTGCTCGCGGCGCCAGCTCGCGCGTGCCGCCTCCAGCTGACCGCGCAACCCTGCCTCCTCGTCCCGCAGACCTGCCGCCCGCTCAAAAATCCTGCGCCTTGATGGCTTCCGCTTTCTCGCGGCTGACCGCCGTCAGGCGAACCTCCAGCTGCTTGACCCCCGGCGGCGATGTCCGTGACCGGATACGCAGGCGGGACGCCGCCTCATCCACCAGGTCAATCGCCTTGTCCGGCAGGAAGCGGTCGGGGATGTAGCGCACCGACAGTGCGACCGCCGCCGTCAGCGCCCCGTCCGATATGCGGAGCCGGTGATGCGCCTCGTATTTGGGACGCAGTCCCTCCAGGATGCGCACCGTTTCCTCCCCGCTCGGCTCGCCCACCGTCACGGACTGGAAGCGCCGCTCCAGTGCCGCATCCTTCTCGATGTGCCGCCGATACTCGGTCACGGTCGTGGCGCCGATGACCTGCATCTCGCCCCGTGCCAGCGCCGGTTTGATGATGTTGGCGGCGTCCACCGCCCCTTCCGCCGCGCCCGCCCCAATGATGGTGTGGATCTCGTCGATGAACAGGATGATCTGCGGGTTGCGGCGCACCTCCTCCATAACGTTCTTGAAGCGCTCCTCAAACTCGCCGCGGTATTTCGCCCCGGCGATCATGGATGCGATATCCAGCGTCACGATGACCTTGCCGCGGATGGTGTCCGGCACACTGCCGTCGCTCACGCGCTGGGCAAGCCCCTCCACCACGGCGGTTTTGCCCACGCCCGGCTCTCCTACCAGACAGGGATTGTTCTTGGTGCGCCGGGACAGAATCTGAATCACCCGTTCGGTCTCGGTCTCCCGCCCGATGATGGGATCCAGCCTGCCCTCCCGCGCCATGGCGGTCAGATCGCGCCCGTACTGTGCCAGCGTCGGCGTGCCGGCAAGCGCCTTCTCCGTGCGGCGGTTCTCCTTGCCGCTCCGCGACCGACCGCCGGACTGCTCGGCTTGGTTTTCGTTCCCCGCACTCCGGCTCTGCCCGATGTTCTCCGCCCCCGGCGATGCGCCCAGAAAATTCTGCACGTCCCGCTTCAGCTCGTCCACGGGAATGTTCAGATCGTCCAGAAGGCGCACCGCCACGCAGTCGCCCTCCCCGAGCAGTGCCAGCAGCAGATGCTCCGTCCCGATGTAGCTCTGCCCGGCGTGTACCGACAGCGTGGCGGATTCCTGAATGATTTTTTGCGTGCGCGGCGTCATGTCGGCGGGGGAGACCTGACTCGGCACTCCCTCGCCTGCCATATTCACCACAGCCTCCCGCACCCGCGTCCGGTCGGCGCCGTGCGCGCGGAGCATCTTGGCGGCGATGGAGGCGTCATCCGCCATCAGCCCTAACAGGATATGCTCCGATCCGATGTAGGTGTGCCCCAGATCGGCGGCGGCGGACAGCGAAGCATTGAGCGCGCGTTGGGCGCGTTCCGTGAAACGGTTTGTCATGGAGATCCTCCTGCGGCAGGGGCGGAGCCGCGCGACCGGATGAAAAGAACGGCGCGGGGACGCCCCGAAATAGCGGAATCCAATCGGCAGCCCTATGCTTCCTGCGACAGCCGTTCGCGCACCAGCCGGGCGCGGCTGATATCACGGTTGAAATCGCCGGAAGCGGGCGGATCGGAGGCGAGCGAGAGCGAAGCGGGCAGGGTATCGAACAGCAGAGCGGTCAGCGACTCGACCCGGATGTCGGGGAGCAGTCCCAGCGAAGCGCCGAGCCGGAGGTCGGCGAGACAGCGGAGGCATTCGGACATCGGGAGAACGCAGGCGTGTCGCAGAATGCCGGCGGCGCGATGTATGCGGTCGGTCAGGCGGATGAGATCGTGACCGCTGACGGCACTGCGCCGGTGGCGTTCGGATTCCAGAATACGCCCGGCACAGCCGGATATCAGTGACAGAATATCGGTTTCCGACAGCCCGAAGCAAATACGGTTTGACAGCCGGTAGAGCGGGATTTCCTCCTGCCGCGCGGAGCCTGCAAGCGCGCGGTGCAGAGTCAGTCCCTGCCGCTCCAGCCGTGCCGCCAGCAGTCCGGTCTGTCCTGCGGCTTCCAGTGCCGGGAGGAACAGCAGTACCGAGACGCACAGCCCCGTTCCCAGTTCACCGGGGTCATGCGTCAGATAGCCCAACCGCTCGTCGAAGGCAAGGTCAAACCGTGCGTCCAGCTGCCCCTCTACGCCGCTCACCCCCGCATACGCGTCCCGCACCGCCAGCCCGGGACGGATGCAGCGCAGCCGGACGTGATCCTGCCCGCACAGCATGGCGGATATGCCGCACGGCTCGTTCAGGTACAGGGCGTGCGGCAGACTTTCGCGGATAAATTCCGGACCGGCATAGCATTTTTCGACCAGCGCGCAGGCGGCGGTGCGGGAAATTTCCGCAAAGTCAATGGCGGTAAAGCCGTTTTCGGTCAGTACGGCACCGACGGCGGATATGACCTCCTTTGCCCCCGCCGGCTCCAGCCGCGCCGGGAACGGGAAAGCCTCCAGATTCCGCGAAAGACGTGCGCAGGTGCAGAGCGCCACATCCTGCTCCGCACCGGGTATTTCGTACCATGCCATATCACCGTGCCTCCTGTTCCAGTTCCCGGATGCGGTCGCGCAAAGCCGCCGCATCCTCAAAACGCTCTGCCTCGACAGCCGCCGACAGCTCCCGCCGGAGTGCCGCCGCACGTTCCGCCCGCTCCTGCCGGGTACGATAGCCTGCCGGAACGGCTCCCGCGTGACAGAGCCGCCCGCCGAAGGTCGGCAGGAGCGGCGCAAGCTCCGCGGCAAATACCGTGTAGCATACCGCGCATCCCGCCCTCGCCGGAGGCGGCAAGGTCGGACAGCGATCCGCCGCATCGGGGGCACAGCAATCCCGGCGCACCGTCGGTCCCGACTGCGGCGGGGATCGGCAGTTCGTGCAGAACCGGCTCTTCGGGGCAGAGTACCGGCTCCCCCGGTCCCGCGCAGGCGTCGCTGAAATCCTCCAGTTCGCCGGATTTTTTCATGGCGTCGGCGCACGCGGGGCACAGATTGAAGGTGCGCACCCTGCCGCCGATGTTTTCATGGTAGAAAACGGCAGCCTTCTTCCTGCCGCAGGTATCGCAGAGCATATGTACAGCCATCCTTTCCGCCGGAGCCTGTCCGAAGGCGTCGGGCGCAGGTATCCGGCTGTTTGCTCTATTATACCGCACACCCTCTGTCCGATTGTGTCGCATTGTCGCTCGCGGAAAAAAATTTTCCGGCAGCAGAAGGCAGAAAAAGGGGTGTTAAAAAAACCCGGAATGAGTTTTTAACACCCCTGACGTATTGTCCCGGTGCTGTTGACAGCTGACAGCTGACAGCACTTTTTGAGCGGATTTATTTTTGCCTTGTCCATGGTGATATATTTGAGGTATGCGTTGATGAATCCGTCCAGCCTGCCGTTCATGACAGCCTCGACGTCCACCTCCTCGTAGCCCGTGCGCGTATCCTTTACCAGCGTGTAGGGCATGAAGACATAGGAGCGTATCTGCGAGCCCCATTCGATGTTGTTCTTGTTGCCCTGTATCTGCTCGATGGTATCCAGCCGTTCGCGGATTTTGATTTCCATCAGCTTTGCTTTGAGCATATGGAGCGCGGTTTCCTTGTTCTGGAGCTGGCTCCGCTCGGTCTGGCAGGTCACGACGATGCCGGTTGCCTTGTGCGTGATGCGCACGGCGGAGGACACCTTGTTGATGTTCTGTCCGCCCGCGCCGCTGGAGTGAAACGGCACGAATTCATAGTCCTCGTCCCGGAGCTGGATCTCGTCCAGATCGGGGAATTCCGGCATGACCTCGATGGATGCGAAGGAGGTCTGGCGCCGCCCCTGCGCGTCAAAGGGCGAGACGCGCACCAGCCGGTGAACGCCGTTCTCGCTCTTGAGGAATCCGTAGGCATGGGGCCCCTCCACCGTGATGGTGGCGGATTTCAGTCCGGCGGCGTCTCCGTCCAGCCAGTCCAGCAGCTTGACCTTGAATTTGTTTGTCTCTGCCCAGCGGGTAATCATGCGGTACAGCATCTGCGCCCAGTCCTGCGCCTCGGTTCCGCCGGCGCCGGGGTGGAAGGAGACAATGGCGGTGCTGTTGTCGTACTCGCCGACCATCAGCGCCTCGATGCGCATCCGTTCCGCCTGTGCCTTGAGGTCGGCAAGCTCGGACTTGACCTCGGGCAGGCTGTCCTCGTCGTTTTCCTCGATTGCCATTTCTGCCAGCGCGATAGCGTCCTCCAGCCGGCTTTTCAGATCCGTGTACTCCTCAATCGTGTCCTTGGACTGCTTGATGGTTTGCAGTACGCGGGACGACCGCGCCTGATCGCCCCAGAAATCGGGGGCAAGCGTGGTCTGCTCCAATTCTTCAACCTTGGCTGTCAGCGCCTGGATATGCAGTGCCTGACTCAGCTCCTCTATGTCGGGACGCATCCCGACCAGTTCCCGTTTGGCTTCCTCTAATTCAACGATCAAAACAAACACCTCGGCATTCACAGTGAATTACATATATCTATCTGATTCAGTATACCACATTTGCGCCCCGCTGACAAGGGGAATGTTAAAAATTTTCTGTGAATCCGTGGTTGACGGCTGCTTTTTCGGTCGGTTGCCGTGAGTGCGGTGCGGATTTGACCTGACAGTCCCGTTTTTCGCCGGATACCGGAATCCGAAAAAAAAAAAAATTCGAAAAACCCCTTGACAAACGCGCTCGAAAACGTGTATAATACAGCCATTCAACGCTTTACCGTGATAAAGCGATAAAGTACGCAAAGAAAGACGAGGACACACCAATGAAAAAGAATAGCAAGAATCGTATGCACCCTGCTGGCGCTTGCCACCGTCGCTGCCTGCACCCTGAGCTTCGCCGCCTGCGGCAAGAAGGCGGACGATCTGGAAACCGTCCGGAAGAACGGCAAGCTGGTCGTCGGCATTACCGAGTTTGCACCGATGGATTACCGCGATGCCGACAAAAACTGGATAGGCTTTGATGCAGATGCCGCCAGCGCCTTCGCCGCATACCTCGGCGTGGAGGTCGAGTTTTCCCTTATCGACTGGGATCGCAAGACCTTTGAGCTGGAGGCGGGCACCATCGACTGCGTCTGGAACGGCATGACGCTGACCGATGATGTGAAGGCAGCCATGTCCACCTCCAAGCCCTACTTCAACAACGCGCAGGTCGTGATCGTCCGTGCCGACCGCGCGGCGGATATCAAGACTGCCGCGGACTGCAAGGGGCTGACCTTTGCGGTGGAGAAGGGCTCTGCCGGCGAGGCGGCGGCAACCGCCAACGGCTTTAAGATCACTGCCGTCAAGGATCAGGCAACCGCGCTGACCGAGGTAAAGGCGGGCACCAGCGATGCCGCCGTGGTTGATTTCCTCATGGCGATCAGCATGGTCGGGGAAGGGACGGATTACAGCGATCTCACCTATACCGTCCGGCTGGCTGACGAGGAGTACGGCGTCGGCTTCCGCAAGAATTCCAACCTGACCGAAAAGCTCAACGAGTTCCTCGCCGCCAAGACGGCGGACGGCACGCTGAAGAAGATCGCGGAAAAGTACGGCATTCAGGATTACCTGATCGGGAACTGACGCGGGCGGGAACAGAGATATGCCGGGACGTTTTCTGGAACAGTTTCCCACGGTATTTCAGGCGCTGAATCAGGGCTTTCTGCAAACGCTCCGGCTGTTTGCTGTGACCCTGCTCGGCGCCATCCCGCTGGGGCTTCTCATCTGCATCGGCTCCATGTCCCGCTTCAAGCCGCTCTCGTGGCTGTTGCGGGGCATCATCTGGATCGTCCGCGGATCGCCGCTGATGATCCAGCTTATCATTATCTTCTATTTTTCCCGGCATGGTGTTCGGCAACAACATCTGGGGGACGGGCGAGGCGGGACGCTTCACGGCGGCGGCGGTGGCGTTCATTTTTCAACTACGCCTGCTATTTTTTTCCGAGATATACCGCGCGGGCATTCAGGGCGTCCCGCACGGGCAGACCGAGGCGGGCGAGGTGCTGGGACTGACGCGGTCGCAGATTTTTTCCGCGTGACGCTGATTCAGATGATTAAGCGCATCGTGCCGCCCATGTCCAACGAGATTATTACGCTGGTCAAGGACACGTCGCTGGCACGCATCATTGCGTTGCAGGAGGTCATCTGGGCAGGCGAAGCCTTCATGAAGGGCTCGGGTGGCATTTCGGGCGTCATGTGCCGCTGTTCTTCACGGTGGTCTACTACCTGATCTTCAACGGCGTGCTGACGCTCCTGTTCGGCAGGCTGGAGAAGCGGATGGCGCGCTTCTCGCTGTGAGTACCGTGAGTACACGGCAGATTTCGATACGCAGTAAAAAGGAATGGCGATATGAACAACACGAATCCACCCGCGCTGGAGGTGCGGAATCTCGGCAAATCCTTCGGGAAGACGGAGGTACTGCGCGGCATCAGCTTCACACTGGAGCGCGGCGCGGTGCTGGCTCTGATCGGCTCCTCCGGCGGCGGTAAAAACTACCCTGCTCCGGTGTCTGAATTTTCTCGAAACAGCCGATGCAGGACAGATATACGTTGCCGGATCGTGCATTTTCGATGCATCGGAGTCGGTGCGGCGCCGCCGCCGGGAGGCGGAGGTACGCGCGGCACGGCGGCATTTCGGGCTGGTGTTCCAGCAGTTCAACCTGTTTCCGCAGTACAGCGTCCTGCGCAATGTCACGCTGGCACCCACACTGAACCGGTTGGGGGACGGCGGAGGAGATCGACGCCCGCGCACGGGCGCTCATTGACCGCGTGGGGCTGACCGACAAGCTCGACAGTTATCCGGGACAGCTGTCCGGCGGACAGCAGCAGCGGGTTGCCATCGCGCGGGGCGCTGGCGCTTGCCCCGGATATTCTGTGCTTTGACGAGCCGACCTCGGCGCTTGACCCGGAGCTGACAAGCGAGGTGCTGTCGGTTATCCGGGGGCTGAAATCCCACGACAGCACCATGGTGGTGGTAACGCACGAGATGGAATTTGCCCGGAGCGTGGCGGATCAGGTGATCTTCATGGCGAACGGGGTAATAGAGGAAGCCGGTACGCCGGATGAGGTGTTCGGGAACCCGAAAAGCCCGCTGTTGCAGAGCTTTCTCTGCCACGGCAGTGTATAGGGATATGGAAACAGGGCGGCTCGCAAGAGCCGCCCTGTTTCGGTTCCGGACGGATATCAGTGAAAGATCAGCAGGGAGACAGCCATGGCAACGGTGCAGACAGCGGCGCCGCCACCATCACGGGCGGCACCGATAGGGACGCGGACTGCCTGCGCAAGGCAGTCCGGCAGAGTTTTCCCCTGTCGCGGCATGATTATTTCTCCTTGTAGTACAGCATACAGTGGCAGAAGCCCTCGAAATCGGGGTCCTTGATCTGCTCGCGGAATTCCCGGCACATACACTTGGTGTCCTCGTTTCTGACCGTGCGGCAGGGGCAGTAGCCGCCGCGGGCGGCAAGTCCCTCCTTGACCGTCCGGACGATCTCCGGATCTTCATTGAGCCGTATTTTTCATGGCATAGTCCCCCTTACCGTATTTGTACCCGCGTGCCGCCGTACAGCGACACCGGAACATCTGCATCTCCCGCCGCGCGCAGAATGCCGCGCACCGTGTCCGCCAGCACCGGCACCACCGGAAATTCGGTGTGGTAGTGCCCGGCGGCGATCAGCGCCATGCCGCCGTAGGGCGCATCGCAGAGCTGATGGTAGCGCAGCTCGCCGGTCACAAACACGTCCGCGCCCGCCGCCCGCGCGGCGTCCACGTCGTCGTCCCCCGCGCCGCCCAGCACGGCGACCCGACGGATGTCTCGCCCGCAACCCGCGCCCAGCAGGGCAGGCAGGTGCAGTGCCGCCCTGACCCGTGCGCAGAAGGCGTCAAAGGATTCCGGCGCGGGCAGGGAACCGATGCGCCCCAGCGGCATACCCGCCGGGTTTCCGTCCTCACCCGCCCCACTGCCGAAGGGCAGGACATCGTGCAGTCCCAGCACAGCCGCCAGCGTATCGTTGACGCCGCCCGGCAGGGCGTCCAGCCGGGTATGGAAGGCGGCGGTGGAAATGCCCGCACGGATCAGGCGAAGCACCTTCCGGGAGGATGTGTCGGCACCGTCCACGGCGCGCAGACCCCGGAAGAGCAGGGGATGGTGCGTCACCAGCAGGTTGCATCCCTGCCGTTCCGCCGCGGCGACGGCGTCCTCGGTCGCGTCCAGTGCTATCAGAACGCCGCGCACCGGCGCCGCCGGGTCGGGACAGCAGGAAAGTCCGTCATTGTCCCATCCGCAGGACAGCGACCGCGGAATGCGCGCTTCCAGCGCGTCGTACAGCTGTTGTATCGTCATGTAAGATCCCTTTCCCGGATAGTTTACCGTATCTGCCGGGCGATGCGTGCCTCCTGCGCCGCCAGAGCGGTGAGCAGGGTGTCCTCGCCGGCTGTCGTATGACCGGAGCCGGCGCGGGCGTCCCGCCGGGCGGTCAGGGTGTGCCGGGTTTTGCAAATCAGCGCCCGGTGCAGATCCGCCTGCTCCGGCGGGTAGGCGCGTCCGGTCAGCAGCTCGGCGTCATCGTAGGGCGCGGCGCAGGCATCCGGCGCATAGGCGGCACAGACCGTCTGGTAAATGCGATGCTCCTCTGCCGACAGCAACTCGCCAAGTATGGAAAAAGCCGTTGTCCAGCAACCATTTCCGCAGGATTTCCGGATGCGTCATGGGCTGGAGGATCAGCCGGACATCCGGCGAGCGGACAAACGCCGCCCGCTCCAGAATGGACACGATCAGCTCCCCGCCCATTCCGAATACCGTGATATCCGACGGTCGGTAGCTCTCCAGCCCCGACAGCCCGTCGGTGCGGACGGTCAGGATACGGTCGGTCAGTCCGGCGGCGGCAACGTGCAGGCGCGCACGTTCCACGGGACCGTCCCGTACATCGGACGCGATGGCACACAGTGCCCCGCCGGCGGACTGCACGCCGTCCGGCAGGGGGACGGGAGTCAGCACACCCGTCTGGCACAGCCAGATGGGCAGGTATGCGTGATCCGTCCCGACATCGCAGAGCAGGTGACCGGGGCGGACATAGCGCACCGCCGTCATCAGGCGGGGCGTCAGCTTGATGGGGGAAGCCGTCATGTCATGTGTCTCCTTCCGGCATCAGTGGTCGCGTTACAGAAGGGGCAGGGAAATCCGGCTGAACCGCGTTTCCCCGCCCCTGCTTTTTCGGGTCGCTCAGGTCACACTTAACAGTAACACCGCACGCACCCGGGTGTGCGGCATTGCCTTCCGGGCGACCTTTACTTCTTGTCTGCCAGATATGCGTTGATTTTGGCGACCAGCTCATCGGCATCGGTTCCGTGGACCGCGCAGGCGTCCTCAATGGACTCGCCCCGGGCGGAGGGGCAGCCGAGGCAGTGCATCCCGATCTCAAAGAAGAAAGCGGCGGTATCCGGCGCGGCGTCCAGCACGTCGCCGATGATGGATTTTTTGGTAACGGTCATGGTTCAGACCCTCCTTGTTTGATACTTATCGTCCCTATTATATCCGATATTTGCCCGGTTGTCCGCCGCTTTCTGTGGAGCGTCGTTGAACTTTTTGTAAAATTTGTGCGTCCTGCGGGATATTACCTGCCCGCTTGGTCTGCGATCCCGCGCAGAGTCTCCGCCTCGCGTGCAAGGATTGCCGGGTCAGCGTCATCGCCGGGGACAAACTCCAGCAGTAACCGGATGCGGTCGCACTGCGGCACGTGGCGGAGTAGGCTTTCCCACAGGGGGCGCCGGTCGGCAAGCGGCAGGCGGGTGCCGTCCGGCAACCACGAGAACAGGTGGATTGCCCGGAGCCACGGCAGTGCCGCCTCCAGTCCGCGGAGCAATTCGTACTCCGATTTGCGGAAGTCCGGCTGCCAGTACAGACCGGCGGCAGGGGTGATTGATCTCCCGCATCAGCCGGACGGCGGAGTCACACGCATCGGTCAGCGTGCCGGGATGATACTCGAACGCGATGCGCAGACCCCGCGCCGCCGCAGCTTCCGCCGCCGCGATGCCGTCGGCTGTCCACAGGCGCCGCGTGGCGGCATCCACCGCGTCGCTGCCCCGCGTACCAGCCCACAGGCGGAGCGACGGCGCACCCAGCGCTTCCGCCGCCGTCAGGTAAGCCGAGAAGTCCTGCCCCTGTCCCAGCCGGTAGTAGGTGCCGTAGGAAGCGACCGAAAGCCCGGCGGCGCGGGTGAATTCACCTACCCGGCGTGCGCCGGCGGGGTCGGTTTCCGGCACGTGGACGTCGCTGCCCCATTCGATGCACGCAAGCCCCGCGTCTTTTGCAAGGCGCACCACCGCTTCGGCGGGCAGGCGCCGGTAGGTTACGGACACAAGTCCGATGTTCTCATACATGACAGTCATACATGACAGTATCTCCTCATCCATCCGATTTTGCTTCAATCCGATAGCGCCTGCTGCGTCCTTCCATGCCGTCCTCGCGGATCAGCTCCAGCTTTTCCAGCAGATGCAGGATGCCGTAGGTCGTCCGTCCCCGGATGCCGGTCAGCCGCGCGTACCCGGCGGCGGTAAAGTATCCGTCCGGAAACGCAGTCGGCTCCTGCGGCAGGAAGTACGCGGCGTAATCCGCCGGGGTGCGCAGATCCACTCGTCCGCACAGCGCGGTCGGGATGCGCTCGTACCGGTTGGAGCCGCGCTTGCCGTTCCGCCCCCAGCCGTCCTGCATACGGAACTCCTCCAGTTCAAGAAACAGCAGGCTGACGGTCAGGCGCGGGTCGCCGATCCAATCCGACAGCCAGTACAGCTCCCTCGCCGCGCTCCGCACATCCGCGTGGCGTGGCGACCGGCGGCGGCTGAGAATCTGCCCGCTCGCGGGGTCAATCCACGACAGGTACTTGCGGTACGGCAGGGGATGCACCACGGTCACCGGGCTGTCGGTATGCGCCATGTACAGCCCGATCTTGCGGCGCAGGGGGTAGAATCCGCCGGTCTGCACCTCAAAAATGTGCCCGTCCGGCAGGCGTACATCGGCGATCCGGTCACGCGCCGTGCCTGCCTCGCCCAGCTCCCGGACAGGCACCTCTTGCCCGGTTGCATCGGGGGACAGGTAGCGCTTGACTGCCATGTGCAGACGCTTTTCCCGCAGAGTCCCGATTCCGGCATACCCCTGCGCCTGCGCCGCCGGCAGATGCACCACTTCTGCCGCGGCGGCGGCAAAACGCGCCGCCTCCTCCGCCGTGACCGCTCCCGGCGGTGCAGCGCACGGTGCCTTTTTCCTGCCGATTTTGCTTCTGCTTATGCTATCCCTCTCGCCCACGGTGTTCTCCTTTCGCCGGCGGACCCGGAAAGTCACGGAACAGCTCTGGGGAAACTTCCCGCAGGAAGCTTCCCCAGAGCGCACTGTATTTGCTTGAGGCAGCGCCGTTCGCTTGCCGTTTACGCCCAGCTCATGCCGGTCGGCTTGGGATCAAAAATGCACACACCCTTGAGGAAGTCAACTGCCTTGCGCAGTCCTTCGTCAATGGTCATGACGCTGTCCTCATGCTCAATCGACAGCACGCGGTCGTAGCCGCACAGCCGCAGGGTGGAGATCATGTCGCGCCAGTAGGTTTCACCGTTGCCGTAGCCCACCGTGCGGAACACCCACGAGCGGTTCAGCTCGTCCGAGTAGTGCTTGGTATCCAGAACGCCGTTCTTCGCCGTATTGATGGCGTCGATCCTGGTGTCCTTGGCGTGGACGTGATAAATGGCACCCTGCAGTTCGCGGATTGCCGCAACGGGATCCATGCCCTGCCAGATCAGGTGCGAGGGGTCAAAGTTAGCCCCGATGACATCGCCGACTGCGGCGCCGACTGCGGCACGCAGGCGCAACAGTGTGGCGGGATTGTACACGCAGAAGCCGGGGTGCATCTCAAAGGCGATGTGCGGCACATGGTGCGCCAGCGCGAAGGCGCCGGCTTCCTTCCAGTAGGGGATCAGCTTCTGATTCCACTGCCAGTCCAGAATGGCAAGGAAATCCTCCGGCCACGGGCAGGTCACCCAGTTGGGGTACTTGGATTCCTCGCAGTCGCCGGGACAGCCGGAGAAGGTGATGACCGTATCGACACCCATCTTTTCCGCCAGCAGAACCGCATTGCGGAAATCCCGGTCGTAGCGTGCCGCCAGTTCCCGGTTGGGGTGCAGGGCGTTGCCATGCGCCGACAGGGCGCAGACCTCCACGTCATACTTTTTGAGGAGTGCCATGAAGGCGTCATACTTTGCCGGGTCAGCCAGCAGCTCTTCGGGGTTGCAGTGCGCCTTGCCGGGGTAGCCGCCCGCGCCGAGCTCCACCGTGTGGATGTCCATCGACGTCAGGATCTGCAGCGTTTCCTCCAGGGATTTGGCACCGTACAGGTTTGTCAGAACACTCAGTTTCATGGTATAGGAACCGTCCTTTCATTATTTGACCGATTTGACCGTTACAGATTTTACTCGTTGACCAGCGAGGAGGTGAAGACGTACATCCCCTCCCCCGGCTTCAGATTCAGCGTGACGGTATCTGTCCGGTTGACGTACTCACAGCCGTTGTCGCCCCACGTAACGACCAGACGGCGTTCGTTGAATGTCAGCGTGACGCTGGCATTTTGGGTGGGATCGGCGTTTACGACATAGTAGGAGTACCGGTTGTTTCTGTCAGAGAAGTTACCGACCAGGATTGCGCCGTCGTGTGCCTCAGATACGGCAGTCAGCGCACCGTAGAAGGAATCCGATGTGACGCCGAGCTCGGCGGCGGCATCCGGGAAGTTGAAGACCGATGTGGAAATATGGTTGGAGCTCAGGAAGATCTCCCGCATACCGTCAATTTCGGCATTGACGGCTTTGACCCGGTTGTACAGGTTAGTCCGGCTGCCGTTCGCATCCAGGATGCCGGTGTCTGTGCTGTCCGGGCGTCCGCAGATGCCGTTGAAGAAGTACCCCTTGGCACCCATTGCAAGACTGATATGGACGCTCAGACGCAACTCCTCCAGCGTCGGCTCCCGCAGGGTATCACTGCCGGCGCACTGCAGAACCGGGTAGACGGGACGTGCGCCGAATTTGGCAGCCTTCATGCATCCGATCAGCCCCGCCAGCCGGTTCGTGCCGTCCGACGGGAAGGAGTCATAGGCAAACAGGGTATAATCCAGCCCCTGCCCCTTCATGTAATTCTGCACATACTGCCCGTATGTCAGATCGTAGGACTCCGTTCCCTTGAAATTTGCATAGGACGGCAGCAGCCGAACCGTCATCTTGAGCTTGTCGGTGTTGAGACCGGTCCGCAGATTGTCCACGTACTGGATGAAATCCGGCAGGTCAACCGCGCTCGGATCGTCCGTGCTGTCGGGAATTGTGACGACGATGGCGCCCAGCGCATCGGAGTCGCGGGACTTGAGCAGATCGCGCAGCTTGGCGACCGTGTTGTCGCTGTCCTGCCCGCCGCAGTTGTACCACAGCTTCATCTGACGGCTCCGCGCGGCGGACAGCGATGCCGCCAGCGCCTCCGGGGATTTCCATTCGTCTGCCGTCACAACGCAGTTGAAGCCGGCGTCCTTCAGCGAGTCAAACGCCGCGCCGAACGCATTGCCTATCTGCCCGTCGGTCGAATCGCGCAGTGCGCCGTTCGGCGTACCCCATCCGCCGACCAGAAGCAATCCGCCGGATCGGATGACCTCATTGTACAGGGACTGCAGATCGTTCCGCTCCTGCTCGGTCAGGTCGCGGTAGGGATCCTGCGTTTCCGCTTCCCCCGTCGCGGTTTCCGTCCCGACCGGGACGACTGCCGTTACGATTTCGCCGTTTTCGTCCGTGACCGGCTCACCGTTCTCATCGGTTACCGGCTCCACGCGGGTTTCCGGGTCTTTTCCATGGTAGGCACTGCCCTCCACAAAGCGCGTATCGCGCTCGTCCGGGTTGCCCGTCACCTCGTGATCCGGGTGCAGTAACGGATCCAGCACGGAACAGCCCGCCAGCATCAGAAGTGCCAGCGTGGCAAGAAGCAGAACAGTCAGTCTCCTATTTCGGTTCATTGGTGGTTATCCTCTCTGGGTGGTTTGGTTTGCCCCGCCGGGGCGGAGGGAGTAAAAATGGGGAATGCCGAATACAGCAGCGGTTGCTTAAGGCATTACCGCGCAATCCACGCATGGCACACTTGCTTGCGGCTTTTTCCGTCATACTTCACAAAAAAATTCTTGTCAGTAGCTCTACTACAGCCTGCGAATT
Source organism: Oscillospiraceae bacterium (assembly GCA_022009675.1). GTDB lineage: Bacteria > Bacillota > Clostridia > Oscillospirales > CAG-272 > CAMEON01. The sequence goes on along the minus strand of CP091718.1, from coordinate 521,242 downwards.
TTTGTATTGTCTGACGGAAAATCCGACTGCGCAATTGCACCATCGGAATTGCGCGGTAATGCCTTAAAAGCGGAAGATGTCTCCCGTTTTGGCGGAGGTGTAGATTCCCTCCAGGATGCGCGTCACGGTGAACGCCTGCTCCGGAAGAACGCAGGGCGTTCCGTCGTTGACAACGGCATTGATCCACTGCGCTGCCTCCAGCACCGCAGGATCCGCGCTGGTCACACCATCAAAGAAGGCGGCGCCTGCGGCGGAGAAATTGGGCTTGAATACGTACTGGCAGTTCTGCCGGATGCCGTTGATTCGCAGTCCGTCGTCCATATCGGCGCCCGCACGGGTACCGCAGATGGTCGTGACTGCCTCACGCACGTCCAGCGTGTTGAGCGCCCACGCGGACTCCAGATTGATGACAGCGCCGTTCTCCATGACGACCATACCGAACGCACTGTCCTCGACCGTGAACTTTTCGGGATCCCAGTTGCCCCAGGCGTTGCCCTGGTTGGTGTCCTTGTTGAGTTTGTGGAAGGTCTGACCCAGGCAGTACTTGGGCTTATAGTTGTCCATCATCCACAGCGTCAGATCCAGTGCGTGGGTGCCGATGTCGATCAGCGGACCGCCGCCCTGCTCATACTCGTTCAGGAACACGCCCCACGTCGGCACGGCGCGCCGGCGGATAGCGGTAGCCTTGGCGTAGTAGATGTCACCGAACGTGCCGGCGAGGCACTCCTGCTTCATGTACTGCGCATCGGCGCGCTGACGGCTCTGGTAGCCGATGGTCAGGATTTTGCCGGTTTCCTTCGCGGCGTCCAGCATCTTCTTTGCCTCGGCGGCATTGATTGCCATCGGCTTCTCGCACATGACGTGCTTGCCCGCGTGCAAAGCGTCCACCGTGATGAAGCTGTGGGCGCGGTTGGGGGTGCAGACGTGTACCACGTCAATGGTCTTGTCCTCCAACAGCTTGCGGTAGTCGGTGTATACCGCCGCATCGGGGGTGCCGTAGTCCTGCTTGGCTTTACGGGCACGCTCCTCAATGATGTCACAGAATGCGACCATCTGGACGCCCGGGATCTGCCGGAGGGAGGGCATATGCTTACCGTTGGCAATGCCTCCGCATCCGATGATGCCGATGCGTACGGTTTTTTCGTTTCCCATGAGAAAAAAATACTCCTTGTTCGGTTGTACTTATATTTGTCCCGGCGGCATCGACCGCCCAAAGAGGGACAGTACCATTGTACCGCATCCGGCACCTTTTTTCAATGGGTTTCCCTTCTTTTTTCAAATAAAGTTCATTTTCGGCGCTTTGACCAAAATCTGACGGGGATTATTCGGCGGATTGCCCAACTGTTCTTCCGACTGCCCACCGGGATTTGCATCCGCTGCACGCGACAGTTGCGAAAAGCACAAAAAAATCCTTGCACTTGTTCATAAAATTGGTCTTTATTTCTGACTCGGAACGTGGTATACTAACCGGGAATACAATTCTGTTCCGACAGACGGGAAAGGATGGCAGCTATGGGCAAATATTTCGGCACCGACGGCTTCCGGGGGGAAGCAAATGCCACACTGACAGGCGACCATGCCTGGCGGATCGGGCGGTTTCTGGCGTGGTACTACGGGGGCGGGCGCGACGGGGCTTCCGGTGCGGCGCACAAAGTGCGCGTGGTCATCGGCAAGGACACCCGCCGCTCCAGCTACCTGTTTGAGTATGCGCTGGTCGCAGGGCTGGTTGCGGGCGGCGCGGATGCCTATATGCTGCACGTTACCACCACACCCAGCGTCTGCTTTGCGGCGGCACGCGGGGAGTTTGACTGCGGCGTTATGATATCCGCCTCGCATAATCCCTTTACGGATAACGGCATCAAGCTGGTCAACGGCGACGGGGAGAAGATCGACGACCGGACGATACAGGTCATCGAGGACTATCTGGACGGCGGCGCGCGGGCACTGGGGCTGGATGCGGATGAACTGCCGCTCTCGCACGGAGCCGATATCGGGCAGATTGTGGACTACGCCGCCGGGCGGAACCGGTACGTCGGATACCTGATCTCGCTGGCGGCACATTCCTACCGATCCCTGCGCATCGGGCTGGATTGCGCCAACGGTTCCTCGTGGATGATAGCCAAGGCGGTTTTTGAGGCGCTCGGCGCGCGCACCTACATCATCAACGCCGACCCGGACGGACTGAACATCAACCTGAATGCCGGCTCTACGCATATCGAAGGACTGCGGCGGCTGGTTCTGTCGGAGCATCTGGATGTGGGCTTTGCCTTTGACGGCGACGCAGACCGCTGTATCGCAGTGGACGAGAACGGCGAAGAGGTGGACGGCGACCGGATCCTGTACATCCTCGCCTGCGCCATGCGGGAGAGCGGAACGTTGCCGCAGGACACGGTCGTGACCACGGTCATGACCAACATGGGGGCTGTACCGGGCACTGGATGCCGCCGGCATCCGCCATGTGGAGACCACCGTCGGCGACCGCTTCATATACGAGAGCATGGTACGCGGCGGCTACGGACTGGGCGGGGAGCAGTCGGGGCACGTGATCCTGCGCAAGTATGCCACGACCGGCGACGGACTGCTGACTGCCATCATGCTGGCGGAGCGCATGGTGGACGCCAAAATGCCGCTTTCGCGTCTTGCCGCGCCCGTTGTGCTGTCCCCGCAACTGCAGAAGAGCATCCGCGTGCCGGACAAGGACGCCGTACTTGCCGATCCTGTCGTGAAAGCGCGTCTGGCGGATATCGCCGCCCGTCTTGGGAATTCCGGACGCATCCTCCTGCGCCGGAGCGGCACCGAGCCGGTCGTGCGCGTGATGGTGGAGTCCCCGTCCCTTGCGTTGTGCGGAGCCTGCGCGGACGAAATGCTGGCGCTCATCCGCGCACGCGGGCTGGCAGAGGAAGCGGAGGCTCCGGAGCGCCTGCGCTGAGCGGCTCCTGTTGTCGGAACTGCCCTTTGCGGATTCATGGATTTTCGTAGATTGCAATAGATTGCAGAAGGAGAATTGTTATGCAGAACCACATTCTTACCACGCAGGAGCTGTTCGCTCCCGGTCACACCCGCGCATGGGCGCATCTGTCGGGATATGAGTACCCTTGGGAAATTCTGGCGGAGATCAAGGACATCATCCGCGAAGTCGGCGCGACTCTGCCGCCCGACGAGTACGATCATCCCGCCGAGGACATCTGGATCGCCAGATCCGCCCGCATTGCGCCCACAGCCTATATCGGCGCGCCTGCCATCATCGGGGCGGACACGGAGGTGCGGCACGGCGCGTTCATCCGCGGCGCGGCGCGGGTGGGGGACGGCTGTGTGGTCGGCAACTCGGTGGAGTTGAAGAACTGCATCCTGTTTGACGGCGTGCAGGTGCCGCACTATAACTATGTCGGCGATTCGGTGCTTGGCTACAAGGCGCACATGGGTGCCGGTGCCGTGACCTCCAACGTCAAGAGCGACCGGACGCTTGTTTCGGTTCGCGCCGGGGACGAGGTTCTTGAGACCCGCCTGAAGAAAATGGGTGCTATTCTGGGTGACCGAGTGGAAGTCGGTTGCAATTCGGTTCTGAATCCCGGTACTGTCATCGGTGCGGATTCCAATATTTATCCGCTGTCCTCCGTGCGCGGCACTGTGCCTCCCCGCTGTATTCTCAAGAGCGGTAAGGGAACGGAAATTGTGGAGAAACAATGAGAAGACGGGGGCATCCTTGCGGATTGCCCCCTGCTCCGCCGGGGACAGCGAGGGCGGAAGGATCCGGTGCCACCGGGGGCACCCCCCTCCTCCGAAAAATCACTTGACAATCCGCCGAAAATATGCTATAATGCCCGGCGTTGAGAGAGCAGGCAGCCGGTACCCGCGTAGCCGCAGAGGACTCACGGCGGCAACGCCAACAGACAGGGCGGAATACCCCGTCTGCCTTGCCTGCAACAGCGAAACGAAAGAAAATACCGCGCATCTGTTCCACCAACCTGCGCGGTATCGCCTCAGGTATGGCATACCCGTACTTGGGCATAGAGTGGTTCGGGTGCGATGTGCCTGAACCGCTTTTTTACGCCGCGGAATGTCCCGCGAAGGCGGAACCGACGCAACCGCGCACACGTCTGCCGCGCGGGGGCTCCCGATCCGCTTCCCGTAAATGTAACTCTGCCGAAAGGATATTGAATTCATGAGCCTTATCGAATTATTTCTGCTCGCCGTGGGGCTGTCCATGGACGCTTTTGCCGTTGCTGTCTGTAAGGGACTGTCTACGCAACGGCTGTGCCCCCGACACTACCTGATTGTCGGCGCATGGTTCGGCGGATTTCAGGCATTGATGCCCACGCTGGGATGGTTGCTCGGCTCAACCTTTGCGGAGCACATCACCCGGTTTGACCACTGGATTGCGTTTGTTCTGCTGGCGTTGATCGGCGGGAATATGATCCGGGAGGGCGTCGCGGGCGATGGCGAAAAGGGCGACGATTCCTTCTCGTTCAGAACCATGCTGCTGCTGGCAGTGGCGACCAGTATTGATGCACTGGCGATCGGTGTGACCTTTGCGCTGGCACCCCCGACTGTGGGCATCGGCTGGGCGGTGGGACTTATCGGAGCCGTCACGTTTTTGCTGTCCGGCGTGGGACTGAAGATCGGCAACGTCTTCGGACTGAAGTACAGGAGCCGCGCCGTTGTGGTCGGCGGCGCCATCCTGATCCTGATCGGCTTGAAAATTCTGCTGGAGCATCTTGGCGTCCTGCCGTTTTGAGGTACACACGCACGCCCCGGGGCTGGCGTCCCGTGCAATAATTCCGGATGCATACTCCGCCGGCACATCCGGGAACTGTGCGGCGCTTCCGTGATCCCCGGAACCCTGCCGCTTTTCGCAAAAGCAGGCACCCCGCAGCGCTTTTTGCTGTGGGGTGCCTGCTTTTGTGATTTTTCAGTGTGCCGAATCCGGATTCGCGTTCGGGGATTGACTCATGTGGCGCTTGAGCGCCTCAAAGGACTCATCGCTGATGGTATGCTCCATCCGGCAGGCGTCCTCCGCCGCCACATCCGGGTCAACGCCCAGCCGCGTGAGCAGCTCGGTCAGAGTCGTGTGGCGTTCGTATATCTTTTCCGCGACCTCGCGTCCGGCGTCCGTGAGCGTGATGTAGCCCTCCGGATCGACCAGAATGTAGCCGCCGCTTTTGAGCAACCCCACGGCGCGGCTGACAGACGGCTTGCTGAAGGACATATAATCCACGATGTCTATGGAGCGCACCTGCCCTTTGGTACGGGACAGAATGAGAATCGTTTCCAGATACATCTCGCCGGATTCCTGCATATGCATTGTCTGAAACCTGCCTTTCAGGGTGAATTTATCGTACCCTCCATTATATCACGCTTCTTGCCGGTTGGCAAGAGGTTCAATAAAAATTTACGAATTGCCGGCGTTTCCGGGCTCCGCGGGGATAGCCCGGAATCCGGAGCGGATCTGTGTTCGGTTCGCCGTCAGAAGGACAGCCGCATCTGGTGCCACACGACGTTCCCGTGGGTGGATTTCTCCGAAACACCCTCGTCTGCAAAGCCGAAACGCGCATAGTACGGGATCAGGGCTTGCTTGCAGGTCAGTACAAGTCCCCTGCGCCCCTGCCGTTTCGCATCGGAAACGGCGCGGCGGATCAGTGCGCCCGCATACCCGTGCCGGCGATACGCCGGCAACGTATTGACGCCGAAAATCATTTGCCACGCACCAGTTTCGTCGTGCATGGACGCAGTTTCATACATCCCGTCGGTCAGATCCGGCTCGTCCGTTACAAAAACCGTCCACAAAGGCGATCAGCTTTTTCCCCGTCAAACATCAGCCAGAAATGATTCCCATAATGCCGGATCCGCTCGGCAAACTGCGCTTCGGTCGCCGCTTCCGCAGGCGGAAAGCACGCCGCCTCCACTGCGGCGACCGCGGCAACATCGCGGAGCGTTGCATACCGTATTTCCATGATACCTCCTTCGCAGAGCCGGAGATGTCGGTTGACATCTCCGGCAGAGTCGTTACTTTCCCTCCAGCAGCCGCCGCAGTCCGTCCTCGTCGATGACAGGCACGCCGAGCGCCTGCGCCTTGGTCAGCTTGGAGCCTGCCGCCTCACCGGCGACAACATAGCCTGTCCGGGAAGACACAGATCCCGAAACCTTGCCGCCCTGCGCCTTGATCAGCGCGGAAGCCTCGTCCCGGCTGAGCGTGGGCAAGGTTCCGGTCAGCACGAAGGTGATGCCTGCCAGCCTGTCGCCGGTCGGCGCGGCGGTGGCGGAGGTCAGGCAGCCTGCCCCCTCCAGGCGGCGGCAGAGCGCGATATTCTGCGGGTGCGTAAAGAAATTGACCACGCATTCCGCCGTGATTTTCCCGAAGTCCGGAATGTCGCACAGTTGTTCCGCCGTCGCTGCCATGACGCCGTCCAGCGTTCCGAAGTGTCCGGCAAGCGCCGCCGCCGCCACCGCACCGATGTTGCGGATGCCCAGCGCGTACAGCAGGCGTTCCAGACCAGCCGTCTTGGATTTTTTTCAATCGCGGCAATGAGGTTGGCGGCGGACTTTTCGCCCATGCGCTCCATGCCTGCCACGTCGGCGGCGCGGAGGCGGTACAGGTCGGCGGCATCCTGGATCAGCCCTTCCCGGATGAGGGACTCGACAATCTGCGGGCCCAGTCCGTCAATGTCCATGGCGTCCTTGGACGCAAAATGCTCGATGCCGCGCGAGAGCTGTGCTGGGCAGGCGGCGTTGGTACAGCGTACCGCTGCCTCGTCCTCCTCACGGAAAACCGGCTCCCCGCAGGAGGGACAGACTGCCGGCATCCGGAAGGGGCGCTCGTCACCTGTTCTCCTGTCCGGATGCGTGCAGACCACCTCCGGAATGATGTCGCCCGCCTTCTGCACGGTCACGAAATCGCCGATGCGGATATCACGCTCGCAGATAAAATCCGGATTGTGCAGGGTTGCGCGGGAAACCGTGGTGCCCGCCAGCCGGACGGGGTGCAGTACGGCGGTAGGAGTCAGTACGCCGGTGCGCCCGACCGCGACGGTGATGTCCTCCAGCCGTGTGATTTTCTGCTCCGGCGGGAACTTGTAGGCGACCGCCCAACGGGGGGTTGCGGTTCCCTCGCCCATAGTCGTCCGGTCGGCAAGCCTGTCCAGCTTGATTACCACGCCGTCGATGTCATAGGCGAGACTGTCCCGCGCCTCGCCCAGATGCCGGATATGCGCCAGAATCGCGGCGCGGTCGGCGGTGCGGATCCGTTCCTCCAGCGTGTGGAAGCCCAGCTTGTGCAGTCGGTCCAGCGTTTCGGTGTGCGAGACAGGCGCGTGCCCGTCGGCATAGAGTGCCCCCTCTTGAAAAATTGAAGACAAAGACAGACAGCGCCCGCGATGCCGTGACCTTGGGGTCAAGCTGGCGGAGCGACCCGGCGGCGGCATTGCGCGGGTTGGCAAGCAGGGCGGTGCCCGCCTCGGCGCGGCGCCGGTTGAGTCGCTCAAAGACCGCACGGGGCATATATACCTCGCACCGGACGGTCAGCGACAGCGGCTCCGGCAGGGTCAGCGGCACATCGAAGATGGTGCGGACGTTCTGCGTCACGTCCTCGCCGACTGTTCCGTCCCCGCGCGTTGCCGCCTGAACCAGCACGCCGTCCACATAGCGCAACGCGCAGGAGAGCCCGTCGATCTTCGGCTCGACCGAGTATACGGCATCCGGGATCCGCTCCGCAACATGGGACAGGAATTCTTCAAGCTCTTCAAAGGAAAACACATCGGTCAGCGAATCCATGCGAACGCTGTGCGTGACCTTTTCAAAGCGGTCGGAGGCTTTGCCGCCGACACGGTGGGTAGGGGACGCGGGATCGTCCAGCTCCGGGTGTTCCTGCTCGATGTGCACCAGCTCATAGAAAAGCCGGTCGTACTCGTAGTCGGATATTTCCGGTGCATCCTCCACGTAATATTTTTTGGCGTGGTAGTTCAGCTCCTCGCGGAGTTTGTCAACCAGCGCGCGCAGCTGCCTGTCTTCCGTAGTGCTCATGGAAAGCCTCCTTCGGGTGTAGTGCTTTTGGTATACCCGTATTATACCCGACCGGAGCGCAAAAGTCAAGGCGGTTTTTTTCCCGACGGGCGATGCGGAAAGCAAGCCGGAACGCCGGCTCCCATATGTCCGTCCGCGAATTCAGTTCCTTTCCCTCCGCTCTCCTCCTCCGGGGACGGAAGCAGAGAAGAACGGCAAAGGTGATAACCGCCAGGAGCGCATTTCTTGATTCCGTCCGGTACAGGAAACGCCCTCTGCGACGGCGACCGACAGAAGAAAAATGGCGCAATCTGCGGCACACAGTAGCAATTTGCGTGAAAAAGCGCCGCGGCTTCCTGCCCAAATCGGCAAAATGCATTGACTTTTTGCCGTCTCCATGATATACTGTTGTTTGTGGTTCAGTGCTTTTGCTGTATGGCCGTTTGCTGTTGCGGATTTGAACGTCACGGAAGTTTGTTGAGAGAGGAATGGTAATCATGAAAAGAAGTTTTTTGAAAGTGTATGCATTGGTATTATCCATACTCATGGGCGTATCTGTTCTGTCCGGGTGCGAGGGTGTGGAAGGACCTCAGGGTATTCAAGGTGAGGCGGGTGAAAAGGGAGAAGCCGGTGCGGATGGTAAGTCTGCATATGAACTCGCTTGCGACAACGGTTTTGAAGGAACACTCACCGAATGGCTTGCATCTTTGGCGGGCAAAGACGGACAGGCTGCCGCGAAGGGTGACAAAGGCGACACCGGTGCAACCGGAGCCAAGGGTGAAAAAAAGGCGACAAAGGCGACACCGGCGCAACCGGAGCCAAGGGTGAAAAAGGCGACAAAGGCGACACCGGCGCAACCGGAGCCAAGGGCGAAAAAGGCGACAAAGGCGACACCGGTGCAACCGGAGCCAAGGGTGAAAAAGGCGACAAAGGTGACAAAGGTGACACCGGCGCAACCGGAGCCAAGGGCGAAAAAGGCGACAAAGGTGACGCCGGAGTCGGTATTGTTTCCATTGTAAAGACTGCCACGAACGGCAATGTGGACACATACACGATTACTTTTACGGACGGTACAACCACGACGTTTGAAATTGTCAATGCACCCACCGAACCACGGGAAGGCACCGAAGGGCTGGACTTCTATCCTATGCCTGATGGAACGTATGGGGTAAAAGCAGGTAGAACCCAGTATCTTGCCGATATAGTAATTCCTTCAACGTACAAAGGGAAAACGGTAACGCAGATTCTGCCCAGGGCTTTTCAGCATTCATACATCAAAACCATTACGATTCCTGACACAGTGACGGGGATCGGTGAATATGCGTTCAACGACAGCGTCAGCTTGACCTCTATCACGATCCCCGCCAGCGTGACGAGTATCGGAGGTTCTGCGTTCTCGGGTTGCACTGGCTTGACCTCTATCACGATCCCCGACAGCGTGACAAGTATCGGAGGTTCTGCGTTCTCGGGTTGCACTGGCTTGACCTCTATCACGATCCCCGACAGCGTGACAAGTGTGGGTAGTTCTGCGTTCTCGGGCTGCACTGGCTTGAAAGATGTTTATATTACCGATATTGGAAAATGGTGTGGTATCTGTTTTGAAGATTGGACTGCAACCCCGCTTATCTATGCACACAATCTTTATTTGGACGGAACACTCATTACAAATCTTGTTATTCCCAACGGCATGACGAGCATCGGAGGTTATGCGTTCGTCGGTTGCGCCAGCTTGACCTCTATCACGATTCCCAACGGTGTGATAAACATCGGCGGGAGTGCATTCTCCGGTTGCACCGGCTTGACCTCTATCACGATTCCCGACAGCGTAACGAGCATCGGCGAGAGTGCGTTCTACGGTTGCACCGGTTTGACCTCCGTCACGATAGGCAATGGCGTGACAAGCATCGGCTCAGGTGCGTTCTACGATTGTACTGGATTGACATCTATCATAATTCCCGACAGCGTGACGAGTATCGGTGAGAATGTGTTCCGCGGTTGCATTGGCTTGACCTCTATCACGATTCCAGACAGCGTGACGAGCATCGGCTATGGTGCGTTCAAGGGTTGCTTCGGTTTGACCTCTATCACGATCTCCAACAGCGTGACATACATCGGCGAGGATGCGTTCTCGTGGTGCACCGGTTTGGCATCAATCAAATTCCAAGGCACTATGGCACAATGGTATGCGATAGAAGGGATTAACGGGATTGGTGTTCGTTGTACCGTCTATTGCACAGATGGAAATATCACCATATAAGGACACCATCCCGCCGCCTGAAAGAGCTGTCGGCGCGGCTCCGCCGGCGCTCCTCCGCGCCAATCAGGGACACACAGAAGGGGCGTGGGCTTTTCAGCCCATGCCCCGGCGCACTGCCCCGGCATTTCTGCAACTACCCATTCCCGCAGATGATGGCAATTTCTGTAATTCACAGAAAATTCCGTGATTTTTTTCAAAAGCTCTTGACAAGCGCGCGGGAATCTGCTATAATGTGGGGCGTTGGTGAGCAATGCGGCATCGCCAAGCGGTAAGGCAACGGACTCTGACTCCGTCATTACCAAGGTTCGAATCCTTGTGCCGCAGCCATGCATGTATGCGGTCCTAAAAAGACCGGACGAGAAAAAACGAGAAAAGCGGAGATTTCGAGAGATTTCCCCGCTTTTTTCGTCCCTAAGTTTTTTCAAAAAAATAAAGATCCGAAATGCCAATTTTGAAAATCCGCAGGATTCGAACCTATACCAAATCATTTTTCAAAATGCTCAAAAAAACTTGAATTTCAAAAAGGATTCGAACCTATACAGCGTTTTACGGTATTTCAAGAAAAAGTTCCGACGCAACAAATTGTTTACAAATGGTGGTTGCTCAAAAAGAACCATCTCCTTTGTTTCAGGATTCGAACCTAACTTCCCTCCATATTCAACCATTAATCTCTTTAACCAAAAATGAACCGAATCTTGAATTGCAGGATTCGAACCCAACTAAATATACCATTTTTACTTCTGTACTCGTCCAATAATAGTCCCGGAAAAAAATACATAGCCAAATGCTTATCAGCCAAGCGTTTGGCTTTTTTATTTGCAGAAAGGATTGATAACAGATGAATGCAATTATTTCAAATGGCGACTATACCGCCTCCGTTCAGCTCCCAGTAGATCGAAAACAGTTGGCTGGTGCTCTCTCATATTTGGGCGCAATTCACGCAAGTGAATATGATATCAAGTATAATGAGGAATCCGACCAAGGTCTCTCGTTCACTCTCGACTGCCGTGGCGTTGTAGAAAACGCCATTGCCAAAGCAATCCCCACAGGCTTTCGCTTCCACACATTCAATGACACGATCGCTCTGATGCACAATCTCCCGTATGTGAACAGACGTGAGTTTGAGAACACCGTCAAGGTCGAAGGTCTTGCTTCCTACGAGCAGCTCAACAGAATGCTTACCGAAGCCTATCCCCAGTCGGTTACAACCAAATATTACTGTCCGCTGACCATTCAGGTACACAGCAGAGATTGCTATGGTGACATCGATGAGGATGGCTACGAGGAAGATGCCGCGTTTGCAGCTTGTCACGAAGATATTATTCGTCAGGGCTTACTGGAGTATAATGCCAGTGATGAATGTAATATTGCAGAATACTTCCACGGCAACAATGGGGTCTCGGAAAAAGCTTCGTTCTGCCGATTGGGATTTTGAACGCCGAAACGGTGAGCTCTACGGATGCATCACCGTACAGACAGCAGGTCCACTTACAGAGGAAGAAGAACAAGATCTCAAAGACTGGATCTCCGGTCAGAACTCGGACGGCCTTGGCGAAGGATTCGAGCAGAGAGAAATCTGCTTCGACGGTTCTCGTTACGGTGGCTTCATGTACGTGAGTTATTGGCATTCGGGCGATGATTATTATATCGACAACGAAAGCGAGTTCGAGGATCGCCTCATGTCAGACGGCATGACGATGGGTGGTATGTGATGGCTCTTCAGTTCTCACTTGTTCGGGTATCCACTCCCGACGGAAATCAAGCCGAATTCCTTGTCAGTGGGATTCCGAGAGAGTTTGACGATTTTGAACACTACACCATCTTCGAAGACTTCCTTGATAGCATCGAGGAGGACACCGAGATCACCGTACACGCAGATGCGTATCTGTATGGCGAGGGCGAAACCCACCAAGCCAGCATTGAGGAAGTGGCATACTTCCTGCTCCGAATGCAGAAGGACGAGAACTTCCTCTCCGGTCACTGCGACCACATTGAATCTGTTAACTTCACCTGCAATTACTCTCCCGATGAACTATTCGGGATTGATTGGGGGTGAGCATAACAGAAATGTATTACGACATGCTCCTCGGTCATATCGGACTCTATGACGAGGGCAAACAACTCCACAGTATGAAGGAAGTGGCTGACTTCATTCATACACAACACTGCGGTTATATCGCAGAAGCAGACGGTACTCCGCTTTTGGAGTTCGAGAATGGCGAGATTGACGAATGCACCGATATGCGATTCAGAGAAGAACTCATGGATGAACTCCGTAAAGGCGAAGGCTTTGAAGACCGTTATATTTACTAAAAGGAAGGAGATTGACTTATTGACCTTTTACGAAAAGGAATTGCACAGACTCTTTGATGATTCGGAACGCATCTCTGACGATACCGTATTCGCAGGTAAACCCATGATTACCAAGATTGGAGAAGATCTCCGAGCCAAGGTGCAATTCGTAAACACCAAAATCTCCGGTCAGTACGATGCTTTGCGACTGACCATTATTAACCGTCACGAAGGTACGGTTGACAGCGAAACCTTCAAATTTTCCGATGTCATCGGCATGAAGGGTGACCATGCTCCTCACGTGTGGGATGACGGTGATAGAGTCGACTGGTATATCTACAAGCCGACTGCTTATGACTATAACCTCATCTCAGACGCTGTTGAGGACTATATCTCCATGTATGCCGATCAAGGCTATTGCTTTGATAGTGGCATGGAAATGGGAGGTATGTAATGGATTATTCCTTCAGCCAGTTAAGCAACATTGCCAAGAGCTTGCGAGAACGCTATCCCATAGGCACTCGCATAAAGCTCATCAGCATGGGAGATGATCCGCACCCGATTCCACCCGGAACGAAAGGCACGGTAGAAGGAATCGATGACATTGCTACTGTTTTCTGTCGATTTGACAACGGCAGAAGCCTCGGCTTGGCATACGGCGTGGACCAATACAGAGCCTTGACGCAAAGAGAACTTCTCGAAGAAAAAGTGCGCTCGGAATTACGACAAGTTTTATGATGCCGTTCACCGAGATATCTTTGCGGATGTAGACCTCGACCGCTTTGCCGATGAAATCGAGAATGCCAACGACACCTACACCACAGAGATTCTCAAGCAACTTCACGATAAGTTCGTCGAGGTTTATGACACAGACAGTGTCGATGGTCTCGTAGGCTTCATCCAAGTACCCGCTATCGTTGAATCCCTGCAGACAGGCGACTACTATCCTGCACTTGTCACCCTTGACTTGGACTCCTCCGGAGAACATTGGGGTACGTGCGTTATGACGCCGACAGGTGTAATCGATCACGGTGTAACGGAAGAAACCGAAGCTGAAAAAGCCTTCATGCAGAATCTTGTTCCGTATCGATACTGGTACACAGTAAATTGCGAGAGCGATATTCATGTAGATATGGCAGATTGTCCCGAAGACATTTGGGATATCATCTCCTCCGCTACTGGACAGTCGTTTGAGCAGAACGGAGGTATGAGCCTCTGACACAAATCAAATATTTAGACATGTTCGCCGGAATTGGGGGCTTCAGATCAGGCCTCTCCAAGTTCGGCGATTTTTTTATGCCCATAGGCTTTTGCGAGATTGACCCTTACGCAAGACAAGCCTATGAAGCAATCTATGACACGAAAGGAGAACTATTTTTTGAAGACGCGAGAAAGATCGTGCCTGAAGAACTGCCGGATATCGACCTTATTTGCGGAGGATTCCCTTGTCAAAGCTTTTCAATCGCTGGAAAGCGAGGGGGCTTTGAAGATGCCAGAGGAACACTGTTCTTTGAAATTGCCCGGATTGCCCGAGTTAAAAGACCTAAGTATCTGCTCCTTGAAAACGTTCCCGGCTTGCTATCGCATGACGGCGGCAGGATGTTTGCGACCATCCTCACTACGCTTTCTGAATTGGGGTACGATGTCGCATGGCAGGTGCTTAACAGCGCGAATTTTGGAGTACCCCAAGCCCGAAAAAGAGTGTTTCTTATCTGCTATCTTGGAGAAGAATGCCCCGGAGAGATATTATCTTTCACCGACGCAAATCCAAAAAAACTATTGTTCAAAAAGCTCGGTGGCAGACAAGGTGACCGAGTCTATGATCAAGACGGACTGAGTTGCACTCTCACGAGCAATGGCGGCGGTTTCGCCGGAAATACAGGACTCTACTCCGTAGGACAGCTTCCCATCAAGTCGCTGACGAAATCCGGCTATCAGATAGCCGAACCCGGCGACAGCATCGACTTGGCATATCCTAACCTCAATACAAGGCGAGGACGAGTCGGAAAGCAGATCGCACACACCATCACACCGAATATCACGCAAGGCGTATACTTCATTGATATGAATCCAGAACCCAAGATCACCGAGCTTGCTCGATGCATCACGGCAAGACAGGATGCAGGGATAAGTAACCGCAAGGGTGAACATTCAGGTGTGCTGGAAAAGGCAGAAGAAGGACCAAGAGCAGTCCTCACTCCTGACCGAGAAAAAATCCGTCAGCAAGGCAGACGAATGAAGGATCCCGAAGAACCCATGTTTACGCTGACAACCCAAGACCTCCACGGCATTGCAGACAACGACAAAATCCGCAAGCTCATGCCCATCGAGTGCTGGCGTTTGCAGGGATTCACCGACGAGCAGTTTTTGAAAGCCCAATCAACCGGATTATCCGATGCAAGACTGTACAAGATGGCAGGTAATGCGGTAAGCGTACCCGTCATCACCGAGCTTGGTGCTATCATCAAGCGAGTGCATGAAAAACTCGCAGAAGGAGACCGACAATGGCGAATAACATCACAAATGAATTGACTTTTTACCAAATGTTCTTCAAAGCGATGCCGGGAGATTATCGAAGCAATTCAAATGGACGAATACGGCACTCGGCTCAATCGACTTTAACAAGATCATTCCGCAACCCGAAGGACTGTATTTGGGCGACCTCGGTCTCGAAGAAAGACGTCTGTACAAGGATAACAATTGGTACGATTGGCGCACAAAGAATTGGGACACCAAATGGAATTCGTATGGATACGATGAAGGCTTGGAATTTGACGAAGGAAATAATCAAATCCGTTTCTTTTCCGCTAACAGTTCAGCGAGGAAAGTCATTTTGGCTCTTTCCCGTCAGTATCCCGATGTTCTCTTTGAACTCAGATATGCAGATGAAGACTTAGGATACAATGTCGGTCAGATCAGCATGATTGCAGGTGAAGCAATTGACGGCATCATCCCGAAAGAAGGTACTGCTGAAGCTCAAGAACTTGCCGCCGATATAATGGGCATCAAGTTGGCATTTGATATCGACTCCGCATCAGGTTATGTGCTGTCAACTCACGGCAACTATTACGAATACTGCGAAGGTGTTCACGTTTCGCAGTCGTTCCAATGTGACCAGTCACTCGGTCATCCCGTTGCCCTTTGCTATGACTTTGACAACAGCAAGGTGTGGCTCGAAATGTATCCCCTGCTGGATGAAGATGACGATAAGTTAAAGAACCGTGTCGTATTCTATTGCGATGAGTTCGGTACACTCCCCAAGATCGAATCTGCCGAGATGATGTTTTCGGCTTCACGTTCTCGTAGGGTTTCCATCGTACCGATCATTCAGTCTCTCGCCCAGCTCGAAAAGAACTACGGCAAGGAAGGTGCTGAAATTATCGTGGACAACACCCAGCTCACAGTGTTCGGTGGATTCGCTCCCAACTCGGAAACCGCGCAGGTGCTGTCAAAGTCATTGGGTACTCGTACTGTTATGTCAGGAAGCGTAAGTCAGAGCAAAAACGATCCGTCACGCTCCCTGCAAATGATTGAGCGACCGTTGATGACAGCAGACGAATTGAAGTCCTTGCCCAAAGGTACGTTCGTTGTTACAAAGACAGGCATCAATCCGATAAAGGTAAAACTGAAGCTCTTTTTCAAGTGGGGTATTCAGTTTGAGGACAAGCCATTCGTTGTCCCTCTTCGAGATAACCAAAAAATCAAATACGCCAACAAGGATGATTTGATGACGGCAACTCACGAGAAATATCAGAAACAGTCAAGCAAAGAGGAAGATGAGATTCCATCAAACAGTTATCCCTACGAACAGACAGAAC
Source organism: Oscillospiraceae bacterium (assembly GCA_022009675.1). Taxonomy (GTDB): domain Bacteria; phylum Bacillota; class Clostridia; order Oscillospirales; family CAG-272; genus CAMEON01. The sequence goes on along the minus strand of CP091718.1, from coordinate 504,880 downwards.
ACGAACAGAATTATCCCGCAAGTGAAAAGAATGCGAGAAGACCTCAAGACGTAAAAATCCACAGGGCTGATGTTGCGGAAAATAACTCATAAAAACAAGTCGAGAGATAGCCTAAAAAAACTATCTCTCGATGTTCAATATTTGGGGTGCTGTAATCAAAGAAAAGCAGTTCGCAGAATCAATTATCGAAAGTTCGCTTACTGATAATGGTAACATGTGCTGTTGATAGGTTGATTTGGATAACAATCTTATTCTGCTTCAACGCATAATTCACTGTGTATGCAGTACCACCCGACTGTCCATCATAGGTACATACTAGAGTGTATATTTGTCAATGATGTGAGACCAAAAAGAAGAAAAAATAATCAAGTCCAAAGAATCGTGAAACGCCCTGCGGGTGTAGAGAGGGAGGGACGGAGCGAAGCGGAGGAACGACCGAACGAAGCCCGCAGGGCGGCGCGTCGAGGAGAGATCATTGCCCGCTAAGGTCCTTTTGAACCTGATTCGGACTTTTCCATCCGAGAACCGCCATGGGAATGTTGTTGGAACGGTACAAATACCGCTTCATCTGCGTCTGCAGGTCAGAGAAGGAATAGAAGCGCAGATCATTGTAAAACCGTTCTTGGTCGTTCCGATGACTCCTTTCCACTTTTCCGTTATGCCACGGTGTCCGCGGTCGGATCAATTTGTGCCGGATGCGGTATCTGTTGCAAAACACATCCAAGGGGTGGATGCGGCTTGTTTTAGACGGATGCGTAAACTCCCCGCCGTTATCTGTTTGCAGGATACCCGGAGCATAGCCGAAGAACAGAATCGCCCGTTTGAGAAAGTCTACGGTGGAAAAGCTGCTGTGTTCCTCATATGCATAGAGAAACCGTTTCCGGGACGCTTCCTCTATGACCGTATATTGATAGAATTTCTGCCCATCCTTGCCGGAATAACAGGCATTCGGCACATATTTGACATCCATTTGCCATTTTTCGCCGATAGAGGTCGGTGTATCGTATGTTCCGGTGTGTTTGGACTTTTTCTTTGTGGATTCGGGTTTCTTCCTGAATCCGAGACGGACGAATACGCGGTATAGGGAACCGGGATGACGGCGGTAGGCTTTGTCTTCCCGCAACTTGCCGTACAGTTCGCAGACGGAGATGTTCGGATTCCGGCGGTGGTAATCGCAGATCCACTTCAATTCCTGTTCGGTGTGGGCATTGGGGTGCGAAGTATGCGGTTTGTGGGACTTGTTCTGCAAGGATTCCCTTTGTTCCGTCATAGGCGCGGTTCCAGCGCATCAGGGAGGCTTTTGAGATGTGATACCGCCGACAGACGAAAGAAATGTCCTTTGTTTGCCGATAAATTTCCACTGCGTGCAATTTTTGTTTCCAAAAAGGTGTGGACAATAGCGCTTTTTTTGTGGTATAATCATTCATGGTGATTGAGTCCTTTCTGTTGAGTGGGGGTTAGGGGTAATTCTATTCTATCAGAACTCAATCACTTTTTCTATAGTTTTTTCACTTTTGGTCTCACATCTATTGTAACACTACACTGTCCATCATAGGTACATACTAGAGCATGTTGACACTAAGGTCAAAAATATGATATAATAAATACATGAATATCACAAAAGCGCAGTACGCAAGAATCGAAAAGTATTTTTCCGGTTCAGCGTGGGAATGTAAAAAAATCGACAATTACACATTTATCAACGCTATCTTGTATATTACCGAAAAATGGGTGCAAATGGAGGGCACTTCCAGAAAAATACGGCAAATGGAATAGCATTTACCAAAGATTTAAAAGATGGTGTGAAAATGGCGTAATACAGCGTATTTTTAATGCGCTGCAGCAGGAAAAAAATTATTGCGATCAAAGTAGAAGTGCTGGCTTTGGACAGTACCTCTTGTGAATTGCACCCTGATGCACATGGAGCTTTAAAAAAACACGGGCAGCAATCCATTGGAAAATCAAAAGGCGGATGGAACACCAAGCTTCACGTGGTATCCGCAAATGACAAGGTCATTGTCGGAATGCACTTATCCGGTGGAAACTGTCACGACGCCCCACAAGGAAGAATCTCAATTGAAAAACATAGGAGATAGCTATTCGGGAATTCCGTACTTAATGGATAGAGCTTATGAGGGTGATAAAAACAAGAGAACTCTGCCAGTCTTTCGGACACAAACCGGTTGTCCCACCAAAGAAAAATCGCATAAATCCGTGGGAATATGACCATGAACTATATAAGCGAAGGAATATTATCGAAAGACTGTTTCGATGGCTAAAAAGCGTTTCGCAGAGTGTGTACAAGATATGATAAACTCGATGTTATCTTCCTGTCGTTCGTTCAAATCGCGTGCGTCTTCATGTGGCTAAAAATAGTGTCAACAGGCTCTAATTCTATTGCCGCGGTGGAGAATATGTCAATCAACAATAACGAAATTGAAGAAGCCAGTACGAATTATTCCATTGTTGACCTCCGATATGTTTTCAACAACAACAATTATCATCGTCTAACATTACAAGATATTGATCTGGTATTTCCTATTGAGTATCTTAGATGGAATGATGGATGCTATCTTGTTTATCCCGTGAAGGAAGGTGGTAAATTTTGTGTATTTTTTGACACACTTCTTATTGGACAAACAACGACTCGATTAGTGTATTCAGATTCTATGTATATTCACAATCTTCCCAAGGAGAAAGATTTTGATATGTTACAGAAGGGTGATTTATACCAAAGAGTGCAGGAAATTGCTCCGTGTACAATTTTTAATTTCTGTTTTGTCTTCTGGTCCATTGTCGTACAGTCTGCTGAGTGATGGGAGTGTTATGAGATGCAGTTACACGGCGGTTAAAGGTAATATGATTTTGGATGAATGGGGAGTTGTTTCAGAGGACGATATTCAATATCCATTCAAAACTATTTTGCCTTACGATCGAGCAGAATAAATACATCTTATGACGATGATATCCGAACCGTCAAGACAAATGGCAGTACGATCCACCACTACACGTTGAACGGCTCCCAAATCGTCACCGATGATCTTCCAAAGCATCGGTCATGAGAAAATCGAGATTTATGAGGTGAAATAAATGGCTTTGTGGGATTTGAAAGAGCAGGAGAACCTGCAAGATGCGGCTCCAAGGAAACGGGGATTGTCTATTAGAGTAGAAAAGAATGTGAACAAAGAAGTCCGATGCGCCATTTTAAAATTTGCAAGGTGGCTTCGAAAAGAGTATTCGTTCCCGTATCGGGTGATTGTTTACGTGAAAGCATCGGAGCGAGTCCGGGCATGAATGGTGAAATGGTTTACGATACCTGTTTTCGGCCGGCAGATAAAACAGATACGCCATATATTCGCATTTCGACTGGCGATTATGAAAGTCTTGTCGCTGAGCGTGGGCGAGACAACGCATTGGCAGCGATCCTGTGCAGTATGGCCAGTATGCTCACGCACTACTATCAATGGGTACATGACATGGATGACCTGACAGAGGAAGAGGAGGAGCAACAAGCCGATCAGTATGCCAATCTCATTTTGACGGCATATGCACAAACATGTGATCATCCATAGCATGAGCGAAAGGATGATATGAGTAAAACTTGGAAAACCCGTTTGCTCATGGACGCAAACGGGCCCCATCCTGTCACATGACAGAACTAAGCCCGACGGAAAGCGCGAGTACGACACCTATTACTTCGAGAAGAATCTGCAAGGGGACATCATCGCCATCTACACGGAAAACGGAACCAAGATAGGCTCGTATACCTATGACGCATGGGGCAACTGCACGGTTTCCACCGAGTCGGGCGCGACAACGAGTCAGAAGCGGATTGTCCGCACGCTCAATCCGTTCCGGTATCGGGGGTATTACTACGATACGGACACCGGGCTGTACTATCTGCAAAGCCGGTACTATAACCCGCAGTGGGGACGGTTCCTGAATGCAGACTACGCCGAGGTAATGATCGACAATGGTAGCCTAAGTGATAAAAACTTGTTTGTGTACTGCGATAATAATCCTGTTATGCGCAAGGATGAGGATGGAGAGTTTTGGAACATTCTTATCGGAGCGGCAGTTGGCTTTGTAGTAGGTGCTGGTGTGTCAATTGTAACACAGGCCATGGCAGGAGAACTGGATTTTACTTCTGGAAAAACATGGGCGCATATTGGAATATCAGCGTTGTCAGGTACCATTACAGGTGGATTTGCTGCATCCGGCGTTCCTCTTGGGGGCCAGATTATCGCGAACAGTGTATGTGGAATGTTGAGCAGTGTAGCTGATACGGCCATAGATCATATAGCTGGTGACACAAAAAGTTTTAGCGATTACGCATTAAATGCATTGGAAGGGGGAGCTTTCGGTGCTGTGGCAGGATATTTCGGTGGTTCCGGTACCGCTACACCACATCTTACATCTGCATTTAATAGAGCTATGTCCAACGGCAATTGGGGGTACTACTTTACCCAGATCGGAAAGGAAGCAGTTAAAGCAGGAAAACGAGCAGTACCAGCGATATTGATAGGAACTACACCGACATTAACAAAATCTACAACCAAAATGACAAGGAGATTGATAGAATGTTATGGGTAATCATTTGCCGTTATATGTGGTTATTATACTTTCAATATTTTTGAATGCTGTACTTATTGGTTGGCCATATTGCCATATCAAATTGGTTTTTCCGTTGTTTAGTGGTGTCTTACCTAAAAAGCAACACAAAAGAACTCTGGTGAAATATAAAGAAGAGTGGGGAAAGTGGGAACGTTGTTTTCTGCTTCCCTTACTGGACAAACGTTCATATAAAAATATATCGTGTATGGTTTGTTCTTTATATATTACACATTGTGAATCTGTTGATTTTTACATTGTTTGAAGTATTCCGTCCATATTTCAAATTGCTACCTTTTTGGGAAAGTTATAAACGAGAGATCGAAATAATACTTGCGACACTTTGTTTTGCACTTATATGTACATTGGAAGGGATAGCATTAGAAATTCCTCACCGTTATTCGAAACCATCCCCCAAAAAAACTCAATTAGAGGCATATTTACACTTGCTATCTTTGTTTTTAGTCATATTGGTATTTTTTTATTGTATCTATTGTAACATATAAGACATTTAATCTGTTTTAGTTGTTTACAATGAATCGAGCGTGCACATCGGTTTCTGTGTATCCACAATGTGAATGTGATGCAGATTGTCGTTCTGACATATCGTAGTGGGAGCCGCCATTGGTGCTGTTGTTGGAGGCCTTTCCAGTATCATTTCTCAGGCAATTGCCGGAGAGGATATCAACTGGACGGCGGTAGCCATATCGGCGGCATCTGGTGCTGTCAGCGGCGCAATTAACGCGGCGTTTCCGTGCATGGGAGCCATAGCAACAGGAGTTGTCGAAGGAACTATCAGCGCGGCATCCTACGCGGCCACCGAGACGTTAGCCTACGGTCGGGATGTGTCATTCGGTGATGTGCTGAAGGTTGGCCTGACCAGCAGTATCATGGCAGGCGGCATGAAAGAGGTCATGCAATCGATAGGTTTGTGTAACTGTTTCATTGCCGGCACTCTTGTGGCAACCGAAACCGGATATGTAACCATTGAGAACATCAAGGTTGGCGATCTTGTATGGGCGCACGATCCGGAGACGGGTGAAACAACGCTCAAACCCGTAGTTCAAACTTTCCGGAACAGAAACAACCGAGTGGATTCATGTGACGGTGAACGGGGAGAGAATCACCTGCACGCCGGAGCATCCATTCTATTCACCGGTTAAGGGGTGGACAAGTGCTATCGACCTCAGAGCCGGAGACATCCTCGTCATGCTCAACGGTGAGTATGTCGTTGTCGAACAGGTTCAGCATGAATTGCTCGAAGGCTCCGAGACAACATATAATTTCGAGGTTGAGGGGTTCCATACATACCATGTTGGCGAGCAGAGTCTGTTGGTACACAACTTATGTAAACAAGAATTGGTCGCAGGTGACAAAAAAATGGTTTTAACGCAAAAAGTTTCTGTTGGTGGAGAGCCAAAGCAAAGACCACAAGCGCATATTTTCAAAAAAAGAATGAAAAAAATAGCAAGTGTTGATATTTTTGGAAATGTCACCGATGGAAAAATTAAATAAAGCTGGACGCACTTTTGTTAAAGAGAATTTGGATAAAATAGCAAATGGCATTGAAATATGGTGGAACTATGGACGATAAGGTTGATGTAAATTTATATGTAAAAAAACATAATTGTCAACTATAAGTATCGAAGAAAAAGAATATAAAAAAATTCATAACAAATGAGTATAAATTGAATGATTTAACTGGCGTATTGTCTTCTTTCTCTGCAGAGTTATTAATTAAGAAAGCGATCGTAAACAAAAAAATCAGTGTTTTTACTCACTCACTGTTAGAATATTGCGATTCGAATACGATAACTTATAGTCTAATTAATCTGTTAAAAAAATTACCCAGAACCAAGCAGTACTCTTATTGTAGCACTATGATACATTGTAATTTATCATTCACACAAATGTGGCAAATTAACAACATCGTAGGAACAGAAGCTTTTCAAGACTTGTTTATTAGTATTTGCGAAAACAATCTTTTCACCGAAATGGATATGTGTATGTTGCTTGACAACGATAATTACTCTGATGAAATGTTAAATTATTGTATTTCATTGTGTGAAAAACAATTCGGTAAATCAAAGAAAACTGAAATTGCAAAAAAGTATACCCAGTGATTCTCTAATGGAAATTAACAACATAGTGATGTAACTAAAATTCGTGGCAGAAGGGCCTTTATCGGCTTCCTGCCACGACCTTTGGTATGACGGGCATGCCAATGCTCTGTGGTGAAAGTCCACCGGGAGGTAGTTACCGACCAACCCGAAAGCGACTCCCAAGGTTTATATAGTGAGGTGCAGGCTGAAAGAAGGGATAGCGAAATCGTAGCCTGACGGACAGAAACTCGGTACGAAGGCGTAATAGGCGGATAAGTTGGCCAAAGGCAACGAAGTCCAAAAGGTAACCGTAACCCTATTGCGTAGACCGAGCAGGTAGACGAGGAAAGAGCATTGACTTATCCCGTGAGATCTCATAGGTGCGTAGGAGTAGACTTACTCGAAACGAAACATAGTAACAACGAACTATGAGAAGTCAGCAGAGGCCATAGTATTGAACCCGGTGATCTTGTATGGGCAACCGACGAAGAAACCGGTGAAACTGCTCTCAAGGAAGTTGTTCAGCTGTTCCGCAACGAGACCGAGGAATGGGTTCATATAACGGTTGATGGCGAGAAAATCACTTGTACGCCCAACCATCCGTTCTATTCACCGGTTAAGGGGTGGACAAGTGCCATTGACCTCAGAGCAGGCGTTATTCTCGTTATGCTCAACGGCGAGTATGTCGTTGTCGAACAGGTTCAGCATGAATTGCTGGAAAGTCCGGAGACGACATATAACTTCGAGGTTGAGGACTACCATACTTATTATGTGGGCGAAAAAGTCAGTGCTGGTGCATAATCGGTGCGACTTGACTGACGCTCCAGCAACAACTCATGGTGATATTAGGATCGGTGAAAGAGGACTTACTCAACGCGAGTATGATTTATTAAAATGCTTCAACCAACATTAAACATCAGGCGGATGGTGCAACGGTATATATTAGACAAGTAACATCAAATAACCATAGGGTATTAGTCGAAAATACAAGAGGTCAAATTGTCACATATATAAAGGATGTAACCAAACATGGCCTGAAGAATTTAGCGAGAAATTATGGGTGGCGTTAATATGAATTTTAAGTGTTGCTTTTGCAGTAAAACAATTCTCAACCCGGAACAAGGGACTCGACTAATTATAAAAGAAACTTCAAGGCAGTAAAGCATCTCAAGAATTATACTGTCATATTGATTGTTTAGAGAAGTTGCTTGTTGACCCTAAAAATGCTGTACATTAAAGTATTGTAAATTATCACCGAGATGAAGTTCATCCATGTATAGTAATTTGGGTTTAAGGCTATCACCGCAATTTAGCGGTGATAGCTTCCGACAATCAGGGCTGTAACCAATCATATGGGCAGACACACCTCAAATTACCATCAATTTGCGTTGCAAAAAAGTAAAATCGTTTGACGTTGTTGCCGCAGGTGATAAGACTAAATTTATAAAGTATTCCAATAAATTGGCTGATTATATTGTAACTTATCCGAGAATAATGTATAAATAGGAGCAAAAACATGAAGTTTAACATTTGGTTGGAAAAAGCAATTAGAGGAACGAATTCCTAAAAGAAGTAATTGCCTTTAACTTTAATCTGTATGAATGCGAAGCGAAAAAAATCAATTTGACGTTCAACTTATCGGTTGCAAAAAAATATGACTTAGAAAAATGATGATTGGGCGTGTGATCCGGATTATACTTCGGGTGAAGATCTATAACATTTTTTTCCGCAGATGGTTGGAAAAACGGCATTGGAATCCTTTGTTGCATTAGTGAAAGATTATTTGCGGTCGTGTTGTACACCCAACCAATTCACTTCTGCGGATTGCATTTCAGCAGGGTTTGTTGACGGCGATTTGAAGATAATTTATCACAAATAAGCCTTTGCGGAAAGAGAGTTGTTCAGATCTTCCGGAATGAGACTGAGGAATGGGTTCATGTAAAGGTGAACGGTGAGGAGATTACCTGTACACCGATGCTCCGTTCTATTCTCCTGTCAAGGGGTTGGACAAGCGCAATTGACCTCAGAGCCGGTGATATTCTCGTCATGCTCAATGGCGAGTATGTTGTTGTCGAACAGGTTCAGCACGAATTGCTGGAAAGCCCCGAAACAACATATAATTTCGAGGTTGAGGACTTTCATACTTATTATGTCGGTGACGAGCCGGTATTGGTGCATAATCAGTGCGTTGCAAAAGACGGAGATTTCAAAGCAATTGTAAATGAATTTAATGAAACAGAGGCACCACATGCTCATATTTTTGCGTAACGGAAAGAGGGTGGCTAAAGTGGGCATTGATGGAAACATTATCAAAGGGGATAAATCACAGGGAGTAACTAGGTTTGTTTCTAAATATAGAAAGTTGATAATTGATGGCATCAAAAAATATTACCCTGTAAAGGGAGGATAACCATGGAAAACATAAATGCACTTATACTCAGCATAATCGATTTTCCTAATCAGCATCAGATGATTATTGAAAATGCAGAAGATGATATACAGTGTTTTCGTAATACATATGATGGAGTGATTGAGGAAAATGTATTTATGAAGCTTATTTCACAAAGTCAAAATAACTATTGTATAGAACGATTTTTGTCTGCTTTGATAATATCTGTAACGCCGATGGAAATTACGGATACAGTTTTTCTCAGCATTGCTTGAGTACAATGGTGAATACAGAATGTCAATTTTAATAGGTCTTGCACACTGTCCGCTGTCGTTTTTTCAATTGGTTAAGCTGAATAAACTGAAGATAGAGGAGGCATTATTTCAACTTATTAAAAATATACATGTGCAATGATTGCTTCACAAAAATACGATTTGTTGGAAATATTTAAGCCATGGAAAAAAATATGCTGACTCCATCTCTGTGTTATAATATTTTATACTGCCTTGACAACAGACATACCGAAAAATCCAATTATATAAGAAACTATGTAGAACGCGCGAATTGTAAAAACGGTGAATAAGACGATTTTTTCCATGGAGCAATTTTATACCCACAAAAATTTCGCACTTGTTATAGTGACCGTGTCATAAAACTTTAGCACACTGTTTTTTGATATAAAAGTGGTGTGCTAATTCGAAACACACAATAAAAATCCCTGCCAAAACTATATTTATATGGTTTGGGCAGGGGGTCACTTAAAATCCGGGGGATTGCGTATCCCATAAGTTTGATTCCGTGTAAAGGTAGCCGATGAGGAGATTACCTGCACGCCTATGCACCCGTTCTATGTCCCCAAAAAGGGTTGGACAAGCGCGGTTGATCTTAGAGCTGGCGATATTCTCGTTATGCTTAACGGCGAGTATGTTGTTGTCGAACAAGTTCAGCATGAGCTGCTGGAAAGCCCGGAAACGACATATAACTTTGAGGTTGAGGACTATCATACTTATTATGTAGGCAAATATTCCATTCTTGCACATAATGCATGTGATAATTTAAAAAAAGATATCAACTGACGGAGAGGTAAGAAAGGTGGCTTCACAATTAGGGTATTCTCCCACTAAGGAATTATCTCATGGGCATAAGAAGTATTTGTAAATCCGAAAGCTTCTTCTAAAATGAGATACATAGCCAGAGATGTCGATTCTCATAGCGGAGGAGTGTGGAAAGCCGCAAGTTCTGTAAAGAACTTACTCAGAAGGGAAACAAGAACTGGAACCTTTAGTAGATGGCTTGATATCCGTATAGGAGGTTAAAAATGAACTATTTTCGATTATCCAAGTATAACCCGCTTTATCGTGTTGATGGTATATACCAAAGGGAGGAATGGACTTCTATCTATGATGTGGGAACTGTTTATAACGGTGCTAAACTGACAATGCCGGAATATGAGCGTGTGGAAACCGAATACATCGATTTTGTTGTTGATGTCATTGAAAGCTCCAGCATCAAAGAGGTAAAAATAGCTTATATCGAGCCAGGAAAGAAGCGTTGCTGGCGAAAAAAACAAAACGCTGAATATTGAATCGGTGCGTCAATTTATTCGGGATTGCATGAGAGAATACTGCTGGGGACAAATAATCGCAAAAGACTTTATATGGGAACCCGGGTATGATTATTATATGCACATTGGGACAGAACTCAGCCTTGCTGACATGCAGAAAAATAGCCCAGAAACGGCATCTGTTTATCGAGGTATGGAAAGAAGTTGCTGTTGCACCATATGAATGATCTTTATATAAGAGTTTGATCAATGAAAGTGTATACTAAAATTATTGCATATGGATTTTTCAATTGAATCGCTTCTTTATAGAGTTCAAGAGTATGCAAAAGCACGCAAACACTGAGTATAAGTATAAGAAGAAACCTCTTGCGAGATTAATCACTAAGGAACCGCTGAATAACTCGCCTCCAAATCTCCCGAACATTCAATCATGCATAAAATGGTGAATAAAAACATCAAGGATCACAAGCAAAAGTCGAAAAACAGCCACGCAAGCACCGCCTGAGCCGGTTTTTCATCCCCAATGAGGGGGAATTACCCTCAAATGGGCATAGTTATCCCGCTATAGGCGCAACTTGTTTATTCCGGAACTGTTCGGTTCGCCCGGTCCGGATGCACATCAACAGGTTGGCACACCCGAACAGAACATGGAACCGGTTCATATTCTTGGCAATGCCACGGTATGCAACTTTCCTATACCCGAAATCCCGTTTGACTATGAGAAAGGCGTGCTCTACCTTACAGCGAATCGATGAGATGCGATTTTCCATTTGCTTTTCCCAGTTGATTCCCTCATAGTCTTTGGATGTTTTCAGGCTGGAAGGACGCTTACAAATGCGGTAATCGATTTGGGACAGGTGTTCATCCTTTATGACATCCTCCTGTTTCGGAACTTCAGCAAGGTTGTCGCATCCGGAACCTGTTCCGTCATAAAATTTATGCCAAGAAAACTACGCATGGCGTAGCTGTCATATATGGCGTCCTCTGTCCCTTCGTCGGACAGGTTGAACCATGTCTGCATCAGATACATCCGTAGCATCGTCTCGATACCCCGAACAGGTCGCCCATGCTCTCCCTTCGGATAGTACGGTCTGATCATTTCTACCCATGCTTTCCACGGGATGATCTCTTCCATCTTGTTGAGAAATTCCTCCCGCTTCGTCGTCTTTTTCCGGTTTCCGTATTCAACATCCGTCAATGTTATCTGATCTTTCATACCGCACACCTGCCTTGCTTTGCTTTCCTCTATTATACTACTTTTCGAATATTTTTGCAAGACTGACATTAATCAGTGTTTCCCTAAAAATATACGCTCTTTGCCGATAAATTGCCCCTTTTACAGAAAATTCTTAACAGAGCCTCTATACATCATTTTGATCATCTCTTGCTAAATTGGATCTTGTTTCGGAATCCAATTCACTCCAAACTTTCAGAAGTGGGTGATAGGTTTCATCATTTACCAATCCCCATTTGTCATGTTTTTGGATGCGTTGCATACAGGCATGACGAATTTCCAAAGCATCAGGACGGGTTAAAAATTCTTCCAGTTCCCACCGAAACGAAAAGCACAGCCAAAGTGTTTCCTGTTCTTGTTCTTTGTCCCAGTGGCAGAACACCCGGATTGACGGGTAATTTTTTTGTTCCCGCAAATATCTTTGAATTGCTCTGCAGCTATCCGAATAGATATGCCACAAAGCAAGACCGACAAAAGATTCTACACTCAATACATTTTTTTGCATTGGTACTTCGTTTGGATGAATAATCCGGCTGCTGTCACGCTGATCCGGATGCTGACCTACAAATCCATATGCTTGCTGTTCCTCCAGAGTGAGCAATCTGGGATATGGAACGGACACATGAAATTCTTCCAGTGTTTGCAAAAACAATGACATGATTTGTAATTTCATTCCATCCATTATCAAATTGTTGCATTTTGAGAAGGTCTCTTTCACATAAACCGTCACAAACAGCGATCGTTCAAATTCAGGATGCTCCGGAAGTTTTTGCCGATGTTGGCTTTCGAAACAGCCCATGCTTTTGCGTTGTTTTCGGAATCACCATGCTTTCATAGGATTCTGCATAGCAAGCAACAATTTCAATATCAAACTGATACATCACCTTTTTTATGAAAGAGGCGGCAAGTGGGCTTTGCTCTGCCCGACCGGAATGAATCACTGCTCGGATATCCGGTCGGGAAAGTTCAATCTGTTCCATTTTTTTCCTTTACTACACAATTTCTGATTGCAGCCTTGACAATTCCTCCGGCGGTATGTCATTCAAACATTTGAATACAGGATGATAACTGCTTTCCGTAAAAATGTGAAAATGATCATAATTTTGAAGGCAGGAGAACATCCGATGCTGAATCTGATCCTGTTGTTTCTGTGATAGCAAACCATTGATTACAACAAGATGAGAATAGCCCTCGCTTGTAGGATATGGCAGAACTTTGACGATGGAAGGATATTCGCAGCGAACAGATGCAAATGCACGAAAATGGCAGGTGTTCACCGTGATATGCCACTTGCCGATTGCATCAAATGACTCGATCTGAACAGTTGTAAAGATCGGAAATATTCCATCATGATGTTCCTTTCGGGTTTGTTTTCTCGGTAATACCCGGTGATACGAAATTGAATATCGTTCCATAATCGGATAAAGAATCCGGAAAAAAACGATTCTGCCATTTCATCGTCGTGAAATGATAAATTATGGTTTTGAGAAACACGAATAGTTGATTGATCGTCTGTACGAACCAATAATGTCAGAGAATTTTGTGTTTCCTCGCAGTAATATGAAACAAAGACCTGAATTTTGTATTTTTCATGAAGTTGCTTGTGAAATTCTTCAGCTAAAGCAGAATTTTTAAGGTTTCCCGTCAGAAAAATATCCTGAATGCTGTTTTCGGTCAAAAACATATACTGTACCTCCTTCTACGGAACTGCTGAATAACTCGCCTCCAAATCTCCCGAACATTCAATCATGCATAAAATGATGAATAAAACATCAAGGATCACAAGCAAAAAGTCGAAAAAAACAGCCACGCAAGCACCGCCTGAGCCGGTTTTTTTCATCCCCAACAGCGAATCGACGAGATACGATTTTCCATTTGCTTTTTCCCAGTTGATCCCCTCATAGTCTTTGGATGTTTTTCAGGCTGGAGGGACGCTTACAAATGCGGTAATCGATTTGGGACAGGTGTTCATCCTTTATGACATCCTCCTGTTTCGGAACTTCAGCAAGGTTGTCGCATCCGGAACCTGTTCCGTCATAAAATTTATGCCAAGGAAAAACTACGCATGGCGTAGCTGTCATATATGGCGTCCTCTGTCCCTTCGTCGGACAGGTTGAACCATGTCTGCATCAGATACATCCGTAGCATCGTCTCGATACCCCGAACAGGTCGCCCATGCTCTCCCTTCGGATAGTACGGTCTGATCATTTCTACCCATGCTTTCCACGGGATGATCTCTTCCATCTTGTTGAGAAATTCCTCCCGCTTCGTCGTCTTTTTCCGGTTTCCGTATTCAACATCCGTCAATGGTATCTGATCTTTCATACCGCACACCTGCCTTGCTTTGCTTTCCTCTATTATACTACTTTTTGAATATTTTTGTAAGGTCTACATTAATCAGTGTTTTCCTAATTTTTCCTTTTGTCGGTAATCCTGCTTTTTTGGCGGCTTTGCAAGCATTGTGTACTAAAACAGATATGTCACCGACATAATAAGTATGAAAGTCCTCAACCTCGAAGTTATATGTTGTCTCCGGGCTTTCCAGCAGCTCATGCTGAACCTGTTCGACAACGACATACTCGCCATTGAGCATGACGAGAATATCACCGGCTCTGAGGTCAATTGCGCTTGTCCAACCCTTCTCGGGGGCATAGAACGGATGCTCCGGTTTTTGCTGCAATTGTCAAGGGTGACTGCTATTTTGGAAGTTGCTATAATTAAAAATTTTTGCGAATTGTTGCAACTAAAGCAATGATTTCTGAGTATCATCAAGGTATTTGTAAACAACTCGTATTGCTTTGCTTCGTGCCTGTTTCTCATCAAATGGGCCATTTGCATTTCTTAACCATTGATAGTAGTGTGTTATCTCATGAGCTATAGACGCCAGTATAGAGCATACTGCAATAAATCGCCCTCTTTCATTCAACGTCGAAGAATAATCCCCGGTAGAGACACGAATTAATGGATTTTCTTTTTCGTTATCCGGGAAGAATATACTTGCTGTTACCAGTTCTTCATCTATAAACGTAAGAACATACGCTTCATCTGTGATGTAAACATTCAATTTTTTCGGAAATACATATTTTTTCCTGATCCACCGTAAAAAAGATTGAATTTCCTTTCTCAAGTCCATATTTACTTCGCCTGTAAAATGCAGATATATGCTTTTGTTCTCATCACTTTCGATTTGCCATAAGTCTTTCATGTATTAATCACTCCATCGTATTGTAAGTTCACCATTATTCGTATTGTGATTGATATACGGAATAATTGTTTTAGCATGTTTGTGGTCTCTTCCTGGTGTGTGCTTTTTTTCATGGGACGATTAGGATCTTTGTCACTTCTCAATTTGAAATTTTTTTCCCTCTCTTTTTCATTTATTTCTCGTCCTTGTTTCTTTCTACCAGGTTTTCCTTTTTGGTCCAGCTCTTTTTTTCAGTTGTCAACGAAGAATCGATAGTAATTTTTTCATCGTTGGTGGTACTGTAGGCAATGTCATGTCATTGATTGTATCAATAACGTTAATTGCGTCAATGGCTAATTGATAGGCACCCTCTGTTATATACTCCACAGTATCTACTATCATAGGACTTGCAACAGCAAGAAATACCAGTGATATGATTGCGGCCCCTCCCCAGAACACTAAATCGTCTACGATGGCAATTTCGCCTGTCGGGTCGACATATATAATTGAGTTGTCTTCACAATACAAATATAGATTTAATCCAAGGAACCCTTCGTATAGAGTCGCGTCCGCATTCAAGAACCGTCCCCACTGCGGGTTATAGTACCGGCTTTGCAGATAGTACAGCCCGGTGTCGGTTGGGTTCTGTTATGTACCCAGAGGGTCATCCCCTCCGGGACTGTGACTTTTCGGGTGGTTACCTGATGAAACAAAATGTTGTCTACCGGCAAGCATCGCCATTGTGATACCACAAAAGCAAAACTTGTCAGGTGTACTCCTGAAACCTTTAAGGGCTTGGGATTATCCCAACAAACTGCCTTTTGTCCCCAAAAGGCGTTGCTTGCTGGTATGATAACATTGCTCTTTTCGCTTGTCTTTTTCGAATCTCTTCATTGCTTGAAAAGAAATATCAAGCAGACATTTAGGACAATGGAAATATCTTGTTCTAAATTCAACATCACCCACAAAAAAAGTATCTCCTACTGAAAAATCATAATCTTTTGCTTCTGAGGAATAAGAGTTTACAATTTCACTTATATACAGTAATTCTAATTTTCCCCCACATTTAGGACAAAAAGTGTTTTTCCAGTGCACATAAAACGGACTGGCATCATAAATGTATTTTTATTGTGCCATTGCTTTTTTTACTTATCTTTCCTTTTACTCTTTTTCAATTCGTCTCATTTCATCGATCGGAATTCTTTTTGCATGTCGGACAATAAAACTCTTTCCAAATAAATTCTACATCGCCAACCATAAACGAATCACCCAATGTAAAATCATAATTCTTAGCTTCCGGAGACCTTGAATTAACTATTTTTGAAGTTTTAACACGAGTCAATTTAGTTCCACATGCCGGACAATAATGCTTTTTGAATATCGTATAAAAAATAGCGTTATTAACATGCTTTTTTCCAACTATCATATATATCTCCTATTAACCCGGAACTTTTACTCGAACAATAAAGCCCCAACCAAATATGCCGGGTGAAACTCCAGCTCGTGCATCAAATTGCATACCGCCATCTTCTGTCGGAAATATACCAATAGCAGCTTCAGCTCCGATTCCGAATCCATCATTATGGCGCAAACCGGCTTGAACAGTAGCGACAAGTCCGTCAAACGAAGTATGCGTCCAATAAGGATTCAAATTGTGGCCTATCCGCAAATCTTGCAATATGTGTTATATAATTATTATTTGAATCAAACTTAGATACAAAACTATAGCATATACCATCAATTAATGTACAAGAAAGTACAAGCATATCCCCGTTTTTTTGATGTAAAAATCAATGCTTTTCCGATCGGTTTACTTACAGAAAAAAATTTTTCTTTATGAAATGTTATGGATGATAATTTTTACAATGAAGCTTTTCAAATTGACGATGATCCAAATCATCAATCACCTCAACCGTATTGTAATCAAAAATTTGTAGTATTCTTTTTCGTTTATTTCTATCATCTCCGGTTTTTTTCATTTTCACACTCCACCAATTCAATTTTTTTACTGTATTAGCAATTAGATCGTCAGAATCAAAATAATATGTTGCCGGATCGGAAACACGCCCAGTCAAAACTATTAAACTCAATATTATAAATGTTAAAAATGCACTTTCTCATATATTCACCTATTTGTCCAAAAATTCAATGCCAATATAATGCAGTAAATGGAAATGTTATTGTATATGTACGAAACAATAACATTCAATATACCCCAATATACTACCAGGTACACAAGTTAACAGGCACTGCGTTGGGGCAGTCCAACGCAGTCTTACTGAAAAGTTCCCAACCCTTATTTGATTAATGGCGATTCTGTAACAGCATATTTAAGTTGCATTCCCATGTTTCATCATTAAGCATCTTTGCTTTTCTAAGACATATCATTAAGCTTTTATTCAAAGAGTCTATATCTTCATATTTTTGCAGTCTGTCAAGTATACAGAAAGCTCCCGGCCAATTCATATCTTGTAACCACTCCAATAATTCAATTAAATGTGGTTCTAACTCTTTATCGCCTCTTTCTGCTAAGATCCTGGCACAGTTATCCCAAATATTTTTCCCATATGGATGTCCAGGTTGTATAAATGCACTGATACATTTAATATCTTTCGCCAGCTTTACTCCTTTTTCTTGTTCTTCATCGGAATTATTCCAATCGAGCAAACTCAATATATAGTCAATATTAATCATCAGCTTACACCATCCCACTTCACAACAACAGATTTAACAGCTTGAGTCCATATCGAACTCGATCCAGCATTTACCCAATCTGTCATCGTGCCCCCTATTGGTATACACTAGAGTGTGTTCCCAAAGTCATCAGCAGGCGAAATTATGCAAGCCAGAGCAGAGTAGCCGCCAAATGAATGAAAGCGAGGAATCTGCAAGCGAGCTTTTCGAAGCGCATAGCGATTCTGCGATGATCTTTGATCTTCACGAAAAAACATTCAACAAGATGCCTTTCTTTGTAGTGGTAGAAATCGGTGTATCATCTTGCCATCTTTGCGCTCCCCTCGATTATCTTTGTCGTAATCATATTATACACGTATTATACACGATACGAGCGATTTTTGCAAGATGTTATTCGATTCCTTTCAAACGATTGCGTTTAGAAACACACTCTAATCAGATTTCGGTGAGCCGCTATATTTGACAATAATTTTTGAGCGTCTGCCATATATTACGGTTCCCTCATAGACACCCGTCTCGCCTGCGCCGGTTCTCAATAGTTTTATCTCTTTTCCATGGTCGTCGTATACGACCACAGTTTTCAAACTTTTTTGTCCGCCACCGCGTTCGATGTATTCGCCATTATAAGTAATATAATCTTCATTATGCATATCAAGAATAATTTTTAGATAGCGCGATTCCTAAAGCCATTGTTATAACAATAGCAACAGCAATACAAAAATGTAAAGATCAGTTGGAAATGCTTATTATCTTTCAATGCCCATCTAACGAATACCAGTGTTGCAACGATCATGGCAATTACGATAACAGTGCTAATGATTCCGTATATGAATACTTGTTCAATAATAGAATCCATATATAGGCTCTCCTTCACATTATAGCAATTCCCAAAATTACAGGCAATATCCATCGACCTTAAACCAGCCGACGCAATCCCGTTGACTGACGCACAAAAGCGCCTTTACCTTCGGCCACAGCATCTCAATCGGATTCATATCGGGGCTGTACGGCGGCAGATACCGCAGCTCTATGCCTGCGGCGTGATATGTGTTGTTTGTCCTCGTCGTTCAGCAGCTGCTTTCTACCCCGCATTGTGCAGCATTTTACCCATTTTTCTCATCTCCCTGTGACATATTGTATCACTTTTTGCTGCAGTTGTCAAGGGTGACTGCTATTTTGGAAGTTGCTATAAAAAAGCCCAAACAGTTACCGCATTTGCGATAGCTGTTTGGGTTTTTCTTCCGTCAATAGCAATCCCATGTATACAGAATATCTGTAAAATCATGCTCTTTTAACTTCTCATGCGGAATCAGAAAATTCATTACACCGTTGTTTCCGATCATAATTTTCACATCCTCTCCGATGTCGTGTGTATCAATCTGCAATAGCAGTGTATCATATCGCTGATATTCCTCTTTGCTCTGGCGTGGATCTGATTGCGCAAAGTGTGGGTAGCCCCCTATGCGGTGTCCCTCGGAGTGACATCTCATACATATAGCACCTTGTACATTCTCAGGCAGTTGATTGAAATCAGGCTCCCCCTCATCACGAAGCAAACGATTTAATGTATCCTGGAACCGGTAATCCTCATCTGATACACCTTGCACATCCGGCAAAAACATGATTGGATAGCATCCCTTGATTGGAAATGTATCGCTTTTACCGGGAACGGGAACTTCCGGCAACTGATCTGAACCATCGGTATATAGAACCCGAAAATTATGTTGCACATTCAAAGCATCAAAGTTTGCACCGTATTCAGGATTGTCGGCAATGAAAAAGCGCAATATACCTGTGGTCGGAAAATCCGGAACACTGTGAACCTCGGAACAATCGATCAGACAGAGCAAACGCATAGGCATTCCGTTATGATCCAATGGCGGTTCTCCGAGAGATGCCCCTCCAATGCGGCTATTCACCGGATGTTTTGCTTCATCCGGAATCACAATGTGGGAAAAACGGAATCGCGGTTTGAATATACAACCGGCTTACCACTTCACGAAATTCCTGAGAGAGAGGAATGGAAAATTCAGGTGTAAACCCTCTCTTTTTTAAAACTTCCAACACGTCTTTAAGATCTTTGGGATCACTTCCATTTGCAACCGACAACTCAAAAATATTTTTTTACAATTGGGTTCATCCTGTTGCAGATAATAGATCATACATAGCAAATCGGAAGGCTGACGAAAATTGGATTTCAAATCAAGAGCAGTATTGGCATATTCAATTGCCAATTCAAATGCTCCGATTGAAAAATATGTTGCGGCAATATTATGATAGATGGTAGCCTTTGGATGATCATATTTCAGCGCATTTGCAAAACAAGCAAGTGCATCCCGATGTTTGCCTTGACTCTTGAATAATAATCCAAGATTAGACCAAACTGCTCCTCTGCTCTGATCATGACGCAATAATTCGTAGTAAGTATCCTCAGCCAGCTTGGGCAACTCCATATCGGTATATATAAGTCCTAAAAAAAGAGTAGAACGGCACAGTAATCATCTGTAAACTGGCAATACGGTAACAAATTTTGAAGTTGCTTTTACAGATTTATCTAAGTAATTCTCATTATAAAGCCGAATTGCTCTGAGAAGTTTGCTGCGCAATATTTGCTGTCCCTGACCGGTAAAAAGCGGTTCGAATCTCACTTTGATATTCTGTTTCGTAAAACAATTTACTCCGAAGTTGACCTCCCGTTCCCATTCTGACTTTTGCGATTGCTCCAGCACAAAGTCCCAACGGAATCACAGTGCGAACGATTATTTCGGATGTTACTGCTTTCTCAATAATTACCTGTGCAATAGATGCTCCGATTATGAGAATCAGTACAGCGTAAAGAATGATAAGAACTGTTTTTCGGCTCATATGGTTCCTTTCAATTTTATTTTGTTAAGATAGACGAACAGTTTGAACAATTCCACGATCGAATATCCAGAACTATAACCTTTCTATGGCAATTCCCAAAATTACAGGCAATATCCATCGACCTTAAGCCAGCCGACGCAATCCCGTTGACTGATGC
This sequence comes from Oscillospiraceae bacterium, assembly GCA_022009675.1. GTDB lineage: Bacteria > Bacillota > Clostridia > Oscillospirales > CAG-272 > CAMEON01. Next base: position 484,080 of record CP091718.1, on the reverse strand, counting down.
GCAAAAGCGCCTTTACCTTCGACCACAGCATCTCAATCGGATTCATATCGGGGCTGTACGGCGGCAGATACCGCAGCTCTATGCCTGCGGCGTGATATGTGTTGTTTGTCCTCGTCGTTCAGCAGCTGCTTTCTACCCTTCATTGTGTAGCATTTTGCCCATTTTTCTCATCACCCTGTGACATATTGTACCACCTTTTGCTGCAATTGTCAAGGGTGGCTGCTATTTTGGAAGTTGCTATACTTACAAATTCGTCAGTGAAACCAAGAAAAATCTGGTGGATAAGCTGTTGGAGAAATGGGGTATCAAACATATTCTGATTCCGCCGAGAACGCCGTGGCACAATGGCAAGGTGGAGCGCAGTCACCGCAACGACCAACGGTATTTTTTTACGATTGGGAGCATTTTTTTGCAGCGTAGAAGAACTGAATGAAAAGCTCAAGGCACATCTTGAATGGAGCAACAACAAGACCATGCGCACGCTCGGCAGGAAAAGTCCGATCCAACTTCTCCGGGAGAAGCTGGGCGCCTTAGTCTCCCCCGCGCCCTGAAGCCTCTCCACTGCGCCTACGGCTCCGTTCCGAGGCTTCAGGGCACATTGCCACCATATCTTTATTCATTTTTCTTCCTTTTGGGTCATATCTCTTTACAACGCAGAATCAATTTTTAACTTTTTCCAAAAAGCTCTTGACAAACCGTCTGCCGTGTGATATAATAACCGGGCGTTGCATGGCAGTGGACAGTCACGCGATGCTTCACGGGGGTATAGCTCAGTTGGGAGAGCGCTTGAATGGCATTCAAGAGGTCAGGGGTTCGACTCCCCTTATCTCCACCAGTATAGGATCCGGACTTTTGTCGGTTGACAAGAGTTCGGATCTTTGTCTGTACAGGATACGCCGCCCGTATTTTCCGGAAGACCTTCCTCTGCCGATCGCCCGCTTCCGGCTCCTGTTGGGCAATCTGTACGCAAAAAAGTTTTCTGATTTTTCGGGAAACCCCTTGCTTTTTTACCGGATGTGTGCTATAATACTGGCGTCGCACAGGGGTATAGCTCAGCTGGTAGAGTACCGGTCTCCAAAACCGTGGGTCGCGGGTTCGAATCCTCCTGCCCCTGCCATGTTGTGCGTTCAAAATTGATCCGCACAAGGAAAACAGCCGTTTGGCAAGCCAATCGGCGGAAAACGGGAGATTTCGAAAGATTTCTCCCGTTTTTTCGACCCTGCATTTTTTCGGAGTTTCATAGATCCCTTTTGCCCTTTTCGATGCTGTGTACGGACTCGGACTCACGAAAAGGGCTTTTTTGCGTCTTCCCGAAAGCAATCGACTTTGTGGCTGGATTCGGACTTGCAAAAGCAGAGCCGGACAGTGTAAAAAAGCTGCCGCTTCACAAATTGTTTACAAACACAATTGATCCCTCCTCAAATTGTCCGGATTTGAACTCACGAGATTAGGTAAACGACAATCCGATATATTTCTGTCTTGCAACAGATAAAAACACAAAAAAATGATTCTCTATTACATGCAATAAGTAGCTTTCTACGCATGTGTAGCTGTATGGGGGCTGTAGACAGATTCGGACTAATGCATAGACTGATTCATTAATTTGTGATATCATAAACTCAACGCAAAGTTGAGGACAATTCGTTTTTAAGTAGCTTCTTATTTTCCAAGGTATGTGTTACAATATAATCACGGTACCGAAGTATTCTACTTGGAGGTTATATCATGACATCTACAATGGGGCAGATCATCAAAGCTCTGCGCACGAAAAACGGTTTTACGCAAGAGGAGCTTGCTGAACGGCTTGGGGTTACTTATCAAGCAGTTTCAAAAATGGGAGAATGATACGGGGATGCCGGATATATCGCAGGTTGTTCCGCTTGCATCAATATTCGGTGTTAGTACAGATGTGTTGTTTGGCATTGCCGACACAACAGAAAATGAAGAAGCGTGGAAAATTGTTCAACACGCCGGTGGTGTAGAAAAATACGGTGAAGTTGTATCGTATTTGAACGCGTATGATATTTTGCTTGACGGGTTGAAGAAATATCCTAACAATCTGATCATTATGATCAATTGTATGAATCTCGGCGTTTCGCTTTCATTGCCGGAAAAACGGATGGATTTATGCTGAAAAAAACGAGCCAAAGAAATTGCATCTGAAACGATTCGTCAAGCGAATTTTATTATAGCAAATTCGAAAAAAATATCACCGATATTTTATCTGCTCGTCAAGTCTTGGTTTTTTTCTTTATTGTACACAAGGAAAATTTAATTTGGCGTCGAACGAAGCAAGAAACTTCCCCCTCGCGCCGATTTAACCGTGTATTCCAATATGGCAATCGTTAATGAATACATGGCTGATTACAAAAGAACCGCAATATGTCTTTGTAGCAATATTGACTATACGCTGCAAGCTTTCGAAAATGATATTGCGCGACTTGGAAAAACATACTACAACGACGGAAAATATAAGGATGCTATTGCTGTATACGAAACATTTTTCGAGGTTATGAGTGTAATATTCAAAGATGAAATTCCTCTTTCATATCATGATTTTGATTCGGGAGACTGTTATTTGCTATTAGCAGAAGCATATCTTGCAACAGGCGAAACCTCAAAGGCAATGGGTGCCGTAGAAAAAAATCCGTTATGTATTATATTGATCTTTACAGCACATATACGGGACAAAAAGTTTTGCAACGTAGCCATATCAAATCACCTGTCATAAGGGAAACCGAAGTGATTACGTCATTGCCTAAAGAAAACATAAAGCAGATGTTGCTAAACAAATTATCTACACCCGGAATTCAATTCTTGAATCAGGAAACTCGTTTTCTTGAGCTATTTGCTATCGTGAATAATCTGTCGTAACAATCTTACATTTCGCCTCCGCTATTACCTATCTGCATAGACCTCGTTTGCAAGCATGGAGTGTCACCCCGGAAGATCGCGGTCACTTGCAAGCCCCTGTTTCACCAAGGGAGAGGTCTATCCAAAAACACAAAAATAGCCCGGCTCGATTTTGGAAAAAAAGTGCGGTGTGCATCGGTTTTGTAGTGATGCCCCATGTTGTGTGATCAAAATTGATCCGCACAAGGAAAACAGCCCTTTGGCAAACCAAACGGCGGAAAACGGGAGATTTCGAGAGATTTCTCCCGTTTTTTTCGTCCCTGCTTTTTTAAAAATACCGATCCATATTTCAAACAATCAGGAATACCGTGAACTGCAGCACAGCCAATCCCAAAACAAAGCCGAATTGCTCGAAGTCCTTTCAAATGAGCAGAAAGAACTGCTTGAAAAGTACTGCGCCACAGAAATCGAGCTGAACGGCATCTCCGAACGCGAAGCCTTTACTGCCGGATTCAAAATCGCCATGCGGTTGGCGGCAGAAGCCTTCTGCACAGCAGACAGAAACGAATAAAATAATGACCGCCGAGATAACCCATCACTCGGCGGTGTTCCTTTCAAAGCTTATTGCGCGATGGAGATTGAAAAACGGGAAGATTTATGATATAATAAATCGGGATTGTAAGTGGCACTTACATCTGTTATATCACTTATACGAATACTTGTAAAGTACGACAAAGGTCTCAGAACGAGAGTCCTGAGACCTTTGTCAGTAATCTGGTGGGCGGTTTATACCGCCCGCGCTTTTTCGTAACGCTTTTTGTTGATGATGACGCAGGAACGCGTGTCGCTCGTTTGCGCCTGCACCTCAGAACCGAACCGTCACAGTCGTGCCGACATCCGGCTCGCTGTCGATTTTCAGCTCGGCATCGTAAAGAGCGCAGATGTGCTTGACGATGGCAAGCCCCAATCCGGTGCCGCCGGTGCTCTTGGAGCGGGATTTGTCCACCCGGTAGAAGCGCTCACACAGGCGCGGCAGATGCTCCCGCGCAATGCCGATGCCCGTGTCACGGACAGTCAGCACGGTGTGCCCGGCTGTCTCGCTGACGGTGACGTCGATGCGCCCGCCCGGCTTATTGTAGTTGACCGCGTTGGAAAGCAGATTGTTGACCAGCTCATATATTTTCTTGGGATCGGCGGATACCTTGCCGTTGCCCGTGACGCGCGCCGTCAGATTCAGCGCCTCCATGCGGGCATTCAGCTCCGCCAGTGATTCATCCACCACGGCGTGCAGATCAAAGGTCGTGCGGTTGTCCCCGCTGTCGGCGCTTTGTTCCAGCTCGCTCAGACGGAGCATATCCGCAATCAGATCCGCCATGCGCAGGCACTCCCGATGGATGCGGTCTGCGTCCCGGCGGGAGGTGTCGTCCAGCCCCGGACGCGCCAGCAACAGCTCGGACAGCCCCTGCATGACCGTGATCGGCGTTTTCAGCTCGTGAGATGCATTGGCGAAGAAATCGCTCTTCTCCCGTGCAATCTTTTTTTCGTTGGTGGAATCGGTCAGGATGACGATGGCGGCTACCCCCGCGGAGGGCGCCTCGTCCCGCAGGTGGCGCACAGCCACCGTGAAGTCGTAGGCTTCAAACGGATAGTCGAACATCGCGTCCGTACTGCCGCTCTCGCGTATCCGGCGGCACAGCTCCGGATCCTCCAGCAGGTAGTTGAGCGGGCGCCCGATGTCCTGCAGCGTCCCGCCGAGAAAGCGCAGGGCACTGTTGTTGGCGAACACGATCTTCTCCTCCGCATCAATGGCGATCATGCCCTGCGCCATGTTGTCCAGCACGGCGTACAGGCGTTCCCGGTCGCGCTGCTGCTTCTGCAGCAGTGCGCAGGTCTTGCCGTTCAGCTCGTTGATCTCCTGATAGACCGCATAGAATTCCGGCTCACTGCTGTCGGTTCTGAGCGGTTCATACTTCCCCTCGTTGAGCGAGCGGAGACTGCGCGCCACGTTGCCTATCCGGTCGGACACGTGCGCCGAAAGGCGCCCAGCCAACAGCGAGGACAGCACCAGCGCCAGTACCAGCGCCAGCAACAGGAACGGCAGAGCCGCCAGCAGGAAGGAGCCGATCTCACTGCTCCGTACTGCCAGCCGGATGACAATAGTCTCCCCGCTGTCCAGCGTGGTCGCCAGGGCGTAGTACGTCATGGTGTGCCCCAGCGTTGCGGAGTAGCGCTGTACCGTGTGCGGTTTGCCCGCCAGCGCCGCGACCACCTCCGCGCGGTCGGCGTGATTCTCGGTCGCGGACGTGTCGGTGCCGTTCTCGTACAGCACATTGCCCGCCCGGTCAATGACCGTGATGCGGAACTGGTCCCGGTCGGTATAATCCCGCAGGCGGTCGATGTCATCCGGCTGCTTCAGTACGCAGGACAACAGCTCTGATTCCGCGATCAGGCGTTCCTCCACCACGTGCTGGCTGTTGCGGTTGACCGCATACAGGGCGAACAGGAAAACCAGCAGGACCGACAGCGCCGACAGCGCGAATATGCGCCAGAATATTTTCTTTTTCATGCCGTACTCCTTATCCTTCGAACCGGTACCCGATGCCGCGCACGGTGACGATGGGATCCCCGCCACCCGCCGCCTTGATCTTTTTCCCCGCAGTGTGGCGATATGCATATCCAGCGTCCGTGTCTCGCCCATATAGTCGTCCCCCACACCTCGCGGAACAGATCCTCGCGCGCGACGAGTTACGCCCGCCTTGCTGATCAGCTGATCCAGCAGGCGGTACTCCTTGAGCGTCAGCCCGAGGTCTGTGCCGCCGTAGAATACCTTGTAGGTGTTGCGGTCGATGCGGAAGCCGCCGGAGGCAGAAATGTTCAGGTTGGCGACACGCAGGCGCGCCCGCACCCGTGCCATCAGCTCCAGAATCGAGAAGGGCTTGGACATATAGTCATCCGCCCCCTTGTTCAGCCCCTTGACAAAGCTGATCTCGTCCGATTTGGCGCTGACGATGATGACGGGCACCCGCTCATCCGCCTCGCGGATGCGGCGCAGGATGGTATAGCCGTCCATGTCCGGCAGCATGATGTCCAGAATGACAAGGTCAGGGCGTGCCGTGTCGAACACCGCGAAAAAGCCCGCTCCGTCCGGGAACAGGCGGAGGTCATAGTCCTCCTCCAGGGCGCCCTCGTACACCTCGCGAATGCCTTCGTCATCCTCGACAACGTAAATCAGCGGTTTTTTCATCAGAATTTTTGGTGTACCCCCGTTTCGTTGTATTTTGTCCACTCCGCCACATTGACGGCGTGATCCCCGATACGTTCCAGATACTTGGCGACCATCATCAGGGTGATCGCCTGATCCCCGTTCTTTTCCCCGTCCTGCCGGATCAGCTCAATGAGGTCGTCCTTGACCGCGATGAACATATCGTCCATGGCATCATCCAGCGCGATGACCTCATCCGCCAGCTGTTCGTCGTTGCGGATGAAGGAATTGACGCTTTCCCGCACCATCCTGACCGCCAGCTCGCCCATGGCAGACAGGTGGGTCAGCTTCTTGATATAGGTGTCCCCGGGCATGGTATAGACCAGATCGCCGATATCGCTTGCCTGATCGCCGAAGCGCTCGATGTCCGTAATCATTTTCAGCGCCGTGGAGACCACGCGGAAGTCGCGTGCGACCGGCTGGCGGCGGATGAGGATGCGCATACAGCGTTTCTCGATATCCATCTCATACTCGTCCACCTTTTTGTCCGACTCTCCGATACTGCGTCCCAGTTCGCGGTCGAAGTTGACCAGCGCAGTGGTGGCGTTGGCAATCATATCGGCAGTCAGGCGGCACATGGCGACCAGTTCGTCCTTCATTTCATTGAGTTCTGCTTCAAACTGTACTCTTGCGGACATGATATGTGTGTCCTCCTTCATTATAGCATAGGTTGTTTTGTTTTACAAGGGGCATTGGAACGTTCTTGAGAGGCGACGCCCTGCTTTTTTACGCCGCCGGATCCCCCGGAACGTACCCCGGCTGACCGTGCACGAACGCAGGGTTTGCCCAAAGCATGTTTCGGAAAAGTTCTTGGGGGTTCGGGGGCTTCATTCAAGAAGCCCCCGACGCTTCTCCGGTACCTCCCCAACGTTCCTGCGCTTAACCGAAGCGACCGGTGATGTAGCGCTCGGTGCGTTCGTCGTGGGGATCGGTGAAGATGTCGTCGGTGTCGCCGAACTCGACCAGCTCGCCGAGGAGGAAGAAACCGGTTTTATGGGAGATACGGGTTGCCTGCTGCATATTGTGGGTGACGATGACGATGGTGGTGGATTTGCACAGCTCGGTGCAAAGCTCCTCGATCTTGCCGGTGGAGATGGGGTCAAGGGCGCTGGTCGGCTCATCCATGAGCAGGATGCCGGGCTTGACGGCAAGGGCACGCGCGATGCAGAGCCGCTGCTGCTGACCGCCGGACAGTCCAAGGGCGGATTTGTCCAGCCGATCCTTCAGCTCGTCCCACATGGCGGCGGCGCGCAGGGATTCCTCCACGATGCCGTCCAGCAGCGCGCGCTTGCGGATACCGAAGGTGCGGGGACCGTAGGCGATGTTGTCGTAGACGCTCATGGGGAACGGGTTGGGCTTCTGAAAGACCATGCCCACGTTGCGGCGCAGGTCATTGATGTCGATCTTGCCGTAGATGTCCACGTCCCCGATGCGGAAGTCACCCGATACGCGGCAACCGTCTACCAGGTCGTTCATACGGTTGAAGCACTTGAGAAAGGTCGATTTGCCGCACCCCGAAGGACCGATGAACGCCGTCACCTGCCGTGCCGGGATGTCCACGCTGATGTCCCGGATGGCGTGGAAATCGCCGTACCAGAGATCGGCGCCGCGCACCGATATGTTTTGCCCGAAATGTTCGAGGTTGCTCAGAATATCCGTATTTGCCATTACTTACTTGCTCCTTTCAGCTTGCGGGACAGGCGGGAGGCGGCAAGCTCCGCCAGAAGATTCAGCGTCAGCACGAGGAGGATCAGCACGACCGCCGTCGCGTATGCCTCGTTCATGTACCAGCCCTCGCCGGAGAGCTGATACAGCGCTACCGCCAGGGACGCGCCGCTGTCCGATACGCCGTGCGGCACCGCGGAGATGACAGAGCCCATGGTGTACAGGAAGGGCGCGGACTCGCTGATGACACGTCCCATGGACAGGATCACGGCAGACAGGATGCCCGGCAGTGCGCTGGGCAGAACGATCTTAAAAATGGTGCGCAGTTTGCCGGCGCCCAGCGCGAGACTGCCCTCCCGCATGGAATCCGGGACGGACTTCAGACTTTCCTCCGTCGAGCGCACGATGGTAGGCAGCAGCATCATGCTCACGGTCAGGGAGCCTGCCAGAATGCTGCTGGAGCCGCCGAACAGCTTGACAAAGGTAATCATGCCGAACAGTCCGTACACGATGGACGGCACGCCGCTCAGAATATCAATGGCGGAACGGATGAGCCGGATGAGCGGATTGTCCCGGCGTGCATACTCGTTCAGAAATACCGCTGTCATGATGCCGACCGGTACGGCGATGAGCAGGCTCAGACCGACCGCGTACAGCGTCGTGATGATGGCAGGCAGGATGGTGACTTTCTCGCCGCCGAACTCAAACCGTCCCCAGATCAGCGACGGATTGCGCACAAGGTACGGCAGTCCCTTGACCAGAATGAAGCCGATAATCAGCACCAGCACCGCCGCGACCGCCACGCCGGCAAAGACCGCCACGCCCTGCCCGATGCGGCAGATGCGGATGCGGCTGCCCAGCGCACCGAACCAGTCGCGGATGCGGCGCGTAAGGCGCGCGGCAGAGCCGCGCAGACGGCTCTCCCGTGCCGGACGCTTCCCGCGCGGCTGACGGGACGAAATCCGCCTGACAGCGCGGGAGGAAATGGCGCCGAACAGGAGGTTCACCGCCAGCACGAACAGCAGCAGAATCACACCGGTTGCCACCAGGGCACCTTCCTGCACTTCACCCGCATAGCCCATCTCCATGACGATATTCGCCGTCAGCACGCGGAAGGAGGAGAACAGACCGCTCGGGTAAGCGGGCGCGTTGCCTGCCACCATTACCACTGCCATGGTTTCGCCCAAAGCCCGTCCGATGCCCAGAATCAGCGACGCCGTGATGCCGGAGCGTGCCGCCGGGGACATGATGCGGAACACTGTCTCGCTGTGCGTGGCGCCCATGGCAACCGATCCCTCGTAGTAGGAGCGCGGGACTGCCTCCAGACTGGTGCGTGACAGCGACACGACGGTCGGCAGGATCATGATGCCCAGAATCAGGGAGGTTGCCAGCAGTCCGCTGCCGTTGTTGGGGGCGATGCGCGCCAGCAGAGGGAGAAGAAACACGATGCCGAAGAAGCCGTATACCACCGACGGGATGCCTGCCAGCAGATTGATGACGGCGGACAGCACCCGGCGCGGGGGCAGGGGGACAGTAGAATGCCAGGAAGATGGCTGTGAAATATCCCAGCACGCCGCCGACCAGCAGGGCGCCTACCGTAGCGGTCAGCGTGCCTGCGATCATGGTCAGGATTCCGTAGGTTCCGGAGAGCGGCGAATCGTAGGTGTCGAGGCGGTCAGGCGACCAGTTGTCACCGAACATGAACCGGAACACGCCCAGTTTGCCGAAGGCGGGGATGCTCTTGTAGATCAGAAACGCGAAAATGGCGACTACGGCGATCACGCAAATGACCGCCGCCGCCGCAAAGACTGCTTTTTCCGATCCTTTCCTTCAGTCTCGTTGCAGTCATAGAGGATCCCTTACTTGGACAGCTCGCTGAACTTGGTGATCTTGCCGGAGAAAATGGCGTACAGCTGCTCCAGCGTCAGGTCGGAAACTGCCGTATTCTCCTTGTTGACGATGACAGCCACCGCATCCAGACACACATTGAAGCTGTCGATGTTGTCCTGCTTGACCGCCGCAGAGGACAGCCCGATCACATTGCCGACCGTATCATTCTCTGCCGCCTTGCGTCCCACCGAGGAGCCTTCCAGCTGGATGTCGAACACATCCTCCGGCTTGACACCGTACACGGCGGCGTATGCCTTGGCGGCGGCATTGATGAATTTCTCCATGGAGGTTGAGCCGCGCACGACGATCTTGCCGCCCTCGGGCAGGCTCGCCTGCTTCTCAAAGCTCACAACCGGGATTGCCTCCGCGCCCGCATTGGCACGCTTGGCGGTGTCGGACAGGTAGATGCACCCTGCGGCATCGGCGGCATCCTTGGCGGCGGCGCTCTTGAGGTAGCTCATGAAATCCGCCGTAACGGGGGTCAGCGTCTGCCCCTTGTGAGTCATGACCACAAAGGGACGCTGGATCTTGTACGCGCCGGAGAGGACGGTGTCCTCGGAGGGCGCCACGCCGTTCACCTTCAGCACACGGATGGTGTCGTTGACCGATCCCAGCGAGATGTACCCGATGGCGTTCTTGTCAGCCGCAACGGCAGACAGCACCGTGCCGGTCTTGGTCTGCTGGACGGCGGTGGAGGCGGTGTTGTACACCTTCTTGCCTGCGCTGTTCTTTTCCTCCAGGAAATGCGTCCCGTCGGTGACGACCTTGTCGAACGCCTCCCGGGTGCCGCTCCCCTGCTCACGCACAACGACCGTAATGTTCTTCTCATTGCTGTTCCCGCAGGAAACAAGCGCCGCACCGCCCAGGCACATCAGACCTGCCAGCGCTGCCGAAACGATTTTCTTGATACCGTTTTTCATATTTTCGCAAACTCCTTTTTGCTTTCTTTTTCATCTTTCCGGATTACGGCACAAGTATAGCGCGTTTCGCAAAATAGCGCTATCAAAGCGGGGTTTTGATTCTGTAAAGTCTGTGTAAAGTCATCTTTTTCGCCCGGGAGGGCTGTATTCCGGCGGTCCGGGCTCGGTCGGAAAAGCAAAAAAAGGGTTGTTCAAAAACTCATTGCGAGTTTCTGAACAACCCTGCGACAGTGGGAACAGCCCGGAAAGCCTCTCAGGTGTCTGCCGCTGTCTTATCCGCCCGCACCTCGCAGTACAGGCAACGGTACTCGCGGCGGTCGGCGTTGGTCAGGCGGAAGATATGCGGCAGCTCCTGCTCGGTAGAGGTAATGCAGCGGGGGTTCCGGCAGCGGATCACATTAGTGATGCGTTCCGGCAGTGCGATCTGCCGCTTGTCCGCCACCGCTCCGTCGCGGATGGTGATGACGGTCACGCCGGGATCTACATAGCCCAGAATGTCGGTGTTCAGCGGAATGTCCGCATCTATCTTGATGAGATCCTTGCGTCCCATTTTGGTGCTGGTTACGTTTTTGAGCAGTGCGACCGGGCAGTCCAGCTCCCCCAGCCCCAGCAGGCGGTACAGCTCCATGCCGCGCCCCGCCGTGATGTGGTCTATCACGATTCCGTTCCGTATGGAATCAACAGTCATACCCTCACCCCCAACAGCATCAGAATCAGCGCCATGCGCATATACTTTCCGTTCTCCACCTGCTCAAAGTAGCAGGCGCGCGGATCCTCGTCCACCGCCACGGAGATCTCGTTGACGCGCGGCAGCGGATGCAGGATGCACATATCCGGCTTGGCGGTCTTCAGCTTCTCCGGCGTCAGGATGTAGCGATCCCGGAGCCGCAGGTAGTCCTCCTCGTTGAAGAACCGCTCCTGCTGAACGCGCGTCATGTACAGGATGTCCAGCTCCGGCATGACAGCCGACAGGTCGGTCGTCTGCACGTAGGGGACGCCCGCCGCGCGGAGTGCCTCATCCTTGACGTAGCTCGGCAGTTTCAGCTCCTCCGGCGAGATCAGCACGACCTTCAGCCCGGCGTAGCGGCACAGCGCGTGCAGGAGCGAATGCACCGTCCGTCCGAATTTCAGGTCGCCGCAGAATCCGACGGTCAGTCCCGCGAAGCTGCCCTTGCGGCGGTAGATGGTCAGCAGATCCGCCAGCGTCTGCGTCGGGTGATTGTGTCCGCCGTCCCCGGCATTGATGACAGGCACCGACGCGTGCGCCGCCGCCACCAGCGGGGCACCCTCCTTTGGGTGCCGCATGGCGATGATGTCCGCATAGCAGGACACGACCCGTGCCGTATCCGCCACGCTCTCGCCCTTTGAGGCGGAGGAGGACGCAGCGCTTGCCACTGACAGCACGTTGCCTCCCAGCTCGTACATGGCTGCCTCAAAGCTCAGCCGCGTGCGGGTAGACGGCTCAAAGAACAGCGTCGCCAGCTTTTTTTCCCCCGGCAGACGTCCGCATAGGCTGCGGGACGGTCGATGATGTCCAGCGCCGTACGCAGCAGTCCGTCAATCTCCTCGACCGACAGATCCTCGATTGCCAACAGGCTTCTCGGTTTTCCGTTCATCGGACAGTACCCCCTTCCGGCGTGCGCGTCCGGTCACGCCTCGTGGGCGTGGATCCACGACTCGTCGGACGGATTCCGGCGGAACGCCAGGAGGCGCGCGACGTCCGCCGGACGGATGTAGCCGGTTTCGGCAGCCACCTCGGCGATGCAGTCAAAGTTGGTCAGCGACACGTTGTGTACGTTCGCTGCCGCCAGCCGCTCGGCGCCCTTCTTCATGCCGTAGGTGAAGATGGACACAATGCCCAGCACCTCGGCGCCTGCCTCGCGCAGGGCGTCCACCGCTTCCAGCACGCTGCCGCCCGTGGAGATCAGATCCTCCACGACAACGACCTTTGCGCCCTTTTCCAGCTTGCCCTCAATGCGGTTCTGCATGCCGTGATCCTTGTTGCCGGAGCGAACGTAGCCCATGGGCATACCAAGCAGGTGGGCGGTGATGGCGGCGTGCGCGATGCCGGCGGTGGCGGTTCCCATGAGCACCTGCGCGTCGGGGTAGTTCTCGCGGATGAGCTGTGCCAGCCCCTCTTCAACGTGCGTGCGCACAGCCGGGGCGGTCAGGGTGAGACGGTTGTCGCAGTATACCGGGCTTTTGATGCCGCTTGCCCATGTGAAGGGCTGCTCCGGGCGGAAGTATACGGCGCGGATGGACAGGAGGTCAGTGGCGATTTGTTTCTGCAGTTCAGTCATGGTTCTTTTCTCCTCGCTTCTTTTTATAATATAATGCAGTATTGTTGTGCTTTTTCTGTAAGACCGGCTTCCGGAGATGTCATTTTTGGGGGGTGGATGATTCCGGCGGTGTCAGGATGACCTGCCCAGCAGAACGCGCACGGCGTCCGCCGGCGTGTCGGCAAGTGCATCGGCACCCGCCGCCGTCAGTTCGTTGCGGGAGCCGTAGCCGTAGGTAACACCCAGCGCAGGCAGTCCGCAGGCGTGTGCGCCCTCTATATCGTGCAGTCGGTCGCCCACCATGACGGCGGCGTCCGGCTCCGTGCCCAGCGTTTCCAGCGCGTAGGCGATGACGTCCGCCTTGCGCACCCGCGTTTCGTCCAGCGTCGCGCCGCAGACGGCATCAAAGCAGGAGTCCAGTGAGAAATGCTCCAGAATGCGCCGCGCGTACACCTCCGGCTTGGAGGTTGCCACGCACAGACGCCGACCGGCAGCGCGCAGTTCCTGCAATGCTTCCGGGATGCCGGGGTACACGGTGTTTTCAAAAATGCCTGTCGGGGCAAAGTATTCCCGGTAGTAAGCCAATGCGCGGCGCGCCTCGTCCCGTGAAAAAAACCGTAGTATTTTTCAAAGCTCTCCAAGAGCGGCGGACCGATGAAGGGAGTCAGTGTCCGATGCGGGTCGTCCACCGAGATCCCGAATTTTGCCAGCGCATACGCCACCGACCCGGTGATACCGATACGGGGGTCTGTCAGTGTGCCGTCCAGATCAAACAGGACGGTATGGCGTGCGGCGATTCTGTCCGCCATCAGCCGAGGAATTCCGCACAGCACCGCTCGTATGCTGCGACCGGATCGGCGGCTGCCGTGATGGGGCGTCCGACGACGATGAAATCCGAGCCGATCGCCCGCGCCTCGGCGGGTGTTGTGACGCGCTTCTGGTCGCCGCGGTCGCCGTCCGCAAACCGGACGCCCGGCGTGACGGTCAGGAACCCGGCACCGCACGTTTCATGCACGCGCCCTGCCTCCAGCGGCGAGCAGACCACGCCGTCCAGTCCCGCGCGGCGCGTTGTCGGCGTAGTGCAGCACCACGTCCTCCATCGGCTCCCGGATCCACAGGTCGTGCTCCATGTGTGCCTGGTCGGTGGAGGTGAGCTGCGTTACGGCGATGAGCAAGGGACGGCTGCCGTCCGGGCGGGTCAGCCCTTCGAGAGCCGCCTCCATCATGGGGAATTGTTCCGGCGGCGTGGAGATTGCACATATCCACGTCCAGCCCGGACAGCACCGCCATGGTTTTGCGGACGGTGTTCGGGATGTCGTGCAGTTTAAGGTCAAGGAAGATGCGGTGTCCGCGGCGTTTGATTTCGCGGACGATGGCGGGACCTTCTGCGTAGAACAGCTCCATGCCGATCTTGACAAAGGGTTTGCGTCCGCGTCCTGCAAAGCGGTCAAGGAACGTGAATACCGCTCCGGCACTGTCGAAGTCACAGGCTACGATTACGTCTTTTTCCATTGTTTTATCCTCCGTTTTCTGAAATCCGGGTTGGTTTTTTGGGGGGAAAATGTCACCGGCGCCCTGCGGGGCGGGGACGGTAGACGGCTCCGTTACAGTGCCGCGCCGATGATGTCGCGCAGGGCACGGATGCCGTACATATCCATGACGCGGGGGAGGTCGGCGATGATATCGCGGCAGGCATAGGGATTCACGAGATTGGCGGCACCGACCTCGACGGCGCAGGCGCCCGCCATCATCATTTCGATGACATCAGAGGCGGAGGAGACGCCGCCCATACCCACAACGGGGATGCCGACCGCGCCCGCGACCTGATAGACCATGCGCAATGCCACCGGGAAAAATGGCTGGTCCGGAGAATCCGCCCATCCGGTTGGCAAGCACGGGGCGGCGGGTGCGCTTGTCGATGCGCATACCCAAAAGGGTATTGATGAGGCTGATGCCGTCCGCGCCCGCCGCCTCGCAGGCTTTGGCGATTGTTACAATGTCGGTCACATTGGGGGAGAGCTTGACAAGGAGCGGCTTGTCGGTCACGGCGCGCACGGCACGCACCACGGATGCCGCCGCGGCGGGATCGGTGCCGAAGCTCATGCCGCCGCCGTGGACGTTGGGGCAGGAGATGTTCACCTCCAGCCAGCCGACCTGCGGCTCACGCCCCAGCCGCTCGCAGGTATAGGCGTACTCCTCGACCGAGAAGCCGGACACGTTCGCCATCACGGGCTTGCGGAAGCACGCCTGCAGGCGGGGCAGTTCCTGCGCAATCACGTCATCCACCCCCGGATTCTGAAGTCCGACGGCGTTGATCATGCCTGCCGTGCAGTCCGCGATGCGCGGTGTCGGGTTGCCGAAGCGTGCCTCGCGCGTTGTCCCCTTGAAGGAGAAGGTGCCGAGGCAGTTGATGTCGTACAGCGCGGCGAATTCGTATCCGAACCCGAAGGTTCCGCTTGCCGGGATTACCGGATTGTCCAGCTCAATGCCGCACAGTACCGTGCGGGTATCCGCTGTCTGCATTACTTCTCCCACAGTATTTCCTCCTTTTCCAGCACCGGACCTTCCCGGCAGATGCGCTTCCAGCCTGTCACGGTCTTGCAGGAGCATCCCATGCAGGCACCGAACCCACAGCCCATGCGTTCCTCAAAGCTGAACTGTCCGCCGGTTTTAATGCTACGGAACACCGCCCGGAGCATCGGCTCGGGACCGCAGGTGTACACGTAACTGTAGGACGCAGGGGAGCGCATCGGTGACAAAACCGCGCACCCCCGCCGATCCGTCCGCCGTCGCCAGTACGACCTCGGCGCCCAGCGCACGGAACTCATCGGCATAGAATACCTCAGCGGCTGTATTGAAGCCCAGCACCGCCGTGACCTGCCGCCCGGCGGCGAGCAGGCGCTTTGCCAGCCCGTACAGCGGCGGGACACCCACGCCGCCGCCCAGCAGCAACGGATGCTCCCCGCTGACCGACAGGTTGTAGCCGTTACCCAGTCCGGTCAGCAGATCAAGCGTTTGCCCCGGCACCATATCGCGCATCTGCGCGGTGCCTTCGCCCACCACTTTGTATACAAGCGTCAGGCGTCCTGCCGCCTCGTCCATGTCACAGACCGAAATCGGGCGGCGCAGGAACAGCCCGTCCAGCCGGACGTTTACGAACTGCCCGGGGCGGTTGACCGCGCCGGGTGCCGGGGTCAGATCGCCCTCCAGCACCATTTCGCAGACAGGCTGACGCGCATCGGGCGTCAGAAGTCGGTTTGAAAAAACCGTAAACAGGGATTGCTTCATTGTGCGGACTCCTTTCCGTCGGTTGCAGAGTATACCGCCTGCCCGTGCCACAGGGTCATGCGGTTGATGCCGTACAGCATATCGCCCGCGAAGGGCGTGGCGCGTCCCATGCTGAGAAATTCCGCCGGGTCTGTAGGGCGGGCGGCGGACAGATCCCAGAGCGACAGCCCGACCGATTCCGGGTCGCACGGCAGACCGAAGCGCCGCCGCGGCGCCCATACCATCCGTTCCAGCAGAAGCTCCAGGGACAGGATGCCCGTCCGCACCAGGTGTGTATACAGCACGGGAAATGCCGTTTCCAGTCCCACCACGCCGAAGGCACTGCCTGCCAGCCCCCGGCTCTTTTCGGCGGCGGTATGCGGCGCATGGTCGGTGGCGATCATGTCGATCGTGCCGTCCAGCAGTCCCTCCAGCAGTGCTTCGCGGTCGGCGGCGGAGCGCAGGGGGGGATTCATCTTGAAGCGCCCGTCCTCGCGGAGTGCATTCTCGTCCAGTACCAGGTAGTGCGGTGCCGTCTCGCAGGTGATGTTGACGCCCTCTGCCTTGGCACGCCGGATCAGCCCGACGCTCTCGCGGGTGGAGATGTGGCAGACATGGTAGGCACAGCCCGTTTCGCGGCACAATTCAATATCGCGCGCAATGGGGCGGTACTCGCTTTCGGAGCATATCCCGCGATGTCCGTGGGCGCGGGGCGTACCCGCCGTCATGGATATACCCGCCGTGCAGGAGGCTGTTGTCCTCGCAGTGCGCGGCGACCACCTTGCCCAGCCGCGCAGCCTCGCGCATGACAGACCGCATCATGTCCGCGCTTTGCACGCCCCTGCCGTCGTCCGAAAACGCGACCGCCTCCGGTGCCATGCCGGCAAGGTCAGCCGGCTCCGTGCCGCGCTCGCCGACCGTCAGCGCACCGTAGGGGTACACGGCGATGCAGGCATCGCGGCGGATGATGTCGGTCTGAACCCGCAGGTGCGCCGGACTGTCCGGCACGGGATCCAGATTCGGCATGGTGCAGACGGCGGTGTAACCGCCGCGTGCCGCCGCCTGCGTCCCCGTGCGGATGGTCTCCTTGTACGAATAACCCGGCTCCCGGAAGTGCACATGCACATCACAGAAGCCGGGCAACAGGGAATACGAAACCGAACCGGACAGCTCGCCGGTTCCGTCCGGTGTTTCCGCCTGGGACACGCCCCCCATCGGGAGCAGGGCAACATCCGGCACGCCGGACGCAGACAGGAGCGCGGCTCCTGCCGGGTAGGCACTGGCATCCACCCGCAGGGCGGGGCGGTTCATGTCACGGTTCATATGCATACGGTACCCCCTGAAAAACTCCGGCGTGACGCGCGATCACCTCCCGGAGGCGTGCAGGCAGTCAGAGCCGGAGCGCACACGAGGGGGAGCGTCCGCCCGCGCGGTGCCCCCGTCTCTTTGCCGTTATCCGTTCCCACGATCATCTGCATCAGTGAAACACGGTCAATTTCCGACCGTATTATAGCATATCCGGACGTTTGTCAAGGGCTTGAAAAGGGAAGCAACCGGGCAACCGTATATACGGCGGCACCGCGCACTGTAAGGCAGAGGCGGCGCAACCCAATGCGGATCCGCCGCCTCGGTTTTGCTGCCCCCGCTCAAATCACGTAGAAGAAGATGCAGAAAAACTGAAGAAGGCTGCCCAGCAGAACAAACAGATGGAACACGGAGTGCATATAGGGGGCACTGCCGCGCTTGCCGGCGCGGACGTACAGCACAGCCCCCAGTGTGTAGGCGATGCCGCCGCCGACAAGCCAGAGAATACCCGGCAGGGGTACCGATTCCAGCACGGGGCGGATGGCGAACACCACAGACCAGCCGACGCCGACATAGCAGAACATGGAGAGCGCGGAGTACTTCTTCAGATCAATGGCGGTCAGCACGGTGCAGAGCGTACACAGCCCGAACACCACGCCGAACAGTCCCCAGCCCCAGCCCGGCGAAACCCGACGGATGGAGCAGAGCAGTACGGGCGTATAGCTGCCGCAGATCAGCGCGTAGATGGTGCAGTGATCCATGATCTGCATGACTTTTTTGGCAGTCGGCGACGAAAGAGGCAGTCCGTGATACACGCTGGACATGGTGTACAGCAGGATCAGCGATACGCCGTAGATGGCACTGCTGACGACAGCCCACGCATCGCTTTTCAGTGCCGAGAACACCACGCAGAGCGTCAGTGCCACAACGCCGAAGGCGGCACCCACGATGTGGGATACCATGTTGAATATTTCCTCTCCGCGGGTATAATCCGGGAGTATACGGTCACACAGCTTTGTGCGTGTCATACTGCAACGCCTCCTTTTACGGGTGCCCCGCGTTTTTCCGCCCGCGGAAGTGTCGGGGAAGCCCTTCTTCCGGCAGTACGGCACAATGATGGCGGCATATGCTCCGTCATTGGCGTCTGCCTGTCAAATTACGACTTTGCCAGCTCCCGGCTGGCAGGGTTTCCGAAGAAGAACAGCGCCAGCGCGCCGGGACCTACGTGTGCGCCGGTTACAGGCTCGTACATGACGGTCATGATCTCGCGCGGGGGGTGATTGCGGTTGAGTAACGTGATCAGCGTCTGCACGTCCGGATAGCAGTCGCAGTGCGCGATGCCGATGCACTGCTGCTCCGGCTCCTCGACCAGCTGATCGTACCGGTCAGCCAGTGCCTGTATGGACGCCCGGCGTCCGCGCACCTTGGCGCAGGAGAGTATCTGCCCCTGCGCGTTGGAGCACAGGATCGGCTTGATGCCAAGCGCCGTGCCCAACAGCGCCGCCGCTCCGGACAGGCGTCCGCCGCGCTTGAGGCAGAACAGATCGTCCACCGTGAATATCTGTCCCATCCGCATCCGGAGGCTGTTCAGGCGGTCGGCGACCTCGTCCAGCCCTACGCCTGCGTCGCGCATCTTCGCCGCCTCAATGACCAGCAGTCCCTCGCCGAGCGATGCCGACAGCGTGTCCACCGTGCGTATCCTGCGCTCGGGGTACTGCTCGGACAGGATGTGCGCCGCCTGCGTTGCACTGTGGTAGGCGCCGCTGATACCGGAGGACATACCCACGAACAGAATGTCGTGCCCGGCTTCCAGAACCGGATCCATCGCGTTGACATACTGGTGTACATTGATCTGGG
This sequence comes from Oscillospiraceae bacterium, assembly GCA_022009675.1. Classification (GTDB taxonomy): domain Bacteria; phylum Bacillota; class Clostridia; order Oscillospirales; family CAG-272; genus CAMEON01. Next base: position 464,782 of record CP091718.1, on the reverse strand, counting down.
AGGTTGTCACGACCGCCCCGCCCCGGATGGCGTTGTAGTAGGCGCTCCCGTCAAACTCCTCCGAGCCGGGGCAGGGAATCCCCTCCGGATGCTCCGGCGGGCAGTAAAAGAAGGGGATCTGACGCAGTCCGTATTCGCGGACGACTTTGTCCGGCAGGTTGGCGGACGTATCGGTAAAAATCACATAATCCATGTTCGGTTCTCCTGACATCTAATATCGCGTATTATATTACCACATATCAGGCTCGATGTCAAGAGGATTTGAATATATATTTCCTGATTTTTTTCACCGTGACCTCTTGCAATCAGGCACAGGATGTGATATAATGAACACTACTTTATAGAGAGGGGCAGACATATGGCTTTTGACAAGGAACTGGTCGCCGCCAAACTGCGCCGATGGGAAAAATACCTGCGGGAGTACAGACTGCCGGAATGGGACAGGCTTCCCGACCTGGGACTGTATATGGAGCAGGTCACGGTGCTGATGCGGCAGTATCTGGACTACCTTCCGCCGGAGCTGAAGGAAGAACAGTTTATCACGGCTTCTACCATTAATAACTATGTGCGCATGAAGATCATGCCCGAACCGCGCAGAAAGCGGTACTACCGCATCCATTTGGCGTACCTGATCGTCATCCTGACGCTCAAGCAGAGCCTGAGCATCACCATGATACGCGATCTTCTGCCGTCGGATCAGCCGGAGGAGGAGATGGAGGCGTTCTACCGGATGTATACCGCGCGGCATCGCATCGTGTCGGAGTATTTCGTCCAGCAGGTGCGTGCGGCGGCTGGCTCCATCCTCGACCACGAACAGCCCAGCCAGACTGCCGTGGAGAACGCCAGCGATCTCATCATCGCGTCTGCCATGGTGGGCGGTCTGACCCGCCTGCTGGCGGAAAAGCTGTTGCTGCTGGAGGGACAGAACACGTCGGAGGCGGCGCCCGCCGCAGAACCGGCGCCCGACTGCCCGGCTCAGCCGGAGGAGCCGACAGCCGAGACTGTCGGGGAGGCGGAAGCATGCAGCAGCTCATGATGCTTCGTCCCGCCGCGCCGGTCACGCCCCGTCCCCTGCCGGCGGGGTATGCTTTCGTGCCGTTCGGCGGGACGCAGGCGGAGATATCCGACTGGCTGACTGTCTGCGCCGCCGGACTGCTACCCAATACCGACGCGCACTGGTTTGAGGACTCCATCCGGAATTACCCCGACCTCGATCCCGCGCGCGACCTGTTCTTTGTCACGGATGCGGGCGGTGCGCGGATTGCCACCTCCGCCGCCGTGCGGCACGCGGACGGTACGGGCTATATTCACATGGTGGGGGCACTTCCTGCCTGCCGCGGCAAGGGCATCGGACACGCCATGCTGGCGCACGCGCTGGAGGAATTGCAGGTGCGGGCGTGCCCGGTTGTCACGCTGACCACCGACGACCACCGCCTTGCCGCCATCAAGACCTACCTGGATGCCGGGTTCCGTCCCGTGCTCCGGTATGATCCCGACAGCGATATGCGTGCGCGCTGGGATGCTGTCATCGCGGCGCTCGGGTATGAGCCGGTCGCGTACCTGCAGGAGACATAAGGTAACAGCAACAGCGTGCGATGCGCGGCATTGCCGTCAGGTCGGTCTGTACAGACCGCTTCCCCGGATCCGGGCGGTTCGGGGAATTTTTGCGGGAAACCGCAGGAAAAGCCTCCGCATGAGGCTGTGAAAAAATAAAAGCAAGAGGGAAAAGAAATGGAAAACAAACAGACAACACAGAACGGGACGGCTGGTGTCGTCCGCACCGCACGCGCGCGGGCATTGGATGTTGCATACGTCGGTATGGCTGCCGCCGTGCTGGCGGTGTGCTCCTGGATATCGGTGCCGATGCCCAAGCCGCTGGTCTCCTTTACCATGCAGACCTTCGCCGTGGCACTGATCGCCGGGCTTCTCGGCGTGCGCCGCGGCACTGCCGCCGTGGCGGTGTGGCTGGCGCTGGGCGCGCTGGGTGTGCCGGTGTTCGCCGGGTTCAACGGCGGCATTGCCTATATGCTCGGTTCGACCGGCGGGTACCTGTGGGGCTTCCTGCTCTGGGCGCCGATGGAGGGCTTTCTGTTCCGGCTGGGCAAGGGGAAGCTGCCCCTGCTGATTCTCGGTATGGCGGCAGGGCTGGCACTGTGCTACACCTTCGGTACGGCGTGGTTCATGGTGGTCTACGCCCGCACGACGGGGCCTGTGGCACTGTCTACCGTGCTGGGCTGGTGCGTCCTGCCTTACCTTGTGCCCGACGCGGTCAAACTGGCAATGGCTGTTCCGCTGATTCTGAAGGGACGTAAGCACGTCCGGAGCTGAATTTGCCCGCTGTGCGCGATTCACGCGCAGGTATTCTGAAAAATCCAGACAAAAGATTGCATTGTTGCCTAAAACTTTTATAATTGTTTACACGCAAGTCATACCTATGGTATACAATGTGAACAGCAGCGGATCGACCCGCTGTGGCAATACACGTACGGAGGCATTACCATGTACAATATCATGGTCGTCGAGGACGACTACAACACCCGAAAGCTGATGTGTACCGTGCTGGAACGGAACGGCTACCTGCCTGTTCCGGCAAATGACGGAATGGACGCGTTGAGACAGCTTGAAAACACGCACATTGACCTGCTTCTGCTGGATATCATGATGCCCAATATGGACGGCTATGAGCTGACGCAGACCCTGCGCTCCAAGGGCAACATGATCCCGATCCTGATGGTCACGGCGAAGCAGACTCCTGCCGACAAGCATCGCGGCTTCCTGCTCGGCACCGATGACTATATGACCAAGCCGGTGGACGAGGAGGAGATGATTCTGCGCATTGCCGCGTTGCTGCGCCGCTCCCGCGTCGTCAGCGAGCGCAAGCTGGTGGTGGGCAAGACCGTGCTGTTTTATGACGCGCTCACCGTCCGCACTGACGGGGAAACAACCACTCCCGCAGGCGGCATGGAGCTGCCGCAGAAGGAATTTATGCTCCTGTTCAAGCTGCTGTCCTACCCGAACCAGATCTTCACGCGGCGCCAGCTGAAGGACGAGATCTGGGATACGACCAGCGAGTCCGACGAGCGGACCATTGACGTGCATATCAGCCGGGTGCGTGACCGCTTCCGCGATAACCACGATTTTGAGATCGTCACGGTGCGCGGGCTGGGCTATAAGGGAGTGTACCTGAAATGAGTCGCCGGGGGTGCCGGAAGTCTGCCGTGGCACCGGCTCAGCCGCGCCGCTACCGCTACGTCCGCTCCTTCAGCAACCGGATTATCCTGCTTCTTTCCTCCATTATGGTTGCGGCATCGCTGCTCACGATTCTGCTGTGCTGGCTGCTCTATCCGATCCTGCCGAGCGAGATGTACGCACCGATCCTTGCCGTCGCGCTGAGTCTTGCGTTTTGTCTTCTGGCAGGATGCCTTCTGTCTGTTATCCTGTCCAAAAAGATATACCGCCCCTTTGAACAGCTCATCCGCGCGACGGAGAAAATCGCGCAGGGGGATTTCAAGGTCCGGCTGGCGGAAACGGCAGACCCGGGATCGGATCTGGGCGCACTCCAGCGCAGCTTCAACCACATGGCGAGCGAGTTGAACAGCACCGAGATTTTCCGGAACGATTTTATCAATAATTTTTTTCCCACGAGTTCAAGACGCCCATCGTGTCCATCCGTGGCTTTGCCCGGTTGCTTCAGGAGGGCAATCTGACTGCGGAGCAGCACGACAAGTACGTGAACATCATCGCCGCCGAGTCTGACCGCCTTGCCAATATGGCGACCAATATCCTGCTTCTTTCCAAACTGGAGAACCAGAAGATCGTGACAGACCGCACGCGCTTCTACCTGGACGAGCAGCTTCGCCACGCCATTCTGACGCTGGAAAAAGCAGTGGTCGTCCCGGAATATCGAGCTGGATATTGATCTGGATGAGGTCATGTACGAGTTCAACGAGGATATGCTGCTGCAGGTGTGGCTCAACCTGTTCGGCAACGCCTTCAAGTTCACGCCGGACGGCGGAACGGTATTCTGCACCCTGCGACAGGAGAAAAACGAGGCGGTCGTCAGAATCCGGGATACCGGATGCGGCATGAGCGATGCGGTAATCACACGTATTTTTGAGAAGTTCTATCAGGGGGATACCTCCCACAGTTCCGCCGGGAACGGGATCGGACTGACAATCGTCGGACGGATTCTGGTTCTTTGCGGCGGACGGATACAGGTCGAAAGCAGTCCCGGTCAGGGCAGTACCTTTACGGTGCGCCTGCCCATGACCGCGTAGCGACTCTTCGGCAAAGCAAGGAAAGGAGCAGATTGGGTGAAGCAGGCGAACGGGCAGAAGCCGGTCAGCCGTGTCCGGGCATCCGTGGTGTTGTCCATTGCATCGGTTGTATTTACCGGACTGACGGTACTGGGCATATGGCTGATGTGGCGCTACATGGATGATCCCACCAAGGTGCGGGAGATTATCGGCGACCACTATGTGCTGGGCGCGCTGTGCATGATTCTGATCTCCGCGGTGCAGGTCGTGGTGGCGCTGATCCCCGGCGAGTTGGTGGAAATATCCGCCGGGTACGTGTTCGGTGCGTGGGGCGGCGCGTTGCTCTGCCTTGCCGGAACCACGCTGGGCAGTGTGCTGGTGCTTCTGCTGGTGCGGCGGTTCGGCGGTCGGTTCGTGTACGCCTTCTACCCCCAAGGAGAAGATCGACGCTCTGCCGATTCTGCGCAATCCGAAAAAGCGGAATCTCCTGACGCTGGTGCTGTTCCTGCTCCCCGGCACGCCCAAGGATCTGCTGACCTACGGCATCGGGCTGACGGACATGAGCATCCCCTCCTACCTTGCCCTGACGACAGTGGCACGGTTCCCGTCCGTCATTACGTCCACGGTCGGCGGAAATGCCGTCGGGGAAAAGAAATACCTTTGGGCAGTGGCTGTTTTCCTTGTGACGGCCGCCATCAGTCTGGCAGGACTGTGCCTGTACAACCGGATCGGCAAGCGCCACGCGCAGGCGTGTGCCGAGGATGCGGGACAAGCCCAACCGCGGCGCGTGTTCCGCCGGTCACATCTCCGCGACCGCTGTTTCCGGCGCAAGAGCGACCGGACGCCTTGATCGGAAAAATCGGGACAGTGCCGCCGAAGCGGCGCACCCGACAAAAAAAGACACCCTCTCCCGTTTGGGACAGAGGGTGTCTTTTCCGTTTCAGAGTCTCCGGGGCGACACAGCGCCGACCGTCAGGCGTCCTTCTTGACATTCAGAACCTGCTTGCCGTCGTAGAAACCGCACTTCTTGCAGACGTGATGGGGCTTGACCATCTCGCTGCACTCCGGGTTGGAGCACTTCACCAGACCGACTGCCGTCAGCTTAGTATTGTTGGAGCGTCTCGAATCTCTGCGAGCCTTGGAAACTTTACACTTTGGTACTGCCATTTTGACACCTCCTCTTTGGGCAATACGGGTACACGCGCGGGTGCTCCCGCCATGCCCCTATGTCTATCTGAGTCCCCTTGCGGGTATCATTCAAAAGAAAAACAAATCCGGAAAGCAACGGCAACCGGTTGCATCAGTTGTTCTCCGCTTCTTCCTCATCATCAAAGCGAAGCGCGGCAAGCGGTGCCCAGCGCGGGTCAACCTCGCGTGTCACGCAACCGCAGGCGCCCTCGCGCAACGGTTTTCCGCACACCGGACACAGTCCGGGGCAATCCTCACTGCACAGCAGACGCATCGGAAAGGAGAGGATCAGTGCCTCGCGCACGGCATCGTCCGCGTCCAGCATCCCGTCGTCCAGCACGAGATACTCGTCCACGTCCTCCTCCAGCTGTTCCTCGGTGAGCGTTCCCTCTGTCACGACGGTGCGTTCAAACGGAATGGAGAACACGCCGCTCACGGGATCCAGGCACCGGGCGCAGGCGCCGCGATAGGGCACCGTTGCGGTTGCCGCCAAGCGCATATAGCCGCCCCGGTTGGTCACTTCCCCGACCAGATGGGCGCGATCCGTCAGTTCAACGCCTGCCGGAGCCTCCGGCTCAATAAAAATATCCACGCCCATCCGGGCGGTTTCCCCCTTTCAGCAGGGGTCTGAGATCCAGATTCAAGCCGGGTTCTCCTCTCGCCGAACAGTTCACAAAATGCGACAACGACAATTATACCCGATTCGGAGTGGTTTGTCAAGTGTTTTGAGAAAAAAAGCGTGGCGGTTGCGACTTCTTTGGCAGTTGCGCGGCTGAATCTGCCCACGGCGTTGCCGGATCGCCCGCCAAACCGATATCGCCCGGACTCCCGCCTCTTGACTTCCTGCCCGATTTATGGTATACTTCCCGTATCCCGAAAGCTGTTGATGAAAGGAAGTATCCGCTATGACTGCCCAACCCGTACTGGGAAAAACCACATGGATGATTGCCGACGGTTACATGAGCGACACGGTCAAGGGGGAATTCGTTTCCCACGAGGCGGTGTGCGTGCTCAACCTGTCCGGCGCGACAGCGCACATTGATCTGACGCTGTTCTTTGAGGACTGTGAGCCGCTCACCGGTCTGCACGCAGTGTGCGAGGATCGGAGAACCAATCACATCCGTTTGGATCGGATGGTCAACGATGAGGGGAAACGTATTCCCCGCAACAAGCCCTATGCCATTCTGGTTCAGAGCGACCGCCCCATCGTGGTACAGTGCTCCCGCCTGGATGTCTCCCAGCCTGAGTACGCCCTCATGACCACCATCGCATATTGACCGGCATGAAGGAGCGGCGGCATCCTTCCCGCCGCCCGTCAGGGAAAGCATCGCAGAGAACGCTCTCTCTGCGATGTTTTTTGTTAAGGGCACCCCTTTCGCCGCACGCTGATTAGCTGAGGTGCCCGTATGAAAACGCCGGCGGTACCGTGCGACCTGTTGCGGACGCCTTATGCGGGATTGCGCGAAAAATCCGGAAAAGCCCTTTACAAAACGCGCAGGTTATGATACAATGAGAGCAGAGAAAGGCGGTGTGATTATATGAAATGTCCTGTCTGCGGGTACCCGGAAAGCAGAGTGGTTGATTCCCGTCCGGTGGATGAAGGGAGCAGCATCCGGCGGCGGCGTGAGTGCCTGTCCTGCGCACACCGCTTTACTACGTTTGAGGTCACGGAAGCTCTGCGCATTGTCGTCATCAAAAAGGACGGCTCCAAGGAGCTGTTCGATCGCTCCAAGCTGTTGGGCGGACTGCTCAAGGCGACTCAGAAGCGTCCCGTGGACGCCGAGCAGATTGCCAAGGAGATCGAGACCGAGCTGTACAACTCCCTGCGGGAGGAGATCACGACAGAGGAAATCGGCAGGATCGCGATGGAAAAAGCTCCGGGCGGCGGATGAGGTTGCCTACGTGCGCTTTGCGTCGGTCTACCGGGGAGTTCAAGGACGTGGATTCCTTCCTTGCCGAACTGAAGGATCTGAAAAAAAGGGCATGAAAAAGCAGAAGGGAAAGTCGTAAGAACTTCCCCCTGCAACAGCTACCAAATGTGAACAGGATGTAAATTTCCGAAAAATTCCGAAAAAACCGAATTCAGGCGCGACAAAATACTATCAAAAACCGTCTATATAAGTGAAGGGACCTGTGATACTGCCGAAAGGCTGACGCGAAAGGACGGAAACGGTATGGAAAAGAAGGTACGGAAAAACAAGGAACTGACCGTTGGTGTGGCACTGGTGAGTCTTTTTGTGGGCATCGCCGTATTTGTGCCGAAGGTGCTGAATACGGAAGCGTCGGACTACCCGCAGGAAGAGACGCGGCAGGAGGAGACGGCGCCTGCCTATGCGGAGGCGGATCTGTATTGAGGGCACATCCGACCGCATAAATTTTTCCGTTTTTTACGGATTTTCCGGGAAAGGAGCCTCTGATCGGTATGAAGTACTACGGGAAAGAAAAATGCCGTATCCTCAAAGAGATACGTGCGGAAATTGCCCGGCAGAACGGGATCGCATGGACGGTGGAGTCGTGCGCCCATAAGGGCAACTGCCGCGGTACCTGCCCGAAGTGCGAGGCGGAGGTCGTCGCGCTGGAGAAGGCGCTGGAGCGCAGGCAGGCGCTCGGGGAGGCGGTCGCTGTGGTGGGTGTCGCCGCCGCCATGACGCTGTCGGTTTCGGGATGCGCGTCCACCGATCTGTTCGAGCGGCAGGGCATGATGGAGGAACCGGCTTCCGCCGCGCAGTCCGGGATAGGCAGCGCGCCGACCGGGAAGGTGGTCGGGGAGGATATCATGGGCGGAATGCCCCTGCCCGAGTCGGAATCCGAGACGGAGGAAGCTACCGTCGGCGGTGTGTACACCGACGAAACTACAGGGCTGCTGATAGTGGCGCCGTTGCCGGGGGAGATGCCGGATGAAGAATTCCCTGTCGGGAAAGACGGTAGATGAGATGACTGGCTCCCGGGAGGCTTTGCAAGAGGCTGCTTTTCCGCTGGCGTTCATCAGCCGCCTGCGCATGGCGACCGACGGCGCAGGTGTGACGGCACTGGTCGGGGCGCAGGGGTGCCCCCTGCAGTGCCGGATGTGCCTCAATCCGAAGGCTATGCGTCCGGCGGACAAAGCCGGCGTCAGTTGGGTGACGCCGGACGAATTGTGCGGACTTGTCCGGCAGGACGATCTTTACTATCTGGCAACGGGCGGCGGCGTGACCTTCGGGGGCGGCGAGCCGCTTTGCCACGCGGACTTTATCGCCGCCTTCCGGGCGGTCTGCCCCGCCGGATGGCGGCTGTATGCCGAAACCAGTCTGCATGTCCCGGCGGAGCAAGTCCGGATTGCGGCGTGCTGTATCGACCATTTTTTCGTGGATATCAAGGACATGAACCCGGCGGTGTACCGTGCCTATACCGGGCAGGTCATGATGCCGGTGCGGGAGAATCTGGCTCTGCTGCTTTCGCTGGTCGGTGCCGACCGCGTCACGGTGCGGGTGCCGCTCATCCCCGGCTTCAACAGCGAGGAGGACAGGCGGGTGTCCTGCCTTGCCCTGCGCCGCATGGGGGTGCGGTTGCTGGACTGCTTTACATACCGCCCGTCCGCCCCGCCCACTGACCCGCAGTAAAGACACCTCCGGAAAAGACCGCCCCGATCACACGCCGGGATGGTCTTTGCCGGAGGTTTTCCTTATTTCGCCGAATCTCACCGACAGGCTTATCCGGTCGGCAATCCTGTCAGTCCCCGGTGTACATACGCTCCAGAAAGCGGAAGAATGCACCGCCGCTCCAGACCTGGTAGCCGAATACTTCGCTGCCGTTGTCCAGCTCCGCCAAGCCTTGCGGCGCCCTGACATATAGCTGTGCGGGCGGCGGTGACAGCAGCATGATTTCGGATTCGGTCGGCTCATACTGCCGTCTGCCGGTGCCCCGGCGCTGTTTGGCTGGAGCGGGCAGGTCATCCGGGAAAGCGCCGACAGGAAAAAAGCACGGGGTAGTTGGTGTACCGGACGCCCATCTGCTCGCCCTGATGCATATAGGCTCCGTAGGCGTTCACGATGGGCGCCATCCGGAACCGGAACGTGTGTCGGAACCGGAGCAGATGCCCCTCACAGGCGACCGCCGACCGCGACCTGTGCCGGCAGGAGGCAATGCCGACGCGCCAGCGGTTTCCGCGTGTGTCTACGACGAACAGTCCGAACAGGAACCGTTGCGACAAAAGCGACAGGAAGGGGTGCCCCACGAGGCGATAGCTCAGAAGTCCGCTGTGTGCCAGCTCTTCCAACTGATCGAGGAGCTGTTTCCGCTTGCGCCACGCACAGAGCAGACGTATGCCTACAATCAGCAGGCACAAGCTGACTGCCGCCAGCAGGATCGGCAGTGCGGCACGCTCCCGCCTGACCAGCACGAGCACTGCCCAGATGAGATTCGGGATAATGTACAGGTAGCCTGTCTTCAGAAGCAGCCGCACGAACAGGAACAGCGAAAGAGGCAGGACGACTGCCTGAAAGATGCGGGTTTGCAGTCTCGGCCAATAGGTGGAGCCGTCCTCCGCCAGCCGCTGACGGCTCCACTTCCGATTCAGCAGCCATATCTGGAACAGCCGGATGCCGCATACAACCAGCCCGGCAAGCAGGTATACAAACAGCGTGTAGAGCGGTGCCGCTGCCTTCGCCGCCGCCGTGTTCCGCAGAACCAGATTGATCCCCACCGCCAGCGACGGGGCGCATCCGACCGTGCACAGTCCCACCGACAGCCACCACGAGTAGCGCCGCAGGAGGGGAACCGGCGACTTGCAGTAGTCCACGAAGGTGATGTCGTCAACCGAATCAAAAAAGTGAGTCAGGATATACAGAAAAAAATCAGCTGGACGGCAAGGATCATTCCGTCTGCCCAGGTGCCGTACGCCACTGTGAACACGGAGCGGACACCGTCCGGGCTGTGCAGCGTAATGGGGATCAGAAGCCACAGCTCTAAGGAGGCAAGCAATGCCTTGAGCGGTTGCCAGAGGTGATTGCGCAGGAATGGCGGGATTGCAGGAACCTTCTGATAGGGGTGCTTTCTGATAAACCGGGACATGAGTGCCTCCTCTCTCTTTCTGACAAGACTGTTGCGGCGGTAGGGGCTCACGATCACATATAGTATATCATACAATCACGTGATTGTCAATATGATGTGCACAAAAAAACACGCAGTCTTGCGTTTTTCTGAATCACACCCTATGCCGCTTTTTCGGACGCAGGGAAAAGGGGCGTTAAAAAACTCAGTTTGAGTTTTTTAACGCCCCGATGACCTTGTGACATTGTGACATTGGTCTCGGCGGCTGAAAACCGACGTCTTGCCGCCAAGAAAATCAGGAAACTAAAGTCATGGGCAAAACCGACCGGCATTTGGGGGTGCTGTCAAAAAGCATTGGGCTTTTTGACAGCACCTTTCATTCGGTATGGGTGACGTGCTCAGACTGTTCCGGTCACGGTCAGTGTACTGATGCCGGGGGTGACAACGACGGCGCCGGTAGCGGCATCGCGCGTCAGCGAAGCGGCGGGTACCGTGATCTGTCCGGCAGTCGTAGCGAACGCGCCGGTCGCGGCGTTGTAGGTGTACTGCGTTCCTTCTGTCCACGCCACGCCGTTGTAGGTGACGGATATGGCTTTCAGGATGGGCGAGAAGGTGTCCGAAACCGTGACATTGTCCGTTTCCGCCGCCGCAGTGTTGCCGTAGTTCTGGATGGTGAAGGTATAGGTCAGCGTGCCGTTCTCCGCTACCGTGGCAGGGCTGACTGCCTTGCCGATGGTCAGGTAGGCGGCGGCGCGGGCGTTGACTGTGCTGGCTGCCTGAACCGGCGTGGTAAGTCCGGCGCCGGAAAGCGTCGCGGTGTTGGTCACGGTTGATTCGGTATCCAGCGGGGCAAAGGAGTTGACGCGCGTCTCGTAGATCAGCAGAGCGTTGCCTCCGGCGGGAACCGCAATCCCGGGAACGGTCAGCGGGGCGTCGGCGGTCGGAGTGGGCGTTGCCTGCAGTACGCCGTTCACAAAGTACCGCAGGGATCCGTCCACATAGGTCAGCGGGGTCAGCGTGCCGGTGCCGTAGGTGTATGCGCCGAGGCCATCGGTCATGGTCAACCCCGTCTAGGGGCGCCGGTCCGCTGTTGACAATGCTGATGACATAGGTCAGGATGTCGTCGGCGCCGTACCGCTCCGACAGGGCTGTCTTGGTCGCGGACAGCACGGCGACCAGCTCACCCGTGACAATATTCGAAATGGTGACGTTGCCGCGATAGGACAGCGTCGCCTGGTTGGTAAAGCTGGGCATGGAAACTCATTCCTCCTCCGGTTGGTGTCGGTGCGCCGCGCCCCCGGCGCAGGATGCGACCGTGGACGGACACACCGTGCGGGTAGTCCGTCCTGGACGGCTCCCGTTCCCATGGTATGTCCGCCTCTGCCGGATTGTGACACAGTCTGACCGGATGCGCAGGGAAGCGAGGGGACGAGGAAGCGAGGAAGCGAGGAAGCGAGGAAGCGAGGAAGCGAGGGAGCGTTGGGGGCTTCTTGAAAGAAGCCCCCAAACCCCCAAGAACTTTCCTCGATTATAGTATTGACCGGAGGTGGTGCAGCATTGATTTGAGCCGACGTCACCGAGGGTTGTCGGGGCGTCGGGCGAGGAAGAAAAACCAGCCACCCCGCCGGATGCTTTGCTTGGCAGGGACTGTAAGTGCCGCCCGGGTTCAGCCACCGGGGATGCAAGGGGCGGAGCCCCTTGCATAAGAAAAACTAAGAATCCCCCTTCCCCACTGGGGAAGGGGGAGAGGGGATAGGGGGCAAGAAGGTAAGCCAAAAAGCAGGGTTGGCAGGTGGGGAAGAAGACAAGTCCCCCACCCGGGGACAGCGGCGGCAGGCATAAGCCCCTACCACGCCCCTGTTCTCCATTACCCGTTGACCCACGCTGCCAGCTTGTTGAACCCCTCCTTGCTGCCGGACAGATACAGAATATCTCCCGTGCGGAAGATGTAGTCCGGACGAATCGCTTCCTCCACAACGCCGCCGTTCTCGATGGCAATGATGTTCAGCCCGAAGCGGTTGCGCAGATTGACCTCCACGACGGTCTGCCCGACCGCCTGCGCGGGCAGGGCAAACTTGGAAATGTTGATCTTCTCGCTGAGCTGGACAAAATCCAGCGCCTGCGAGGTTTCCAGACGGTGCGCCAGTCGGATCGCCATGTCGCGCTCCGGATAGACCACCTCGGCACCCAGCTTTTCCAGAATCAACCCGTGCTCGGTACTGGTCGCCTTGGCAATGACCTTGGGAATCCCCATGGAAACCAGCGTCAGCGTGGTCAGAATGGAAGTGTCAATATGCTCCCCGATGCCGACTACCGCCACGTCGCAGTTGCCCATTCCCGCATCAAGCAGAGTCTTCTTTTCCAGATTGCGCACGATGAAGGCATTTTCGGTCAGTTCGCGTGCCAGATTGATTTTTTCCTCGTCCTTGTCTACGATGATGAGATCGGCATCTGCGGCGTGAAGCTCCTGCGCCAGTGCCAGTCCGAAGCGCCCCATGCCGATGATGCCGTATATGGTCTTTCCGGCTTTCGGCTTGCGTGCCGCACGCGTTTTGTCGGATTTCTGCTTATATGCCATATGTAATATCCTTCTTCCATTATTTGAAATTTGTGTTGCCGGGTTTCCCTCGCGCGGGGAAGTCTTTATCCTACGGAAATATTGCCCTCGGGGTAACTGATGCGCTCGATGCGGTTGAAGTGCCAGAGCGATGCAATAGTCAGCGGTCCCAACCGTCCGGTGAACATCATGAGGATGGAGATCAGCTTGGAGCCGACCGACAGCCCCGGCGTGATGCCGGTAGACAGCCCCACCGTGCCGAAGGCGGAGACCATTTCAAACAGGATGTCCCGGAGCGACAGCGTCGGCTCCAGCATGGCAATGGCTGCGCCGGATACCGTGATCATGGACAGCGCCAGCAGGGCGATGACAGCCGCCTTACGGAAGGTCTCCTTAGGGATGGCGTAGTGGAAAGCCTTCTCGCTCTGCCCGGATGCCGCTCCGTGTACGCCCATCAGCAGGACGAAGAAGGTGCTGGTTTTGATACCGCCGCCTGTTGAGCCGGACGAAGCACCGATGTACATCAGCACCATCATGACCAGCAGTCCGGCGTTGGAGAAATCGGCGAAGGAGAAGGTGGAGAATCCGGCGGTGCGTGCGGTCACACTGGCAAAGAACGCGCCCAGCCACGTGATGTTTCCGCGCTCCGCCAGCTTGATGAGCAGGGTGCCTCCCGCGGTCAGGACAGCACTGACCGACAGAACCACGCGTGCGTGCATGGAGTAGCGCTTCCAGTGCCAGCGGTTGGCAACCATCTCGCGGATGACCAGAAATCCGATGCCGCCAAAGAAGATCAGCGCGCAGGTCGTCAGGTTGAGCAGAACATCGTGCTGATAGGGGATGAGGCTCTGCCCGCCGCCGAACACGTCAAAGCCGGAGTTGTTGAATGCTGCCACTGAGTGGAACAGGCTCAGCCAGACGGCGCGCGGCGCGGGGTAATGCTGTATGAAGGTGATAAAGCTCAGCACGGCGCCGCACAGCTCAATGATGAGCGTGGTCAGGAATACACTGCGGACAAACCGCACCACGCCGTGTCCGGATTCAAGATTGCTTGCCTCCTGCACGAGGTTGCGCCCGCGCAGATTCATTTTGCGCCCCATGAGCAGGATAACGCCGGCACCGATGGCAGTCACGCCCAGTCCGCCGACCTGGATCAAGAGCAGCAGGACGATCTGCCCGAACAGGGAGAAGGTATCGCCTGCGTCGGCGGCGATCAGTCCCGTGACGCACACCGCGCTGGTGGAGGTGTACAGGGCGTCGATATAGTGCAACGTTGCGCCGTCCCGGAGGCTGCACGGGAGCATGAGCAGTCCCGAACCGAGCAGAATGACCAGTGCAAAGCCCATGGCAATGATGCGCACGGGTGGCTGTCGCTTGAGAAATGCGATCATGTTGTGTCTGTCAGACTTCCTTTCCGATTACTTCCGCACAGGGATATACTACGCACGCGGGATTCCGAAAGCCGTGCGCGGCTTATGCTGCTGTAATCAGCGCTTTCTGAACTTTTCCAGCTTTTCGCCCTGCTCCCGGACATAGGCGCGGAGGCTTTCCCGCAGGGGCGTTCCGGACTGGAAGGGGGCAAGGAAGTGCGGCTTGAGTTGCTTGCGGCGCAGCTCCTCCTGCACGTGCAGCTTGATGTTTTCCCACTTGAGGATAAGCTGGCTTTCCTCTGCGGCGGCTTTGATCTTTTTGAGCAGTTGGACGGAAATGCAGAAATCAATGACAAACACGCCGTAGTACATTCCCATGAGGAATACCGCCAGCGCGAACCAGTCCAGCGTGATGAACCGCGTTGCCATGATGACGATGGGGTCAAACAGCAGGTAGTAGAAGGCAGCGCCCGCCGCCGTCCATATGAGGGAGAAGGTGGGGCAGATAATGCCTCGGAAGTTACCGGGGGAATCGCTGTAGTCCCAAAGCCGGACGTGCATTTTCTCGATGAAAATCAGTCCGCCGATCAGCTCGATCAGTGTCATGAGCAGGCCGCTGCCCAGAATGACGACGGCGTCAAACAGCCAGCGTGCGGGGAATGCGTCCTCCAGCTGAGACATGAGCAGGACATACCCTGTCATGACAACCACGCCGGTGCCGTATATGGGCAGGCAGGGACCTTTGAGGAAGCCGGGGTTTACCCATTTTTTAGCCGACACGAAGCGCCGGAAGAACAGCTCCAGCACCCAGCCGACACCTGAAAAGACCATGAACACGAATGCCGCCATGAAAAAGATTGCCTGGATTTTTTCGCCGGTTCGCAGACGGGCGATCTCCTGCAGGACGTCCATCGGGGTTCCTCCCTGTGTCTGAATTTGCCTCATTATAGCACTTCCGTTCGGTTTTGTCAAGGGTGCGGAAAGCAGGCTGTGGGGCAAGGGGAAAGTGGCTTTTCAGGTTGCCGGCTCGATCTGCCGCAACTGTCCCCGACGGGGGGCTGGCTTTCTTCCCCGCCTGCCAACCCTGCCTTTAGCTTGCTTTTCTTGCCCCATCCCTCTGCCCCTTCCCGGCGGGGAAGGGGGATTCTTAGTTTTTCTTATGCAAGGGGCTCCGCCCCTTGCATTCCCGGGAGCTGAACCCGGGCGGCACTTACAGCCCCTGCTATGCAGGGCATCCGGCAGGGGGCTGGCTTTCTTCCCCGCCTGCCGACTCTGCCTTTAGTTTGCTTTTTCTGCCCCCATCTCCCCAGCCCCCTTCCCCTCCGGGGAAGGGGGATTCTTGTTTTTTTCTTATGCAGGGGCTCCGCCCCTTGCATCCCCGAGGGCTGAATCCGGGCGGCACTTATCGATCCTGCCAAGCAGGACATCCGGCGGGGGGCTGGCTTTCTTCCCCGCCTGCCGACTCTGCCTTTAGTTTGCTTTTTCTGCCCCCATCCCTCCCAGCCCCCTTCCCCGGCGGGCGAAGGGGGGATTCTGTTTTTCTTATGCAAGGGGCTTCGCCCCTTGCATCCCCGGGAGCTGAACCCGGGCGGCACTTACAGCCCCTCCATGCAGGGGCATCCGGCGGGGGCTGGCTTTCTTCCCCGCCTGCCGACCCTGCCTTTAGCTTGCTTTTTGCCCCCATCCCCCTGCCCCTTCCCGGCGGGGGATGGCTCGGATTCCTGCCGACCACGGAGGATACTGACACCCGGCACCCCTCGGCGACGCCGACTCAAATCAATGCCACGCCACCTTCGACCAATAATATATATTGATGAAAGTTCTTAGGGGGTTTGGGGGCTTCTTTCAAGAAGCCCCCAACGTTTCCCCGTTTCCTCGTTCCCCCACCGGTGATGTTTTTACGGCGACCCCTTTACAATCGTTGCGCGGTGTGTTACAATGTATGTAAATACATCGCCGCCGGGCGGGCGGCAGAGAGGGAGGGAAGCGCAGATGCACAGCCGTCAGGCGGATACCAATCCGTACCCGTACTCCGACAGCAACAAGCGGTACTGCACGTATGATTACTGGCTCCGGCAGACGTTTGGCAGGAAGTGCGCAAAAAAATACCGCTGGACGCGGGACTGACATGCCCGAATATTGACGGGCGATGCGGCAGGGGCGGGTGCATATACTGCTCCGGACGGGGGAGCGGGGACTGCGCACAGTCGGCGACCGTTCCGCTGCGCGAGCAGTACGACATCACAAGACGGGCGCTGGACGCCAAGTGGCAGGGGTGCGCGTGCATCCCGTACTTTCAGGCGCACACCAATACCTATGCCCCGCTGCCCGTTTTGCGCGACCTGTTCGGGGAGGCGCTGACGTTCCCGGATGCCGTGGGGCTGAATATCGCCACGCGCGCAGACTGCCTGCCGCCCGATGTGACGGCGTACCTCGCGGAACTGGCAGAGCGCACGGTCCTGACCGTAGAGCTGGGATTACAGACAGCGCACGACGAAACGGCGGCGCGCATCAACCGGGGGCACACCTACCGGGACTTCACGGATGGCTATACGCGTCTGCGGGCGGCGTCCGGGCGCATACAGATCTGCGTGCATCTCATATTCGGATTGCCGGGCGAGGACGAGGATGCCATGCTGGACACGGTGCGCGCGGTGGCGGCACTGCGCCCCGATCAGGTCAAAAATACACCTGCTGCACGTCCTGCGCGGTACGGCGCTGGGTGAAAATGTACCGGCAGGGAAACTATACCCCACTGGAACGGGACGCATACATCCGCATCGTGGTGCGGGCGCTGGAACTGCTCCCGCCGCAGACTGTTATCGGGCGGCTGACCGGAGACGGCATGGCGGCGGATCTGCTTGCCCCTGCGTGGAGCCGGAAAAAAAGATCGCGGTTCTGAATGATATAGATAAAGCCCTGTACGCGGCGGACAGCTGGCAGGGAAAACTCTATAAACAGTAGATTTATAAATAAACCTTTCGTTTGATTCCGACTCCGCCGGACACCGCCTGTAATTTTTTTGCATTTCCGTCTTGACATTTTTCCCGGAAATGGGGTATCATGAAACGGCAATCCCTGCAAAAATCACCAAGAGAGAGGTATCTATCATGCCGCAAGCATTTGAAAAAGCTGTCTGGATCTGGCGGAATGCGCCTGCCGGACGGGATGAATTCTGCGATTTCCTGACGACCTTCACGGCGGGGGCGGATACCGCCTGCCGCCTGCGTATTGCCGCGGATTCCAATTACTCCGTGTGGATAAACGGACAGTTGGCGGCTTTCGGACAGTACGCCGACTACCCGGACTACAAGGTCTATGACGAGGTGGACGTGACCGCCTGCACGCACCCCGGCGAAAACCGGATGGTAATCACGGTCTGGCACTACGGCGTTGCCTCCCAGACCTACGCGCCCGGCGAAGCGGGGCTGATCTTTGAGCTTGCCGATGCGGACGGCAATATCCTCACCGCCTCCGGCACCGACACGCTGTCCCGCCTGTCCCGCGATTATATCTCCGGAAGATGCGATCCGATCTCCTCCCAGCTCGGACTTACCTACCATTATAATATGCACGGCGATGACGGCTTCCGCACGGCGGGCGCGGACGGCTTTGCGCCCTCGCGCGCGGCGGAGGGGATTTCTGTCGATTTCCACCTGCGCCCCAACCGCAAGCTGACGCTGGAGCCGCGCCTGCCGTCCCGCGTTACGCTTGCCGGACAGTTCCGCTACATGACCGAGGAGGGCACCCCCGGTACGCGGATGCAGTCCGCCGCCCTGACCTACCGCAATCCCTGCGACATGGGCGCGACGGATTTTTCCGCGCCTGCCACGCTGAAAATGACCGGTGACACAGCCTTTTTTGACGGCATTTACTTCACGGTTGATCTCGGCACGGAGTCTGCCGGATTCCTGGATTTTGACATTGAGGTTCCCGCTGACTGCCGCCTGGACGTCGGTTTCGGCGAGCATCTCAAGGACGGCAGACTGCGCACCGCAGTCCGCGGCTTCTGGTGCGATGTTCAGCTGAAGGCGGGACGCAACACCTACCTGCACACCTTCCGCCGCTTCGGCTGTCGCTACCTGCAATTCTTCCTGCATACCACCGAGGCAACGGTGCATTACGCCGGACTGCGCCCGACGACCTACCCGCTGTGTGCCAAGGAGTACCGTTGCGGGAACCTGCTGCGCGAGACGATATACAAAGTCTGCCAGAACACCCTGCTCCAGTGCCTGCATGAGCACTATGAGGACTGCCCGTGGCGCGAGCAGGCACTTTATACCATGGATTCCCGCAACCAGATGCTCTGCGGCTACTATGCCTTCGGGGAGACGCAGGCGGCGCGGGCGGCGCTGGAGCTGATGACGCACGGCGTCCGCCGGGACGGACTGCTGATGCTGTGCTACCCCGCCGGGTTGGATTTCCCCATTCCGTCCTTCTCCTGTATGTTCTTTGTCCAGATGGATGAGTACATCCGGCACAGCGGCGATACCTCGCTGGCGGCGGAGCATCTGCCCATGCTGGAGAACCTGATGGAGACCTTTCTGCGCAGACGGCAGGACAGCGGCGTGATTGAGAACTTCTACGGCGAGTTCGAGGGGCGGCGCGATTACTGGAACTTCTACGAGTGGACGCCCACCATGTCCGGTGCATTTGCCGAGACGAGCCGGCGGCTGGAGGCACCCCTGAACGCATTCCTGTCGCTGGCGCTCCGGGCGCTTGCCAATATCTGCGAGGCACTGGGACTGCAGGACAAGGCGGCATCCTACCGCGCCACCAGCCGGACGCTGAATGCCGCCATCGCACAGGTGTTTTTCAACCCGGAAACGCGCCTGTTCGAGAGCTTTGACTGCATCCATCGGGGCGAGTATACCGTGCTGACGCAGTCGCTCTGCCTCCTGTGCGGCGCTGCCGACGGGCTGGACATCTCCGTCATGCTGCGCGTCATGGAGGCGAACGGACCCGCTGACACGGGGCTCTGCGTCTACCCCAACACGCTGAGCATGAACGCCTTCCGCTTTGACGCCCTGCTGGCGCTTGACCGGAGCCGCTACGCCCCGCTCATCCTCGCGGAGATCGACCGCGAATACCTCTATATGCTCCGCGAGGGCGCCACTTCCTTCTGGGAAACCATCTGCGGCGCGGATGATTTCGGCGATGCCGGATCGCTCTGCCACGGCTGGAGCGCACTGCCTGTTTACTACTACGAGACGCTGCAGTAACGCCCCGCCCCGCGGAATGCGGGGGCATATTGGGCAGATTGCTCAATTTTTCAGTGTCAAATTGGTGCAAAGCGTCGCTTTACAAATCTGCCGCGCTATGGTATAATGGTGTCGTAGTAGGCGTGCGGCTGTACGCACGCCACAAAACGAACACAATGTCTGCTTTTTTGAAAGGAGCGAACCCCATGAAAAAAACTGCTTGCTCTGGTTCTCTGCGCCGTTATGGTTCTTGCCATGATTCCTGCGGTGACCCTGACAGCTTCCGCCGCCGGAGAAGGCGACTGGACTACCCGCCGTAGCCCCAAGGACTACGATGATCCGGATGATTATTGCCCCGCCGGTGGTTTCTACTATGATTCCGAAGGCTTCCATACCACTTCCCCCAGCTTCAAGAACATGAACCCCTTCTATATTGTCGGCTCCAAGGAGACCTTCAACATGAAGGAAGGCTTCTCCATGAAGATCCGCATCGACGAGTTCTCCTACAAGGGCGAGGACGGTCAGGCGGATGAGTGGATTTCCTTCATCATCGCGGATAACCAGAATGTTACGCCCGGTGACTCCACCCACGGCTTCGGCTCCGGTTGGGTCTCCCTGAACCGCGGTACCGGTGATGGCAACCCCTCCTGCGAGAGCTTCTGGAGCCATGAGAAGGATGCCGAGGGTAACGGCGGCGCTTTCGCCCATCAGGGTAACACCAACGGTGCCTGCGAGGTGGATGCGCAGGGTCGTGAGATCTACACGCTGACTGTGACGTGGGACGGTTCTGCCTATGACATCAAGGTCAACGGTCAGACCATTGCCGGCTGCGCTACCATCAGCCAGAACCTCAACGGGCTGGTTGAGAGCGGCGACTTCTATGTCAACATCGTGTTCCACACCGGTGTTTCGGACGGCGTTGCTGCCCTGACCATTCTGGAGGTCAACGGCTCTGCTCCTACCGGTACCGAGAAGAAGGATCCCGAGGACAACGTGAAGGTGTTCGGCGAGATGATCGATTCCTCCACTGTTCCTGCCAACCAGCCTGCTCTGCTGTTCGATGCCACCAAGTCCTCCTTCAACAAGGATCCCGAGGTGCAGAACACCAAGGTCGAGGCGAAGGGGTGACAACTCCTACGCGCTGACCCCCTCCGTTGCCGCCACCTTCCTGTCCTGGAGCATCAAGAGCAAGCTGACCTACAATGCTACCGATTTCCCTGTGTTCGCCATGCTGCTGCGCAACTCGGATTCTCTGAGTGGCGGTCTGTACTACCTGTCTGGCGAGAATATGTCTGCCGGTCCCTCTACCGTGACTTCGTGGGATGCTTACGGCGAGGACTGCGTTGAGGATACGGTCGGCGATGACTACTACAACCTGATCGTTGTCAACCTGGGCGAGAAGAACGATGACGGTACGCCTATGTATAACTTCAAGGATCGTATCAACGGCTTCCGCATTGACTTCGGCGGTCTGTCTGTCGATGAGACCTTCGACATCTGCTACATGGGTACGTTCCGCTCGGTCGAGGAGGCTGTCAACTACAAGAACACCTACCTGAAGATTGACCCGACCCAGACTGAGTCCGCTACCGAGACCCAGACCAACAAGACCGAGGAGAGCAACACGCAGGCTACCGGCACTGCGACCTCTACCGAGGCGGTTGTGACCGGCAATGCTACCGGCACCAACGCGACCGATGCTTCCGCGACCGAGAAGGCTTCCGGTTCCGGCTGCGCGTCCGTTATCGGCGGTGCGTCTGCTGTTGTGATGGCTGCCGTTGCGGCTGCTGTCGCGCTGAAGAAGAAGCACTGAAGCGTTACGTAAGATAATTATCTGTCTCCCTTCCGGGGCTGCCGCCTGATGCGGCAGCCCCTTTTGGGCTGTTTCCCCCTGACTGTTCCCCGACAGTTCCCGGCGGTTCGCAGACAGTTCCCCAACCGCTCCGAAACCTGCGGCAGGGCGCCCTTCAAACGGGGCGCCCTGCCTTTTGCGTTGCGTCGCGTACCCGGCGGCGCACATCCTCCCCGGCAGGCGTCAGCGGCAGGCGCAGGACATCGTGGCACAGCCCCAGCCCGGCAAGCGCCGCCTTGACCGGGATGGGATTGACATCCGCAAACAGCGCCTCGCACAGGGGAAGCAGATCGGCTTGCAGACGCCGTGCCTGCGCGGTATCTCCGGCACGGTACGCGCGGCAGAGCGCGGTCACGGTATCCGGGTACAGGTTGGATGCAACCGACACGGCGCCTCTGCCGCCCAGCGCCAGCACGGGCAGGATGCAATCATCGCACCCGGCGTACAGGGGCAGTGCATCCCCGCACAGCGCCGCGACCCGCGCGGTGAAGGCGGCATCGCCGGTCGCATCCTTCAACCCCACGATCTGCTCCATCCGGGACAGCGTAAGGCAGGTCTCCGGCGTCAGGCGGCAGCCCGTCCGTCCGGGGACGTGATACGCGAGGAGCGGGAGCGGCACGGCGGCGGTAATGGCGGCATAGTGTGCCACCAGCCCCGCCTGATTCGCCTTGTTGTAGTACGGCGTGACGGCAAGCAGGCCGTCACAGCCGGCTTTCTCCGCCAGCCGGGACAGCGTCACGGCGCGCGCGGTGTTGTTGCTTCCCGTCCCGGCAATCACGGGAATATGCCGCCGTGCGATGCCCTCCGCCTCCGCCCGACGACTTTCCTGTACCGCGAGCGAGAACAGCCGGAGCTTTTCCTCGTCGGTCAGCGTGGACGATTCCCCGGTCGTGCCGCATACCACCAGCGCATCCACGCCCGCGGCGATCTGGCGCCGGACAAGCCGGACGAAGGCTTCGTAATCCACGGGGGGCGGCGTGTATCCGTCGCCCGCCGGGGCGGGCAGCATGGGGGTGACCAGCGCGGTGGCGCACCCGACGAACAGCGGGGCAGTATCAGGCTTCATGGCAGTCTCCTTTCTTGGGGGCAGATGCGGCTGCCCGGCTCTCATCCCCTGCGGGATCGGTCGGGCAACCGGAACGGATTTTTTACTTTGGCGGTGCTGACGCTCCGCCGGAACTCTGATGTACATCCGGCACATCCTGCACTTTTCACAATCGCAGGCGAATGATTGCCTTTTGCCGCAGAAACATCCGGGAAAACTCTTGCTTTTCCGCGCCGGATAGAGTATAATAGATGTGTATGGCGGGGCAGATGTTCTGCTGTCAGCATATGCCGAAGGCAGAGGAACCGCCACGAATCAACGCACAGTCAAGGAAGTACCGCATATATGGATACAGTAAAGTCGGACGTTATTCTCAACGAGCGCATCGGAACAGATCTGAAGACCTCGGATTTCGCCTACGACCTGCCCCCGGAGCTGATAGCCCAGCATCCCACCGACCGCCGGGACGCCTCCCGGCTCATGGTCATCCACCGGGCGGACGGTTCGGTCGAACACAGGCATTTCTATGATATCACGGACTATATTGCCCCGGAGGACGTTCTGGTCATCAACGACTCCAAGGTCATTCCCGCGCGCCTGTATGGGCACGCCGAGGGCAGGGAGGAGGCACGGCTGGAGCTTCTGCTCCTGCGCCAGCACGAGCTGGATACGTGGGAGTGCCTGGTCAAGCCGGGTAAGCGGGCGCGGATAGGCGCGCGCTGTGTCTTCGGAAACGGCATCCTCACGGGCGAGGTGACGGACATCCTGGAGGAAGGGAACCGCCTCATCCGGTTCTCCTTCGACCACGAAAAATACGAGAATATCTACAACATTCTGCATGAGATCGGTCTGATGCCCCTGCCGCCCTACATCACGGAGCAGTTGCAGGATAACGACCGCTACCAGACCGTCTATGCCCGCACCGAAGGCTCCGCCGCCGCACCGACCGCCGGATTGCATTTTACCCGGGAGCTGTTGGAGAAACTGCGGGATAAGGGTGTCGCCATCGCGCCGGTCATGCTGCACGTCGGGCTGGGCACCTTCCGCCCGGTCAAGGAGACCGAGATCACGGATCATGTCATGCACACCGAGTTCTTTTCGGTGCCTGCCGCGTCGGCGGAGCTGATAAACAGCCGCCGTGCCGCCGGGGGGCGCGTCATCTGCGTGGGGGACAACCTCCTGCCGGACGCTGGAGTCCGCGTCGGATGCGGACGGAACCGTCCGCGCCATGTCGGGCGACACCGGGATATTCATTTACCCCGGCTACCGCTTCAAGGCGACCGATGCCCTCATTACCAATTTCCACCTGCCGGAATCCACCCTGCTCATGCTGGTATCGGCGTTCTACGACCGCGAGAAAATGCTTGCCGCCTACCGCACGGCGGTGGCGGAACGGTATCGGTTCTTTTCCTTCGGGGACGCCATGTTTATCGAGTAAAAGCTGTATTTACCACATACAAAAAAAGGAGATGCGATCATGAATCCCACCTATTGCAAGAACAGTATCATCATGCTGGACAGCGTGACCGGAACCCAGATGAACAGCTTTATCATCACCACCGAGGACGGCAAGGTCCTTGTCATGGACGGCGGCTTTGCGCAGGATGCCGACAACCTCATCGGCTGGCTGAAGCGCGTCACGGGCGAGGAGATCCCGCACGTGGACGGCTGGTTTCTCAGCCACCCGCACCTGGATCACATTACCTGCCTCAACCACATCATGGAGACCAGACCGCATGACCTGACGGTGGATGCGCTGTACTACAATTTCCCCTCGCTCCAGTACCTCCATGCGGGAGAGCCGAGCGAGCACAGCACCGATGAGTTTGTGCGACTGCTGCCGGGCTTCCCGACAAAGTCGGTGATTCTCTGGGCGGGCGACGTCTATGAATTCGGCGCGGCACGGGTGGAGTGCCTCTGCTCTCCCAGCCCGGAGTTCAACCGCGCACTCAATAACAATGTCTACAACAACGCTTCCTGCGTCCTGCTCCTGACCTTGGGCGGCAAGAAGACCATCTTCCTGGGTGATGCGGGCGTCGAGGAGGGGCAGAAGATGCTTGCCATGTACGCCGGAACCGGCAAACTCAAGGCGGACTATGTGCAGATGGCGCACCACGGGCAGAACGGCGTGGAGCGGGACTTCTACGAGGCAGTCGCGCCGACCGGCTGCTTCTGGTGTACCCCCCGCTGGCTCTGGGAGAATGACGCGGGCAAGGGCTACAATACCCACGGCTGGAAGACCATCATTGTCCGCGGCTGGATGGAGGAGCTGGGCGTCCGGGAAAACTATGTCATGATGAACGGCGTGCAGGAGCTGGATCTGTGACGCAGACCGGCAAACCGTTTCTGGTCGCGGTGGTCGGCTGTACGGCGGGCGGCAAGACCGCACTTGCCCTGGAGCTGGCACGGCGGCACGGCGGGGAGATCGTTTCCTGCGACTCCATGCAGATCTACCGGGGGATGGATATCGGGACAGCCAAGCCGGACGAGGCAGAGCGCGCGGGGATTCCGCACTGGTTGCTGGATGTGGCAGACCCCACCGACCCGCGCGGCTATTCCTGCGCGGACTATGTGCGCGATGCCCGCGCGGCGGTGGCGGACATTCTGGCACGCGGAAAGCTGCCCATCCTCTGCGGGGGGACGGGGCTGTATCTGGACGCCTTCCTGCGCGGCGGGACGTTTGAGGTGACGGACACCGACCCGGCACTGCGGGCATCGCTGGCGGCGTATGCGGCGCAGAACGGTGCGGAGGCACTGCACCGGGAGCTGGAGGCGGTCGATCCGGAGAGCGCAGCCGCGATTCATCCCAACAACGTCAAGCGCGTGATCCGGGCACTGGAGATATACCGCACCACCGGGCGGCGCAAGAGCGATCTGGACCGTGCCTCGCGCACGGAGGATTGCCCGTACCGGGCGCTGGTGATAGGCTTTCGTTACAGCGACCGGCGCATTCTTTGGGATCGCATCGACCGCCGGGTGGACGCCATGATGGCTGCCGGACTGCCTGAGGAGACGCGGCGCCTGCGGGCGGCGGGGGTATTTGACCTCTGCCCGACGGCGGCACAGGCGATCGGGTATAAGGAGCTGTTCCCGTGGCTGGACGGGCACGCGACGCGCGCGGAGGCGGTGGAAGCGCTCAAGACGGCGACCCGCCGGTATGCCAAACGCCAGACCACATGGTTCGCGGCGCGTCCCTATGTCACATGGGTGGACGCGGACGCCGGGGACCGTGCGCGAAATTTTGAAGATATTGTAAACAATGCGGAATCTCTTTTTCCTGAAGGAAAAATGTGCTATACTACAGCAGAGTGGCGATAGGGGTACTGTACCCTCTCTCTGCCGTCGGAAGGGGGCTGTGACCATGCCGGATACGCCGAAGACGCCGCCGCCTCCCCGCAGGGGGAGATGGCGGAAGCCCGGCGGCTGGGGGGACGCCCCGCGCGCGGGAAGCGCCGGGGGGAGTCGTTGCTTGCAGGGGGCTTTATCCTCCTGATGCTGGGGCTGGTTGCCTTCGCGGTGTACCAGTGCGCCCGGCACCTGACGGTGAATATCAACACCCTGCGCACGCAGGAAATCACGGATACCGCATACAGCGACCTTGTGCTGTACCTGTTCCGTGACGAGGAAACCGTGACTGCCGGAGGCGGAAACGTGTTCCTGTACGGCGTCCGGGACGGGGAAAAAGTGGGCGTCGGCAAGACGCTCGGCAGTGCGTATGTTACGGTGGACGGGGATGCGGTCGCCGCACTCCAGACCCGCCTTGATCTGCTGAACGACCGCATCCGCCTGCTGGAGAACGGCGGGAGCGGCTCGTCCGGCGCTACCGCCGCCCTGCAGGAGGCGGAACGGCAGTACCGTGCGACGCTTGCGGCTGTTGCCGCCGGCAGCCTGTCCGGCACGGCGGAGCGCGGCGAGGCGCTGCTGGCGGCGCTGGATGCCTACCGCACACAGGCGGGGGGCGGCGGCAGCTCGGCAGGCGCGTCCGTACTCCGGCAGGAACGCGATTCGTTGGTTTCCGGGCTGACCTTGGTCGGGGAGCTGAGCGCCGCCCGTGCGGGTTGGTTCTGCTACACGACAGACGGCTTGGAGGCGGTCTTTACGCCTGCGCGCGCCCAAAGCATGACAGCCGACGAGTTCCGCGCCCTGACAGAGCAGGCGGATGGGGATCGGGAGACCGATGCCTACGGCATTGCGGGCAAGCTGGTGTGCGGGTCGCTGTGGTACGCCGGGGCACTGGTGCCGTCCGGCGAAGCGGAACGCTTCGAGACGGGCAGAACCTACCGGGTACGTTGCGGCGATGCCGCCGGGAGCGTCCTGTCGCTGACCTGCCTGCGCAATGAGCCGGCAGGAGAGCAGGCACTGCTGGTGTTCAGCTCGCCGGATATGCCGGACGGCTTTGCCGAAGGGCGGCGGATGTCGGTTCAGACAGTGCTGGACACCGTGTCCGGCTATCGCATCCCGACGGGGGCGCTGGTCAGTCTGCCGTCTCCCGCAACGGGGGAGGACGTGACCGGCGTGTACATCCTCAGCGGGAACCGGGTGGTGTTCCGCCGGGTGTGCGTGCTGGCGGAGCGGAACGGGTATGTCATCGTGATGACGTCCGGGCAGGCGCAGGCGGCGCTGGAGGATGAGACGGCTGACCTGGAGGTGCAGAGCGCGGTCGCGGCGGACGGCTGGTCGTTCCTGAAGCTGAACGACCGGATCATAACCGGCGGGCGCAACCTGTACGAAGGGAAAGGCATTGCGTAGAAAGCAGAAAATGACCCATGAGCGGTGAAAGGGGGCGGGATCATGCCGGAGGAAGACGGTTCGGCGCCGGTCGGATACGGATATATTGACCGGAACCTTGCGCGTGTGCGGGAGGAGATCGCGGCGGCTTGCCGGGAAGCGGGACGGGATCCGTCCGGGGTGACATTGCTGGCGGCAATCAAGAGCGCGGATGTCGGGGAGATTAACTACCTGCATCGGCATTGCGGCGTGTGCTTTGTCGGAGAGAACCGCGTCCAACAGCTGACGGAACGGTATGACCGGCTGGAGCGTGACCGACTGCACCTGCATTTCATCGGGACGTTGCAGACGAATAAGGTCAAGTATATCATAGATAAAGTGGATATGGTGGAGTCGCTGGACTCGCCGGGGCTTGCCCGGGAGCTGCAGCGGCAGGCGGAGAAACACGGCAGGGTGGTCGATGTGCTGATTGAGATCAACATCGGGCGCGAGCCTGCCAAGAGCGGCGTCCTGCCGGAGGACGCGGAGGAGCTCGTGCGTGCGGTGTGCGGCGGGTACGACCGGCTGCGCCTGCGCGGCTTCATGACCATGGCGCCCAAGGGGGACGCGGCATCCTACCGCCGGCTGTTCGGGGAGATGCGCCGGCTGTCGGAGTCGCTGTGGGAACTGACGCCGGGACGGAACGAACCGATGGTGCTGTCGATGGGTATGTCGGACAGCTACCGGTATGCAGTAGCCGAAGGGGCAACGCTGGTACGGGTCGGTCGGGCGCTGTTCGCACGCGGGGACGGCGATACGGAATAGATACGGAACCGGAGCACAATACAAAAAAATACAGGAGAGGAAAGCATTATGTCAGTAAAGGATTTGTTTAGGAAGTTCAGCGAGCCGGAGGATATCGACGACCGCGAAGATATGTACGACTCTATGACGGGGACGACCGGGATGACGACGATGATGGCTACCGCGATCCCCGCGACCGCCGCGGCAATCGGAACAATGATTACGATTACCCGGAGGATCGCCGTCCGGAGAGCGGCAAATCGCGTCGTGCCGGGGATGACGACTACAACGACGGCTGGCGCCGCGCGTCGGATCGCCCGCACTACGACCGGGACGAGTACAGGGATGACCGCCGCGCGTCGGATCGCCCGCACTACAACCCGGATGAGTACGGCGACGATGACCGCCAGACGGCTTACTATGGTGCCGGCGGGGATGACTACTATCCCGGCTCCGAGGAGCTGAGGAAGGCACGCAAACCGGTCCCGCCGGATGATTTCCAGACGGTGAACGACGTGCGGAGACCCGATGCGGGACGCACCGATGACCAGACACAGGCGGCGGTTCCTGCTGATCCGGAGCCGGCTTGCTTCATGCCGGGAAGCTACTACAAGGTGCGGGAGCACGTCGTGCCGATGCCTGCGCGAGGAACAGATCGTGCTGATTGATGTCAGCGATATGCCGCAGGTTGATATAGGCCGCACGATAGACTTCCTGATGGGCGTCACGCTGGCGATGAACGCCAAACTCTTCCGGCTTTCCAAGCTCAATGTGCTGGCTGTGGTGCCGGAAGGTGTACCGGCAGACAACGATGCGCTTTCCAAAACGATCCTTGCATACAAAGCCAGCCTGCCGCAGACAACCGGGGCGGCGGAGGATGCAGACGGTTCGGCGGATTCCGCCGACAGCCAGTAACCCGGCGGAGCGCCGCCGGATAATTCCGGAGGGAGGATGCGCCGACAGTGTACGGAGTGGTCTATTTTTTCACGCGGTTGCTGGTTCTGTTCTTTTCGTTTGTTTCGGTCGCTCTGCTCGTGCGCGCGATCCTGAGCTGGTTTGTGCGTGAGGGGGATTCCCCGTTCTCCTCACTGCTCATCCTGATAACCGAGCCGCTGATCCTGCCTGTCCGTCACCTGTGCGACCGGTTCGGCTGGTTCCAGGGGGTTCCGATGGATGTGCCGTTTTTGCTGACCGCCCTGTTCGTGAGTCTTCTGACGACCTTGCTGAGGGCGCTGGTCTGATGGAACCGCGCAGGGAGAGAGCCAATGCACCGGATGAAAATATCCGGGCGCTGTATGCCCGCCTGGACGATTTGTGCGCGCAGGCGGGGCAGGGCGTCGCGGCAGTGACGCCCTTCCTGACTCCGCGGGAGGCAAAGTACGCCCGGCAGTATCTGTCCGGGCGTCTGCGTGCGGGGCTTGCCCTGCTTTGGGGCGGCTACCCGGACGCCGAGCGGGTGCGGGCTTTCCTGCTGCCGGATTATCTGGAGGGTTTGTTGCCGACCGTCGGGGCGGACGGCGGAGGCAGTCTGCCGCCTGCCGACCTTTTGCGGGCAGCCGGGTTTGACGACCTTGCAGAGGACGCGGCGGAGCAGACCGCCGCGCTTTCGGTTCGTGGCTCCGGCTTCCGGACGCTGACACACCGGGAGTACATGGGCGCGGTGCTGGGTACGGGGCTGGAGCGCGATGCCGTCGGCGATATTCTCAGCGCGGACGGGCAGAGCGCACTCCTGTTCTGCGACCGTCGCGTGGCGGAGTTCCTGTGCGCGAATATGAGCAAGGTCGGCTCCGACACGGTGCGCCTGCATATTGAAGCGCCGGACGGGATACGTGTCCCGCCGCGCGCTACGGTTCCCGTGCAGGACACGGTGGCTTCGGGACGGCTGGACTGCGTGGTCGCCGCCCTGTGCGGCTTGCCCCGCGAGCGCGCGCAGAGCGCCGTCCGCGAGGGACTGTGCGAGCTGGAGTATGAGTGCGTCCGGGACTGCGACCGGACCGTGGAGCCGCCTGCCGTTCTTTCGGTGCGTGGGTACGGCAAGTTCCGCGTGCTGAGCTTCGGCGGGGAGAACCGCCGGGGACGCATCCGGCTCATCGCGGAGAAATTCACCGGATAAAACCGCTTTCCCTTTTCTGACAAGAAGTTTTCATAGATTCCCGTAACAATTCTCAAACAACAAAGGAGTACCCGAGATACGATGGCTACCGATTTTACCAACACCCTGAACCTGCCCGCAACAGAATTTTCCATGCGGGCAAACCTGCCTGCGCGCGAGCCGGAGACACTTGCCTACTGGCAGCAGATCGGACTGTACCGGCTCATGCTGGAGAACGCCGCCGGAAAGCCTACCTTTGAGCTGCATGACGGCCCCCCCTTCTCCAACGGCAATATCCATATGGGAACGGCGCTCAACAAGGTTCTCAAGGATTTCATCAACAAATCCAAGACCATGGAGGGCTACCGCGTCCCCTATGTTCCCGGCTGGGACAACCACGGTATGCCCATCGAGTCGGCGATCATCAAGCAGAACAAGCTGGATCGCCGTAAAATGTCCATCCCGGAGTTCCGCTCTGCCTGCCACAAGTTCGCGCAGAAGTACGTGGATGTGCAGAAGGGGCAGTTCGTCCGGCTGGGTGTCAGCGGCGACTGGGAGCATCCCTACCTGACCATGAACCCCGCCTTTGAGGCGCGGGAGGTCAGAGTGTTCGGGGAAATGTACCGCAAGGGAACCATCTACAAGGGGCATGAAGCCGGTGTACTGGTGCCCCAAGTGCGAGACGGCGCTGGCGGAGGCGGAGATCGAGTACAAGACCGACGCCTGTACCTCCATTTACGTCAAGTTCCGCGTCCGCGACGACATCGACGGGCGTATTGCGCAGTATGCGCCGCTTGCCGACACCTACTTCATCATCTGGACGACCACAACCTGGACGTTGCCCGGCAACCTTGCCATTGCGCTCAACCCGGACGAGAAGTACGTGCTGGTCAGGGCGTCTGACGGTTGTAACTATATCGTTGCCGAGGCTCTGTGCGAAAAGACCATGCAGGCGGGCGGCGTGGAGGTCTGCGAGACGCTGGCAAGCTGGAAGGGAAGCGAGCTGGAGTTCGTAAAGACCGCGCACCCGTTCCTGGATCGCGACAGCGTGGTCGTGCTGGCGGACTATGTGACCATGGATTCCGGTACCGGCTGCGTGCATACCGCGCCCGGCTTCGGTGCCGATGACTTCCAGACCTGTAAGCGCTACGGCATGGATATCGTCGTGCCGGTGGATGACCGCGGCAGACAGACCGAGGACGCCGGAAAGTACGCCGGGCTGTTCTATGCCGACTCCAATGCGGTCATTCTGGAGGATATGAAGCAGTCCGGGGCGCTGTTTGCCGCCGAGGACATGACGCACGAGTACCCGCACTGCTGGCGTTGCAAGAGCCCCATCATTTTCCGCGCGACGCCGCAGTGGTTCTGCTCGGTGGACGCCTTCAAGGACGAGGCGGTCGCGGCGTGCCACAACGTGCGCTGGCTGCCCGCGTGGGGCGAGGAGCGCATGATCCAGATGGTGCGGGAGCGCGCCGACTGGTGCATTTCGCGCCAGCGTCACTGGGGTCTGCCGATCCCCGTGTTCTACTGCGAAGCCTGCGGGAAGCCGGTCTGCACCACGGAGACGATCAACCGCGTGTCGGAGCTGTTCGCACAGCACGGTTCCAACTGCTGGTTTGAGATGGAGGCGTCCGAGCTTCTGCCGGAGGGCTTCGCCTGCCCGCACTGCGGCGGTCACGGATTCACAAAGGAAACGAATACGCTGGACGGTTGGTTTGACTCCGGCTCCACGCACTTTGCGGTGCTGGAGGATCATACGGAGGACGGCATGGTCTGGCCTGCCGATATGTACCTGGAGGGCGGCGACCAGTTCCGCGGGTGGTTCCAGTCGTCCCTGCTGACGGCTGTCGGTGCCAAGGGGCAGGGCGCGCCCTACCGCGAGGTGCTGACGCACGGCTGGGTCGTGGACGGCGAGGGGCGCACCATGCACAAGTCGCTGGGCAACGGCGTCGATCCGGACGATATGGTCCGCAAGTACGGTGCGGATATCGTCCGCCTGTGGGCGGCATCCAGTGACTACCATGCGGATGTCCGCTGCTCGGATGCCATCTTCCGCCAGCTGTCCGAAACCTACCGCAAGATCCGCAACACCGCGCGAATCCTGCTTGCTAATCTGGGTGATTTCAACCCGGATACCGATGCGGTGCCGGCGGAGCGCCTGCACGAGATCGACAAGTGGATTCTGTCCCGCCTGAACGACCTCATCCGGGTCTGCCGTGCGGGCTATGACGGCTATGAGTTCCATACCGTGACCCACGCCGTCAGCAATTTCTGCACCAACGAGCTGTCCAAGCTGTATGTGGATATCACCAAGGACAGACTGTATACCGAGGGCAAGACTTCGGAGGAGCGCCGGTGCGCTCAGACTGCCATGTATACCGTGGTGTCGGCGCTGACCCGCCTGATTGCCCCCATCCTTGCCTTCACCGCCGAGGAGATCTGGAAGAATATGCCGCACCGCGCGGGCGAGAAGACCGAGAGCGTTTTCCTCAACCCCATGCCGGAGGCGGACGGGGCATATGCCTGCCCCGAGCTGACCGCGCACTGGGATCGGCTGTTTGCCCTGCGTGACGGCGTCATGAAGGCGCTGGAGCTGGCGCGCGCGAACAAGATGATCGGCAAGTCGCTGGATGCCAAGGTCACGGTCTTTACGCCCGATGAGGCGCAGGCTGCGCTGCTGGAATCCTTCGCCGATACACTGAACCTGATCTTCATCACCTCGCAGGCAAGTGTCGTGCGGGGCGAGGCACCGGAGGGCGCCTATACGGATCCCGACACCGGCGTGTCGGTTCTGGTCGAGCCTGCCGACGGACGCAAGTGCGACCGTTGCTGGACATTCGTCACGGACGGCACCGAGGTCGGCGACGGCTACCTTTGTCCGCGTTGCCGCCGCGTAGTGGGCTGCTGATCCTGCTCCGCATATTCGGAGGTGCCCATCATTACCGCTGCCGCCGGGGAGACAGGAGGACTTCTCCCGCCTCCCCGGCGGCTTTATGAAAGGAAACCCTTTGCCTATGGCGACTTTTATCTGGTTCTGCGTGGCGGCGCTTGTCGTGTTTCTTGACCAGCTCAGCAAGTATCTGACTGTGCTGTACCTCAAGCCCGTCGGCACCTTCCCCATCCTGCAGGACGCCCTGCATCTGACGTATGTGGAGAACCGGGGCGCGGCGTTCGGAATGCTGGCGGACAGCAGGTGGGTGTTCATGGTTGTGTCGGCGGTTTCCATCGTGGCGCTGTCGGTTTACCTGATCCGGAAGAAACCGAAGAGCCGCCTGCTCTGCCTGTCGCTGGCGTTTGTTATCGGCGGCGGGATCGGCAATATGATCGACCGCGTGGCACTTGGCTACGTGGTGGATATGATCGACTTCCGCCTGATACACTTTGCGGTGTTCAACGTGGCGGATTCCTTTGTGTGCGTGGGCGCGGGAATGCTGATGCTGTACCTGATCCTGTCCATGCGCCGGGAGGTGCTGGCGGAGCGTGCGGCGGCGGTCGCGCAGCCGCAGGATCCGGCGGAGGAAGCGCATCCGGATGCACCTGCCCCGGACGAGGCTGCTGCGGACACGACAGCCCCGGAAGGGCAGCGATCCGACACGACCGATTCCCGCTCCCCCACCGACCGTCCGCCGGACGGCGGAGCGCCGGACGCATGATGGACACCCGCGATACGAACCGCGAGGCGATCCGCGAAGCAATCCGTGAGACGGAGGACATCCTCCTGCCGGACGGGGAAGACGCCGGGCAGACCGGCAGTGCGACCGTACCGCCGGAATCCGCCGGGGAGCGGCTGGATCGGTTCCTGCCTGCCGCGGCGGGACTGAGCCGTGCCGCCGCCGTGCGGCTGATCGGGGAGGGGTATGTCCTGCACCGGGGGGCGGACGGGCAGAATCGCCCTCTGCCGGATAAGAATACGAGACTGGCGGCGGGCGACACGCTCACATGGCATATTCCCGCTCCGGAGCCGTCCGAGGCACTGCCGCAGGATATTCCGCTGTCGGTGGTGTACGAGGACGGCGACATTCTGGTCGTGAACAAGCCTGCCGGCATGGTGGTGCATCCTGCACCCGGCAACCCGGACGGGACGCTGGTCAACGCCCTCCTGTACCGTTGCGGCGGGAGCCTGTCCGGCATCGGCGGTGTCCTGCGTCCCGGTATCGTGCATCGCATCGACCGGGATACCAGCGGACTGCTGGTCGTAGCCAAAAAAACGACGCGGCGCACCGTGCTCTGACCGAACAGCTCAGGACGCACACGGTCAGTCGCGTCTATACTGCCCTGTGCCTCGGCGGCTTCCGGGAAGAATCCGGCACCGTCACACTGTCGGTCGGGCGCAGTCGCACCGACCGCAAGAAGATGGCGGCGTACCCGCCGGAAGCGTGGCGCACCGATCCCGGCGTCCGCTCCGCCGTGACGCACTATGCCGTCATCGACTGCTATCCGGTCGGGGCGCGCTGGGGGCAGTCCTTCTCGCTGGTGCGCTGTCGGCTGGAAACGGGACGCACGCACCAGATCCGCGTTCATATGGCGGCGCTGGGGCATCCCCTGCTGGGCGACCCGCTGTACGGCGGGGACGGTACCCGCTTCGGGCGGGCGCACGCCGACCTCATCCGGGGGCAATGCCTGCACGCCGGGGAGTTGGAGCTGATCCACCCGCGAACCGGACAGCCGATGCGCTTTACCTGCCCCCCTGCCGGAGGAGTTTGCCCGCCTTGCGGACATCCTGCGCCGGGAGTCGGAAAAACGGATAGCGCCCTGCCGCTCCGCCGGCAGGGGAGCCTCGGAGCATTCTGCAAAAAAACACAGACACAGAAAGGAAAAACAAGCTATGAGCAACCTACCGTGCGAAAAAAAGCCATCCTTTCGCTACCCCATCGGTTTCTGGAACTACCCCTCCGTTCAGGTAACGCCGGTTTCGCAGGTCGAAAGCTGGAAGCGTGCCGGCATCACCTGCAACCAGACGCCCTTTTTCTCCTATGGCAGTCATGATCCTGCCGACATGGTCGCCATGCCGGACGAAATGCATCGGGCGGGTATGCGGGCGTTCGTCTGCGTGAGTGATCTGGATTTTCACCGGTTCCTGCAGGATCCGGAGGCGTTCCGCCCGGTATTTGCGCGTGCCTATGCCGATTTCGGGCGGCATCCGGCGACCTACGGCTTTTTCATCGGCGATGAGCCGCTGAACGGGCAGGAATTTTTCCGCCTGCGTCCGTGCCTATCAGATCATGCGCGAGATTGCACCCGAGCTGACCCCGCTGCTCAACTTCAACCCGTACTGGGAAGGCATGGAGAATGACCTGCTGGGCGGGGAGGCGTTCGATGCGTGGATCGACCGATTCGTCCGGGAGTCGGGCTGTCCCCTCATCTGCTAC
Source organism: Oscillospiraceae bacterium (assembly GCA_022009675.1). Classification (GTDB taxonomy): domain Bacteria; phylum Bacillota; class Clostridia; order Oscillospirales; family CAG-272; genus CAMEON01. The sequence goes on along the minus strand of CP091718.1, from coordinate 429,313 downwards.
GACTGTTACAGCCAGATGAACCCCGGCGACGAGGGAATCAATATGTATTTCCGCAACCTGAACCGGTATGTCGGCGCCGCGGAGCGCAATGGCGTGATGGTGTGGAACACACTGCTCTCCTGCGGGCATTTCCGCTACCGTGTCCCGGACGAGGACGACATCCGCTGGCAGCTGTCCACGACGGTGGCGAGCGGGTGCGACGGCATCCTTTGGTTCCTTTGGTACGGGCAGAATCTGACCAACAACTATCGGGGTGCGCCGATCGACGAGCTGGGCGAGGAATCCGCCACCTACGCCGCCATACGGCGCGTCCAGCTGCTGTTCCACCGCCGCTACGGCACGCTGATGAACCGCCTCCGCCATGAAAAGACCTATCATTTCTGCAAGGCATACGGCGGGTATCCGCTGTACTCCACCTACGACCTGCCCCACCTGCGCAAGGCGGTCAGTGACCACGGTCTGCCGGGTATCGTCAGCAGTTTTTACCGATGAGGAAGGCAACCGCTACCTCGTGCTGGTCAACAACAGCCCGCGCGAGTCGGGGCTGTTCTGGCTGATCTTTGACGGCGGCGTCAGGCAGGTGCACCGCTATTGGGATCGGAACGGCGAGATGTGTGACATGGATTTCATTGCCTCCCACCACGACGCGAACTATGGTGACGACGGCAATACGGCGCGGATCGGGCTGTGGCTGGCACCGGGGCAGATGGAAGTCCTGCGGGTATCGTATGACTGATCTTTCCCGCATCCTGCTGGCGACCGACCTGGACGGCACCTTCTTCGGCGCGGGCGGTACCCTGCTGGAGCGGAATCTCCGGGCAGTGGACGACTTCAAGGCGGCAGGCGGACGCTTCACGGTTGCGACCGGACGCATCCACCGCGATATACTCCGCGTCATCCCGGGGGCGGCGACGCTGTTCAACGCACCCGCCATCCTCGCAAACGGCGCCTGCCTGTATGATTTTTTTCCGCCGAACGGATCCTGTCCGAGCAGAGAATGGAGCCGGCGCTTGTGCGGGCGGTCGTGCGATCCGTGGGACAGTACGCGCGGGCGCACGGGGAGGAAGTCGGAGTGCGTGTTTCCGCCGCCGAGGGCATCTTCCCCGACCCGGAGAGCCGGAATCCGTACATCCGCAAGGATATGCAGAGCGCCGCCTGTTCCGGCGCGGCACTGACTGTGTCGCCGGACGGGGAGCAGATGGAGGAATTGCATCTGTACAAGATCGTCGTGCGCGGCGAGGCGGATGCGATCGCGCGCGTCCGTCCGCTGGTCGAGGCGGAATTCGGCACGGCGCTCACCTATACGTCCTCCCACCCGCGCTTTTTCGAGATGAACGCCGCCGGGTGTGATAAGGGGCACGGTCTGCGCCGGCTGGCAGACTGGTACCGCGGGACGTTTGGCTATGAGCCTGTAACCGTCGCCGCCGGAAACTATGAGAACGACCTGTCCATGCTGCGGGCGGCGGATATCGCCGGTTGCCCGTCCGATGCGCAGGAGCTGGTCAAGCCGACCTGCCGGTTTATCCTGTGCCCGTTTCAGGAGGGGAGCATTGCCGACCTGATCGGGAGACTGCGGGCTATGCCCGCGTAAGTATACATCAAAGATCCATATATACCAATGAAAAAAGGAAGGGATACTCCATGACAAAGCCCACATTTTATTTGACCACCGCCATCGCGTACGCCTCCGGCAAGCCGCACTTCGGCAACACCTACGAGGCGATTATGTCGGATGCCGTTGCCCGCTTCAAGCGGGAGATGGGCTACGATGTGTTTTTCTGCACCGGTACCGATGAGCACGGGCAGAAGATCGAGAACAAGGCGGCGGCGGCTGGCGTGACACCGCAGGCGTTCGTGGACAACACCGCCGGCGGGATCAAGGCTCTGTGGGACAGGATGAACGTTTCCTACGACCGTTTTATCCGCACGACCGACAGCTGCCATGTTGCCACCGTGCAGAAGCTGTTCAAGCGCTTTTATGACCAGGGCGACATCTATAAATCCCGCTACGAGGGCTGGTACTGCGAGCCGTGCGAATCCTTCTTCACCGATACGCAGGCGGCGGACGGCAGATGCCCCGACTGCGGCAGACCCGTCCAGCGCGCCAGCGAGGAGGCGTACTTCTTCCGCATGAGCCGGTACGCCGACAGACTCATGACCTACTTTGATGAGCATCCGGACTTCATCGAGCCGGAGAGCCGCAAGAAGGAAATGGTCAACAATTTCCTCAAGGCAGGATTGCAGGATCTGTGCGTGTCCCGTACCTCCTTTACGTGGGGAATCCCCGTGACCTTCGACCCCCGCCACGTGACCTACGTCTGGCTGGATGCGCTGGTCAACTATATCACCGCCATCGGGTATGATCCCGACAAGACGTACGGGGAGCAGAGCGAGGAGTTCCGCAGACTGTGAGCCCGCCGATGTGCATATCATCGGCAAGGATATTCTCCGCTTCCATACCATCTACTGGCCGATTTTCCTCATGGCGCTGGATATGCCTCTGCCCAAGAAGATTTTTTTGCCCACCCGTGGTTCAACTTCGGTACGGACAAGATGTCCAAGTCGCGCGGGAACGTCATCTATGCCGACGAACTGGCGGAGAAATTTACCGTGGACGGCGTGCGCTACTACGCGCTGTCCGAGATGCCGTACAGCGCGGACGGCTCCATTACCTACGAGTCGGTCATCAGCCGCTTCAACACCGACCTTGTGAACAACCTCGGCAATCTGGTCAAGCGCACCCTGGATATGCAGAAGAAGTATTTCGACCGCGTGGTCGCCGCGCCGGTTCCGGCAGATACCGAGGCGGAGCGCGCGCTGGATGCCGAGCTTGCCGCCGCCTGTGCCGCCGCCTATGACGGCATGGTGGCAAACATGGAAACCTACCATGTGGCGGATGCAGTTGCCTGCGTTTTCGCCCTGCTCAGCCGTACCAATAAGTATATCGACGAGACTGCCCCGTGGGCGCTGGCGAAGGACGAAAGCCGCCGCGACCGGCTGGGGACGGTCCTGTACAATCTGCTGGAAGCTATCCGGCAGGGCGCCGTCCTGCTCAAGCCCTTCATCCCTGCCACGGCGGAGGAGATTCTGGACCGCCTGCATACCGACGCGCGCGGCTTTGATACGGTCGGGCGTAGCTTCGGCGGCATGAAGCCGGGCGTGCAGGTGGAGGAATCCCGCGTGCTGTTTGCCCGCGTGGACGAGAAAGTCATGCTGGCGCAGTTGGAGGCGGAGCGTGCGGATGCAGCCGCCGCGCCCGCACCCGAGACTGCTCCCGATGCGGCTGAGCCGACCGCACAGGCTGCTCCGGAGCGCCCGGAGGGCGTCGCGCAGATCGGTTACGAGGACTTCATGAAGGTGGAGCTGCGCACAGCCGCCGTGCTTGCCTGCGAGCCGGTGAAAAAGGCAAAAAAACTGCTGAAGCTCCGGTTGGATCTGGGCTATGAGCAGCGGCAGGTGGTCTCCGGCATCGCCAAGTGGTACAAGCCGGAGGATCTGCTGGGCAAAAAGGTCATCGTGGTTGCCAATCTGGCACCCGCTACCCTGTGCGGTGTGGAGTCCGAGGGCATGATCCTGGCATCCGGCGAGGACACCGTGCGCGTGATCTTCCTTGACCCCGAAACGCCGCTTGGCGAGCGGGTCAGATGAACGGGCACTGCCGCAGGAGAGATATGCATAAAAACAGAGGGGACTGATTCGGTCCCCTCTGTTTTGCGGTGTGCTGCCGGGAATTCCGCCGTGCATTGCGCCGGCTTCGGCTTATTCCGTAACCTCCGGCAGTCCCGCGACCGACGTCAGCAGGGACAGAAGCCCTGCCAGCACCGCCGCCGACAGGCAGACGCGCCAGTCCACGTCGGACAGGATCGCCGAGGTGCCGATGGTTGCCGCCGCCGTCTGGGCGACGGTTTTTGAGTGCGCGTATCGCCGCCGCCTTTGCCCAGGCAGATGTGAGGATGCGCTTGCCGATATTGCTGTTTTTTTCATACGTATGACTGTGTCTTTTGCGTCAGCAAAAGTTCCTTTCTTGCGTTTTTCGTGTTTTGGGCGGTTGTGTTACCGCTCCGTGTAATGCTCTACCTCGTCCCGGAGCAGACTGACCTGCCCTTCCAGGCGGTATGTCCGCTCCACCAGCGAGTTGTGCTTTTCCACTTTCTTTTCCAGTTGCTCCAGCCGGTAGGTCGTCAGGCGGGAACCGGTCAGGATCCCGCCGAAAGTGCCTGCCAACGTACCAACCAGCGCGAACAGGGAGGGCAGAAGACCTTGCATATCCAAGTCCGTCACGCCTCCCCGGCATACAGCCCCTGCAGGAACCCCTTGATCAGGGGAGCGAGGTACTGCTGCTGATACTCCCGGTTCGGGTGTACGCCGTCTGCCGACGTGTATCCGCTGGGGATCAGCGTCCACCTGTTCCGGAATGCTTCCACGAACGGGCAGAAACCGCTTTCCTCCGTCAGATTCAGCACGGGCAGACAGTAGGACTTTGCCACCGAGCGGATATAATCGGCGTAGGCGGTTTGGTAGACGCCTGCCGTGTTCTTGTATACGTTGTATGTCCGCAGCGGGGACAGCACCGCGATACGCGCCTGCGTGAAATTCTGAATCAAGTATGTGAAGAAGTAATCCACTGCCGGCTTGAAGTAGGTGTCCCTGTCTGTTTCGCCAGTCCCGCCGCCCAGCGGTATGCTCTGAATGTAGTCATTGATGCCGCCGAAAACGACCACGAGGTCATAGGAGGACTTGTCTGTGACTGCCGTTATGCGGTCGATGAAATCGTTTTGGGCGTCGGCGCTGTCTCCGGTGTACCGGGCGACAAAGCCGGTTGCGTGCTGGCTGTTGTTGAGAACATCGGAAGGGAAGAATCCTTCGTCCCGCAGTACCGTAACCCATTTTGCGTAGTTGCCGTATGCGTCAGCCGAAACCGAGTCGCCCAGAACAAGCACCTTCTTGCCTGCCAGCGGCGATCCGCCCTTGGCGAGCGCGGCTATCCCTTTCCTGTCCGAATCCGTCAGGGCATAGTTGGCGTATTTGATACCCGTGTTCACCCATTGCAGACCGGTCGAGTAGGTGATTTCCTCATCCACGGTCACGATGATGTTGGCTATGTCCGCGGCGGTGATTGCCGTTTCGGATGAGTAGGGGTATGCCGTGACACAGAACTGTTTATAGTTGTCGGCACACCCTGCAATCGGTCCGCTAGAGACCCATCCGGCACTGATTGTCAGGTCGCCATTGTCTTCAACCTGATAGATGCCGTTTTTGAACGGGATGCGCTGTCGGTATGTGCCTGCCGCGTCACAGTAGGTGATCAGTTCGTCCGAGCTTTTCCAAGTGCGCAGCGTGACGCCACGTATCCGGATTTTGGTTGCCACGTCCCCCTCTTTACACTGGATGGGCTTCAAGGGGGCAGAAGTGAATGCTCCGGGAAGATCCGTTGTTTCAAGTGCTTCGCCCAAGGTTTTTCCGGTTCGTTTTTTGTTGAGCAGTGCCTGACTGGGGTCAAACAGGTTTGTGAAGTTCGGCTTTGTGGTGTATGTTTTTGCATACAGGTACCCGTCGGGGAGCAGGTATATCTTCGATTGGTCCCCGTTGGCGTTGAGCCAGTCCAGGCTTTCGGCATACGCGGGTGCGCCTGCGGAGGGCTTGGACAGCCATTCCGTGAGGCTCAGTGTGCCGCCCTGCCGGACGTACAGCTCATAGGCAGACAGCCCGTTTGCGCCGCGGAGCCCGCCCGAACCGCTGCCGCCGACCGCCTTCGCCGCCATCATTGCCATCATCAGATCGTTCATTGGCTGTCCTCCGAAAGCAGTGTCCCGGTTGCCGTGTTATACCAGTTTCCGCCGTCCCGATCCAGCATATACAGGCTTCCTGCCTGAATGACGAACAGCATACATCCCTGCACCAGCCGTTCGGTGGACAGCGCCTGCGCCTCGGCTCGGTTTGTCACGAGGATCAGCCCGTCCTCCACACAGGTCGGCATGCCGTTCCGGGTAACATACATCGTGCTGGTTTGTCTCTTTACGCTCATGTATCTATCTCCTTTTTTCCGTGTGGCACGGTATGCCCCCCGTGCGCGTATCAGTATAGCACACGGGAGCCCTGTTTGTTAGCCCCAGTTCGCGGGTTCTGTCAGTTCGGGGCATCCGGCAGCACCGAAAAAGATGTGCCCGCTGTTTCCGTGCAAAGTTCACGAATCCTCTTGACAAAACGGGCGCTTTCGTGTACAATAGAGACGGCAGGAGAGTAGTAGTTCTCCGATACAGACCATTGACAAACAGAAAGGGAAGAGAATATGAAGAAGATTCTGTGCGCACTGCTGGCAGCCCTGATGCTGCTCAGCGCTACCGCCTGCGGGACAGGCGACAGCGGCTCCGGTACGGAAAAAGCAACAGGTACCCAGGCGGAGGAAACAGGAAGCGAGACCGAAACCGATAACTCCTTGATCTGTGATCTGCCCAAGGATCTGAACTACGGCGGCGATGAGGTCACGATCATCTACGCAAAGGCATCCGGACGCGAGGACGAGCTGGTCAGCGAGGGGCTGGGCAACGGTACCGTGTCGGACGCCGTGTACGAGCGCAACCAGATGGTCGAGACGCAGCTGAAGATCAAGTTTGCCCTGGTCGCAGAGGACGGCCTCAATGTCGCATCCAAGGTGGATACCGACATCAAGTCGTCCAGCGGGAAACCGGAATTTGACATCGTGGTCAACGGCACCTATATGGCAGTTACCCCTGCCATTGAGGGCAAGTACAAGAACCTGTCCGCGCTGAACAATATTGATACGGGCAAGAGCTACTGGACGCAGGGCTATAACAACCTGACGACCTTTACTGCCTCCAACCGCCAGTTCCTGGCGTCGGGTCCCATTGCCATCTCCATGTTCCGCCTCATGTTCCTCACGATCTATAACCGGACGGTTATGGATAACAACAAGAAGGAGGATCTGTATGATGTCGTGATGCGGGGCGAGTGGACGCTGGACTATCAGTATAACCTGATTAAAGGGTATGTACGTTGATTCCGGCGACAATAAGCGCACCGATGACGACACCTACGGCTTTATCACCGGCGACATCATCAGCATGGATCCCTACATGGTGTCCACCGGGGTACCGCTGATTACCAAGGACGCGGAAACGCGGGAGCTGACCTTCAACGCCGATGCGCAGAAGGAGCTGACGGAGGTCGTGGATGCAGTGCAGAAGCTGGTTCACGACGAGGGAACCTACCTGTTTAAGACTGCCGACAAGGACGACGTGGGCAAAAACTACATCGTGGAGGCGTTCGCCAAGGGAAAATCCATGATGGCAACGCTCATGTTCTGGAACATGGAGCACAACATTGAACAGCTGGCAACGCTGACCTACGGCATCGCGCCGATCCCGAAGTTCAGCAAGACGCAGGAGTATCGGTCCTACGTGCAGGATCAGGTCAGTTCCTTCGGAATCTCTGCCGGTGTCGGCGGGGATGACCGCTCGGAGGAGCTGGCTGCCGTGCTGGAAGCCATGGCGTACCACAGCTATAATATCGTGCGGCCGGCATACTATACCAATACGCTGTCCACCCGGTATATGCAGGATCCGCAGTCCGAGGAGATTCTGAACCTTATTTTCAAGTCGCTGTCCTTTGACTTCTCGCAGACCTGCTCCAATATTCTGTCCGGCAGCTGCCTGCGTGATATGATGCGCCCGATCATGAGCGGCAACCGCAACACGGTTTCCTCCCAGATGCGGAGCTGGGGCAGAAGTGTGCCGAAGAGACTGCAGAAAATCAACGAGGATCTGGAGAAAATGGACAGTAACTGACGGCATCTCCATAATCCGTCACAGAGACACTTCGCAGAGAGAGAGAGACAGCAGAGAGCAGCAACGGGTCGGCACGCATGGCGCGATGCCGACCCGTTGCCGTCACTATGCGCGGCGGGGAGGGAAACTATGGGAAGGAAAGCAGAAAAATACCAGCGGCGCGGCACGCCGGGCTGTCACAGCGGCGGTCATGATTGTCGCGCTGACAGTTGCCGTCGCGGGGTACGCGGCAATCGCGATGCGCCGGGGGTGGGGGATGCCCTGCCTGTTCCGCACGCTGACCGGATGGCAGTGCCCCGGCTGCGGCATGACGCACGCGGTCGTTGCCTTGCTCCGGCTGGATATCCGGACGGCGTTTGCCTGCAACGCGCTGTTCCCGGTGTACGGTGCCTACTGCGGCTGGCTGACGGTTTCGGCCGCGCGGCAGTATATCCGTACCGGGAAAGCCATGCTTCCGGCACGCCCGGTCGCGGTGCATATCATACTGCTGGTGCTTGCACTGGGCTATGGCGTACTGCGGAATACCCTCTGAAACGCGTCAGTCTCCGAACCACTTTTCCCACAGCTCCAGGATGCGGAAACGCATCCTGTATTTTGTTTTGCCGGTCTCGGTGATGACGCCGTACTGATCCTTGGTCAGCCCGACCGATACAAAGGCATCCTCGGCTGAGCCTGTCCCGGCGGACGCCGCCGACATACACAGCGGCGGAAACAGGACGCACCACCAGTTGTGTCCCGCCGCCTCCCCGATGCCGATGCGCAGGGACAGGTATCGCCCGGCAGGGAGCGTGCAGTCCGCGTACCTGCGGCGGGGGTATGTTTCCTCCCCCAGTTCCACGGTCACTGTGCCGGACAGATCGTCCCGCCCTGCGGCGGCAATGACCGCCTCGGCGGCAGTGCGTATGGCTTCCCGGTTGTCCTCAATCCGTGCCGCCGCAGTGGCGCGGTCGGGACAGTCGCGGAGCAGTGGCGTTGTGATTTCCAGTACCGCGTCGCGCACCGTCAGCTTGAGCGCCTGATCCTCCTCGGAATCCGAGTTGGCAAGCACGTGCAGTCGCACCACGGTGTCGTATATTTCCGTTTCCCCGTGGATGGGCAGAAAGCTGAGCGCCATCACTGCCGCCAACAGAATGGCAAGCGCTGTGTAAAATCGTTTCGGCATAGAAAAACCCCCTTGTAGGATGAAGTATGTGAGTGCCTTTTCCTTCAATCGGTACTCTGTACAGCTTCATCATGGGCAAGAAGTGCGCTGTTTATTCAGTAAAATCCGTATTCCTGCCGTCCGGATCGGCAAAAAATAAGCCAATACCGTCGCTCCGTTGCCGCGTCATGCGCAATAAAAACGCTTGACATCCTCCCCGGCTTGTGCTATACTTTACAGTATAGCGCACCACGGATCGCGTGGCGCGGAATAGGCACAAAAAGGAGGGAAATGGCGGTATGGGATTCAGTCTTGCAAAGCTGAAACCGGAGAACTGGAGCCGGGATATCGCCATGGATCTCGGCACGGCGAGCGTGCTGGTGTTCGTTGAGGGAAAGGGAATCGTGCTCAATGAGCCGTCCGTCGTCGCCGTAGACACGACAACCGACCGGGTTGTAAAGGTCGGCAGAAGCGCCATGGAGATGCTGGGGCGCACGCCGGAGCATATCGAGGCGACCCGCCCGCTGGCGGACGGAACCATGACTCAGTATGAGGTCACGCTCCAGATGCTCAAATACTTCATCCGCCGCGCCTGCGGGCGGGTGTGGATTCCCCCGCGCGTCATCATCTGCGTCCCGACCGGTATCAGCGAGGTGCAGATGCGCGCCATCATGGATGCCTCGCGGGAGGCGGGCGCGCGCCGCACCTACCTTATCGACGAGCCGCGCGCGGCGGCGCTGGGCGCACGGCTGAAGTTCCGATCCCCCGTCGGACACATGATAGTCAATATCGGCGGCGGTATCAGCAATGTTGCCGTCCTGTCCATGGGCGGCGTGGTCGTGTCGGACAATATTCCCGTCGGGGGGATCGGTTCGATCAGGCGATCATGAACTACGTCCGCCGCCGCTACGGCGTCCTCATCGAGGAACGCACGGCGGAGGATATCAAAAATTCAGATCGGGCACGTGTTCCGCCACGAACGCGCGCTGTAGATGCGGGTTTGCGGACGCTCAATTGCCGAGGGGTTGCCGCGTGAAATACTCCTATCCTCCAAGGAAATGATTGAGGCGCTGGCGGAGCCGATCACCTCCATTCTGGACTCGGTTGTCGGAGTGGTCGAGCGAACGCCGCCCGCGCTGGTCGGTGATATTCTGAAGCAGGGCGGCATTACCATGACCGGCGGCGGAAGCCTTTTGCGCGGATTGGATCAGCTGATCGAAAAGGTAACGGGGATCCCGACCCGCGTGGCAGATCAGCCGGTCAAGGCAGCCGTGCTGGGAGCCGGCAGGCTGCTGCGCGATCTTAACGGGATGCCGGAAGGCATGATAGACATCCCCATGCGCCCGACCGCAGCGCGCGAAACGGCACGCCCTGACCGCGACTACCCCCGTTCCGACCGCGACTATTCCCGTGCTGACCGTGACCGCCGGGACTATCCCCGTTCCGACCGTGGCAACAGTTACAACAGCTACAACAGCTACGACAGCGGTAGCAGAGACAGCCGGGGCAGCCGGGATTACGACCGGTACAACGGCAACGGCAACCGCAATGGCGGCAGCCGGCGGCAGTAAAGCTGTAAAAACAGGTATGTTTTGCATATAATTTGAGGAGGGTTTCCTATGAACCGTCATGTTCTTTCCGCCTGCGAGCCGCAGGCGGTGTTCCGCTTCTTTGAGGATATCTGCGCCATCCCGCATCCGTCCGGGCATGAGGGTGCCGTGGCTGACTACGTGGAGGAGTTCGCCAAGGCTCGCGGGCTGTCCTACGTCCGGGACGCGGCAGACAACCTGCTGCTGCGCCTGCCTGCCAGCGCCGGGTGCGAGGGTGCCGAACCGGTTCTGTTGCAGGGACACATGGATATGGTGCCCGAGAAGGACGCCGGATCCACGCACAACTTTCTGACCGACGGGCTGACGCTGTCGGTGGAGGACGGTTGGATCCGCGCCGACCGCACCACGCTGGGCGGCGATGATGGCGTGGCAGTTGCCATGATGCTGGCATTACTGGACGGCGCGCCGGCGCCGCATCCGGCACTGGAGTGCCTGTTCACGGTGTCCGAGGAGACCGGCATGGACGGCGCGTGGGCATTTGACCCCGACGCGGCAGGACTGACCGCCCGCACGCTCATCAATCTGGACAGCGAGTCCGAGGGTATCATCACGGCGGGCTGCTCCGGCGGGGTGCGCACGGATATTTCCCTGCCTGTGACAACCGAGCCGGACAGCGGCACGGTTGCAGAGCTGGTTCTGGACGGCTTTGCCGGCGGTCATTCCGGCGCCGAGATACACAAGGGACGCTCCAACGCCGTGCAGGTGCTGGGACAGATGCTGGACAGTCTGGCGGGGCGCTTTGCTCTGCGCCTGATCGACCTGTCCGGCGGCGGAAAGGACAACGCCATTCCGCGCGCCGCGCGTGCCCGGCTGTCCCTGCCCGCCGGGGAAGCCGATGCCTTCCGCGCCGCCGCACTGGCGGAAGCCGAACTGTTCCGGGGCGAGCCGTCCGTCGTGGCGGAGGATCGGGAATTTGTCTGCACTGTTTCCCTGTGCGGAACGGCATCAGCCCGCCGCATGGATGCGGACTCCACCCGCCGGGTGTTGGATGCCCTGACACTGGTGCGCAGCGGTGTGATTGCCATGAGTGCCTACGTGCCGGGGCTGACCGCCTTCTCGCGCAACCTCGGTATTCTGACCACCGAATCCGACGCGGCAGGGAATGCCTCGCGCGTCGTGCTGTCCTTTTCCTCCCGGTCGGCGTCCGAGCATCAGCTGGATCGCACCCAGCGCGAGCTGGAACGGCTGGCGGCATTGGTAGGCGGCGCGGCAAGCCATCATGCCCGCTATCCCGGATGGGATTATGCGCCGGTCTCCCGCCTGCGGGAGGTCTGGACGCGGGAGAGCCAGCGCCTGTTCGGTGTGACTCCTACCGTAGAGGTCATTCACGCCGGGCTGGAGTGCGGCATTCTGTGCGGTAAGCGTCCCGGCATGGATATGATCTCTGTCGGTCCCGATATGCGGGACATCCACACGCCGCGCGAGATGCTGAGCGTGGATTCCACCCGCCGCACGTATGAACTGGTATGCGCCACGCTGGCGGCGTTGACCGATACCGCAAAACAGTAACGACAATACCGCGCAAGGCTGGCGGTGCATCTGCACCGCAATCCCGGCGCGGTGCTTCCGGAAGGCAGACAAAAAGGAGCGCCTTTTTGTAAGCCGAACAGGGGGCAGGCGTTCACGGGGATTTGAACTGATTTATTTTTTTGTTGAGTGTTGCGCCATTTTTTTCACTATAAAGCGCAAGCCGAAACCGTTTTGGATCAATTGGGAATATCTATGGCAACGGCTATGGAAATTTATCTTCGTCAAATTGCATTGCAAAGGAAAATTCCATTTGAAATGAAATATTCTGCCCAACGAACAAACGCAAGAAGTCGTTATTTCCCGTGTGTTCTATTGTGGGCGCATTATAGACGAAATGCCGGATAACTTGAAAAATAGTGATGAGCAATAAGAATATTATTAAGATGACATTTTTTTTGGAGGTCATAAATACTATGTTTAAAAAGCGATTATCTATGATTATTTGTTCGGTGCTTTTAGCGATAACTTGCGTCGGTTTTGTTGCGTGCGGAAATGACAATGGTGGCGGAGAAACTCAGAAACCGCTCCACGACAGCACGAAATGGTTTTACCGAAGAAGAACTGTCGGCAAAAGGGCTTGCAGGATTGACTGCGCCAACAGGATTATCCGGAGAGATGAATTCAAGCGATGCATGGTATAACGACGGATACTCGTTTTTCGCAGGTTTGTCCGGACGAAGAGACGTTCAAGACGAATGCAGAAACATATTTTTTTCGTATTTAAAAAAACGCATTATGACGGTGTGTTCGGTAAACCGAGAAACGAAAAATATCAGCATGGACACGAACGAAAATTGGTATATCATAGAACAAAAGAATGATTTATCCAACTATTTCGCTGATAATCCGAGTAAGTTATATAAGTTCTATTACGTAAGAAACAACACTTTGGATAACGGCTATTTTGCAAAAGGCTCGGTCTGGATTTTTTTGAAATTCGCTATGAATTCGATACCGATTCCGATAGATACAAATTCAAACTGTTTATTGAAAGCGCAGACTCATCACATAACGGAATTTACACGAACTATTATAAAAATAAGGTGAAGTCAATATATAATCGGGGGGACAATGGGCATCGGGCAAAGACAACAATCAGCCAATGCAGCGCTTATGAAAAACATAATTTTTTTGCTGGGTGATGCATGAGCAATCCATCATCGATCATAAGAGAAACCTTGTAAGCAAACGACCGACTGCGTTCGTAAGAGTGCAGTCGGTCGCTTTTTCGTTGATTAAGGAAACGCTGATTTAATGAGGTGGCGCATATTCGGTACAGATTTTTTTCGTCTGCAGATTGCGAAAAAACTCAAGATGTACTGGATGTACATCGAGTTTTTTTCGGCAAGAAGCAGGCGGGAAAAAGATGTCGAAGATGTGCCGCCGAATAAATCAGTGGTTCCTTAAGTCAATGAGAATCATACGCTCCTTACCGTGTAAAAATCCTTTTTGTCCAATCGTTAAAGGTTTGCGATTTTCCGAAGCGAGAGAAGAACAAATCCATACGGCGATATGCGAAGAAACAACAAAAAAAGGGATATACTGCCACAAAAAAACGGCATGATCCCTGCTCTGCATAGAAAAAGACACACGCAACAGAGTTTTATACGCTCCCTTTGCGTGTGTCTTGATGGCCTACCCGAAAGGATTCGAACCTTCGACCTTCAGAGTCGGAGTCTGACGCGCTATCCAGCTGTGCCACGGGTAGATACATAGCCGGGGATTTTTCCCCGACACCGTTGTATTATAGCACAAACCGGGGCGGAATGCAATACCTTTTTGAAAAATAAACGAAATTTTCCCCGAGGAAGCGCCTGCGTAAGCGGCACCCGCTCAGCGCCCGCCCTTTGTCCGGGGCAGAGAAGGGGACAGATTCACTCCCCCTGCGCAGGCATCTCGAAGCCGTGGATAAAGCCGCTGACATCCGCCGAGCAGATATCGCCGCCGATGACCCGGTTCCGGTACACCAGCACGTTGGCGTATACGGAGCCTTGCCAGCCGTCATAGTTGGTAACGGCAAACGTGTAGCGGGTGACGGACCGGTTCCGGTATTTGGACAGATCCAGCCCCTGCTGCTTCTGCAACTCATTGTACCCGGCAAACACCTTGTCAAATTCGGCGGGAATGGTTACCTGCGCCGTTTCGGCAGACCCGGCGTCCACCACCCAACCGAATTGCCCCAGAAAGGCGGCTGCGTCATCGGCGGATCGCACCTTGTCATACCGATAGGTCACGCTCTCCGCGCCGTCTCGGCGTCTGTCCGCCGGGGGCGGACGTCTCCTCCGGCAGGTGCGCGGCGGGGGCATCTGCGTTCCCGTCCCCGCTTACGTAGGTCGGGACAAAGGCGACCAGTGCGATCAGCGCGGCAAGCGCAACGCAGACGATCCCGAAAAAAACCGTATGGTGCTGGCTTTCAGCGAATAGATAAACATACCTGTATCCTCCCGTTTCTGCTGTGGACTGGTAGAGTCTATGAGTCAGGATGCAGGTTTATGAACCCCGGGCAAAATCTTTTGGGGACGGCTCCGGCGTTTTCCACACCCCCGACGGCGCGCGGATACGGTCGGCATAGCGCGAAACCGCTTGTCCGCCGTGCGTATCCGACCGCCGCGGAGTCCTTCTCCACACGACTTTCCACAGGCTGTGGAAAAGTTCCCGGTGCGTTTGTGGAAAAGACAATTTCTGCCGGCGGCTGTGCATATGTATATATGAACAAAAAATTATTTCAAAAAATGGCTATTTTCGGCAGTATGACATCTTGCATAATTAAGGAAAAGAGGATATAATGTGTTTGTGAAAAGTGCAAAAGTTGCGTGCGTCCGCAGGCGCGGGCAAGAGAAAGGATGGTACTGCATATGAAATCCGTGTACATCAAACTCAATGAGATCAACGATGTGTACGCCTTGGTCAACACACTGGTGTCCTACGACGGCGAGGTCGATTTGGAATCCGGTCGTTACAAGGTGGACGGCAAGTCCCTGCTGGGTATTTTCAGCCTGGATCTGCGTAAGCCGGTCAAGTTGACGTTCCACGACAGCGAGAAGGCGGAGGCTCTGATGAACAGCCTGAAGTGCTTCATCGTGGAGGATCCCGAGCTGTAAGGCAACACAATCCCGTGCAACGCACGGCCGTGCAATGCACGGTATTGCCTGTAACCGATTCTGATGCAAAGGTAGCCCGGCGGCGGATATGTATCCGCACGCCGGGCTTTTTGCATATCCGCCGGGCAGCGTCAGCGCCCCGGCTTTTGTCTGCGGATTCCGAACAGCCGACGCAACAGCGGCGACAGGATGCCCGGCGTGCGGATCAGGATTATTTTCACGGAACACACCTTCCTTTCGGGGAGCCTACGACAGCATATGCCGCGCAGGCAGGGCAAAGTTCCCGGAAAATGCCGCTCCGACACCCGGGATAATACCCCGGATGCGCCGCATAGGCTCCAGCTGTGTGTTGCGCGGCGTTGCCCCGAACCTGCGTGTTCCCTGCCTACAGCCCCTCAAACACATCCCGGAACAGGGACAGGCGGCTGGCGTGCAGAACGCCCCGGATCAGTCCGGCGGTGGCACGTGGGAACCAACGACCGGCGACCGACAGAAGATGTCCGTCCGCGCCTACGACGACCTGCCGCCGGTGCCGCGATACCCGCCGGAGGATGCGGCGTGCGGCAACGTCTGCCGGGAGCATCAGACGCCGGATGCGGCGGTTTTCCCGCGTTGGCGCCGCCGTGTCCACCGTCTGATGCGCCAGAATATCGGTGCGGATAAAGCCCGGATACACCCCGCAGACGTACAGATCGGGATGCTCCGCCCGCAGGGCATCGGTCACGCCCCGCAGGGCATACTTGGTGGCGCAGTACATCCCCTGTCCCACCACCGGGCAAAGACCGCCTGCACTGACGATATGGATGACAGCCGGGCGGCTTTTCCCGCGTCCTGTCGGCATCAAGGGATACAGGGCGCGAAAGGCGGTCAGATAGGCACGCAGATTGGTTTCCAGTATCCTGTCAATGTCGCCGTCGCACAGCTTTTCCAGCCGCGTGAAGGGGAGCATGAACCCGGCATTGTTAATCAGCACGTCCACCGAAACGCCGCGCTTGGCAAGGTCGGCGGAAAAAAATCCGCCCATGCGGCGCGATCCGTTACGTCAAACGCCCGACAGGTGTAGGAACCGTCCGGCGTTTCCCCGATTGCGGCGCGTGCCGCTTCCAGCCGTTCCGGACTGCGGCCTGTGGCGATGACATGGCACCCCCACCGGTGGATCAGGCGTTGTGCCAGCGCCAGTCCCAACCCGCCGCTGCCGCCTGTAATGACCACGGTTTTTTTCCGGTCAGCCAGTTGCTGTTCATGATGATACCTCCGGGCGTTTGATTTGCGGGTGCAGGCTGATGTAATTGCCGCTTTTTCGGACAATTTTGCCTGCACCGCTTGACAAGCGCAGGCTGCACGGTTTATAATAAAGGGCGTCGACAGTAACTGTCAATAAGGGAGGATACCGTTGCTATGATGAAAAATCGGGATTGAAAGTGCCGGATATATCGAGCACTACGGGCTTCGGGAAGGGTTGCGCCGCATGAAGGCGCAGGGCTACGAGACGCTGGACTACCAAACGCTGGCGGACACCGAAACATCGCTCTATACCTGTTCCGAGGCGGAATACACAAAAAAAGCTGATCGAGGTGCGGAACGAATGCGCTGCCGCCGGGATTGAGATCAGCCAGACGCACGGTCCGTGGCGCTGGCCGCCGCAGGACTACACCGAGGAACAGCGTGCGGAGCGGTTTGGAAAAAAATGGTCAAAGCCATCCGCGGAACCGCCATACTGGGGTGTCCCTACATGGTCATCCACTCCATCATGCCCTTCGGAGATGACAAGGACCCCGACCCGGAGCGGCTCTGGAGCATGAATTACGAGTTCATGGGGCGTCTGGCGGACGCGGGACGGGAGTACGGTGTCATCGTATGCCATGAAAATATGCCTATGCTGGCGCTGTCCAACTCCACGCCGGAGGCGATCCTGAAATTTGTCCGGACGCTGAATCATCCGAATTTCAAGATCTGCCTGGACACCGGGCACTGCGCTGTGTTCGGTCTGTCTGTTGGCGATGCGGTGCGCATGACGGGCAAGGAGCTTCTGCGCGTCCTGCACGTACATGACAACGACGGGCACGGCGACCGTCACTGGCTGCCTTATACCGGTGTCATTGACTGGGACGATTTCTCCAATGCGCTGGAGGAAATCGGCTTTGAAAGGCTCCCTGTCGCTGGAAACGCACATTCCGAACAGTGTGCCGGACGGTGCCGAGCGCGAGGCGGCGGAGAACAAGCTGTTTCTGGATGCCAAGCGGCTGGCAAGGCGCTGAGACGGCGGGGATCTGTCCCCTCTTACCATGAAAGAAATACTTGACTGGCGTTTGAAAAAGGTGTATACCTGACGGGCGCGATGCATACCGGCTGCGGAAGCTGCATACAGTTTACCGATGCCGATCACCGGAGGGCGACCGGGCGGCAGGGCTCGCCAAGCAAATTTTCAAGGAATACCGCACCATGGCGGTGGCACAGGTGCGCCGCCGGGATTATTCGCGGTATAGCCTTACTATTGCCTTACTGTTGCCTTACTGTTTCGGAGGAGAAGCTATGTCAAAAAAACGGTGTTGTCGGATGGTTCAATAGCCTGCCACGTCTTGCGCAGCTCATTCTGCTGCTGATTCCGGGCGTGAACTGGGTCATTGAGATACTGGTTCGGTGGTCTTCCTTTATCCACACCAAGAGTGTGCTGGCACTGATCTTTGCGATCCTTGTTACATTCTTCGGGTTCGGCTTCGGCTGGCTGGATCTCTTGTGGTGCCTGCTGTTCAAGCACATGATCTGCGCAAAGGGCTGATGCCGTACTGTCACATACCTGAAAAAGGAACCTGTTCGCAGGTTCCTTTTTTCGGGCAGGCACAGATCGGAGGCAGTCGGCTCCCCTGCCGTTACCGGCAACCGGAATCCACCCGGAACTGCAGGTCGTACAGCGCGCGGTAGAGACCGTTCTGCTTCATGAGTGCATCGTGATCGCCCAGCTCCTGCACGCGCCCGTCCGCGATTACGGCAATCTCGTCCGCGTTCTTGATGGTGGACAGGCGGTGCGCCACAACGATCGTCGTGCGCCCGCGGCACAGTTCATCCAACGCCTGCTGGATCAGGATCTCGGTCGTGTTGTCCAATGCGCTGGTCGCCTCATCCAGGATCAGGATGGGCGGATTCTTGAGGAACACCCGTGCGATGCTCAGCCGCTGCTTCTGCCCGCCGGACAGCCGCACGCCGCGCTCGCCGATGACCGTGTCATACCCTTGCTCCAGCGTCATGATGTAATCGTGAATATTGGCGCGGCGGGCTGCCTCCTCGACCTCAGTCTGCGTTGCGTCCAGCCGTCCGTACAGAATGTTGTCCCGGATGGAAGCGTTGAACAGGTAGATATCCTGCTGGACAATGCCGATATTGCGGCGCAGGGACTCGGCGGTGATGCTGTGCAGCTCCCGCCCGTCGATGTATATGCCGCCGTCCGTGTAGTCATAGAAATGCGGGATCAGGTGGCAGATGGTGGTTTTGCCGCCGCCGGAGGGGCCCACAAGTGCAAAGGTTTCGCCGGGGCGGATATCCAGACTGATCCGATCCAGCACGGGTTTCCCGTCCTCGTAGCCATAGGTGAGATCCCGGAATTCAATGTGCCCGCGCACGGCTTCGATGGGGGTAGCATCGGGAGCGTCCTGCTCCACCGGCTCGTCCATGATTTCGACAAAGCGTTCAAAGCCGGTGACGCCGGTCTGGTACTGCTCCATGAAATTGATGAGCGTCATGACAGGTGTGATGAACAGGCTGATGGACGTGACAAAGGCGGTATAGTCTCCCAGCTGCATGACCTCGCCGCCAAACGCGCCGAACAGGATCAGTCCCCCCGCAACCAGCACGATGACGTTAAACACATCGGTGATAAAGGAGGTTGTAGAGTGGAACTGTCCCATGGCGCGGTATGCTTCGGAGCGCGCCTTGATATAGGAGCGGTTCCCCTCCTCGAATTTTTCTTCTTCCTTTGCCTGATTGGTGAACGCCTTGGTCACGCGGATGCCGGAAATACTGCTTTCCAGCGCGGCGTTGATCTGCGCAATCGAGATCCGGCTCTGCCTGAACGCCTCCCGCATTTTTTTCTGCGCAGAACCAGTGCTGCCGCCAGCAGGAAGGGGATGCAGATAAAGATTGTCAGCGTCAGTTTCCAGTTGATCGTGCAGAGGTAGGTGAAGGAGACAATGACCGAAACGGTGGAGGTAATGAGATTTTCCGGTCCGTGGTGCGCCAGCTCGCTGATGTCCTGCAGGTCGTTGGTCATGCGGGACATAATCTTTCCCGTTTCGTGGTTGTCATAGAAGCTGTACGGCAGGCGTTCCAGATGGCGGAACATATCCGAGCGCATCTGCGCCTGCATCCGGACACCCATGACATGACCGTAGAACTGGATGAAGTAATTCAGCAGCATCCGGACGATGTACAGGAGCAGCAGTCCCGCTCCGCAGAGAATGATTGTGCGGTAACGCTTTTCCGGGATCAGATCATTGAGCATGAGGCGCGTGATGATGGGATACAGGATTCCCACCAGGGATACGGCAAGGGAGGCGAGCATATCCAGTATAAACAGCCGCCTATGCGGGCGATAGTAGGAAATGAAACGTTTCAGCATGGCACTGCTCCTTGTGGGCACCTCTGAATACCCATCGCACGGCGAATAGGCGGATTGTTCAGAGGCAGCCTTGTTTCTTTGTCCGCTTATTGTACCACATTTGCGGTGGTTTGTCAACGGATGTTAAGGCGTCGTCCGCGCAATGCAGGGTGGCAATTCAAACCGCCTGAGAGAACTCGCTCAAACGCTCCGCTTACTTTACATTCCGCAGGCAGTCGGAGGTCACAAGATTCTCCAGATTGCAGAGAACGAGAACGGAAGTGCAGTCGTATGCTGCGGCAAGAGAGGACAAATCGGTCATGCCGCCGGAAAGATCCACGGCAACAATGTCAAAATGCCGTGCAAGAAAGGGAATCAGCGCACTGGCATAGGAGTCCCGCGCCAGCAGAAGCCGCGGACGGGATGCGGAGGCAAGCGGGTCGGCATCGGTCAGCTCTACCGCGATGACGCGATGCGTCCCGTCCAGAAAGGCGCCGTACTTGTCCCGTGTCGTCAGGTACGCCTCGTTTACAAAAACCGGAGAGCAACGGCTTTTTGCTTGCCGTCTGTTACGGTGCAGACGGTGTAAGCGGTATCCCACGGCGTTTCCCATAACTCCAGGACATCCGGGTTCTGCACCGGGAACCCGGAACGTGCCGCTGTCGTTCCCGCAAAGCCCTCCACACGGCGCACCGTGAACAGACCGGCAGACAACGCCTCATCCCCGCGCCCCCACGCCTCCATCAGCGCGCGGTACGCCAGGTATGCCCCCGGTCGTCCAGTGGTGGTCGGTGCGGTACATGACGTACTCCCCCGCCGCAAAGCGCGCGCGGAAATCCGGCGTCATGTCAATGTGCGGGACGGTTGCAAGCCCCGTCTCGACCTGCTCATGCAGTCTGTCCGACAGTACGGACGGATAGCCTGCCGCCGTCGCGACGTCCACCGTCCGGGGGGCAAGCAGAACCGTCAGCGGGATCCCCTGCGCCTCCAGCCGCTCACGCAGAGCCGACAGCGCCGTCAGACTTGCCGCGACGTGCGCTTCATCGTAGTAATCCGTGTTCTCCGCCCGCTCGGTGCGGCTCCGGTAGGCGTTGAACAACCGCCGCACCTGCTGACCGTTGCGCCCGTACAGCACGCCGCCGCTTTCCCCGCGCCCCAGCGCCAGATCCAGCGTTGCCGCAAGGCGGATGCACTCGTCCCGCAGGGGGAACTGGTCGGAGCAGTAATCCGTGAAGGCGGCAGTGAAGGAGCCGTTCAGACAGCCGGAGAGCGTCGGAGTCGGCAGCTGTCGGAGCGTCCGGTTCTCGTTCTCGGACACGGCACGGTCTGGCAGTACCCAGAAGGCGATGCAGAAGCCGGACAGAAGTCCCACGAACAGCACGCAGATCAGAATATTCAGCTTTCGTTTCACATTCGCACCCCCTCAGAAATTGAAATACAGGAACGGGCTGTAATCGCTCCGCACCGCGCAGGCAACGGAAAGCGCCAGCACTGCCACCAACAGAACAGGCTCCAGCACTGTCAGAGCCGGGCGGCGTCCGGTAAGCCGGTTCCAGAGCCGCGTCGGATACGGCGTTGCCGCCGCGACCGAAACCGCCAGCAGCGGGAGCAGGCGCAGTGCCTGCCAGCTCACGGTGGCGGCGGCAAAGCCAGCCGTCCCGATGCCGAACAGCCCCCCGATGATGCGGAAGGCTTCGCCGAGGTCAGTGTGGTCAAAGATCATCCAGCCGATGCCCACCAGCAGAAGTGCCCCGATATGCCCCAGCACGCGCGTCAGGCGGTTCCGCTCCAGCAGGCGGAGCAGGAACGCCTTCTCCGCGACGAGCAGGATCAGATAAAACAAGCCCCACAGGACAAAATTCCACGAAGCACCGTGCCACAGTCCCGTCAGCAGCCATACAACGGCAAGGTTGAAGTACTGACGTGCCCGTCCGCGGCGGTTGCCGCCAAGCGGGATGTACACGTACTCCCGGAACCAAGTGGACAGCGTGATGTGCCAGCGCCGCCAGAAATCCGTGATGCTGGACGCCATATAGGGGTAGCGGAAGTTCTCCGGGAACTCAAAGCCGAACATACGCCCCAGTCCGATTGCCATATCCGAATATCCGGAGAAATCAAAGTAAATATGCAGGGTATACGTTGCCACCATCAGCCAGCCGGACAGTACGGTGAATTCAAAGTCCGCCGCCGTTGACAGGTAGGCATACACCGCCGCCAGCGCATCGCCCAGCAGTATCTTCTTGCCAAAGCCGACCGCAAACCGCCGGACGCCCGAGGCAAACCGATCCACCGTGTGCGTGCGGGACAGGAGCTGCCTGTCCACATCGCGGTAGCGCACGATAGGTCCCGCAATGAGCTGTGGGAACAGCGCCACATAGGTGCCGAAGGCGATATAACTGCGTTGCGTCTCGTTCTCCCCACGGTACAGATCAATCGAATAGGACATGATCTGAAACGTGTAGAAGGATATGCCGATGGGCAGCTCCAACCACTCCAACGGATGCAGGACGCCGGCGAGCGGCGGGATCAGCCGCAGGTTTTCGATGATGAAGTTGGTGTACTTGAAGAACACCAGCACCGACAGGTTGAGCACCAGCGAGACCACCAGCCACACCCGCGCCCGGTGCCGGTCACGGTCCCGGTATTTCCCGATGGGAAATCCGCAAAGATAGCTGACCGTGACCGAGAACAGCATCACCGGGATATAGATCGGCTTGTCCCAGCCGTAAAAAGACAAGGCTCAGAAGGAACAGCGCCAGATTGCGCCAACGCAACGGCATGAGATAGTAAACCGCCAGCGTCAGGGGCAGGTAGGCAAACAGGAATACGGGTGACGAAAAAAACCATGCTTCTTCTTTCCTTTACTTCGTTCGCGGGCAGAGCAGATCGCTGACCCGCGTCACGTCCCCCGCTCCCATGATTACGGCAACATCGCCGGGACAGAGAAACGCCTGTACGGCGGCGGCTGCGTCCGCAGGCGACGGTGCGTACTGCGCGTCCCGTCCCCGCGCCCGGATATCCTCCGCCAATCCCGCGGAGGATACGCCCTGCGTATCGGTCTCCCGCGCGGCATACACGTCCAGCAGGATCAGCCGGTCAGCGGCATCAAATGCAGTGCGGAAGTCATCATACAGGCGCGCTGTACGGCTGTATGTATGCGGCTGGAACACGCAAAGCAGGCGTCCCGGCGTTCCGTCCGGGTGTGTTCCGACCAGCGCCGCCGCCCCCGCCAGTGTGGCACGGATCTCGGTCGGATGATGCCCGTAGTCGTCAAACACGAGCCCGCCCCGTACCTCGCCGCGAAACTCCATCCGACGGGCAACGCCGGTAAAATCGGCAAGCCCCCGCAGAATATCCGCCCGCGCCAGTCCGCAGACCCACGCTGCCGCGACCGCTGCCAGCGCGTCACATACCTGATGGATGCCCGGCACGCGCAGGCAGACCTCCCCCCATGCTTCGCCGTCCACCACCAGTGTAAAGGTCGGCAGTCCCCGCTCCAGCTGCACGCCGTAGGCACATACGTCCGCCGCGGTGCCCTGTGCCGAAAAATGTAACAACACGCCCCGTGCCGCCTGCCGCCAGCGCCCGCGCCGCCGCGCGGCTGACGCAGGCGTCATCCGCGTTGCAGACCGTTACGCCGTCACACCCCGTCAGCGACGCGAAACGGAAAAAGGAGTCCTCAATCTGCGAAAGGTCGCGGAAGTAATCCACGTGCTCCAGCTCCGCGTTGAGCAGGACCGCCACGGTCGGGCGGAAGTCCAGAAAGGAGTCCATATACTCGCACGCCTCAAAGAGGAACATCTCCCGCCCCCCCAGCCGGAATGCCCCGCCGATGGGGGGGTAGTCCGCACCGATCAACACCGTCGGGTCGGCGGCTGCGTCCAGAAACACCTGCGCACACATGGAAGTACAGGTGCTTTTGCCGTGCATCCCCGCCACGCCCACGCGCCGGTTGTAGCCGGTCATCAGCCAACCGATGTAGTCCGCGCGGGAAAAGCGCGGGATGCCGCGCTCCGCCGCCGCCCGGTACTCCGGGTTGTCCTCCGCGATGGCGACGGTGTAGATCACCGCACCGCAGTCGGGCGGCAGATGGGCGGCGGCGTGGTCGCCGAACAGCCGGATGCCTGCCGCCGTCAGGCGCTGTGCCGTCGGACTGTCGCATCCGCCCGCAAAAGCGCGATCCGAACCGCTGACAGGGAAGCCTGCCCGCGCGGTCAGGATCGCCAGAGACGCCATCATAACGCCGCCGATGCCGATGCAGTATACCGACCCGCCGCGCGAGCGGACGCCGTCCATTACGGCTCCGATGCGGGCAGGACCTTCGTGTGTATTGGGGACTGCCATAGAATTACCGCCCTTTCCTGCGCCGCGAATCTGAAAACAGATTGAAGAACACCTGTTTTTCCGCCGATGCGCAGTGAATGAAAATTCACAGAAAAATTTCAAAACCGTTGAATGCAGGTCACAATGCTGTTTTTATACTGTAGTCGTCCGAAGGGATACACTGAAAAATTATAGCAACGGAGGTGCCATGTTATGCAGATCACGGACGTCAAAGTAAGAAAGTTGTTTGAGGATGGTCCCATGAAGGCCATCGTGTCGGTGACGTTTGACGGACAGCTCGCTGTCCACGATATCAAGGTCATCAATGCACGCGATAAGTTCTTTATCGTCATGCCCAGCCGGAAAAAAACCCCGATGAGACCTTCCGGGATATCGTCCACCCCATCAATTCCCAGTTCCGGGGTGTGCTGGAAAAGGCAGTGATCGAAGCGTACAATCAGGCGCTTGCCGATGCCGCCGCCGAGGCTGCCACCGCAGATGCCGAGACCGAGACTGCGGAGAGCGAAGCCCCTGCCGAAGTCTGATAGGAAGGACGCGCGTCACCGCACCGGAGGTGATGCCCCGCATACCCGCCGCCGGAGTGCCCCTGCACTCCGGCGGCGGGTATTTTTTTTGTGTAAAGCGCACCGCGAAACGAATAAGGATTCAGTATAGCCTGCCATATTCAAAAAGTATTCAGCAAAGCCGGATTTCCATGCGTCCGGCTCACAAAGTGCCCGAGCCGAACAGCACCTGTCCGTCGTGTAGCGTCAGCGTTCCGAAGCTGTGCGGATACCTTCCGATACTGCCGGGATTGCACGCGAGCAGGGGACGGGCGGTCTGCAACGTCGACGCGGCGGCATCCGGACGGAATCCGCATTCAAACACCTCATGCGTGTGCCCGAAAAACCAGCACATCCGCCTGCAGACTGACGGCGTGGGTTACCGCCCGCCCCGCTCCGCTCTTGACCCCCAGCGTGTGCCCATGCGTCAGCAGGATGCGCACGCCGTCCAGCACAAGGATCTGTTCCTCCGGATACTGCGCGGTCAGCGGATTCCACCGCGCATCGCAGTTTCCCCGGACGGCGTACACCGGCACGTCCGGTGCTATATGCGCTCCGGCAAGGTCGCGCAGTCCGTCCCCGGCGAACAGGATGCAGTCAGGGCGGGTGCGTTCCGCCGCTTCCCGGATGCGGTCAGGGTGCCCGTGCGAGTCGGACAGAAGCAGGATGTTCATGCCGCGCTCATGCCCCCGTTCCGGTGCCTGCGGTTCGCTCGTATACCGGGCACCCCCGGAATGCGGAAGCGTCCGGCTCCAGCGCCGCCGCGCCGCGCAGCTCCTCCAGCGCGGTACAGCCTGCAAACGTACCGGAGGGCAGGCGACCGCTCAGACTGTCGGACAGCGTCACGCTCCGCAGGCTGATGCATCCCCGGAAGGTCTGGATTCCCCAGCCATCGGTGGTATCCAGCATGGACAGATCCGCTGTCTCCAGCCGCACACAGCCGGAGAACGCCTCATCGCCGAGTGCCGTCAAGCCCGCCGGCAGTGTCACGGCGGTCAGGTACGCGCACCGGTAAAAGGCGCGGTAGCCGACCGATGTCACCGTGTCCGGCAGGATGATCTCCCGCAGGCGACTGCACTCGTAGAACGCATTGTCCGGCACGGCGGTACAGCCGGGCAGAAGCTCCACCGACTGGAGCGAGGCGGGCAGGAAGCCCTCTGTCAGTGTATGCGACGCAGCACCGAACAGGTAACCGAGGTATGCGGTCTCCGGCGCATCCGCCGCCCCGCCCACGAAGGGCAACGCCAGTTTTTCCAGCCGTGCGCATCCTTCCAGCATGTGGGCGCCCAGCGATTCGGTTCCGGCGGACAGGCACAGTGACAGCAGGGTCTGGCAGTTGGCAAACGCATACTCACCCACGCGCCGCAGGCTGTCCGGCAGGGACACGTACGCCAGCGATCCGGCGCCGTAAAAGGCAAAGGCACCCACTGTTTCCACCCCGGCAGGCAGTCCGACCGTCTCCAGTCCGGTACAGCCGTAGAAGCAGTAGTCCGGGATCGTCCTGAGGTCTGCTCCCCCGGTGAGTATCAGCGTAGTCAGCTTTGCCGGCACGGCGGTGGCGCCGCTCATGTAGGAATCGGCACCGAACAGCGACGCGAACCAGTCTTTGCCGTCGGCGCAGAGCAGTGGCGTGCGCAACGTAACCAGCTCGCGGCACTTTTCCAGCGCACCGAGTGCGATGCGCCGCAGGCTGTCCGGCAGACTCAGCGCCCGGACAGCTGCGCCCCGGAAGGCACCCTCGCCGACGGCGACCACCGGCTTCCCGTTCAGCTCGGCAGGAATGACCAGCACCGTCGCACCGCCGGTGTAGCCGGTGATTGTCACGCCGTCCGCGTCCGCCGTGAAGGTCAGTTCGGCGGCGGTGGCGGGCTCTATGCCTTCAAAGCTGTTGGACAGGCGTGCCTTGTAGGCAGTGGTGTCGGTCAGCTGACGGGTGTCCGGCTCCGGTGCCGCCGGCTGGGTTTCCTGCGCGGATGTTGCGTTTCCGCTTCCCGCCGGTGCGCCTGTACAGCCGATCGCCGACAGCAGCAGTGCGGCGCCCAGCACGATTCCGGTCAGCGCTGTATATCTGTGCTTCATGGTTTTCCTCCCGTTATAGTGGCAAGCGATTCTCCCTCGTAGTATACCACAAACCGGGGCGGGATGCAAGGGGAATTGTGAAATCCGGGACGCAGGGACGGACTTCTTTTGCGGGGGGCTTGCCCTGTCCCGCGGCTTGCCGTGCGGCTCCGTCAACCCGGCGGGGAGCGGCTTTCTGCGCCTCCGGCAAGCCGGAGCGTGCCCAAATCAAAAAGAGCCGCCGTACCGCTGTGCTCCGAAAAAAACGCGCCTGAAAAAGCTGTGCCGTAATGCCACCGCCCCCGCCCTCCCAATCGGGAGAGCGGGGGCGGTTTTCATATACCAAACCGCGCGAAGGGCGCGGCAATTATGAACATGGGGGTTGTATGTAAAACTCTATGTGAAACCGCCTGCGGATGGCTGGGCGGACAACAGCGCACCGGGGAAATGACCGCCGGTTTTTTACAGCATCCCTTGATGTTGCATAAGTCTGCCGGTCAACGGACTCAGCCGACAGGGTACAAAAACGGGTTTTGAAATGAAAATGTCGGTGCGGGTATCACGCGGCGCGTCTTACTTGGCGTAACTGACCACGCGGCTCTCGCGGATAACATTGATCTTGATCTGACCGGGGTATTTGACCTCGGACTGGATCTTTTCCGCCAGCTGACGGGCTACGAGCACCATGCTCTCGTCGCTGACAGACTCCGGCTTGACCATTACGCGCAGCTCTCTGCCTGCCTGAATGGCGTAAGCCTTATCAACGCCCGGGAAGCCCTCGGCGATCTCCTCCAGCTTTTCCAGACGCTTGATGTAGTTTTCCATATCCTCCCGGCGGGCACCCGGACGGGCGGCGGAAATGGCATCGGCTGCCTGTACCAGCACAGCGATGACGGATTGAGGCTCCACATCTCCGTGGTGCGCCTCGATGGCATGAATGACCTCTTTGCTCTCCTTGTACTTCTTGGCGGCGTTTACGCCGATCTGCACATGGGAGCCTTCCACATCGTAGGGGAACGCCTTGCCGATGTCGTGCAGAAGACCTGCCCGACGTGCCAGCGTTGCGTCCACACCCAGCTCCTCCGCCATAATACCGGCGAGGATAGCCACCTCAATGGAGTGTTGCAGGACGTTCTGACCGTAGCTTGTCCGGTAGCGCAGACGTCCCAGCAGGCGCACCAGATCGGGATTGATACCGTGAATGTTGACCTCAAATGTTGCGCGTTCGCCAGCCTGCTTGATGGCGGCGTCCACGTCCTTCTTGGCTTTTTCCACCATTTCCTCAATGCGGGTCGGGTGGATGCGTCCGTCCGCGATGAGCTTTTCCAGCGCCAGCCGGGCAACCTCGCGGCGGATGGGGGTCAAAGCCTGAAATGGTGATGACCTCCGGCGTATCGTCGATAATCAGCTCCACGCCCGTGAGCGTTTCCAGCTTCTGAATGTTGCGTCCCTCGCGCCCGATGATGCGTCCCTTCATCTCCTCGCTGGGCAACGCCACCGACGAGATGGTGGATTCGGCAACGAAATCGCCTGCGCACCGCTGAATGGCAAGAGCCATGATATGGCACGCCCGGTCATCGGCTTCGTCCTTGAACCGACTCTCCAGTTCAACCAGCCGCTGCGCCATTTCGTGCTTGACCTCGGACTCCATGTTGGCAAGCAGTTCCGCCTTTGCCTGCTCGGCAGTGTAGCCGGAAATTTCCTCCAGACGCGCCATCTGCTGTGTCAGCACGCCCTCCGCCTTTTCGCGGATAGCGTCCACGTCCTTGATCTTGCGGTCGAGCTGTTCGTTCTTCTTGTCCAGCTGCTCGCTTTTCTTATCCAGCAGGTCGCTCTTTTTGTCCAGCGTTTCCTCGCGCTTGCTCAGCTTTGCTTCCGTGCGGGAGACCTCTGCCCGGCGGTCGCGGATCTCCAGCTCCATCTCATTCTTGAGCTTGAGTCCTTCCTCCTGTGCCGCCAGAACGGCTTCCTTCTTCAGCGTTTCCGCCTGCTTCCGCCCTTCGGCAACCATGTCCTTTGCCCGTTCGCGCAGCTTCTCGGCTTCCTCGCGCACCCGTTCGGCTTGCTTTTCTGCCGTCCCGATCTTGGATTCCGCCAGCATCTTGCGCAGGATCATTCCGACGCCCACGCCCAGAACCAGACATACCGCGCCTGCGATCAATGCTGCAATGACAGGATTCATGGATAACACCTCCTTTTCTTCGTATTCTCAGATTTTGAATGCAAAACGTCCGTCCGCTGCCACGAGCCGGACGGACGCCTATCTATTATACACAAACCAGCCGTGTTTGTCAAGGGATTTTGGAGGGTTTGTTGGGGGACGGCATTCACTTTTTTGCGGTGTTGGTTCGGATCTGCTGCTCCGGTACCCGGTCGGAACATAGCTTCTTCATCCATACAGGAAAGCCGCATCCCGATCGGATGCGGCTTTCCTGCATTCGTGTCAGATCAGGCTTTGGTGGTCGCCTCTGCAGCGGAGGTTGCCTCCTCCTTCGAGGTCGGTTCCTCCTTGGACGTCGCCTCTTCCTTCGAGGTCGGCTCCTCATTGGACGTTGCCTCCTCCTTCGAAGTGGGATCCTCCTTCGTGGACGGATCTTTCTTGGTGGCGGGGTCTTCCTTCTTGGTCGCAACAGAGGTTGTCGTAACCCTATCGGTGGAAGTACCCTGCGAGTCGTTATTGGTGTTGCAGGAGGCAACACTCAGCAGCACTGCGGCACAGATGGCAATCATAGCAAACTTTTTCATTTGTGGAAATCTCCTTTTTCGTTATCCAGTACTTTTACTTGCCCGGTTCGGTTCAGTGATCCGGCACGGGTACGGAGAGCACGGAACCCGTGCGC
The DNA here is from genome assembly GCA_022009675.1 of Oscillospiraceae bacterium. Classification (GTDB taxonomy): domain Bacteria; phylum Bacillota; class Clostridia; order Oscillospirales; family CAG-272; genus CAMEON01. The sequence continues at coordinate 399,751 of CP091718.1, read as the reverse complement.
TGTCCGATGGCTCTCCGCCCCGTCTATATAGGTAACGAACGAATAACGAAAAAAATGTCGGGGATTTCAGAAAAAAATTTTCGGAGTTGTCCGAAATGCAAGACAAACCCGGATTATATCAATAAATATTGCGGATTTTCCTGCGCACGGCGAAGCACACACCGAAGCCAGCCATCACGGCGATGATCACACCGCAGATTACGTAGATGCCCGTGCTGATGTCGATGTCCGACTTCAGCTCCTCCCAAAGCTGATTCAGGAGCGCCAGCTTTTCGGGGGTGAGATTCTCGTAGGCGGTTGCCTGGACGTTGTCGGTGTCGTACATGAGGTCGAAGCCGCCGTCCTTGATGCTGTTCATGTACTCAATGTACTCCTCGTTCTCCCGCACCAGCCGGTTGGGGGAGCCGTAGTAAGTATACTCGGCGTTGGCGACGGCGGGTTCCTCCGTCAGCATGAAGTCGATGTACCGCTCGGCAATCAGCTTGTTCTTGGCGGAGGTGGGGATGCACATGGCGTCCACGTACAGGTTGGTCCCCTCGGACGGGTAGTAGAACTCCAGATCCTCATTCTCCTCATACATGGTCATGAAGTCCCCCGCGTAGTAGGCGGAAATGGCGGCGGAGCCGTTCTCCATTTTATTGAAGATCTCGTCCATGACATAGCCCTGCACAACGCGCTTCTGCTCCTTGAGCTTCTCCAGCGCCTGCCGCCAGTCTGCCTCGCTGTCCGAATTGACGTCCAGTCCCAGCAGGTACTGCGCGGAACCGAAGGCATCGCGCGAGTTGTTGAACTGCAGGATATTGCCGGCGTTGCGCTCGTCCCAGAGCAGCTTCCAGCTGCCGATGTTGGGGTCGTCGGGATCCACCATGGTCGTGTTGTAGATGATGCCCACCATGCCGTACATATACGGCACGGAGTACAAACAGCCCTTGTCATAGTAGTCGAACTTGGCGTTCTCTCCGTAGAAATCTCCGTGGAGATTGGCAAGATTCGGGATGTTTTCGTGATCCAGCTTCTGCACCAGTCCCTCCGCAATCAGCCGCTGGATCATATAATCCGACGGCACGACCACGTCGTAGGAAACAGACCCGGAGGCGAGCTTGGCATACATATCCTCGTTGCTGGAAAAAGTGGAGTAATTGACGCGCACGTGTTCACCGAAGGTCTCGTAGTACCATTCCTCAAAGGCGGCGTTTGAATCCAGCGAATCCTCGGAGCCGTCCGATATGTACTCGCCCCAGTTGTAGACGTACAGCGTCGTAACCTTGCCCGAAATCTCCTTGCAGGAGGTAAGGAGCGGCAGAGCGCATCCGCACAGGCAGATCAGCACCATGCACAGCGCAACGGCGCGCCGCAGGGCAGAGGTTTTCGTTCCGATCATGTGCTTCATGCGCGGACACCCCCTTCCCGGCGTCTGGCGCGCGCAGTCCGGAAGGAGCCGGCAAAGTTGACAGCCAGCAGCACCACCAGAATCAGCACCACGATGAGGGCGCACAGGGCATACATACTGAACTTGACGTTGTGCGCCGTCTGGTTGTAGACGTACAGCGGCAAGGTCTGAAAGTCCGGCGAGCTGACAAAGTGGGAAATCACGAAGTCATCCAGTGACAGCGTAAAGGACATCATGAGTCCCGACATGATGCCGGGCACGATCTCAGGCAGCTCGACCGCAAAGAATGCCCGCGAGGGCGTACAGCCCAGATCCTGTGCCGCCTCGGAGAGCGAGCTGTCCAGCGTCTTGAAACGCGGCATCACAGACAGGATGACATAGGGCAGGTCAAAGGTGACGTGCGCGATCAGCAGTGTTCCGAAGCCGAAGGTGTTCGATGTGCCGAGAATGGTCGCCGCCGCGACAAACAGCAGCATCATGGAAACGCCGGTCACGATATCCGGATTCATCATGGGGATATTGGTCACGGTTTGCACCGCGCCCCGGAGCCAGCGCTTGCGCATGGTGTTCAGCCCCAGCGCCCCGAAGGTACCGATGACCGTGGCGATCAGCGCCGCACTGACGGCAAGCACCACCGAATTGCGCAGGGAGGTCAGCGCCTCCTCGTCCGCGAACAGCTCGCGGTACCATTTCAGCGACACGCCGGTGAAGGACGCGAGACTCCCGCCCTCGTTGAAGGAGAATATAATCAGCACAAGGATGGGTACATACAGCAGGAAAAAGATGAGACCGACATAGATACGGGAGAGTGCCTTCATATCACCATGCCCCCTTCCTCGTTGTCGGTAAAGCGGTTCATGATGCACACCGAAACAATAATCAGCACCATCATGATCAGCGACATGGTGGCACCGACGCCATAGGTGCTGGTGTTCTGGAACAGGCGCTCGATGGTATCGCCGACCAGGTCGATTTTGCCCGCGCCCAGCTTCTGCGAGATGTAGAAGGTGGAGATGGACGGCACGAATACCATGGTGACGCCGGACACAACGCCGGACACCGTCATGGGAACGACGACGCGGAACAGCGTCTGCAGGTTGCTGCATCCGAGATCATGTGCCGCCTCGATGTACCGATTGTCCAGCTTGGTCATGACCGTGAAGATGGGCAGCACCATATAGGGCAGGAAGTCGTAGATCATGCCCAGAATGACGCCGAAGTCGGTCCCGACAATGGGCAGCCGCTGCATCCCGATGCTTTCCAGGAAGGAGTTGAGCAGTCCGCCGTTGTCCAGCAGTGCCATCAGGGCATAGGTACGGATCAGCAGGTTGCACCACATGGGGAGCATGATCAGCACCATCAGCACCTTGCGGGTGCGGGGGAGGTGCGGGACATGAAGTATGCAAGCGGGTAGCCGATCAGCAGGCATACCACCGTTGCAATCAGGGCAAACGCGATGGAAAGGATAAAGGTATGGCTGTACTGCCCCATCGCCGTGATGTTATCGGTCGTGAAGTTTCCGTTTCCGTCTGTGAAGGCGAAGTACAGCACGAACAGCATGGGCGCCAGAATGAACAGCACCGCCCAGACAATGTGCGGCGCCGCGGCAAGGCGCTGGAACAGCGGACGTCCGCCGGGGCGGGTACGTCCGGTGATCTTTCCGGCATTGGTCATTCCTGCTCATCCTCCCCCGTCACGTCCGAGAGATGCTCCATCTCCTCGGAGAAGGTAGAGTAGTCGCCGAAGGTATCGGAGAACTTGGAGCGCTTCATGACATGGATGGCGTCCGGCTCGATGCGCAGTCCGATCACCTGTCCCTCGCCGACGTAGTCCGACGTCTCCAGCATCCACTTGAACCCGGCGACATCGACGATAATCTCATAGTAGTCGCCCTTGAAGGTAACGGAAAACACTTTGCCGGACAGCATTCCCTTTTCCACCGGCACAACGTCCACGTCCTCCGGGCGGATGACCACATCCACCGGCTCGCCCTTGGCAAAGCCCTTATCCACGCAGTCGAAGGTGTGTCCGGAGAAGCTGACTACGAAATCCTCCTTCATGACGCCGTCCACGATGTTGGACTCCCCGATGAAGTCGGCAACAAAGGCATTGATCGGCTCGTTGTAGATGTCCACGGGCGTTCCGATCTGCTGGATGCGTCCCTCCGCCATGACCACGACGGTATCGGACATGGAAAGAGCCTCCTCCTGGTCGTGCGTGACGTAAATGAAGGTGATTCCGGTCGTTTGCTGAATGTTCTTCAGCTCGTTCTGCATATCCTTGCGGAGCTTGAGATCCAGGGCACCGAGCGGCTCATCCAGCAGCAGCACGCGCGGGCGGTTGACCAGCGCACGGGCAATGGCGACGCGCTGCTGCTGACCGCCCGACAGGGTGGTCACGCGGCGATGCTCAAAGCCCTTGAGGTTGACCAGCGTGAGCATTTCCTGCACACGCCGCTTGATTTCCGCCTCGGGCAGCTTTTTCAGCCGCAGACCGAAGGCGATGTTCTCATACACATTGAGGTGGGGAAAAAGCGCATATTTCTGGAACACCGTGTTGACCAGGCGCTTGTAGGGGGGAAGATCGTTGATCTCCTTCCCGTCGAAATACACCGTACCGGAATCCGGGGTTTCGAACCCGCCGATAATCCGGAGCGTGGTTGTCTTGCCGCACCCCTGACGGCCCGAGTGAGTGATAAACTCCTTGTCGTGGATATCAAGGCAGACATTGTCGAGAACAGTCTCGCCGTCAAACGCCTTTGATACCCCTTGCAGACGAATGAGAATCTGATTTTCCATTTCGCATACAGTCTCCTTTTGGGGCACATAAAATTTTTTGCGCGTTTCCCGTCACGCCGCGGGCGACAGTCTGCGTTTCTGCAAGCGCCGGTATTCCGGCGTGGGTAAGCGCATAGCCCGCTTTCGTGCATACTGACCGCAAAATCGGCTATATTGTAACAGAAACGGCAGGAAAATGCAATAGGTTTTCAAAAACTCAAAAATTCGTCATATGCTATAATTAGCCGTGATTTTCCTGTCATAAATCGCCGCTTTTTCAAATATATACTCCGGAGTTCTCCGGAATCCTCTTGTTTTCTCTGTTTTGAAAGAGGGTAAAACAGGTCGGCGCCTGCTTCAGAGGGGGGCTGCCGTGGCAGCCCCCCGTCGGTCGTATTCATATGTACTGTACCGGAAGTCCGTAGCTTGCCGCCCAGTGCGCCGCGTAGGAATCCCGCCCGCACAGAACAGTCAGCTTTGTGCAGTTCTCAAAGGCGGCGTAGGAAATGCTCCGCACCGAGACGGGTACCGTCACGCTTGCCAGCTCTGTGCAGTCCGCGAAGGCAAACCAGCCGACCGTCTCCACCGTGTCCGGCAGGATCACCGCCGTAATGCCCGCACCCCGGAAGGCTCCGTCCCCGATTGCCACGACCGGACAGCCGCCAATTTCCGCCGGGACAGCCACCGTTCCGGCGCCGCCCAGATACCCGGTCACGGTCGCCTGCCCGTCCTGTATGCTGTAACGGAAGCTGTCGGAAGGCAGCGGCGTCGGTCGGACAACCGGCTCGGGCGTGGGGCGGGGAAGCAGGCTGCCCGGTTCGCGCCGGTGCTCCGTCTCCGGCTGACCGGCTACCTGCTTTGCCGTATCCAGCTCGGCACCGGCTGTCAGCAATCGCAGCTCCTGCTCCAGCTTTGCCAGACGCTCGCGGTACTCATACTCGGATATGTAGCGCTCCTGCCGCTCGTTCAGCAGTGTCTGCTTCATTTCCTCAATCCGCTCCTCGTAGTAGGTGCGCAGATCTCCGTCCCCGCCCCCGATGCCCTCACCAGGCTCCGGCGCTCCGGTCGCATCGCCCGCCGATACGTGCCCCGAGTCCGTATCCTTGCGGGCACCGCCCGCCGGGTCGCGCCGTGCGCAACCCGCCAGCGCCGCCAGCGCCAGCCACGCGGCAAGTAATGCCGCCATCCGTTTCCCGTATCCGGTCATACAGTCTCCTCCTTTTCTGCGGTCTTTTGCCGCATTCCGTAAGGGGAACACCGATCGGGTGAGGCGTATCCGAGCCCCCGCCGATGTGCCGTGCGGGGGATGTTCGGAGGCGTCCCACGGATCCGTGATCCCTGATGACAGCATACCACGGAAGCGGTGCAAGGACAATCCTTTTTTGTCGCCGACGGGGCGCAACCGTGCGACAAATTTCTCCGGAACGCAAAAAGGCGGGGACGCCCCGCCTTTTCTTACATTTTTATTTACGATTCACGGTGACTCTTACCGCAGGCGTCCCTGCACCGCCACGGCACGCCCCAGAATGTGGACGTGGTTCAGTTCCTCACCGGTGAACACCAGCGGCTCATAGGCTGGATTTTCGGGCGACAGCACCAGCTTCTGCTCTGTCGGATAGTAGTACAGGCGCTTCAGCGTGGCTTCGTCGTCCAGCACCACGGCGGCAATCTCTCCGTTGTTCACCATGTCTGTCTGCTGGATAAATACCTCATCCCCGTCGTAGATGCGTGCCCCGACCATGCTGTCGCCCTTTGCAATCAGGCAGAAATCCGCCTCCGTGTCGGCGGCGCTGACGTAGCTGTCCCCGTTATCCTGTGCCACGATCGGTTTGCCGCAGGCAATATCACCCAGCAGCGGGTAGCGGCGCAACTGCAGGGGGAGCAGGTTATCCGGCAGACCGGCGCTCGCCCCGGCGGGGGCGGATGCGGTCATGGGGCAGTCCTCGCCCATCAGCCACATGGCGGATACGCCCAGCGCTTCGGCAAGGCGCAGGATGGCATCGCCCTTGGGCTGGTACACCCCGTGCAGGTATTGGCTGATGCGCGCGGGGGGACAGCCCTGTTTCGGACGCCAGCCGGGATGCCCGGATCCCCTTCTCCCGCATGGCTGCTGCCAGTCTCTCCCGAAATTCCTGCATACTGCCTCCCCGCGCGGCACACGCCGCGACTTTCATTCTCTCATGGGGTAGTATAGCATATCCGGACCGGAAAGTCAAGCGGTTACGGAAAATTTATTAAGGTTTCTATATTTTGGCGGGTGGTGTTTCCCGCGCGGCAGCCGCCGGTGAAAAAAGTAAATGTTTTTGCACCGGATATTTACAAATACCCCTTGCAAAAACGAACCGGTTGTGGTATAGTATAAAATGTGATAGTGGGGACTGCCGACAGGCGGAACCCCATAGTAAAGAAAGGTGGAAAACTGTATGACGTACAACAAGAAAACCATCGAAGACATCGACGTATCCGGCAAAAAGGTACTGGTTCGCTGTGACTTCAACGTGCCGATCAAGGACGGTGTCATCACCTCCGACAAGCGTATCGTGGAGGCTCTGCCTACCATCCGGTACCTCAAGGCACACGGCGCCATGGTCATTCTCTGCTCCCACATGGGCAAACCCCACAACGTGCTGGACGAGAAACTCAAGCTGAACAAGAAGGAGATTGCCAAGATCGAGGCTCTGCCCGCCGAGGAGCAGGAGGCTGCCCGCGCCGCCGCGCTTGAGAAGGCTGCCAAGGACAGAAAGAAGCTGTCGCTCTCCATCGTCGCCGATAAGCTCAATGAGCTGCTGGGCGGCGGCGTCGTGTTCGCAACCGATACGGTCGGCGCGGATGCGCAGGCAAAGGTCGCCGCAATGAAGCCCGGTGATATCGTCCTGCTGGAAAAATACCCGCTTCACCGCTGCCGAGGAGAAGAACGATCCGGAGTTCTCGAGGAAGTTGGCGGCATTTGCCGAGATTTTCGTCAATGATGCTTTCGGCACCGCGCACCGCGCCCATGCCTCCACCGCCGGCGTCGTGCAGTATGCCGGTCTGCCCGCTGTCTGCGGCTACCTGATTCAGAAGGAAATCTCGGTGATGGGCAAGGCGCTTGCCGATCCGGAGCGTCCCTTTGTCGCCATTCTGGGCGGTGCCAAGGTCTCGGACAAGCTCAATGTCATCGCAAACCTGCTGACCAAGGTTGATACCCTCATCATCGGCGGCGGTATGGCGTATACCTTCCTTGCCGCCAAGGGCTACTCGGTCGGTAAGTCCCTGCTGGACAGCGAGAAGATCGATTACTGCCGCGAAATGATGGCAACCGCAGAGAAGAACGGCGTCAAGCTGCTGCTTCCTGTCGATACCACGGTGGCGGATCACTTCCCTGATCCCATTGACGGCGCGATCGACGTGAAGGTCGTGGACTCCGACAAGATTCCCGATGACATGGAGGGCTTGGACATCGGTCCCAAGACCATGGCGCTGTATGCCGATGCCGCCAAGACCGCCAAGACCGTTGTCTGGAACGGACCTATGGGCGTGTTTGAGAACCCGACACTGGCAAAGGGAACCATCGCTGTGGCGCAGGCTCTGGCTGATTCCGATGCGATTTCCATCGTCGGCGGCGGCGATTCTGCGGCTGCCTGCGAGCAGCTCGGCTTCGCGGATCGCATCACGCACATCTCCACGGGCGGCGGCGCATCGCTGGAGTTCCTGGAGGGCAAGGAGCTGCCCGGTATCGCCTGCCTGATGGATCGGTAAGCCCCGCGTCCCGAATTTCCACCGGAATCCCTGAATACAGGGAGGCTCTCTGCAAGTAACCCGCACGGTCAGTCGGCGGAACAGGCGGAGACTCCCGGAACACAATAAAAGAAGGTAGAATCGTTATGAACAGCAAAAGAAGAACCGTGATCGCCGGCAACTGGAAAATGAACTTCACCCCCGCCGAAGCGACCGCTTTTATCAATGAAATCAAGCCCATGGTCGCCGGCAAGGATGCCTGCGATGTTATCTTCTGCGCACCGTATGTCACCATTGCGGCGGCGCAGGCGGCGGCGCAGGGCTCGAACATTCACATCGGCGCCGAGAACGTCCACTTTGCCGACCACGGTGCATACACCGGCGAGGTCAGTGCACGTATGCTGACCGAATGCGGCGTCAAGTACGTCATCATCGGTCACTCCGAGCGCCGCCAGTACTTTGGCGAGACCGATGAAACGGTCAACCAGCGTACCCGTGCGGCACTCGCCGCCGGAATGACCGTCATTCTGTGCCTGGGTGAGGTCAAGGAGCAGCGGCTGGCGGGCATTACCCGCGAGGTCGTCTCCATGCAGACCAAGCTTGACCTTGCAGGTGTCAGCGCGGAAGAGATGAAGCGGGTCATCATCGCCTACGAGCCTGTCTGGGCAATCGGCACCGGGCTGACCGCAACGCCGGATCAGGCAGACGAGACCTGCGGACAGATCCGTGCCGCGCTGGCGGAGCTGTACGGCAACGAGGTCGCCGAGTCCACCACCATTCAGTACGGCGGCTCGATGAACGAGAAAAACGCGGCGGAACTGCTGTCAAAGCCCAACGTGGACGGCGGTCTGATCGGCGGCGCTTCCCTGGTTGCCGCAAAGTTCACCGCCATTGTGGATGCGGCGCAGTAAAGGGTGCCGCTGAATCGCGTCTCCGGAGTGACTGCGGACAGCGGGGGAACGGCTCTTGCGGGCTTTCCCCGCTTTTCCGGCTCCGACCAACCTATCCGAAGGGAGGAAATTACCGTGGCAAAATACAGACACGACCGTATCAACGAGGAGATGTACCGGGTTGCGGCAGAGATACTGCGCACGGTCAGGATCCGCGCCTGAATCAGGCGTTTGTCAGTGTCACCGGCGCGGAGGTCTCGCCTGACCTCAAGTACGCCAAAATCTACTACTCGCACCTGCAGGGTGACCCGAAGGAGATCAGGCGCGGGCTTGCCGCCGCCTCCGGCTATATCCGCGGGCAGCTGGCAAAGACGCTCAATCTGCGCGTTACGCCGGAGTTGACCTTCTGCGAGGACAAGTCCATCGCCTACGGTGCGCACATTGAAAAAAAGTTATCAGTGGCTTCACCTACAAGACTGCTCCGGATGAGCAGGACAGCTCGCAGGGCGGAGACCGCGGCGGGCAGCCGTAAGGACCCCCGAGCCGGGGCGGCATGGCGGTGGCTTGCCTGTTCGGCTGCTGCTGACTCCGCTGTCGCCGATTCCGGTGAGGGCACGGCGGCTTTGATAACCGGCTTTTCCTGACACAGCAATACTTTTGCTGCTCCAATCTCCCTCTTTCCGTCCGGGGAAGGGGAGATTTTTGATTTTTGTTCCGCCGGGGACCGTCCTCTTTTTCTTCCCTTCTGCCATCGACTCGGCAGGACGCCGGCTGCCTGCCGCAGGGAAATGACCAAAAGCGGGATATTCATTTTTCCCTGTATTTATTCATTTTTTTATGTTGACTTTTTCCGGTGGAAGGAAGTATAATATAAGCATTGAAACAGGTTCTTTGAAAACCGAAGAAACGGAGCAGGGGAGGCAGGGAACGCCGCCCCCGCACGGGTGTAAAAAAAGGAGTCCGATATGGCAGAGGCAAGCAGGAACGAAAAGAAAAACGCGCGCCGACAGGCGCGGGAGCAGGTGTTTGGCCTGCTGTACGAAACGGAGTTTCATGAGGGCGAAACGGCGGAGCAGATCCTGGAGCGCGCGGCGGAGGACAGGGAGTTTGACGGGAATGACCCCTACCTGCGCGGCACTTACCTCGGCGTGATGGCGCATCTGGAGGAGATTGATGCGCTGATCGGCAGGTTTTGCCAAGGGATGGAAGACAAAACGCCTCTCGCGCGTGTCCCGCGCAGTCCTGCGGCTGGGGACCTACGAGCTGCGGTTTGCTAAGGGTGTGCCGCCCGTCGTGGCAATCAACGAGGCAGTCGAACTGTCCAAAAAGTTTGACGATCCGCGCGCGCGCGCCTTTGTCAACGGGGTGCTCAACGCGGTCAAGGATGCCCCGGCTGACCAGATTGCTCCGGAGGAGCCGGCTGTCGAGCCGTCTCCGGTGCCGGAGACCGATGTGCCGGACGCGGAATAAAATTCATGCCGTATCCGTATACGCATACCTGCTGGGTCGGTATTGACACCAGCAATTATACAACGTCCGTGTCGCTGGCTGTCCGCGAACCGGATGCGCCCGGTCGCCTGCGGGTGGTGTCCAATCGCAAGGCGCCGTTGCCGGTTGCGCCCGGTGCGCGGGGACTGCGGCAGAGCGATGCGCTGTTCGCGCACACCCGGAACCTGCCGGAGCTGATGCGCCTTCTCCGGGCGGATATGGAGGCTGGCGGCTGGTGCCCGGCGGCGGTGGGCGTTTCGGCACGCCCGCGGGACGCCGCCGATTCCTATATGCCCTGCTTCCTTGCGGGCGTGGCGGCGGCGGAGGCGTTCGCCGCCGGGGCAGGCGTGCCGCTGTACCGGTTCTCGCACCAGAGCGGGCACATCATGGCGGCACTGTACTCCTCCGGAAGCCTGCCCTGCGACCGGTCGGCAGGGGAACTGCCGGACGGGGATTTCCTTGCCTTTCACGTTTCCGGAGGTACGACCGAGGCGGTGCTGGCACATCCCGTGCCGGGCGGCTTTTCGGTTGAAATTGTCGGGTACGGTGCAGACCTGCACGCCGGACAGGTCATAGACCGCGTGGGCGTCCTGCTGGGACTGCCGTTCCCCTGCGGTCCCGCGCTGGAGGCACTGGCACGGACCTGCACCGTGCCCCTGCCGCCGATCCGCCCCTCGGTGCGCGGCGGCGTGTGTAACCTTTCCGGCTTTGAGAATCAGGCGGCGAAGCTGTGGGCGGAAACGTCCGATGCCCCGCTGGTAGCGGCGTGGGTGCTGACAGCAGTCGGGAAAACACTGCGGCTCATGACGGATCAGATACAGGAAAGCCTGCGGAGCTGTCGTCCGGCACCGTTGCCGGTGCTGTACGCGGGCGGCGTGATGAGCAACCGTTTCATCCGCCCGCTCCTGACAGCCGGGGCGGCGTGGGAATGCCGCTTTTCGGAGCCTGCGTTCTCGGCGGATAATGCCGCCGGGATCGCTCTTTTGTGCGCGGAAGCCGCGCTGGCGGCGGAGCGGGATAATGCCGGGCGGTCGTCCGGTTCCGGGAAAGGAGCGCGGCACGATGGAACGTAACGGACAGGATCCGAGGCCGACTCTGTCGGTCAGTCAGCTGAATGAATGCATCAAGGCAACCCTGGAGAGCGCCCCCCTGTTGCGCGACGTTTATGTACAGGGGGAGCTGTCCGGTGTCCGGCTGTACGCTTCCGGTCACCTGTACTTCTCGCTCAAGGATGAGAACAGCGCGATCGGCGGCGTCATGTTTGCCCGGCAGGTATCGACGCTGCGCTTCTCCCCGGAGAACGGGATGCGCGTCATCCTGCACGGGCGGGTGTCGGTGTATGCGGTACGCGGGCAGTACCAACTGGTGGCGGATGCGCTGGTGCCGGTCGGTGCCGGCGACCTTGCCGTCGCCTTTGAACAGCTGAAGGCAAAGCTGGGGGCGGAGGGGCTGTTTGACTCCGCCCGTAAAAAGCCGTTGCCGCCGTACCCCCGGCGCATCGGCGTAATCACATCGCCGTCCGGCGCCGCCATCCATGATATCATCCGGGTGGCGCGGGGACGGATGCCGTCGGTGGAAATCCTGCTGTTCCCCTCCGAGGTGCAGGGCGCGCGTGCGTCCCGGTACCTGGCTGGCGGGGTACGGTACTTCAATTCGCCTGCCGTCCGGAGCGACCCGGAGCAGGCGGTGGATGTCATCATTCTGGGACGGGGTGGCGGCTCGACGGAGGATCTGTGGTGCTTCAATGACGAGGGACTTGCCCGTGTCATTGCGGCTTCCGACATTCCGATCATCTCGGCGGTGGGACACGAGGTGGATTTTTCCATCTCGGATTTTGTCGCCGACCGCCGGGCGGCAACCCCCTCTGCCGCCGCCGAAATGGCAACGCCCGACCGGGCGGATCTCGGGCGGCGCGTCCGGGGGCTGTCCGACCGGCTGGACAATGCGCTGGACGGGCGACTTGCGCGGGAGCGCGACCGCATTGCCGGGCTGGCGGCGCGGCGTGTACTGACCGCACCGGAGGGCGCGGTTCAGCGCCGGCGGGAACTGCTGAAGCCGACCGCACAGCGGCTGGAGCGGGCGATGCGGCACGGACTGGATGTGCGCGGGCGCGAGTTGCGCCGCCTGTGTGCGCAGATGCAGGCGCTCAGTCCGCTGGCGGTGCTGGGCAGGGGGTATGCGCTGGTGCGCACGCCGGACGGGCGGCTGATCCCCCGCGCGGCGGGACTTGCACCGGGTGCGGCGGTTGCGGTACAGTTTGCGGACGGTACGGCACACGCACGGGTGGAACGTGTGGAGATCCAAAATACGGACATGGCACCGGACGGTGCGGACAGGGAGGCAGACGTATGACGGACAAGCAGAGCAGAACCGACGCGGAGCAGGCGCCGGAGACCGGAACTGCCAAGAAGAAAAAGGCAGTGCCCGGAAAGAAGAAATCGCCGGAGGAGAGCGCCGCCGCACTGCCCTATGAGCAGCGGAGCGCACGGCTGGAGGAGATTGTCTCCCGGCTGGAGAGCGGGGAGCTGCCGCTGGAGGAAAGCCTTGCGCTGTACGAGGAGGGCGTGGCACTGGTGCGCGCCTGCACGCGGGAGCTGGACGAGGCGGAGCAGAAGGTCAGAATCCTGCGGCGCACCGCCGAGGGGGACATCCGCCCGGCGGATTTTTCGGAGCCGGATGCGGCGGACGGGGAGGCGTGACCGTATGGACGACAGACAGACAGAGCGGGAGGTATGCGCGGCGGATGCCGCCGCGCTTGCCCGCACCGTATTGGAAGAGGATGCGGCACGGGTGGATGCTTTCCTGGACGGGCTGTATCGGGGCGGACAGGATGGTCGCTGTGACAGAGGACTGGACGAGGCTGTGCGCTACTCCCTGCTTGCCGGGGGGAAGCGGGTGCGTCCGGCGCTGACGCTGGAATTCTGCCGCCTGTTCGGCGGGGATACTGCGGCGGCGTTGCCGTTCGCGGCGGCGGTTGAGATGGTGCATACCTTCTCGCTCATCCATGATGACCTGCCCTGCATGGACGATGACGCGTTGCGGCGCGGACGTCCGACCAACCACCGCGTGTTCGGCGAGGCGGCGGCACTGTTGGCAGGCGACGGACTGGCACTGGATGCCTTCGGGATGCTGGCGCGTGCCGGCGGGCTTTCTCCGGAGACGCGGATCGCGGCGGTCGGCGTGCTGTCGGATGCCGCCGGGTGCGGCGGCATGGTGCGCGGGCAGGTCATGGATATGTTCGGTGAGAAGCATACCCTGACGCGCGAGGAACTGCTGCTCCTGCAGGCGCGCAAGACCGGCGCGCTGATCCGCGCGGCGGCACAGCTCGGCGTGCTGGCGGCGGGCAGACCGGCGGACGGCGGGGAGATGCGGGTCGCCGCCGGATATGCCGACCGCATCGGGTTGGCGTTCCAGATCGTGGACGATGTGCTGGATGTCACGGCGACAGAGGAGCAGATGGGCAAGTCTGTCGGCAGCGATGCGGGGCATAATAAGAACACGTTCCTGTCCTTCTGCACGGTGGAGCAGGCGATTGCCGAGGCGGAACGGCTTTCCCGCGAGGCGGCGGAGTTGCTTGCCGGCTACCCTCGGCGCGGAGCGCCTGCGCGCTCTGGCTGTCTTCCTTGCCGACCGGAAAAGCTGAGGCGCCGCACGGCACGGAAAGGAAACATTCATGCGTTTTTTTCAAGCACTTCTGGACAATTTCCCTTTGGTCTGCGCCGGTGTCGGCTGGTTCACCGCGCAGTTTATGAAAGTGTTTACCGGCATTTTCCGGCAGAAGACCTTCAATGTGGTCGAGCTGCTGTTCGGCACGGGCGGTATGCCGTCCTCGCATACGGCGGCGGTCTGCGCGCTGACGGTCGCCTGCGGGATGTCCTGCGGGCTGGATTCCCCGCTGTTTGCCGTGTCCCTCCTGTTTACCGTGGTGGTCATGCGGGACGCGACCGGCGTCCGCCGGGAGGCTGGCGAGCAGGCAAAGGTCCTCAACCGCATCGTGCGTGACCTGTTCACGTCCTCCGGAACCGAGGACATCGACCGGAATCTGAAGGAGCTGATTGGGCACACCCCCTTCAGGTGTTTGTGGGGGCGGTCGTGGGAGCGATCGTGCCGTTCCTGATGTGCCTGATCCCGTACTACCGCGCGAACCTGATACTATGAGAGCCGACGTGTATCTGGTGGAGCGCGGCGTGGCGGCATCCCGCACGCTGGCGCGGCGGCTGATCGAGGCGGGCGCCGTACTGCTGGACGGACGTCCGGTGGAAAAGCCCGCGCAGGAAGTACCGCCCGGCGCGCATACGCTGGAGGTTGGCGAGAGTCGGGAGACGCGCTACGTCGGGCGCGGCGGACTCAAGCTGGAGGCGGCGCTGGATGCGTTCCCTGTCCCGGTAGCGGGCGGGGTGTTCGCGGACATCGGCGCGTCCACCGGGGGCTTTACCGATTGCCTGCTTTCGCGCGGGGCGGCAAGGGTGTACTGCATCGACGCAGGGCACGGGCAGCTGCATCCCCAGCTCCGGGCGGACGAGCGGGTTCGCTGTGCCGAGGGCGTCAATGCCCGCCTGCTGACTCCAGAGACGCTGGGCGCACTGGAGCCGTCCGGCAGGAACCCGGACGGGAGCCTGTTTGCGGGAAAAGTGGGCGGCGCGGTGATGGACGTATCCTTCATCTCCCAAACGCTGATTCTCCCGGCGCTGGCGGGTATACTGTTGCCGGGCGGATTCCTGATAAGCCTTGTCAAGCCGCAGTTTGAGTGCGGAACTGCCGCCCTGTCCCGGCACGGCGTGGTGACAGCCGAGCGCGACCGCCGCGCCGCTGTCGAGCGCGTGACCGCGAGCGCCGCCGCCTGCGGCTTTACGCGGCAGGGGGCTGATCCCTTCACCCATCGCGGGCGGGGACGGCAACAGGGAATTCCTTTGCGTACTTCGTGCGGACGGCATGACGGTATCCGCAACACATTTCAGGTGGTAAACAGAATGGAAACAGCTAAAGCGAAAGAAAAAGAAACGCGGACAGACCTGCCGGCAGGTGCCTCCCGGCGGATCGCGCTTGTAACCAATTTCAATATATACGAAAAGGCAGGCGCGGCGATGCAGGTGGCACTGCGGCTGGCGGCGTACCCCTGCGAGGTCATGGCGGCGTCCTTCAACCGGGACAAGATCCTGCGCATGAACCGGGGGGCGTATGCCGTTCACCTTCCTGCCGATGGACGAGCTGTACGCCCGTGCGGATATGGTGGTGGTGCTGGGCGGGGACGGCAGTATCCTGGAGGCGGCACGGCGTGCCGCTCCGCGCGGCGTGCCGGTGCTGGGCATCAATCTGGGGCGCGTCGGCTACATGGCGGAGCTGGAACTGGGGGAGCTGGATCTGCTGTCCCGCCTGTTTGCCGTTGACAGTGCCGGCAACCCGATGTGGCATACCGAAACGCGCTCCATGCTGGGCGTGGAGATCCTGACCGCCGCACGTGAGGTGCGCGCCTCCATGTACGGACTCAACGATGCGGTCATTACCAACGGCTCCATCGCCCGCATCATCGACATTGAACTGTATGAGAACGGGCGGCTGGTGACGGGCTATCGGGCGGACGGACTGATCGTGGCGACGCCGACCGGCTCAACCGCCTACTCTATGTCGGCAGGTGGACCCGTTGCGGATCCGCGCGTGTCCTGCTTCTGCGTGACGCCCATCTGCCCGCACTCGCTGGCGGCGCGTCCGCTGATTTTCCCGGATGATGCGACGCTGGAGATTAAAAACATCTGTCAGCGGGAGAAAATGCTGTACCTGACCGTGGACGGGCGCACCAACTGTGAGCTGTACCGCGGGGAGACGGTACGCATCGTCCGTTCCCCGCTTAAAACCCGACTGGTCCGCCTGCGCAGTTACGGCTTCTATGACCGCCTGCGGGCAAAGATGGCGGATTATTCATAAGGGCAGTCGCCGGAAACCGTCTGCACGGCGGATCGGGGCTTCCCGCAGAGGGCGCTGCCCTGCAAAACAGCAAAGTATGAGAACAAACAAATGAAAATATACGCCGAAAGGAATCAAAACTACATGAAAAAGAACCGTCTGGAGAAGGTAATTGAGATTATTACCGAGCATGAGATCGAAACGCAGGATGAACTGATTGAATACCTCCGCCGCGAGGGCTTTGACGTCACGCAGGCGACTGTTTCCCGCGACATCCGCGAGCTGAAGCTGGTCAAGATCATGACCGGGCGCGGCAGTTACCGCTATGTCATGCCGCAGGAGGACGCGACCAGCCAGACTGCCCTGCATATCAGCAGTGCGCTGGCGGAGACCATCGTCCGGGCGGAATTCACCGGGAATCTGGTTGTCCTGCACACCCTCTCCGGTATGGCGAACGCGCTTGCCACCGAGGTGGATCGCCTGCATCATCCGTCCCTGCTGGGATGCGTGGCAGGGGACGATACCATTCTCATCGTTTCCCGTGACGCCGAGGGCGCCGCACAGATCAGCGAGCAGATCAAGGACATGATCCGCCACCGCACCAAGAACCCGCGGGAAGGGGGAAAAATGATACGCTCCGCTCGCTCCACATCGGGAATGTGGCAGTCATCCGGCAGGCGGATATCGATTTTACCGAGGGTCTGTGCGTCCTGACGGGTGAGACGGGCGCCGGAAAATCCCTGCTGATTGACAGCCTCAACGCCCTGACAGGCGGGCGGGTCAGCCGCGACCTGATCCGCGCGGGCGAGGAGAATGCCATGATCTCTGCCCTGTTCGACGGGCTGGATGAGCCGACGCGGGCGGCGCTTTCGGAGCTTGGCGTGGAATTGCCGGAGGACGGGACGGGATCCTGCTCCAGCGCACGCTCAGCCGCGACGGCAAGTCGGTCGCGCGGATCGGCGGGCGTGCCGTGACGCAGAGCCTGCTCCGCGAGGTCGGCGCCCTGTTGGTCAATATCCACGGGCAGAGCGACAATCAGAAGCTGATGCAGAAGGCGGCGCACCTGTCGCTGCTGGATGCCTACGCCGGGGACGGCGCCGCGCTGGCGGAGTACCGGTCGGTGTATGCCGCGTGGCGGCAGGTCTCCGGACAGCTGGCGGATCTGCGGCAGGACGAGGGACAGCGCCTGCGGACGCGGGAGATGCTGGAGTATCAGATAGCCGACATCGACGCCGCGCATCTCAAGCCGGGCGAGGAGGACAAGCTGACTGCCCGGCGTGACCGGCTCCAGCATCAGGAGAAGATCGACCGTCAGCTCCGTCTTGCGGCGCGCGCCCTGCGGGACGGGGAGAAGGCAACGGCGGCAGGACTTCTGGATCGGGCGGCGACGGCACTGGCGTCCCTGACCGGCATCCTGCCGGAGGCGGAGGAGCTGGCGGCGCGGGCAGAGTCGCTCCGTCTGGAGGCGGAGGATATTGCCGACCGGACACGCGCTCTGACGGACGGCGACGCGGTCGATGCGACTGCCGAGCTGGATCGCCTGGAGGGGCGGCTGGATACCATCCAGCGGCTGGGGCGCAAGTACGGCGCGGGCGTGGACGCGATCCTTGCGTTCCGTGCCGATGCGGCGGAGCGCCTTGCGGGACTGGACACGGCGGATGATCGCATCGCCGCCTGCGAGGAGCAGGAAAAAGCGCTTGCGGGAGCAGTTGGACGGCTTGTCAGCCGTGTTGACGCGGATGCGGACAGCGGCGGCGCAGGAGCTGGCAGGGCAGGTTGCGGAATCGCTGGCGTTTTTGGATATGCCGCGCGTGCGGTTCGAGGTATCCCTGCGGCGGCTGGATAAGCCGGGCGCGGACGGGGCGGACGATGCGGAGTTCTGCATTGCCACCAACCCCGGGGAACCGGTTCAGCCCATGATCCGCATCGCGTCGGGCGGCGAGCTGTCCCGCATCATGCTGGCATTGCGGAGCGTGCTGAACGAAAAGTACGGGGTGGGCGTGTCGATATACGACGAGATTGACACCGGAATCTCCGGGCGCACTGCGCGAAAAGTAGGCATCAAACTGCGGCGCATTGCCCGGTGCGGGCAGGTTATCTGCGTGACGCACTCGGCGCAGATCGCGTCGCTGGCGGATGCGCAGTACCGCATCGAAAAAGCACGAGGTAGACGGCAGGGCAGAGACCTCGGTGCGCTGTCTGGAACCGGAGGAGCGCGTGGACGAGATAGCGCGCATTCTGGGCGGTCTGGATCTGACCGATTCCCAGCGCGCTGCTGCCCGCGAGCTGATTGCCGAGGGAGAGCGCCTCTGACGGCGCACACAGGAAAAGAGGTATAGCCATGTCAAAATCCGCTCACGGTTCCGCTTTGCCGCGCACCAATGCCATGCGCATGCTGGATGCGGCAAGGATTCCTTATGAGGTGCTGACCTATGAGGTGGACGAGGACGATCTGTCCGGCGTCCATATCGCCGAGCAGCTTTCCTATCCGCCCGAAATGATATTCAAAACGCTGGTTGCCCACGGGGACAGGACCGGCTATCTGGTTTTCTGCATCCCCGTCGCATTGGAAATCGACCTGCGCACCGCCGCTTCCCTGACCGGGAACAAGAAAATCGAGATGGTGCACGTCAAGGATCTGCTTTCCCTGACCGGATACATCCGCGGCGGCTGTTCCCCCATCGGCATGAAGAAAAAAAGTTCCCCACCTTCTTTTGACGCTTCCGCGCTTTCCCTGGATAAGATCGCGGTCAGTGCCGGTATGCGCGGAGCCCAGCTCCTGCTGGATCGCGCCGCCCTCATGCATTTTGTGGATGGGAAGGCGCTGGCGGTCACAGGGGCAGACGCCGACGTGAAAGTAATGTGCCGTTTTGCGCAATTCACAAAAAAACACTTGCAATCAAAAACAGACCGTGATATAATAAATCGGTTATGACATGATCAGAAAGGAACCCACAGTATGATGCTGCAGATCAAGCAACTGCTGGCAGGAGAGATCCTCGGCGGCGTAAAGACGGTTTCCCCGGAGGGTGCCGCGGCGCTGACCGAGACCGACATTCTCAACCTGCTGGAATACCCCCCCGACCCCGCCATGGGCGATATCGCCCTGCCGTGCTTCAAGCTTTCCCGTATCCTGCGCCGCTCCCCGGTGCAGATCGCAGACGCCCTCGCCCCCTGCATCGGCGGCGACTGCGTGGAGCGTGCCGAAGCCGTCAACGGGTACCTGAATATTTACCTTTCCGGTGCGTACCTGTTGAGCAGACTGGTTCCCCGCATCCTGGAGGAGAAGGAGAACTACGGCGCGCCCGACATCGGGCAGGGCAGGGTAGTCGTGCTGGATTATTCCTCCCCGAATGTTGCCAAGCCCTTTCACATCGGGCACCTGGGGACGACTGTTATCGGGCACGCGCTCCGGAAGCTCCACGAGTTTGCCGGGTACGAATGCATCGGCATCAACTATCTGGGCGACTGGGGGACGCAGTTCGGCAAGCTGATTCTGGCATACCGGATGTGGGGGCTCCCGGGAGGCGGTGGAGACCGGCGGCATTGATGAGCTGGTCAGCCTGTACGTCCGGATCAATAACGCCATCAGCGGCAACGAGGCGGAGGGCATCGCGCCCGACCCGGTGCTGGCGGAAAAGGCGCGCGCCGAGTTCCACAAAATGGAGATGGGCGACCCGGACAATATCGCGCTCTGGAAGTGGTTCGTGCAGATCAGCCTGGAGGAGTACCAGAAAACCTACCGCCAGCTGGACATTACCTTTGACAGCTACAAGGGCGAATCCTTCTACACCGACAAGATGCCGGCGCAGGTGCAGAAGCTGCGCGACAAAGGTTTGCTGAAGCTGGATGACGGCGCATCCATTGTTGATCTGTCCGCCTACAATATGCCCCCCTGCCTGATCCTCAAGCGGGACGGATCCACCCTGTATCCCACGCGGGACATCGCGGCGGCGGTTTACCGCAAGCAGGAGTACCATTTTTGACAAGTGCATCTATGTAACCTCTGCCCAGCAGATCCTGCATTTCCGGCAGTGGTTCAAGGTCGTTGAGCTGATGGGCTATGACTGGTATGATGAGCTGGTACACGTGCCCTACGGTACGGTGTCCGTCAACGGCGCCAAGCTGGCGACCAGGACAGGCAACGTTGTGTTGCTGCGCGATCTGTTCGGTGCGGCGATTGAGAAAGTGACCGAGATCATGGAGACCAAGAACCCGGCACTCAAGGGGCGCACGGACGTTGCCGAGGCGGTGGGCGTAGGAGCCATCGTGTTCTACTACCTGTCCAACAACCGCATCAAGGACATCAACTTCAGCATGGAGGAAGCCCTGTCGTTCGACGGTAACACCGGACCTTACGTGCAGTACACCTATGCCCGCGCCTGCTCCATTCTGGAGAAAGCGGGCGTAACGGACGGGACGCCGGCGCCGGCAGAGCTGACGCTGACCGACCCGCTGGAGAAGGTGCTGTGCGTCACGCTGTCCGAATTTGAGGAGCGGGTACGTATGGCACTCCGCGACTACGAGCCGTCCTACATCACGCGCTATATCCTGGATGTGGCGACAGCCTTCAACCGTTTCTACCATGATTGCGCCATCGTGACCGCCGAGGATGCGGCGGTACGTGAGACGCGCCTTGCCCTGACGCGGGCGACCAAGTACGTGCTGGGGCGCGCGTTCGGGCTTATCTGCCTGCGCAAGACGGAAAAAATCTGACGGGGACGCCCTCTGCAGGCGGGTATTCCGCGATTCCACCGAAAAATAAAATTGAACTGAGAGGTATATACTATGTCCGGACACAGCAAATGGGCGAATATCAAGCATAAAAAGGAAAAGACAGACTCCGCCCGTGCCAAGATATTTACCAAGATCGGCAAAGGAGCTGACCATCGCCGTGCGGGAGGGCGGTCCCGATCCGGCTGCCAACTCCAAACTGCGCGATCTGATTCAGAAGGCAAAGGCGAACAACGTGCCGAACGACAACATCGAGCGCACCATCAAGAAGGCGCAGGGAGCGCAGGGCGATAACTTTGAGGAAGTCACCTACGAGGGGCTACGGTCCCGCCGGTGTTGCCGTCATCGTGACCGCCACCACGGACAACCGCAACCGTACTGCCGGCAATGTCCGCGCGTACTTCTCCAAGTACCACGGCAACATGGGGCAGACCGGCTGTGTCGGCTACCTGTTTGCCAACAAGGGCATGATCGTCATCACGGATGAGGACGAGGACTACGATGAGGACAAGCTCATGGAGCAGGCGCTGGAGGCAGGCGCGGAGGATTTCTCTGCCGACGAGGGGCGTGTATGAGATCACGACCGAGGCCGGATGACGTGTATGCTGTTGCCGATGCGCTCAAGGCACTGGGCTACAATATCACCTCTGCCGAGGTGACAAAAGTTCCTTCTACTTACGTCAACATTGACGGCGAGGAGGATCAGCGGTTTATGGGGCTTCTGCTGGATAAGCTGGACGAGGACGACGACGTGCTGGATGTCTACCACAACTGGGAGAACTGCGACCGCTGAGCCGAACCTCTTTTACCGGGGAAGCCTGGGTATCCGACCGGGCTTTCCCTGTTTTTAGAGGTGCCCTTAAGGCATTACCGCGCAATCCACGCATGGCACACTTGCTTGCGTCTTTTCAGTCATACTTCACAAAAATCCTTGTCAGTAGCTCTACTACAGCCTGCGAATTTTTGTATTGTCTGACGAAAAATCCGACTGCGCAATTGCACCATCGGAATTGCGCGGTAATGCCTTAACACGAGCGGGGAATGCCGCCCATAAACCGAAATCGACCAGAAAGGCGGTGGTACCGTGTCCGGGAAAACGGAACGGACTTCTTTTTCACGGGACGTAGCGAGACGTACCGCGCTTCTGACGGTGGGGCGCTTTGTTTCCAAGCTGCTGGTTTTCTTCATGGTGCGCCTGTATACTGCCTGCCTGTCGCCCGCGGAGTACAGTGCCGCCGATCTGATCGTGGATATGGCAAACCTGCTTATCCCGCTGGCATCACTGGGTGTGAGCGAGGGCATATTCCGCAACGCCGCCAACAGGAACCGTGATAAGGAGGCGTACCTCACGGCGGGACTTGCCGTGCTGGGTGCCGGAAGTCTGGCTTTCCTGCTCCTGTCGCCGCTGTTGACCTGCATCCCGCTGTTTACGGGTACGGCATGGCTGATCGTGCTGTATGTCCTGCTTGCCAACCTGCACGCCGTCGTGTCGCAGTACCTGTTCGCAGTCGGGCGGGTGCGGCTGTTTGCCGGGCAGGGCGTACTCAATACGGTGCTTATCATTGTGCTGAATATCCTGTTCCTTCCGGTGCTGAAGCTGGGCGTGACGGGGTACGTCATGTCAACCTTCATCGCGGACGGACTGACCACGCTGTTGCTTGTCCTGTATACCCGCCTGTGGCGTTCGGTGCGGCGGATGTCCCTGCGGGAGCTGTGGGCAACAGCCAAGCCCATGCTGTGCTTCTGCCTTCCGCTGGTTCCGGCGACTCTGTGCTGGTGGATTACCAGCGTGTCCGACCGCTATATGATTTACTATATGCGTTCGGCGGCAGAGAACGGGCTGTACACCGCAGCCTACAAGGTGCCCACAATCCTGACTTACGCCGTCAGCATTTTTTCGGTTGCGTGGAAAGGATCCATCAGTGCCGAGGACGACGATCCCGCCGTCTGGAAACGGCACTACACCCGCTCGTGGCAGGGGGTATACGGCTGTGGCGTTTGCGGGGGGCGGCTGTCTGATTCTGACCTCGCGCCTGTTTGCGGGACTCTTGTACGCGGAGAGCTACCGCGCGGCGTGGCTGTATATCCCGGTGCTGACGGTTGCCACCGTGCTGGCAGGACTGGATACGTTTCTGGATTCGGTGTACTTTACCGCCCGGCGTACCGGGTGGTCGATGGGCTCGGCACTGAGCGGCGCACTTCTGAATCTGCTGCTCAACACCCTGCTGATTCCCCGCTTCGGCGCCATGGGCGCGTCGGTCGCCACGCTGATCAGCTACCTTTGCGTGCTGGTTCTGCGCATGGTCACAACGCGGCGGCTCATCCGCTTCCGGCAGGGGCGCGTGCGGCTGGCACTGAACATCCTGTTCCTGACCACGCAGGCGGGCTTTATGACCGCCACTGGCGAGGGGCATATGCCTTCCGTGTGGGGCTGGGTGCTGACCGGCGCTGCGTCTGTTGCCCTGCTTGCCCTGAATATGCGGACGCTGATACGGATCGGCGTCCGGCTTGCACGCGGTCTGCGCGGCAGACTGCGCGGAAAGGAGACTGAAACAACGTGAGTTTTTCCGAAAAGACCATACGGACGCTGGAATTTGACAAGGTGTGTGCCATGCTGGCAGACTGCGCCGAGACCGAGGGCGCGTGTGCTATGGCGCAGAACCTGCGTCCCTCGGCGGATCGCGTGACGGTTCGCCGCCGGCTGGATCGCACGACCGACGCCCGCCGCCTGGCGGACGCCAAGGGCGCGCCGTCCTTCGGCAAAATCCGGGATATATCCTCCGCCTGTGAACGGGCAGAAAAGGGCGCGGTGCTGTCCATGCGCGACCTGCTGGATATTGCGTCCGTTCTGCGCACGGCGCGGACGCTGACCGATTACAGTACCGGGAATCACCCGTTCGACACCGTGCTGGACGAGGTGTTCGCGCGCCTTCTGCCTGACCGGCGGCTGGAGGAGCGCATCACGCACGCCATCCTCTCCGAGGACATGATGGCGGATGAGGCTTCCCCCACACTGGCGGACATCCGCCGCAAGATCCGCAACGAGAACGCCCGCATCCGCGAGGTGCTGCAAAAGATGATCTCCGGCAGCCCCAAGTACCTGCAGGAGAACATCGTGACCATGCGTGGCGGGCGGTATGTCATTCCGGTCAAGGCGGAGTGCAAGAATGAAGTCAAGGGACTGATCCATGACACCTCCTCCACCGGTGCGACCATATTCGTTGAGCCGATGGCAGTGGTGGATGCCAACAACGAGATACGCCTGCTTCAGACGCGGGAGGAGCGCGAGGTGGAGCGCATCCTTGCCGAGCTGTCGGCACTGGTCGGCGATTCGGCGGACGCGATCTGGCTGAACTACCGGAACATCAACGATCTCGCATTCGCGTTTGCCTGCGGGGAGCTGTCCACGCGCATGAAGGGCGTGGCGCCGCACCTGTCCGAGGGGCGGGAGGTGGATCTGGTGCAGGCACGCCATCCGCTGATTGACAAGGAGAAGGTCGTGCCCATTCACCTGTCGCTGGGGCAGGATTTTGATACGCTGGTCATCACGGGTCCCAACACCGGCGGCAAGACGGTGTCGCTCAAGACGCTGGGGCTGTTTGCCCTGATGACGCAGGCTGGGCTGCATATCCCGTGCGACGAGACGTCCTGCATCTGCCTGTACGATGACATTCAGGTGGATCTGGGAGACGAGCAGAGCATTGAGCAGTCGCTGTCCACCTTCTCCTCGCACATGGTCAACATCGTGTCCATTATGCATGAGATCGGACCGGGTTCGCTGGTGCTGTTTGACGAGTTGGGCGGAGGTACCGACCCGGTTGAGGGGGCGGCGCTGGCGGTGGCTGTCATTGAAGCAGTGCGGCAGGCGGGTGCCGCGTGCGTTGCCACGACGCATTATGCCGAGCTGAAGGCATACGCGCTGGACACGCCCGGCGTGTGCAATGCCTGCTGTGAGTTTGACGTGGATACGCTCAAACCGACCTATCGGCTGATTATCGGCGCGCCGGGTAAATCCAATGCGTTTGCGATTTCCGAGAAGCTGGGGCTGTCTCCGGACATCATCCGCCGGGCACAGACGCTGGTCAGCACCGAGAACAAGAGCTTTGAAAACGTCATCGAGAAGCTGGAGACCAGCCGCGTGCAGATGGAGAAGGAGCGCGAGGAGGCAAAGCGTCTGCGGGAGGAATTCGAGCGCTTCAAAGCGGACGCCGAGGCGGAGATACGCAAAAAGACCGCCGCCGCCGAGCAGGAGGCGGAAAAGGCGCGCAAGCGCGCCGCCGCCATGGTCGCATCGGCAAAGGCATCCTGCGATTTCCTGTACGATCAGATGGAGAAGATGCGCCGGGCACAGGAATCCGCCAAGGCGGCGGAGGAGCTGGAGGCTGCACGCCGGGCGGTGCGGGATCACCTGCGCGCCACGGGCGACACCTATGATCCGATTGAGGAGCCGGTCGAGGAGGACGGGGACTACATTCTGCCGCGCCCGCTCCATAAGGGCGACCGCGTCCGGCTGGTGACGGTCAACAAGGAAGGCGAGCTGACCGATGAGCCGAAGAACGGCATGGTGACGTTTCAGGCGGGCGTTCTGCGCGTCCGGGCGCGCGTTGCCGACCTGCGCCTGCTGACCGACGCAGACGTAAAGAAAAAAAGGGAAAAGCAACCGAAATCCACGGTCACGGTGGAGCGTTCCGGCGGGTTCCGGAACGAGATCGACCTGCGCGGCATGATGGGCGATGAAGCGTGCCTTGCGGTGGATCAGTATCTGGACGAGGCAGTCATGAACGGCTGTGAGAGCGTCCGCCTGATCCATGGCAAAGGAACCGGCGCCCTGCGCACGGCGATCTGGAAGTACCTCCGGGGCGATCGACGGATCGCTTCCTTCCGCATCGGACGCTACGGCGAGGGTGACGGCGGCGTGACGGTGGTGGAACTCAAATAATCGGAATGCTCCCGGATGCCGGGGCAATATGTGTTCATCCGAACAGAACAAGCAAGGAGGGGTTCCGTTATGAACGGACTGCATTTGATTCAATACCTGAAAGAGGCAAGCTACCCTGTGACCGGCACGCCGCTGGTGGCATTTCTGGGCGACAGCGTGACGCACGGCGCGTTTGAGTGCCTGCAGGGTGCCGGGGAAAACTGCAATTTCGATTTTGACGCCGTGTATCATGCCGTGCTGGCACGCGAGCTGCGCCGGATTAACAACTGGCTCCCGGTGAGCATTCTCAATGCGGGCGTGGCGGGCGACAGCGCCAAGTGCGCTCTGTCGCGCATCGATCGGGACGTGATTGCCCGCCGCCCGGATCTGTGCGTGGTCAATTTCGCGCTCAATGATGTCAACGATCCGCTGGAGGTCTACCGCGCCTCGCTGGGCGAGGTGTTCGACCGCCTTGCGGCGGCGGGAATCCCGGTCATCCTGCTGACACCGAATATGATGAACACGTATGTCCACCCGGATACCATCCCCATGTACCGCGCGTATGCCGCCGTGACTGCCGACTACCAGAACAGCGGGCGCATGGATGCCTACGTGGATGCGGCGCGGGCGCTTGCCGCCGAGCGGGATATTCCCGTGGCGGACACCTACCGCCGCTGGAAGTCGCTGGCTGCCGCGGGGGAGGATACCACCGCCTGCCTTGCCAACTACATCAACCATCCGACCCGCCCCCATGCACCGCCTGTTTGCCGAGGCGCTGCTGGAGGTTCTGGAAACCGTGTGACCGGGAGGTATCGAAAACATATGTTGAACAAAAAACGGTATGTGCGAATGCTGACAGGGCTGACAGCCCTGCTTCTGGGGCTGTGCGGCTGTGCCGTACCGCCGGAGACAATCTCTGCCCCGAGCGGGGTGCAGGCGCCGGTTGCCCCGGCAAACGTCCCGGAGAAGCCGGATGCCGCCGCCGATGCCGGAGGCGCGCCCGTGACGCTGAATCTTGCCGATTTCGGCGCCGCCGGCAACGGACAAGCCGATGATACGGCAGCGCTGCGGAATGCTGTTTCCGCTGTGCTGGAGGCAGGCGGCGGGACGGTGTACCTGCCCGCCGGAACCTACCGGCTCACGGACACGCTGATGCTGACAGGCGACGACTCCGCCCCCCTGACCCTGCGGGCAGATCCGACCGGACAGACTGTCCTGGTGGCGGATGCTTCCGTGAACGGCCCTGCCGTTTGGATCGAGCGGTCGGGCGTGACGCTGTTCGGGCTGGATATCATCCTCGGCACGACCGAGGATCAGCCTGCCGTGCTGGTGACGGGCAGCCATGTCACGCTGGATTCGGTCACGGCACGCATGACGGCAGGCAACACGCAGCCCGGCTTTCTGGTGTACGGCTCCTATGATACGCTCCGGAACTGCGGGGTCGGGTATGTGTCCGACACGCAGTATATGGTGGTGTTCAGCAAGATGCCGGGACTGGATGCGGTCGGCAATGTGCTGGAGGATTGTCACTTCGGCGGCATGGCAGGCAAGTGCGTGCTGGTCACGAGCGAGGACGACAACGGCGTACCGGAGCAACTGACGATCCGGCGCAATGTGTTCCTTGTGGTCGGGTGCGATCAGGTGGAGGTGCGCGCGGCACGGAATCTGTATATCACCGACAATATGCTGGATGCGGCGGGTGTCTGCGTCCTGCTTGATCCGCTGCCTGCCGGCGTGCGGGGCGTGCAGATAACCGATAACTACTGCGGCGCGTCCACCGGCGGAGCGCGGACGGGCGGCGTGCGCACCGAGAGTGCCTATGGCGGCACGCTGGAAAACGTCATCGTATCCGCCAACTATTTCTGGTGTCCGAACGCGGTGCGCGTCGTTCTGCCGGAGTATACCGGCTTTTCGCTGACCGACAACTACTTCGTCCTGACAGGCGGTGATGCGGTGTACATGGCGGCGGCTGTCGGCGCGTACATGGAGGGCAACGTGGTCGCCAACATCGGCGGGCAGTGCCCGCTGAGGCTGGAGGCTGTGGACGAGATGACCGTGATACAGGGCAACGCGTGGGGCAACGGGATCGAGGTGCCGGAATGGCGTACCCGTTTCGCCGCCCAGAACAGTATGTGACGGAGGAAAACGGCATGACAATGATTGTGACAGGAAAAACAAGAAAAGCGCGCCTCCTCGGGTTGGCTTGCTGTGCCGCGGTGCTGGCAGTGCTGGCGCTGCTTGCGGGCTGTAACGGGACGGAAAGCGCGACGGGAACGGCAACCGCCTCCGACAGCCGCCCGGAGACCGGGACGGCGCCGGAGAGTGAACCGACCACGGTGCCCGCCACCGACACGGATCCCGGCACAGAGACCGTGACCGCAACCGAGCCGGAGACCGAAGCTGAAACCGAGCCGGAAACGGTTTACGACATCAGCAAGCCGGAGTTCCGTCCGGAGCTGAGCGCGTCCTACTGCAACGTGCGGGACTATGGCGCAACGGGCGACGGGCAGACCGATGACACCGATGCCGTGAGCCGCTGTCTGCGTGAAGCCTTTAAGAAATCCGGCGTGGCATACTTCCCGGCAGGCACCTACCGCATCACGCAGACGCTGACTCTGCCTGCCGACGACTCCCGCGTGCTCCGGGTTATCGGCGCGACGGGCGCAGTCCTGCTGGGCGACGAAGGGCTTGACTGCACGGTTCTGCAGGTGAACATGAAGTATAATTTCTTCCTTTACAACCTGGATATTACGCACAAGGGGCGTGGCAGCTGTGTGGATGCCCTGTTCATTCAGGCAAAGTGGTGCCGCTTTACCGGCTCCGCCGCGTCCGGCGGGGCGGATGTTGCCGTGTTCCACGGCTCCAACTGCCGCTTTACGGAATGCTCCTTTGACGTCAACGACCCGAATGTTTACGCGCTGTCCTACGTCAAGACGCAGGACGAGATATCCATCAACAACCATGTTGTGGACAACGTGTTCCGAGGCATCGGGAAGGGCGTGCTGGTCGGCAACGGCGGCACCGTGGGTGACGGACGCTGTGAGGGACTCAAAATCAACGGGAACTATTTCTACAACACCGGCGCGGAGCAGGTGCGTGTCGCCGAAATCCTGCACGTCAGCATTGCGCACAACACGCTGTACGGCTGCACCGGCAGTGCCATTGTGCTGACGCAGAGAGGCAGCGGGGCGGACGGCGTGTATATCAACGACAACCGCATCCGCATGGGCGACGGTGCACTGGCGTGCATCACAACCGTGGAGGATACGGGGAATTACATCTCCTCCGTGAATATCAACAACAACACGCTGAGCGGCGGGCAGTACGGGCTGTATGACCCGCTGGGAATCATCCGCGCACACGTCCGGGAGAACCGCATCAGCGGGCAGAGCGAAGCGGGCATATTCCTGGAGCAGAGTGTGAACAGCGGGCCGTACTTCTTCTTTGATAACATCGTGACCGAGGCGGAAGGCGTGGATTGCTTCCGCATTCCGGGGCGCGGGAGCATTGCCTTTGCGCGCAACGTGGTGAACGGAACCAGCACGGTTTCCCCCGCTCTGCGGCGCCGGTTCGAGAAGGGCTGTGTGACCGAGAAGGGCGACAATCTGACCCGTCTTACCGCGGCGGAGCAGGTGTAACGGCTGCAGATAAACAGGAACGGCGGGCACCTCGTCTGAGGTGCCCGCCATTTTGTTTTTAGATGTGTCCTTTACTGTTTGAAGACTTTGTCCAGCCCCTTCTGGGCACTGTCCTTATTGCTTCTCATGAAGGAGGAGAAATTCTTCTTCGGGGACTCGCAGATCATGGGGAGCATATACACCAGGTTGTCCATGCTGCCACTGCTGTTGCAGCAGACCAGCCCGATATCGCTGACCAGCGATTTCCAGATGATATCCAGCATATCCGCGTCCTCCTGCGCCTCGGAGACCTTGGCGCCCAGCTGAAGCTCGTAGTATGCGGTCTTGACTGTGCCGGTGTAGTAGCCCAACAGCTCCAGCACCTCGCCTACCATCTGGGGATTGCCCGCCTTGCTGACGGAGGCCGGAACGCCCATCAGACCGTTCCAGTTGAGCGAGCGGTAATTCTCCTGCTTCTCGTCAAACTTGGGGTAGGGAAGCACGCCGAAGCGGATTTTCTCGGTGGCAAGACTGATAAGTCCTGTCGTGGAGTACAGCTGGAACAGCGAGTGACCTTCGGCAAACTTCAGCGCGGTATAGTTCACGGAGGGCCACATATAGGAGTAGTTTGCCTTGTACATGGTGGTCACCTTGTCGATGAGCGAGAGCATCTTCTCGGTGTTGTCCTCATAGGCAACGTAGTAGCGTCCGGTATCCTCGTCCCTGTCCACGATTTTCATGTCGCAGGAGGTGATGAACGTGATGAGCGGCACCCAGCCCCAGCCGGAAATGCCGTAGTAATCATCCACCGTCCACTTGCCGTCTCCGTTATCCTCCGAAACGGCGGATGCCAGCGAGAACAGCTTATCCACCGTCCACTTTTTGTTGTTGACCAGTGCATAGGGGTCTTCCAAACGGTAGTTCTGCAGCATATCCTTATTGAAGACCACGCAGTGCGTGCTGGAGAGGCAGAAGTCGCTGTAGCCCAGCAGGTACCTGTCATCGACCTTCAGACTTTCCATCAGGTTGCGGTTCCAGTAGGGCGCATCCAGATTGACGGAGGGCAGGTCGGTGAAGCTCATCAGACTGTTGGAGGTGACGAGATCGGTGACGCCCTGGTAGACGTGCGTGAGCACCAGCTGGTAGGCATCGTCGCCGGTTTGCACCGTGTTTGCGATTTTGCCGGAGTAGGATATCCAGTCCCCTGCGTCTGCAAACTCGCATTCCACGCCCAGCTGCTCCTTGACAAGCACGCCGCGCTCGTACACGGCTTCGTCTAAGCTGTTGCCGTCCCGCTTCTTGTCCTCGTCGAGGATAAGGAGGTCTTGGTTGAATCCGATGGCGACAACGTTGAAGGTGGTATTGTAGTTCTTTTTGGCAATGTCGGGTACGTACTCGGTGCTTGTTTCCCCGGCAGTGCCGTTCTGCCCGGAGGAGGTTTCCGTGTCGGGGGCGTCCTCTTTTGCGCATCCTGCCAGGATTGAAACGGAGCTGAGCAGCATCAGGCAGGCGAGGAGCATGGCGATCAGGTGCGGTAGACGGTTTTTCATGGCGTGGTTCCTTTCTGTAAATTACGGTTGTCTCCATTATAGCAGATATCTTGTAAAAAGTAAATAGAGAATCCGAAAAAAGTTTGTCGGTTTCGTCAGTTTTGATTGCGTCCGGTGATGCGGGAGACCTCCTCTACCCCGAAAAAAAGCAGTAAACCCGCTTGACAATGCCGCCCGGCTGTGCTATAATGCGAAGGTTTTTAAGGCTGATCGGCACTTCCTTTATAATATGTTTGCCCGAAAGGATACGGTATCATGAATATCCGCACTTCATACAGGCATACGCTGTATGCCAGCTACCTGGGTTATGTCACGCAGGCGGTCGTGAATAACTTTGTCCCCCTCCTGCTGCTCACCTTCCAGAGCACGTGGGGTATCTCGCTGTCCCGCCTGGCAACACTGGTGTCCGTGAATTTCGGCATCCAACTGCTGGTTGACCTGGCGGGTGCCCGCTTCGTAGACCGCATCGGCTACCGCCCCTGCATCGTCACGGCACACATTATGGCTGGTGTCGGACTGATATGTCTCGGCATCCTGCCCTTCTGCCTGCCCGATCCGTTTGTCGGGATCCTGCTGTCCATCATGCTGTACGCGGTCGGAGGCGGTCTGACGGAGGTGCTCATCAGCCCCATCGTGGAGGCGTGCCCGACCGACCATAAGGACGCGGCAATGAGCCTGCTTCACTCCTTTTACTGCTGGGGGCACGTGTTCGTCATTCTGGTATCGACCTCTTATTTTGCCTTGTTCGGCATAGAGAACTGGCGGTATATGTCGTTTGCCTGGGCGGCACTGCCGCTGCTCAATGCGGTATACTTTTCGCTTGTCCCCCTGAGGCGGCTGGACGAGGCGGAGGGCACCGCGCCGCTGACCATCCGGCAGCTGCTCTGCCGCCCCGTCTTCTGGCTGTTCGTGGTGCTGATGCTGTGCGCGGGAGCCAGCGAGCAGGCGATGAGCCAGTGGTCATCCGCCTTTGCCGAGCAGGGACTGAGTACGTTTGGCTCGCTCAGCGCGGCTACCCGCAAGACGCTCTCGGATCTGGCAGGTCCCTGCCTGTTCGCCCTGCTCATGGGAACGGCGCGGGTTGTGTCCGCCCGCCTTTCGCACCGGCACGATATGCGCCGGATGATGCTGGTCTGCTGCGTCACCTGCATGGGCAGTTACCTGCTTGCCGCGCTTGCCCCCTCGCCGCTTGCCGCACTGGCTGGCTGCGGACTGTGCGGGCTGTCGGTGGGCATCATGTGGCCCGGGACCTTCAGTCTGTCCACTCGTGCGTGCCCCGGCGGCGGGACCGCAATGTTTGCTTTGCTGGCGTTGGCAGGGGATTTCGGCTGTACCGCCGGACCGTGGCTGGTGGGCAGAATGGCGGGGGATACCGTCCGGTCCGGACTGCTTCCGGCGCTGGTGTTCCCGGCACTGCTGTTCGCCGGGCTGTTGGCTTGCCGCACCCGACGTCAGGGCGTCGCGGTGAAGAGGTGAGCGCGTGACGGCTGTTCTTGCCATCTTTCTGCTGAGCTGTGGCGGACTGCTCCTGCTGGTGTTCTGCAAACCGGCGGTGTCCGTGCGGGGCAGACGGGTGAGCATTTTCTGGACGGCGCCGCTGGCGGGGGCGCTGTGCATGATTCTGACCGGGCAGATCAGTCCCGGCGAAGTAGCCGAGGGACTGACCGGCGCGGGCGAGGTCAATCCGCTCAAGATACTGGTGCTGTTCTTCTCCATGACCATGATGTCGGTGTATCTTGACGAGCTGGGCTTTTTTTCCGCCTGCTGGCAGTCCGCATCCTGCGGCGTGCCGGCGGGAGTCAGCGGATGCTGTTCTTTTTGCTGTATGGGCTGGTGTCGGTGCTGACCGTGTTTACCTCCAACGACATCATCGTGCTGACCTTTACGCCCTTTATCTGTCATTTTGCCGCCAGCGCGCGGATCGACCCGGTTCCGTATCTGGTTTCGGAGTTTGTCGCCGCCAACACGTGGAGCATGGCGCTGATAATCGGCAACCCGACCAACATATACCTGATGAGCGGCGCGGGCATATCCTTCTGGCAGTATACGCTGCGGATGCTTCTGCCGACGGGGTTGGCAGGAGTCGTGTCCTGCGGCGTTCTGTACCTGCTGTTCCGGCGGCGGTTGCGCGCCCCGCTGGACGCGCGGGAGGAGTCGCTCCCGCGCATAGACCGTCCGACCGAGATCATCGGGCTGTGCCATCTGGGCGGGTGCATTCTTCTTTTGTCTGTTTCGTCCTTCCTGAATCTGCCCATGTGGCTGATTACCTGCTGCTTTTTCGGCAGTCTTGTGCTGTTCACCATGGGCATCAGCTTTTTTTCCGTCACCGCGCGCCCTATCTGATCGGGCGCTGCTTTGTACGTGCGCCGTGGGATCTTGCTCCCTTCGTGCTTTCCATGTTCGTGCTGGTTCTGGCGCTGGAGAAGCACGGTGTGACGTCGGCATTGGGGGACGTCCTGACATCCCCGCGCACGGTGGCAGGAACGCTTCTGAGCTTTGGCGGCTCCTCGTTTCTGGCGGCGAATCTGGTCAACAACATTCCGATGAGTGTGCTGTACCGCTCGGTTATTTCGGCGTTGCCCGCCGGGGCGGAGAACGGGACAGCCGCACTGTACGCGGCGGTGGTCGGTTCCAATCTGGGCGCCTTTTTCACTCCTATGGGAGCGCTTGCCGGCATCATGTGGACCGGTCAGCTCCGCGACCACGGCGTACCGTTCTCCTTTGGCTCGTTTGTCCGCTACGGCGCCGCCGTGGCAATCCCGGCGCTGACGGCAGCCCTGCTGGGGCTTTGGATTGTGCTGTGAGTTCCCGCCGGGCGAGCGGTGCGCTTTTTCCGGTGGGGGGCATGCTTCTTTATGCCCCCCTTGACAACCGCCCCGCCTTGTGATACCATGTAGCAGACCTCTCCGACACGGAATACAGGCAGGAAAGGCGTTCCGCAGAAGGAACGATATTGAAAGTATGCAGTCAAATACAGCCAGAAAAAAGCTCTTGTTTATCGGCACCGGCGGCACCATCGCTTCGGAACTGTCCGAGGGCGCACTCTCCCCGGCACTGGGAGCGGAGCAGCTGCTCCGTCTTGTCCCGGACGTGTCGCGTATGTGCGATGCGGACGCGGTGCAGCTGTTCGAACTGGACAGCACGGATATCATGCCGGAACATTGGATCCGCATCGCGGACGAAATCATCCGGCGGTATGATGACTATGACGGCTTTGTCATCGCGCACGGTACCGATACCATGGCTTATACCGCTTCGGCGCTGTCCTACCTGATCCAGAACAGCCGCAAGCCGATTGTGCTGACCGGCGCACAGAAGCCGATCGGCTTTGAAACGACCGATTCCAAGCAGAACCTGTCCGACAGCTTCCTGTGCGCCGCATCGGGAATGGCGGGGGTGCTGGTGGTCTTTGGCGGGCAGGTTCTGCTCGGGACCTGTGCACGCAAAACGCGCAGCAAGAGCTTTTCCGCCTTCTCCAGCCCGAATTATCCGCCGCTGGCAACGGTTCAGAACGGACGCATGGCGCTGTATTTTGATCCGACCGAGGGGGAGACGCACTTCTGCCGGTCGCTGGATCCCTCTGTGGGGCTTCTCAAGCTGACACCCGGCACGGACACGGAACTGCTGCACTTTATGCTGGGGCGCTACCGGGCATTGGTGATTGAGTCCTTCGGCGTGGGCGGGCTGCCCGATCGCGGCGGCGCCTTTCGGGCGGAGATACAGCGCGCGACGGCTGCCGGCAGGCTGGTTGCGCTGACTACGCAGGTACAGAGCGAGGGAACCGACCTGTCTGTTTACAGCGTCGGGAGCGGACTGACGGACATGGGCGTTCTTGAGGCATTCGACATGACGCCGGAGGCGTGCTTTACCAAGCTCATGTGGATACTGGCAGAATCAGACGATCCTGCCGTTCGCCGCCGGCTGTTTTACACGCCGGTCTGTCACGATATACTGCCGCCGGCGGATGCGGCGACTTTGACCGCCTGCCCGCCCCGCTTTTAGAAAACGTCGAATAAACGAATAAAAAAGCGAAAGGAAGTGCCCCCATGCGCGCATTTACACCCATTCTGACCGCCCGGCAGATGCGCCGGTGCGATGCGTATACCATCCGGGAAACAGGCGTTCCCTCCCATATTCTGATGGAGCGCGCGGCGGCGGCACTGGTGCGTTGCATAGACAGTCGCCCGGCGCTGTTTCCGGCAGGGCAGGTGCTGATTCTGTGCGGAGGCGGCAACAACGGCGGGGACGGCTTTGCCGCCGCGCGTAGGCTGGCGACCGGGCAGGACTGCACGGCACGTCCGGTTGCGGTGCTGTACCTGGGGCAACCGGGCGTGGACGGCACGCCGGATCCGACCCGCATGAGCGGGGAATGCGCCCGGCAGTATGCGCTGGCGACAGCGGCAGGCGTCCCGGTCTGTACGCCCGAAGCGCTGGATCGCCTTCTGCCGGTCAGCACCGCCGTGCTGGATGCGGTGTTCGGCATCGGACTTGACCGCGCGGCGGAAGGTGTTGCCGCCGCCGTGTTCCGCGCGGTCAATGCCGCCGGATTGCCCGTGCTGGCAGCGGATATCCCGTCCGGCGTCATGGCAGACACGGGGGCAGTGCCGGGTGATGCAATCCGGGCTGCGGTGACCGTGACCATGCAGGCACTCAAGCCGGGACTGCTGCTGTACCCGGGCGCCGACCTGTGCGGAGAGGTGCTGGTTACCAATCTCGGCATTGCCACCGCGCAGGAGGAAACTCCGTGGGCGCGTCTCGCAGACGGCGAGCTGCTGCGCACTGTACTGCCCCCCCGGCAACGCCGCACCAATAAGGGCAGCTACGGCAGATTGGCGCTGGTCTGCGGCTCGACGGGAATGGCGGGTGCGGCGTTGCTGTCGGCGTCGGCGGCACTGCGTACCGGAGCGGGGCTGGCGCATATCGTGACGCCGGAAGGCAACCGCGCCGTCCTGCAGACTGCCCTGCCGGAGGCGATTCTGACGCCGTACGGCGCAGATCCGCCCGCCCTGCCGCACGCCGATGGGTATGTCGTAGGCTGTGGGCTGGGCACTTCGGCGTCCGCGTGCCGGGTACTGGAGGAGGTTCTGCAAGCGGCGGAAGCGTCCGCGCCGGTGCCTTGCCCCACCGTGCTGGATGCGGATGCGCTCAATCTGCTTGCCGCGCATCCGCAGCTGTGGGATGCACCGATGCTCCGCAATCCGAACCGCGCCGTTGTGCTTACCCCGCATCCGGCGGAGATGGCACGTCTGACCGGGCTGTCCGTATCCGCGGTACTCGCGGATCTGCCGGGCATCGCGTCTGATTTTGCAAGGCTGCACGGTGTTACGGTCGTCCTCAAGGATGCACACACGGTGATTGCCGCACCGGACGGGGCGATATGGCTCTCGATCGTGGGCAACGCAGGCATGGCGCGGGGCGGATCCGGTGATCTGCTGGCGGGCGTCATCGGCTCCCTGCTGGTGCAGGCGCGCGATCGCTTGCGGGACGGAAGTCTGTCGGTTGCCGCGGTCGCCGCCGCCGGCGTGTATCTGCATGGGGCGGCGGGCGACCGATGCGCGGCTGTACGGGGTGAGTACGGGATGCTTCCCTCGGACATTCTGCCCGCGCTCTCCGACGTAACGCGCGGGTTGTCGGACAGCAGAACGGTGCTGGGGAGCATATAAGGGCGCCGCTGATTGATTCGGCGGAACCGGAGCAGGGAAGCGAACCATGCGCCCGGCGGGGGCTTGTCCCTTCTACCGCCGGGCGGCTTTTGCTGTCCCGGTACCCGCGTGTGACCTGCCGTCTGCGGTTACCGGAAACGGCGGGGAAGGCTGACACAGCAGGCAGGAAAGCCCTCAGGGTTCAGACCGCCACCCCCGCCGGAGCAACCCGAGGCGGTTTCCCTGCATATTCACCAAAACCGCCTTGACAAGCGGGGCAATTTCATGTATAATAAGCCGTGTATTTGCAATACTGGTGGCGCGCAGAAGCCGCGCCGGAGAGGATATGCCATGGATATGAAAATAAAGCGGAATATACTGCTCAACCCCGGACCCTCCACCACGACCGACACGGTCAAGCTGGCGCAGGTGGTGCCGGATATCTGCCCGCGAGAGCGCGAGTTTGCCGATGTGATGGCGGATTTCCGCCGTGATCTGCTCCGGGTTGTTCACGCCGATCCGGACGTGTACACCGCCGTGCTGTTCTGCGGCTCCGGAACGCTCAATATCGACGTCTGCCTCAACTCCCTCCTGCCTGCGGGCGGCAAGGTGCTGGTGGTCAACAACGGCGCTTACAGTACCCGCGCAGTGGAGATCTGCCAGTTCTACGGACTGCCGCACATTGATCTGTCCTTCCCGATTGATGAACTTCCCGACCTTGACCGGGTGGAACAGGTACTGCGTGAGAATCCGGACATCGCACTGGTGCATACTACACATAACGAGACGGGGACCGGCATCCTGAACCCCATCCGTGAGATCGGCGCTCTGGCGCATCGCTACGGGGCGGTGTTCACGGTGGATACTACCTCCACGCTTGCCATGCGCCCCATCGACGTGCAGGCGGATAACATTGATTTCTGCATGGCGTCGGCGCAGAAGGGACTGATGGCGATGACAGGGCTTTCTTTTGTCATCGGACGGCGGGACGTCATCGAGGCGAGCCGCGACTATCCCCGCCGTTCCTACTACTGCAATCTCTGGTTGCAGTATGACTTCTTTGAGCGCACCGGGCAGATGCACTTCACCCCGCCCGTGCAGACGGTTTACGCCGCCGTGCAGGGGCTGAAGGAGTATTTCGCCGAGGGCGAGCAGGCAAAGTGGGCACGCCACACGCGGGTGTTTGAAGCCATTCATGAGGGATTGGACAGGCTGGGCTTCCGGGATGTCATCCGCCGGGAATGGCAGGCGGGGCTTGTGGTGTCTGCCATCTATCCGGACGATCCCAACTGGGACTTTGAAAAGGTTCACGACTACTGCTATGAGCGCGGCTTTACCATCTACCCCGGCAAAATCTCCACAACCAATACCTTCCGGCTGTGCGCGCTGGGCGCCATCGACGAGGCGGATATCCGGGACTTTTTCGCCGTGTTTACCGACGCACTGCGCGTGACCGGTGTCCGCATCCCGGTCATGTACCGGGACTGATCCACAAACGGAGAATCCGAGGGGCGCCGCGCGAAAGCCCGGCGGATATTCGGAAACTCCGCCAAAAGACAAGGAGCATCAAATTATGAAAACCATTTACACCTGCTTCTTCACGGATGTCATCCACGAGGGGCACCTGCATATCATAGAGGAGGCGCACAAATACGGCGCCGTTATCGTGGGTGCGCTGAGTGACCGCGCACTGATCCGCTGTATGCGGTTTCCGACCATCCCGTTTGAGGAGCGCGTCCGGCTGTATGAAGGTCTTGACGGCGTGGATCGCGTGGTGGTGCAGGACGATATGCTGTATGACGATATACTTGCCGAACTGAAGCCGGATTATGTTATCCACGGCGACAACTGGCGCACGGGACCCGAAGCCGTGCTCCGCGAGAGCGCGATCCGGGCGCTGGCGCAGTACGGCGGCGAGCTGATCGAGGCGCCCTATACGGTCAACGAGGAGGTGCGCAAGATCGACCTGCGGCTCAAGGAAAAACTCGCCATGCCGGAATTCCGGAGGCGGCGCCTGCGTCAGCTGGTCGAAATGTGCCCTATCGTCAAGACCATCGAGGCGCACAACGGACTGACCGGGCTGATTGCGGAAAAGACCGTGGTCGAGACGGACGGCAAGCTGGATCAGTTTGACGCCATGTGGGTGTCCTCGCTGTGTGACAGCACTGCCAAGGGCAAGCCGGACATTGAACTGGTGGATATGTCCTCCCGCATCCAGACGCTGAACGATATCATGGAGGTGACGACCAAGCCGATCATTCTGGATGGTGACACGGGCGGCATGATCGAGCATTTCGTGTATAACGTGCGGACGCTGGAGCGGCTGGGCGTTTCGGCTGTCATCATCGAGGACAAGACGGGACTTAAGAAAAAAACTCCCTGTTCGGCACGGAGGTAGAGCAGACGCAGGACAGCGTGGAGCATTTCTGCGCGAAGATCACGGCGGGCAAGCGTGCCCAGCTGACGGACGATTTCATGATTATCGCGCGCATTGAGAGCCTGATTCTGGAGCGGGGCATGGAGGATGCGCTGACACGCGCGTTCGCATACGTGGAGGCAGGTGCAGACGGCATCATGATCCACAGCCGCCGGAAGGATCCGACGGAGATATTCACGTTCTGCGATACTTTCCGGCAGAAGGATCCGGTTACGCCCATCGTGGTTGTGCCGACCTCCTTCAACAGCGTGACGGAGGAGGAGCTGGCGCGGCACGGCGTGAACATCGTGATCTATGCCAACCAGCTCACGCGCAGTGCGTTCCCTGCCATGCAAAGCACGGCGACGGACATTCTGCGCTACCATCGCGCGCAGGAAGTGGATGCGCGGCTGATGCCCATCAAGCAGATCATTTCGCTGATCGACGAGCTGTAAGGAGGCGCACCGTGAAACCGGATTTTCTCAGATCGTTTGAATTTTTCACCGGCGTGCCGGACTCCCTGCTGGCGCCGCTGTGTACGTGGCTGATGCAGGAGTACGGGCTGGGGAAGGATCACATCATTGCCGCCAACGAGGGAAACTGCGTGGCGTTGGCGGCTGGCTACCACCTTGCTACCGGCAAGGTGCCGGTCGTATATATGCAGAACAGCGGCATCGGGAATATCGTGAACCCGGTTGCCTCCCTGCTCAACGGCAAGGTGTACGGTATCCCGTGCCTGTTTGTCGTGGGTTGGCGCGGGGAACCGGGCGTTCATGACGAGCCGCAGCACATCTTTCAGGGGGAGGTGACCGTCCGCCTGCTGGAGGATATGGATATACGCACCTTCGTTATCGGCAAGGAGACGACCGAGGACGAGGTGTATGCCCGGCTGGAGGAATGGAAGCCGCTGTTCGCATCGGGCGGGCAGGCGGCGTTCGTGGTGCGCAAGGGGGCGCTGACCTGCGACGGAAAGCCGGATTACCGCAACGGGTATACCCTGCGGCGGGAGGGAGGTCATCCGCCGCATCAGTGCCGCCGCCGGGGGACGATCCGATCGTCTGCACGACCGGTAAGGCTTCGCGGGAGCTGTTTGAAATCCGCGAGGCACGCGGCGAGGGGCACGGGCACGATTTCCTGACCGTCGGTTCCATGGGGCACAGCTCCTCCATCGCGCTGGAGCTTGCTTTGCGGATGCCGGAGCGCCGTGTCTGGTGCATAGACGGGGACGGTGCCATGCTCATGCATATGGGCGCCATGGCGCTGATCGGGACGGAAAAGCCGCGCAATTTCATCCACGTAATCATCAACAACGGTGCACACGAGACGGTGGGCGGGATGCCGACCGTTGCATCCGGACTGGATATCGGCATGATCGCACGCGGATGCGGCTACCCGCGCGCGCTGTGCGTCGAGCGGGAGGACGAATTGGATGCGGCACTGGCGGAGGCGCGTCAGTCCGGAGAACTGATATTGCTGGAGGTGCGCTGTGCGCTGGGCGCACGTGCCGATCTCGGCAGACCTACCACGACTGCGCGGGAGAACAAGCAGGCGTTCATGCGCGGACTTCAGCGGTAACCGGCGTGTGGGGGAATAAGATGATCCTGCGTCTGCCGGATAGCGGAAAAAGGCTGTCCTATGAATTGGAGCGCAAGGCGGTCGGGAACATCAATCTGCGGGTGCGGCCGGACGGGAGCATATACGTGTCTGCTCCGTCGCGGACTCCGCAGGAAAGCATTGAATCTTTTCTGATTGCGCGTGAGAAGTGGATTCTGCGTGCGCTTGCGCGGGTAACGGACAGGACTGACGCTTATCCGGACCTGCCCGTGCTGGCACAGCGGGACAGTGTGCCGTACCTCGGCGGCAGTCTGCGCGTGCAGTATGCCGCCTGCAACAGTCGAAAGGGGCACTGGTCGTTGGACGAGCCGGCGGGACTTTTGCGTGTGGAGCTGCCCGACCCGACATCGGACAGCTGGCGCATCGGTGCGTTGCAGTCCTTTGAAAAGCAAAGGACGCAGGAGTTGGTGCAGGAATACCTGCGGCAATACCTTCCGTTGTTTGCGGCACGCGGCGTGGCGGCGCCCGCCGCCGTCCGCTTCCGGATTATGCAAAGCCGCTGGGGTAGCTGTTCGGGCAGAACGCATTCACTCAGTTTCAATGCGCGGCTGTGCGAGCGGCCGCATGCGTTCATCGAGTACGTCGTGGTGCATGAGCTGTGCCATTTCCTGCACGGCAATCATTCCGCCGACTTCTGGCGCGAGGTGGAGCGTTATCTGCCGGACTGGCAGGCGCGGCGCAAGCTCGGGGATTAGCGGTGCGGGCAGGCACCTCTCCTCCGGAGCGCGAAAAAAGCAGGGGCTTTCCGCTGTGGGAAGGCTCCTGCTTTTTGTCTGGCGCGGGGCTACCGAATGATTCCGTACTGCTTCAGCAGATTCAGGCGTGCCGCTCAGACGGCCAGCTGGACAAGCAGTGTTACCCCGTAGTACAGAACCGGAATCAGCATGGCGGGTGCGAGATTGCCGACCCGGTATTTTTTGCCGAACGCCAGATTCAGACCCAGCGCAATCAGGATAACGCCGGCGATCACGCAGAACTGCGCCTGTATGGTCGGGAAGGTGGTGCCCCAGAACCCGTCCAGCAGTGCGTTGACCGCTTTCTGCCGCGCCGGATCTGCGGCGGTGCTGTGTCCGAAATTGCTTGTCTGATAAAGATTTTGCAGTTTGTACAGCAGCATCGTTATGCCCTCGGTTGCCAGCAGAGGCGCGGCGGCAAAGGACACGCCCGCGCCGTACACCGTGGCGAGTGCCGCGATGACGATGAAATCCAGAACCGACACGTAGTAGTACAGCGTCGGCGAGCCGGTCAGTCCCGCCTGCTGTGCGGCGGTCAGTGTGAAGGGGTTCAGGCACAGGAACAGCGTGGCGATGACGAATCCGTCCACGAACCGGTGTCCCGATCGGGCGGAGGGCAGATTGTACACCGGCATCTCCTCCAGCCGACGTCGCGGCTTTTTGCCGCCGTCCGCGCTTTCCGCGTTCTCTACCGCTTCCGGCGCGGGTACTGCATTGGCTTTCACGGGTTTGCGCTTGGCGGCAGCGCTTTCGGACGGCGCAGTCAAGCGCCGGAAGAACCTGCCGAGCCTGTCCAGCCCCTCCTCCGGGTTCAGCGAGGAGCCGAGCATTCCGCCGATGATCAGGGACACCACAATCAGTACTGAGCCGGCGATTTCCAGCTTGCCGTCCGACAGCGAAAACAGCGAGCGCAGTCCGCCGGCAAGTCCTGCCACGCCCATGACCAGCCCGCATACCAGCACGATGATTTCCTGATACCGCGTGCGCAGCTTCCCGCGGAACATGACGCCCGCGTTGCCTGCCACGATTACGGTCAGCACGTTTATGACCAGTCCCAATACTGCCATCGGAAAAATCCTCCTGATTCCGCCCGTTCTGCGGTTACCCTTGCTGTAGCTATTATAGCATACTTTTCCCCCGAAAACAAGTGGAGAACGCAAGTCTGAAAATAATTTTTCGGGCAGATGGTTTTGCGTCTTGGCAGTCGGGGCGACAGCCGTTCCGGCAAGCCGGGACAGTTTCACACTCCTGCGCCGCACCGGCAAACTTGTAAACTTTTTCGGAACCCCATTGCGCAGGCTGGCAGGATGTGGTATAATAAATCGGATAAGAGGTGCCTATGCGCCGAATGGGGGTACGCCCCCGGAAAGGAATCCCGTGCAGGCGGGTGGTGCAAAAAAATGCGGAAACGAAATGCAAAAGACCGCCCCGGCGGCAAAAAAACGTTCCAAAGTATGGCGCGTGGTGACCACGATCCTGATCGTGCTGGCGGCACTGCTTCTGCTGGCGGTAGCGCTCATCGGCACATATATCGGTTTGAAAATGAAGAAGTTCAACGACCGGAATCAGGGGACTCATCGACCGCCCCCCGGTAGAACGTCCGGAAAGCTACAGCCGCCCGGAAACGCAGGAGCCGATTGTGGATATCGAGTTCCCCACGGATTTTGACCCGGACAAGGAGTATACCTTCCCGCCGGACGAAACGACCGCCGGGGAACCGACCGATGCGCCGACAGAGCGGGAAGAACCGACAGGCAAGCCGGAGGAACCAACCGGTAAACCGGAGGAACCAACCAGCAAGCCGGAGGAATCGACAAGCAAGCCGGAGGAACCGACAAGCAAGCCCGAAGAACCGACAAGCAAGCCGGAGAACCCGACAACTAGACCGGAAGATCCGACCGGTAAGCCCACAGAACCGACCACGACCCGTCCGCCGGAGCCGGATACGGAGCCGGAACCGATCAAAAACGGCATTGTCAAGGAGAACGGCAAGCTGTTCTACTATGAAAACGGGAAGAAGGTCGGCGCGGGACTGATCCGACTGGACGGAAACTACTACTATGTCAAGCCGTCCGGTGATGTGGTGCGGAACACAACCTATTACATTGAGGACGGGAAGAATATGATCCCTCCCGGATACTACGTGTTTAACGCGCAGGGCGCTGTCGTCCGCCGTGCCGGCAACGAGCAGTCGCTCAATAGCTTCCATAACAGTACCGACGAGGTGGATGTGTTCGGCAACGTGCCGATCTACCGCGAGACACAGCGTGATTCCAACATCCGGAACATTCTGGTGCTGGGAACCGATTCCCGCGACGTGAGCAAGGAGCGCGGGAACAGCGATGTCATGATTGTCCTGTCCATCAATAAAAAAAGACGAAAGAGGTCAGGATGATCTCGGTTCTGCGCGATGTGCTGGTACCCATTGAGGGGCATGACTGGAACCGCATCAACGCCGCCTACCGGCTGGAGGGCGCAGGCCTTGCCGTGAACACGGTCAATGAAGCGTTCGGGCTGGATATCCAGGAGTTCATTGTAGTGGATTTCAACGGCGTGATCGAGCTGATC
This sequence comes from Oscillospiraceae bacterium, assembly GCA_022009675.1. Taxonomy (GTDB): domain Bacteria; phylum Bacillota; class Clostridia; order Oscillospirales; family CAG-272; genus CAMEON01. Next base: position 355,795 of record CP091718.1, on the reverse strand, counting down.
GACCATATCGGCGGGATTGATATCACGCTGACGGCTGCGGAGGCACAGTATTACAGCAATAAGCACTCGGTTCTGTTCGGTAATAATCTGAGCGCCGGAAGCATCCACATGAACGGCGACCAGGCGCTGGCACATCTTCGCAACCGGACGCTGGGGACGGATTTTGAGCGGACGCGCAGGCAGCGCGATGTGATGATCGCCATGCTGAATCAGGTGCTGGGGCAGAGCCTGACTCAAATGGACAGCACGCTGGATTTCGTGCTGGATATTATCCGCACCAATATCAAGGCGACGGACTTCCTCTCGGTGGGGCTGTCGATCGTCACCAATTTTTCCTCCGGTGTCAAGTCTATGAGTGTGCCCAACCGGAGCCAGCAGGGCAAGGAGTATCGGTTCGCTTCCTACAAGGGCATGTCAATTCTGAAGCTCCTCGACCCGAATGACCCGACGAAGCAGATGGATCTGACCTACACAGAGCGGAAGGTACGGGAATTTCTGTACGATTGAGCGCAGAGGCGCGGATCAAAGAAAGGACAGTGAAACAGGAAAATGAACATTGTTTGCCTTGATATGGAAGGGGTACTGGTCCCCGAGATATGGATCGCATTCGCAGAGGCGAGCGGCATCCCGGAGCTGCGCCGCACAACGCGCGACGAGCCGGATTACGATAAGCTGATGCACTGGCGGCTGGGGGTTCTGCGTGAGCACGGACTGGGGCTTGCCGAAATACAGCGTGTCATTGCAACGATTGATCCGTTGCCGGGCGCGAAGGATTTCCTGGATGCGCTCCGTCGCGAGACGCAGGTCATAATCCTGAGTGATACCTTTGAGCAGTTTGCCATGCCGCTGATGGAAAAGCTGGGGATGCCGACGCTGTTCTGCAACACCCTGCAGGTGGCGCCTACCGGCGAGATTACCGGCTTTGCCATGCGCATCGCACAGTCCAAACTGACGACCGTCCGGGCGCTACAGTCCATCGGGTACGAGACAGTCGCCGCCGGGGACAGCTACAACGACCTCGGCATGATCCGGGCGTCCAAGGCGGGCTTCCTGTTCAGGTCTACCGACAGGATCAAGGCGGACAACCCCGATCTGCCTGCCTTTGAGGAGTTCGGCGATCTGCTTGCCGCTATCCGGCGCGCACTCTGATATTCATACTGCGGAAAGCACTCCTCCGGGGTGCTTTTTCTGCGTAGATCATTCCGGGAGACCGCCGGAACCGGCGCTTCCGCATACACAGGAGACACAGACATGAAGGTTTTTCTTTCGGTTTTTCCGCGACTACCCGCGCGAGAGCATTCTGGCGCCGCTGTTCAAACTGCTGGAGGCGTGCTTTTGACCTGCTGGTTCCTATCGTGGTGGCGCAGATCATTGACGGCGGCATCCGGGGCGGGCAGGGTGACGGGTTCATCTGGCGCCGCGCGGGCGTGCTGGTACTGCTTGCCGTTGTGGGGCTGACCTGTACGATCATCGCGCAGTATTTTTCAGCCAAGGCGGCGGTGGGCACCGCGACCAACCTGCGCCACGATCTGTTTGCGCATATGCAGGCGTTCACCTATGCCCAGACGGATCGCGTCGGAACCGCTGCCATGATCACGCGCATGACCAGCGACATCAACCAGATCCAGTCCGGTATCAACATGACACTGCGGCTGACACTGCGTTCGCCCATCATCGTGTTCGGTGCCATGATCATGGCGTTCACCATTGATGCGCATCTGGCACTGATCTTCGCCGCTGCCATACCGCTTCTTGCGCTGGTGGTGTTCGGGGTTATGCTGGGCGGCATTCCGCTGTACCGCCGCGTGCAGGGCAAGCTGGACGGTGTGACAGCCGCAACCCGCGAAAACCTCGGCGGCGTGCGGGTTATCCGTGCTTTCCGCAAGGAGGAGCAGGAGATTGAAAAATTCGGAAAGGTGAACCGCGAGCAGACCGCCCTGCAGGACAAGGCAGGCAGGCTGTCCGCACTCATGAATCCGCTGACCTATGTGCTGGTCAATCTGGCAGTCGTGCTTATCATCCGGCAGAGCGGCGCGCCCGTGAACGCGGGGACGCTTACGCAGGGACAGGTGGTCGCGCTGGTCAATTACATGGCGCAGATTCTGGTGGAGCTTGTCAAGCTGGCGAACACTATTTTCCTCATTACCAAGGGCGTTGCGTGCGGAAACCGCGTGGCGGCTGTGTTGGATATGCCTGCCGGTATGGAGAGCCTCCCGGACGCGGGAACGTCAGAGCAGGACACGGCGTGCGAGGGTTCGGGGGCGGTACCGGCAGTTGCTTTCCGGCACGTGGAGCTGACCTACCCCGGCGGCGGTGCCCCGTCGCTGACGGATATAACCTTCACGGCGATGCCGGGGCAGACGGTGGGCATCATCGGTGGGACGGGATCCGGCAAGACCTCGCTGGTCAATCTGATCCCGCGCTTCTACGAGGCGACCGGCGGCAGTGTCCGGGTATTCGGACGCGATGTCCGGGAGCTTGATCCCGAGGCGTTGCGGGCACGCATCGGCATTGTGCCGCAGAAAGCCGAGCTGTTCCGCGGCACTGTCCGCTCCAACCTGCTTTGGGGCACGGCGGACGGACAGGCGGACGATGCTAGGCTCTGGGCGGCGTTGGAGACGGCGCAGGCGGCGGATTTCATCCGGGCAAAGCAGGGCGGGCTGGACGCACCGGTCGAGCAGAAGGGACGCAACTTCTCCGGCGGGCAGAAGCAGCGCCTGACCATTGCGCGGGCGCTGGTGGGAGCGCCGGACATCCTGATTCTGGACGACAGCGCTTCGGCACTGGATTTCGCCACCGATGCCGCTCTGCGCAAGGCACTGCGGGCACTGCCGGGCAATCCGACTGTATCCATCATTTCCCAGCGCACCTCCTCCATTCACGCCTGCGATCTGATACTGGTGCTGGAGGACGGTCACGTGGCGGGCATGGGCACGCATACGGAGCTGTTGGAGACCTGCCCGCTGTACCGGGAGATCCATGAGTCCCAGTTCAAGGGAGGTGAGGCACAATGAGCAAGCGAAATGCAAACGGAAAGAAGCAGAAGCTGGACAGGGGAGAATCTCTGGCGACCATGAAAAAGGTTCTGCACTATCTGGCTGCCTATCGGGTGCTGTTTGTCCTGTCGCTGCTGCTTGCGGCGGTTGTGGTAGTGCTGACGCTGTACCTGCCCATCCTGACCGGACGTGCCATTGATCTGCTGGTCGGTCAGGGTGAGGTCGATCCGGACGGCAGGCTGCCCGGCATTCTGCTGACTGCCGGTATCGTCATTCTGGTGACGGCGGTGTGCCAGTGGCTGATGAACATCGTCAACAACCATATTACGTTCGGTGTGGTGCGCCGCCTGCGGCAGGATGCCTTTGTCCATCTGCAGCGGCTTCCGCTGTCCTATCTCGACCGCCGTCCGGTGGGGGATATTGTCAGCCGTGTCATAGCCGATGCGGATCAGGTCACGGACGGACTGCTCATCGGGTTTACTCAGCTGTTCACCGGCATCCTGACCATACTCGGAACGCTGGTGTTCATGCTGACCATCAATCCGCTTGTGACGGCGTGGGTTGTGCTGATAACGCCGCTGTCGCTGTTTGTTGCGTCCTTTGTGGCGCGGCGCACCAGCGTGCTGTTTACCGAGCAATCCCGTATCCGCGCCGAGCAGACCGCCCTTGTGGACGAGCTGATCGGCAGTCACAAGGTGGTCACCGCCTTTTCGCACGAGGACGAGGCGGTATCGGATTTTGATGAAGTCAACGGGCGGCTGGAGACCGTATCCCGCCGCGCGACCTTCTACTCCTCCCTGACCAATCCCTTTACCCGCTTTGTCAACAATCTGGTGTATGCCGGCGCCGCGCTGTTCGGAGCTTTGGTCTGCCTGCACCCGGTCAGCGGCATGACGCTGTCCGTCGGTATGCTGTCCAGCTTCCTGGCCTACGCCAGCCAGTATACCAAGCCCTTCAACGAGATTTCCAGCGTCATCACGGAGCTGCAGAACGCGCTGGCGTGTGCCGCCCGCCTGTTTGAGCTGATCGAGGCGCCGGCGGAGGAGCCGGATGCGCCGGACGCGGTCAGGCTGTCCCCCGCCGATGTAAACGGCAGTGTGGAACTGGATCGCGTAGCGTTCTCCTATTCGCCCGACCGCGAGCTGATCCGGGACTTCACGCTGTCTGTGAAGAACGGGCAGCGCGTTGCCATCGTCGGACCGACCGGTTGCGGCAAGACCACCGTCATCAACCTGCTCATGCGGTTCTACGATGTGGACAGCGGGTCTGTGTCGGTCAGCGGGCACGACATCCGCGACCTGACGCGGCACTCTCTGCGCGGCGCGTGGGGCATGGTCCTGCAGGAAACCTGGCTCAGCGGCGGCACGGTGCGGGAGAATATCGCCTTCGGGCGCCCCGATGCCACCGATGAGGAAGTCATTGCCGCCGCCCGTGCCGCCCATGCCGACAGCTTCATCCGGCGTCTGCCTGACGGCTATCAGACCGTCATTGGCGATGACGGCGGGTCGCTTTCGCAGGGGCAGAGGCAGCTGCTCTGCATCGCACGCGTGTTCCTGTGTCTGCCGCCCATGCTGATTCTGGACGAGGCGACCTCCTCCATTGATACGCGCACCGAAATGAAGATTCAGAACGCTTTTGCCAAGCTGATGCAGGGACGTACATCCTTCATCGTTGCCCACCGCCTGTCTACCATCAAGGAAGCGGACATCATCCTCGTTATGCGCGACGGGCACATCGTCGAGCAGGGCGACCACGAAACGCTTCTCAGACGCAACGGATTCTACGCCCAACTCTACAACAGCCAGTTCGAAGCGTAATCCGGCGGGGCGGAGAAACGAAGGAACGAAGGAACGAAGGAACGTTGGGGGGCTTCTTGAAAGAAGCCCCCCAAACTCCCAAGAACTTTTCCCGATTCATCATTTGATTGAAAGTATAGTTGGTGCCCGGTTCCGGACATTGTTGAGCCGGCGCCGCCCGGGAAACCTTCTCTCCGGGTGTCACAGGGGCAAGGCAAGCCGATGCCGCGAGGGGATGCTCCCACTCGCGGTATTTTTTGCCTTGACAGGCGCGCCGCACTGTGGTATACTTATTGTGCTAAAACTATGCAAAGGAGCTTATCTCATGCTGAAACCGAAGAACAAAGGCTGGCGCTTGCTGACGTTGCCGGCAATCCTGCTTCTGATTCTGCTCGTTGTGGCAGTCGCCGCCTGCACGGGTGACGGGAACGGGGATCCCACCGGAACCGAGCACGGCACGCCGACGCAAGCCGAGACGTCCGCAACTGCTTCCGGAACTGCCGGAACACAGTCCGAAAGTACGGCTACGCCCGCAACCGATACATCCTCCGATTCCGGACAGTCCGGGACGTCCACCGAGCCTGCAACGGAGCCGCCGGCACCCCAGGTCGGCATGCGGCTGAACGATGGGGATATCCTCAAGTTCATCAAGCTGCAGAACCAGTGTACCGTGAGCATGGCGGATGACCCGATTGAGGGGGCCGTCCTGAAGATGGAAACGTCCGGTAAAAAGTTTACCGATCCACACGTTGAACTGTCCTACGCGCAGGCGGTGCGCCGGCAGCTGGGGGACGCCATTGACCTGTCTGAGTATCCCTTCCTGATGCTCAAGGTCAGATGTGTGGGCTGCACCAGCGCGACCTTTGAGCTGTTCTGGGCATCCGGCACGCAGTCGGGCATGAGCAGCTCCAAGCGGGTTCAGATGCCGTTCGATAACGCCGACGAGAGCTGGCAGTATATCGTGTTCAATATGAGCGGCAACGGCGAGTGGGCGGGTAAGCTCAATGCCCTGCGCTTTGACTATGAGTTGCAGGCGGAGGGCCCCGGGGAGACCATGTACATTTCCTCCATTCTCTTTGCCCGGACGGCGGACGAAATGCTGGCGGGTATCGGCAACCCGAAGGATCCCCGCGAGGTTGTGACCGATCCGGTGCTGGAGTCCCGCGTGGACAGCATGCTGGAGGTGTCCGATCCTGCGCCGGAGCCGGACAATACGCCCGTGCGGGCGGAGGCGGAGGATAGCGGCATTTCGCTGTGGTTCAATCATTCCTACACCAAGACTGCCGCCGAGGACACGAAGTCCACGGGACGCAATACCTATCTGATGCGGCTGGCGAAAAATGAGATTGAGGACTGCCATCTTCTGCTTTCCGCCGCCGACGGGCGCACGGGACTGACCGTGTCTGTGTCGGATTTCACCAACGCAAACGGCGCTACCCTGCGTACCGATCTGATGTATGCCTACTACTTTGCGGATGTGGACGGCGAGACCATTCCCGATCCGACCCCGTGGGTAAGGGACGGCATGACGTTTGACCTGCCTGCCGGGAAGAGCCGGATGTTCATCATCAAGGTGCACACGACTGCCGACAGCGCCGCCGGACTGTACGAGGCGACCGTGACCGTGAAGGACGCCTCCGGCAATGAGGTCAAGCGTGCCCGCGTTTCGGCATACGTCTGGAATTTTGCCCTGCCGGAGAATACCTCCTGCAAGACGCAGATGGATCTGAGCTGGTATAATATTTACGTGGCGCACAAGTGCTTTGAGGGTGACGACAGCCTGCTGTACAAGAATTACTACGACTACCTGCTGGAGAACCGCATCTGCGCGTACACGCTCCCCTACGACACGGCAGGCTACTACACCGACGAGCGCATCCTCCAGTATCTGAACAATCCCCGCGTGGTGGCGTTCAACCCCATTGCATGGAAGAAGGATGCCGACGCAGACCGCGTGCGTGCCGCCTATAAATTCCTTTCGCAGAATCCCGCCTGGATGGAAAAGTCCTACTTCTACGTAGTGGACGAGCCGACCGACAAGGCATCGCTGGATCGTGTCAACGCGGTGGGCGAGGTGCTGAAGGAGAACTTCCCCGGCTACAAGATGATGGCGCCCGAGCACGTCAATTACGCGCTCAACAAGGATTCGACGGCTGACAACTTCTCGGCAGTGCAGAACTGCATCAACGTCTGGTGCTACAAGCCCTACTTCTACACAACCTTCGCCGAGTACCGCTACTCCTCCTATACGCCGGGGCAGAAGCTGACCTACTGGAATACGCCCATGCTGGAGCGCAATCTCGGCACCTTTGCCGACCGCGTGAAGGCGGAGAAGGAGGGCGGCGACGAGCTGTGGTGGTACGTCACCCGCAATCCCGAGTCGCCGGAGATCACCCTGCTGATGGAGACGCAGGCGGTGCGCTACCGTATCCTGTTCTGGCAGCAGAAGCTGTACGGCGTGGACGGATTCCTGTACTACCTGGTAAACGACTGGTACGAGATCTCCGAAAACCAGGGGCTCAACAGCAAGCATGAGATCAATCCGGATTTCCCCTATGACGTGTACGGAAACGGCGTCCTGCTCTACTGCGGCGCACCGTTTGATGAGTACGGACCGGTCGGCTCCCTGCGGCTGGAGTGCGTGCGGGACGGCATCGAGGACTTCGAGTACCTGACCATGCTGGCGGACGTGTACGGCACCGAGACCGTGAACGCCCTGATCTGCCGCCTGACGACCTCCATTTCACAGTACAGCACCGATGAGGAGCTGTTTACCGCTCTGCGCATCGCTGTCGGCAACCTGCTGGATAAGGCAGCGGGCGCGCGGTAAAAGAGGGCGCACCGATGCCGATTACACTGCCTATTCACGAGTGGTTCACGGCAGACTTTGATTTCCAAACCGGACTTGGCAACCGGTACTCCGGCTCTGTCGGGACAGACGGCAGTACCGGAAGCCTGGGGCGGACTCTCTTTGAGTACAATGCCGTCATGTGCCGAACAGAGGAGCTGGACGCGGACGGCGGGAAACGGAAAAACCGTGACCCTGCACGTTGCCTGCGGTATCCGTCGCCCATGGCCGGACGGCGCGGTCTGGACAGACGCGCAGAAGGCGGATTTTCCCGGAACGCCGGCGGGACTTGAGCAGGCTGCCGCATGGCTGGAGGAACGGCTTGCGGAAAGCGACGTCGGCGGGGGACGGATCGGCGTGTGAGACCTCCGGGGAACTCCCCGGACGAGCCTTCCGGATTTCTCAACAAAGGATCCTTGCGGAGCGGATCACGCTCTCTGCGGGGATCCTTTTTGCTTTGCGTTCTTGCCGCACACAGGCGTGGCAACGTCTGCTACAATTCCAAAAGCGGAACAGAATTTCTGCGCGAAGAAATTAAGGTAAATATTTTTGCCGAAAAAGGAACAGAAATTTTCAAAACCCCTTGACAAACCGTGCGGCAACGTGTATAATAGGAGCATCAAAGACAGAAAGGCTGGCAGCAGATATGGCGGCAAAGCAGCAGACAAAGAAACCCCTGGCACCCATGGTGGCATACGAGGCGGATCGGGAGGCAAAGCGCGAGGCACTCCGGACGGCGATGAAGCAGATCGAGCGCGACTTCGGCGAGGGCGCCATCATGAAGCTGGGCGAGAACCAGCACATGGCGGTGCAGGCGGTGCATACCGGCTCGCTGTCGCTGGACGCGGCACTGGGCATCGGCGGCGTGCCGCGCGGACGTATTATCGAGATATTCGGGCCGGAATCCTCCGGTAAGACTACCGTTGCCCTGCATATCGTTGCCGAGGTGCAGAAGGCGGGCGGTGACGCGGCTTTCATAGATGCAGAGCACGCGCTGGATCCCGTGTACGCCAAGGCGCTGGGCGTGGACACCGACAATCTGCTGGTTTCCCAGCCGGACTGCGGCGAGGACGCGCTGTCTATCTGCGAGTCACTGGTGCGCTCCGGCGCCATTGATGTGGTGGTTGTGGACTCGGTGGCGGCGCTGGTGCCCCGGCAGGAGATCGAGGGCAACATGGGCGCGGCAACGGTCGGTATGCAGGCGCGCCTGATGTCGCAGGCGATGCGCAAGCTGTCCGCCGTAATCTCAAAAAGCCAGACGGTGGTTATTTTTATCAACCAGCTGCGTGAGAAGGTCGGCGTGCTGTACGGGAACCCGGAGACCACGCCCGGCGGTCGCGCGCTGAAATTCTATTCCTCCGTGCGCATTGATGTGCGCCGCACCGAGCAGCTCAAGCGCGGCGGCGAGGTGTACGGCAACCATGTCCGGTGCAAGATCGTCAAGAACAAGGTCGCACCGCCCTTCCGCGTTGCGGAATTCGATATCCTGTACGGGCAGGGCATTTCGCGCATGAGCGAGATTCTGGACTTTGCCGTCAAGTATGATATCGTCAAGAAGAGTGGTTCGTGGTTCTCCTACAACGGCGAGCGACTGGGGCAGGGCAAGGAAGCTGTGCAGAAGCTCATTGAGGAGAATCCTGCCATGCTGACAGAGCTGGAGGAGAAAGTCCGTGCTGCCATGCAGGAGAATGACGGGCAGGATGTGCAGACCTTTGAGCTGGACGAGGACGGAGACGGGGACGGAGATGCCGGGTTGCTGGACGATGAGTTTGACATCCGCACTGTCAAGGATGACGGCGCGGACGAGTGATCCGCATGGCTGAAAACTCCCCATCCGGTAAGAGAAAAACCCTGTACGGACGCTACGACGACTATGCCGCTTCCGAGGAAGATAGTGCGGCGGGCGGCAATCGGGCGTTCCGGTTGTCGGATATGCCTGCGCCGCGGCAGGGGCGCCGCGGCGCAGGGGGATCGCGCCCGGAAGCGTGTTCGCAGACGCGCCCGCAACCGCATCCGGAGACTGAGGATAGGGAACAGGGCGCCCGGATCCTGCGCGTCGTGACCGACGCGGACGGTGAGACGCTGACCGTTACATTGGAAACGCAGGGGGAGGATGGTGCCCGCCTGCGGCGAAAGATTCCGCTGACCGTGGAGCAGTACGCCGCGCTGAAGGTTCAGCCCGGCAGACTGTCCGAGGAGGAGGCGGATCGGCTGGAGCACGCCGGGCGGCTGTGCCTGGCGATCCGCAAGGCGGGCGAATTGCTGGGTTACGGCGATATGTCCGCCCGCGCGCTGGTGCGCAAGCTGACTGCGCGGGGCATTGACCGCGCCGTGGCGGATGAGGCGGCTGACTGGCTGGCGGCGCGGGGGATGCTTCGGGAGGATGCGTCCGCGCTGGCGCGCGCTGTCGCGGATGCCCGCAAGGGGTGGGGACCCCGGCGCATCCGGCAGGATCTGCTGGCACACGGGTATCCTTCCGAAGCCGCCGACGCGGCATTGGACGCACTGCATGATCCGGAGGATCCGGCTTATGTGGACTTTGATGCAGTGTGCCGCAGTGTCCTGCGGGTGAAGTTGTGGCGGGATGCGGCGCTGACCGCTGACCGCGCCGCGTGCGGCAGGCTGATTGCTGCCATGATGCGGCTCGGCTACGATTCCGACACGGTGCGCGAAGCCCTGCGGGATGCCCTATGGGATGCCGACCGTGAGGACTGACGGTGTCGGTATGGGGAAACCCCGTCCGATAGCGGATATCCGCAGAAAATTCATAAAAACCTCGCATACCCGCAACAATTCCATGCTATACTGTCCCTATCAAAAACGGGAGGTTGGCATATGAAACAAAGAAAACGGTACGGGAGGCGGACGCATCTGCTGCTTTCCGCGGCATTGCTGGTGCTGTGTGTCCTGCTGTGCCTGCCCGCCTGCTCGGACATGATCCTGAACCCGGACGGCAGCATCAGCCGCCCGGAACCATGACGTTGGACAATGGCACCGGTGTCCCGGATCCGACCGGCACCGGCAGTACTGCCGGTGACATGACGCTGACGCCGGCGACCGGCTCTGCGACGTCCGGTTCCATGATCCTGGATCCGACCGACGATCCCTATGCCGGCGCGGCGCATCGGCTGTACGTGGATTTCCTCAGCGTTGGCAAGGCAGATTGCATCCTTCTGCGCATGGACGACCGGGTCATTCTGATTGACACGGGCGAGAAGGCGGACGCCGCGCTTATCCGGCGCACGCTGGACGGCTACGGCATCCGGCGTATTGACTGCCTGATACTGACGCATTACGATAACGACCATATCGGCGCCGCCGCGGCGGTGCTGGAGGGAGTATGCCGTCGGAGAGGTGTATATGCCCGACTACGTGCGGGATTCCAAGCTCTACCGAAGCATGATGACGGCGATAGAGGCGGCACAGTCTGCCGGGACCGTCGTGCGCCGCCTGCACGCGACCGATGTCGAGCCGGATATGGGGTACGGCAAGCTCTGGATCAACGCGACAGCCATGGAGGGCTACGAGCCGGGCAAGGTCGTGGGTGCCGACGCGGACAACGAGGACACCGATGAGAACAACTTCTCGCTCGTGACCGCCGTTACCTTCGGCAATATCAAACTGATTTTCGGCGGCGATGCCGAGGGCGAGCGCATGACGGAGTACCTGCCGCTGGCAGAGGCGCGCGGGTTTACCTCCTGCACTCTGTTCAAAATCCCGCACCACGGCGCTTCGGCTGACCGGGGACTGCTGGAGGCAATCCGCGCCTGGAAGCCCCGCTACTGTGTGGTTTGCACGGATTCTGCCGCGTCGGTATCCTGGGCGATTGTCACCAACATGAAATCGGTCGGTGCCGGGCGCTACTTCACCTATGACGGTACGGTCTGCTTTTCGACCGACGGGAACAGCGCGACCATCCGGACGCGCGCAGAATAACCGGGCGGCGCCGCATAGAACTGACAAAAAAACTGACACCCCAGGGGTGCCAGTTTTTTTGTCAGGAGCGCACGAACTCGCCGTATATTGCCGCGACGGCTGTCTCGTATTCGTCCTCGTCCACGCCGACAATGATGTTCAGCTCGGAGGATCCCTGGTCGATCATGCGGATATTGACATCGGCGCGTGCCAGCGCGTCACAGACCCGCGCGGCGGTTCCCTTTGCCTTGATCATGCCGCGTCCCACGACGGCGACCAGCGCCAGTCCGTCCTCAATGAACACGCTGTCCGGGTGTACCGCGCGCGCAACGGACTGCATCAGCTTGTCTCTCCGTCCCTCCAGTGCGGCAGAAGAGATGACCAGACTCATGGTGTCGATGCCGGAGGGAAGATGCTCAAAGGACAGGTCATTGTCCTCAAACACCTCCAGCACCTTGCGCCCGAACCCGATTTCGGCATTCATCAGATCCTTCTCGATGGTCAGCACCGAGAATCCCTTTTTGCCTGCGATACCTGTGATGACGCGCTCGGTGTCAAAGCCGGCGGGATGCGCGACAATCATAGTGCCGGGGGTCGGAGGGGCGGTTTGTGTTGCGGATGTTGATGGGAATGCCCGCTGTGCGCACGGGGAACACGGCATCCTCATGCAGAACCGTTGCGCCCATGTAGGACAGCTCCCGCAGCTCCCGATAGGTGATTTCCTTGATGACGCAGGGGTTCGGCACGATGCGGGGGTCTGCCATCATGAACCCGGACACGTCTGTCCAGTTCTCGTACATATCCGCGCGGATTGCCCGTGCCACGATGGAGCCGGTTACATCCGATCCGCCGCGCGAGAAGGTCTTGACGGTGCCGTTGGGCATGGCGCCGTAAAAGCCGGGAATGACTGCCGTCCGGTGACGGGACAGCTCGGCGGCGACCGCCTCGTTTGTCCTGCCCTCGTCAAGTGTGCCGTTTTCCTTGAAGAAAATGACGTTTTTCGGCATCCACGAAGTCGAACCCGAGATATTTCGCAAGAATCAGCGCGTTGAGGTATTCGCCGCGACTGGCGGCGTAGTCCCGACCGGAGGCGTGAAGCATGGCGTTACGGACGTATTCCAGCTCGCCGTCCATGTCGAAGGACAGCCCGAGATCCGCGATGATTTCGTGGTACCGGCGAACGACCTCCTCATAGGCGGAATCAATGACATCGCGCGACTCGCGTGCGCGGATCAGCTCGTAGCAGCGGTACAGCAGATCCGTGACCTTGGTGTCTCCCTTTGCCGCGCTTGCCGGGGGCGGAGGGAACGACGTACCGCCGGGCGGGGTCTGCTTTGATGATTGCGGCGACCTGCCGGAAATGATCGGCATCTGCCAGTGAACTGCCGCCGAATTTGACTACCTTGACTGCCATATGTATGCCCGGCTTTTGCCTTGCAAAAGCCGCTTTCGAAAGCGAAAGCTCCCTTCTGTTGCGTATTTCTTGTTAAGGAAACGCTGATTTAATGAGGTGGTGCATATTCGGTACAGATTTTTTCGTCTGCGATTGCGAAAAACTCAAGATGTACTGGATGTACATCGAGTTTTTCGGCAAGAAGCAGGCGGGAAAAGATGTGTCGAAGATGTGCCGCCGAATAAATCAGTGGTTCCTTAAGCTAAAGATGAAAGTCGGTGCCGCCGGGAATTACAAGGCGGCGTCCGCTTCAGACACGCCTCGTGCTGCTCCTCCGGCGTGCGGGGTCGTCCGGTGGCGGAATATGTCCCGACGGGGGCGGCATCCCGCGCCGCGGCGCGGCTCCGTCCGGCGGGCCCGATGCGTCTGCCCGGGTGTGGGGGACGTCGGTTCCGGCTGTTCCATGCCGGCGTCTGCGCGCTCGTCGTCCTCCATGACGTAGCGCCTTGCCTACGTGGAGAACAGCTCAAAAATAGCGCCCGCGCATCGCCATCAGAGTCTTGTGGTCGCCCTCCTCAATCAGCCTGCCATACTCCAGCACGGCAATCTTGGAGGCGACGGTGGCGCTGGACAGGCGGTGCGAAACGAAGATGGTGGTTTTATCCTGCCGCAGGCGGTCGAACTGGTTGAATATTTCCTGCTCCGCCATGGGATCCAGCGAGGCGGTGGGCTCATCCAGGATCAGCACCTCGGAATCACTGTAGAACGCCCGCGCGATAGACAGCTTCTGCCACTGCCCGATGGACAGCTCGATGCCATTTTCCTCAAACACCCGCATCAGTGGCGTGTCAAACCCGTTGGGCAGACGGCTGATGTACTCGGCTGCGTCTGCGTCCTCTGCCGCCTGCCGGATGGCTTCTGCGGAGCTGCTCTTGCGGATGTCGCCGAAGCGGATGTTCTCGGACACCGATTCCGCGTATTTTCCGAAATCCTGGAAGATGATGCCGAACATGGCGTACAGTTGCTTGATGTCATACTCCCGCAGGTCATAGCCGTCCAGCAGGATGCGTCCTTCGGTCGGGTCGTAGAGGCGGGTCAGCAGCTTGAGCAGCGTGGTTTTGCCCGCGCCGTTCAGCCCGACCAGCACCAGCGTCTCTCCGGGGCGGATAGTCAGATTGATGTCATCCAGAACCCGGCGTTCGGTGCCGGGGTAGGAAAAGCTGACGTGCTCAAAGACGATGGTGTGCGGAACGCCGCGCGTGACACTGCGCGGTCCTTCCGCCGCGCGCTCCGGCGGCAGGACGGGCACGATCGTCCTGTCCTCACGCAGGAAGGAGGTCAGATTGTCGATGAACAGTGTGCCCTCGTAGATGGTGGCGGAGATACCGATGAGTGAGCTGACCTTTCCTGCCACCGCAATCAGCGCGCCGGTGTAGAGCGTATAGTCGCCGATCATCTGCCTGCCGCTGATTACGAGATAGGCAAAGTAAGCATAGAAACAGCAGTTGACAACCGAGGACACCACGATGATGATGACGTGCCAGATGTTTTCCCGCAGGATCAGCGTCCGGATTCCGGAAAAGTACTTGTCGAACACGGTGCGGTACCTGCCAATGAAGGTATCCGACAGGTCGAAGATGCGGATCTCCTTGGCAAGGTCCTTGTTGACCAGCAGGTCGGAGTAGTAGGACATCTGCCGACGGTCGTGCGAGCGGCGGCGCATATACTCAAAGTTCTTGTGCCGGTAGTAAAAATTGATGATTGCGGAGGGAATCGACACGGCAACGATGACCAGTGCCGCCCACCAGAGCACCGAGGCGAGGATGACAACGTAGGAGATCAGCGTAATAATCGCGCTGACCACGGAGAAGGTGGAGGACAGGATCTGGACGGGGCGGTTTCCCGCTTCGCGGTTGGCATTTTCCAGCTTTTCATAGAAAGCGGGGAGGTCAAAGGACTGCAGATCCAGCTCCTTTGCCTTGTTCATGATCTCCAGCTTGACAGTCCGCACGACCAGTTCGCCCGAAATGCGGCTGACCGCGTTCTTGAGTATGTTGACAAGGCTTGTCAGAATGTTGTAGCTGAACAGAAAGATCAGCAGAAAGAACACAGGGACTGCGCAGGAAATCGCCGAGAGCGCCGGAGAAATTGCCGTAGCTGCTCTGCATTTCGTTGAGCACGTGCTGGGAGATTTTCGAGCCGATGACGGGCGTGATGCCTTGCAGCAGGGAAATTGCCAGCATGGCGAACAGAATCCACGGTCCGGTTTTCCAGACCAGCCTGAAAATGTATGCCAAACGGGAAAAGAAACCGCCGCACAGCTCCTTCAGGTAGCGTGGGACATCGGCAATACTTTTGGGGGGCGGGACTTTTTCGTAGCGGAAATTCATTCCGGGTGGCGGTCCGGGCGGCATCGTGTCATCCCCTTTCGATAAGCGGTATATTCCATTATTTTACCATGTGCCTGTGAACAAAAATATGAAAAATACGTGAATGAATCATGTATTTTTTTGGGCTGCCGGCGACATTTTTCATGTTTGCGCGGGGGCAAGTGCATGGCGCTTCTGCGGCGCTGATTTGACCTGCCGCCCGGAGACAGGCGGTGAACCCGGAGGACAAAGTGCGAATGCCGTTGCATTTTTACGCAGGGGGACTTGCATTTTTTCTCCGAGTGTCGTATAATAGACACCAGAATCCACGCTCCGGCGGCAGAAACGCCGGACGTGCTGTCAAAAAGGAGGGCACCCCATGAACGAAACAAGCAAGCAAAAAGCGCCTGCCCGGGCGGCTGGGCTTTACCCGGCAGATATTCTGTTGCCGGATTTTTCCGCCGTGTCAGGCACGCGCTGGTCGGTCGTTGCCTGCGACCAGTACACCAGCCAGCCGGATTACTGGCAGAGGGCAGAGGAGTTGGTGGGCGATGCACCCTCCACCCTGCGGCTGATTCTGCCGGAGGTGTGGTTGGACGAGGCGCCCGACCGCATACCCGGCATTCACGCCGCCATGGAGGATTGCCTGCGCCGCGTCCTGCGGAACCGACCGGACAGCATGGTGCTGGTGGAACGCCGCCTGCACGGGGGACAGTTGCGCAGAGGGCTGGTCGGGTGCATTGACTTGGAGGAGTACGATTACAGCCGGGATGCGCAGAGCCTCATCCGTGCGACTGAGGCGACCGTTCCGGAGCGCATTCCCCCGCGCATGACCATCCGGGAGGGGGCATGGCTGGAGTTGCCGCACGTCATGCTGCTGACGGACGACCGCGCGTGTACGGTCGTGGAGCCGCTCGCGGATGAGACGGACGCCATGGAGCTTGCCTATGACTACGACCTGATGCTGGACGGCGGGCATTTGCGCGGCTATTTCCTGACCGACAGTCAGAAGGCACACGTTGCGGAGGCGTTGGCTGCACTGGCAGCGCCGGAGGCAATGGAGGCGCGCTATGGGCGCGCCGACCTCGCGCCGCTCCTGTTTGCGGTCGGGGACGGCAACCACTCGCTTGCCAGCGCGAAGGCGTTCTATGAGCACGTCAAGGCGCGGCTGGGCACTGCGGCATTGCGGCACTCCGCCCGGTATGCACTGTGCGAGGTGGTCAATCTGTACGACGCATCGCTGGAGTTTGAGCCGATCTATCGGGTCGTGTTCGGCGTGGAACCGGACGGGTTTCTGCGCGATCTTGCCGCCTACGCCGCCGCCCGACAGGGCGGAATGCCGCCCCAGACACTGCGTTGGCAGGCAGGGGCACGGCAGGGCGAGATTCCGGTGCCGTCACCGGAAGCGGCGCTGGCTGTCGGGACGGTGCAGGCGTTCCTTGACGGGTATATGAAAAACGCCCCTGCCGGGGCATCGGTGGATTATATTCACGGTGAGGATACAGCCCGTGCCCTTGCGGCACGTCCGGATGCCGTTGCCATTCTCTTTGACGGAATGCGCAAGCAGGAGCTGTTCTCCACGGTTATCTCGGACGGTGCGCTCCCCCGCAAGACATTCTCCATGGGTCACGCGGAGGACAAGCGATTCTACACCGAGGCGCGGCGCATCCGGTGAGGGGAGCCCTGCGGCTCCCCTGCCTCTCCCGCGCTGCGGAGAAGTCCTGAATCCGCCGGCGATACGCCGATCCGTTACGCCATCCGGTCTGCCATTTTTGCTCCGCCCAGCAGGTGAAAATGGAGATGCGGGACAGACTGGCAGGCATCGGCTCCGCTGTTGGTCACGACGCGGAAGCCGTTGGTCAGCCCTTCGGCGGCGGCAATCTGCGGGATGACCGCGAAGATGTGGGCAACCAGTGCGGCGTTGTCAGCGGTAATGTCGGCGGCGGATGCGAGGTGCGCCTTGGGAACAATCAGGATATGCACGGGCGCCATGGGATTTATATCCCGGAAGGCGTATACCGTGTCGTCCTCGTACACCTTGGACGAGGGTATCTCACCGGCGACAATGCGGCAGAAAAGGCAATCATTCATAGCAAAAATCCTCCTCGTATACTGTTGTTATCCTATATTGTACACGCAAAACCGCATTCTGTCAAGCGGGGGAAGCGAAATGTCAGGGCAACAGCATTTACTTTTTTTACAAAAACATGGTACAATACAGTCAGCCGAAGTATCAGGAAGTTTTTGAGACAAAATCAAGAGTGAAAGGGCGGTCTTATGATATATTTAATGAATTTTCAAATGCCGACAAGAGAAGATGAGGAAAATTATTTTTCGGATAAGGATAATATCAAAGTCAAGAAAACCTGCTATACGACCTATTATCCGTTCCAACTGTTCCAGGATCGAGAACTGCCCGAGTTCTTTTTTTCGGACATCACGATATTCTGTGGCAATAACGGGAGCGGTAAGAGCAGTATCCTGAATATCATTGCGGAAAAGCTGGCTCTTGAGCGAAGCACCCCGTTTAACCGCTCCGACTTTTTTGAGGACTACGTCGGCATGTGTGACTATCAGTTAGACCGAGCGATTCCGCCGGAGAGCAAGATCATCACGAGCGACGGCGTTTTTGAAAAGGTACTTGATATTCGCCGTATCAACGACGGTATTGACAGCAAAAGGTCGGATTTGATCCGGGAATATATCGCGGAAAACAGCCCGTATGCAGCGCCGAATCGTCTTGGGGGATTGGATGATTACGAGCGGTGGAAACGGGTCAGAGATATGCGGAACAAAAATCGCAGTCAGTCCCGCTTTCTGAAAGAGAACCTGATGCGAAATATACAGGAGCGTTCAAACGGTGAGAGTGCACTGTCCTACTTTGTTGATTCGATTCAGGAGAATGCGTTGTATCTTTTTGGACGAGCCGGAAAACAGCCTTTCTCCGCAGAATCAATTACAACTGAAGTATTTTTATTGAAGACTCGGTGAGAAATTACGGATGTCAATTCGTTATTTCCACGCACTCTCCGTTTCTGCTCTCCCTGAAGGGCGCACACATATACAATATTGACGAAACACCGCCCGTCGAACAAAAATGGACGGAGCTTGCCTGCGTAAAAAGTATACCACGACTTTTTTGTCGAGCAGAATGATAAATTTCAGTGATCGAAAGTGAGCCATCCTCCCGGCAGTGAAACCGGGGGTCAAGGGTGAGTATCAGAAGATTTTTGCAGAGTGCAACTCTGCTTTCTTCAGACTACCCATCCGCTTTCTTTGGTTGTTTTTCTATCAAAACAGTTTAGCTGACTTGCCAAATGATATCTGTACTTTCCACGAGATTTCGGATACAATAAAATCACGGTCGACCGAAAAACAAAAATAAGGAGCGATAAAAAAATATGAAATCTTTAGGAGAAAGAATAGCTGACCTTCGCAGAGAAAGAGGTATCACGCAGGAAAATCTCGCTGGAACTATAGGCGTTTCTGCACAGGCGATTTCAAAATGGGAAAACAACGCGACCATGCCCGATATTATGCTTCTTCCAATTATAGCAGATACACTTGGCGTGACGATTGATGAACTTTTTCGGAATCAGGCATAAAGTGCAGGAAAAACCGATCAATTGCGAAGAAACCCCCAAGGCGGTTTACGATCAGATATTGAATACCATGTGGAGATGGGAAGATAACAACGATTTCGCGGAGAGGGCAAAATCGCAGTTTGCAAAGAATCCATATCAGCACAGTGGATTCGTTTCCGAGGTTGCCGGCGCGGTATATGCAAATAAGGATATTGCTCTCACATATCTCCCGAGCGATAAGGAATCCTTGAAACTGCTTGAAAATGAAGAGGCGGCAGGGTTTTTGAAAGTTCTTTCCGATAAAAATGTGCGTCTTGTGCTTGCGTATCAATTTGCAAATCCGGAAAAAGCATTTACAGCTTCCTCTGTTGCCGCAAAGGTCGGGATATCCGAGGAAGAGGCGAAAGCCGCACTTGAAAAACTGCTCGATTGTAATCTGACTATGGCAAGGGACGTTGATGCAGGTGTTGAAGAAACGCTGCGTATCTATCAGGCATTTGGTACATATAAAATGCCGCTACTTTTGTTCCCGATCTTCTCCCTGACAGACCGCCTTGTTCATTATCAAGAGAGTTGGTGCGGGTTCAGAGCATAACAATTGAATGTGAGCCGTCCTCCCGGCAGTGAAACCGGGGGTCAAGGCTGCTTGGAACCCACAGGTTCTGTTGGATATTCTTTTTTTGCCCGGCGCCGAAACGATACGCAGCTCTTCCTGCATTGCAACGAACCGATAGGGCGCGCAGTCCGCCGCCCGGAAAAGGAGACCAGAATGCAATACTTTTCACCGAATGCGTGCGCGCCCGACCTGTGGCGGTACCTGCAGAGTCAGGCAGGGCGCCCCATACTGCTTTGGGGCATGGGAGACGGAGCGGATAAGGTGCTGGATGTCTGTGCGGAGTACGGGATTGCCGTGGCGGACGTGTTCGCCACCGATGGCTTTGTGCGGGGGCAGAGCTTCCGCGGGCGGCGGGTGCTTTCCTTTGGGGAAGCGCGCGCGACCTACGGGGACTGCATGATCGTGCTGCTTGCGTTCGGCTCCCGCCGTCCGGACGTGCTGGACAACATACGCCGCGTTGCGGCGCAGTGCGAGCTGTACATTCCGGATGTCCCGGTCAGCGGCGGGGCACTGTTCACGGCGGAGCTTGTGCAGGCACATCGGGCGGATATGGAACGTGCCCGCGCTCTGCTTGCGGATGAAACCTCGCGCGGCGTGTTTGACGGCATCGTCCGGGCACGCCTTGGCGGGCGGCTGGAGGACATAGAGGCGACTGCCACAGGGCGCGCGGAGGTTTGGCGCCTGCTCCGGGCGGGGAGTATCCGCACTGCCATGGATTGCGGGGCATATACGGGGGACAGCCTGCGCGAGCTGATCCGGTACGCGCCGGGGCTGGAAACGGCGGTGTGCCTGGAGCCGGACGTGCGTTCCTTCCGTAAGCTGAGCGCCTATGCACAGGCACTCGCCGCAGAGGGACGGGCGGTCTACCCGTTGCAGGCGGCGGCATGGTCGGAGGACGCAACGCTGACTTTTCACGATACCGGCAACCGCAACGCCTCGCTGCTGCCCACGCCGCAGAGTCGGGAACGTTTGCGGCAGGTCGCGGCGGCGACACCCGACAGCGCGTGGGAATGCGCGTCTGCCGGACTGCCAGCCGGGGGGTATCGGCGGCTGGATTTCATCAAATACGACGTGGAGGGCGCGGAACGCGACGCGCTGCTTGGATCCCGTTCGCTGATCCGGCAGGACAGCCCCCGCCTTCTGGTGTCTGTCTACCACCGGAGCGCGGATCTTTGGGAACTCCCGCTTCTTGTGCGGTCGCTGTATCCCGGTGCCAGCCTGTACCTGCGGCGCATGGACGGTGTCCCTGCGTGGGATATTGAGCTGTACGCCGTGCCGGACGAAGAATTCCCGGCAGTGGCACGGGAATGAGCCATCCGCGCTCCGGTCGGTGTCTGCTTAAGGCATTACCGCGCAATTCCGATGGTGCAATTGCGCAGTCGGATTTTTCGTCAGACAATACAAAAAAATTCGCAGGCTGTAGTAGAGCTACTGACAAGGATTTTTTTGTGAAGTATGACGGAAAAAGACGCAAGCAAGTGTGCCATGCGTGGATTGCGCGGTAATGCCTTAAACGTTGCCGCTTTCGTAGACAGTTTTCTCGGGCGTCCAGTCGCGCAGCGTGACGCAAAGTGCCGCCGCGGCGGCTTTGGCGCCGGGCAGATCATGCTCCCGGTAGTTGCCACATTGCGTGCGCGTCGCACCGGGGATTTCTCCCTCATAGGCGGCAATGAAGGCAAAGCTGTCCTGCACCAGCCGGATGGCTTCGGCGCGGCTGACGCTGTCGCGCAGGAGCAGATAAAAGCCGGTACGGCAACCCATAGGACCCACATAAACCACCTGCTTGGCGTACCCGCTGTTGCGTGCGTAGGTGGCGAACAGATGCTCGATGGTGTGGGCGGCTGGCGTGGGCAGGCAGTCCCCGCTGTTCGGCACCTTCATGCGGACATCATAGGTCACGATGTCCCCGTCCACACGGGACACGTACAGACCCGGCAGGAGCGTATCGTGGTTGACAGTGAAGCTGGCGATGGTTTTCATATTGATGGCTATGGCTTTTGCGTCGGCAAAAGCCTCCTTTCTTTCAGGATCGGATACTGATAACACGCGGAGCAGGGGAGGATCTTTGGACTTTTCAGCCCTGAAGAATCTGCCCGTCAGTCTGTTGCCGGACAGACAATCTGCCGCCGCATCCCGTGGGCGTCGGCTGTTTCGGATACCGCCGCGTCTGCGACCAGCAGGCGGAGGGCGTAGCGCGCGTAGGTGAACCGGAAGCCCCGGAGCAGTTCCCCGGCGGAATCCGAATCCGCCGTGCGCAGATCCAGCGCAAGGTAATCGCATACCGACAGCATCCGCCCCGGCGTGCGCCAGCCGGTGTACTGCACGATACCTGCGCCGGTGCTGTCCTGCGCGAAAGCATCCGGCACTGTTTCTCCCTCCGCCCGCACGAAAGCATCTGCCGGGAGCGCCACGCCGAGTGCCGTGCCGCTGTCCGCAAGCAGCTGCTTCAGCTCGCGCAGAAAGTCCAGCGCGCGGGCGTCCGCGTCATCGTTCCCGCACGGAATGCCAAGCAGCAGGAGTTCATCGACGCCTGCCCGTGCCGCGGAGGTCAGGAGACTCAACTCCACGCCGCGGCGCAGAACGGCGGCAGCCGGATCCGCGCGGTACACATCGTCCAGGCACTGCACCCGAAAAAAATGCCCAGTACGCGCAGTCCGGCGAGGTGCAACCGCCCGACTTCCGCCTCCGGTGTCGGCGCGCCTTCGGCGACAGTCAATCCGGCGGTCGCGGCGGTGGGAAAGGCGTAGCCAAGCTGACCGTCCGGGTTCTCCGACAGTGTGACAACGGCACCGGACGCGTCTGCCGGCAGTCCGGGCAGCTCCCCGCCGGGGGATATCGCGCCCCCGCGGAAATCCGGAACTGTGATCTGCCGGAGCGCGGCTTGCGTGGAGGCAGTCCATGCGTCCGCTTCCAACCCGGCGTGGTAAGCGTCCGAGCGGTGCTTGAGGGCAGAACCCCATATCAGAGCCACTGCCACGACAGCAAGACATACGGCGACCGTCACCACTGCCCGTCGCCGGACATTGCGGGAAACGCGCAGACGGCTGCGCCGCGTTGCGCCGGCGCTGTAACGCCGCGATACGCGCACGAAGGATGATTTCTTCGACCTCATAGCGCCGCGGTCACTCCATGGCGACCAGATCGATGCTTTGCCCGTACTCGTTGAGCACGACGCGGCACGCTTCGGCGCGTGACTCCTCCAGCAGACCCATCTGGGCGCTCTGGTAATACTTCAGCAGGGTGGAGCTGTTCTGCATGGCATACCCAGCCTCCGGCGCCAGCCGCATGACGACATAATAGCCGTTGCCGCACAGGAACGGATCGCTGACCTCCCCGACCTGCAGGGCAAAGGTGTTCTGCTCGTAGATCTCGTCCATTTCGCCGCGCGTGAAGTAGTAGCCGTCCTTGGATACCATGCTCAG
This sequence comes from Oscillospiraceae bacterium, assembly GCA_022009675.1. GTDB lineage: Bacteria > Bacillota > Clostridia > Oscillospirales > CAG-272 > CAMEON01. Next base: position 332,856 of record CP091718.1, on the reverse strand, counting down.
GTCGTCATTGAGTGCCGATCCGATGTACCCGTTCATGACATCCTGACGCTGTTCCGTCCCGGAGACCGCCCGCAGTGCCTGCGTGATTTTCTTTGCTTCCGCCAGATTCTGCTCCGGACTCTCGCCCTCGTCGTTGCGGAGGAACACGTGTATGGTGCGGGCATAGTCGGGGCTTTCCAGTACGAACTCGACGAATTCGTCAATGTTTTCGGCAGTATAGGCGAAGTGCTTCCCAGCCTCCAGCGTGTAGTACAGCACGGACTCCAGGTAGCTTACGCGCAGGGCGAAGCGCTGATAGTGATCGGTGAGGTTGTGCTTCTTCAGGTAGTCCTTGTACTTGCCGGTCTTGCCGCCGCACTCCTGCGTAATCAGCTGGTCGATCTGCCTGTCCACATAGTTGTCCGCCTCCTTGGAGTCGGTGCTTATGCCGTAGGCGGCGCAGGTCGCCAGCACCATATAGTTCGCCCGGAGCTTGTCCATGACGCGCTCCTCCAGCTCTGCCCGGTATTGTTCGGCTGTGTCGGCGTTTTTCCAGATGTCCGCGCCGTATTCGCCCGCCATGGCATCCTTGACCAGCAGGGTCACAAAGCGCAGCTCCTCATACAGAACGTCAAAGCCGCCGCTTTCTCCGATCACGCGCTGGTTCTCCCGATCCGCCCGGGACGTGCAGCCTGCCAGTGCCGTGAGCATCAGCACGAGCGCCAGCGCCATCGCGCCTGCCCGCCCGCATATTCTTTTCAGTTTGACCATTGTTTTTCTCCCTTTCGGCACGCCTGTTTGGCGCACGTTGCTATCCTACAGTATAGCACGATATTGTGACGGGTTTATGACCATACGGAAAAACAGCGGAAAAGATGTTTTCATACCCGGAAGTTTTGGATACCTGCAACGAGGTGCCCGGCGGGGCAGGTCGAGCCGCGTCACCGGGGCAAACCCTGCACCGCAGGCAACCCTGCTCCGTTCCCGCGCCGTAAAAAGAGATAAATGCTGTTTCCATGCCCAAAATCGGCATTGACTTTTCCGTAAAACTGTGGTATACTATAAGTGGATAAGAGTCCGATTGCCACGGCGGCGGGATCCGGCGGGGGAACGGTCACAAGAGGCGTCTGAGTACGCAGGGCGGCTCCCGGTCACGGGGGCGGAGAGGAGTATACCATGAGTGAGGAAAAACTGAATCCAATCAACGTCACGGGGGCACCGCTGGTCGGCGGTTCCTACCTGATGTATAAGGATCGTCCGCTGGTGCGGGAGGGCGACACCATCTGCTACGGCGATATGACGGAAAAATATATACTGGTTATGGACATTATGAGCTATAAGGATGAGGGCGGCACCCGCGTTCCGAACGATGTGTTCGTCAGCGTGGTGGAAACGGCAGATCAGAATAAAGTATACCGGCAGGGCGGCAAGAAGGGACTGTATGAGGCGTTCGGGTACGGAATCATCTGGCTGGAGCAGGCGCTGGCAAAATAAGGAACCCCGGAAATCACACGCGCGGTGATAATCCGGAGGCTCCCATATGTACGGAACAAAAAAAGGGGCTTCCGCCGTGCGGACGCCCCTTTTTCGGGAGATGAAAGGACAGATTGCAATGTATTTTGATACGTGTGAGGATATTCTGCGCGAAAGTATTGCGGGGGACGTGATTCCCTCGGCGGCATTCGCCATCGGGCAGGGCAGGGAGGTACTGCGCTCCGGCGTGATGGGGGATCGGACACGGTTCCCGGAACCGGAGAAGGCGGACCGGGACACGCTGTATGATCTGGCATCACTGTCCAAGCTGGTGTCCACGACCATGATAGCCCTGCGGCTGGTGGAGCAGGGGCGATTGCTCCTGTCCGACACGTTGTCGCGCTGGTTTACGCCGGCGGAACTGGCGGGGGCACCGGAAGGGCGCGCCGACGTGACGGTATTCCGCCTCATGACGCATACCTCCGGCATCACGCCGCATATAGCGCTCTGGAACAGGACGGAAACGCCTGAGCAAAGTGCCGTGGCACATATAATCCTGTCCTCTGAACCGTTTTGCCGCCCCGGCGAGCAGGTCTACTACTCCTGCATGGGGTACATCCTGCTCCAGATTATTCTGGAGCGGCTGACCGGGCGGCGTCTGGACGATTTGGCACGGGAGTATGTGTTTGCCCCGCTGGGCATGGCGCACACGGGCTACTGTCCGGAGTCCGACAACGTGGTGACGACCGAATATTCCGCCCTGTACAAGGCGTATATCAAGGGGCACGTCCATGACGAGAACGCGCATTTCCTCGGCGGTGTGTCCGGAAACGCGGGGGTGTTTGCCCCGCTTGATGACATGATTCGCTTTGCCGTCATGTGCTCGACCCACGGTGAGCTGCCCGGTGCGGCATTCGGAACGGCGGAGGGACGTTTGCTTTCCCCCTGCACCTTTGCGGCGGCAATCCGCGATTATACGCCGGGGCTTGCCGAGGCGCGCGGACTCGGCTTCCAGCTCAAGCCGCCCCTGCCTGCGCTGTCCTCGGCAGGCGACCTTATGGCGGATGGCTCCTTCGGGCATACCGGCTTTACCGGCACTTCCCTGTGGGTGGATGCGGAAAGCGGTCTGTGGGGGCGTTCTGCTGACCAACGCCGTTCATTTCGGACGCGACAAAACCGCGTTCTTCCGCGTGCGCCGTGCTTTCTATACCGCCATGGCGGCGGGGCAGGGCGGGCGGCGGTGAGATTCGGAGTTACTGTCCTGCAGTGTCCTTTTCGAAGGTCACATCAATCCCGTTGACCTCTGCACCGTCATCGGCGCGGATGAGAATGTACTTTACGCCGTCGATGATGCGGGTCTCGACCAGCTCGGCTCGCTCCGGATTGACGCGGATTACGACATCGGGCGTTCTGACCTCGAATTTGCGTGTATCCACCAGATTGCGGGGGCTGACGGCGGCGCCGGAGCCGAAAACTGCGGTCGAATTTCTCCTCAAAGGCGTTGATGCCTTCCTCGGGTACGCCGCCGAAGCCCAGCATATCCCGCAGAGCGTACTTGTCCACGGTCAGCGGCTCCGGCTCCTTGGACGCCTTGTGATCCTCTACCGCCTGGCAGATCTGTGCGCGCACTGCCCGCACAACTGGCAGACTGCACGCCTCCCCTACCGACTCCGCCAGCACGTTGCGGAAGGTCTCCTGCTGGGCGGCGGCGGGCATGGGCAGCTTTCCGGCACGGAACACGGCATCGGTAAACTCCTCATGGCTGTCGCTGGTGTCGCGGGTATAGTACAGCGCGCCGTAGAGATTGGTGGAGCGGTTGTCAAAGGCGGGGAACAGGAAGCCCAGCGCGGGCGGCGCAACGACCGAGTCGGCTGTGATATTGCGGAAACAGTTGTCCCGGACAAAATAGGACAGCGCGGGCTTTGCCATGCTGACCGGGCAGATGGCGCAGAGGATGTAGCGGAATATCTCGCCGGAGTCCTCCGAGCGTCCGCCGTCCTTGTGGTAGGAGAACACGTCATAGCTGTCGTGGCAGAGCAGGATCATGTAGTTGCCCTCCAGCGCCAGCGAACCGATTACCTTTTCGTAAAAGGCGTGGACGGCGGCGTCATCACCGAGGGCGCTTTCGCGCAGAGTCATGAGCAGACCGTGCTCCGCACCGGACTGCACCTGCGCAGTCGAAAAGGCGATGTCCATCAGATTGGTTCCGACTTTTCCGGACAGTGCTTTCCTGAGCAGTGTCAGCACCTCCTCTGCCTCGCTTTCGGACATCAGTCCCAGCGACTGGTCAAATTCGGAGATGATGGTTCGTTTTTCGTTGACATAGCATCCCCGGATGCGGGAGATGCCGCTCTTTTCCGCCCTGTAACGGCGGCGGATTTCGGATATTTCTTTATCGTTCAATGTTTTTGCTCCTTACGGGCGGTGCCCGGGAAAATATGAAAAGGGAGGTCTATGATGATGGAAGAGAAGCGCAAGGAACGGCAGACTGTGCCGAAGAAGCCTGCCGCGCGGTGTGAGGACTGTGAATTCTACGACTACGACGAGAATTGGGAGACCTATACCTGCCGTGTGTCGCTGGATGAGGACGAGATGGGGCGCTTTACATCCGGGCAGACCGGGCGGTGCCCCTACTTCCGGTACTACGACGAGTATAAAAGCGTACACAAACAGATTTAGAGGTGCCATTTAAGGAACCGCCGATTTGTTCGGCGGTTTCTTGTACCCATCAGGGAAGCTTTTGCCCGTGCGCACAGAATGACCGCAAGGGACACGCCCCGCACGCCGGGGCGCGGGCGGTGCAGGTATCCCGTCCGAACTGCACGATGCGGTGGCAGAAATCCGACTGCTCCTCTGGTGGGATGAGCGGGGAAAGGATGCGTTCTGCCCGGACGGGGTCCTTCAGCTCCTCGGGGTAAAATCCAAGCCGCCCGCAGATGCGGATGCAGTGCGTATCTGCCACGATGCCCGGCTGACCGTACAGGTCGCCGCGGACGAGATTGGCAATCTTGCGCCCTACGCCGGGCAGGGAGAGCAGGGTATCCATGTCCTCCGGCACCAATCCCGCCCAGTCGGCGGCGAGAATGGCTCAGGTCGCACGGATACTCTCTGCCTTGGTTCGGAACAGTCCGCAGGGGCGGATGACGGCTTCCACATCTGCCTGCGGCGCGGCGGCAAGTGCTTCCGGAGTCGGATACAGCCGGAATAGCTCCCGGCAGACCTGATTGACCCGCGCGTCGGTACACTGTGCCGACAGCCTCGCCATGACAAGCAGACGCCAGCCGTTTCGGCGGCGCGTTTCCGGATCGGAATCGTGCTGCCCGCCCCAGTCCAGGGCGCAAACTGCGGCGGGATAGCGTACTTTCAGAGCGGCGACAATGTCCGCCACCGGTACGGATGTGGTGGAATTCATGGAAACGGTACCCGTTGCCCTTCCGGTGTCAGATATACCGGATGGTCGTGGCAATGACCTTGCCGTTTACAGTGACGATGTTGGAGCCGCCCATAGCGCCGGCTTCCAGCTGCATTCCCGCGACCGTGGCGGTCATGTGCGCCCCGTTCACGCGCGCGCGGGGCATCTCGGCATACACCTGCCCGTCCACAACCAGCTCCTCGATCTTTCCGACCCGGCGGTACTGGATTTGGTGCCCGTCCCATGCCGTTTCAACGTACACCCGAACCTTTTCGCTGCCCGTTTCATCAGCGGAGCGCAGGATCGGCGTGTCGGGGATGACCGGCTGTTCTGTCGGGGCGGATTCTGCATCGGCGCTTTCCTCCGCATTGGCGGTTGTTGCGAGACATATCCGCCATGGTGCCGTCCGGGTTTAGCGTGAGCGTTCCGTTGGGGAGAGACGCCTCGGCGGCTTCGGCTTCCGCCGCCCGTCTGGAGAGCAGTCCGTACCGCACGCCCATGATGAGATAGTACAGCACGTAAGCATGGAACAGGATATCCAGGATGAGGCTGATATGGAAGTTAAGCAGCAGCCAGACGGAATCCAGGGAGAACAGCACCAACGCCGCAATCATCCAGCCGTAGTGCTTTTTGGAGAATATCCAGCACAGCAGGTACGGCACCAGCAGAACGGCGGCGATAACGGCACCGATTACCAGGATCGCTGTCGGGTTAGCGGCAGGCTCCAGTCCGATATCCTCCGGGCTATATGCCCACGCGGCGGAGAAGCTGGCTACATAGTACGGGATGGAAGCGGAGAACAGAAAGTAGTAATTGCCATGGGCAAAGGAGATCACCGAATTGATAAGGGTGAACAGGATGACCAGCAACAGGTTGCTGCGGGCGATCCCGTACTTGTTGGCTGCGATGGCGCTCTTGGTGGGCTTGAACGGGGAATTCATTGTACAATACCTCTTTTCTTATTCTCTATCGGTTATTTGTCTTCGGTCCGGGCATCCGGTTCGGGAATTGATACCAGCTTTTCCAACTGGGGCAGATCGTAGCAGGGGATCAACAGCTCGTAGCTGTCACCGCCCGGTGCGCCCAGCATCACGCAGTACCACGTGCGTCCCTTTACGGCGAGCAGACCGGTCTTTTTAAGGTGGTACGGCTTGAAGCGTCCCTCGCCGGGGCGCTCCTCCTTGAGCCACATATCCACCACGAAGGGGCGGTCGCAGGTCACACGTCCCCGGATAGCCTCGGTCGGGATGCGCAGATTGCAGGTGCCGTCCGACAGGCACAGGTCATTTCCCTGCCGCCATGCGAGAACCAGCAGGCTCTGAAAGCGCCCGTTCCGATCCAGTCCGACCGTGCGATCCCCTTTCTTTTCGTAGATGAAGGGAAAGACGTCCAGCTCCAGTGCATCGTCCGGCACGTGCAGCTGAGCGCGCGCCTGCCGCTGAAGGCGGGTCATCTCCTTCATGGCGGTTTCCACGGCGGCAGCGTTCTGCCCGGAGGCGTTCGCCTCCTGCCGTTCGCGCGTCTCCTGCATCATGGCCTTTTTCTGGATGCGGTATGCCCAACTGACCAGCACGCCGCCTGCAATCAGCAGAGCCAGCAGGATCCATGCGAAATATGCGCGGTCGCCTGAAAACAGCGTGTCGCGCCAGAGAAATACCGGGACGATGGCGATGATTGTCAGCAGCAGCCCCAGTCCCAGCTGCCAGCTCCCGTGTCCCCCAGCTTGCCTGCCGCGGGGCGGGGTCAGGGGCTGGTCAAAGGCTTCAAACGCCGCGTCGGAAGCCTGTCTCAACTGCTCCTCCAACGCGCTGTCAATATGCTCTGCGTCGAAGGGTGTGCTGTCCGGACGGACAGAATGCGTGTCCTCTGTCCGGTTGATGGAAAACAGATTTTTCACGGAAGCTCCTCCTTGTCGGATATCATTCCAGATCGGCGTCCTTGACGTATTCCTTGCCGTGCAGGGCTATAAATGCCTTGCGGGCGGGCAGGTCATCGCCCAACAGCGTATCGAACATACGGGCAGTCGCGGCGGCATCGGTCGGCGTGACGGCAACCAGACGGCGCGTGGCGGGATGCATGGTGGTCTCGGACATCATGGCGGGGGTGTTCTCGCCCAGACCCTTGGAGCGCTGGAGCGTGTAGCGGGTGTTTCCGAGCTGCTTCAGTATTTCTGCTTTTTCAAACTCGTCGTAGGCAAAGTAGGTCTTGCTCTTGGTGGTAATCTCAAAGAGCGGCGTCTCGGCAATGAACACCTTGCCTTCCTTCAGCAGGGTAGGCAGCAGACGGTAAAACAGCGTCAGCAGCAGCGTGCGAATCTGAAACCCGTCCTCGTCGGCATCGGTACACAGAATGATCTTGGACCAGCGGAGGTTTGCCAGATTGAAGTCGGATGCGTCATCCTTGCGTTTACTGCCGGTTATCTCCACGCCGCACCCGATGACACGGATCAGGTCGGAGATAATGTCGCTCTTGGAAATGCGGTTGTAATCCGCTTTAAGGCAGTTGAGCGTCTTGCCGCGCACCGGGATGACTGCCTGAAATTCCGGATCGCGCGCCAGCTTGACCGACGTCATAGCGGAATCACCTTCCACGATGTACAGCTCCCGGCGTGCGACGTCCTTGGTGCGGCAGTTGACGAATTTTTCCACCCGGTTGGACATATCCACAACGGTATTGAACTTGCGGCGCATCAGGTTCTTCTGCGACTCGGCGCTCTCGCGGCTGCGCTTGTTGTTCAGAATCCGACCGGTAAACACCTCCGCCTCGGCGGGATGCTCCATGAAGTAAATCTCCAGCTGTTCGCGCAGGAAAGCGTTCATGGCACTGTATATAAAGGTGTTGGTAATGGCTTTTTTTGTCTGGTTCTCATAGGAAGTCTGAGTCGAAAAGCTGTTGATGACCAGCACAAGGCAGTCCTCAATATCCTGAAACGTGATGCGCGGCTCGTTCTGCTTGTACTTCTTGCCCGCCCGCAGGAACTTATCCACCGCGTACACGAACGCAGAGCGGACTGCCTTGTCCGGTGAGCCGCCATGCTCCAGAAAGCTGGAGTTGTGGTAGTACTCCAGCATCGGCGCGGAGGCTGATGCGGAAAAGACAAAATCCGCCTTGAGCTTATAGTCGGGCTTATCCGCACGGTCGCGCCCGGAGGTTTCCAGATGCCACTGTGCCGTCGGGATGAGGAGGCTTTCCCCTTCCTTCTCGGCAACGTAGTCGGCGATGCCGTCCCGGTAGTAGAAGGATTCCAGCGGGAAGCTGCCGTCTTCCTGCTCGAACAGCAGGTCAAAACGAACCCCTGCGTTCACAACCGCCTGCCGGCCCAGTATGTCGGTGAGGAATTCGTGCGGAATGCGGATGTCGGTGAATACGTCCAGGTCGGGGCGCCAGCGGATGACGGTGCCCGTCCGGGCGTTCTTTTTGTCCAGCGGTTCCTCGGTCAACTCACCGACGACCTCGCCCTTGCGGAAGGAGATGCTCCGCTTGACCTGCCCGCTGTAGGATGTGACCTCCATGTATTCGGAGGAATACTGCGTTGCGCAGGCGCCCAGACCGTTCAGTCCCAGCGAGTACTCGTATGCGGAACCGTTGCTGTTGTTGTCGTATTTTCCGCCGGCGTACAGCTCACAGTAGATGAGATCCCAGTTCCAGCGTCCCTCGCGTTCGTTCCAGCCCAGCGGCACGCCGCGCCCGCGGTCGTCCACCTCGATACTCAGATCGCGGAAGTACGTGACCTTTATGACCGATCCGTGTCCCTCACGCGCTTCGTCCACGGCGTTGGACAGGATTTCAAAAGAAGGAATGCTCGCACCCCTCCAGCCCGTCCGAGCCGAATATGACGCCCGGACGCTTGCGGACGCGGTCTGCGCCCTTGAGCGACGTGATGCTCTCATCGCCGTATCCGTCCGGCTTGGCGGATGCCGACCTTGCCGTCTTTTTATCCTTTTGGGGAGCCGCTTTAGCCGCAGCTGTTTTTTCTTCGGTTACACCTACACCGGTCTTCTGGGGCATGGCTTTCTCCTGCCTTCCTTAATTTTATGTGTTTATATGTATTCACCCGGCTTGCGGGTGCATGATTCCGTTTCATTATACCACACGCGCCGGGAAAAATGCAAGGCTTTTTTTGCGGCGCGTGGGTGTTCGGAAAAGCACGCATCCCGGAGCAAGTGCATTTACTTTGCGAATTTACTTGAAATTTCTCTTGACTTGCCGACCATCTTATGGTATAATACGGATTGTTCACGCCGGAATGATGGAACTGGCAGACGTGCTGGACTCAAAATCCAGTGGTAGCGATACCGTGCGGGTTCGACCCCCGCTTCCGGCACCAGTAATAATGCAAAAAGCCCACCCTGCGCGTCCCGATCCTTGGATCGTGGCGGTTGGGGTTGGCTTTTTGCGGATGTGCCGGATCACGGTTCCTCGGTCTGATACTGGGCGCGGGGACCGCCGATATAGGGCGGACGCGTGCGGGCAAAGACAACGGGCGCCTCGCCGATACGCGACACGGACAGCCGCACCGGGACTGCCACCCGGCGCAGGTGCATCCCGATGAGCGTCTGCCCGATGTCCATACCCGCATGGGCACGGATGCACTCGACAGCGACCGGGTCGGCAAAGCGTTCCCACACCGCTGTGGCGAAGGAACCGCCCGCGTGCGGCTGGGGTTTGACCCAGACAGGCTCCAGCCCGTAGCGTTCCGCGCACGCACGCTCCACGATGAGCGCGCGGTTGAGATGCTCGCAGCACTGTGCGGCGAGCAGGATGCCCGCAGTCTGCAGGGGCGGGAGCAGGGTGTCAATCAGGGCGGCGGCGGCGTCCGGACTGGAGCATTTGCCGATGCGCCCGCCGACCATTTCGGAGGAGGAGCAGCCGACGACGAGAATCTGCCCGGCGGTAAGATGTGCGGCGGGGGATCAACTCGGCGACGGCAACGCCGGCGTCGGCGCGGATGCGGGAAAGAATATTGTCAGACATGGTGTTCTCCCTTTTCGGATATACCCCCCGACCTGAGCCGGGGGGCTGCCCTCTGCGGGCGGAGGCGGGGTATCAGGCTCAGTAAAACGTTGCCACTTCCTCGGCTGGCTTGGAGGTCAGGGCGGAGTCTGTGGCGTAGAGGACGGGACCGGGGCGGTTGGCGTAGAGCTTGTGAGTTTCAATGCGGATTTTAGCCGTGACAAGAATCCAATCGCGGGTCTTGTAGGGGACGGGGGCGGAGAAATTGCAGACCAGCGGGGAGTAGGTAATATCGGCTGCGCAGCAGGTCATGACGTGCCTGCCGACCAGCAGGGCAGCCTTGCCCAGCTTGGGGTCGCGCATGACGATGCCCTTCACGCGAACGGTCTTGCCGTCCCATGCCTGCAGTTCCTCGGTCAGGTCACGGTACCAGACGGCATAATCCTCGTCGTCGATCTCCACGATGGGGGCATTCAGATCGAAGGGCAGGGGATCCTCAATGTTGTCGGATTCCACGTGCCCGTCCGGATAGTCGTAGGAAATCTGCGCACGGCGGGAGCATCCCCGCACGATCTTGTGGATGGTTTCCTTGTCAATATCCGCCGGTGTGCGGTTGAGCACGACCAGATCGGTGTTCATCAGCTTGTCCACCATCAGCTGGCGCATATTCTGGTTGTAGCTGAGGAAGGTGTTGGCGTCGGCGAACATCATCTGCTGATAGATAACCCAGTTTTTGCGGCATGGCGTCATACAGCGTGCTCAGCATCCACATTCCGTTGTACTCAATGAGGATGCGATCCAGCTTATGCTTTTTTGCCATGGCGGAGAGAAGATCGGGCGTCAGGTCGGACTCGTTTTCCACGGTCTCCAGATAGACATTCTTCCCGTTGAAGGTTGAGATGTCCAACTCGTCCATACCTTCCTCGCACTGGATGATCAGCGTTTTTTCTCCCGTATTGAACTGCGGACTTTCCATCGACTCCTGGATCATGTGGGTCTTGCCGCCCTCAAGGAAGCCGGTGAAAAAGGTAAACAGGTAAATCGTATGCCATGGTGTGCTCTCCTTATGCGTCAGTCCTCCTCGGACTTGTGCAGTGTTACGCCGAACAGCGCGGACAGGGCATCTACCTTCAGCCCGGAGCCGATGACGCACAGCCGACCGATGACAGCCGGAGCACCCGTGCGGACGTCGGGCTCGCCGGGAACGTAGTCAAAGTGAATCCAGCCTTCGCTTGCGCTGTCGGCGGGTGCCACAATGCCCTTAGCGCGCAGAACGGTGCCGTACTTGCCCTCATCACACAGGGCGGTCAGCATACTTTCCAACGCCGCGCGGTCAAAGCGGACGGTCGTCTCGGCGCCGCAGCTTACGAACACCTCGTCGGCATCGTGGTGATGGTGATGGTGTCCCTCGTGGTCGTGGTGGCAGCAGCCGCACCCGCACTCGTCCTCATCCTCGTCCCCGTCATGATGGTGATGATGCTCATGCTCATCGTGGTCATCCTCATCTTCGTGATGATGGTGATGATGCTCATGCTCATCGTGGTCATCCTCATCTTCGTGATGATGGTGGTGATGCTCATGCTCATCATGGTCATCCTCATCCTCGTGGTGATGGTGGTGATGCTCATGCTTGTCCTCATCGTCCTCCTCGGCGGCAAGGCGGGACAGCTCTGCCTCCAGCGTGTCGCGGCGCTCCATTGCCTCGCGCAGCTGGTCGCCGGTCAGCTGGTTCCACGGTGTGGAGACAATGACAGCCGTAGCATTGTGTGCGCGGAGCAGTTCGACCGCTTCCTCGACCTTCTTGGCGGGCGTGGAATCGGCATGGCTGACGATAATGCAGCCGGCGTTTTCAACCTGGTCATTGAAGAATTCGCCGAAGTTTTTCATGTACATCTTGCACTTGCCGGCATCCACCACGGTGGTAAAGCCGTTCAGTACGGCGCCCTCGGTGGCTGCGCCCTCCACGGCGCGGATGACGTCGGACAGCTTGCCGACGCCGGAAGGCTCGATCAGGATACGGTCGGGGTGGTACTCGCTGATGACCTGCGCCAGCGCCTTGCGGAAGTCGCCGACCAGGGAGCAGCAGATGCACCCGGAGTTCATCTCGTTGATCCGGATGCCTGCGTCGGCAAAGGAAGCCGCCGTCAATGCCGATCTCGCCGAACTCATTCTCGATAAGCACCAGCTGTTCGCCCTTGTAGGCGTCCGTGATGAGCTTCTTGATCAGCGTGGTTTTGCCTGCGCCGAGGAAGCCGGAGAAAAATGTCGATTTTTGTCATGGTATATCGCTTCTTTCTTTGTTTCGGGGTACCCCTTGGCGGAGCCCCGGCGTGCCGGACCGCCGGGGATACCCCTAAATTTTTGTTTGACAGAACCGGGATTGCAAACGGGAAATAGGGCTCTTACTTTCCTCTGTATACGAAATTCATGCGTCCGAGCGGGGGCGACATCGCCCTTGTCATAGAAATCCTCAACCGAGGCAATCGGCTCACGGCTGTCAGCCGCCTTGAACCAGACGGTGAATCCGTCAGGGTCAAGCCCCAAAGCCCGGAGGGGCACCTTGATCTTGAATTTGTCACCGTCCACCTCATAGAAGGCGGAAACATCCGACAGATCGGCTGCGGTCAGATCATCGTCCGTTCCGGTCACACGTGCCAATGTGGTGGTGCCGTCCGGCGCGGGATGCGTGTTGAGCACGAACTGATAGCCTTGCCCGCCCGTCGTATTCAGGTACAGGCGCATCCAGCTTCCGGTGCCGTCGTAGGGCGTGACGGGCTGCTTGGTACGCAGGAGGAAGCACAGGTACTCGCCGTCGTGCTTGACCTTGATCTTGCGGATGGCGTTGCGCTGGGTGCGGTTGTCGTACACGCAGCCGGAACCCTCTGCGTGACGGGCAAAATCACCGTCGTCGAAGGAGTCATAGACGGCGTCAGACTCGCAGAAGCACCCGACAGCCGCCCCGTCCGGGACAGGCAGGCGTCCGAACACCGGCGTGTCCGCCACGCCCTTGTAGCGGCGGACATTCTCGATGAGCTGCATGAAATAGTTGTCAAAATACCCGCCGCGCATCATTTCCAGGTCGCGGCTGTACTCGTAGTTGGCGCAGTCCACAAACATCAGGGGGACGCTCCGGGATACCCTGCCAGCGTCCGGCGATCCACTCGTTCCATCCCGTCACCAGCACGATGGGCGGGTCGGTCTCCACGGCGCGGTCAAACTGCTCGGCAAAAATTGTACCCCTTCTTCCAGGCGTCCGGTGCAGGATCATTGTGCCCGTCGTGGAAGGCTCTGCCGCAGTTGCCCGTCTCGCCGTACAGTACCGAATCGCCGAAGCGAAGCTGGGGGTGCTGTGCCACCGACACGTTGATGACCTCCGGCACGCCCTGCAGGTTGGAGAACACGCGCTGCGGGCGGGTGAAATCCATCCACGGCCAGCCGCCCAGCTTATCCGGCTCGTTGGGCCATTGGGACATCTTGATATTGAAGAACGCGCGGCATTCGGGGGAGCATTCCGCCTCCACCGCGATGATGACCGGCTTGCCGTCCAGGCAGAACCACGTGTCGCGGGCAAAGCCGGGGCGGTAGATCTTCTCGTAGATTTCCTGCACGGTCTTGCCGGAGGCGGTATTGGTGTAGAACATGACCTGCGGAATTTTTCCAGCCCTCGTCGTGGTATTCCTGCAGCACGCGCATGACCAGCTTGGAGTTGTGCTCGTACATCAGCGCGTTGGTGGTATCGAAGAAGAGGAAGTCGATGTCCGCCTGCATGATGAGCTTCATGTGGTGGCGCACGACCCACTCGTCATCCGAATAGTAGTAGCCGTAGAACGGTTCGCCCCAGTGGTGGTAGGTTCCGACGCCGCCCCAGACGTCGCTGTCCGGCTTGTACCCTGCCTGCGGATCCGCCGCAACGATCTCGGAGATGTTGTACGGCTTGTGCTTGCCGCACTCGCCCAGCCAGAGAAAGTAGAACAGTCCGACCAGACGGTTCTCGCGCGGGGCGGGGACGCCTGCGGCGCGGTCAGGAGTGGTGCGCCCCAGCGCATCGGTTGCCATGAGGGGACCGGAGGTGGAGCGCGGTGCATTCTGCGCGCATCTGCCTGTATGTTCCATGAGTATTGTCCTTTCTGCACCTGCGTCATGCAGGGGTATTCACATTGCCCTACCATTATATATCAACGCGCGGCGTTTGTCAATGAGAAAACCGAAAAAAGCCCGGTTCCCCGCATAGCAAAACCGCTCCCCCGAGAGGAGCGGTTCCGTATGGTTGTTTACTTCTTGTTAAAGACAAACAACTTAGCCAGCGTGATGGTCTTCTTGTCCTTGTCCTGAGAGAAGGGAAGCGAAACGGGATCCTTGCCTTCCTCAACCGTGAACTCGATGGTCTGCGAGCCGTCGTCCTTGTCAACGATCTTGTACGTGACTTCCTTGCCGTCAGTCACAGCGGTGAGACCGGGGATTTGGGACGCGCCGGTAAAGGTTGCCTTGCTGCCGCTGAACTTGATGCTGACGGTGACAAGACCAACCTTGCACTCATACTCGCCGGACAGCTTGTTGCCGCAGGAAGCCAGAACGGTAACAACCGTCAGGAGAGCCAGCGCCAGTGCCAGGATACGAATAGACTTTTTTTCATGGGGTACTCCTTTCAAAAAATGTCACGGTCGCACAGGATGTCGCGGAGCGGCACGCCCGGCGCCGATTTCGTCTGTCATTATAGCCCTTCCCCACGGATTTGTCAAGGGGCATTCCGTGATTATTCACAAGTTTACCATACATTCATCAAGTTTACGGACAGTTCATGTCACCGGACAGCCATCAGCACGGGGGTTCATTCGCTTTTTCTGCCCGCGCGCAGGCGCCGCACGACCATTTCTGCCGGGTTGGCAAGCACAGCCGCCGCACACAGTGCCGCGCACAGGTACGCGAACAGGTTCCCGATGCGGGTGTACAGCGTCCGTTCCTCGCACAGACGTACCGTTCCCGGCACGTAGCCGGTCAGAAGCGGATCCAGCTCCGCCGTGACCTGCCCGGTCGGATCGATGACGGAGGACACGCCCGTGTTGCCCGCCCGGACGACATACCGCCCGGTTTCGATTGCCCGCAGGCTGGACTGCGCGTTGTGCATCCAGACGCCGCGCGAGTCCTGGAACCAGGAGTCGTTGGTGGACACCGCCAGCAGTTGAGCCCCGCGGCGCACACTGTCCAGCGCGGTGCTTTCGTAGATGGAATCAAAAGCAGATCAGGGACCCGACCCGCCCGACCCCGAGGTCGAACACCTCGGAGCGGTCGCCGACCAGCAGATCGTTTTCCAGCATCCCGATGTCTGCCAGCGGCGGCACCAGCAGCATGACCAGCTCCCGGTAGGGGACGAATTCCCCGAAGGGGACGGGCTTTTGCTTGCTGTACACTGTTTCGCACATACTTCCGTCCGGCAGGAAAGCGACGACGGAATTGTACTGCCGGTTGCTTTCGGTGCCCGTCCCGGAGGTAAAGACGCCTACCAGCAGGGTTGCGCCGGTTTTCGCGTGCGAGCCGGCTCAGCCGGTCGCGGGCAGCGGCGGAACGGTCTATCGTGACAGTCAGTGCCGTTTCCGGCCAGACGATCAGCGTAGCTCCCTCTGCCGCCGCCTTTCGCGTCAGCGTCTCGTAGCGCTCGGCGGAAACGGAATTGCCGGACCATTTTTCCAACGAGGACATATTGCCCTGGATCGCGGCGACCTGTACCGCATTGCCCTCCGCCGGGCGGGTCAGCAGGCGCAGACCGCCGAGTGCGAGGTTCCCGACCAGCAGACTGCCCGCCAGAATGCCGCACAGCCGCGCCCGATCCGGGTGCAGGAGCAGGTCGGCAATCAGCATACTCACCGCGATCAGCAGGAAGGAGACGAAATAGGAGCCGAGAAAGGCGGCACTCTGCAGAGTCAGGCGGAGCCCGACCTGCCCGAGCGGCAGTCTTGCCCACGGTACACCTGCCCACCCGATGCTTGCCTGAATCCATTCCCGCACTGCCCACAGGGCGGCGAACAGCAACGGCTGCAGGATCGGCTTGCCGGACAGGAATTTTTCCGCGCACGGCGACCGCAAAGAGCGGGAACAGTGCCGCCGCGCCCACTGTCTGAAGTGCCGACAGCCCGAACCACGCCACGATGACCACGACCGCCGAGGCGGCATCCGACAGTCCCGCGAAGGTCAGCGGGTACATATACAGGAACCAATGGAAGTTGACAAGGTAGAAGCAACCGAAGAAGCAGAAGCCGTAGCCGTACATCCGGCGCAGGCGTATGCTCCGGTCACGTGCCGCCGTCAGAATGGCAAGCCCGGACGGCACTGCCGCCACCCATTCCAGTACACCCAGTACAGGGAACAGGATGCACAGTCCCAGCAGCAGTGCTCCGGACAGCAGCAACAGCCAGAAGAGCCACCGGGGCGCGGCGTGCAGGCGCGGGGCGAACGGCTTCATGTTGTGACCTCCCTGCCGTCCGACAGGGGAAGGCGGTAGCCCTTGGTGAACCAGATGTCCGCCGGATTCAGACGGAAGGAGCGCCCGCGCAGGTAGGCAAGGCTCCCCCCGTCGCCGGGGATATAAAAATCCAGCCGCCATGCGTACAGTGCCTGATACTTGAAGCCCTCCTGCCGGTCGGCGCGGTTGATGCCGTACTTGCCGTCCCCCAGCAGGGGGTGCCCGATGTGCGCGAGGTGCGCGCGTATCTGATGCGTGCGTCCCGTGACCAGCTCGACCTGCAGAAGTGACACCGCATCCGCCCCTTTTCCCCGCGTGTCCAGCACGCGGTACTTGGTGATGATCTCCCGTGCACCGGGGAAGGGGTGATCCTCCACGCGCACGAGATTGCGGGCGCTGTCCTTGGCAAGGAAACCATGCAGGGTTGCCGCCGGGCGTTCCATACTGCCGTGGCACAGGCAGAGGTAGAACTTGGAGAGCTGATCCTCCCGGATGAGGCGGTTCATGTCGCGCAGAGCCTCCGCGTCCTTGGCGGCGATGACGATGCCGCCGGTGTTGCGGTCGATGCGGTTGCACAGGGCGGGGGGCGAAGGACTGCTCGTCGGCGGGATCGTACTCCCCCTTGCCGTACAGGTACGCCTGCACGTGCAGGATCAGCGTGTTTTCGCCGCCTGCGGCGTCATCGTGAACCAGCACGCCGGGGCGCTTGTTGAGCAGCAGAATATGCTCGTCCTCATACAGGATATCCAGTTTGGGACGGATCGCGCCCAGCGCACTTTTGTCCTCCGAGGGGGCACCGAAGAACTCGTCCTTGATGAAGAGCTGGATTTCGTCCCCCTCGCGGAGCAGCTGGGACTGCTCCGCCCGTGCCCGGTTGACTTTGATTTTCTTTGTGCGGATGAATTTATACATCAGGGAGGCGGGCAGCCCCCTGACCGCCTTGGCAAGGAATTTATCCAGCCGCTGTCCGGCGTCGTTCCTGCCGATTTTCATGGTGCGCATAGCACAGGCTCCTTTGCGGGAAATTCGGAAAACCGGGGGCTGTCGATGGGAATCCGACAGCCCCCGGTGCAGAAAAACTTGTTGCGGTCTGCCGCCGGACGCTTACAGCGTGCCGAAGATGCGGTCGCCCGCGTCGCCCAGACCGGGCACGATGTAGGCGTGCTCGTTGAGGCACTCGTCCAGCGCGGCGGTGTAGATGTCCACGTCCGGATGCGCTTCCTGCACGGCTTTGACGCCCTCCGGCGCCGCCACAAGGCACATGAAGCGGATGTTACGGCAACCGTGCTCCTTCAGCTTGCACAGCGCGTCCACGGCGGAACCGCCTGTCGCCAGCATGGGATCGACCAGAACCACCAGACGCTCCTCAATGTCGGTGGGGAGCTTGCAGTAGTACTCTACCGGCTTATGTGTCTCCGGGTCGCGGTACATCCCGATGTGACCGACCTTGGCGACCGGAACCAGGCTCTGCAGCCCGTCTACCATGCCAAGACCCGCGCGCAGGATCGGCACGATGGCGAGCTTGCGTCCGGACACCATCTTTGCCTTCATCTTGGTAATGGGTGTCTCGATGGTGATTTCCTCCAGCGGCAGATCGCGGAAGACCTCATAGCCCATCAGCATGGCGATTTCGTTGAGCAGCTCCCGGAAGTCCTTGGAGCCGGTCTTGCGGTTGCGCATGATGGACAGCTTATGGGTAATCAGCGGGTGGTCGATAACGTGCAGGTTGCTCATGATGTTTTTCTCCTTGCCTTCATACAATATCGGCGCGGCACCGGGCGGCGCCGCCCATGCATACTGGGGGTATTATACTCCCTTTTCCCGCATTTTGCAAGAGCTATCGGCAAATTCCCGCGCAAAAAAACATAAAACCTTTTTACACTTTGCGTATTTACATTCCCGGAGTGCCGTGCTACAATAAGAGCAACTGCGGCGGTTCCGGGTGCGCGTGCGCCAATCCCGCCGTACCGCAAGGAGATGTTTCCGCTATGTCCGTGACCGAATCCCGTCCCAGCGCCGCTGTCCTGACGCAGGGCTGCAAAGTCAATCAGTATGAATCAGAAGCGATTGCCGAGGCACTGACGGCGCGCGGCTTTACGATCCGTCCGCCGCAGGAGGTCTGCGATCTTTACGTGGTCAATACCTGTACCGTGACGGCAGAATCCGACCGCAAGGCGCGGCAGGCGATCCGGCGCCTGCTGTCCGAAAACCCGGAGGCGTTCCTGATCGTCACGGGCTGTTCGGCACAGAAGGCGGCGGATGCCATCGCTGCCATTCCCGGCGTGGACTGCATCGTCGGAAACCGGAACAAGCTGGCGGTTGCGGATGCGGCGGTCAGCCTGTGGCGCGCCGGGGTGAAACCGGCGCGTCCGCTCCTTGAGGTCGGAACGCTGGAGGGGAGCGCCTTTGAGGCGATGACCATCACGCACTTTGAGCGTACCCGCGCCTATGTCAAGATTGAGGACGGCTGCGAGTGCCGCTGTACTTACTGTGCCATCCCGGATGCGCGGGGACCTGTGCGCTCCAAACCGGCGGAAGCCGTGCTGGACGAGGTGCGCGGATTGGTCGCGGGCGGATGCCGCGAGGTGGTGCTGACCGGCATTGAAACCGGCTCCTGGGGACGTGATCTCCCCGATTCGCCCCGGCTGTGCGACCTTTTTACGTGCGGTGGATGCGCTGCCCGGCATCGGACGGGTGCGGCTGGGATCGCTTGACCCCTCGGTCATGACGCCGCGCTTTGTGGAGATTGTCTCCGCCCTGCCGTCGCTGGCGCCGCACTTCCATCTCTCGGTGCAGAGCGGATGCAGTGCCACGCTTGCCCGGATGCACCGCCGCTACAACGCAGACCAGGCGGAGGCGGCGATTGCCCGTCTGCGCGCGGCAATCCCGCACGTCCAGCTGACAACGGACATGATTGTCGGCTTCCCCGGCGAAACCGAGGAGGAGTTTGCCGCTTCGCTGGCAGTTCGCGCGGCGGGTCGGTTTCCTGCATATTCATGTTTTCCCGTACTCCCGCCGGGCGGGAACGCCTGCCGCGACTATGCCGGAGCAGGTGCCGGAGCCGATCAGACGCCGGCGCGCGGCGGAGCTGTCTGCCGTGTCGGAGCAAAGCCGGGATGCCATTCTGGATGCCGTCCTGCGTGCGGGGCGCCCGCTGTCCGTGCTGTTCGAAAGCCGTGAGGGGGATGTGCTTCGGGCACACGCCGGAATTCCTGGAGGTGCGGGTGGCTGCCGGGGCTGATCTGCGCGGCAGTGAGGGCAACCGTCCTGCCGCGCTCCCGCGACGGCGGGGTGCTGACGGCAGAGTTTATCTGAGGTCGTACCCCGGCGGAAGAGAAACAGGAAACACGTGCCGGCAGAAAGGATTTTTGTATATGGAGCAATACACCTTCAGAACCGATGAATTCCGGGAGCCGCCGTTTGAGAGTCGGCAGATCCACCCCTTCTGTGAGCTGCCGCCCGATGCGCTGCCGAGGCTGAACCAGTCGTTGGGACTGGATATGTCCGTCGCTGTTTTCGCCGCGATACAGGCGGTGTACCGGGAGAGGGAACTGCGTGAGCCGCTTGTGGGCGAGGTGCGCCTGCTGGCGACCCTGCACAGTCTGACGGCTTCCGATGCCGCCCGTGTGGGTGTGGGCGAGGTCTGTACGGACAGTGACGCCGTGGCGGAGACGTGGGCTGATTTGATGGCGCGCCGCCGCCTGCTGGCGGGCGGCGTGCCCGCGCCCCTGCACCCTGCCGGAGATTCTGACCGCGACGGACAGCTACCTGCGCCGTCTGGGGAACGTCCTGCCGATGCACCGGTGCGTGTGCTTGCCGAGGACGCCGCCTGCCCTGCCGCCGCCGGAGCGCGGGCGCTGGCGGACGGATACGTGCCGGTTGCCCGGTTTGTTGCCGGAGATACGGCGCGGCTTGTCTGCATCCGTCGGCAGGAGGATGCCTCTTTCCGCGCGGAACGGGCGGCACGCTTTGCGTCCGATGATCTGATCCTGCTGGCGCGTGACCTGCCGGATCGGGCAGTGTCCGCGTTTTTTTCCGTTCCTGCGAGGATTCGCACAACGGGGGAGCGGATGACAAATATTGTTGCCTTAAGCGGGCGTCCCCTGCCGCTGGCGGCAGCGGCGCTGTGCCCGGACGGCGCACATATCCAGACGGATGTCGTTTGCCCGACGTGTACCGGGGATATCATGGCAGAGTTCACGCGCGTGGGGACGGGAGCGGAGGACGCCGTGCGCCCTGCCTACCTCCTGCGCCTGCGGCGTACCGATTTGTCTGCCTTTTGGACATTCTGCCGGGAGATGAATCTGCCCGTTTCCCCGATCGTGATCGGGCAGGCGTTTAGCGACCGGCACCTGTCGCTCCTGAACCGAGGGCATTTACTGGCGCATTGTGGGATCGAAACGCTCGGAACAACAGTCGGCATATGCCTGTACGGTGTCCGTCCTGACGCGGCGCAGTCGGGCGGAGCCGAGACTGCCCCGATCGAGGCGGAGGTTCCCGCGCCGACTGTGCTGTCCCTGCCGGGCGGGGTGCTGGCGGCGGAGACCTCGGTCACTCTGACGGCGGGAACGGATGCCGACCTGATGCCTGCTGCCAGCCGGCAGAGTGCGCAGGCGGTTCGCGCGGTACTGTCTGCCCTGACGGAGGCGGGCGCCGATCCGGCGGCTGTGTCGCTGTCGGTTGCACTGCGCGGCATCCGCCTCGGGCAGAGGGACGCAGAGGGAACGCGCCTGCCCGATGTGGCGTTCGGCGGGCTGTGCGGGCTGTACCGCGCCTGCGCCGAACTGCGGCTGCCCGCACCCGACCCCTGCCTCACCCCGGCACGCACCGCCGGGGAAGTGTGCCGCCTTTCGGTTTTGCACCTGGGCATCGGGTGTCAGTGCACCATGCACCGGACCAGCAGACTGAAGGAAAATACGAACAGCGAGAGGAACTGTCCGGCGCGAAGCAGGGCATAGACCGACAGTAACCAGAGCAACGACAGAAGAAACAGCGAGAGCAGGCGCAGGACACGGCGGGCAGCGTCCGCGCCGAGAGTCAGTGAAAGCAGGCAGGAAAGTATCCGCCCGCCGTCCCGTGAGGCGACGGGCAACAGGTTCACGCCGCAAAGTCCCAGTGATGCGGGCAGCAGAACGCCCAGAACCAGTGCCCAGCCGGACAGGGACGGCGATGCGCCGCAGACCGGACAGCCGCAGGCTGTCCACGCGCGGAACAGCACGGCAGCCGTTAGCAGATTGGCGGCAGGACCGCCGAGGGCGACAAGCAGCTCCTGCCGATAGGAAAGCAACCCCGGCAATTCCAGCCGCGCACCGAACAGGTCAAGCCGCATACCGGTTATCCGGACACCGCAGGCGACCGCCGCCGCGAGGTGTCCCAGCTCGTGGATCAATGCCGCAAGCCCCAGAAGAAGCAATGCCGCGGGGCGCATGCCTTCCTCCGCCGCCGAAGCCGCCCATACTGCCGCTCCGCCGACGAGCAGGAGTGCCGCCGGACTGACCTGCAGGCGGAAATGCCTTTTCCGGATAGTGCTTTTCTTTTCCATAGCGTAGCCCCCTTGCCTGCGGCACCTTGATTACAATGCCTCCCTCGCCGCACGGTGAGTATGCAGAGGTGCTCTTAAAGAATATGAAGGGAATTGTAAATGATTCGCAAACAATCGCATGACCTTCTTGACAATCGCAAGACCGCAGGATATAATGGAGACAACACAATATAGAATGATAGCTGTGTGGGAGGTGGCTGTATGAATCTTGAAATACATGATACTATGGTGCCGGGAACCCGGCTGACCAGAGCGGCGGCTGGAAACGTCACCGGGCGGGACTTCCTTGACCGCGTGTTTTTCCCCAGTGACGGCGTTATGCTGTCCCGTATCCGCGATGTTTCGGGGATTGACGGCTCCACGCTTCAGAACTGGATCAAGCGCGGCTGGGTGGAGAATGCGCCGCTCAAGCGCTATACCGTTGACCAGGTGGCGCACATTCTCATCATCAATATGCTCCGCTCCTGCGTACAGCTGGATCATATCGCGTTCCTCCTGCATTACATCAACGGCAGAGTGGACGACCGGAGCGACGATATTATCCGCGATTCCGTTCTGTACGATTACATCTGCAAGATACTGGATCGCCTGATAGAGGAGGACAACTGCTCCGGCGCCTCGATTCGCGGTGTTATCCGGGAAGTTACGGCGGACTATGCCGAGATCCGCCCGGGCGCACATGAGCGCCTCAACAACGCGCTGGAGATTATCGTTGCGGCGTACTATGCCGCTGTTCTCAAGCGGCACGCGGACGATATGCTGATCGACCTGCGCACGCGTGCCACCGACACGGTCGGGTAAGGGGGTGCGCATGGGAAGGGTCAGACGGGTTCTGCTGAATGCGGCAATCTATTTTGTCTACTTCTTTCTGTCCTGCGTTCTCGTCATGCTGATTGAGGCGCTGTTCCTGAAGCTGTTGGATCGCTTTGTGCTGCTTTCCTACCTTGCGCAGACTGTCATCCGGCTGGTGATCTACTCGCTGGGCGTTCCGGCTCTTGTCGGGCTTGCGGCGTATGCGGAGGGATACCGGGAGGCGGACGCGCACCCCGGCGAGACGGTCGTTTCCGGCTTGCTGGCGGTGTTGATCCCGCATCTTCTGCTGGCGCTCCTGTTTCATTTCAGGCAGTTCTGCGCGGGCGCGGTTCCGTTTTTGGCGGGACTGCTGCGTGACGGAGCTGACGTGACGGCGGACAGCATTGTATTCAATGATATCGGAACGGTCGGACTGTTTCTGGCGGTTTTCCTCGGGTACGGGCTGTTGAATACCGGCATTCTGACGCTCCTGCGCCAGTACGGTGTCAGTCGCCGGCACGCTGAACGCGCCGGGATGGGCTTTACGCCGGACGGGCGGGGCAGAACCGACGGAGAATAAGGGAACCGCCCCGGACTTCCGCGTTGGAGAGACGGGATTGACCATAAAAACGAAGGCGGGCTTCCCCGCCGCGGTGCCGGCATACGTTGCCGTTTGCGGTACCGGCGGGGGCTTGCTTTCACTGCCGCCGACCCGATATGCCGCCGGGCATTTTTGCTTTCGCAACTTGCTATTGCAATTTGCGCTTTATTTTTGCAAAGCGGCAGAAAAAACGGGAAGGAAAAGAAGAAAGCCTGCGTATCTTATACGGTAGCGGAGAAAAACGCGAAAACGGGCGGAAAAAGGGGGACTGATGGCGATGGACGGAACCGCAGGAACAGACGGCGGGATTGCCGGAGTTGCGGAGTGGCTGACGCAGCGGGAGGAACAACTGCTCGGTCCCTACGCCGCGCGCAGCGCGGATTCACGCGGACGGGCGCGTCCGCAGGCACCGTCCCCGATGAGGACGGAGTATCAGCGCGACCGGGACCGTATCATTCACTGTCAGGCGTTCCGGCGTCTTATGAACAAAACGCAGGTGTTCCTCGCTCCGGCAGGCGACCATTACCGTACCCGGCTGACGCATACACTGGAGGTGTCGCAGATCGCGCGTACCATGGCACGTGCCCTGCGGCTCAATGAGGATCTGACCGAGGCGGCGGCGCTGGGGGCACGATCTGGGACATACCCCCTTCGGACACGCGGGCGAGGCGGCACTGCGTGCGTGCTACGACAGCCGCTTTGCCCATTACGAGCAGTCACTGCGCGTGGTGGACAGACTGGAAAACGACGGACGCGGGCTGAATTTGACCTTTGAGGTGCGGGATGCCATTGTCAACCACACCGGTGAGCACATGGCAGCCACGCTGGAGGGCGTTCTCATCAAGTATGCGGACCGCATCGCATACATCAACCACGACATAGACGATGCCTGCCGCGCCGGATTACTTGACCCCGGCGATATACCTGCCGACATCTGCCGGGTGCTGGGGGACAGCCATAGCAGCCGTATCAATACCATGGTGTCCTCGGTCGTGCGGGCAAGTATGGATCGGGACAGCATTTCCATGGAGCCGGAGGTGCAGGAGGCTACCGTTCAGCTCCGGGAATTCCTGTTTGAGCAGGTCTATCTCAACCCGAGGGCAAAGGGACAGGAAAGCAAGGCGCAGGAGCTGGTCAAGACGCTGTTCGGCTACTATGCGACGCATCCCGACCGGATGCCGGAGCTGTACCGCCGCCTTGCTGCCGAGGGGGAACCGGTGGAGCGATGCGTGTGCGATTTCATTTCCGGCATGACCGATCGGTACGCGATTGAGACATACGAGGAGCTGTTTGTTCCCCGCGTCTGGAGAGGACTGCACGAATGAAATACCCACGGGAATGGATAGACAGCGTCCGGGAACGGTCGGACATCGTGGAGCTTATCGGCTCTTACGTCACGTTGCGCCGTGCCGGCTCCAACTATACGGGGCTTTGCCCCTTCCACAGTGAACGGACGCCGTCCTTTACGGTGTTCCCGGATACGCAGAGCTTTTTCTGCTTCGGCTGTGAAGCGGGCGGGGATGCCTTTACCTTTGTGATGCGCTCCGAAAATCTGGAGTACCCCGAGGCGGTGGAGTTTCTCGCCAAGCGGGCGGGCATACAGATACCGGAAACGCACGAGGACGGCGATCAGCCGTGCGGTATCAGCCGCGCCCGTGCCTATGAGCTGAACCGCGCGGCGGCACGTTTCTACCGCGACTGCCTGTTCGACCCCGCGATAGGGGAGGCGGGCATGAATTACCTGCGCGACACGCGCGGGTTGGATACCGCTGTTATCCGGCACTTCGGACTGGGCTACGCACCCAATGAGTTCGGGGTACTGCTGCCGCACCTGAAGAGCCTCGGCTTCACGGAGGAGGAAATGCGCCAGTGCTTCCTCTGCGGTAGGAGCCAGAGCGGGCGGTACTACGACTACTTCCGGGGACGGGTTATGTTCCCTGTCATCAATACGGCGGGGGAAGTCGTGGCGTTCTCCGGGCGCGATGTGACGGGAACGTCCAAGGCGAAATACCTCAACTCTTCGGACACGCCGGTCTTTCAGAAGCGCAAGAACCTGTTTGCTCTGAATTTTTGCCAAGGCACACTGCGCCGAGCAGATGATCCTATGCGAGGGAAACATGGACGTCGTGTCCATGCACGCCGCGGGCTTTGAAAACGCTGTTGCGTCGCTGGGCACTGCCCTGACAGACGAGCAGGCGCGCATCATGGCGCGGTATACCAAGCAAGTCATCATTGCCTACGACGGCGACAGCGCCGGACAGCGCGCCGCCGGTCGCGCGATGGATATTTTCGCGCGCGTCGGGCTGGATGTGCGGGTACTGCGCATTACCGACGCCAAGGATCCGGATGAGTACATCCGTAAATTCGGGACGGACGCATTTGCCCGCCTGCTGAAGGGAAGCAGTACCGGCTTCTCCTACCGGCTGGACGGCGTGCTGAACCGTTACAACATCAAGGAGCCGGAGGACAGGATCAAGGCGGCGGCGGAGCTGTGCGGCATGGTGGCACGGGTTTGGTCGTCCGCCGAGCGGGAGGTGTACCTGCAGGCGGTCTCCGAGCGGCTTGGGTTGCCCATTGACAGTTTGCGGCGCGACGTGGAGCGTGCGCAGGCACGCATCCAACGCGACCGGCACCAGAGCGAGGCGCGCGCGGCACGGATGTCGGCATTGGCGCTGGATGACCGTGTCAATCCGGAGGCAGCTGGAAACATCCGTGCAGCCGCGGCGGAGGACACCGTTCTCGGTCTCATGCTGCTGTACGAAGAGCACCGCCGGGCGGTGCGGGAAGGAGCCGTGTCCCCTGACGGCGGACGATTTTGTCACCGCCTTCAACCGACGCGTCTTTGAAGCAATCATGGAGCTGGAGAACAGCGACGGCGGCTTCTCGACTGCCGTGCTGGGCGAGAAGTTCGATCCGGACGAGATGGGGCGTCTTGCCAAGCTGGTACAGGCACGGCGCAATCTGTCCGAGAACGGGCAGTCGGTTCTGAAGGCGGCGGTCCGGACGCTGCAGGACGAGAAAAACGACGTCACCAAGGACGATGCGCCGCCGGAGGACAGTCTGGAGCGCCTGCTGGAGAAGAAACGGCAGAAAATGCATAAATCAAACGGTTAAAAACAACCGATTGTTTATATTCGGGCTTCGTATGCACGGAAGTCCAAAAAACAGGGAAGGGAAACATACACATGAACTACGATGAGAATCAGAGCTACGGAGCGGATCAGGATATGGACGGGGAGGCGATGCCGGATCTGGATCGCCTGAGCCTGCCGGACGATGCGCTGGACGATGATATGGAACTGCCGCTGGAGGATATGGCGGCGCCGACGGACGAGGACGCTAAGGACAAGCCGGAGGCGAAGAAGCCGTCTTCCAAGAAAAAAGGCAAGGAGCCTGCCAAGACGGACGAGGAACGCGAGCGCCGCACCCGCATGGAGGATCTGATTGCCAAGGGCAAGCGCGGTGATCTGTCGGCATCCGAGCTGGACGACGCGATGGAGGAGATGGGCTTTGACATCGACAGCATCGACCATCTGTATGAGTCGCTGGGCGGTGCGCTGCCCGGCAATATCCCCTCTGCCGAACTGCACGAGATTGAGACGGAGGTTGAGAGCTTCGGAAGCGGCGAAAATATGCAGCGCATCCTGGAGCAGGAGGGGCTGGTGGATGACCCCGTCCGCCTGTACCTCAAGGAGATCGGTAAGGTGCCGCTCCTGACCAACGAGAAGGAGCACGAGCTGGCGGAAAAGATGACGCAGGGCGACCCGACTGCCGAGGAGGCGGTACTGGGCATGCTGACGCTTTCGCCTGCCCTGCGGCGTGAGGTCGCCGCCAAGACACTGCCCCTGCTCGCCGAGGACTTCATGCCGTATCCCAACCGGGATCTGTTTGAGGCGCTTATGGCGGCGGATATCCCGGCAGAGGACGCTCCGGCGGAGGATATGGATCTGACCCATCTGTCTGTGCGCAGTGAGGGGCGCTTCCTGACCGAGGAGGATGTGCAGCGCCTGTCCGCCATGCGGGAGGCACGCCGCGATGCCGACAATAGCCGCGCGGCAATGGAAGGCTACCTGGCAACGCTGAAGGCGGCTGCCAAGGTGCGTGAGGTCGCCAAGGGAGAGCTGGTCGAGGCGAACCTGCGCCTGGTGGTCAGTATCGCCAAGCGGTACGTCGGGCGCGGGATGTTCTTCCTTGACCTCATCCAGGAGGGCAACCTCGGTCTGATGAAGGCGGTGGACAAGTTCGACTATACAAAGGGTTACAAATTCTCCACCTATGCCACCTGGTGGATACGGCAGGCTATCACCCGTGCCATCGCGGATCAGGCGCGTACCATCCGCATTCCGGTTCATATGGTGGAGACCATACACAAGGTGTCCCGCGTGTCGCGTCAGATGCTGCAGGAGCTGGGGCGCGAGGCAACCGCTGAGGAGATCGGCGAGAAGCTGGGCATGAGCGCCGATAAGGTGCGCGAGATTATGAAGATCGCGCAGGACCCCGTGTCGCTGGAAACGCCCATCGGAGAAGAGGAGGACAGCCATCTCGGCGATTTCATTCAGGACGAGGACACGCCCGCCCCGGCGGATGCCGCATCGCAGACCATCCTGCGGGAAGTCATTGAGCGCGAACTGCATACCCTGACACCCCGGGAGGAACACGTCATCAAGCTGCGCTTCGGACTGTACGATGGCAGAACGCGGACGCTGGAGGAGGTCGGCAAGGAGTTCGACATCACGCGAGAACGCATCCGTCAGATCGAGGCAAAGGCACTGCGCAAGCTGCGTCATCCCAGCCGCGCCCGCCATCTCAAGGGATTTCTGGACTGAGCGCGCGGCTTGCCGATACTGGCAGGATGACCAAATCGGCACCCGGCTATTTGTGCAAACCGACTCTTACATGAAAAAGTGCTGATGGACAGGCATTTTTCTGCCCATCAGCCTCTGTCGGAGACGAACTGTTCAAAAATCACTTGACATATTCACAAAAAGTGTACAATGTAACGGTATGGAATCATTCAGCCGGACTGCGCACTGGCGCAGACGGCGTGATTTTTACGTTTTTACAGGAGGAGTTCTCGTTATGAAGAAAAACTCGTGTGTCTCTTGCTCGGCATCGTCATGCTGATGTCCTGCGTCCTGACCGGATGCAATAAGGCAACAGACTCCGACGATGATGACACGACCGACAACAGCGCCAAGACCATTACTATGTGGGTCATGACCTCTGAGGAGACGACCGAGAAGGCAAAGGAGCTTGTCAGCGCGGAGTTTACCAAGATCACCAAGTCGCTGTACAAGACCAATGTTGTCCTGCGGTTCTGCACCGAGGATGAGTACTATGAGAAGCTGGAAGGCTCTATCAAGGCACTGAAGGATTATGCAAAACTCAAGGAGGAGGCAGAGAAGGCTCTGCGTGCCTACCTGAAGGTGCATGATAAGGAGAAGACGCGCGAGGAACTGACAAAGGACTTCTACGCGGCAAACCCCCAGTATGCGCAGTTCCAGAACGCGGATGACGAGGACGACGAGAACGAGAGCGCGACCGAGGAGGAGACCGTAATCAACGATTACGGTGTCACCGAGATCAAGTATCCGGACGTCAAGGAGAATCAGGTCGATATTTTTCTACCTCGGCGGACGGAGCAATTACTATGCGTTCTACAAGAACGAATGGTTGGCATCGCTGGACGAGGAGCTGTCGGCTTCCTCCAGCCAGCTGACGCATTACGTTTCTCCCTCCCTGCTTAACGGTGTCCGCATCGACGGCGGCGTGTACGGTATCCCGAACAACGTCGCGGTCGGTCAGTATACCTATATGCTGGTTGACAAAAAGATGTATGACGACAACTACAACAGCGGCATTGAGAACACCAAGTCGGTGCTGGATCTGGAGGTTTTCCTGAACGATATCAAGAACCTCAACGGCAATAAGACGCCTGATGATCCGGATTATGTCGTTCCGCTGGCGTCCACCTTTGAGGACTGCCTCAAGATGCTGGTTTGGTTCTGGGATCTGAACTATGTGGACGCATCGGTGTACGAGATGTACTACGATGCCGAGCGCGGGCGCAACTATGTTGTGAACGAGAAGTACAAGGTGGAGACCGAATCGGATGATGGGGAAGGCGGCGGTTCCAAGAAGACCAAGGAGCTGATCGGGTACTCCATCGGTGCCGGGATGATCTATAAGACCAATGCGGATCACCAGTATGTTGACAAGGACGGAAACGTTCTGAACTATACCTACGTGATCGACAGTGAGGGCGGCATTCTGCGCTCCACTGCGAAGAGTGTGGCATATTCCGCCGAGGCGAAGAGCGTGGGTATGTATCTGGTCGATGAGAACGGACAGACCGTGACGCCCGAGAACGACAAGCGCGTGATCCTTACCTACGATCCGGAGTCTCTGGATGCGGCATTCGTCGGTTCCCATACCGTGGAGACCACCGACGGGGAGAACGACCTGACCGGTACGGATGCCAACGGTACCGCGTGAAGCCTACCTACTATTACGGCTACAGCCAGAACGCGAATTTCTCCGTGCTGGGTCAGGTGGTTGCGGATCCCTCCATGTGGTCGCGCGGCAAGGTTGAGATGGGCTTTGGCAGTCTCTTTGCCGATTCCTCCTTCCGCACCCTGTATGAGACGCTAAAGGGGTACTCCTATAAGGGTCTGTACGGTACACCCAAGGACGGGCAGAGTGCGGCGGTTTCCTTCATTGAGGGCGATTCCCGCATCAAGCTGGAAGCGGATCGTGAGGATACCGTGACCGGCAAGGAGAAGGGCGTCATCACGCGGGACGGCAAGCAGTACTATGTTGTGGTTGCAAAGTATCCCGAGGCAAGCGAGCGTGAGCTGTACGGCAATATGTTCTGCGTGTACGCGGAGAGCGCATATCTGGGACGTAGCATGGAGGTTATTACCCGCCTCAACACCAATGCCGAGCTTCGCAACCTGCTGCAGTACGGTATTCTCGGACAGCACTACGAGCTGAATGCTGACGGTACCGCCCACCTGCTCACCAGCCCGGAGAGCGAGTACGGCACCTACCGGATGGACATTGAGAAGACCGGTAACTGCTTCAAGGCGATTCCCAGTGAGGCAGACGGACCGGATGCATGGGTGTATGCCAAGATGCAGAACAACGACGCGCTGATCAATCCGTTGCTGGGCTTTGATTTCAATGATGAGATGAAGGAGAGCGAGAACACGCTGGATGTTGCGCTGATCCGCCACATCCGCGAGTTGAGCGCCGGTGCCCAGGAAAAGATCGATGAGTGCGCTACGCTGGATGCGCTCGTGGAATTGCTGGAAAACGACGATGACGGCTTCAAGAGACAGTTCTCCAAGTCGTCCGGAGACGATAAGCTGGTTAAGGCAATCAACAAGAACTATGATCCTTCCCAGCCCAAGGGTCCCGAGGTGCCGGATCAGGAAGCGGACACGAGTGGAGAAAGCCCGTACGCTGTCTACTACAAGTGGATGAAGCAGTACGGCTACCTGCCTTCCACTAAGTAAAATATCAAGTCCCGCAGTCGCGCGATGCTGTGACAGCAGGCAAAGGGCGCCCGTTGCCGGAGATTTCTCCGGACAGCGGGCGCCTTTTATCCGTTCGCGTAAAAAAGGGTTGCCGGTCGGCAACCCTTTGCTTACTTGCTATCAGAAATATCAGGACTTGGATGCTTCGGTGGCGGTGGCGGTACCGGCTTCGGCAATGCATTCATTGCTGATGTAGTATTCCCGATCCTCCGTGACTTTCGCACCGTCCTTGGTGTAGGTGTAGGAGAACAGGACGCGGCTCCAGCCGTCTCCGATGCCGGTGCGCGTGACCTTGGTGCCCTTCAACAGTGTGCCGCGGATGCTCAGGTCGTTGGCACTGCTCTTGATGGCTTTGGGCATGGAGCGGACATTAACGTTCTGCGAGATTGTGACCTCGTCGCGGACGTCCTGGAAAGCGTCGATCAAGGCGTTGTCGCAGACAATGCTCTTGCGCACATAGCAGGTCTTTTCGTTGTACAGCACCCGGTACCACTCCTTGCTCTCGCCCGTTGCCGCCAGCGTGTCGCCCTCCTTGACATAACCGCAGATGGCGCCTTCTGTCAGGACAGTCTCTGTCTTGCTGCGGATATTCCCGTTTGCCACATACACGTACAGCGTCATGGAGATGTCGGAGAAGGTAGGATTCGCCTCCAGCGTTTCCTCGACAGGGGCAGCCGTGCTGTCGCCGCTCGGACCTTGGGGGAGCGTCGCGGGCTCCACGGAATAGTTGGGACCGGTCGGATATGTGGACGTAGTGCCCGTTTCCGTTCCGCCCGGCGTCTTGGCACATCCGACAGCGGGACACCAGCGCCAGACCGGCGACCAGGGTTGCAAGTATTTTTGTTCATGTATAACTCCTCCTTGATTTTCATTCCTGCCACTGTGTACCGCAAATCGGCAGCAGATTCCTGCTTCATTATATCACAGCCCTGCCGACCTGTCAAGTGTGGTACGGAAAAAAATATCGCAGTAGCATTTTGCTTTTTCGCTGTGCGGGGCAGGGAGGGACGCATTTGGGGGGACTCCCGAAAGAGTCCCCCGGTTTTCCGGAAAGTTCCGTGATTCTGACTGGTCGGAGCCGGTAGCCACAAGCCGGGACAGATTACTCCGGCTTGTCCTCCAGCGTCAGATCATAGTCGCCCAGCTTGTTGACCTTGAAGCCGTTCTTCTTGTACTCCCTCGTAGTTGAAGGCTTCCAATTCGTCAATGGCGAGCTTGTGGAACTCATAGAAATTATGCCACCACTCGTAGCCGGATCCAAGCTCGGCGTTCAGATAAGCGTCCGCAATGTCACAGCCCATTTTGGGGGCAACATAGAAGGCGCCCATTGCCAGTACGTTGACACCGTTCCCGGTGATGGCGCGCAGGGCGGCGGGGACGCTCTCCACCACGCCTGCATGAACGTGCGGGCACTTGGAGGCGGCGATATGGATGCCCATACCGGTGCCGCAGAAGATCAGGGCGCGCTCAAACTCGTGCTCGGCGATCATGGAGCCGACGCGCAGACCGAGACGGTGGAACATCAGGTCGGTGTTGTTCGGGTCGCTGTCTGCCTTGACGCCGATATCGGTGATTTTCCAACCCTTCTTTGTCAGATGCTCCACGACCGCTTCCTTCAGCGGAAATCCGGCAAAATCGGCGGCAACAAGCAGTTCTTTGTTCGCAATAGTTTTCATGGGATCTGTCTCCTTTATACGTATACGCAGATTTGCTTTTGGGCGGAGAGTCCGCCCGACAACTGTATTGTACCTTATTTTTTGTGCAATGTCAATAGCCAAATTGGAAAAATCAAAAGAAAGTTGCGCAGGCACCGAAACCAAAGCCGCGCCCGGGTAGACCGGGCGCGGCGGGGGATACGTGTATGGTCGGATCAGCTATGCTTACGCTTTGCCAGCGTGAGAGCCGCACCGGCGGCAATCAGCAGGACAGACAGTCCGCCCAGAACCGACTTGCATCCGCCCGCGGAGCTGCCGGCGGCGGTGGTAGTCGCGTTCGTACCGGTCACTTTGCCGGTGTCGGAAACACCGGGCTCTGCTTCGGTGACGGTAGTGGTCTGCGCGGAGGTCGACGCGCCGGTGGCAGGAGGCGGCGCTTCCGTGTCAGTCGGCTCTGCGACCGTGGTCGCAGGCTCGGTGGTAGGCTGTGCAATCATGGTGTACTCTGCCATGATGGTGATGTTCTTGTCAGACAGCGTATAAGCCTTCCACTTGCCGGTAAAAGCCAGCCTTTTTCCGGCACGGCAGGCTCCTTGATGGAGGTTGTGCCTGCCTCAAAGACCACGCGATCCACGACCTTTCCGTTCGCCATAAAGGTCGCGGTGTAGGTCTTGTACGTGTGCATGTACTGGTACGCCGCATCTTCGCTGTCGAAGAAGGCGATGAACTCCAGCTCCATGGTGCCGGAGGACGCGGCGTCAAAGAAGTCCACACGCAGGAACTTCAGCTCATAGGTATCGGTGTTCAGCGTGGAGACGCCGACCGTGCTCAGGTCGATGATGTCGGTGTGCCATGCACCGTCAGCCGCCAGCTCGCGCTTGAAGGACTGTCCGGCGGCGGGCACCGCATCGGAGGAGCTGAGGAACACCTCCATATTGTCCTGCACGGAGGTTCTGTAACGGATTGCCATATAGCGGGCGGCAGTCTTGCTCTCGTTGAAGTAGGTGGCGTTGGGGTCACCGCCGGTCACGTTGATTGTGGTGATACCGGTCAGGGGATCCATCTCCAGTGTGGCACTGTTGGCGTCAACCTTCAGGCGGGAGCCTGCCAGCAGCAGCTTCGGGGTGGTGTCGCAGGGAACGCGGACGTCCTTCTTCTCGTAGGTGTAGGAGTAGGTACCGTCCTCGTTTTTGGTCACGTCCCAGGTAACGCCGTTTTCATCGGTATAGGTTGCCTTGTCGCCAGCCACCGTGACCTGCGACTCCTGCAGGACGGCAGTCTTGGTGACATCGTGCAGCTCATTGGCTTCCAGGTAGCCCATCAGACCGGCTTTGGTCGTAAAGCCCATGATATAGGCAACGTCAATGGCTTCCTCCCCGGTAAACTGGTAGGAGCCGCCGCTCCAGTTGCGTGCCTCCAGCGGGTCAAAGCGGAAGTGCTGAACCGTTTGGTTCTCCTTGTCGTAGAACTGGTTGGTTGCCATATCCACAATGACATACGTCCAGCCGCTGCCGTTGGCGGCGATGGGGAACTCGATCATGTTGTTGTCCGACGTGATGCCGGCGCCCTGCGCCATGTACAGCTGCATACGCGGAATGACGGAATGGTTGTTGTACTTGACCAGCAGCCAGCGACCGACCTTGGTGGACGTGCCGCCGATGTAGTACAGGTAGGGGTCGCCCGTCTGACCGGCGGTAAAGGTCACATATCCGAAATCATTTTCGGTTACGGTTACCGCATTGAGCGAACTGCCCTGCGCCAGTGCACTGGGGGTCAGCGTCCAGCAGGGTGTGAATTCCACTTCCTTGTCATCGGGAACCGTATTCTCGGCAGCCGTGACCGTGATGTTGGTGAACTTCAGGACATCCATCTGCACGCCTTCCTCATCCGTGCCGCGGGCAATGACCTCGGAATAGGTACCCTCCGGCAGGGGTAATGAAGACGGTGGAACGGTTGGAGCCGGCGTTGTAGTTTGCCTGAATCCACGCGGCATGCTCCGTGCCGTCCACGATCAGCGTGTACTTTCTGACCGCCGTTTCGGACGCTGCCGAAACCTCGACCAGATAGGAGCAGGTAGCGGACACGACCGCGTCGGTCGCGGCGGAGCCTCCTGCAAACACAACAGGGGAATTGGTTGCCGAGTAGTTTTCCGTGGTGAAGCCTGCCTGCTCTGCCACGATGACCGTGTAAGTTCCGTCTGCCGATACCGTAAAGGCAAGTACGCCAACCGCAGACAGCAACATGGTGACCGTAACGAGGACAGCTAAGAGCTTTTTCATGATTTTCCTCCCTGAATAATGATTTTGGCAGAAACCACTTGTATTATACACATTATCCCGGATTTTGTCAAGGGCTTTTCATATATTTTCACCACGCGGAGTCTGCCTGCGCGGGGCGTGGGATGCACCGACTGCAAATATTTTTTGAATTTTTTCAAAAGCTATTGCAAAACAGGACATTTTACTGTATAATGAACCTGAATGGTCAAAAGGCTCCCTCCGAATGCCCCTGCCGCACGCGGCGGGCGGTGATCCGGCACGCTGCTCCCCATTATATCTGTAACAAAAACACAGGAGGTTCACCATGAACGCACGCTATGAGTCCGCCAAAGAGGTGTATGCAAAGCTCGGTATTGATACCGAGGCAGCCCTGGCAAAACTCCAGAACACCCGCATTTCCATGCACTGCTGGCAGGCAGACGATGTCCACGGCTTCGAGGGCACCGGCGCTCTGTCCGGCGGTATCCAGACAACCGGTAACTACCCCGGTCTGCCCCGCACGCCGGATGAGGTCTTTGCCGATCTGGACAAGGCTCTGTCCCTGATTCCCGGTTCCCACAAGATCAATGTTCACGCCAACTATGCCATTGCCGAGCCGGGCGAGGTCATTGACCGCGACACCATTGAGCCGCGTCACTTCAAGAGATGGGTAGAGTTCGCCAAGGCGCACAACTGCGGGCTGGACTTCAACCCCACTTTCTTCTCTCACCCGAAGGCTGCCGGTCTGACCCTGACCAGCCCGGATGAGGACATCCGCAATTTCTGGATCCGCCACGGTATCGCGTGCATCCGCATCTCCGAGTATTTCGCCCGCGAGACCGGATTCCCCTGCCTGATGAACATCTGGATCGGAGACGGCTTCAAGGACGTTCCCGCTGACCGCATGGGTCCCCGTATGCGTTACATGGATTCCATCGACAAGATCCTGTCCTGCGGCTATGACAAGAGCCTCGTATACGTGGCACTGGAGTCCAAGGTGTTCGGTATCGGCGTCGAGGCGTACACTGCCGGCTCTGCCGAGTTCACGCTGTCCTACGCCATGAGCCGCCACCTGACCCCCCTCATGGACAACGGTCACTACCATCCGACCGAAGTGGTTTCGGATAAGATCCCGGCACTGCTGTGCTTCAATGATCGCATTGCCCTGCATATCACCCGCGGCATCCGCTGGGATTCCGACCATGTGGTCGCTTACGACGACGAGACCAAGGAGATGATGAAGGAGGTCGTGCGCTGCAACGCGCTGGATCGTGTGTTCCTGGCAACCGACTACTTCGACGCTTCCATCAACCGCGTCGCCGCACTGGTCATCGGTATGCGCAACGTTCAGAAGGCGATCCTAACCGCCCTGCTCCTGCCCAACGAGAAGCTGAAGGAACTGCAGGACAACGGCGAGTTCACCAAGCTGCTGGCTCTCCAGGAGGAGAACAAGCTGCTGCCCGTCGGCGCTGTCTGGGATGAGTTCTGCACCCGCAACAACGTGCCTGCCGGCTCCGAGTGGTTCAAGGATATCGAGGACTACGAGAAGAACGTCCAGCTGCTGCGCAAGTAATGCAAAGCGATACCGCAAGCCCGAAAAGGGGAGTCCGCTCCCCCTTTTCGGTTGCCTGTTCCCGCGCAAAAAAGATCCCGCCGTGCGACGCAAAGCCGCCCGCCGGGATCTTTTTCGGAGACGTATCAGTCGATCTGCTCCTTGACCTTGGAAGCCTTACCGACGCGGTCGCGCAGGTAGTACAGCTTCGCACGGCGAACCTTACCGACGCGAATGACGGTAAT
The DNA here is from genome assembly GCA_022009675.1 of Oscillospiraceae bacterium. Taxonomy (GTDB): domain Bacteria; phylum Bacillota; class Clostridia; order Oscillospirales; family CAG-272; genus CAMEON01. Next base: position 296,399 of record CP091718.1, on the reverse strand, counting down.
GCCCGCAACGTTCGGGGAATGCAGGGGGAAGGTCTTTTCCACACCGCAGCCATACGTGACGCGGCGAACCGTAAAGGTCTCGGAAATGCCGCCGCCGTGACGGGCGATGACAGTACCCTCATAAATCTGAATTCTCTCTCTGTTGCCCTCTTTGATCTTGTTCTCGACGCGAACCGTGTCGCCGATGCTGAAGGAAGGCACCTCAGCCTTGAGCTGCTCGTTTGTAAAAGCCTTGATTAAATCCATCTTGACCCTCCTGATATCGGATGTTCATGCAGAGCGTGGCAGCGGACCATCCGTGATACGTGACCGCGCGGGCATACGCGCCCGCACACACGCAGACTATTATAGCACAAATGCCGGCGGAATGCAATACCTTTTCTGCATTTTTGCAAAAAAGTCTTGGCGCAATCAGTGCTTCAGCACCGAAACGGCATCGGAGATGGTCTTTTCAAAGGCTTCGCGCCCGTACTTGTCCACTTCCGCCTTGTTCTTTTTCGCCGTGGGTCAGGCAGCCCGCACCGCCGATACAGCCGCCGATACAAGCCATGCCTTCAATGAAGTTGGCGTCCAGCCGGTTCTTGCTCTTCTGAAGCAGGGCGAGCTTGCAGGCTTCAATGCCGTCACAGGCGCAGGGCTTGACGGTGAAGTCAATGTTCTGCTCCTTCAGACCTTCTGCCACTGCATCGGAAAGACCGCCGCACCGTGCGAAGATACGCCCGAAGTAGGAGGCGTTGTCCAGCACTCCCTCCTCCAGCGTTGTGATGTCGATATCCCGGCTGTCGAACAGTGCCTGCAGCTCCTCAAAGGTCATGGCGGCATCCACGTACGGTTTGACATCCTCGCGCTGCACCTCCATCTTCTTGGCAGTGCAGGGACCGATAAAGACCACCTTGCAGGGTGCCTCATGCTCCTTGATGTAGCGGGCAATCGCCGTCATGGGGGAGGGGTTGTGCGACACGAAGGGAATCAGGGACGGGAACGCCTTATGTACGTAATCCACGAATGCCGGGCAGCAGGAGCTTGTCAGGAAGCCCTTTTCTGCCAGCTCGCGCGACTCTGCCTGCGCGACCATATCCGCGCCCAGCGCCGCCTCAATGACGGTGTAGAAGCCCAGCTCCTTCAGTCCCGTGATGACCTGCCCCAGCTTGGCATAGGTAAACTGGCTGGAAATAGAGGGCGCGACCACGGCAAAGACCTTGTATTTGGCGTTGCGCTCGCTCTTTTTGATCATGTCGATCACGTTGAGTATGAAGGACTTGTCCGTAATGGCGCCGAAGGGGCAGGCATACACGCAGGCGCCGCAGGAGATGCACTTGGAGTTGTCGATGCTCGCCTGCTTCTCGTCACCCATGGAGATTGCCTTGATCTTGCAGGCGGATTCGCAGGGGCGGCGGTAGTTGTGAATGGCGCTGTACGGGCAGACCTTGGCGCAGGCGCCGCACTCTTTGCACTTGCTCTTGTCGATGTGCGCCACATGGTTGGCGTCAAAGGTGAGCGCGCCGAAGCGGCACACATCCTCGCACCGGTGCGCAAGGCATCCGCGGCACGCCGCCGTGACCTCGTAACCGCCGACCGGGCATTCGTCGCAGGCGATATCAATGACCTCAATCACGTTGGGGTTGTGCTGATCGCCGCCCATGGCTATCTTGACGCGCTCGGTCAGGATCGCGCGCTCCTTGTATACACAGCAGCGCATGGTCGGGACCTTGCCCGGGACGATGGTCTTGGGAATGTCGATCGCGCTTTCCGGCAGACGGTCTGCCCATGCTTCCCGCGCGACTTCCCGCAAGACCTTATATTTCAGATGCTGTACCTTTGTATCAAACTTTCTCATGGTTTCTTCCTGTTCCTCTGTTTTTCCTTTGAAATTGTCCCCGCAGCGGCGGACGGGCGTTGGTTCAGCAGTTTCTCAGAAGTAGCTGACCTTGATGTGCTTGCCCATCTGCTTCAGGCAGGATGACAGCTCCGCCACCAGGTTCATCTTGATGTTGAAGTTGATGGGCAGATCCGGGTTCTGATGTGCGGGGTTGACCGCACGACCCACATAAAAGTTAATATCCGTGGCTTCCTCAAACAGCATACGGCAGATCAGGGACGCGCCGTCGTGCCCGAAGCTCCACTTCTCGTACAGTCTGTTCTCGCCCAGCGCGTCCTTGGCGTACTCCACCACCCGGTTGATGGTGATGACACCCTCCGTGGCCAGATCCACGCCCTCAATCTCGGCAATGGGCGGGATGTCGCTCGCGGCGAAGGTCAGCTGTGCACGCACCGGCTTGCCCAGATATTTACCGGCAAGCGTGGAGGTGGTGCCGCCGCAGACGATGTGCTTGCCTTCCTTGGAGAAGAACAGCGCCATCATCCGGTTGACGTCGTCGCGGTCGCGCGGGGGACCGAACAGCAGATTCATCGGTACGCGCCGCCGCACCTTGACCACGCAGGCGGTTGCGTCATCTCCGGGCTTCTTTGCATAGAGGCGGTTAACCTCGTCTATGAGGATGGTGGACAGCGTCTTGGCTGTGTAGCCGACCTGCGCCACGTTTTCCATGAAGGAGATGATGTCCTCCCGCTTCCAGCCGAAGTTGTATGCCATGCCGATGCCGGCGTGGGGGCAACCGTCGCTCATGGCGACGAACAGATCCCCCTCCCGGAGTTTGATTTCGGATTTGTATATCTTTTTGCCGTCGATGTTCATCTCGGTGCGGGGGTAATCGTAATTGGCACCGTCCCGCAGGAGGATGACCATCGGGTTGTCATACTGGATCAGCTCCATTTCGCTGTTGTTTACCAGATGCAGGATGGTGAAGGTCGAGTAAGCCACGCCGCGCACCGAACAGATCGGCAGCGTCTCGGCAATGGTCTGCACGCAGTCCTCCAGCGCCAGACCCTCTGCCATCATGGTGGAGATGATCTTGGCGGTCAGCGTGGACAGGATGCTTGCCTTGACGCCGCTGCCGAGTCCATCGGCCAGCACGATGACCTTGGAATCCTCGCCCTGCTCCACCACGTCCACATGGTCGCCGCAGAGCTGCTCGCCCGCATGGTTGATGCTCTTGTAGCCGATCTCGGCGCACAGATCATTCATCGGAAATGCTCTCCTTCAGCTTTGTCAGCGCGATCTTGGTCTCGGCTGCCGTCTCGCCCAGCAGCGAGGCGATCTCCTGCACGATGCGCATCTGCTTATCCACCACGCGGTCGGCAATCTCCACGGTCTGGCGGCTGATGCTCTCTTTCTTCTCGCGTTCCGTTTCCTCGTCGGTCACGTCGCGCAGGATGCATACCAGCAGGTGACTGGCGGCGTCCGCCACGATGGTCTGCTCGACATACCGCTTATACTCTGCGAGGTACGCGCGCGCGTCCCGCAGATCCCGGTGCGTTTCCAACACCTTGAGGAAGGGCGCCGGATCCAGAATGCGGATGACCGGATCACCCAGCACGTCTGCCTGCGAACGCAGATTGAGCATCCGGCAGGCGGCGGTGTTGACCTGCTGTACCTCCAGCGATTCGTTGAGCACGATAAGTCCGTTGGGGGTGTTGTTGACGATGCAGTCCGAGAAGCTCTCCGCCTTGTCCTTGAGGAAGGGCAGGCACATGGATACCTCTGCCTTGCCGTGGCAGATGGCAATCGCCTTCTCCCGGCAGGTGTTGTAACCGCAGGATCCGCAGTTCAGCTCGTCCTCCGGCTTTGTCTTGCCCATGCGGCGCAGGGCATCGCGGATTTCTGCCTCGCTGGGGGTGACGTTGCGCCGCTCGATCGGCTCAAACACCTTGCGGATGGAGAGCGGGTCGGGCTGTTCGACCGGGAAATCTTTGGCACCGGCGTAGTGCGCTACCGCGACGTAGTCCGATACCGGCGACGGATGGTATTTCTCCATCACGGGACCGCCGATACAGCTGCCCACGCAGGCGGACATCTCGATGAAGCAATGATGTATCTTCCCACTTTCAATGTCCCGCAGGGCGGCGATGCAGTTGTCCACTCCGTCTATCGCCATGCGCGTGTATTTTTCCGCGCCGGGAATACCCTCCCGCATGGTCTTGAGTATGCCGCCCGCCGTCGGGAAGAAACGGGCACGGCTCTCCTCGGTATCATCCATATCCGGTTCCAGCTGTACGTGCGCGGACTCCAGCCAGCGGGACAGCTCCTCGAAGGTCAGCACGGCGTCCACCAGCCCGGTGTAATGCTGTGCCTCGTCCTTCTTGGCGACGCAGGGACCGATGAATACCGTCCTTGCGTCCGGATGCCGGCGCCGGATATCGGCGCAGTGTGCCTGCATGGGCGACAGGATATCCGCGAGGCAGTGCAGCTCTGCCGGGAAGTACTTCTGAATCAGCAGATTGACCGAGTGGCAGCAGGAGCTGATGATGACATCGCGGTCGTCCTCTGCCAGCATCCGCTCGTACTCCGCCTTGACGATGGTCGCGCCGATGGCGGTCTCCTCCACGTCGGCAAAGCCCAGCTTTTTCAGCGCTTTGCGCATTCCGCCGATCCCGATCCCGTCATAGTTTGCAATGAAGGACGGGGCGAGACTGACATAGACCGGCGCGCCGGACTGGATCAGCACCCGTGCCTTTTCGGTTTCGTCCACGATCTCCTTGGCATTCTGAGGACAAACCACAAAGCAGTGCCCGCACAGGATGCACTCGTTGCCGATGATGTGCGCCTGGTTGCCGGAGAAGCGGATGGACTTGACGGGGCAGTGCCGGATGCACTTATAACAGTTCTTGCAGTTGGATTTTTTCAGGGTAAGACATTCTGCCATGGAATCACGCCTCCCTGTCCTGCCGGACGGCTGGCAGGACGGTGTCCTGCCAGAAATCCCGGAACGTTTCTTTGGTGATGCCGGTGTAGGGGGCGTCGTTGACCGTCACGGTCACGCCCGTCCGGTTACAGCGACCGGCGCAGAACGCACCGGTCAGGATGATATCATCCTCCAGCTGTTCGTCCGCTATATGCTGCTGCATCAGCTCAACGATTTCCGGCGCGCCCTTCAGATGACAGGAGCTGCCCACACAAACTTCAATATATACCATACCTGTGACTCCCTTTTCTGTGGAATTGCGGCTGGTTGAAGATCAGACGGCTTTTGCCTTGATCTCGTTCTCAAAGAAGCCGTCCACCGTGTCCGGGGACACCGAGAAGAAGCGGTCGTCCACCGTAACGCAGACGCCTTCCTGGCATTTTCCCATGCAGAAGGTGCCGCCCAATTCCACGCGGTCGCCGAGTTTTTCCTGCGCAATCAGGTGCTGGAGCCTCTCCACGACCTGCCGGGAGCCTTTGATGTGACACGACGATCCGATACAGACTGTGACTTTCATGATGGTGGTTCCTTTCCTTCCATGTTTTTCTGGATTTACTCGTAATCGACCACGTTGACCCACTGGTGGAGCAGGGCGCGTTCCGTTTCGTTGCCTTTGACCGACTGGGATGCCGCCACGATGGGCATCCACTTCTGGACGTAAGTCAGTGCCGTTCCGCTCTTCTCGCAGAACAGCTGCAGGTAGCGCTGTGCCAGCTCATCGTTGCCGCTCAGGCGGAACAGCAGGTAGGTGCGGGCGGCGTCTGCCGAGGCGTTGCCCTGCGTCGCGTGTGCCCAGTCCAGTACATACAGCTTTCCGTCCTCGCCGACCACCACGTTGGAGGGGTTGAAATCGCCGTGGCACAGCTTGGTGTGCCGGGGCATGGCATCCAGGCGGGTATGCAGATCATAGCGCGTGGTGGCGTCGAAATCCGTCTGCCCGATCTTGCGGTTCATCTTGTCACGCAGCTTGGTCAGGAGCGGGCAGGACTTGGACTGCACTTCCAGCTGGAGGTCAACAAAACCGGTTCAGGTAGGTCTCGATGTTGTCCGGATCCTCCTGCATGATGCGTTCCAGCGTTTTTCCCTTGATGTAGTCGGTTACGATAATCCATTTGCCGTCCAGTACCGTGACCTCCCGCACCTTGGGGATGCAGAGCCCGGTCTCCTCGACGCGCGCCTGGTTGAGTGCCTCGTTCAGTACGTCCGCCTTGGAATAGCTTTCATCAAAGACCTTCAGGCAGGCGTCTCCGTCGCGGTAGACGGTCTTGTTGTTTCGGACTGCAATAACACGATCCAGTTTCATAGCGGTGCCTCCTTTCACTTTCCTGCCTTGCGGTAGGTGCGTTTGAAGTCATGCGGATCCGCGGCGGGCTCAAAGTCTGCCGCTGTGGGCATGGGCGGCTCCTCAAAGTGCCGTCCGCCGTAGTAGGCGTTGAGGTACATCTGCTTAATCTCGCTCATCAGCGGGTAGCGGGGGTTGGCGCCGGTGCACTGGTCGTCAAACGCCTGCTCCACCATCGCGTCCAGCCGGGCAAGGAAGTCCGCCTCGTCCGGCACGTAATCCCGGATGGTGGGCTTGATACCGACGCGCGCCTTGAGCGCATTGACCGCCGCAATCAGGCTTTCCAGCTTTTCCTCGTCTGTGGTGCCGGCAAGCCCCAGCGAATCGGCGATCTCCGCATAGCGGGACAGGGTCTTGGGGTGATCATACTGCGGGAAGGTGCCCATTTTGACGGGCGCCTCCGCGGAGTTGAAGCGCAGTACCTCCTCCAGCATCAGCGCGTTGGCAACGCCGTGCGGCAGATGGTGGAAAGCGCCCAGCTTGTGCGCCATGGAGTGGCACACACCGAGGAAGGCATTGGCGAACGCCATACCCGCCATGGTGGCGGCATTTGCCATCTTTTCGCGCGCCTCCACGTCGGTCTGCCCGTTGTCGTAGGCGCGGGGCAGGTACTCAAAGATGACCTTCAGCGCCTGCTTGGCAAGTCCGTCGGTATAGTCGGTCGCCATGACCGAGGCGTAAGCCTCCAGCGCATGGGACACGGCGTCGATGCCCGAGGCGGCGGTCAGTCCGCGGGGGGCGGACATATGGAAGTCGGTGTCAATGATCGCCATGTTGGGCAGGAGCTGATAGTCCGCCAGCGGGTACTTGATGCCGGTCTTCTCATCGGTGATGACCGCGAAGGGCGTGACCTCCGAGCCGGTACCGGCGGAGGTGGGCACTGCGATGAAGTACGCCTTCTCTCCCATCTTGGGGAAGGTGTAAACGCGCTTGCGGATATCAATGAAGCGCATTGCCATATCGGCAAAATCCACATCGGGATGCTCATACATGACCCACATAATCTTGCCGGCATCCATTGCGGAGCCACCGCCCAGTGCGATGATGCAGTCCGGCTCAAAGGTCCGCATCTGCGCGGCGCCTTCCTTGGCACATGCCAGCGTCGGGTCGGGCGCCACATCGAAGAAGGTGGTGTGGGTGATGCCCATTTCGTCCAGCTTGTCCGTGATAGGCTTGGTGTAGCCGTTGTGATAGAGGAAGGAGTCGGTCACGATGAAGGCGCGCTTCTTGCCCATGACAGCCTTCAGCTCGTCCAGTGCTACCGGCAGGCAGCCCTTTTTGATGTAGACCTTTTCGGGGGTGCGGAACCAGAGCATATTCTCTCTCCTTTCGGCTACGGTTTTGACATTGAGCAGGTGCTTGACGCCCACGTTCTCGGAAACGCTGTTGCCGCCCCAGGAGCCGCAACCAAGCGTCAGGGAGGGCGTCAGGCGGAAGTTGTACAGGTCGCCGAGACCGCCGTGCGAGGAGGGGGTGTTGACCAGTACGCGGCAGGTCTTCATGCGGGCGCAGAACTCATCCAGCTTTGCCTTCTGCGTGGTGACATTCAGATAGATGGAAGAAGTGTGTCCGTAGCCGCCGTCCGCGATCAGATGCTCCGCCTTGGCGAAGGCGTCCTGAATATCCTTGGCACGATACATGGCAAGGACGGGGGACAGCTTTTCGTGCGCGAATTCCTCGGACAGCTCGACGCTTTCCACTTCGCCGATCAGGATTTTGGTTCCGGCAGGCACCGTGACGCCAGCCAGCTCGGCGATGCGGGAAGCCTTCTGCCCGACGATCCGGGCGTTGAGGGCTCCGTTTATCAGAATGGTCTTGCGAACCTTTTCGGTTTCGGCGGGGTTGAGGAAGTAGCAGCCGCGGTCTGCGAATTCGGCGCGCACGGCATCGTACACACCGTTCAGCACGATGACGGACTGCTCCGAGGCGCAGATCATGCCGTTGTCGAAGGTCTTGGAGTGGATGATGGAGTTGACAGCCAGAATGACATCGGCGCTGTCATCGATGATGGCGGGGGTGTTGCCCGCGCCGACACCCAGTGCAGGCTTGCCGGAGGAGTACGCCGCCTTGACCATGCCGGGACCGCCGGTGGCAAGAATGATGTCCGCCTCTTTCATGAGCAGGTTGGTCATCTCCAGCGAGGGCATATCAATCCAGTCGATGATACCTGCGGGGGCGCCGGCGGCAACGGCGGCATCCAGTACCAGGCGCGCTGCGGCGATGGTGGACTTTTTGGCGCGGGGGTGGGGCGAGATGATGATGGCGTTGCGTGTCTTGAGTGCCAGCAGGCACTTGAAGATGGCGGTGGAAGTGGGGTTTGTTGTGGGGATGACGGCGGCAATCACGCCGAGCGGCTCGGCAATCTTCATCATGCCGTAAGCCTTGTCCTCCTCAATGACGCCGCAGGTGCGGGTGTTGCGGTAGGCGTTGTAGATGTACTCGGCGGCGTAGTTGTTCTTGATGACCTTGTCCTCCACGACGCCCATGCCGGTCTCCTCGACTGCCAGCTTGGCGAGCGGGATGCGCGCCTGATTGGCGGCGATGGCGGCAGCCCGGAAAATGGCGTCCACCTGCTCCTGCGTGTAACGGGCGTAGAGCGCCTCCGCCTCGCGCACGCGGCGGATGGCTGTTTCCAGCGCGTCCACGCTGTCAACAATCGGTCTTTCCTTCGTTTCCATGTGAATCCTCCTTGCGAGTTGGTTTTTCGGTTGCGGCAACGGGTCAGTCTGCGGGGCGGTTTACCTTTTGGTAAAGGTGGGCGAGCGAGAGTGCCAGATTCTCATACTGCACGGTCACGCCCGGCGGGACGCGCAGGCGGAGCGGCGCGAAGCACCACAGCGCCCGGATGCCGAGGTGTACCAGGCGGTCTGCGACCTCCTGCGCGGCGCCGGTCGGCACCGTGATGATGCCGATCTCGACCTGATGCAGGCGGCAGTACGACGCAAGGCTCTCCATGGGCAGGATGCGCGGATCGTCCGACGGCGCCCGGTCAAAGGCGCAGGGAACATGGATGCCGTATTCGGTAAAGCCGCCGAAGTCCAGCAGAGCCAAGCCCAACCGCCCGGCGCCGACGATAACAGCTTCGCACCCGGTGCAGCTGCCCAGCGCGGCTTCCAGACAGGAGCACAGCGCCGCCCGCTCATAGCCGACGCGCGGTTTCCCCGCGCCGCAGACGGCAGACAGATCCTTGCGTACCTGCACCTCTCCCAACGACAGTCCCCGCGCGATGGCGGCGGCAGAGATGCAGGTCACGTCCTCCGGCAATGCCCGCACGAAACGCAGATAGGAGGGCAACCGCCCGATGGTAGCACGGTACAACTCCGCCTTTGCCATGGTGCGACTCCCTCCTTCCGCGTTCTTTGCCCCTATTATACCACACATCGGACGGTTTTGCAATAGGCAGAATCACGAATCGATATAGCATATATCGATAAAATGTGTATCGAATGGAAGCCGCGCCGGAATCTCCCTCCCCGGAGCGGTGCGAACCGTTACGGTTTGCAGATGCCGCACGGCTCATAGCCGTCGGTCAGCAGGCTTTCACGGGTGCCGGTATAGGTCTCCTTTTTGCCGTCCGACAGCTTCTGCGCGGCGGAGCAGTCCGGTCGGTGGAACTTTCCGGTCGCCGTGTTCAGGATGTAAGTGACTGCAGCGGCATCGGTCGCGGCGCCCGTCGCCGTTCCGGTGCCGGGGAGACTGTCCGCCGCGCGGCTGCTGCCGTCAGCATAGGGAAATCTCCACACCGGGCTGCACGTTGTAGCAGTAGACATTGAAGCGGATTCCCTCGCCGCCGTCCTCGACCGACTGTGCTTCCATCAGCACGCCGGACGCAACCAGGTTGTTCCCCTCGAACATCGGCGTGACGCGGTACATCACGTGGTAGCCTGTCTCCTTCACAAAATCCGCCACCATGTTTTCAAAGGGCAGCATCCCCTTGATGTTGAGGTAGCGCGTGCCGGTGATGAGATTCTTCTCGTTGGCATTCTCCCCGGTGAGCTGGTAGCCGATGAGATGACAGCGGTTGTACAGGTATTTCCCGTCCACGAAGTCGTACTTGACCGTTACCCAGCCGGACGGCTTGACCGATCCGCTGCTGCCCCGGTCGGTATCGGGCATCAGGTCGCGCCCGACTGATGCCACCGCCTCGCCGCAGCGACCCAATCCGTCCAGATCACTGTAATGTTCAAAGGACACCGCGGTCAGCTCGTTCGCCATGAAGAAGGGAATATTCCCGTTGATTTCGACATACGGCTTTCCGGAAAAACGCGGGGATGGCATGCAGCGGAATCGTCGCAGCCGTCGTTTCGGTTTCCGGTCGGAAGGGCAGGGTCAGATCGGCGCAGGAGGACAGCAGTCCGCCAACGAGGCAGAGGATGAGCAGCAGTGCAGGCAGGGCGGCGCGCAAACGGGCGCCGCGGGTGGTTCCGGTTCGGGTCGTATACATACGGATTCCTTTCATGTGGCGGGCGGCAGGTACCGCTCCAGTGTGATTTTGTCGTGGGAGGAGCCGGGAAATTCCTCCTGCTCCGTCCGCTCCCAACCCGACAGATCCAGGTCAAGCCGCCGGTCGGCGGGGTAGTCGCGGTTCCAACGGAAGACGTACAGGCACGTGATGCGTGCCCGGTGCGGCGCAAGCGGCGCGTCCTCCACGAAGCAGACGTCACCGGCTCCCGCACGGTCGAGAAAAATCGGCGGCGGCAACGGCGCTCTCCGGCAATCCGTCCGGGAACAGTCCGGCGGTGTAGGGAGCCATGAGAAGCCGTCCCGTTCCGCCTGCCGTCAGACTGCGGGCGAGCCTGACCAGATGTTCCAGCATGATCCGGTCACGGCTCTGGCGGCGGTGGTTGAACATCATGCCGTTCTCGTTGTCCAGTGTCAGAATGCTGTACACGGCGCGCTCCTTACTTTGCGTAGAACACCCGCCCCTCGCGGCGGGGCTTGGCTTCGGGAATCTCGCCGTCGGGATACCCGACAATCAGGTTTCCGATGCCCTCGTAATCTCCCTTAATGCCGAGCGTGCGCAGGAGCTCCTTGCCCTCCGGAGAATCGAACTCCTCGCGGGCGCGGTGGATCCAGCAGCTGCCCAGTCCCAGTGCGTGGGCGGCGTTCATCATGTTGCCCATGACGAGACTGCCGTCATACAGGTAGGTGGAATACTGCCGGTCGGACAGGACGATCAGCAGGGCGGGCGCACCATAGAAGGGGTCGGTGTCCTCGCGCCCCATGACGGCAGCGTTCAGGCGCATGAGGCGGTCGCGCAGCGCCTTGTCCGTCACCTGCAGAATGACGGAGCCCTGCCGTCCCATGCCGCTGGCGGCATACAGACCGGCTTCCATGACCTTATCCAGCAGTTCCTGCGGGACGGGGTCAGGCTTGTACCGGCGGACGCTCCGCCGGGTAATGAGGGAGTGCAGAACAGCGTTTTCCATGGTATATTCCTCCTTAAAATAGTATTCAGTGCGGATTTGGTGTCGCATAGGCGGTTATTTGTCCTGCGGCTTGCCTGCCGCGAGCAGGAGCGCCGCCTCGACCGGAACCGTGTCGGTCAGCACCAGACCGGCGGCGCGCAGGAGCGAGGCAGTCCGATCCGGGTCGTCCGGGTAGAGCGGCAGACGCCGCCCGTTCATATCCAGCCATTCCGCGCGGTCCAGACTGACCGACAGCACCAGCCGCCCGCCGGGGGCGAGCAGGGAAGCCATCCGTGCCAGCGCGGCGGCTTTATCCCGGATGTGGAACAGAAACAGCGACGCGTACACGCGGTCGAAGGTTTCCCGGAAAGGGAAGGTCATGAAATCGCCGCACAGCAAGGTCGTGTTGCCGTAGCCGGACAGATGTGCCCGTGCGCGTGCGACAGTGGCGGGGGAAAGGTCGATGCCGGTAAGATGCCGGCATCGCGGTGCCACCCGACGCGCCAGCCGTCCGGTGCCGACACCCGGCTCCAGCACGGATTGCGTGCCGTCCAGGGACAGCAGTTCCATGAACGGCGCCCCGTCCCAGCGTTCCATGTATGCCGCCAGTGCCGGCGGATCCAGTACGGGATCGTTGTTCTCCGCGATCAGGGCGTCGTAGTGGTCGGTCAGGAGCCGACGTTCATCCTGCGGTCGCATGGCGTATCCCCCTTCCGAAGACGGGGGACGCCTTGCGACATCCCCCGGAGATAACGTATCAGTGAACCTCGATGAGAGATTCGTCCCACATAGCGGGCGCCTCGTAGCCCATCAGGTTGACCATGGTCGCCGCCACATCGGACAGTCCGAATCTGCCCGTGTCGGGCTTGACGGTATAGTGCTCCCGCGCGTCGGTGTTGTCGTAGATGATGCAGGGAACGGGATTGAGCGTGTGGCTGGTTTTGGCTTTGAAATGCCCTGCCTTGTCCACCTTGGGCTGTCCCGACTTCTTGTCGATCTCGTACATCTCGTCGGCGTTGCCGTGGTCGGCAGTGATCAGCGCCACGCCGCCCAGTTTGTCAATGACCTCGAGGATGCGCGCGAGCTGGATATCCAGCGCTTCCATGGCACACCGGGTCGCCAGCAGGGAGCCGGTGTGTCCCACCATGTCACCGTTGGGGAAATTGACGCGATAATACTTGTACGCGCCGCCCTCCAGCTCGGCAATCAGGCGGTCGGTTATCTCGGCACACTTCATCCACGGGCGCTGCTCAAAGGGTACCACGTCGGAAGGCACTTCCACATAGGTTTCCAGCTTCTCGGAGAATTTGCCGGATTTGTTCCCGTTCCAGAAGTAGGTCACATGGCCGAACTTCTGCGTTTCGGAGATAGCGAACTCACGCACGCCGGTTCCGACCAGATACTCGCTCATGGTGTTGGTGATCTCAGGCGGATTTACCAGGTAGCGGTGCGGGATATGCAGGTCGCCGTCATACTCCAGCATTCCGGCGTACAGCACGTCCGGTACGCGCACGCGGTCGAACTTGTCAAACTGTCCGGCAGGCGCGTCGAATGCCTTGGAGATTTCAATGGAGCGGTCGCCGCGGAAATTGAAAAAGATCACGCTGTCGCCATCATTGATGGTGCCGATCGGCTTGCCGTCTTTGGCAATCACGAACGGGGGCAGATCCTGGTCGATGACGTGCAGCTCGTTCCGGTATGTTTCGACCGCCTCTGCGGCGGTGGCGAACTGCCGTCCCTCGCCCAGCACGTGGGTGCGCCAGCCCTCGGCGACCATTGCCCAGTTGGCTTCGTAGCGGTCCATGGTGATGCGCATCCGTCCGCCGCCGGAGGCGATGCAGATATCGAAATCGGGGCTGCGCAGCTCCGCCATGAAGGCTTCAAAGGGATTGATATACTCCAGCGCGGAGGTCTCGCCGACGTCACGTCCGTCGATCAGGATATGGACGCGCACGCGGCGGACGCCCTCCTTCTTGGCTTCCACGATCATTGCCTTGAGGTGGTCAATGTGGGAGTGGACATTGCCGTCCGAAAAAAGCCCCAGGAAATGCAGGGTGGTGTTCCGATCCTTTACGTTGGAGATCAACGCGCGCCACGTGTCGGAGGCAAACATTTTGCCGGACTCGATGGACTGACTGACCAGCTTGGCGCCCTGCGCAAAAACCTGACCGGAACCGAGGGCGTTGTGCCCGACCTCGGAGTTCCCCATGTCGTCATCCGACGGCAGACCGACGGCTGTTCCGTGTGCCTTGAGTTTAACCATGGGATAGGTCGCCATCAGACGGTCCAGCGTGGGCGTGTACGCCTGTGCGACGGCGTTGCCGGGGGTGTTCGGCGCCAGCCCGACGCCGTCCATGACCAGTGTCAGGACAGGACCCCGGACGCCCTCAAAATCGGTAAGATGTTTCAGCTGTTTCATACGGAAGAGTTCCTTTCTTTCCGGCGGCATCTGCCGCGCGGGATTGCACTTCCCTCTATTATACCCATTTCTGTCGGAAAAAGCAAGAGGTTTCGGGAAATTTTGCGTGGCGGCTCGCGGCGGAGATGGGGGATACGGGGATACGTTGGGGGCTTCCTGAAAGAAGCCCCCACCCCCAAGAACTTTTCCCGGAGTTTTCCGACAAGAAGCGGGCGGAAAATATGTGCCGTTGCACGCATCAGGGGTTCCCGCAGAAGGCAGAGTGGGCAGGAAAAGGCTGGGGAAACGCACTATTGCCCGGCATATTTGCAGGATTGCCATTAAACTCTTTCATTTTCTCTTGACATTTTCCGGCTGCCGTGGTATAATAGGCAGAAATTTTACAATTTCGGAGATCTGATTATGCATCTCCGGCAAGGAGGCTGCCCATGAACCGCATCACGATCCCTACCGGATACCGCCCGGTGCTGGATGAATACGATACCCAGCGTGCCATTGAGCATATCAAGCGTACCTTTCAACGCGAATTTGCCGCCGCGCTGAACCTTAAGCGGGTCTCGGCCCCTCTGTTCGTCACCGGCGCATCCGGACTGAATGACAACCTGAACGGTGTGGAGCGCCCCGTTACCTTTGATGTGCCCGCACTCAACGCCGAGGCGCAGGTGGTGCATTCGCTTGCAAAGTGGAAGCGCCTGGCGCTCAAACGCTATAATTTCAGCGTGGGGAACGGGTTGTACACCGACATGAACGCCATCCGGCGCGACGAGGCACTGGATAATGTCCATTCACTGTATGTCGATCAGTGGGACTGGGAAAAGATCATCACGCGGGAGAGCCGCAACGCGGAGTACCTGAAGCTGATCGTCCGCGCCATTGTCAAATCCATTTGCGATACCAATGACGCACTGCGCGTGCGCTTTGCGCAGCTTACCGTCTCGCTGTCGCCCGACGTGACCTTTATCACCTCGCAGGAGCTGGAGGATATGTACCCGGCGCTGACGCCCGGTCAGCGGGAAGATGCGTTGCTTCGGGAGCACCGAACTGCCTTTATTATGCAGATCGGCGGTCGTCTCCGTTCCGGCAAGCCGCATGACGGCAGGGCGCCAGACTATGACGACTGGCAACTTAACGGCGACCTGTTCTTTTGGGATGAGGTCCTGGGGCGGGCGCTGGAGATTTCCTCCATGGGAATCCGGGTGGACGCGGAGTCGCTGGATCGGCAGCTGACGCTGGCGGGTTGCGATGACCGCCGCGCTCTGCCGTTCCATCAGATGCTGCTGCGGGATGAGCTGCCGCTGACCATCGGCGGCGGTATCGGGCAGTCACGGCTGTGCATGCTCATGATGGGGTGCGCCCATATCGGTGAGGTGCAGTCCTCCCTGTGGGATGCCGAAACGGTTGCCGTTTGTGAGGCGGCGGGTGTGCGGCTTCTGTGATTGGGCGGTTTCCGGCGGGCAGGCTGTTTCCTTACGAAGGACCACTCCCGGTAAAAAGATACCTTCACCCGTATGCCCGCCCTTGACAAATCCTGCCGCGTGTAGTACAATAGCGACAGAGAAAAGGGCGCCGCCGGCTGGCGGGGAGGGTACACGCATGATTCAGACACCACTGGCGGACGCTATCCGTCCGCGTACCATGGATGAGATTGTCGGGCAGGAGCATCTGTTCGGAAAAAGCGGCGTACTGCGCCGCATGATCGGGGCAGGGCGCCTGACCAATATGATTTTTTACGGACCACCCGGAACCGGTAAAACGACCGCTGCTTCGGTTATTGCCGCCGCGTCCGGTATGGCGTTCCACAAACTCAATGCCACCACCGCCTCGCTGGCGGATGTCAAAGGCAATCCTTGCCGAGACGGGCGGGATGTTCGGGGCGTCCGGCATCCTGCTGTACCTGGACGAGATACAGTACTTCAACCGCAAGCAGCAGCAGAGCCTGCTGGAATACATGGAGGACGGGCGCATAACCCTGATTGCCTCCACCACGGAAAACCCGCATTTCTACGTCTATAACGCGCTGATTTCGCGCTCCTCCCTGTTCGAGTTCAAGCCGGTTGCGCCGCGTGCCTGCCTCCCTGTCCTGCACCGGGCGCTGGACTGGCTCAACACGCAGAATGCCACCTCAACGACTCTGCCGGACGATGTAGGACTGCTGCTGGCGGGCGGTGTGGAGGGCGATGTCCGAAGGGCAGTCGGACTGCTGGAAAACGCTTACTTCGCCGCCGGGCTGGAGCCGGATGCCGTTATCACGCGGGAACACGTTGCTGCTTTTGACGCCGGCATCGGCAACTTCAGCGACGATGTACACTACGATCTGCTGGGGTGCCTCCAGAAGTCCATCCGCGGATCCGATCCGGACGCGACAGCGTTCTATGTGGCAAAAATGCTGGCGCTGGGGGAGATGTTCTCTCTCTGCCGCCGCCTGCAGGTTATTGCCAGTGAGGATATCGGGCTTGCCTATCCGCAGGCGGCAGCCATCGTGCGTGCCTGCTGTGAGTCGGCGCGTGAGCTGGGAATGCCGGAGGCGCAGATTCCGCTGATACACGCCGCCCTGCTGCTGGCGACCGCGCCGAAATCCAATTCCGCGTATATGGCACTGCACGCCGCCTCGGAGGACGTGACCGCCGGGCGGGGCGTGCGCATTCCCGTCCATCTGCAAAGCCCGCTGTTCAAGGGCTACAAATACCCGCACGATTATGAGAATCACTATGTGGAACAGCAGTATCTGCCGGATGACCTGTTGGGGCGCCGCTACTACGTCCCGGGCGGAAACAAGACCGAGCAGGCGGCGGCGACGTACTGGAATGCGATCAAGGGCAAGCCGAAGCCGTGATGTCCGGTGACCGCCCACCGCAAAGACCGGGGACACCGCGTCCGTTGAGAAGGAGCGCGGTATCCCCGGTCTGCTTTTCCGGATGCGTGCTGTACGGGCAGAGCCGTCCTTACTTTCCGGCAGTTGTGTCGCCTTCCTCCAGACCTTCAAAGGTTTCCCTTGTCCGGAACAGAAGCGAGATGCACCAGATACCCGCCAGCGCCACGACGGTGTACACAATCCGTGCCCACACCGACGCGGAGCCGCCGCATATCCATGCCACGATGTCGAAGCGGAACAGCCCGATGCTGCCCCAGTTCAGCGCGCCGATGATGGAAATAATCAGCGCGATACGATCCATGATCATGGTAACAACCAGTCCTTTCCTGTCCGCCACGGCGGACGCACATACGGGCGGCGGAAAGCCTGCCGCCTGTACACGCGCTTCCGGCGCGCCGCGGAGGATCCGTACCGTCCGCCCTTAGTTTGTCCGGCGGCTGCGTTTTTATGTATTGCCCTGCGTGACGCTTTGCCGCGCGGGGAATTTTTATACTTCTGCGCAAAAAGATTTTCATTTTCCACCTTTACAAGCGGATGAAAGTATGCTATAATAACCTACGTATGCGGATTTTGTCTTTTTCCGATAGGGGAGACTGGTTCGCACCGATAAATGTACTATTCTGTCAGGAAAGAGGAACGGAAGAGAAATGGAAAAACAAATTTCTTGTCGAGACGTCGGCACGCCACATCCATCTGACCGACGAAGCCGTCCGGGTTCTGTACGGCGAGGGCGCGACATTGACCGTCAAAAAGATGCTCAGTCAGCCCGGGCAGTTTGCCTCCGCCAACGAGAAGATCCGTCTGGTCGGTCCCAAGGGGGAGATGGCAGTCAGCGTGCTGGGTCCCACCCGGTCGAAGAATCAGGTTGAGCTGTCCTTCACCGATGCACGCGCGCTGGGACTGAAGGATGTCCCCGTCCGTGAGAGCGGCGATGTCGCCGGCACCCCCGGACTGCGGCTGGTCGGCCCCGCCGGTGAGCTGGATATTGCGGAGGGCGTTATCATCGCCAAGCGCCACATCCATATGACCCCCGCAGATGCCGAGGCGTTCAACGTGACCAACGGACAGATTGTCAAAGTTCTGATCCGGTCTGCCCGCACCACCATCTTTGACGATGTGGTCGTCCGCGTCAGCCCGAACTACGCTCTCGCCATGCACATCGACACCGATGAATGCAACGCCGCCGCCGCTTTCGGCACGGTGTACGGCGAGCTGGTTCCGTAAGGACAAGCAGACCGACAGAAAGACGTAAAAACCGCAAGAACAAAAAAGCACAGAGAGAAAGGGAAGGGAACAGGCAAGCGCCATGAAGATTCTGTTTCAGGGTGACAGCGTGACCGACGCCGGACGGGACCGATCTAACCCCCACGATATGGGGGAAGGGTACCCGCGGTATGCGTCGGCTATGATTCAGGACAGCTATCCGGATACCGGGTTTGAATTTGTCAATCTCGGCATCAGCGGAAACCGTACCGCTGATCTGGTCAGCCGCCTGGAGAGTGATTTTGTTGATGTCCAGCCGGATATCGTGTCGGTCATGATCGGCATCAACGACGTCTGGCACCACTATTCGTTCACCTACATCGAGACCACCGATGCCGAGTTTGAGGCAAACCTGCGGCTGATCCTGACGGCGCTCCGTGAGCGCACACACGCCCGCATCCTGCTCATCCAGCCGGTGCTCCTGTTCGGGGGCACGGACGAAATGAGGCAGGAGCTGAAGCGCAAGCAGGCGATTTTTGCGCGGCTGGCGGAGACATATGCCGATGCATACCTGCCGATGGACGATATCCTGCGGGAGGCGCACTTGGAGAATCCTGCCGAATACGCGGCAGACGGGATCCATCCCACCCCGGACGGCGCGATGCTGATCGGGGAGGCGTACCTGCGCGCCGTCGCCCCGCTGATCGAGGCGTGCGAGGCGGACGGAGAACGCGACTGACCTCTGCATCCGGCTTTCCCCTTACCGTTTTCCCGTAAGGCAGCACCGCACCTTGCCGGCGGTATAATGCACCGCCGGGGCTTTAGCCGTGCATGGCGCGGTATTGCCGTAAGTTTTTCCGTACACTATTAACTGGAGGAGATAATAAACATGAGCAATGAGAACACGAAGCCCTGCGCATATGCCATGAGCCAGGAAGTTCAGCATATGTGCACCGTGGCACAGGGACCCAATCATGGACCTGCTCCGCTGCCCGAAGAGGGCAAGTGGATTCAGGCGCGGCAGATTACGGATATTTCCGGATATACCCACGGTGTGGGCTGGTGCGCGCCCCAGCAGGGAGCCTGCAAGCTGTCGCTGAACGTCAAGAACGGTGTCATTGAGGAGGCGCTGATTGAGACCATCGGTTGCTCCGGCATGACCCACTCTGCCGCAATGGCAGCCGAGATCCTGCCCGGCAAGACCATCCTGGAGGCGCTGAACACCGACCTGGTGTGCGATGCCATCAACACCGCAATGCGCGAGCTGTTCCTGCAGATCGTCTACGGCCGCACACAGTCTGCCTTCTCCGAGGGCGGTCTGGTGATCGGCGCCGGCATGGAGGATCTCGGCAAGGGCGCACGCTCGATGGTCGGAACCATGTACGGAACCCGCGAGAAGGGCGTCCGCTACCTGGAGATGACCGAGGGCTACTGCACCCGCATGGCACTGGATGAGGACGATCAGGTCATCGGCTATGAGTTCGTGTCGCTGGGCAAAATGACCGACTTCATCAAGAAGGGCATGGAGCCGAACGAAGCCTACAAAAAGGCAATGGGTCACTACGGCCGCTTCAACCCGGAGGACGGTGCCGTGAAGTACATCGATCCCCGCAAGGAATGAGAAGGAGGATATATCAGAATGGTACAGTTTGAAGGAATTGAGAGACGCGAGGCGAAGATCCTCGGCGTTCTGAAGGAATACGGTATCTCCTCCATCGAAGAATGCAAGTCTATCTGCGATGCCAAGGGCGTCGATCCCTACACCATTGTGACCGAGACTCAGCCCATCTGCTTTGAGAACGCCAAGTGGGCGTACACCGTCGGTGCCGCCATTGCACTGAAGCAGGCGGAGAAAACCGGTGACAAGTCCGCTGCTACCGCCGCCGCCAACATCGGTATCGGTCTGCAGTCGTTCTGCGTGCCCGGTTCGGTCGCAGAGAACCGCAAGGTCGGTCTGGGACACGGAAACCTCGGCAAGATGCTGCTGTCCGAGGAGACAGAGTGCTTCTGCTTCCTCGCCGGTCACGAGTCCTTTGCCGCCGCAGAGGGCGCTATCAAGATCGCGCTGAATGCCAACAAGGTTCGTGTCAAGCCCCTGCGCGTGATCCTGAACGGTCTCGGCAAGGACGCCGCCATGATTATCTCCCGTATCAACGGCTTTACCTACGTCAAGACCGTGTTTGATCCGTATACCGAGACGGTCAGTGTCGTGGGCGAGCATGCGTACTCCAACGGACCCCGTGCGGCTGTCCGGTGCTACGGCGCAGACAACGTGCCGGAGGGCGTGTCCATCATGCGGCTGGAGAATGTCGGCGTGTCCATCACGGGTAACTCCACCAACCCGACCCGGTTCCAGCACCCCGTTGCAGGCACCTACAAGAAGTGGTGCATCGAGAACGGTGTCAAGTACTTCTCTGTCGCATCCGGCGGCGGCACAGGCCGCACCCTGCACCCGGATAACATGGCAGCCGGTCCTTCCTCCTACGGTATGACCGATACCATGGGCAGAATGCATTCCGACGCCCAGTTCGCCGGTTCCTCCTCCGTCCCCGCACACGTGGAGATGATGGGACTGATCGGTATGGGCAACAACCCCATGGTCGGCGCAACGGTCGCCGTTGCCGTGGCTGTTGAGGAAGCGCTCAAGAAGTAAGCCCGGATACTCCGGATATACAGGAACTGCCGCATCATAAATCAGCGGTTCCTTAAGAGCCCCCCGTTCCGCCGGAAAGCGGAACGGGGGGCTCTCCTTGCGTGCTTCGCGTAACGCAAAAAGGGGGGACTGCCGCACGCGGCAGTCCCCCGGATGTTGTGGAATGGTATCAGGCAGACTTCTTTTCCGCCTTCGCAATGCTCTTGCGGAGGTTTTTCAGTCCTCTGTTGATGGACGACTCGGCAGTCTTTCCCACAACGGCGACACTCCTCTTCGAGTCGGGGAGCATGGCGCTGGCAACGTTAGCCACAACGCCGCCCAGCTGGTACGTGTACGCCACATCATACACGCGGTTGGCAAGGATCAGGTCGATCATAGGACCGGACTCGGCATCCTTGGCGTTCTTGGTCTTGAGGTTCAGCTCATAGTAGAGGTGAGTCAGCGTGCTCACGGAGTGGTAGGAAATGGCTTCCAGCAGGTAAGCCACGCGCTCGCGTGCCTCGCCCTGCACAGACCGGGGAACCGAGACGACGCCGCCGACCAGGTGCATCATGCTGTAGTAGTTGGTCTGCTCCTCGTCGTACTTGGGGAAGGGCAGGATGCCGAAATCCACATCGTAGTTACGCATCCGGCTGACACACTGCATGCACTCGCCGAAGAACAGGGCATGGTTCTCGCCGAAGCACTTCTGACCGATCTCCACGACGTTGGTGCCGGGGGCGTTCATATCCACGGTCAGATCCTTTGCGAACAGGCGGACTGCCTTGTCGGCAACATTCGAGCCACGGGTGACATCGAGGTTGTAAACAAGCTCGCCATCCTCCAGCCGGATAATCTGCAGACCGCCGGCATACGCGATGCAGAATGGAGAGTCGCCGGTGTAGGCGAAGCCGCAGACATCGGTGTCATAGGAGAGCTTGCCGTCACCGTCCTTGTCGTTGATAGCGAGTCCCTCAAACGTGTACATCTGATCCATCGTCCAGGTGCCGTTGTCGACCATCTTGTACAGGTCGGGCATCTTGACCTCGGTGGCAATCTTCTTGTTGAACAGCAGGGCGAAGGTGCCGTCGTTGTCGCTGGTGAGGATATCGCCGGTGGCGAAGTACACCTTGCCGTCAATGGTAAGGTCCTTTACCATCTTGCCGTCCCACCACGGCTTGTTGAAGTTGATGTACTGCGTGCATTCCTCGGCGGACAGATCAATCAGGGAACCCTGCTGAACCAGACCTGCGGCGGTATCCATCCGGGAGATGATTGCCTGGAAATCTCCCGAGGGGCTCATGGTTTCCTTGTTCACCTTGGTCGGGTATTCCGAGGGATTGGTCTTGAGCTCCTTGAGCGTGACGCCGTACTGCGACTTGAGGATCTCATTCCGCTCGGTCACGGCTTCGGCTATGTTGACGAAATCGGAAGTCGTGTCCGGGATAATTTCCACGGTGGACCACTCTGCCTCGTCGCGGGTGATGAAAGTCAGTTCAAAGTCGTCGAACCGCTTCTCGGGCAGATCGAGCGTTGCCTTTGTCTCTTCACCGGTTTCCGCATCGGTAGCGGCGTTGGTCGTGCTTGTCGACGTGCCGGTGTCCTCTTCCGTGTTGCCGCAAGCGGCGAGCGGCAGGATCATCAGGGACGCCAGCAGGGCGCACAGAATTCTCTTACATTGCATTCGTGTACCTCCTGAAAGCTGTTTATTGTACAGGGCACCTGCCGGATCCCGTATGCGGAATCCGCCGGCACCCTGCGTCAGCGTGCCGGATGCATCGCTGACTCAGTGTACACAATCCTACCACATTTTCACGTCAAAAGCAAGTCTTAAATGTAAATTTTGTGTGATGGGACGGCAGAAAAGCAAAAGGTCGGTTTGACGGCAACGGAAGATTGCCGTCAAACCGACCTTGGTTGCCGTCCGGGAGGGCGGCTGTCACATACAGATGTCGTAGGACATCTGGTAGAGGCGTGCGATCTTGGCGCGGCGGAACTCGCAGCGTGCCTTCATCTGCGCGATCTGATAGGAGGTGAAGCCTTCCAGATCCCCATCCTTCAGCTTGCCCTTGTACATCCTGTCCAGCGCCAGAGCAAAGTTGATATCAACGGCGGAGATGCGGCTTTCGTTGACGCACATGACCACGTTGGAGCGCCCCTCCAGCAGGCTGTTGACAGCCTCCACGCCCATCTGCGATGCGGTCATGCGGTCACGCAGCGTGGGATTTCCGCCCCGGATGATGTGCCCCAGCCTGTTGATGCGGGTGCATACGTCAGTTCTCTGCTGGATTTCGGCGGCATAGCTGTCGGTGAAGGGAACCCCGTCGAGCTCGGGCAGCTTTTCGCTGCAAATGGCGATCATGCCCCGCTTGCCGACGGCGCGGGCGTTGGCGATCTTCTGGCAGGCATAGTCGAGGTCAAAGGGAATCTCGGGGATAGCAATGGAAATCGCCCCGGAGGCAATGCCGGTGTACAGCGCCAGCAGTCCGCAGCCGTTGCCCATGATCTCGGTAATGATACAGCGGGCGTGGGATTCCGCCGTGTCGCGCAGGTCATCAATCATGCGCAGGCAGGTGTTCAGCGCCGTGTCAAAGCCGATGGTCAGCTCGGTGGCTGTAATATCGTTGTCGATGGTTCTGGGGATACCGATGGAGGGAATGCCGTGGTTGGTCAGGTCGGTCGCGCCCCGGAAGGTTCCGTCGCCGCCGATGGCGATGATGGCGTCAATGCTCTGCTCGTGGCAGACGCGGAGTGCCTTCGCCATGCCCGCCTCGGTCTTGAACTCCGGGCAACGGCTGGAGTACAGGATGGTGCCGCCGCGCGTCACGATGTTGGAGACGCTGTGCGCGTCCAGCGGGCGCAGGTGCTTCTCGCGGATGACGTCGGGATCGCTCTCATCGGCGGCGCCCAAAAGACCGGCGTAGCCGCCCAGGATTCCCACGACCTCTATCCCTGACTCAGTGCCCGTCGGGTGACGGCACGGATGGCGGCATTCATACCCGGCGCGTCGCCGCCGGAGGACAGGATACCGATTTTTCTGAATTTCTGCATAATTTTAACCTCCTGCCGCCCGCACGGGGCGGTTTGTGTATTGCTTTCGCTATCAGTTTTTTCTGTCGCCCGACTGTGATGCGGGCGTCAACTGCAGTGCCGCGCGGAGCGCCTCACGCAGGGCAAAGGAAGCCGAAGCCTCCCGGATAAAGCCGCGCGTTTTGTTTGCCGTCCACGACAGGCGGAAGGTTTGTACGCCGGTGCGCGTTGCCAGCCCGATATACACGGTTCCGACCGGATTTTCTGCCGTGCCGCCGCCGGGACCGGCGTAGCCGGTGGCGGACAGTGCAATGTCCGTATCCAGCCGCGCCCGCACGCCGCACGCCATGGCGGCGGCAACCTCCGCGGATACCTCCGTGTGCGCGGCAATGACGGCAGGATCAACGCCAAGAAGGTTCTGCTTGACCTGATTGGTGTAGGTGATACACCCGCCGGCGAACACGGCGGATGCGCCGGGGACAGCTGTGATGCGCTCCCCGATCATGCCGCCCGTGCAGGATTCCGCGCAGGAAACAGTCAAGCCGCGCTCCCGCAGGACGCGGACAAGTCCGGTTTCCACGTCCGGTATGTAGGTGCCGTAAATGCAGGCGCCGACAGACGAGCTCGGATCGCCTTCTCCAGACCGTCGCACAGAGCAGAGGCTTCCGCTCTGTCGGCGGCACGCGCCGTGAGGCGCAGGCGCACCTCCCCCGCCTGACCGTAGGGGGCGAGCGTCGGGTTGACGGACGACTCCATCAGCGGACGGAGCACCTGCTCCACCTCGGCTTCGCCCATGCCCATGATGTGCAGATTGCGGCTGACGAGAATGCCTTCGGCGCGGGCGGCAAGGAACGGCGCGGCACAGGCGTCAAACATCGGCTCCAGTTCGCAGGGCGGTCCCGGTAGCAGTATGACCGTCCGGTTGGCGTCTCCGAATGCCATGCCGGGGGCGGTTCCCCAATCGTTGGGGAATACGGTCGCGCCGCGCGGGAGCAATGCCTGCTTGCGGTTGTTGGCTGTCATGGACTTGCCGCGGGCGGCAAAGTACGCCTCGATGCGCTGGAGCGACGGCTCATGCAACTCCAGCGGCAGTCCGAAGAACGCGGCGACCGTCCGGCAGGTCAGGTCGTCACAGGTGGGACCCAGCCCGCCGGACAGGATGACCAGATCGGCTGGCGCGCCCCGTGACCTGCGAACGCTTCGATCAGTGCCATGCGCAACCGTTCCGGACTGTCCCCGACCACGCTCTGGCGGTATACGGCAATGCCAAGCTCAGCCAGACGGCGGGACAGAAAAAAAGCGGCATCGGTGTTCACAATATCCCCCAGCAACAGCTCGGTTCCCACACACAGGATCTCGGCTGTGCGGATCTTCCCCGGATGCCTGTCTCCGTACACTACGCATTCCCCCTCCGTATATCGAATCGCTATTATAGCACATCCCCGACGATTTGTAAACAGGAAAAATGAAAACAGATTGGAAACTCCGGGATAATTATTCCGCAAACCTGCGATTCTTAAACGGGGAGGCGGGGAAGCGGCGGTGCCGTATGGTCTCAAAATTTTGTATGGCAGCTGCAATTTGTTAAAAACTATTGACAAACCGGCATATATATGCTACAATGTAGTTGATGTTGCCGGATAGGCTTGCGATGCTCCCGGCGGCACAGAAAAAATCCGACTTTGGGAAGGAGAGCCACTGTACGTATGAAACACACGAAGTACCTGCGCGTCGGCAGTCTTGTCTGCCTGCTCGCGCTATGCCTGGGACTGCTGACCGCCTGCGGAGGCGCGACACTTCCGCTTGACAAACTGTATGTCGACGACGCACGTCCCGGAAAGCCTGTTACGCTGAATACCGCGACCGAAGTTTTCCGTGAGAAGGGCACGTTGGAGGAGGTGTACGGAAACCTCGCACTGTTCATTACCCGGAATGAGGACAGCTCCCTCCTCAAGGAAATCGTCTGCAATCTCGCAAGCGGGAAGAAACTGTACGAATCGGAAGCGTACCATGAGCGGCGAATGGTTCACCTGTTGGACGGAGATCTGTACAGTGTCCAGACGCCGCAGGATGGCGGCGACTCGGTTTTGACACTGTATGATGCTGCGGGAAAGCAACAGTTCCGTGCCGAGGGCGCCTCTGTTTTGGACAGAGATCTCCTGTACGCAAAATCCTCGGTGTACCGCATCAAAAACGGTAAGGTAAAAGACTCCGGCATTCCCCTTGCACGTGCTTTCGCGGCCCCCCCGGTGCTTGATTATGCGGAACGGCCGTCCGACGGATATATGATGGAGTTGAAGACGACCGACGGGCGGATGCTGACGGTATACGATCTTGGTATGAACCCGGTCGCACAGTACCAGTTCCCGTCCGATGCGGTGGAGGAATCCGGCTTTTGCAGAATGCTCAACAACGGCGACGTGCTGATCCAATATCAGCTTGAAGTGGGTAAAACGGACAACACCCGTATAACCGAGGATGAGTACGATTTTGAACAGAACGGAAAGCTGATCCGCCTGTGCACGCTGATTCTGTCAGTTAAGACGGGAGAGGTACGATCGATTTCGTTTGACGGTGTTTTTGGTTAATTGCCAAAAGCCGGCGGTACTATAACTACCAGAGCCGGCGGTCCTATGAAACCAAAAGGGCAGACCTGTCGGATAAGGTGGATAACATCGTTGCGTACACGCCCCTTGACGGCAACGGGCGGATTGACAGCCAAATGGTTTGGGCAGTCATGGACAATGATGGTACAGTTCACCCCGTGGAAAAGCTGTCCAACGTGCCGCCTGTTGGGGTGCCATACCCGCTGGGCAAAGACTTTTGGATGGTGCAGCTGTGGGCAGGAGGCAACTATATATTCCAGCTGTACAACAAATCCGGTAAGTTGCTCAAGTCGGCTGTTGAAGTCAGTGGTACCTATCAGTTCAGGATAGGTTGGGATCGCTTTTCTGATTATTTTGACATTTACGATGAATCCGGAGATGTTGTCCTGGAGGGCGGCAAGTTGCGCGTGACGGCTTGTGCAGCCATGTATGCCGTCCTGCAGGATTCTGAAACGCAGGAGTACTTCCTGTATGTGTTTGACGGCGGGCAGACCGTGCCCCTCCCGTGTGACCAAGATAAGCAGGGGGAGATATTGAGTACCGCGGACAGTCTCATTCTGACCCGCGATACCGACAATGTGTACCTGTACAACTACCGCGGCGAGCTGCTGGGCACCTACCCCAACGGCACCTCTGCCCGTTTCGTTTCATCGGGCAAAAAAACAATTGGCTGGCCGTGAAAACCACAGTCAATGATGTGCAGACAACCACGGTTTACAAACTGACCAAATAAAGCAGGAAGAGGGAGCGGCATTCGCCGCTCCCTCTTCCTGTGTTCCGGGCAGCGGGTTTCCGGAGAATCGCTTACTCTCCCACCCGCCTTGTCGGCTTTGTGCGCCGCGACGGAATGCACCATGCCGAGCAGAATGAAGGACGCCAGCACGGAGGAACCGCCGCAGGATACAAAGGGCAGAGTCAGTCCCACAACAGGCAGCAGAGCCAGACACATACCGAGGTTCTCTGCCGACTGCGCGATCAGCACCGCCGCAACCCCCATGCAGATGTAGAAGCCTGCATCGTGGCTTGCCTGCCGCCCGATCCACAGGATTCGCCAGACCATGACCGCCAGCACCGCGATGACGAGCAGTCCGCCGACAAAGCCGAATTTCTCGCATACCGTGGCGAAGATGAAGTCGGTGTGTGAGGCGGCAAGATCCTCATAGTTGCCGCCGGTGCGCAGTCCGACACCGAGCAGACCGCCGTTCTCGATGCACTGGCGGCTCATGAGTGCCTGCCAGCCCTTGTCCAGCGGGTCAAGCTCCGGATTGAATCCCACCAGAATACGCTCCTGCTGGTAGGGTTGCAGTCTGTTCCAAAAGAAACGGGAGAGCCACTGCCCCTGCCAGCGCCCCGCCCCCGAACCACCACAGCGGCAGTCCCGCGCAGAACAGGAGCAGGAGAATCATGGCGATGTACACCAGCGCCACACGAGGTCGCCGGAGAGCAGGATCAGACCCACGATGAGCAGGGGCATGGACAGCCAGCCACGGCAGAACGCGCGGGGAGCGGATACGGCTCTGCACCAGGGCGAGATGCCGGGAATAGGTGCAGATAAACGTTATTTTGACGAATTCCGAGGGCTGGATGGCGATCCCGACGACCGGGACGGTCAGCCAGCTCTTGTTGGAGGTCTCAATGCCTTCGCCGGTGCTGCCCGCAACCAGCGTCAGCGCC
This sequence comes from Oscillospiraceae bacterium, assembly GCA_022009675.1. Lineage (GTDB taxonomy): Bacteria > Bacillota > Clostridia > Oscillospirales > CAG-272 > CAMEON01. The sequence continues at coordinate 268,411 of CP091718.1, read as the reverse complement.
AGGATGCCGACCGAGAAGATGAGGAACGGCAGCCACAGACGCTCCAGAATGATATGGTAATCCAGATTCGCCACGACAAAGGTCATGATGATGCCCAGCACCGCCATGGCAAACTGCATTTTCAGCTTGCGCTGCCCGAAATTGTCCACCGCGCCCCATATCGTGAGCAGTCCGAGACCGGTCAGTACCAGCGTGCAGACAAGCAAAACGGGGTCCACACGTCGGAAAAAGTCGTGCAGGGCGGAGCGGACCGCCTCGGCGGTCCCGCGGCGGCTGCGGGCTGTGTATCCGGTCATGTGGACCTCCTTGCTTACCGAGGAAGCACCGGGGGACTCCCGAAAGAGCCCCCCGGACCCCGGAACTGTATCCGATGGGTAGCCTGAATCGGCGTTCCCTTAATACTGTCTTCCCCAGACCACCATGTGCTTGGCGGGTTTGCCACAGCAGACGCACACGTCGGAGACGGTATCCTCATGGAACGGGATGCACCGCGACTTGACGCCGCCGGTCACATCCTTCAGCTTGTCCTCACAGGCGGTTTCGCCGCACCACATCGCTTTGATATAGCCGGGATGGTTGGCGGCAATGTCCAGGAACTCCTCGTAGGAATGCGCCACGAAGGTCTTTTCCTCCAGGTTTTTCTGTGCACGGGCAAGCAGCTCGTCGTGTACCTGATTCAGCATGGCGTTGACCTCGTCCGTGATATTGTCCAGCGACACGAACTTTTTCTCGCGGGTCACGCGGCTGACCAGCACGCAGGAATTGGCGGCGATATCGCGGGGACCGATCTCCAGACGCACCGGCACGCCCTTCATTTCGTACTGGCTGAACTTCCAGCCGGCAGAGTTTTCGGAATCATCCAGCTTGACGCGGATTCCGGCAGACGTCAGCCGGTCGCGGAGCGCGCCGGCGGCTTCCAGGACGCCTTCCTTGTGCTGGGCGGCGGGGATGATGACTACCTGAATGGGCGCTACGCGCGGCGGCAGGATCAGACCGCTGTCGTCACCGTGCGTCATGATGATGGCGCCGATGGAGCGGGTGGAAAGCCCCCACGATGTCTGATGCGGGTAGTAAATCTGGTTGTCGCGCCCGGTGAAGGTGATGTCAAACGCTCTGGTAAATCCGGTGCCGAAGTAGTGGGAGGTGCCGCCTTGCAGTGCTACGCCGTTGTGCATCATCGGTTCGATGGTGTAGGTCTCCTCGGCGCCCGCGAACTTTTCCTTTTCGGTCTTGCGGCCGGTGATAGCGGGAATGGCAAGCGTGTCCCGGTAGAAGTCGGCATAGACGCCCAGCATCCGCAGGGTTTCCTCGCGTGCCTCCTGCTCGGTCTCATGCATGGTGTGTCCCTCCTGCCACAGGAACTCGGATGTCCGCAGGAAGGGGCGGGTGGTCTTTTCCCAGCGTACCACATTGCACCACTGGTTGTACAGCTTGGGCAGGTCGCGGTAGGACTGGATGATATTCTTGTAGTGCTCGCAGAACAGCGTCTCGGATGTGGGGCGGACGATCAGACGCTCGGAGAGCTGATTCTGCCCGCCGATGGTGACGATGGCGCATTCCGGCGCGAAGCCCTCTACATGATCCTTCTCCTTCTGGAGCAGGCTTTCCGGAATGAACATGGGCATATACACATTCTCATGTCCCAATGCCTTGAAGCGTGCGTCGAGATCCTTCTGTATGTTTTCCCAGATGGCGTATCCGTACGGGCGGATGACCATACAGCCGCGCACGCCGGAGTAGTCAACCAGTTCGGCTTTTTTGACCACGTCGGTATACCACTGAGCGAAGTCGGTATCCATGGAGGTGATCTGCTCTACCATTTTTTCTTTTGCCATACGATTATTCAACCTTTCGATGCCTGCGCGGTACGCCGCGCGATTTTACGCTAAAGATACCATATTATATACCAAATCCTGCGGGTTGTCAAGGCGTGGCATAAAGGAAACGTCGATTTATTCGGGGGCGCAAGTCTGAAAAATACTTTCAGACAGGAAGTTCTGTGCCTTGGCAGACGGCGCGGCTGCCACTCCGGCAAGCCGGGACCGTCCGAAACCTCCGCCTCCGGATAACGGTCTACACCAGATCGGCGAGGATCGCATTGGAGACAAGCCAGCCGGATTCGGTGAGGGCAAAGCGTCCGTCCGGACGGCGGGCGAGTCCGGCGCGGAGGAGCGGCTCGCAGACAGCCCCGCGCGTTGCCCAAAAGTCCACGCCGAAGCGGGTACGGAAGTCTGCTTCGGAAATACCCTCCGCGAGACGCAGTCCGAGCATGATATACTCCTCCATTTGTTCGCGGCGATCCGGGATGTAGCGATCCACCGTGATATCCCTGCCGTCAAGGAAAGCGGAAAGGTCACGTGACTGCCCGAAGCGGACGCTGTGCAGGTAGGAGTACGCGCCCACGCCAAGCCCGATATAGGGCTTGTCCTGCCACGTGTGCAGATTGTGACGGGAGCGCATACCGGGACGGGCATAGTTGGAGATTTCGTAATGCTCGTATCCGGCAGCCGACAGCAGGCGCGCCGACAGCTCGTACAGAGCCGATGCCTGCTCCGCCGCCTCGTCCTCGTCGGCAGGCAGTCCCAGTCCTGCGCGTCCGCGCCGCCCGAACGGCGTCCCCGGCTCCAGACTCAGGCAGTATGCCGACAGGTGCTCCGGCTCCAGTGCCAACGCCGCCTCCAGCGTCCGCCGCAGACTGTCCGGCGTCTGCCCCGGAATGCCGATCATGAAATCCAGACTGATATTTCCGATACCGACCGCACGCGCAGTTTCCACTGCCCGCACGGCGTCCGGGAAGCTGTGCAGGCGCCCCAGCGCCCGTAGTTCGTCCGCGTTGGCGGACTGCACGCCAAGGCTCAACCGGTTGACGCCGCCCGCGCGGAATGCCGCCAGCCCCTCCGCCGTCAGCGCCGCCGGGTTGCCCTCCACGGTTACTTCCGCATCCGGCAGGACAAAAAGGCGGCATGAACCGCCTCCATGAGGCGTGCCGCCTGCGACGGAGTCAGAAAGAGTCGGCGTTCCGCCGCCGATGTACACCGTGTCCAGTGCCTGCACGCCGCCCGCCGCTGCCGCCTCCGCCGCCCCGGATAGCCGGATGCGGCGGATCAGTTCGTCCACGTATGCTTCAACCATTGCCGCATCCGGGCGCGGGAAAGGAGCAGAAGTCGCAGAAGGGACACTTGCTCCGGCAGAAGGGTATATGCAGGTACAGACCGACCGGCTCTCCGCCGGCTGGCGTTCCGCCTCTTTCTCTGCCCGTCATTTTACAAGATGCCGCTTGATTTTTTTGGATGTCGTCTTTTCAAATTCCGTCTGCCGGTATTCCACCGCCTTGACCTGCTTGAAGCCGGGCAGGCGGCGGTTCATGGCATTGATGGAGTTCCGGATGGATTCCCGGATCAGCTCCTCGCTCGCACCGGTCGGGAACTTGTCGTAGGCAGGGGAATACCACCGCCGTCAGGATGATGGCATCGCTGTCCGGCGCCTTCCGCCCGACCACGACGCTTTCACAGATGGTGTCGATCTTTGCCCAGATACTCCTCAATCTCCTCCGGGAAGACGTTTTTGCCGTTTTCCAGCACGATAACCGACTTCATCCGCCCCGTGATGTAGATGTACCCGTCGCCGTCCATATACCCGATGTCGCCCGTGCGGTACCAGCCGTCCGTCGTGAACGCCGCCTCGTTTGCTTCGGGATTGTTGTAGTAGCCAAGCATGACGTTGTCACCCTTGATCTGTATCTCACCTTCCACGTATCCTTCCTCGTTCTCTCCGGAGCCGGTCTTTTCGTCGATGCGCACCCGGCAGCAGGGAACGGCGGGACCGACCGAACCGTACTTGCGTGCAAAGTACGGCGTGACGCAGGTCAGCGGGGAGCATTCGGTGATGCCGCAACCTTCAAAGATCGAAATTCCGAAATCCTCAAAAGCCGCGATCAGGTCAGGATTGAGCTTGGCGCCGCCGCAGATGATGTGATCCAGCCGCCCGCCGAAGGCGTCCAGAACCGACTTGAATATCTTCCGCCGTGCGTCGATGCCTACCGCCATCAGCGTCTTGGAGGTGGCAAGACCTGCCTTGAGGATGGTTTCCTTCTTGCTCTTTTGGGCTTCGGACCATATCTTGGCGTACATGGTATTGATGAACAGCGGGACCAGCACCAGCCCCGTCGGCTTGAAGAGCTGGAAATTCTTCATGACATGGCGCAGGGAGTCGTTGATGCATATCTCAATGCCGTACACCATCTCGGCCAGGATGCACATCAGCTCGTAGGTGTGGTGGATGGGCAGGACGGAGACAACCACGTCATCTGCGGAGAAGCAGACAGTCTCCACTGCCGCATTGACGGCGGCAAAAATATTCTTCTGGCACAGCATGACGCACTTGCTGGTGCCGGTGGTGCCGGAGGTAAACAGCATTTCCGCCAGCTTTTCGCGGTTGCGGACGATGGGGTAGTGGTAGCCGTCGCGCTCGACACGCTCGCGTCCGCACGTCAGCAACTGTTCAAAGGCAATGACCTTATTGTCGAAAGCTGCTGTCGTAGGCAGGCGTGATGGGGATAAAGTACCGGATGCCCGTATCACCGTCCGAAATGGATTTGATGAACTTCTCGTTGAAACTCTTGCTGTACACGATGGCGCGTGCATCCACCATGGCGATAAAGCGGCGGATCTCCTCCGTGTCCAGCTCCTTGTCCATGGGTACGATCACGCATCCTGCGGCAAGTGCGCCCAGATATGTGCATACCCACTGCGGAGAGGTTTCCCCGATGACAGCGATTTTTTTCGCCGCACAGACCCATAGCCGTAAAAGCGGCAGCCGCTTCCCGCACCTGCGTGCCGAACGTGGCATAGGTCATGCTCTGAATATCCTTGCCCTCGTAGTATCGAAACAGGGTCTTGTTCCCATGGCGTTCAATGATGTCGCACAGATCCGTTACGTCCCATATGTGGGGCAGGACGCGCTCCATGCGGCGGCGGTTTATTGGTTTGTACTTCTCCATTTTTCCTCCCGTTGCGGCGGGTACAGCGTTGCTTTCCGACCGCATCCGTTTCATTGTACCACAATTTTATTATTATTCTGTAAACATATTCCTGCTATCGGGTAAATTCATGATTATTTGCCTGCCGTTCCGTTTCCGCCGGGGACTGCCGCTACGCCTCATATACCGTTTCCACGCTGATGTCCTGCGGGTAGTCGCCGAACCCGCGCCCGAAGATGTTGAACCCGCCGCGATGCCGTGCGTCCTCCTTGTTCCCGATACGCAGGACAAAGGTCTCGGCGTGGTCAAAATCCGCTATCGTGGGACCGCTTTCCGGTTGCGTTGAAAAGCCGTTGATGGATACGCCGTTTTCGGTTACGGAAATCTCAATCAGTTCCCCGTACTGTGTCGATGCATCAGGCCACCAGGAAGGGGTGAACTTCCCACGCCGCCCGCCAAAGTCCGAGGGGGAGGTCTTGGTACACAACTCCACGCCGTTCAGCCAGAACGTGATGTCGCTTTTCCATCCGATGCAGTAATTGAGGGTTTCGGAGCAGATTTCAAGCGTGACCGTAAAGCGCCGGAGCGTGCTGTCCCGCCGCGTGTTGGATACGCTGTACTCCACGTAGCCGCCACTCGCCCACAGTATCTGTGCGTCTGCACGGCGCGGCGTAAAAATGTTGCCGTCCGAGAACATGATCTGTTCATTTGCTGTGCAAAAACCCGCATCCGGCTCCAGATGCGCTCCCGTGTAAAGTCCGACAGGCACTTCGTGCGTCACATGCACCCCCGCGTCCATTTCCCGGGTCGGTGTTGTCAGCAGATTCAGGGAAACAAAGCGGCTTTGGCAAAGTTGCAGAGTGCCGTGCTTGCCCTGCATGGTTGTGACGTTTACCAGCCCCGCTTCCTGCAGGGTGCGGACGTGGAAACAGGCGGTCGATACGGATATTCCGATCGCCCTGGCAATTTTGGTAATGGACATGGACTCTGCATACAGCATACGGAGGATGGTCAAGCGCTCCTGCGAGGACAGCGCATGGCAAACGGTCATGATGTCCTCCGTGTCCTTCGGATCGGATAGTGAAAACTGATACTGACCGAACGGGAGATCCGGACTGTTCTTTGGCATGGAGAATTCCTTTGTTACAGCAATGCTGTACCTTTCTGCAAAGATAATTATGTAAAATTATACTCTTGACGAGGCGGCAGGACAAGTGTATAATTGTTAATAATGGTGAAACAGCACCTTTTTGGTAACAAAAAAATGAAAAAGAAATGAGAGGAACTGCACATGAAAAAAAGAACATCCTGCTTGCGATGATACTCGCATCGTGCGGCTTATTTGTAGCCTGCAACGGCGCTGGTGGACAAGGCTCGGGCGAAACCGCAAGCAAGTCCATGGAAAGCACGCGTGAGCAGACGGAAGAATCGGTCACGGCTTCCGGCACGGACGGGGAACCAACCGCGCCCGCGACCGAAGAGGAATCCTCTGCTTCGGAAACGGGCGGGGAAGCCGGACCCGCCGCCGAGACCATCGTGTACAGGGAGTATGATTTCAGCGCGGAGATCCAGGAGTGGACTCCCGAAAAACTGGCGGACAACATCAAATCGGACGATCCCGCCTATGTTATGGCATTTCAGGATCCGACCGTCACGCCAGTCAAAAATCAACAAGACCGGACTGCAACTCCACCTGAACGCGCCGTTCTCCGCGTTGACGATCGGATTTCCCGCATGGGGCGTGCCGGACACGTTCTGCACACTGTCCATTTACGAATGGAAGGGTACTTATTCGGCGACGGTCGCGGAGAAAGCCCTTCTGTCCGTGGAAGTCAGGGACATCGTTGACTGCGCATTTACAAGGATTGAACTGGGGCGGTCCATGCCAGCAGGGAACTACCTGATTCTTTTGCATGACCCCGGAAGCAAGTCGAACGACGGTGGTCCCGGCATCTGGAATTTCCAGTCCAACATCACGGCGGGGCAGCTGTACCAGGACGGCAAACCGATCGACGGTGAAATGCAGCTGTGGGTTCAGTTTGACAAAACGCCGATCAAGCCGTTCGGGTTGCCCGATACGACGGGCAGTGTTGCCGCTACCAGAACCGAGAAGGAGAAAGCCGTACGGCAGTTCCGCACGCTCATGAAGAGTATGTCGAAATTCCCCGTTTCTTTCCGGGTGGGCGACACGGCTTACAACGGCTTCGGACGCGACTTTACCGAGTTGGGACGCACGCTGGAAAACACCGATACCTCCGAGACTACGACGGTGCGCTTCCTGTATAAGGACAGCATCGAGATCAAGCTCATCTGTACCCTGTATCCCTACCATGCCGCGTACGAGTGGACGGTGTATTTCACCAACATCGGCAACGAGAATTCCCCCGCGATTTCCGAGATCAATGGGTGTAACTACACGCTGACCGCCGCAAATCCGCATCTGAGCGGCATTCTGGGCGACGGCGGCTACGACAATCAAGCCAACACGCCCTATGATATGAACATCTCGGGCATGGAGCTTGTCATCAACAATGAGACGGGGCGTGCGACCTACAACCGCTTCCCCTATTTCAAACTGAAGTGGAACGGTGGCGGTGCGTTCTTTGCCGTCGGCTGGCCGGGGCAGTGGCGGGCAGGCTTCTCCTCGACGGGCGATCAGCTGACGGTAACTGACGGGCAGGTCAAGCTGAATACATATCTCAAACCGGGGCAGACCATCCGCACGCCGCTGTCCACCTTCGTTTTCTACGAGGGGGACGACAGCAACCGCGAGACAAACCTGTGGCGCAACTTTTTCATTGCGTGCAATATGCGCAAGATCGACGGCGGGAACTTCAGCCCCGCGACAGCGGCAGCATCCTCCTCGACCTACGAGGAAATGTTCAGAGCGACCGACGCCAACCAGATTGCCGCTATCAAAAAGTATCATGCGAACGGTGTGAAACTGGGGTACTGGTGGATGGATGCCGGCTGGTATTACAAGACCGGGACGCAGTCGCTCGACCAGAACTGGCTGCCTACGGGCACCTGGTATGTGGACGAGTCCCGCTTCCCGAGCAAGTTCAGGGATGTTTCCGACTACGCGCACAGTGTGGGTGCCAAGACCATTCTGTGGTTTGAGCCGGAGGTTGTGCGCCTGCCTGTCGGGCAGTTGGGCGCGACGAGCGTGAAAAAGGAATGGCTGCTGCCCAAAAGCAGTACGAAACTTGTAAACTACGGCAATCCCGAGGCGCGTGAGTGGCTGCTGGAACGGGTCTGCACGGTGTTGAAGGAGGGCAATATCGACCTCTACCGCCAGGACTACGGTGTAGCCTATCCCGCGTCTGAGTGGCAGGCGAACGACCCGCGCGGGCAGGCAGGCATCACCGAGAACCTGTATGTGCAGGGGTTACCTATGGTTTTTTTGACAGCCTCATTGCGCGTTTCCCGAACATGATGATTGATGCCTGTGCCGCAGGCGGCGGTCGCAATGACCTGGAGACCATGCGCCGTGCCGTGCCGCTCCACAAGAGCGATTCGGGCTACCATGATCCGGAGATCAAGATGTCCATGAATACCGCGCTGTTTTCGTGGTTCCCCTATTTCGGCACGTACGCTATTGGCGATGAGTACGGCTTGCGTGCGTCCTTCAGCTCCATGCCTGTGCTGAATTACAACGTGGTTGCCTCCAATGTGGACTGGAAACTCATTGAGAAGTGCGTCAACGAGTGGGAGCAGGTCAAGGAATTCTACTATTCCGATTACTACCTGCTGACCGAATGGAACGTTTCGGACGAGGAGTGGAACGCGTGGGAGTTCTTCGATCCCGACAAGGGCGCGGGCTTCTTCCAGGCATTCCGCCCGAAGAATTCCGGGGATGAGAGTCTGAACGTCCGGCTTCACGGCTTGCGTCCTACTGCAACATACCGTCTTACCGATACGGACGGTCGCATCGATGTCACCGTGACCGGCGCAGAACTCATGGGGAAGGGATTTTCCGTCAGGTTGCCTGCATACTCCAGCGCGGTGGTATTGATCCGCGAGGTCGGATGACTCTGGCAGGACACGGCTGACCCGGCGACTGCTTTTTCCCCGACCGTGAAAAAAGATCTTCGCAGAGGGCTCCTTTGATGGGCTCTTTGCGGAGATCTTTTTTTATACGGGAATTCTGCATCAGACAGCCGGATAAGCAGAATTCGGAACCATTCCTGAAAGAATATGCGTACACGGTATAATTCCTGTCGCTTTTTCAAATAATAGCCACGTACCCCACCATGCGGCAATCGTCCGTCGTGGGGGGCACAGCAGGGCGCGACCCGCCTTTCCGCGAGTGCAGAAAACCCTTGCGGAGGGCGCGGACCGGAATGCGCGATGCGCCCGCCGCCGCGAGAAAGGATGTTCTGAACATGAAAGCAACCGGAATTGTCAGACGGATCGACGACCTCGGGCGCGTCGTTATCCCGAAGGAGATACGCCGCACAATGCGGATACGGGAGGGCGACCCCCTGGAAATCTATACAGACCGCGAGGGCGAGGTCATATTCAAGAAGTATTCCCCCATCGGGGAATTGTCGGCGTTTGCGGGGCAGTATGCCGAGACTCTGCACAAGACCTGCGGGCTGTGCGTTGCGATCTGCGACCGTGACAGCGTGATTGCCTGCGCCGGCATCCCGCGCAAGGAGTACAGCGACAAGGCGCTGTCTGAGGCGCTGGAAGGCATTCTGGAAGGGCGGAGCCTGTACCATTATGCCGAGGGGCAGGAGCGCAAACCGCTGGTGCGTGACAGTGACAGCCACTATATCCACTGTGCCATGCCCATTCTGAGCGAGGGGGACATTGTGGGCTGTGTGGTGTCCGCCGCGCAGGCGGAGGAAGGCGCCGGGGATCGCGCGTCTGTCAGCCCGGACGTGGAGGCAAAACTCATCCAGACAGCCGCCGGATTTCTCGGCAGGCAGCTGGAGGCATAAGCGCCGCAAGCACTACAAGAATCCCGCCCCGTTCCTTCGCCTGAAGCGGAGGGCGGGGCGGGATTGGTATAGGCGTTTGTGCAGAGGCTGCCGCAAGGCAGTCCCCGCGTGACGCCGCCGGGGCTTTCGGCTCCCGGCAGGCTGTCATTCGTTCGCTTTCATTGCTTCCACCATGTCCACGCGGCGGATCTCACGTGCCATGAGGCGGTTGCAGAGAAGCGTGAAGCCGACGGAGATCAGGAGAGCAAACAGATAGCTGCGCAGGTAGACGGTACGACCGAACATGACCTGATCGATCTCGACCGTGCGGATGACGAAGGAATGCAGCCAGACTCCTACACCCAGCCCGGCCAGCGCGCCGAGAAAGCTCAGCGTATTGGTTTCGCGGAAGATATAGCGCTCGGTCTCGCGCGGGTAGAAGCCCAGCACCTGGATGGTCGCAAGCTCCTTGCGGCGCTCACATATGTTAACGTTGGTCAGGTTGTACAGCACCACCATGCACAGAAGTCCGGCGGACAGAATCAGCACGAACACCACGGCGTCGATGCTCTTGATGCTGTCTGCGAAGGTCTGCTTCAGACTCAGCGAGGAACGCGCAAACAGCACGTGCTCCCCGGCAAGCGCCCCCTGAGTCAATCTGTCCGCGTCAATACCGTCGGCGGCACGGCACAGTAGCGTGGTAAAGGACGGCTCCTGCCCGAAGGCGGTGCGGTAGACCTCCGGCGTCAGGTAGGCATAGGCGGTCAGGTAATTTTCCGTGATGCCGGAAACAGGGATATCCGCCCGCTGTCCGGCGGCGTTTTCCAGCGTCACACGGTCGCCTGCGCGCACGCCCAATTCCTCACACAGCTTTTCGGTCAGCACGACGCCGGAATCATCCAGCGCGATCGGCTTCCGGCTCCGGCGCTCCCGCAACGTGATGAAATCCGGGAAAGCGTCCGGATCGGCGGGGACGCAAATGCTCACGCTTCCGCCTGTGCCGCCGGACAGCACCTTTCCGTTCTGACTGGAGAAGGAGAGGTGTGCCGCGATCCGGGTTTTGTCTGCGAGGAAATCCCGCAGTGCATCGTCGGATTCCGCCGCATCGGCGGAGTCCGTGAGGACCGTCAGCTGGTACCGGTAGATCTCCCCGTACTGCTTATCCACAATGTCGTTGATGGAATCCCGCAGTCCGAATCCGGTCAGCAGCAGGGCACTGCAGCCCGCCACCCCGACCACGGTCATAATAAAGCGCTTTTTGTACCGGAACAGGTTGCGCGCCGTGACCTTGATCGAGAAGGGAAGCCGGCGCCATACGAAGGGAATATGCTCCAGCCAGATGCGCTTGCCCGCGCCGGGTGCCTTCGGGCGCATGAGGGCGGCAGGGCAGGCGCGGAACTCCGCCCACGTTGCCCACAGCGTCGCCAGCAGGATACTGCCAACCGTGACCGCCGCCGCCCAAATGGCGATGTCGGTGCGGAAGGGCGTTGCGGTATCCGGCAGGAAATACATCATGCCGTAGGCACTGCTGATGGCGGCGGGGAACAGCCTGAACCCGACCGTAAGCCCGATGGCGCATCCCAGCACCGATGCGGCAAGGCTGTACAGAATGTACTCGGACAGTATCTGCCCGCCGGAGAAACCGATTGCCTTCAGCGTTCCGATCTGGGTACGGTTCTCCTCCACCAGCCGCGTCATGGTGGTCAGCGCCACCAGCAGAGCGACCAGGAAGAAGAATACCGGGAAAATGTGACACAGTGCCGCAACCTTGCCGACATTGCCCTTGTAGCTGGCAAAGCCGGTGTTGTCCTCCCGCGTGCGGAACAGCCAGCCGGTGTCCCGCGCCAGCTCCAGACTGTTCAGCGTGCTTTGCGCGGTTTCCAGCCCTGCCTGCGCCTCGGTCAGGACGGGTGACTCCGGCACCTCACCGCCGGATGCGTCCAGCCGCGCTTGCAGGGCATCGGCAGTCCTGTCCAGATCCCGCGCCAGTGCGGCGGCACCCGGCTGGGAGGAGCCGGCAAGTGCTTCTGCCGTGCGGCGCGTTGCGGCGATCTGCTCCGGCAGGGCGGCAAGCAGGGTGCGCTCGGTCTGCCGGGCGCTCTCCAGTGACTGTACCGTGGCGCGCAGGCGGCGGACTGTGTCCTGCACTTGTGCCTTCAGTCCGTCGATACGCGCCGCGGCGCGGTCGGTGGCGAACGGCGTGTACCGATCCGCAAACTCCGCGACCAGCGCTTTGTACGCATCGCCGAAGGCGTCCAGCACGGCGGCGCCCTCCAACGTCAGGAACAGGTCGGTGTATGTGTCCCCGGTGAACAGTGCCGCCGGGGTGTAGACCATATGCGTGATATTGCCTGAGCCGACCGCGGTAGGCTCTGCCACCACGCTGATGCTCATGGGGCTCTCGCAGATCCCGACCACGGTCAGTTTCGTTGCCGTGACCTTGCCGCACAGCGCCCCGTAGTCGGTATTCTCCCGCGAGATTTCCAGCACGTCCCCGATATGCAGTGCCTTCTCGGTGTAACGACCGGCGGTGGTCTGTACCACGCACTCGTCCGCACGCTCCGGCATACGCCCGTCGGTCAGTCGGAAGCGGTTGAGCGACAGAAAGCCGTCTGTACCCAGCGTGCCCATAACGCGCGCTGTCGCGGTGATGCGCGGCTCGTCCGCTGTTTCCAGCACCATATCGGCGCACCGGGCGGCGAGCAGTGCTTCCACGCCCGGCAGGGCGGCGACGGCTGCCGCGTCATCCGCCGTGAACCCGACCGGCGCCTTCATATCCAGATCGTACAGCCGGTAATCGTCGAGGTAACTGTCTGCCGTTTCGAACATATCCGGCGAGGCGGCGTACAGTCCTGCCAGAAAGCCGGAGCCGAGCGCCACGATTGCCACAATGGACAGAAAGCGGTTGAGACTGGAGCGGATGCTCCGCAGAATATTTATGCGTCTTGTTCTTTTCATCTTTTTTTAACGCGCCGCGCCGCCGCTTACCATTCGATCTGCTCGATCGGCGTCGGGGTGCGGTTCACCTCGGTGCCGACCGCCTGCCCGCTGCGGATGTGGATGACACGATCCGCCATCCGGGTCAGCGCGCTGTTGTGCGTGATGATGAGTACGGTCTTGCCCGTCTCCCGGCAGGTGTCCTGCAGTAGCTTCAGCACCGCCTTACCGGTCTGGTAGTCCAGCGCACCGGTCGGCTCGTCGCAGAGGATCATCTTGGGGTTTTTCGCCAGTGCCCGTGCGATGGAAACGCGCTGTTGTTCGCCGCCCGAAAGCTGGGCAGGGAAGTTATCCATGCGGTCGGCAAGCCCCAGTTTTGTCAGCACCTCCTCCGCCGGAAGGCTCTCGCGGCAGATTTCCGCCGCCAGCTCCACATTTTCCCGCGCCGTCAGATTCTGCACCAGATTATAAAACTGGAAAAACGAATCCGACATCGTTCCGGCGGTACTCGGTCAGTGCCCGCCCGCCGAGACCGGTGATCTCCCGCCCGTCCAGCCGGACGTGACCGGATGTGGCGGTATCCATGCCGCCCAGAATGTTCAGAAGGGTGGTCTTGCCCGCGCCGCTGTGCCCCCACGATGACGCACAGCTCGCCCTTCTCCACGGTAAAGCTCATGTTGTCCAGCGCGCGTGTTGCGGGTGGATAGAGCTTGCATACGCGGTCAAATTCAATGTATGCCATGTGTCGGTACTTCCTCCGTCCGTATGCGGCGGGCGCGTTACGCCTTCCGCTCGGCGGTGAGCATCAGGCTCAGGTATACCTCCGGCATATGGTGACCGAAGAGCTTGCTCATGTCGCCGCTGACGTAAAGTGAGGAGACCACCTGCACGAAGGGGTAGAAGTCGCTGTCCTCCGGAACGGACAGCAGCTGGCTGAGATCCAGCGGCGTGTCGTTTCCGCCGGGCTTGGTCGCCTGTATGAACATATCCGCCAGTGCGCGCGACAGATCGTAGGCGCTCAGACCGTCCGCCGACAGACCGGGACCGGTCAGGGAATGCTTATCTTCATAATAGGAAGTGATGGTGGGCGAGAGCGCGCCGATGGCGTCCGCCAGCGTTTTCAGCTTGGCTATGGTTTCCGCGTTACCCGGCAACGTGATATCCTTGCCCGCGCGGAAGAATCCCAGCGAAGCCACCGGGGTGACCGTCACGGGGTCGCAGGGGTTGATGATGTTGAAAATATTGGAGCAGTCCACGTCGGGCGTTTTGCGGACGGTATTGGGCGAGGCGAAGGTGTAGACGAACACGTCTTTCGTTCCCCGGTCGGCGTTGAGCAGAACGCCCAGCAGGTTGGCGCACGCAGCGCCGCGGCTGTGTCCGCTGACCAGAATGACCGGATCCTGAACGGTCGCCAGCACGGACTTCAGCCCCTCATAGATGTCCTGTGCCGCGAGGTAGAAGTTCTCGGCGAACGCCGCGTTCGGGTCGCGGGACGGAACGATGTCCGCGTTGGAGTACCACTCGCCCGCGTTGGTGCCGCGGATGGAAACCAGCAGAACGGTGCGCTCCCTGCCGCCCCACGTCACGGTCTTCTGACCGACCGAGTAGGCGCTGGTATGGGAGGGATCCTCATCCGGCTTGTCATAATTCTTGTGCAGAATCGCCTTGAATCCCGCCTTCTCAAAGCGCTGGGTACTGCCCTCGCGGGTATTGCCCGTGCAGAGCCCCAGCAGCTGCTTGGCGAGGGTCCACGAAAATTCCGTGCTGCTGTCCGGCAGAGTCACATCCGTAACGGTGTCCAGCCGGATCTCCGGCTCGACGGTTTCGCCGGCTGCGGTGGTCTGCTCGGGCGCGGTGTCGGTTTCGGTGTTGTTCTGATCCGTTGCCGATCCGGTCGCGGCGGTTGTCGGCTCGGTTGCGGTTCCGGTTGCCGCATCGGATCGTGTTTCCGTGTCGGAGTCCGACGCTGCGTTCCGGCAGCTGCCGAGCAGGCAGAGCAGGAAGGCGGCGGACAGCAGACCCAGGACGGACAGCAGGCGCAGAAGGCGGCATCGGGAAGCTTTTCTGTTTTTCATGTATTGATTCTCCTTTTTTTGTTTGGGTGGTGTATAAAAAACGGTATCAGTATACCACAAAAAGTGTTTCCGGAGTGTAAACAACAGGGAGAAACAATTTTGACTGCCGCGCTCTGCATTTGTATATTTATTCACATATATGCATATTTTCTAAAAGTATATGCATCTTTCCTGCTGTCAAAACAGTGTGACACCGCCGCAAAGGAAAGTACGCCTGTTTACCCAAAAAGAACAAATGCTTCGCTGACACTTGTATGGTTTCGCACAAAAATGCGACCGGCGCACGGTACACAATAAGAAGACTGCAAGCAAGCCTGCGCGCCCGGCTGTGAAAAATGCAGGGGCTGATACCCGAAAAATTGTTGTGCAAAAATAAAAAATCGCAGAGCGGCGGGAACGGCATTTTGGAGGTCGGAGCGGGCTTTTTGACGGCACAATAAAGGCTGTCCGACGTCCGCCGGGAGCATTCCGCCCCTGCCCCTCCGGTATACCGGAACCGGAAAGTCGTTATGCGGTCGGAATAACCCGATCCGGGCGGGGTTAGTCGTGTAAAAACAAATTATTTCGGTCTGAATAAATATGTGTATAATGACCATTGACAAAAAACGACACGGATGCTATAATGTTTTTTATTCCTGAACATAGAACGTGTCGGAATGGAGGTATAGCGGAAAATGAAAACGAAATGGCTGCACATAACGCTCCTGATGATTGTGACCTGCCTGATTCTTGTGGGTCTTTTCGGGTGCGGCTGCGGCAAGACGCCTTCGGGGGAGACCGGTACAGAGTCCGGAACCGAATCCGGAGCACCGGATGACCAGACGGGCGGAGACGCGGTTGCGTACTATTTCTACGACGCCGATGCGGATGAAGAGTACTTCATCATGCTGGGCAAGGGTACGGACAAAGTCACGTTCGCGGTGAAGAACACCGTCAAGACCGGTACATACAGACTGGAAGGCACGAGCCTGTCCATGTCCGACGGCAACGGCTGGTCGCAGACTGCCTCCCTGGACGGCGATACCGTTACGCTGACCTACGAGGGCGCGGAGTACCGCTTCCTGAAGAAGATATACTACACGGTCAGCTTTGACACGGCGGGCGGTTCCGCTGTGGCTCCCGTGACCGTGCTCAACGGCAAGACGCTTGCCGGAACAGCCGCCCCGACCCGCGAGGGCTACGTTTTCCTCGGCTGGTACAAGGATGCCGCGTACAGCGAGTCCTTCCGCGTCGCCTCGGAGCCTGTGACCTCCGATGTCAAGCTGTTTGCCCGCTGGGCGGAGAAGACAGCGGGCAGACCGAGTTTACCGTCAGCTTTGATGCCGGCTACGAGGGGGAGACCTTCGCCCCGATGCAGACGGTCGGCGGCAAGCTCTACGGCGCGCCTGTTCCCGCCGCCCGCGAAGGCTACACGTTTGCCGGCTGGTGGGTCAGCATGAGCAACACCGCCGATGAGATCACCTTCCGCTTTGAGGAGCCGACCGGAAAGACTGCCGGCACGCTGTTCACGGCGGATACGACACTGTTCGCGCTCTGGCAGAAGACCGGAGCCGCCTGCGACGATCCGATGGTTCGGCTGGAGGCGGGTGCCGCCGTATGGGATGCGGTCAACGCCGCCGCGTACACGGTTCGCGTCACGGCACCGGACGGCAGCGTCACGGTTGCCGATCAGCGCACGACCGGTACCGCGTTCCAGCTTACCTATGAGCAGGCGGGAACCTACCGCGTGGAGGTGACGGCGGTCGATGCCGGCGGCAACGCCGTGTCGGGTACGACTGTCCGGTACTATGTCAATAAGGCGCTGGGGCGCGTCACCGGTCTGTCGGTTGTCGAGCCCGCCGTGCTGGTATTCCGCGGCGTGGAGAACGCCCAGAAGTACCTTATCACCGTGTCCTGCGGCAACAAGGATCATAAGCATGAGGCGTTCGACAACGGGCTGTCCTGCTTCTATGATTTTTCGACCTGTGAGATGCAGGAGGGCGGTATCCGGTTTACGGTTACCGCAGTGGCGGACGGCTATGCTTCCTCCACGGCGACTTTCACCTACGATCGTCGGCTGGATGCCGTGAGCGGACTTGCCTTCCGCAATGATACGCTCAGTTGGAATGCAGTCCCCGGCGCGACTTCCTATACGGTACGGGTCGGCGACAGCACCTATACCGTGACCGGTACCGTGCTGGATCTGTCCGCACTGGCGAACGGAAGCTATACCGCATCGGTTACGCCTGTTACCAAGGGCTACAATTCCCCTGCCGCCACGGAGCTGGCGCTGGAGAAGGCGACGCTTGCCGCTCCCGCCGACCTGCGGTTGGTCGGAACCCGGCTCACCTGGTCGCCGGTTGTCGGCGCTTCCTCCTATGAGATCGTGCTGGACGGCAGGTCGCAGACCGTGACCGAGCCTGCCTGCGATCTGGCGGACGCCGTCAAATGGTCCGAGGGCGCGGATTATACGCTGACCGTCAAGGCGGTGGGCGCCGCTGCTTCCTCCGCACCTGTCAGTCTGACCGTGCGCTATAACGCCCTGTTCCCGACGCTCACCTATCAGGGCAGTGTTCTTACCTGGAGACCTGTCGTGGGCGCGACTGCTTATGATGTGCAGGTCGGCGACGGCGCTGTCCTGACTGTGGACAGCGGTGATAGCTTCTGCCTGATCGAGAATCTGGAGAAGGCAGGGGAGAACACCCTGCGCGTCCGGTTCCACAACGGCAACTATGTGTCCGCTTGGGTTGAGACGACCGTGTTTGCACACGCCGTGACGCTGGACAGCCAGGGCGGCAGTGCGACCGGTACGCTGTACAAGGCGATTGGCGACAGGCTGACCTTGCCCGCTCCCGAGAAGACCGGCTATGTCTTTGACGCATGGTACACGGTTCCCGGCGGTCCCGAGACCAACGGCGCCGCCTTCCGCGAGACGGTCTTTACCGGATCGGGTGAGACGGTTCTGTATGCCAACTACAAACCCCGCACATTCACCGTTACCTGCAACGGCGGCGAGGGCACGACTGCCGCTACCGCCGAGGTGTCCTACAACCGTAACTATGTGCTCGCGGTTCCGGCAAGTGACGATCCCACCCGTGCGTTCGGCGGCTGGTTCAGCGCCCCCTACGGTGCCGGTATTGCTTACACCGATGCCGAGGGCAACTCGCTTGCTCCGTGGACACAGCTGGAGGAGAATGTCACGGTTTACGCCTTCTGGGTGGATTCCGTGCTGAAATACACGCTGGTCGGGAACGGCTATGTCGTGACCAAGGGCGACCGCATCGGGCTTGTCAGCTCCGTGACGGTTCCCGCGACCTATCGCGGCGTGCCGGTCGTGGAGATTGCCGGCAGTGCGTTCAAGGATTGCACCGGTCTGACCGAGATTAACCTGCCGAACACCCTGACCCGCATCGCGGTTTCGACTGCTTTTGAAGGCTGCACGTCGCTGAAGGCTGTCAACGTCTACGCGGTGGACGGCAGTGCGACGGCACGTTACAGCTCCGATGACGGCGTCCTGTTCGACCTTGGCGATGAGAGCGCCCGCCACAGCGCACAGCCTGTCCTGATGCCTATGGGCAGAACCGGCGCGTACCGCATCCCGGACGGCGTGGAGATCATCCCGCGCGGCGCGTTCGCCGGGAGCAGTCTGTCCCGCATCACCATTCCGATGTCTGTCAAGGAAATCGGCATTGAGGCGTTTGCGAATTGCACGAAGCTTACATCTGTTATATTTGAAGAAATGAGCACCGGCGGCAAGGTCAGCACGCTGACTGTCGGCGACCGGGCGTTCATGAACGATGAGGCACTGACTTCCGTCACACTGCCTGCCCGTCTCGGACGGATCTCGCTGGATCGCTTCACCGTGACGGACGGTGTGATGGATACCGAGAACGTGTCGGATGCGTTCTATGGCTGCACGGCACTGGCGTCTGTCCGCGTGACCGGCGGCACCAAAAACGTGTATACATCCGTTAACGGTATGCTTCTGTCGGACAACGGCAGTACCCTGCTGTATGCACCGGCGGGACTGGCTGTCGAGAATCTGACGGTTCCCGACGGCGTGACAAAGATCGCCGCAGGCGCTTTCCTGAACTGCATGGATGTGAAGGGCAGCCTGGAGATGCCCGGCCGTGTGGCTGTCATCGGCGACTATGCCTTCTACGGCTGCGACGGACTTACGTCCCTGACCTTCAAGAGCGGTCTTGGCAATGTCACGGTCGGAACGGGGGCGTTCTGCTGGAGCGGACTCTCCTCCCTGACCTTTGAGGACGGCAGCCGCGTGACCGGACTGGGCGCCGGTGCGTTCGAGAACTGCAGCGGTCTGGACGGTCAGACCCTGACGCTTCCCGCCAGCCTGGAGAGCATCGGTGACCGCGCCTTTGCGGAATGCGGCACACTGGAAGTGACCATTCTGGAGGGCAAGAAGACCCTGCATTTCGGCGACGGCGTGTTTTCCGGCTGTCAGATCGGCACGCTGACGCTGCCCAAGAACGTGACGGCACTGCCGAACTTCTTAGGCGGTCTGTCGGTCGAGCGCATCGAGGTGGACGCGAACAACCCGGCACTGGCAACGGTGGAGGGTGTCCTGTACGCCAAGGGAAGCGACGGCAAGCCTGTGACGTTGCTGTTCTACCCCTCCGCCAAGACGGATCTTACCTTCACGGTGCCCGCTACCGTAACGGCTATCGCCGAGGGCGCCTTCCGCGAACACTACTACCTGGAGGAGATCGTAATCCCTGCCGGTGTGACGTCTATCGGTGCCAACGCCTTTGAGGGCGCGGAGCTGACCAAGGTGACGTTTGAGAACGGCTCGGATGCGCTGACGATCGGCGCGTATGCCTTCTATTCCTCCAAGCTGACAACCATTGAACTGCCCGCCCGCACCAAGTCGGTCGGCGCCTATGCATTCGCCAAGACGAGCAAAGTCACGGCGGTGTCGCTGGGCGGCGCGTCCGTCATCGGGGAGCGCGCGTTCTACTCCTGCGGTAACTGGAGCGGCTTTGCACTGGAGATCCCCGCGTCCGTGACGGAGATCGGGGAGAGCGCCTTCCGCGGTGCGGTTATTACTGACCTGACCTTTGCTCCCGGATCCGGACTGACTCTCATCTCCGCCTACGCCTTCTATGAAATGAACGATGGCGACAGCATGGAGAACGATATCGTGATTCCCGCGTCTGTCGTTGTCATCGGCGACCACGCCTTCGATTGGACAAAGGCAGGGTTTACGGTGGAGAAGGGAAGCAAGCTGACCACCATCGGCGCGTATGCGTTCGCACACGGCAGCATGACCACCTTCACGGTGCCCGCTTCCGTCGAAAGCGTCGGAGCCTATGCGTTCTACAGCAACTACAAACTGACCGAGCTTCTGTTTGAAGACGGCGACAAGCCGCTCACCTTCGGTACCGCCTCGGACGGCGAGGAGGGGCACGTCATCAACAGCACCGGCATTGAGACACTCAAGCTGCCTGCCCGTCTGACCGTGCTGGAAAACAGCGCGTTTGAAAACAACTATTCGCTGACCTCCGTGACCTTCGCGGAAGGCAGCCGGCTGACCACCATCGGCAATGCCGTGTTCCGGTTCGGTTCGGTTACGGAGATTGTGATCCCCGCGTCCGTCCGGAATACCGACCGCGTTGCCATCGGTTCCGAGGCGTTCTATTACAGCGGACTTACCAAAGTGACATTTGAGATGGGCGGATCCGCCGATACCGCGCCCCTGACGCTGGGCGAGAATGCCTTCGCCTCCAACAGCTCTCTGACTGAACTTGTCCTGCCTGCCCGCCTTGCGTCCTTTACCGATGCGAGCGGCAATACGGTTGCTCCCTTTGCCAACGGCGCTTCGGTGTTCAACGGCTGCGGGCTGACCGATATCCGCATTGAGGGTAACGGTACAAGCGAGTATGTTTCCAAGGACGGTGTGGTTTACACAACGGGACTTGAGACGCTGGTGTATTGCCCGTCCTACAAGACCGGAACCGTGACCATTCCTGCCGAGGTCCGGAAGATCGGGGAAAAGGCATTCTACCAGTGCCAGAAGCTGGAGGGTGTGGTCTTCGCTTCCGGCAGCCAGTGCACCGAGATCGGTGCGAAGGCATTCTACCGTTGCTACGGTCTGACCGAACTGGTTCTGCCCGACAGTGTGGGCGTCATCAACGAGGATGCGTTCTTCCAGTGTAAGGCACTGGTGAGCCTGACGCTGCCCGCCGGACTGACCTCCTTTGATTCTTCCATCATCAATGCCTGCGAGGCATTGCAGAACCTGAACGTCAGCGCCGCGAGTAAGTCTTTCCGCTCTGTGGACGGCGTGCTGTTCACGGCGGACGGTAAGGAACTGGTTTACTACCTGCCTACCCGTGCCGATGCCGCTTACACGGTGCCGGACGGCGTGGTCATCCTGCGCGAGAGCGCCTTCGCGGGTAACAAGATGCTGACTTCCGTGTCCCTGCCCGCATCGCTGACGCTGATTGATACCTCTGCGTTCAACTCCTGCGGCGCGCTGGAGACGGTCGAATTCCGGAAGGGCGGCACGGAACTGCTGGTTATCGGCAGGCTGGCGTTCGCCAACACCGTCCTGACCTCTGTTGACCTGCCTGCTCGCGTGGCGTCGCTGGGCGACTGGGCGTTCAACCGGACTTCGCTTTCCAGCATCACCTTCGCTGAGAATAGCAAGCTGGTCACGCTGGGCGACAGCGTGTTCGGCTCCACCAAGCTGAATGCCGTTACCCTGCCTGCCGGTATCGTTTCGATCGGCGAGCTGACCTTTGCAAGCTGTGAGAACCTCATGACCGTGACGTTGCCTGAGGGTCTCAAGACGCTGGGTGCGGAGACCTTCCGCGGCTGTACCGCGCTGGAGACGGTCAACCTGCCTGCCAGCCTGGAGACGGTCGGCAACGGAACCTTTGAGGATTGCCAGTCCCTGAAGAATGTGGTGTTCGCCGCGTTCTCCAAGATCAAGACACTGCCCAACACCACCTTCCGCGGTTGCACGGCACTGGAGAGCATTGAGCTGCCTGCCAGCCTGACCGAGCTGATGGGACAGGGCGAGAGCGCCGAAAGCAACGGCCCCGGGCTGTTCGCGGAGTGCTCGTCCCTGCGCCATGTCACCTTCGCCGAGGGCAGCAAGCTGACCCGCATCGGGCAGTCTGTCTTTGACGGCACGCCGCTGGAATCCATTACGATTCCGAACACGGTGTCCAGCATCGGCAACTCCGCCTTCTCCGGAACCAAGCTGCGCGAGATCGTTATCCCGCGGACCGTGACCCGGATGGGCTACGGCGTGTTCCAGGCTTGTGAGCTGCTGACCAATGTCCGCATTGAGGGCGGCATCACGACTATCCCCGACTTCACGTTCTCCATCTGCACGGCGCTGACGACCTTCACGGTTCCCGCGTCCGTGACCGAGATCAAGTCCGATGCCTTTGAGGGCTGTGAGTCGCTCCGCGCCTTTGTGGTGGAGGACGGGAACACCGCCTTCCTGTCCCGCGATGGCGTTGTGTATAACAAGGATTGGACGATCTGCTACTTCCCGCCCGCCAAGGGAGACCCTATGAAATCCCGAAGCAGGTGACGGTTCTGCCGGACGGCTTCTTCTCGTCCACCAGCATCAAGTCCGTGACGGTAGAGTCCGGTAACTCCGCATTTACGGTGGCTGACGACGTGCTGTATACGGCGGACAAGAGCCAGGTCATCTTCTTCGCGGTCGGCAAGACTTCCTTCACGATCCCCGCCGGTATGACTTCGGATGACATTCTGGAACTGCTGGGTGCGGCACCCTCGCTGCAGGAGATCCTGGTCGAGGAAGGAAACCCGCGCTTCCGCTCCGCGTTCGGCGCTCTGTATGATACCGAGTGGAATCTGCTTGCTGTTCCGGCGGCACGCAAGGTGTTCACCATCCCGAAGGAGGTTACGGGACTGCCCGAGGGCATCTTCCGGTACTCCGGCATCGAGACGGTCGATTACGAGGAGGGCGGCACTGCTCCGCTGGTGCTGACCAGTGAACGTGATGGCGTCTTCGGAAGAACCACGACACTGAAGACCGTGAGCCTGCCCGAGCGCACGACATCGGTGGATGCACTGACATTCATGAGCTGCACCTCGCTGGAGGTTGTCAACCTGCCCGCGTCTCTGACCGAACTGGTCAGGATCACGTCCAGTCGCTATATGCCCTTCTACAACTGCACATCGCTGAAGGCGGTCAATGTTGATCCTGCCAACACGGTGTATCGGTCTGTGGGCGGCGTGCTGTACGACATGAACTGGAATGCGCTGCTGTACCCGGCGGGCACGACCGAGCTGGTCATCCCGCACGAGGTCACCACGGTCAAGTCGCTGGCTGCGTTGAAGAACCTGGTAAGCATCACCTTTGAGAAGGACGCGGATGGCAATGAGGTTCCCGGCGAGACGCTGACCTTTGCCAGCGGTGCGTTCCGGAATCTGGAAAACCTGAAGTCCGTGGAGTTGCCCGCCCGTGCGACCGGTATCAATGCCAAGACCTTTGAGGGATGCACGGCGCTGACTACGCTGACTGTTTCCGCCGGCAATACCGAGCTGCGTACCGATGCGTATGGCATCCTGTATTCCAAGAACGCAA
Source organism: Oscillospiraceae bacterium (assembly GCA_022009675.1). Lineage (GTDB taxonomy): Bacteria > Bacillota > Clostridia > Oscillospirales > CAG-272 > CAMEON01. Next base: position 244,927 of record CP091718.1, on the reverse strand, counting down.
CCGGCTGGAGCCTGATCTTCGTGCCCGGCAGTGTCCGGCTGACGACCTACGTCATCCCGGAGGATGTGACCTACATCAACGCCTACATGTTCCTGCATACCGGCGTGACGGCTATCGACTTTGCCGGAAGCGGCGAGGGTCCCGAGCTTGTGCTGGCGGATGGAGATTATACCTTCAACCAGGAGATTTACGAGTGGTACTACGCCGGAGTGTTTGCCAACTGCAAGTCGCTGCAGTCCGTAAGACTGCCTGCCCGTCTCAAGACTGTCGGTAGCGGAGCCTTCTACGTTTGCACTTCGCTCACCTCGGTCACGCTGGACGAGAGCCTGACCTGCATCGGGGAGGGTGCCTTCGGGCAGTGCACCGCGCTGACGGAATTCACTATCCCCGCAGGGGTCACGACCATCAAGGACAACGCCTTCGGAGGTTGCACTTCCATCACGAAGATCTTCATTCCCGGTACGGTCCAGACCATGGGCTGGGGTGTGTTCGCTTCGTGGACGAATGCGCAGACGATTTATGTGACCTTTGCCGATGCGGAGTCCCGCCCGGACGGCTGGAGCAACCGCTGGACGGAAAACGCAACGGTCGTCTACGGCGCGACTTCGGCAGTCTGACATACGGGTATCCCAAAAACTTCCCTGCCACCCTGCGGCGGTCGCAAGACCGCCGCAGGACGCGGGAGAATGTGTGCGTTTTGTCCGAACGCTTCGGAAAAGGAGAGATTTCCCATGAACAAGAATCCTATGTCTAAAAAAATTCAGGAGCCGGATGGTGCGGTCAGGCTTTTTGGCGTCGGCTGGCTACGGGCTTCTGTTCGGCGCCTGCGCCGAATTTGTCGCCGCCCTGACCTGCTGGTTGCTGGACGTCCGGGCGGTATGGCTGCCGCTTTCAGTGGGACTCGGTGTCGCACTGGTGGCAGGCATTGTTACCTTTTTTGTCAGATTTCGCCCGAATGACCGCCGGGTTGCCCATCGCATGGACAGCATGGGACTGGAGGAACGGACGGTCACGATGATGGAACTGGAGAAGGACGACTCGCCGATTGCGAAGCTGCAGCGGGAGGACACCGTCAAACGTGTGTCCGAGGTCACGAAGGAGCAGATCAACCGCTCTTTCCCGCTGTTTGTAATCCGACGGGGCGTTTTGGCTGTTATGATTGTGTCACTTCTGATGGCGGCAGGCATGACCACCGTCATGGGGCTGACCGAGGCAGGCGTCATTACACCGCCGGACATTCTCACGCCGGAGGAGGAACGCAATGTGTACGTGAACCTGATCTACGGCGTTCAGGGCGGCGGCGACATTGAAGGAGATGCGGAGCAGTCGGTTCGCCCCGGAGAGGACGGCACGCAGGTAGTGGCGGTCGCCGAGGACGGCTGGATGTTTGTCCGCTGGAGCGACGGCAACAGGGATCCCGCGCGCACGGACAGATCCGTGACCGAAGATATGGAGATTACTGCCATCTTTGAGGAGGTTCCCGAGGACGAGGACAAGGACGACAACGACAGCAAGGTTGACGGTGACGAGGAAGGCGATTACGATAAGGACCTGAGCGATCCAAACGAGAATGACGGCAACGGCATGGGCGGCAGTAACGGTGACGGCGGCGAAGGCGACGGAGAGGGCGAAAACGGCGACGGCAGCGGTAAGGGCGACGGCGGACAGCAGGGGAGACGGCAAGGGTAACGGTCGCGGCGACGGCGCCGGCGGCGGTTGGTCGGACGGCAACCAGATCATTGACGGCAAGACCGATTACCGCGATGTGTATGACATTTATTACGATATGGCGATGGAGATCGTCCGGAACGGCGGCGAGCTGCCCGCTGACCTTAAGGCATTCATCGAGAAGTACTACGGCAGTATCTGACATCATCCGAATCCGAGGGAACGAAAAACCCATGCATAGGGCGCTTCCGAAGCTGCATCTGCCGACGGTTGTCGTGCGGGGGCTTTCAGAGCGTCCCGCAACAGGGCAGCATGAAGGGAGCCGCCGGGAGCGTCCGGAGGTTCCCTGAATCCATGTTTTTACCACAAGTATAAAAAGATAAAGGGAGATCATCATGATTAACGAGGAAAGCATTCAGAAGTTCCGGAGCATATGCGACAACATTTTCACGCAGATCCGCCGGGACGTTATCGGGCAGGACGAGGTCGTCGAGGGAACCGTCATTGCCATGATCGCGGGCGGCAACGTGCTGCTGGAGGGCGTGCCCGGCGTGGGCAAGACCCGACTGGTGCGCAGTCTGGGGCGGGTATTTGATCTGCCTTTTTCCCGCATTCAATTCACCCCTGACCTGATGCCTGCCGATGTCACAGGTACCAACATTATCGTCAAGGATGAGAACGGAAACTCCAGCTTCCAGTTCCAGCCCGGTCCCGTGTTCAGCAATATCGTGCTGGCGGACGAGATTAACCGTGCAACGCCCAAGACGCAGTCGGCACTGCTGGAGGCTATGCAGGAGCATACCGTGACTGTTATGGGCGTGTCCCGGAAAATGAAGGAGCCCTTCTTCGTGCTGGCGACGCAGAACCCCATTGAGCAGGACGGTACCTACCCTCTGCCGGAGGCGCAGATGGACCGCTTTATGTTCAACCTGATCGTGCCCAACCCCGGTCTGGACGAGCTGATGCAGATCGTCGATATGACGCAGAAGACCATGGCTGAGGTGGCAGATGCCGCCTGCAGCGGTGAGCAGCTGCTGGAAATGCGGGCGACCGCTTCCCAGATTCCCGTGGCGAACGAAGTCATGCGGTACGCTATGACGCTTTGCTCCGCAACGCACGCCGACAGTGAGTGTGCATCCGAGGCGGCGAAGAAGTATGTTCGCCTGGGTGCCAGCCCCCGTGCCGGACAGGCGCTGATTTCTGCCGCCAAGGTGCGCGCCCTGATGCAGGGACGGTACAATGTGGCGTACAGTGACGTCAATGCGCTGGCACTGCCGGTTCTGCGGCACCGCATGAAGCTGAATTTTGAGGCGATTGCAGACCGTGTTCCCGCAGACGATATCGTCCGCATGATTGTTGCAGAGGTCAGCAAGCGCTTTGATGTGGACGGCACCGTTGCTTCCGTGGACACCAAGGAAAGCACTGCCGAGGGAAAGAAGAAGCGCGGCTTCGGCAAGAAGACGTCGTAATATATACAGGAAAGGATGCTTTTGCCGTCGGGCAGAGGCACGGGCTTGAGCCACTATGAAGGGTTCTTACTTGAATGACGCATTCTTCAGCCGTCTGGAGACCTGCGCATTGCGCCTGCGTGCGGACCTGTCCGGATTTTTCGGCGGGAAGCACCTGGTCCGGACGTACGGGCAGACGGTTGAGTTTGCGGACTACCGCGAGTATATGCTGGGGGACGATATCCGCCGCATCGACTGGAATCTGTACAGCCGCTTTGAGAAGTATTTCATCAAGCTGTTCACCGATGAACGGCAGATGCACACGCAGATATTCCTGGACTGCTCTGCCTCTATGGGCAAGGCAGACCCCGACAAGGCAAATTATGCGGTGGCAATGGCGGCGGCGCTGGGGTTTCTGTCGGTACATAACATGGACAAGGTGTCCTTCAAATTGATACGCGGCGACCGGGCGGAGGATCCCTTCGGATTACTGGTTGGCAAGCGGGCGTTCTTCCGCGCTGTTTCCGAGCTGGAAAAATCTGACCTTCACCGGAGATTCGGACATCGGCACCGCTGTCACGAGTTGTGAAACCGGAACGCGCGACGGACTGACGGTTATCATTTCGGATTTCTTCACCGACAGTGACTGGCGGAAGGCGGTTAACTTCCTGAAGTACAAGAGCCGGCAGGTTCTGCTGGTGCAGGTCATGACGCGGGAGGAACTGGATCCGACCTATAACGGGCACGTCAGCCTTATCGACTCCGAGTCCGAGGATATGATGGATGACCGGAACATGAAAATGCGTATCAACCGCGGGATGCTTTCCGCATATGGGGAAGCAATGAAGGATTTTCAGAACGAAATAGCGCATTTCTGCGCCTCCCGCGATGTCGGATTCATGTCCGTAAACACGCAGGAGCCGATCGAGCGCGTCCTGTTCGGTGAATTGCTGAAGGTAGGTATATTGCAATGAGTTTACTTGCTCCTCTTGGGCTTCTGGGTCTTCTCGCGGTGGCGGTGTTGATATTTATCTATATCATCAAGCCGAACTACCAGCAGAAGATCGTTTCCAGTACATACATCTGGAAGCGAAGCCTGAAGTACAGGAAAAAGCGCGTGCCGGTCAGCCGGCTGCGGAACATCCTGATCTTCCTGTGCCAGATGCTGGTGCTTGCCTCCTTCGCGATGCTCCTGGCGCGTCCTGTGATTCCGTATGTTGCGGAGACACCCAAAAAAACGAAAAAGGTCATCATCCTGGATGCTTCCGCCGGTATGCGCGTGTCCACGGGCGGCGAGACCCGCTTTGAGCGGGCGGTGCGCGAGATACGTCGGCAGGCAGAGAGCATCCTTTCGCAGGATGATATGATCCTGTCCGTCATCGTGGCGGACAGCGACGCGCACTATCTCGTTTCGCGCCAGACGCGGGACGGCTTGGCTGCGGTCGGAATGGCACTGGACAGTCTGGTCAGCCCGGAGCTGAAATGCAGCTACGGGACCGCTGACATGGAGGGCGCCGCCACGCTGGCGCAGGATATCCTGAAAAAGAATTCCGAAACAGAGGTCATCCTCTATACGGCGACCGAGTACATAGACAAGGGCAACTTCACGGTGGTCAATGTGGCGGACGAGAGCGACTGGAACGCCGCAATCCTGTACGTGAAGCCGACACTGGAGGAGAGCAACAGCTACTCCTTTACGGTGGGCGCCGGGTGCTACGGGCAGTCCCGTTCCATGACGGTGTACTGCGAACTGACCGGTATCAACGGTGGAGTCGGCACACTCAAAGTCAGCAAGACCGAGTATTTCACCGAGGCGGAAAGCGAGCGCGAACTGCTTTTCACGACCGATGATTTCGGCGGCGTTCCGGTGACGTCCTACGCATCCATGCTGGTCTATCTGGACGAGAACGACTCCTTTGACGGCGACAATACCTATGATGTGTACGGCGGGCAGAAGCATACCGTGCGCATTCAGTATGCCAGCTCCCAGACCAACAACTTCTTCTCCGGCGTTCTGCGCTCCCTGCGTCAGGCACAGCGCGGCTCCTGGAACATTGAACTCAAGACGACCAACAAGGCGGCTGCCGCGACCGAAGGCTTTGACATCTACATCTTCGAGGGTGCCATGCCGGACGTCCTGCCGACAGACGGCGTGGTGATGCTGGTCAATCCGGACAAGGCGCCGGAGGGAAGCGGTCTGCGTTTCGGCGACCGGGTGAATATCAACAGTGACTCCACGCTGGCATCCGGACAGGCAAGCCCCATCACGGCAAATATGAACCCCGACCGCATCACCGTCGCCGAGTACCGTGAGGTGCTGTCTGCGGACGGTTACGATGAGCTGATGTACTACAACGGAAACCCGGTCATTCTGGCAAAGGATGAGGAAAACGCTCATGTCGTGGTGCTGTCGCTCAACCTGAAGATGTCCAGTCTGGGCGTTGTGCTGGATTTCCCGATCATGATGTACAATATCTTCAACCATTATATTCCCGTGACGCTGACCGGAAATGCCTACGAGGTGGGCGAGACGGTTACGGTCAACGGGCGCGGCTCAGACCTGACCGTGAGCGGCGGCGGCAACGAGGCGCAGTCCTTCGCAACGCTTCCGGGTACGCTGACGCCTACGGTTCCCGGCGGGTACACCGTCACGCAGAAGAACCTGCGGGGCGAGTACGTGGTGGACCAGTTCTTCGTGCATATCCCCAACAGCGAGAGCAACATCACCAAGCGGGTGGATGAGTTGCCGCGCATGTACGCCGAGAAGACGCAGGTTGACGGCGACCGCGACCTGCTGGTATGGTTCGTGGGGGCGGCATTGGTGTTGCTGGCGGCTGAATGGCTGTTGCACGCCAAAGAAAATTCTGTCTGAAAGGAGCGGTAGCCGTGTCGAATTTCCGTATTACATTTTCCAATCCGTGGCTCCTGCTTCTGCTCGTGCCGCTGGCGGCGCTGACGCTGATCCCGCACTTCCGCGTGGCGAAAAAGTTCCGCCGGAGCCGCAACCGCGTCATATCGCTGGCACTGCACAGCATCGCACTGATCCTGTGCGTGCTGCTGCTGGCAGGCATGACCTTCCGCTATGAGGTGCCCAACCGGGAAAACCAGCTCATCCTGCTGGTTGACGTGTCGGACAGCGGTGCCGAGGTCGAGGAAGCCCGGAATGAATTCATTCAGACCGTGCTGAATGCCTGCGATGAATCCTGCGAGGTCGGTATCGTAACCTTTGGCTACGGCACCGTCTACGCCGCTCCGCTGTCGGCGGATGCGCGGGAGGTCTACCGCCAGTATCTGGAGGCGGACAAGCCGGATACCGGTGCCACCGATATTGCGACGGCACTGGAATTTGCGGCGGCGCAGATAACCAAGCCCGCGACGGCGCGTATCCTGCTGCTGTCGGACGGCGTGGAGACCGACGGGCGTGCGTTGGCGACGGTCAAGACGCTGACATCCGGCGGTATCGGCGTGGATGCGGTAGACATGACCGCCCCCCACGCACGAAGAAATTCAGATTCTCGGCGTGGAGATGCCGGAGGACAAGGTTCTTGTCGGCAAGGCAGTCACGCTGAAGGTGACGGTGCAGAACAACTATCTGTCTGCCAAGAAAGTATCCCTGGTGGTCGCGGACAAGGGGCTTTGAGGGGGACGCGACTGACTTTGAAGTCAAGCCGGGCAAGCAGACATTGGAAGTGCCGGTCACCTTTCAGGCGGCGGGACTGCATGACCTGCGCTTCTCCCCTGACAGCCGGAGACGACAACCTGAGCCAGAACAACAGTTTCCAGTCCTTCCTCAACATTCCGGTGTTTGAGAACGTGCTGGTTCTGGAGAATCAGCCGGGCGAATCTGCCGATCTGGCGGCGCTGCTGGGCGAGGACTTCCGCGTCACGGTGCTGAATATCCATACCGATGCCGACCGTCTGCCGACGTCGGCGAAGGAGCTCTGCGCCTACGAGCAGGTCGTGCTGGTCAATATTGCGAACAGCGACCTGACCGGCAAGGATGCCCCCAACGGCTTTGACCAGGCGCTGTACGATTATGTGTACCGGATGGGCGGCAGCCTTCTGACCGTCGGCGGGCAGAACGATGTCGGAGCCGACGGCAAGCCTACCCCGCACGCCTACAACCGCTCCGATCTGTCCGGAACGCTCTTCCAGCAGATGCTCCCGGTTCAGGCGATCGACTACACGCCGCCTATCGCGGTCATGCTGGTCATCGACTGCTCCGGTTCCATGAGCAGCGGACGCTTTGAGGCGGCGCTCCGTGGTGCCGAGGAGTGTTTGGATTCCCTGACAGAGCGGGATTACTGCGGCGTTATGGGCTTCAGCACCAGCTCGACCGAGCACGTCAGTGTCATGCCGGTTTCTCAGAAGGAAACCATCCGCACCGCAATCCGGAACCTTAACGATGAGGGCGGCGGAAGCGGCGGTACGATTTTTCTCGGACGCCATCGACCAGGCGGGACGCGCGCTGGCAGCCGTTTCGGTGGAGCGGCGGCACATTATCCTGGTGACCGACGGTAACCCCAGCGACCACCTGGATCAATCCGGTGCCGATGACAACAACTACTACGGCAGATATGTGGATTACAACTACGAGCAGAGCAACATCACTATGTCTGTCATTACCGTGGGCATGAGCAGCGGAAACCGCGAGCAGATGCAGAAGACCGCCGAGCGCGGTCACGGTCACTACTACGACGTCAGCCTTGAAGATTCCGAGGGAACTGTCAGCATCAATATGCGGCAGGATCTGGCGGCGGCGGCAGTCGCGGAACTGCAGGGAGGCATTTCCTTCGTGCCGAAGATCAAGGATCAGACCGCCGTGTTTGAGGGACTGGATTCGTCCGCCGTCATTCCGGCGCTGAAGGGCTACTACGGCACCAAGGTCAAGGACGGTGCCCGCGTGCCGCTGATCCATGATTATGTGCCGATTTATGCCGAATGGGATCTCGGCGCCGGACGGGTCGGAAGCTTCCTGTGCGATCTGGGCGGCGAGTGGTCGGCGGAGTTTATGGCGGATGCGGTGGGGCGCACCATCGTCCGGAATATTTCGTACGATCTGGCACCGGATACCGATCTGGAGCCGGATGCAATGGACTATGTCCTGCGCACCGACCGCGACAACTACACAACGCGGCTGGATGTCTATACGGCAACAGCCGAGGGGGAAAAGGTTTCCGTGACCGTCATGCCGGTGTCCGAGAGCGCGAAGAACGCCTACAACGGCAATATTCCGGTGACGGCACTGGGCAACGGGATCAGCTTTACCTTTGAAATAAAGCACGAGGGACTGTACCGGGTGAGCATCGCCAAGACTGATGCCGCCGGGCAGACGCTGTCATCGGTGTCCTTCTGCCAGAGCTTTTCGTACTCGGAGGAGTACAACGCCTTCCGTGAGGAGGGCGAGGGTGCGGCACTGCTGGCGGAGGTCGCGGCGGATGGCGGCGGCAGGGTGCTGAGTGACCCCGTGGAGGTGTTCTCTTACTTTGTGCGGTTCCTGCCGCGCGAGACAGACCCCCGCATGGTATTCCTGATTATCGCTATGGTGTGCCTGCTGCTGGATGTGGCAGTGCGCAAGTTCAAATTCAAATGGATCCACGAGATCGTGCGCGACAGGCGCGCAATGAAGACGCTCGGCGGAGGGGGGCACGGTGCGGAATGAAGGTTCTGACAAAGTACGTGCCGTATACCCGCACGACCGGGTGCGAGAGGAGGGGAAGGGAAATGAGACGACCGACCGTATATAGCCTGCGTCGCCTCGTGCCGCTGGCACTGACGCTTTGCGTCCTGCTCGGCGCGGCACTGCTCTGCACGGCGTGCAGTCGCGGAACGCCGCTGTCGGCACCGACCGGAACGCGGCTGGATGAGATCACCCTGACGCTCAGCTGGAACAAGGTCAAGGGCGCGGCATACTACACCGTGCGCATACGCCCGGATGACGGCTCGGACGCCGTGGAAAAGGATGCCAGCAAGCCCAGTCTTTCGCTGGAAAGCCTTACGGAGGGCAGCTATGAGTTGCGCGTCCGCGCGGTTGCGGGCGGCTCGGCGGCGGACACGGAGGACTCCGGCTGGTCGGAGCCAATCCGCTTCACAAGAGAGCACGAAACCGGGCTGGCTTTCCGGCTGATCGAGGACGGGACGGCGTTTGAGGTTTCCGGTCTCGGCACCGCCACGGGGGAGATCACGGTCCCGGACACCTACCGCGGACTGCCTGTCACCGCCATCGGCGAGCGGGCACTGTATAACAAGAACACCGTGACCGGTGTGACGCTGGGGGAGAACATCCGGCGCATCGGGAAGCAGGCGTTTGCCAACTGCTCTTACATGACGCACGTCAATCTCCCCTCCGGGCTGACCGAAATCGGGGATCAGGCGTTCCAGAGCTGTCGGGCACTGGAGGTGCCGATGCAGATTCCGGACGGGCTTTCCGCGATCGGTGAGCAGGTGTTTGCATACTGCCGCAAGCTCCCCGCCGTATCGCTGGGTGCCGGTGTCAAAGAGATAGGAAACGGCGCGTTCAGCGGCTGTGAGAGCCTGACCGCCATCGTCATCCCCGACCAGATCACACGGATAGGGGAGGACGCTTTTGCCAAATGTACCGCAGTGACATCCCTGTCGGTCGGGCAGGGCGTGACCGAGATCGGGAAGAATGCTTTCCGGCAGAACACGGCACTGCCTGCCGTCCGGTTGGGTGAGCACGTCAGGACGGTGGGGGCGTACGCTTTTGCCGACTGCACCGCGCTCCGGACGTTGGACATGACCGACAGCGTGACGGCGATAGGCGAGAGTGCTTTTTCCGGCTGTTCCGGACTCACGTCCGCAGGTGTCCTGCACCTGAGTACGGCACTGGACAGCATCGCCAAGGAAGCGTTCAAGGGAACCGCTTTCTGGGAGGCAACCGACATGGTTTACCTGAACGGCTGGTTGCTTGCCTGCAAGAGCGGAGACATGACCGGTAAGGTGATTGAGCCGGGGACGTTTGCCATTGCGGATTACGCACTGGCTGGATGCAAGGGCTTTGCTGATATCACGATCCTGCCCGACAGTGTGATTCTGATCGGGGAGGGCGCCTTTTCCGGATGCAAGACTCTGACGGGACTGGTCATCGGGAGCGGCGTCCGGCGGATCGGCAACAAGGCGTTTGCCAACTGCACCTCGCTGAGCCATGCCATTCTCGGAGCCTATGACCCCGACGCGGATACGCTCACGGGGGCGAGCGCTCTTGCGTATATCGGCGATTCCGCGTTTTCCGGCTGCGGCTCGCTTCTCACGGTGTCCCTCCCGGAGACCGTGACCGGCATCGGCTCCTTCGCGTTCCGTAACGCGGGGCTGTGGACGAGTGCCAAGGACACGGTGTATGCCGGGAACTGGCTGGTCGGCTGTAAGGAAGATGCCGCGGGCGATGTGACTATCGCGGACGGGACGGTCGGCATTGCCAATTATGCTTTCTATAACTGCAAATTTATCGGTGGTGTGACCATCCCGGACAGTGTGCGCAGTATCGGGCGAGGCGCCTTCTACAACTGCCGCAAGCTGGCAAGCGCGACGCTTCCCGCCGGGCTGACCGTGCTGGAGGACTACACATTCTATCACTGCGATGCGCTGACCCTGCCGACGCTGCCCGCCACGCTGACCGGTATCGGTCGCTCGGCGTTCTACAAGTGTGCGTTGGGGGAGCAGAGCAACGACACGGCACAGGATACGCTGGTCATTCCCGACAGCGTGACATACATCGGCGCGTTTGCCTTCTACGGGAGCGGCTATAGCTACGCCGACCCGGACAAGGTGGACACGTACATTGCCGGCGGCATCGACATTCTGGTGATCGGCTCCGGCGTACAGACGGTCGGCGAGCAGGCGTTTGCCAATTTCCCGTCCCTGCGCCGCGTGACGCTGGGGGCGGAGGTCCGTTCGCTGGGCGACAAAGCGTTCTATAAATGCACCATGCTGGAAACGGTGGATTTCGGCAACAGCAGGCTGGAGAGCATCGGTGGGCGCGCGTTCTACAAGTGTGCGGCGCTGACCGAGATCACGTTGCCGGAGACGCTTCGTACAGTCGGGGATTACGCCTTCTACAAATGCACCTCGCTGACGCGGCTGTCGCTGGGAGGTGCGGAGCGCATCGGCGACTACGCCTTTTCGGGCTGTACCGCGCTGGCTGAAACTGTCCTGCCGGATACGCTGACGTCAATCGGGCGGCAGGCGTTCCGCAACTGCACCTCGCTGAGCGGACTGGTGCTGGGCAACACCCTGCAGAGCATCGGCGAGCACGCCTTCTACGGATGCCGCGGGCTGACGCTGTATGCGGTGCCGGAGACGGCACCCGCCGGCTGGGATGCCCGGTGGAATTCCTCCTACCGCCCCGTGCTGTACGGCTGTCAGGCGGAGGACGGCGTTCTTTCCGGTTTCACCAAGCGCGAGACAGCGACTGCCAACTTCAATGAGACAACATCCGTAACGGCGCCGGTTCGGATCGGATACGGCTTTGCCGGATTTGCGACCGAGGCGGGCGGCACGGCGGTGTACGCCGCCGCGGATTTCGGGAAGATCCCGGAGGGCACCGCGCTGTTCCCGGTATGGACGGACCCCGCCGCCTGATGACCTGAAACCTGATATCTGACACCGGAGAGGTTTTTTTGACGGGATCCGATATCTTCCTACAGAAAGGATATAAACGCATGAGAAAAACATTTTTTTCGGCGGCGCTTGCGCTGCTACTCCTCTTTACGGGGCTTCTGCTCCTGACGGTTTCCTGCAATACCACGGGATCCGGCAACGGGACCGGCACCGGGACTTCCGGCGACAGCTCCGTGTTTATCGGCAAGGACAATATGCCGCAGGTCCTGTTCGTGCAGGGCAATGAGCTGAACCTGTCCGGCGGCAAACTGACCGTGAACGGGAAGGAGGTAGACCTGACTGACAAGGACGTGCAGGTCACCGGCTATGACAAGGACAAGCTGGGCGAGCAGACTCTGACCGTTACCTATAAGGGAAAGTCCACATCGCTGCACGTTACGGTTGTGCCGCGCGTGCAGACGGCGGAGCAGTACCTGTACTTCCAGGGTGAATCCATGGATGCCGTTTCGCTCCGGCTGAAGTTCACGCGCGATGACGGCACATCCTTCACCGTCAAGGCGGGCGACGAGGGACTGACCATCACGGGCTTTTCCTCTGATGCAACGCAGGATGAGCTGACGCTGACCGCCTCCTACCGCAAGGGAACGGATGACCTGTCCGGCAGCTTCACGGTTTCGGTGGTTTCTCCGGAAGTCAGCTTCAAGAAGCCGCGCAAGACGGCATACGGCAGCCACGAGACGGCACTTGACTGGCTGGGCGCTTCTCTGACGCTCAAGTCCGCCGACGGAAAGACCACGCGGAACATCGCCGTCACCGATCTGACCGCTTCCGGCTTTGATCCGTCCGTTGCCGGCGCGGACGCTCCGTCCGTCACGCAGACGGTACACGTCTCCTACCTTGGACGGGAAATGGCAACCTTTGATATCACCGTAACCTACAGCGAGGTTTCGCAGGTGCGCGACATCGCGGCGAATCTCATGAGTCTGGACTGGTCGGTGTATATCCGTCCCGACCCGCTCATGCACTACCCGGCAGGCACTACCGAGGAGCAGGGGCGCATGGCGATGCAGGCGCTGAGCCTGTATGAGTCGCTGTCGGACAGCGATGCCGGACTGATCACAGTCAACGAGTTCAATGCGATTGCGCGGCTGGCGGTTACTTACGGATACAACACGTGGCAGACCACGCTGGACGAATCGTACAAGGGCGTGTTCACCGTTTCCTACGGCGAGGTATCCTTTGACGCGGCGACCCGCGCCGACGCGCAGAAGGGCTATGACCGCCTGAATGCCGGGGAGGATGCGCGCGATGAGGCGACTGCACTGATCTATCAGTACAGTACCCTGCTGAACAACGAGCGGTTCCTGAAGAACAGCAAGGATGTCCTGCTGTACGAGGGCGCCGAGGAGGACGGCAAGAAGGTCGAGCTGACCGTGGACGCGATGGCAACCATTGTCCTGCCCGAGGGGACCGTCCGGCAGATCGCGCAGGTTCTGGACAAAATGCTGACCATGGAAGATACGCTGAGCAAGGTTCCTGCCGGCTGGAGCGTGGACGGGCTGAGTGCCTATGCCGCCGACATTGATGCCGTGTATGACCTGCTCGGCAAGGTCGATGCAAGCGCCGTGTCCGACAGCTCCGTGTATGAGCTGGTCAACAGCTGGCGCGAGGGTGGGGATTTCTTTGAAATTCTGTACCGGTACTACTACGGGCTGTGCGCTTCCGAGGATGCTGCGGTCGCCAAGGCGGCCAGCGAGAAGGTCAACAAGCTGACGGATTACCGTCTGCCCACGCCGCTCAAGGAGATCAGCCTGCCCTATGTGTACGGGCATACACTCCAGACCGCTATGCAGAGCATCGCGGGAAGTCTGACGGGCGAGGAGGACGCGGTGCCGAGTCTGATAGAAAGCACCATGTTCCTGTACTATTACCGGCAGGCGGTCGAGGGGCAGGAGAAGATTCTTGCCACGGGCGATGCCATGTACATCGACCTGTACAATCTGCTGTACGCGTCCATCCTCACCTCCATGACGACAGGGGACTACGGCTACTATGAGCTGAACGGTACTTCCTCCTACGACAGCGTCTATACGAAGGTATGGGATGCTTACATCGCCGTCTGGGAAAAGGCGGAGGAGGATCCCTCCTACGTGGAGACCGAGGAGTTCGGAACGGGCGTTGCCGCTATGTTCCGGGCGTTTGTGGAACTGCGTCCCAACCAGCAGTACAACTTCCTCAAGGCGCTCAACTACCTCTACTCGGATTACCATATGCCCACCATGGCGCTGTACCCCGACGATAACGGGCTGTACTCCAAGTTCGCCACCTATATCTACGCCTACTATATGAATAAGCTGGGCGTTCAGCCGGATGCGGCATCCGAGAGCACCGGCTTTGACATCTTCACCGACCTGATGATCGCGCTGGAGGCATATGCCAACAACGATGCGAATACCTTCGGGCAGTGCATGGCAGAGGTGCAGACCAAGTACAAGGCATGGAGCGGCACGGATAAGGACGCGTTTGACCGCAACCTGAAGTTCCTCTATGACCGCTACATGAATTACTTTGCCATGTTCGACAAGACCACCGACGCGGACGGCAAGGAGGTATACCGTTACCGTGGCGCCGATTGGGGCGAATACAAGGAGATCGTGGAGCAGTTGGATGCCGAGCTTGCCCGGGCACAGCTGGCACAGCTGTACATTGATTACCTGTCGCAGTTCACCGGGGAGTCGATCCCGATGTATCTGGCATACATTTCCTCCTATGAGCGCATTCGGGTTCTGGCTGACCGGCTGTTGGCGTGCGGCAACGAGGATATTCTGCGCAACTACTACTACCTGCCGCTGGGCGAGAAGCAGGACGGCGATACGCTGTACGCCGGCGTCTACGATGCGGAGGGCAACTTTACCCGTTACCTGACACTGCTGGGCATCAACATGGAGGAGTACGGCAAGGCGGACAATCTGCGCGCGTTCCTGCGGAACAATACGGATTACTTCTGGAGTGCGGTCGAGCTGGTGTACCCGCAGATTGCCAACCCCGGCACGAGGTTCACGTTTGACGATGCGCACGTCAACGCGCTGATGGAGTCCTTCCGCGCCCTGTCGCCCGACGAGCGCTACCTGCTGTTGACTGTGGATTCCCTGAACATCTACTACGGCGGTCTGGAGGCATACTATGCCTCGATCTTCAGCGATTCCGAGGCGGAGAAGAACTTGGCATCGGCACTGCTGGGGCTGGAGATTCAGTATATCTCCTACCTGGAGTTCCCGGATCGGTCCTACACGCTGGAGGACGGCTCGGTCATCAGCACCAAGGAGTACCTGCTCCGGACATGGACATCGGTCAAGATCGCGTTCTCGTCCCTGACACTGGAGGAGAGAAATGACTTCCAGGATCACATGGGCGTGATGTACGATGTGTACCGGAACATCTGTGACAACCTGACGATTGACTGACAGACAAAAAGCGGGGGTAAAAACTCAAAATGAGTTTTTACCCCCGCTCTCTCTGCAAACAAGGAGGGCTCTGCCCATTCCGCACGACCGATCGGCGGAATAGGCAGAGCCTTTTTGATAATGGTGCGGTCATAATGCGACCGTATGCGGTTTACGGATTCGGCACCGGAAACGCGGCAAGCACTGGTCAGCTCACGCCCAGCAACTCCGGCAGATCCGGCAGGGCAGGGCACTCCCGGAAGGCAGATCCTGCAACCATACAGGGAGAGGCGGGCAGATGCAGTGTCCGCAGGGAGGCACACCACGCAAAGGCGGCGTCCTCAATGATGCGCAGACTGTCGGGCATCCGCACCGTTTCCAGCGATACGCACGCGGAAAACGCGGCGGCGCCGATGCGGATCAGACGACCCGGCAGGCGGATATGCAGCAACTGACGGCATCCTTCAAACATACCGTCCGGAATAGCCGACAGGCTGTCCGGCAGGACTACGCTGTGCAGGCGCGTGCAGTAGGCAAAGGCGCAGTTCCCGACCATGCGCAGTCCGGCGAGATGACCAAGCCGAAGTACGGTCAGGCGCTCGCAACCGATAAAGGCGCGGTCGCCGATGCAGGACAGCCGGCTGTTCCGACCGAGCCGCAGATCGGACAGGGAGGTGCAGAAGGCAAATGCCCGCCGCCCTACGGATTCGACCGTCTCCGGCAGGGAGACGATGCGCAGGGACTGACAGCCGGAGAAAGCCTTGTCTGCGACCGCGACCACCCGCAGCCCGTCCGGCGCATATGCCGGCACGGTCACGGATATGGGGGATGCGTTCTTGTCTGCCAGCCCGGTGACGGCGCAGGTCTTGCTGTCAAATGCCGCATAGGTCAGCGCCGGGTACAGCCCGTTGCGGTCTGTGCCGGTTTCGCAGCAAAGATTCAGGTTTGTCATACTCGTTAACCGTAGCTTTCGTCGGACGAAAGCACCCTTTCCGTGGCATTGTGGTTTGTCCTGCCTGTCAGGCGGCAGTGACCGCCGACGGCGTTTCGCCGTTTCCGATCCTGTGATACGCCGTTCTTCTGTTTTTCCGTGTTTTCTTTCGTTTTTCTTGGGACAAGCCCATTATAGCACAGCTTTCCTGCGAATGTGCGAACAAATTGTAAACAAAGGCAAAAACAAAAGCGAAAAAAATTTTTCTTAAAAAAAGGAATTAAAACGGATGTACGGTGCGGCATTGTTCGCCGCAATTCGACCTGATTATTCTTGATTTGGAAAAATATCGTCAGACTTTTGACAGTGGGGGGCAAAGAAGCGCACCCGGATCCGACGGCATACAGTTACTGTGGCAAAATGATGAAAACCACTTGCAATCAACCGCTGCATATGGTATAATTTACGTGGCACGCCGGTTTCCCTGCATGGGGGAGTATATGACCGCAGGTGCCCGTTTATACATACACGGAGGATTCCGGATTATCTGTCCGGCAAGGACACGAGAGGAGAAGCATATGAACACCAAAGAAATCCTGCATAGCTTTGCTTACCCGGGTGCCGCCTTCCGCGGCAAGCCGTTCTGGTCATGGAACGGCGAGCTGCGCGGCGAGGAGCTGGTGCGGCAGGCACACATCATGAAGGAGATGGGGCTGGGCGGCTACTTCATGCACTCGCGCACGGGACTCATTACCGAGTACCTGGGCAAGGAATGGTTTGAACTTATCAACGAGGTCGCGGATGTCGCCGCCGCGGACGGCATGGAAGCATGGCTGTACGATGAGGACCGCTGGCCTTCCGGCTCGGCTGGCGGAAAGGTCACGGTTGACCCGCAGTACCGCATGAAATCGCTGGTCGTCACCGAGATGCCGATGGAGCGGTATGAGAGCGGCGAGGCGCCCTTTGCCCTCTATGTCGGCAAGGTGGACGGCATCAATCTCTGGGGTTACCGGGGAGCTGACGGGGGATCTGTCCCCTGCCGCTGTCCGTGCCGCCGCAGAGGAGCTGACGCCTGCCCATGCGGACGAGCCGGGCGAGTGGCGCGTGCTCCGCTTTGACATTGTGCCGGATGCCTGCAACTCCAACTATAACGGTACGACCTACATTGATACCATGAGCCGCAAGGCGACCGACCGATTCATTGAGCTGACTCATGAGCAGTACCGCGAAAAGTGCGGCGACCGGCTGGGCACCTCCATCAAGGGCATCTTCACCGATGAGCCGCATCGCGGGCACTGCATGGATGACCGGCGGGAGCAGGATGGGATCATGACCTGCTCCATGTGCTGGACGGACGATCTGTTCGGGGAGTTCCGCCGGCGTTACGGCTATGATGCCCGTCCCATCATTCCGGAGCTGTTCTACCGGATGCGCGGCGAGCTGGTCGCGCCGGTCAAGCTGCATTACATCGACCTGGCGGATAATCTGTTCCTGGAGAACTTCGCCGAGCCGCTCAATGACTGGTGCGAGAAGCACGGCATCGTCTTTACCGGACACGTCCTGCACGAGGATTCGCTCATGAATCAGACCGTGCCGGAAGGCTCCCTGATGCGTTTTTACGAGCATATGGGCTATCCCGGCATTGATTGCCTGACCGAGCACAACCGGTGCTACTGGATCGTCAAGCAGCTTGCTTCCACCGCCCGACAGACCGGCAAGCGCTGGATGCTGTCCGAGCTGTACGGCTGTACCGGCTGGCAGTTCAACTTCAAGTCGCACAAGGCGGTCGGTGACTGGCAGGCACTGTTCGGTATCAATCTGCGCTGCCAGCATCTGTCGTGGTATACCATGGAGGGCGAATCCAAGCGCGACTATCCCGCTTCCATCCTGCACCAGTCCCCGTGGTATAAGGATTACGCCAAGGTGGAGGATTACTTCGCACGCTTCGGGCTGGTCATGTATGAGGGCGAGCCGGACTGCGACGTGCTGGTGCTCAATCCCATTGAGTCGCTGTGGTGCCAGGCATATGCCGGCTGGGCGCACTGGATCAGCAATGCGTCCGCCGATGTCGCTCCGTACGAGGAGCGTTATGCACAGCTGTTCCATATGCTGACCGACCGGCAGATCGACTTCGACTACGGCGAGGAGGACATGATGTCCCGGCTGGGCGGCGTTTCACGCGGGGCGGACGGAAAGCCCGTCCTGACAATCGGCAAGGCATCCTACCGCACCGTAGTGGTTGCGGATATGCTGACCATCCGTCCGACGACGCTGGCATTGCTGCGCCGCTTCGCGGATATGGGCGGAAAGGTCATCTTTGCGGGCGACCTGCCGACTTATGTGGACGCGGTGCGCTCAGACGAGCCTGCCCGCCTTGCTGCGGACTGCGAGACCGTTCCCTTTGACGGTGAGGCGCTGGCGGCGGCTGTCCGGGCAAACGGCGGCGCGTATGTCAGTGTCACCCGTGCGGACGGCACGCCGGAAACCGATGTGTTTGCGCAGGTGCGGCGGAATTTCGGCGGAGACGGCTACGCGGTGGTCGTGCTGAACACGGATCGGGAAGCCGGCAGGCGCGGCATGACGCTTTCGCTCCGTGTGCCGGACGGGTACGCCGTGCAGGAGTGGAATATGGAGACCGGCGAACGGTATGACGCATCGGCACTGGCGCACCGCGCGGGGGACTGCACGGCGATTGACCTTTCGCTGGAGCCGGCAGGCACCCGTTGCTTCGTGCTGACGCACGAGGCGGAGGCTTTGCCGCCCGTCCGGACGTGGCGGACAGTGGCGGAGGCGACCGTGCGCGGCGAGTTCCTCTGCAACCGCGACGAGCCGAACGTCTGCGTGCTGGACTGGACGCGCTGGCGCTGGGCAGGCGAGCCGGAATTCCATGCGTTGGCAGAAGTGCTCAAGGCAGACCGGCAGGTGCGCGACAGTCTGGGACTGGAGCACCGCGGCGGCGAGATGCTGCAGCCGTGGTATGCCAAGCAGTATGATACCAAGCACTACGGCGAGCTGGAGCTGGAGTATGCGTTTGAGATTGGGGAGATGCCGGAAGGCACCGTGTATCTGGCAGGGGAGCGCCCGGAGCTGAACCACTATGCCATCAACGGCGTGGCGCTGACCAGCACCGATATCAACGATTTCTGGATTGATGACTGCTTCAAGAAGATGCAGATACCGGCAGGCGCCCTGCGTCTGGGACGGAATACCGTGACCGTGCGGGTCAGCTTTATGCGCACGACCAACATTGAGGCGCTGTACCTGGTGGGCGAGTTCGGCGTGAAGGCGCAGGGGCAGATCTGCACCCTGACCGGACTGCCGAAGCGCATCGGCTGTGAGAATTATGAAAACTACGGACTTCCTTTCTACACCGGTTGCATGACCTACCGCCTGACTCCGGAGCAGTACAGGGGCATTCTGGGCGATGCCGCCGATCAGGCAGAGCGTATTCTGCTGTCGCCTGCGTCCTTCACCGGCGGGTGCGTCAAGGTGAGCGCGATGGGCAGGACGACCGTGCTGGGATGGGAGCCCTATGAGGCGGACGTCACCGAGGCAGTGCGCGCCGGGGCGTCCATTGACGTGACCGTAGTCGGCACGCGCCGCAATGTGTTCGGACCGCTCCACCAGATCCCGAAGATCGCGGGCGCTTGCGGCCCCGGAAACTTCACGACCGAAGGCGCGGGCTGGACGGATGAATACAGCCTGATAGACAGCGGACTTACCGGCATTACGCTCCGGGCGCAGGTCTGACTCTCATGTAACACGAAGGAGGATATTAGGGATGGATACTAAGAAATTTGACAATCAGGGCACACGGGTGGTAGCACACCGGGGACTGTCGGGGTTGGAGCGTGAGAATACCGCATCCGCCTTTGTCGCGGCGGGCAACCGTCCGTATTTCGGCATCGAAACCGACGTCTATCGCACCAACGACGGGCATTTTGTCATCAATCATGATGGGAATCTGCAACGCATCGCCGGAGAGGATCTCGGCGTGGAGGGGCTGTCGTGGGACAGCCTCCGCAAGATCGTACTGTTTGACACCGACGGCACTAAGGGACGGTATGATCTGCGGCTGGCAAATCTGGAAAATTACATCAGTATATGCAAGAAGTACGAGAAGTACTGCGTGCTGGAGCTGAAGAGCGTTTTCACGCAGGAGGAAACCGATGCCATGATCCGCCTGATCGACGGACTCGGCTGGCTGGATCACGTCATTTTCATTTCCTTCCACTATGAGGATCTGGAGAAGGTGCGTGCCACATTGCCGGATCAGCCCTGCCAGTTCCTGACCGGGGAGAACGGCGACGGGCTGATTGCCCGCCTGCGCGATGACAGGATGGACATTGATATTCTCCATACCTCGTTGACCCGTGAGCGCGTGGAGGCAATGCATGCCGCCGGGCTGAAGGTCAACTGCTGGACGGTGGATGACCCGGAGCGTGCCGCCGAGCTGGCATCGTGGGGCGTGGATTTCATTACGACCAATATCTGTGAGGGAACGAGGGGGCAGTAAGCAGGTATTGCTCAGCTTCCGATTCCCGGACAATCCGGCGTGCGCGGAGCGGCATCCGAGTCGGTTTCTGCGCACGCCCGCTACTCTGGCTACCGTGCGCCGGCACAGTACATAAAAACACAACAAGAATATGACAAACAGTCAGAAAGGTACTACTATTATGAAAAGAATCATTTCAATCCTGTCGGTCATGATGGCACTTCTGTGCGTCCTGACGCTTGCATCCTGTGCAGACCTCCTCAGCACCACAAAGTTTGAGCGCGGCACCCGGACGGATGAAGCATATACCAACACCTCCGCAGGGCTGGCTTTCGTCAAGCCCTCCGGCTGGGTCTTTTATACCGACGATCAGCTGGAGCAGACCTTCAAGGTTAGTAAGGACCTGCTCAAGGATCCGGATGCAATGGATAAGGCGGACGTCAGCTCCCTGTACGAGTTCATGGCTGTTGATTCCTCCACCGGAAACAATGTCAATCTGGTCGTTGCCAAAGGCAACGGCGTGACGAGCGTTGAGAAGTATGTCGAGCAGGTCAAGAAGGAACTGTCCGACCAGCTTACGAGCGGCGTGACCGTAACCTTCGGTGAAGGCACCTCTAATGTCAAGCTGGGTGACGGCACGTGGGTGACCTACTCGGCGCAGGTCAGCACGAACGGTGTCAATATGACGCAGTATTACTTCGCCCGCAAGGTCGGCAAGTACTTCCTGCAGATCACTGCTACCGATGTGTCCGGTATCGGGCAGGCGGCGTTCGAGAAAAATGTTCACCGTGCCCTCCGCCGAAACCGGAACGGCATCATAAATCATAGCGCCTGCCGATAAAAAGCAGGGGGTAGTCCGGCGGCGATCCCCTGCTTTTTGAGAGTATGGCAGGTGTTTTCCGGAGGGTGAGACGGGTTGTCCGGAGCCTGCGCCGTTGCCCGCCTCCTGCCACGCAGAACGCAAAACCAGCCCGGTATCCGCAAAAGGGAAACACTGTTGTGCCGGAAACCTGCAAAAAGCCCTTGCAAAACCGGACGGTTTGTTGTATAATAGGGGGCGTGGTCAATGCATAGTATGCATGAATCTGTTCCTGAGCAAGAAAGGAAAAGGAATATGTCAATACGTTTCAGTCAGCAGTATGCCGCCCCCTTCGTTCGCCCGGAGGAGTGCGCCCAGTTACAGCCCATGGTGAACGCCGCCCATGAGCTGCTCATTTCGCATAGCGGCGCGGGCAGCGATTTCCTCGGCTGGACGACACTGCCGGAGGATTATGACCGCGCGGAATTCGCCCGCATCAAGGCGGCGGCGGAACGCATCCGGAAGTCCTGCCAGGTTTTCATTGCCATCGGCATCGGCGGCTCCTATCTCGGTGCGCGGGCGGTTATCGAGTTCGTCAAATCCCCGCTGTATAACAATCTCCGCAAGGATACCCCCGATATCTACTTCGCCGGGAACTGCATCAGCGCCTCCGCCCTGTCCGAGTTGGTCAGCCTGTGCGAGGGACGTGACGTGTGCGTCAACGTTATCTCCAAGTCCGGCACCACGACCGAGCCTGCCGTGGCGTTCCGCGTTTTCCGTGAACTGTTGGAGAAAAAGTACGGGAAGGAAGGCGCACGGGAGCGCATCTTCGTCACGACTGACCGGCAGAAGGGCACGCTCAAGCACTTTTCCGACGAGGCGGGATACGAGACATTCGTCGTGCCGGATGACGTCGGCGGTCGTTTCTCGGTTCTGACAGCAGTCGGACTGTTGCCCATTGCGGTCGCGGGCATCAACATTGATGAGTTGATGGCGGGTGCCGGCGATGCCATGCGGCAGTACAGCAGTCCCGACCTTACGGCAAATGACGCTTACCGGTATGCCGCCCTGCGCAATATCCTGTACCGCAAGGGGAAAACTACCGAGATCCTGGTCGGCTATGAGCCGTGCGCAGCCATGCTCAACGAGTGGTGGAAACAGCTGTTCGGCGAGAGCGAGGGTAAGGATCAGAAGGGCATCTTCCCGGCGTCGGTCATCTTTTCTACCGACCTGCATTCGCTGGGACAGTATATCCAGGACGGTACACGCAACCTGTTCGAGACGGTCATTTCCATCGAGAATAACCCCGTCCCCTTCCCGATCCCGAATGACCCCGCCAATATTGACGGGCTGAACTTCCTGTCCGGAATGGATCTCAATACCGTCAAAAAGACCGCCATGCAGGCGACGCTCCTGGCGCACAACGACGGCGGCGTGCCCAACCTGCTGCTGGAGCTGAGCGACCGGAGCGAGCGGACACTGGGACAGCTGATCTACTTCTTTGAGCTGGCGTGTGCGATTTCCGGGTACCTGCTGGGGGTCAACCCCTTCAATCAGCCCGGCGTAGAGGCATACAAGAAGAATATGTTTGCTCTGCTGGGTAAGCCCGGCTATGAGGATATGAAGGCGGCGCTGGAGGCACGCCTGTAAGTCAACGCGTTATGGTGTCTGAAAGAAAGCAAAAACGCGTTGCCTACCGTCAGCAGGTCGTGCGGCGTCTTCCGCTGGCACTTCTGTGTGCGGCGGCACTGTCCTTCACCCTGTTCCTGTTCACGCCGATGGACATTTATGCGGGTAACCGCACGGAATTCCTGTTTTCCTTCACGGATATGGGCGGCTGGCTGCTGGCATTGGCGCTGGTCGGGACGATGCTCTTCGGCGCGCTCATAGCCCTGACGCCGCGGCGGGTGTCCGCCGTCATTGCCGCCGTAGTGTTCTGGCTCGGCGTGATGGGGTATGCGCAGGGTATGTTCCTCAACATCGGGCTGAAATCCCTGCTGGGGGACGGCGGCGCAGGGGATACGCCCCTGTGGCTGTATATACTGGATACCGCTCTGTGGGTTGCCGCCGGTGTTGCCGCCGTGCTCGGTGCGCTGAACATGGAGCGGAAGAGCTGGATACGGACGGCTGCCGGTATTGCGTTGGTAGTCGTGCTGGGCATGCAGGTCGTGGGCAGTGTATCGATTTTCGGCAAGGTGTTCGCACAGGACAATGCTGCCGCCGGCACATCTGCCGCCGCAGGCGCGGCAACCGAAGCGCCGTCTGCCGGGCTGACCGGGGATGGCGCCCGGCTGGATGCGCTGAATTCCCGGGAAAAGGGAAAAACGGGAAGAGCAGGGAAAAGACGGGGGACAACAAGGACAAGGATCGCCACAGCGACCGGGAAAAAAACCCGGCGCGCAGAAGGTTTACCTGTCGGATGCGGGGCTGTACAGCGTCGCGCGCGGCAGGAACACGGTGGTGTTTGTGCTGGATCGCTTTGATTACGACTACTACCGCGATGTGGCGGAGGACGATCCTGACTTTTTTGCGCCCCTGACCGGCTTTACGTTGTTTGACGACAACCTGTCGCTGTACTCGCGCACTTACCCGGCAATCGGCTCCATGATAACCGGCGTGCGGCAGGAGGATGCGGACGGGAACCCGTTCGGCTGGGACGCGGATACCTACTTTGCGTCCGCCTATTCCACCTCGCCGTTTTTGCAGGAGCTGAAAGCCAACGGCTACGAGATCCGGCTGTACACCGGACCATACTACGGCTACCGCAGTGCCGAGCCGCTTGCGGGAATTGCGGAGAACGTGGAGGTATCGGACGGCTACCGTATTTCCAACCGGGGCGAGCTTGTGCAGTATATGATCGGGCTTGCCGGCTATCGCCTGCTGCCGCACCTGCTCAAGAATACGATCCATGTCACGACTGCCATGTTCAACAGCCTGGTGCAGTATGTGGGAGAGCACCCCGCCTACGTGCTTAATGACTGGGAAACCTTTGCGGGATTGACCGAGCACGGACTGACCGTAGACGCACAGGGCGCGGAGAATGCTTTCCGATTCATTCATCTCAACGGTTGTCACGGTCCCTGCCACATGGGCGAGGACGGCAGCTACCGACTGTCTGCCTCCATCGAGGAAGCCACCAAGGGGAGCTTCAACCTGATCTACCGCTATATTGCGGAGCTGAAGCGGCTGGGGCTGTATGAGAACGCCACCATCCTGATAACCGGCGATCATCCGTGGGGACGGAGCAACGAGCAGGATCCTGCCGAGCCGCGCCTGACGCCGGTGTTCGTCAAGCCTGCCGGTGCGTCGCAGGAGCCTTTGCGCACATCCGGCGCGCAGGTCTGCCAGGAGCTGAATATGCAGGCGTTTCTGGTAAAGTCCTCCGGGCTGACCACGGAACGCGACTGGGGTGTGTCGTATCTGGAGGTTCCGGAGGGAACCGACATTGCGAGGCGCCATCTGTTCGCCGTCAGCCATAAGGGGAAGTACTATATCAGCGAATTCACGGTAAACGGCAACGGGCATGATTTTGCCAACTGGAAAAAGACGGGCAGTACCCCTATCGGGTATCTGTACAGATAAGGAAAAACTCTAAAAATCGGGGATTAAAAAAACTCAAAATGAGTTTTTAATCCCCGATTTTGCGGTTCCCCTGCGTACAATCGCAGGTTGTTTCAGCCCAGCTTTGCCGTCTTGCCGAACGAGGCGCGGACTGCCTCGATGGCGGCGTTCCGGAAGCCGTTTCGCTCCAACGCCACAACACCTTCAATGGTCGTTCCGCCGGGGCTGCATACCGCGTCCTTCAACTCGCCGGGATGCTTTCCGGTTTCCAGTACCATGGCGGCACTGCCCCGGAGCATGGCGGCGGCATAGGTCTGCGCTTTGGCACGCGGCAGTCCGCACGCGACGCCTCCGTCCGCCAACGCCTCGGCAAAGAGATAGGCAAAGGCGGGACCGCAACCGGTCAGCGTTCCGGCTGCGTCGATCAGCTTCTCCGGCAGTTCGTCAATAAGCCCCGCCCCCGCCATCAGGGTGCGGAATTCTGCTGTATCCTCCGCCGTCACGTGCGCGTTGGGAGCGCACAGGATGACACCCTGCCCGATGGCGCAGGGGCGTGTTGGGCATGATGCGCAGGATCGGTCTGTCCGCACCGAACAGTTCCTCCAGCCGCGAAAGACTGACTCCAGCCAGCATGGATACCAGCACTGTGCCGGGGGAGACGGAAGACGAAATCTCTGCCGCCAGCTCTCCGATCATGCCCGGCTTGACGCCCAGGAACAGGAACCGGCTGGTGGCGGCAAGGGCGGCATTGCTGTCGCCCGCCGGACAGCCCAGCCGTGCGGCGGCGGCACGGGTATGCTCCGGCGTGTGGCAGATGACCGCGATGCGGTCGGCGGGTACTGCGCTCAGCGCCGCCTGCGCCAACGCGCCCCCCATGTTGCCGGCGCCGATGAATCCTGCGGCAAATGTAAAGTCCGACATTGCTTTTTCCTCCCGTGATCCGTTACCGGATCTGTCCGTTTCCGGTGACGATGTACTTGTAGGTGGTCAGCTCGCAAAGTCCCATGGGACCGCGGGCGTGGAGCTTCTGCGTGGAAATCCCCATCTCACAGCCAAGCCCGAACTCGCCGCCGTCGGTAAAGCGAGTGGAAACGTTTACGTAGACGGCGGCGCTGTCCACGGCGGCGGTGAAGCGGCGGGCGGCGTCGGCATCGGACGTCACGATGCACTCGCTGTGCCCGGTGGAATGGCGCGCGATATGCGAGATGGCATCCTCCAGGGAGTCCACCACGCGCACCGCCAGAATGTAATCCAGGAACTCCGTGTCAAAATCCCGCTCTCCCGCCGGGGTGCCCGGAATGATTGCCGCGGCGGTACTGTCCAGCCGCAGTTCGACCGGCACCTCGCCACGCGCGGTCCGTTCGTCCACGACAGCCGTCCGGAGCCGGGGCAGGAAATCCGCAGCCACCGCGCGATGAACCAGACACACCTCTGCCGCATTGCAGACCGACGGGCGGGAGGTCTTGGCGTTGACCATGATACGCACCGCCATATCCAAATCGGCGGATTTGTCAACATACACATGGCAGATTCCGGTTCCGGTCTGGATGCAGGGAACCGTTGCGTTCTCCACGCAGGCGCGGATCAGTCCCGCACCGCCGCGCGGAATCAGCAGATCGACCAGCCCGTCCGCCGTCATCAGCTCGGTCGCGCTCGCCCGGCTGGTATCCTCCAGCAGGTTGATGCAGTCCGGCGATACGCCGGGGACTTCCACCGCCGCAATGCCCGCCTTGAGTGCTGCCATGACCGCAAAGGCAGGTGGCGTGCGCCTCCTTGCCGCAGCGCAGGACGCAGGCATTCCCGCTCCGGAGCGCCAGTGCCACTGCGTCGGATGTCACATTGGGGCGGCTTTCGTAAATGATTGCGATCAGACCGAACGGAACCCGCACCTTGCGGATGACCATGCCGTTAGGGCGCGTGATTTCCGACAGTACCTCGCCGACCGGGTCGGGCAGGTGTGCCACATCCCGCACCCCCTGCGCCATACCGGCGATGCGCTTGTCGGTCAGCAGGAGCCGGTCTGCCATGACGGGCGTGATGATCCCGGCAGATGCCGCCATGTCTCGCGCGTTGGCGGCAAGGATGTCGCCCTCGTGTGCGAGCAGACTGTCTGCCATGCAGAGCAGGAGGCGTTCCTTGTCCGCCTGACTGACCGACGCCAGCGCGCGCGACGCCGCCTTGGTTCTGACCAGTATCTCGTGGGTGGTCTGCATACTCATACCTCGCACGTCCGCTTTCCGGACAGAAATTTTGTGCCGACCGGGCGTCCCTCCGCGATATCATACAGCAGGAGCGGATCCTGCCCGTTGGCAATCACCATATCCACGCCCGCCGCCCCGGCAATCTGCGCCGCCCGCAGCTTTGTCACCATGCCGCCGGTGCCGAGTGCGGAGCCTTTTTCCGCCTGCCAGCGACAGAATATGCTCATCCAGCTTTTCCACGACCGGGATCAGCCGCGCGTGCGGGTTGATATGCGGGTCTTGGTCATACAGCCCGTCGATGTCCGAGAGCAGAACCAGCAGGTCTGCGTTCACGCTGGCTGCCACCGTTGCGGACAGCGTATCGTTGTCCCCGATGCCCAGCTCCTCCGTGGAAACGGTGTCGTTCTCGTTGATGATGGGCAGAACGCGGAATGCCAGCAGACGTTCCAGCGTGTTGTGGAAATTCTCCTTGCGCACCGGGTCGTCGATGTCCGGTGCGGTAATCAGCAGCTGTGCCACCGTATGGTTGTGCTCGGCGAACAGCCTGTCGTAAATGTACATCAGCTCGCACTGCCCGACGGCAGCAGCCGCCTGCTTGGTCGGAGCGTCCGAGGGGCGCGTGCTGAGGTTCAGCTTGCCGACGCCCATGGCGATGGCGCCGGAGGACACCAAAATGATTTCGTGCCCGGCGTTCTTCAGGTCGCTGATGACGCGGCACAGGTCTGCCACGCGGCGGATGTTGGTCCGTCCGGTGGAATGGGTCAGGGTAGATGTTCCGATCTTGATAACGATTTTCATGTCTTTTTCCGATTCCTGCTTTCCGATAATTCCGCGTGATTACACTTTGTACGTTAAAAGGTATGCATTACCCGCCGGTCGTTTACGGTTCGGCGGGGGCTTCCGCCGGTTTCTTTTCCACCGGATCTATCATATATTTCCGGATGACCGGCCATGCCGCATAGGTGTACATGAATGCCGACAGCGCGGGGACAATGAAGAAGGGGATGGCAATGATGCCGTATATCCGCATGGGGATGCATACCATGACCACTGCCACGCACAGCCCCAGCAGGACACCGATGCCGAGGATAGCCATCAGATTCCGCTTGATGCCCAGAGCCGTAAAAATCAGCGCGTTCTTGAGGATCTTGCGGGTCTTCATGTCGAAGGTCACCAGCATGACATAGATATAGAAACGCATCACGCTCCAGATGATGAACAGCGCCACGATCATGATGTACATGAAATTGGTGAAGCCGGACGGCGCCGCATAGTAGAAGTACTGGAAATCAAAGCCGAGCGCAAAGAGCACCAGGCAGTCCAGAAGCCCCAGGAAGAACCCCTGCTTCAGGTTGCGGCGGATGGCGTAGAAGTAGTCCGAAAATGATAAAGACGCCCTCTCCCTTGACCAGATTCCGCAGGATGTAGGGCAGAGCCGACCTTCTGCCAGCCGTACGTGACAACCTGAAAGACAGCCAGTCCGGCGATGATCCACCAGATGGGCGTATTGTACGCGTGTACGCGGAAAAGACCGGAGAACAGGCTGAGCAGTGTATTTCCGGTTGCCGTCGGCGCGGCAGTCTGCGCACCCAGCAGGGCAGGGTACAGCGCAAAGTACTGACTGTCTGCCTTAGGTCCCGTGAAGTACGCAAAGAAGCACAGCAGGGGCGGCAGAAACTGTACCAGCAGCAGGAGGTTGACCGATATCAGCTTCCAGAATTTGCGCCCCAGCAGCTTGAAAAAATAGCCCAAAGTGGGTGTGGTGTCCTCCCCTTTTTCAACGCCGCGCCCGTCCCGCATGGGGTTGAGCAGGCGCAGGGGACCTTTACCTTTTTTTGTGGAACTCATGGCTGTGTACTTCCTTCTTGTTTTTCGGCTTGATGCTTTCTGAATTACGATCAGAGAAAGACCAGTGCTGTATACAGTCCGCAGACGGCGGCACCTGCCGCCGCTGATGCCAGCAACCCTGCCAGATGTCGTTGCATGAGCGGGGACAGACCACGCACGCCGGACGGATGCTGGAGGGCAGGATCGGAAATATTGCCTGCCGTTGCCCGGCACCACAGCGACAGCGTGAGCCGCAGAATGAGCAGCAGAGCGGTGCGGAGCAGGAACGGGATCGGCGACCTGCCTGCCAGTACCAGCGCACCCAGCGCGGCTCCGTCGCACAGTCCGCGCAGGGCAAGAATCCCGGCGCAAAGTGCCCCGCCGCAACAGCACAGCCCGGCTACGCCAAACAGGATGAGAGCGGGCAACAACGCCAGCGACACCCGCACCCAGAACAGGAGGGGATGTATGCCTGCCGGCAGATGGGCGGACACGACGCGCACATAGCGTCGGCGCTGTCCATGCACAGGCGTGCAGACAGGAAACCGCCCACCAGCGTGCCCAGCGAGATCAGACTGTCCGCGCTCAGCCATCCCCTGAGGGGCAGGCGGGACAGCGTATCCCTGGCGGTTGCGGCAAATGCGGACAGCGGGAGCAGAAACCTTCCGGGATTGTGACTCATGACAAACACCTCCGTTACAGAACCGTATCGGCAGAGTGTATGAGCGCGGGGCGGTCGGTATGCCGCGATGTCCGGAATGTTACCCCACAGTATAGCAAAAATGTGTTTCTGGTATGAACAAATGCGGCGGGGGAAAAGTATTTTTGCGCGACGCGGGAGCTCATTCCGCCTCGCGTGTCAGCTTCTTGATCCAGGTATAGCGATTGACTTTGATACAGCCGGGGATGCATTTGAGAACCTGATCGGCGTTGAGACAGCAGATGACTGCTACCGGGGACCATTTGAACACGAACGCCGCCAGCAGGGACAGCGGGATCACGATCAGCCAGATGTTGATAAGGTCATCCCAAAAGACGAACCGGGCATCTCCGCCGCCGCGGATAAGTCCGATGATGGTGGGCATTTCATAGGCGGTGCCGAAGCCGGTGAAGCACAGCACCAGAATGAACTGCTCTGCCAGATGATAGGTTTCCGCCGACATATCATACAGCGACAGGATGGGGTAACGCAGGGCGAACAGAAGCAAACTGGTACACAGCCCGATTCCGAGAAACATGAGCTGCAGCGTTCGGGTATATGCCTTGATCCGATCCATCTGCCCACTGCCGATGGCGGTTCCGATCAGGATGGATGCCGCCGACGCCGCACCGACCGAGGCGACCTTGAGCGTCTGGAACAGTGTGGATGCCACCGAATTGGCGGCGATGGCGTTCTCGTTCATATGCCCCAGAATGGCGGTCTGGAGAGCCACCGCCACGCCGAACATCAGGGACGTGAACAGCATGGGGCGGATCAGCCGGAGGAAGTCCTTCATGA
This sequence comes from Oscillospiraceae bacterium, assembly GCA_022009675.1. Lineage (GTDB taxonomy): Bacteria > Bacillota > Clostridia > Oscillospirales > CAG-272 > CAMEON01. The sequence goes on along the minus strand of CP091718.1, from coordinate 214,479 downwards.
GCGCACGGTCGGGGCGGAAGATGTCAACGATGCGCCAGCCGAGCTTTTTGTCAGCCCGCAGAGCGAATATAAGCACCACGGCTAATTCCATGGTACGCGCCGCCGCGGTGGCGATGGCGGCACCGGTCGCGCCCAGCGCGGGTGCTCCCAGATGTCCGCCGATCAGCAGGTAGTTGAGGGAGATATTGACCGCCAGCGCCGCAAGAGAAACCCAGAAACCGATGCGCACGGTTTCCACACTCCGGAGCATGGCGAGCAGGATCTGACTCAGGGCGAAAATGAGGTAGGAATATTTTATAATGCGCAGGTACTCCACTCCGGCGGCACGGATGGCGGGGTCGGGCGTGAAGATGGCGAGGATAGCTTCCGGTGCCACGCAAGCCGCCACGAACAGGAACAGGGAGATACCCGCGCCGACCAGAAATGCGCCGGGCAGGAATTTCCGTATGGCATCCGGGCGGCGCTTGCCCCAGTATTGGCTTCCCAGCACGACAATGCCGTCTCCCACGCCCATCATGAGCTGCTGAAAAAAACGAACTGGATCTGATTGACGGCGCTGACGCCGGACATGGCGATCTCGCTGTATGCGCCGATCATGACGTTATCGGCGAGGTTGACGCCCAGTGTGATGATGTTATACAGCACCAGCATGGACCAGATGGAAAAGAAGCGCTTGTAGAACGCCGCATCGCGGACGAGCGTATCGGATTTCATGATAAGCAGTGCCTTTCTGACAGAACATCAAAAAGCGAACCGTTTCCGGTTCGCTTGATGAATACAAATTACTTGTACTTTCTCTTGCGGGCTGCCTCGGACTTCTTCTTCCGCTTTACGCTGGGCTTCTCATAGCACTCGCGCTTGCGCAGCTCCACCAAGGTCCCCGAGCGGGCAACCTGACGCTTAAAGCGACGGATTGCGCTGTCCAAAGGCTCGCCTTCCTTGACTCTTACCTCTGCCATTCCTGTTTTCCCTCCCCTCGCATCAGCCGGAGATGGTCCCCCCGATATACGAGGCGAACTCTGCCCCCATTATACCCGATTTCAGGTGAATTGTCAAGAGGAAAATGAAATTTTCCCGAAATTCCGGGGGCGGGATCACTTTTCTGCATCCAACTTCTTTTTTTCACGGCATTTCTGCGGATGAACCGTGCGGCGTTGACTGACGGCGCGGATTGGTAATTATCTGTCTGTCTTTACGATAGTAATTTCCGATACCGTTCCCTCGTAAAAACATGGATCCGGATACTTCTTTCGCAACATACGTATTCTGATCTGTAAGCTTTCCCCGCGCGCAAAGAATCTCTTTTTCCTGTTCACCCGAGATGTCGTAAATACGGAGCTTTACGTCGGAAGGGGAGATACCCCAAAATTGCATTCTGATGGGAATGGTCAAATCCTTTGCTGCCCACTCGCCTTTTTCGCCTCGGAATCGTACCAGAAATGCAACGTTTTTTCCTCGTATATTTTTCCGTCCGACTCTGCGAAAGAAAGCAGTACATCCGATACCCAGCTAGGGCGGTACTCCCCGCCGCTTTCGCATGAGTACGTAACAGGTATTGTTTCGCCTGTCGCGGCATTCCTGATTTCGGAAGAATTCAGAGCACCTTTGTTAAAATCCCAATCCTTCTCGCTTGCGTATGTGGCATCCTTTTCATCAGGATCAAAAGTATAGATTGAAACTTCATACCCCGCGTTACCAAACGTTGACGGGCGGTTGTGTGCCTCCAAGCGAACCGGGGTAGTTGTTTGATCCTTTATCCATTCACCATATAAATGGTAATTGGAATCATGGTTATACAGTATCCGGATGGATTCTTTGTCGGAAATTGTATAAACCATAACGCAATTCTCGCTTGGAAGTTTCCTGTTCTCGTCTGGGACGCGGTAGCAAGACGCAAATGTGCACAGGACTGGCAAGAGTGCCACGGCGAGCAAGATGATTCCGATTGCTTTTTTTCATGTATGAAGTCCTCCTCGTAAATTCATTCCCCGCAAAGACTGAAACCGTATCGTAGCCGTCATGGCGGGGACAGCCTCTTACGTAAACAGTATACACTGTGATTTGTATAATGTCAATAGGTAAGTTGCAAAAAGTTGCAAAATGACGGGGCAACAGTCCGGATAACAAAAAAGCGGTCCGCGAAAAAAAGGCATGGCAGGCAATTTTTGAATCATTTTTTGCAAAAGCTCTTGACATATGCGTTCAAGTGTGTTATAATACCCGTGTTTTGCGGCGGGTTTCCGTCCGCATACCAATCATCTTAAGACAGCAGGTTCCCGTAAAAGCGAACGCTTCCCTGCCGAGGAGTCATAGTCGGGGATCCCCACAGCAGGGGGTCGCCTTGTGTGTCCTTCCTCGGTCGGCGTCTGCCGGAACGGGTGAAGGATCTTTTTTTGCCGTGCCGCCCTTTGCGGCGAACGCGGCGCTATATTCCATATGGGAGGTGAAATACAAATGCCGAGTAATGCTATTCTGGAGCAGAAGGCGAAGGTCGTTGCCGACCTTGCCGCTCTCATCAAGGCGTCCGCTTCCGGTGTTATCGTGAACTATCAGGGTATCACTGTGGAGAAGGACACTGCTATGCGGAAGGCTCTGCGTGAGGCAGGCGTCAAGTACATGGTCGTCAAGAACACCATGACCGGACGTGCCTGCGAGGAGTGCGGCTACGGCGCGCTGAAGGCGAACCTGAACGGTATGACCGCTATCGCAATCAGCGAGTCCGACCCCATCGCGCCCGCCAGAATTCTGAAGGAGTACGACGAGAAGATCGAGTCCTTCCAGATTCTTGCCGGATACGTGGACGGTGAGGTGCTGGACGCCGACGGTGTCAAGGAACTGGCGGCAATTCCTGCAAAGGAAGTGCTGATTGCCAAGTTCTTGGGCAGCATCCAGTCCCCGCTCTACAAATTCGCTTACGCTGTCAAGGCTGTTGCCGAGAAGCTGGAGGCTCCCGCCGAGGAGACCGCTCCCGCCGCAGAGGCTGCTGCCGAGGCGTAAGGTACGCTGTCGCCTGACAGAGGGGCTTCTGCCCACCGTGTCTGCCTGACAGGAAAGCGCTCCGGTGTTGCCGGAGCATCCATCAAAAACATCACATTTCAGGAGGTATATTGAAATGGCTAGCGAGAAGATTACCGCTATTGTTGAGGGAGATCAAGGGCCTGACCATTCTGGAGCTCAATGAGCTGGTCAAGGCTGTCGAGGAGGAGTTCGGCGTTTCCGCTGCTGCTCCCGTTGCTGTTGCCGGCGGCGCCGCTGCCGCTGCCGCTCCTGCCGCTGAGGAGAAGACCGAGTTTGACGTTGTTCTGACCGGTTTCGGCGACAAGAAGCTGGGCGTCATCAAGGTCATCCGCGAGATCACCGGTCTGGGTCTGAAGGAAGCGAAGGATCTGGTCGAGGGTTGCCCGAAGAACGTCAAGGAGGGCATCTCCAAGGAAGATGCCGAGAAACTCAAGGAGCAGCTGGTTGCCGCCGGCGCTACTGTCGAGATCAAGTAATTTCCGCTCATTTGTATCCGCATTCCGCGCCCCGGGGGAAGGGGCGCGGGGTGCGTTCCTGCTGTCAAAAAGCGCTCTTTTCCTGTCGGAGGAGAGCGCTTTTTGCACGTGTCGGGAAGGGCTACCGGTTCCCGGTGCGGCTGGGCGGACTGCCTTCACCGCCCAGTGCCGGAAGCGCCGGCAGTTCCGTCAGATGAGAGAGCAGGAGATCGGGCCGGATGCCGTCGCCGGTTGCGCAGGCGCCCAACCCGATGGCATACATCCCCGCCCGGTGTGCGGCAAGAATGCCAGCCGGGGCGTCCTCAACCACGGCGCAGACATCCGGCTCCAGCCCGAGCAGTGCCGCCGCACGCAGGAAAAACCTCCGGATCCGGCTTGGAGGCAGTTATCATGGTGCCGTCCGTCACGGCGTCAAAAGCCTGCTCCAGCTCTGTGCGTTGCAGGATCAGCCGGGCGTTGCGGCTGGACGAGCCGACTGCCAGCCGTAGCTTCCGCTTGCGTAAAATTTCCAATACGGCACGCACTGCGGGCGGGATATCTGCCGCGGTCAGCGTTTCCAAACTTGCCCGATACAGGCTGTTCTTCCGCTCGCAGAGAGCGGCTTTTTCTTTGTCGCCGAGACGGACTTCCGGCTTTAATGCCAAAAAGCCGTTCCAGACTTTTCCGCACGGCTGACGCCCCGCAGACGGTCGTTGGCACCGCGGTCGAACGGAATACACAACTCCTCCGCGATGCAGGACCATGCGCGGAAATGCAGTTCGTCGGTGTGCACCAGTACGCCGTCCAGATCAAAAATAACCCCCCGGATCGTGATGTTTTTCATGCTTTTTCCTCCTCCCGGAAGGTGCTGATCCGTTTCAGTCCGTCGCCGAATGCGGTCAACTGTGATTCGCTGATGCCCAGAAACGCGAGGGACGTCAGGGCACGCGGCGTGAGTGCCAGCAGATCCGGCTCGTCCCCGGTCACGATGGCGTATGCGCGCGGCAGAAGCCGCCGCATGAGCGCCGCCGCCTCCGGGTTTTCCACAATATCCGCCAGCGGCGTGTCCGATCCGAAGGGATGCACCAGCGCCGGGAGCGGAGCACACCGGAAGCGGAAGTCTCCTGATATATCCTGGTACGCCGTCCCGTCCGGCAGGATCACCCGCGCCCGCACCCCTTCCGGGACACGCCCGGACACCGTGAAGGCTGCATCCCTTCCCACGCGCCAGCCGATCTCAAACCGACCGCGCGGGGATTCAAAAGCCATATCCAGCCGGTGCAGTGCCGCGCCGGGGTGCGGCTGAATCCGCGCCATGTCCCAGCCGGGGGATTCCGGCATCAACCCGGCAATCCGACTGACCAGCGCCTCGCAGACCGAGCCGTAGGCATAATGGTTGAGCGAATTCATGCCTGTCCCGCTCAGATGTCCGTCCGGCAACAGGGAATTCCACCGCTCCCAGAAGGTGGTCGCGCCCATGTCCAGCTCATACAGCCATCCCGGCGGGGTGCGCCGGAACAGGATGCGGTAGGCGGCATCGTCCATGCCGCAATCAAACAGTACCGGCAACAGGAACGGCGTACCCAAAAAGCCGGTCTTCATGACCCAAAGATCGCGTGCCAGCCGCCGGGCAAGCCCTGTCTGAGACCGCCTCGCGCGTCCGGTACAGCCGGAACGCCAGCGAGAGCACGTGTGCCGTCTGCGTGTCCACGCACAGGCGCCCGCCGGGCGTGAAATACTCATCCAGAAACGCGCGCCGCACCCGGTCTGCCGCCGCTTCGTACCGGCAGACATCGGCGCTGTTTCCCAGCGCGGCTGCGGCGGATGCGCATACGGAAAGGTCGCGCCACAGGAACAGATTGGTGATATAGTCATGCTCGGTGCCTCCGTCGCGCGATTGCGGCGTCATGCCGTCCCCGGCGAGCCAATCCCCGAAGGTGAATGCCCCCCGGATCAGCCCCCGCCCTGCTTCGCGCGCAAGCAGGCAGTCCGTGTAGGTCTTCATGAGAGGATAGTGCCGCGCCAGCGTCTCCCGGCTCCCGTAACGCTCGTACAGGGTCCACGGGAGAAGCACACCCACATCCGCCCATCCGGCTCCTCCCGCGCCTGCTTCCCCCTTCAGGGACGGCGTATACATGGGCAGGTCGCCGGCATAGTAGCGAACCTGCTCAATGCGCAGATCATTCAGATACTTTTCATAAAATGCCCGGCAGTCGGAGAGATAGCACGCCGTTCCGGCGAATATCCATGCATCGGCTCCCCAGCCGAGGCGCTCGTCCCGCTGCGGGCAGTCGGTCGGAATGTCCATGAAGTTGGCAAGCTGTCCCCGGCGCGCGGCGGCAATCAGTGCGCCCGGCTCCGGGCGGTCGCAGGAAAAATGACAGCGTGCATTCCCCGGCGGAGGACAGAATCAGCGCCTGAAACCGCAGCCTGTCGTTTTCCTGCGGGGAAAGCCCGCTGAGCCGGACGTAGCGGAATCCGAAATACGTGAACAGCGGCTCCAGAACCCGCTCCGCTCCGTCCCCGGTCACGGTCAGTGCTGCCCGCGCCGTGCGCAGATTGTCCCGGCAGAAACAGCCGTCCTGCAACAGCTCGCCATGCTCCATGACAAGCGTTTTTCCGTGCGGCAGTGCGCCCGTGACGCGCAGGATGCCCGCCAGATTTTCGCCGAAGTCCAGCACCGTCTCACCGGCGGGCGTCCGCAGGCGCACCGCCTCCCGGATGCCGTGCAGGCGCACGGGGCGCCGGGCGCGTACACGCGCGTTTCGGGCAGAGTTCCGCCTGCCGGGACGCAGGCATACCCGTCCCGGCACGGGCGGGTGAAGTCCCATACCTCCCCGTCATAGACGGAGGTGGAGATCAGCGGCGTGGTGCGCGCCCGCCAGCGCGTCACGTCGGTCGTCGTGACAACCGGTACCCGCGCGCTGCCGGAGCCGTCCGGCAGATACAGTTGCGCCGACAGCAGGTACCGGTCGCCCCAGACGCACCCGCCGGACGCTTCTGCTTTGTCGATGCCGTAGCGTCCCCGGTACCAGCCGTCCCCCAGCCAGACCGTCAGCAGATTGTCCTCCCCCGCACGCAGCAGGGCGCCGACCGGATAGGTGAACACGCGGACGTAGGCGTCGTAATCGTTACAGCCCGGCGTCAGGTAGTCCTCCCCCACCCGCACGCCGTTCAGGTATGCCCGGAACATTCCGAGTCCGGTAATCTCCAGCATTGCCCCGGCGCAGACGCCTTCCGCCCGGAAGGTCGTATACAGGGCGACAGGTCCGTGCGGACAGCGTTCCTCCGGCGTGATCCACAGGGGTGTTTCGCTTGTCTGTCGTGTCTCGCACATGGCATTCGGCTCCTTTCGCGCACGGCTTTCCGGCGTTACTTTCCAGTTTTGCCGCCCGGGGGGCAGTTTATGCCGGTTCTGTGTGCAGGATCTGAAAAATACCATATTTTTAGGGGTACCAATCCGAGCGCGTTTCGATTATAATAGAGTACAGGTACTCCAGGTAAAGGCGATACCGCGCAATGCCGGAGCGCCCGCTGCGCATAGCGCGCTGCGCATAGCGCGCTGCGCATAGCGCGCTGCGCATAGCGCGGTGTTGCCTGAACACTGCCATGAAAGGATGCTTTGCATATGGAACTTATCGTAATCAGCCCGACCCGGCTGAAAATCATGCTGACCGAGCCGGATATGCGCCGGTACGCCCTGTCCGCCGATACGGCGGGCTGTGCCGACGGCGAAACGCGGCGATCCCTGCGGCGTTTGTTTGACGATGCCCGTAAGGAGACCGGCTTTGAGACCGAGGGGGCGCGTCTGCTCATCCAGCTGTACGCCTCGCGCACCGGCGGCTGTGAGATATTCGTCACCAAGCTGGGCGATCAGAATGCCGAGACCGAGGCGCTGAGCGCACCGGAAGAGGCGCTACTGCGGCGGGTGTTCGGAAACGCCCCGTCAGGATCAGGCGAGGGCAGGGCGGTGTCGCCGGAGCCCGCTCGGCTGACGTCCTCCTGCCCAACCTGTGTCGGCGTGCCGGCTCCGGCGGAAACCGCCACGCGCCGGACGGCGTTACTGCTTCCGGATACGGAAACCCTGCTGCGTGTCTGCCGCCGCCTGTCCGGGCTGGGCTACGCGCAGGAGAGCAGTGCCTACATACTGGACGGCGGGGAATGCTGCCTGTTCCTGCGGGTTCCGGACACAACCTTCTTCCGCCTGCCGCTTGCTTTTTGCTTTCCTGACCGAGTACGGACAGGAGACCGATGCCGCCCACCTGTCCGACTATCTGTCCGAGCATGGTGCGCCGCTGTGCGAATGCGGCGCGGTCGGGGAGCTGGGGAAGTTATGTGACAGGTAATGGACGGAACAATTCCCGCGTGGAGTAAATCGGCGTTTCCTTCAAAAGCAACGCCTTGGACAGCCGCCGGGATCACAACGTCATCGGGGGTGTTAAAAAGCTCAAAACGAGCTTTTTAACACCCCCTTGGATGGTGGTGATATATGCGTGTTACGAATAGAGCGGGTATTTCCGGCACAGCTCCGCGACGGTGCGGCGGCATTCCTCTGCGCTTGCCTCAAAGTCAGAGGCGGTGAGCTTGATGAGGTGCGCGACGGTTGCCATGTCCGCCTCGGTCAAACCGCGCGTGGTGACGGCGGGCGTACCCACCCGGATGCCGGAGGTCACGAAGGGCTTCTCGGGATCGTTGGGAATGGCGTTCTTGTTGACCGTGATGTGAACCTCGTCCAGCCGCAGCTCCATCTTCTTGCCGGTAACGCCCATGGGGCGCAGATCGACCAGCATCAGATGGTTGTCGGTTCCGCCGGAAACAAGGTCAAAACCCTCCGCCAGCAGGGCATCTGCCAGCGCGCGGGCGTTGCGTATGATGCGGTGCTGATAGTCCCGGAATTCCGGCTTGAGCGCCTCCCCGAAGCAGACCGCCTTGGCGGCGATGATATGCTCCAGCGGTCCGCCCTGGATGCCGGGGAAAATGGCTTTGTTTACCTTTTTGGCGATATCCTCATTATTGGTCAGGATCAGACCGCCGCGCGGTCCGCGCAGGGTTTTGTGCGTGGTCGTGGTGACGACATCCGCATAGGGCAGGGGAGAGGGATGCTCCCCGGCGGCGACCAGACCCGCGATGTGCGCCATATCCACCATCAGCAGGGCGCCGACACTGTGTGCGATCTCTGCCATGCGCGGGAAGTCGATGACGCGGGGATAGGCGGACGCGCCCGCCACGATCAGCTTCGGGCGGACTTCCTTTGCCTGCGCTTCCAGTTTATCATAATCAATGCGGTGCGTGACGGTGTCAACGCCGTAGGGGACGAAGTGATAGTACAGTCCGGAGAGGTTGACGGGGCTTCCGTGCGTCAGGTGCCCGCCGTCGGCAAGGCTCATGCCCATGACCGTGTCGCCTGCGTGCAGGAGCGCGACATACACGGCGGTGTTCGCCTGCGAGCCGGAGTGGGGCTGTACATTGGCATACGCGGCGCCGAACAGAGCCTTGGCACGCTCAATCGCAAGGTTTTCCACAACGTCCACGCAGCCGCAGCCTCCGTAGTACCGGTGTGCGGGGTACCCTTCTGCATACTTGTTGGTGAGGACACTGCCGGCGGCGGCAAGTACTGCTTCCGAAACGCCATTCTCCGATGCGATAAGTTCAAGTCCGTCCTGCTCGCGCGCAAGCTCCGCCCGGACGGCAGCGGCGATTTCCGGATCGTGCGCGGTCAGGCACCGGTCGGTGCTGCGGATCCATTCATTCATGACCATGATACAACTTCCTTTCAGATTTTTGTCCTGTTCCGGCTCCGGCAGAGAGACGGACGTTACACCATATTATTATACGGGAAACGACTCAAAAAGCAAGCCGCCTTTTTTTCACAAAGAAGCAAATACACGAAATTTTTGTATATATTATTGACAATGGGCGACACTTATGCTATAATACCGTCAAGAGTGGGAGTATGCCCACTTCGCGGAAAGACGTCCGTGTGGGTACATGGACCGACTTGGGACGGAAAGAGGGGGTTGCCAATGGAAATTGCAATAATCGCACATGATCTGAAGATGGAGCTTATGACGCAGTTCTGTATTGCCTACTGCGGTGTTCTGAGCAAGCATAATCTGTGTGCCACCAGTACAACGGCAAAGTATATTTCCGAAGCCACCGGCACTTCAGATCGAGCGTCTGCTGACCGGCGAGCAGGGTGGGGAACAGCAGATTGCTTCGCGCATCGCGTACAACGAGATTGATGTGCTCCTGTATTTCCGTGACACCAGACCTTCTGCATACAGTGAGTCGGACAATGAGCTGCAGCGGATGTGTGATATGTACAACATCCCCGTGGCGACCAACATTGCCACCGCAGAGGTGCTGATTATGGCGCTGGATCGCGGCGACCTGGATTGGCGCGATATCCTCAACCCCCGCTCCGAGTATAACCGGAAGCGGAAGAAGCGCGCGTAAGCGCTCTTTGACAGACCGGGGCAGAGGGCTGTGCCGTTTTCCTGCGGTGTAGCGTCGGAATGCTCAGGGATTGCCGAAAAATCAGTACGGACAGCCGCCGTGAGCGGTGTCCCCCGTGCGGAACAAGCCGACCGGAATCGCGGCGCACAGAGAGGAGGGAAGGGAACCTGGTTCCCTTGCTGAGATCCTTCCCGCAGGATGCGCCGGTCGCGTACCGCCCGCACGGACAGGAGCAGGCTTTTTGCCTGCCGCCTGCTATACCCATAACCGCATACGAGTGAAACCTTCGGGTGGAACCGTGTATGGTACAGTCCGGGCGCACCCTTTGCGGTGACGCCGGAGCGTTGGATCATGCACCCCGGAGAGCACTGCCGCAGGGCAGTGCTTTCCGGGGTTTTGATATTTCCGAAACGGAAGCAAGGAGAGAACAGAAAGCCATGAGAATCAATTTTGGATCCACACAAATGGAATTTGATGCGCCCCTGACGGTATATGATGCCGCAGTCGCCGCGGGACTCATCAGTCGTGCCGTACTGGCGGCGCACGTGAACGGCAAGCTCTGCGCACTGATGCAGATGCTGGACGGCGATGCCGACGTCGAGCTGCTGACCTTCGCGGACGAGGACGGGAAGCACGTTTTCCGCCACACAGCTTCGCATATCCTGGCGCAGGCGGTCAAGCGTCTGTATCCGGAAACCAAGCTGACCATCGGTCCCGCCATCGAGAACGGCTTCTACTATGACTTTGACAGCGATGTTTCCTTCACGCCCGATATCCTTCACAATATCGAGGCGGAGATGAAGAAGATCGTCAAGGAGAACGAGAAGATCGAGCGCTTTGAACTGCCCCGCGCCGAAGCGATTGCGTTCATGCAGGAACACGACGAGCCGTACAAGGTGCAGCTGATTGAGGAATTGCCGGAGGGCGAAGTCATCAGCTTTTACAGGCAGGGCGAGTTCACCGACCTGTGCGCAGGACCGCACCTGTTTTCGACCGGCGCCGTCAAGGCGTTCCGGCTGACGCAGTGCACCGGCGCTTACTGGAAGGGCGATCAGAAGAACAAGGTGCTGCAGCGCATTTACGGCGTGGCGTTCCCCACCAAGGAAGAGCTGAACGACTATCTTGCCGCCGTGGAGGACGCCAAGCGCCGGGATCACAACAAGATCGGGCGTGAGCTGGAATACTTCACCACGGTGGATGTGGTCGGGCAGGGACTGCCTATCATCATGCCCAAGGGCGCACGTGTCATCCAGACGCTTCAGCGCTGGGTTGAGGATGTCGAGCAGGCGCGCGGCTGTCAGCTGACCAAAACACCGCTGATGGCAAAGCGGGAATTCTACAAGATTTCCGGTCACTGGGATCACTATCTGGACGGGATGTTCGTGCTGGGGAGACCCCTACGACGAAACCAAGGAGTGCTTTGCCCTGCGCCCCATGACCTGCCCCTTCCAGTATCAGGTGTACCTGAACAAGAAGCGCTCCTACCGCGATCTGCCCATGCGGCTGACCGAGACTTCGACGCTGTTCCGCAACGAGGATTCCGGCGAGATGCACGGACTCATCCGCGTGCGTCAGTTCACGATCTCGGAGGGGCACTACATCCTCAAGCCCGAGCAGCTGGAGGACGAGTTCCGCGGCTGTCTGGATTTGGCGAAATACTGCCTTGATACGGTCGGTCTGCTGGATAAATGCACCTTCCGCTTCTCGCAGTGGGATCCCGCCAACCCCAAGAACAAATACGAGGGTACGCCCGAGCAGTGGGAGGAGTCCCAGGCACTTATGGCGAAGATCCTGGACGACCTGCACGTCAAGTACACGGTCGGCATTGACGAGGCGGCATTCTACGGTCCCAAGCTGGACATCCAGTACCGCAACGTCTACGGCAAGGAGGACACGCTGGTCACGATCCAGATTGATCTCCTGCTGGCAAAGCGCTTCGGCATGACCTACGTTGATTCCGACGGACAGGAGAAGTACCCGTATATCATTCACCGTACCTCGCTCGGCTGCTACGAGCGGACGCTTGCCTACCTGCTGGAGACCTATGCCGGCGCCCTGCCGATGTGGATGGCGCCCGTGCAGGTGCGCGTCCTGCCGATGGGAGAGGGCGAGCTTGCCTACGCGCAGGAGCTGGCGGACAAGTACGCGGCTGCCGGTATGCGCGTAGAGGTCGACAGGAGCAACAACACAATCGGGTATAAGATTCGCGCCGCCCAGCAGGAGAAGATTCCGTATATGCTGGTTGTCGGCGGCAAGGAGGTTGCCTCCGGGACTGTTTCGGTCCGCTCCCGCAAGGGCGAGGTGACGAATGATGTGCCTGCCGAGGAATTCATGCTGAATGCCCTGCGCGAGATTGCGTCCAAAGCACGCTGACAGGATCCGCTTCACAAATCACACCCAAAATCGGAGGTACTACCTTGGAACCCAACAACAACAACTCTACCCGGGACAGCCGGCAGGAGGATCACACGGTGCGCGAAAAGCCGTCTGTGCGACGTATTCTGCTGACCTGTTTGCACGTGATTCTGACCGTCCTGCCGGTGGTCGCCTGCGGCACGGCAATATACCTGCATACCGTTTACCCCAACGAAAAGCTGGAGGAACTGTGGTTCTACCTGTCCAACGGCGCGGGGGATTCCGGATCCAGCACGTTCCTGAAGGGAGCCGCTGTCGTCGGTCCGCCCTGCCTTGTCGTGATCGCACTGCTCCTGCTGCTCCAGTACGACGTTTTCCACAAGCGCCGCACGATCCGGCGCAAAGCCGGAAAGTCTGGCGCGGAAAAGGAAATCCAGATCTACCCCATCCGGCATAAATGGGTGTTTACAGCCGCCGTGTTCGTGATCCTGATCGGCATCGGATTTCAGCAGATCGGCGTCTATACCTTTGTGGCGGCGCAGTTCCGCGAATCCAATTTCATACATGACCATTATGTGGATCCGCGCGGGACGTCTACCCGGCTTTCCGACGATACTGCCGCTACGGGCGGTGACGAGCCGGTAACCGGTGAGTCGGCGACAGAGGCGCCGGCAACGGATAAAGACATCTGGAATGGATACAAGAACCCGAACTATTTGGTCAAGGCGCCGGAAAAGCGCCGCAACCTGCTGGTGATCGAGGTGGAATCGTTGGAAACCACCATGTTCACGCGGGAGCAGGGCGGTGCGTGGGAGCATGATGTCATTCCGGATCTGTACCGGATGCTGTTTGACGAGGATGCCATATTCTTCGCCAGCGACGGCGGCACGCGCGGCACGCAGGATGCTTATGGCAGCACGTGGACAACCGCCTCGCTGATTGCCAACACGGCTGGCATCCCCTTCAAGGTGCCGGTCGGCATGAACAACTCCTATCATTCCAAAAATTTCCTCAAAGGCGCATACTCGCTGGGCGATGTCCTGCGGGATTTCGGATACCGCAATGTGCTGCTTTCCGGTTGCCGCACCACCTTCGGCGGTGTGGCGGAATACTTCACCTGCCATGGAAATTATGAGATCGTGGATCCCCTGAACCTGCGTTTCCGGACAGGCGCCGAAGCTTATTACAGCATGTCGATTCCCAAGTCGCAGGCGAATGAGTGGGGCTTCTCGGATGAATTCACATTTGATGTGGCTAAGAAGTTCCTGACGCTTGAGGGCGACGCCTCCGACCAGCCGTGGCATTTGCTCATCAGCACCATTGACACGCACTTCACCGGTTACACCTATGAAGCGGATCCCGAAAACGGGTACAAGGGAAGCGTGACCTCGTTTGACCGTCAGCTGGAGAACGTATACGCTACCACTGCCCGCAGTATCGTGGAGTTCGTGCAGTGGGTCAAGCAGCAGCCGTTCTATGAAAACACCACGGTTGTCATCATCGGCGACCACGTGAATATGCTAAACAGCTTCTGCGACAAGAGCGACGCCGATCTGCGCGGGCGGTACAATCTGATCCTCAACTCTGCCGTGACTACAACCAATACCAAGAATCGCTCCTTTACGGCGCTTGATTTCTTCCCCACCATGCTGGCAGCGGCTGGCTTTTACCATTGAGGGCGACCGGCTGGGGCTGGGTGCAAACCTGTTCTCTGACCGTCCTACGCTGGCGGAGGCATACGGTCTTTCCTTCATGAACGACGAGTTGGAAAAGAAATCCGATTTCTATATCGACTATATCATGGGACGTGAGGACTACGAGGATCTGGAATCCAGAGCGGATAAAGAATAGGCTAAGGACGGACTGACTGAATCAGCCTGTCAAGCGGCAAAAGCCGGGCGGAATCTCCGCCCGGCTTTTGCCGCTTTGCTATTTTCCGATTTCGTTCTTTCAGACAACAACGCCGTACACTTTTCCGTATATCGTGCCGCCGACGTGCCCCGGACATCTCCCATGACATCGCCCCGGATATCTCCGCCGATGTTGGCGCCTTCCGCTATATCGCCGTTGATGTTTCCCTGGATGTTGCCGCCGACTGTGCCGACCACATCGCCGTCCACGTCGCCTTCCAGATCACCGCCGATAGCACCGCTCAGCCTGCCAAGAATTTTTTTCCGCTGAAATCTCCGCCGATAGCCCCGTCGAGATCCCCGTCCAGCACGCCGCAGAAATCTCCGCCGACGTTGCCGGTCAGGTTACCCAGCACGGTCCCCGTGAAGTCACCCCCCACGCAACCGGAAAGGTTGCCGTCCAGCAGACCTTCGAAATCTCCGCCGACCGTTCCGGAAAGGTCACCCCACAGCTGTCTCGCGCATACATCGCCGCCGACTGCGCCCTCCAGATTCCCATCCAGAAGATCGCTCTGATAGTCTCCGCCTATGGAACCGCGCAGGTCACCCATGATTCGTCCGGACATATCGCCGCCGATACTGCCGGTCAGATCGCTGTCGAGAACACCCTGGAAATCTCCTTCTACCGTGCCGTCCAGGTACCCCAGCAGTGTGGTACGCACGTCCCCTCCGATCGTTCCGTGCAGGTTCCCATGCACCTCGCGGGTCAGCAGGTCGCCTTCCACGGTGCTGTTTATGTCGCCGTATACGGGACCCAGAATGTCCCCCTGCACGCACTCGGTCAGTGTTCCGCGGATGGGTCGGACGATATCCCCCTCACCGAAATTCCGCAGGGGAACGCGTGTACTCCGCATCGCCCTGCCGCTTCAGCCCCCGCCGTTGCCGGTCAGCTTCGCGGGATTTGCGATCCTGCTCCCGCCGCTTGCGGTCTGCCTCGCGGCGCTGGCGGTCGTTTACCCGCCGGGAAAACCAAGCCTGCCGCTCGGCGGCGTCCTGTATCAGAGTCACGCGCTGATCGTTGATCCGGGTGCAGTTGCAGGGCGCGTTGCCGCGGCTGTCACCGTTCCCGTTCCGTCCCCGCTTCGCCGATGCATTTCTTCCTGAGGCGGATTGCGCCTGCCTCATCCCCTCGCGGAACTTCTCCCGGACATTGACTCCCTGCACACCCAGGCTCTCTAGAATGCTCTGCACCATGCCCATCGCCTCTTCGGCTTCCTGCATGGCACCGGTGAATGCTTCCCACTGCATGGCGTTCATGCCGGAAGTCCCGTCATCCTCGTCATCGTCGTCATCATCGTCGTCGTCCCGGTATTCCTCTGCGGCGTTGGCGAAGTCCTCCGCATTGGCGGCGTACTCTTCTGCCTCATCGGCGGCACACCGGGCATCAGCCGCGGCGCACCGGGCATCCTCTGCCGCATTCTGTATGGCAGCCATCTGTTCGCGCATTTCCTGACGGAAGGCTTCCAACTCCTCGTGCTCGGCGGTATCCAGCAGCCGCTCGGCTTCCTCCGCCGTAATGCTGCCGTTTTCCAGCAGCTGCAGAATTTCCAATTTGTTTCCCATGTTCTGAACCTCTCTTTCTTCCTCACATTCCTGTGTTTGATTTTTTGTCCGGGGAACGGTCACTTTACTTCAACTTCTCCAAAAGAGCAGGAGACATTGATATACACAGTCGGTGTGCCGGCATCCTTCGGCTTTTTGCGCTTGTTCTCACAGCCGCCGAAGGAGCAGACGGGGGCGATCTCTGCCCGAACGCCTGCCGGCAGCAGGATCGTCAGCTGACCGAAGGAGCAGTTCGCATCAATCACCGAATTGTCCTGCACCAACGCCTCGCGCAGGTCAAAGGTCATCTCGCCGAAAGCAACTTCCAGCGTAGCGCTGGTAAAGCTCTTTCCTGCCATATCGTAAGTCTGACTGCCAAAGCGAACCGTGTAGTCTGTTCCGTCCCCGGCAGACATACTGACTTCCGCAGAAGGAGCCAGTGCGTCCATTTTTCCATACGGCGGTACATCCGGCGCATCTTCCAACGGCGGAACAGCGGGTTCAGCAGGATGCGCAGTCCGATCAAAATCAGCAGAGCGCCCAGAACAACGACCAGTGCCTTCCGCATGGGCAGGACGTCCAGCTTGGAGAGGAGGATCAGCGCACCGCCGCCCAGACACAGTGCCCAGAACCACGACCACGGATTGCGGAGCAGGAAATAGACGGCAGGTACGATCAGGAACAGGGAGCCCCAGCCGGGGAAGAACAGCGTGAAGTTTTCCCACGGCAGGAATGAGACCTGATTGCCAATGTACCCGACGCCGACGCCGATGACGCACAGGGCAAGGAACAGGCGTGCAAGGTACCTGCGGACGGCGCCGCCGGAGATCTTGTCGTAATCGGAATAACGGTAACTCATGGTGAATACCTTCCTTTCATGTGACAGCACGGCTGTCTTTTTGGTGACTTACAGTCCGCGCAGGCGGGATGCCGCTTCGGCGGCGGTGATGCGGTGCTGGGCAAGCAGATTCAGAATATCCCGCCTTGCCTGCGCCTTGTCGGGCGTTTCGGCGTTTTCCGGTTGCGCAGCCCGTGCGGCGGGGTTGTCCTGCTCGGGCGCATCGGGTGTGCTCAGCCCCAGCGATGCAATCAACCCGTCCAGTGCCGCCCGGACGGTGGGGTAGGATACGCCCATTTCGCGTTCCACGTCCTTGATACTGCCCCGGTTCTTGATGAAGGTCAGAAGGAAGCGGGATTCCTCCTGGGACAGCTCGCAGAAACGGCAACCGGAAAATTCTCCCTCCAGCCGGGAGCCGCAGGTCGGGCAGGACAACTGCGTGACGGTC
Organism: Oscillospiraceae bacterium; assembly: GCA_022009675.1. Classification (GTDB taxonomy): domain Bacteria; phylum Bacillota; class Clostridia; order Oscillospirales; family CAG-272; genus CAMEON01. The sequence goes on along the minus strand of CP091718.1, from coordinate 197,457 downwards.
AGCTTGCCCTCGCAGATGGGGCACTTGTGTGGCATACGGTACATTCGGTACGTCTCCTTTCGGCAGGCAGGGACGCTCCGGCACGGATTCCCGGGGGCGATGCCCTGCGTTACGTGCAGTATAGCACATAAAATTCATTTTGTCAATGCATTTGATAAAGATTTTTAATTTCAAAAATCAATTTTATTTATTTTTTTGGCGCATTCGGGGTGTCTCCGCCTCTGAAGCATCCGTAACAGGAAACGACCGCCATGCCGGGACGGCATGGCGGTCGTTTTCATAATACCGCCAAGGCATTCACTGTGCATTGCGCGGTATGGAGAGCGGGTTACTGCGCCTCAACCCACGGCACGTTCGCGCCTTCGGTCAGGCGGGTGACGCCGAGGCGGTGGCAGTCACGGTAAAAGAGGTCGCAGAGGGCATCAAAGCGGGCAGGATAGGAGAATTCACCCCGTTTGGCGTCCAGCTTGAACCAGCGGTGGCACAGCCCGCTGCGCTCCACATGGGCGGCGCACAGGGCGGAGGAAATGCCGTCCGGGACATCGCCGCCTTCGCGCGCGGCACGGTAGGCATCTGCCCACAGGCGATCCAGCATGGTAAGCTCTTCGTCCGAAATGAGATCGTTCCAGAGAGCGGCGGCGCTGATGACCAGATTGAAATGAACATCCCGTACCTTGTCCCGGATGAAGGTCAGATACTGCCGTACATATGGCGCACCGCCGCCGTAGTAGGCGTTCAGGAAGGACTCTGTGCCGGACTCTACGTCAAATTCGGGATTCCAGAGCAGATTGGCAAGCAGGTAGGCACGCAACTCGCCGAACTCGCCGGACAGCCCTTCGTTATAGTTGCCCTGCTCGAACACGCCGCAGACGTTGTGGTCGCGGAAGAAGCGGATGTTGTCCTGCAACGTCTGGAAGTTCGGATACGGGTTGAGGTATTGGGCAAAGTCCGTGGTATAATCCCAGATATACAGCTGACGGCATATCTGCGACCAGCCGCGGATGGCATCCGCCGAACCGGCGTTGTTGGCGCAGTCGGAGATCGGGTGCGAGGAGCAACCGCCGGTACACATCCGGATGGCGACATTGTGCCGGGGATGCGTCAGCTTGGGCGGCTGAGTCGAGTACTGATACGCCAGCGTGTCGAAGGTGACTTCCGGGAATTCCGGCTCCAGTGCCTCTGCAACAGCGTTGACAAAGCGGATCAGCGAGCCGGAAGGCGCGCCTTCCTCCTCGTTGACCGCCCGGCAGGCAGGGCAGGTGCAGTAGGAGCCGATGACGAAGCTGTCATTCTGCGAGACCGACACCAGCCGCGCCTCCGGATTGTCACGGAGCCACGAGCGGATGCCCTCGATCATAATGCGCAGGACATCGGGGTTGGACAGGCAGGGCTGACTGTACAGGTGCTTTGCAGTCCGTTTGCCGTCGATCAGCGCGTAGTATTCGGGGTGTTCGGCGAAATACTTTTCAGGCGGGAGCAGCAGGTCGAAGGTATGCACGAAGTGCGGTCCGGCGTAGCCGATGCCGCCGCCGACTTCGGCTGTCAGATGGCGGATGTGCTGACCTGATTTCAGTCCCGTTCCGTTGATGCGCAGCTTGACGGCGGTCAGCGGATCGGTGGTGCCGATCCAGTACAGGTCGCGGTAGGCAAACGGGGATGCCTCGGTCACATCCAACCCGTCAGGCAGAGACAGCTCCGCCGGGTGGGGGATCACCTCGGTGTCATGGGCGAAGAAGCGGCAGCCGAAACGCTCGGCAAGGGCGAACACGGCGTACAACACCCCGCGTCCGTTCTGCCCGACAAGGTGCAGGTCGCTGCCCCGCACAACCAGCCGGAAGGCATCCGGCGGCATAGAAGGGTCAGTCCGCAGGATGATCGCGGGTGCGGACTGGCTCCGCGCCTCGGTGATGCCGCAGAGTGCGTTCAGATAGTGCAGAAGCTGTGCGGCGGCAGTCTCATACACGGCACCTTCCGGGCGCAGAACGCGGACGGCGGTGTCTCTTTGCAGAGTCCAGGAGTTGCTCATGGTATTTCCTCCGATAAAATAAGTATGTGGTTTCTGTGTATCCGGAGCGTCAAGGAAACGCTGCAGATCAGCGGCTCCTTAAGGCATTACCGCGCAATTCCGATGGTGCAATTGCGCAGTCGGATTTTTCGTCAGACAATACAAAAATTCGCAGGCTGTAGTAGAGCTACTGACAAGAATTTTTGTGAAGTATGACGGAAAAGACGCAAGCAAGTGTGCCATGCGTGGATTGCGCGGTAATGCCTTAAACTTCCGGTGTATCGTCCCGGCGGCGTTTGCCGTGCAGGAAAAGCGCAGGCGGCAGCAGCGGCAAGCGGCATGAGTGCCGGCACCGCCGAACGACATCCGCCGGAGGATGTGCCGGTTTCGGACTCGGTTTCCGTGACGGGGGCTTGGGTGCTGTCCGTGTCGGCGGCAACAGTCTCTGAGGCGGTCTGCGCGGGGGCGGCGGTGAAAACGTACTTGAAGCGTCCGCCCGGTGCGGTATCGCCGCTGGAGTAGAAGTCCATCACGTCCCCGTCCGCCTGCGCGTTGTCGCTCCATTTGAATGCCAGCGTAAAGGTGTCGCTCTCCAGTCCCAATGCCGCGCGCGGCACCGTGATGACAAGCCGATCCTCCGTGACGGCGTAGGCGAGACTGCCTGCTGCTTCAAAATTCCAGCCGCCGGTGAATCTTTCCAGTGTTGCCTTTCCGTTTTCCGGGGCTTTGGCGGTTGATGATGTACTCAAAAGGTTTCCCAACTCTGCTCACTCTCCCCGACATCCAGGAACAGACGCATCCATGCCTTGTCGGTTTCCGGCGAGAGGGGGCGCGCCGTGCGCACATAGAAGTACAGGTTTTCGCGGTCATACGTGACGCGGGATTCCACAATGTCGTTACGACCGGTGCGGTTTTCGTAGTGGTAGCCGCGGTAACCGTCCGCGTTGCGCTCCAGCGTGTTGCCTGCGTAGCTGCGGAAAACGGGGGATACGCTGTCCCAATCAATCGCGGAGCCGGAAGCGATGCCCGTGCTGGGCGCATCCGGCGTGGGGATGCCCTTGAAGCGGCGGATGTAGGAGACCATCTGGTAGTAGAAATGATCCTTCAGAACACCGGTAGACGGCTCGATGTCGCGGGAGAAGCCGTCCAGCGCGTTGTCCGGAATGGCGTTGGGATCGCCCCACATCTCCCGCGTGCGTCCTGCTTCCCACTCGTTCCAGCCGGTGATGTAGATGAACGTGGGGTCTACCGAAAGGGCGTACTCCCACTGCTCGGCAAAGTTCAGCCCGTGCGTGATGGCGTACTCGCTGCTGTCGGGACCGTTGGCGTGGGTATAGCCGCGTCCGAATACGTGATCCCCTGCGTTCATGGCAGTCAGACCCTTGCCGGCAGACCAGTTCTGCGCTACCGAGACGCACATCTCCTCCACCGTGTCGGTTCCCTTGCGCATCATCTTTGCCTGCGGGTAGATGGAGATCCATTTCCATGCCGTATTGTGGCGATGCCCGTTGTCGGGCACAAACTTGACGCCGTTACTGCCCTCGTGCGGCAGGATAAGGTCATTCTCGGTGGTGTAGCTGGGATTGATTACGCGGAAGGTGAAGAATTCCTGCGCATCGGTGCGCTTTTTGGAACGGAGCTGCGTGGGATTGCCGAGCAGGAGCGGCTTGCCCTCCCAGCGGAACCACAGATCCTCATACAGCCCCTTGGCATAGATTCTGTCATACAGCTCAATGATCTGATCCGCCGCCTGATCGGCATAATACATATTCAGCATGGCGGAGATCTGCGGCGTTTTCACGCCGTCGGCACGTGCCTCCGCCCAGACTTCGCACAGCGTCAGGATGGCGCCGATGAAGTTTTCTGTTCCGTTGGTGTTGTCGAAGAACACGACATCCACCCCGGCGTCTGCCAGAAGCTCTGCGTGCTTGCGCAGAACCCAGCGGTCGATGCCGTTGTTATAGTAGCCGAACAGCGGCTCGTTCCAGAAACAGGTTGTGACGCCGCCCCACGCGGGGTGGTCGTAATCACGGACGGCTTCGGGGTATTTGGCGACGATCTCGCTCACGTTGACAATGTCGCCCTGCGTTTTTGCCAGCGACGCGTGCCATGTGTGGTAGAACAGCCCGACATATTTTCCCTCACGGATGCCGCCCGCAGTCTTGCTGTCCGGCAGTGTGCGCCCCAGCCCGTCGGTTGCCGCCCATGCACCGGAGCTGACAAAATCCTGCGCATCGGGCGTGGATGGCTTTTCCGTGGAAATGTCGGTGCCGGTCAGCCGGCTGACCAGCGAAAGCCCGGAGGCAGACGTGTGCAGGTAGGTCACGGAACGGTCGGTGCGCGCTTCGCGCATCTCGACCGCGAGGCTGTCTGACCCGCCGGACAGCACCAGCAGGTACTCCCCGGCTTTGAAATCGCCGGGAAGCGTCACCCAACTGCCGCGTCTGATCCCGGTGACGGTCGCACCGGCGCACGGCTTTTCGGCGATGCTCTTGGCATAATTGCCTGCCCACGCATACAGGGACAGAGTCAGACTTCCGCCTTCGGCGGGGACGGCGGAGACGTACACCTCGCAGCCTGTAAAGACGGACGCCGCCCGGAACTGCACGCCGTAGGTATCGGTGTTGCCCATGGCGTAGGTCACGGTGTCCCCTGCCGGGTAGAGATCTCCGGCGGTGGGCTTAATCTCCTCGGCATCCGGCTGTGCCGGGCTGAGCGGCAGGAGCGGGCTGCCTGTTCCGCCTGCGCAGGTCAGCGTGATGCGGGCGCAGGACGCAACCTCCGTGTCGTCTGCAAAGTTGCGGGCACGGGCAGAGGTGCCCGAGAGCGACCAGAAGCCGACCTCCTCCGAGGCGGAATCCGATGTGTTGATGATGTAAAGCAGGTATTCGCCTGCCGGGTACGTTCCGTCTGCCTCCATGCGCAGCACCGAGTTGTCGGGGAAATTGATGAACTCCTTGGTGTCGATCGGATCCCCCGAACGGGTGGTATCGTAGGATCTGTTCCATGGGTACAGGGCAAACAGCAGGGAACCGATGTTGTTGTTCCAGCTTGCACCCAGCAGGGAAATGGTAGAAAACGGAACCGCTGTGCGGAACTGCACGGCGTAGGAGCCGCGCACCTGCGTCGCGGAGCCTGCCATGCCCTGGTCGAACAGATCGACGTCCACTGATTCGCGCAGACCGATGTCCACTCCGACCGGTGCGAGTTTGAGCGCGCGGATATTGGGACCGGCTGTGCGGCAGTCTACACGTATGACCTGCTCGCCTGCCTCCAACCGGATGGTTGCCTCGGAGCTGTCCACAAAGTCGCGCCAGCCGCGTCCGGGAACGGTATTGTTCAGATCGACAGACGCATCACCGCAGGACACGGTGTAGCTCCCGGTGCTGTCCAGCCAGCCGAAGGAAAAGCAGAAGTGATAGTCGCCTGCTTTTTCGACGGAAACCGGGATGGTAAACCAGTCGCCCGGACGCACGCCGTCAAAGTAAGGGTCACCAAGTGATGCCTCGCGGTACAGGTTCCCGCCGTGAGCATCGCTCTGCTCGGATACATAGATAACCGTTGGGCGGAAGCGGATATCGACACCCGTTCTGCGGCTGAAGCGGGGAGCGGCTGGATCGGGAGTCCCGCCGCCGTCAGCAGACAGGCGAGCAGGAATGTCGGTATACGGAACTTGTTTCGTGTCTTCATGGGAAGTCTCCTTTCAACCGGAAAATTCATTCGGAACCTGTCGCCATTGTATCATACAGCCGCCGAGATGTCAATAGTCCGGTGCAAAAACATGACGGTTTCTTTTTGCCGTGAATTCCCGAAGTAAATTCCACTGTGAAATTTACTTCGGGAATTCACTCTCATAATCTCACCACGCAATTTTTGCAAAACCCCTTGACAAACCGAAAAAAATGTATGGTATACTATCCCGGCAATGAAGCGAAGCTGCCTGGCTTCCACCGTACCGCCGCGGAGCGTGTCCGGTCAATATCCCGCGTTCGGTTCTGTTCGGACGCGCGGAATGGAGTGCTTCTCCCCCGCACGTGGGGAGGTGCCGCGCCGGGCTGTTTGCTTCGGAGCGGCTTATTTTTTGGAAATCTCTGCGGAAATTTCCGCTGTTCCCGCATGGCGGTGGCATCATTGCCGCGCCTGCCGCAAACGGAATGCCGGGAGATCTCCTTACGAAAAATCAAAAACAAAATCAGGCAAGCAAGAGGAGGTGCGTACCCATAGGCACGAATGCAAAGGAGACCCAGACTCTCATCAATGAGGCTATTGATGTACGGGAGGTTCGGGTCGTCGACGCAGAGGGACAGCCGCTCGGGATCATGAGTTCCCGCGAGGCGCTCAGACTGGCTTACGACAAGGATATGGATCTGGTTCTGATTGCTCCCCAGGCGCAGCCGCCGGTCTGCAAGATCATGGACTACGGCAAGTACTGCTTTGAGAAGCAGAAGCGCGAAAAAGGAAGCCAAGAAGAAGCAGCAGACCGTCGAGCTGAAGGAGATTCAGATCTCCTACCGCATCGACACGCATGACTATGAGACCAAACTCAATCAGGCACGCAAGTTCCTGTCCTCCGGCAATAAGGTCCGGGTGGTCATGAAGTTCCGCGGGCGTGAGATGAGCCACATGGCGATGGGACGGGATATTCTGGAGAAGTTTCTGGCGGATACCCACGAGGTGGGGAGCTGTGACAAGAAGCCGGTTCTGGAAGGACGTTTCATGAGCATGGTCATCAATCCGCTTTCCAACAAAGCCAAGTAAAGTCCGTGTGCCGCACCTGCGGAACACGGTTCCGCAGGAGCAGAGGATTGCGCTGCCTGTCAGACAGGGAACAGCCCGATGCGGGGGTTCCCGTAAGCCGTCCGGCTCGTACTTCCGCAGGGAGCCGGACGGCTCTGCACGGTTCATGATTCAGCCCGCCCGCAGGCGGGGTTCCATGATAGACCTGCACAAGACGCGGGTCACAAATATTACGAAAGAAGGATAACCAAAATGGGAAAGGTTAAGACACATCGCGCTTCCGCCAAGAGATTCTCCGTGACCGGAACCGGCAAGGTGAAGATCTTCCACAGCTCTCACCGCCACAATCTGGGCAAGAAGCCCTCCAAGAGAAAGAGAAATCTGCGCAGCTCCGCGATTCTGAGCGAAGCGATGACCGCTAATGTCCGCGCCCTGATCCAGAAGTAAGATCGGCAGGACGACCTGATAACAGTATAGGAGGAAACGAAAAATGGCAAGAATCAAGGGCGCGATGATGACCCGCAAGAGAAGAAATAAGGTTCTGAAGGCAGCCAAGGGCTACTGGGGAAGCAAGTCGAAGCACTTCAAGATGGCGAAGGAAGCCGTCATGAAGAGCGGCAACTATGCCTTTGCCGGTCGCCGCAGAAAGAAGAGAGACTTCCGCCGCCTGTGGATCACCCGTATCTCCGCCGGTTGCAAGACCAACGGAATGAACTACTCCAGCTTTTATGAACGGGCTGAAGAAGGCGGGCGTTACCCTGAACCGCAAGATGCTTTCCGAGATCGCCATCGCCGATCCCGCCGCTTTCACCGCTCTGTGCGAGCAGGCGAAGGCTGCTCTGTAATTCACCCGCACGACAAAACCCGGTGACAGAAAACCGGGTTTTTGTCATGATGGAGGGGATCTCCGTATGTCCCGCACCGCCTGTCCGGCGCGCGCAGGACAGCCGGGAAGCCCCGGAAAGGAACCGATATGCCCTTTTCCTTTACCGAAGCGCCGATCGCCTCGCGGCAGAACCGGCGCATTGTCGGTCTGTGCAAGCTCGCCGACCGGGGGGAGCGTGAGCGCACGGGACTGTTCCGCTTTGACGGCGTCAAACTGCTGTGCGAGGCTGTCCGCCGGGAGGTGCCGCTGACGGCAGTCTTTGTCCGCGCGGGCAGTGCCGGACGCGTGACGGAACGTATGGCGGAGCTGTACGGATTGGAGCCGGACGCGCTCGGCTGTCCGGCGTATGCCGTGGAGGACAGCCTGTTTGACCGGATTTCGGAAGAAAAATGCGCCCGAGGGCGTGATTTGTGTGGCAAAGGCTCTTGACAAACGCCACAAAATGTATACAATAAATGGGAAGGACTTTCCTCCCGTCCCGGCAGGACCCGCCGTCCTGCTGGAATCGCTCCGGGATCCGGTCAACGTCGGGGCAGTCGTCCGCACCGCCGCGGCGCTGGGTGTCGGATGCCTGATCCTCAGCAGGGACTGCGCCGACATCTACCATCCGCGCACGATCCGTGCCGCTATGGGGACACTGTTTTTCCATGACGGTTCTGCGCGTGGATGACCTTGCCGCCGCGATAGTCGGGCTGCGTCGATCCGGTCGCCGGGTGTATGCCGCCGCGCTGGATGCGGATGCCGTCCGGCTGGGGACGTTCGCCTTCGGTGCGGAGGACTGCGTCGTGATCGGCAACGAGGGGCACGGGCTGTCGCCTGCCGTGATTGATGCCTGCGACCGCAGTGTGTATATTCCCATGCAGGGGCGATACGGAATCGCTCAACGCCTCGGTGGCGGCGGCACTGCTCATGTGGGAGCTCCACAGGGGCAGGCGGGAGGGCTGAGCGGCAGGGAAAGCCGAAGCACCCTTTCAGGCGTGTTCCTGATCTGCACAACCTCATAAAATCAACGTTTCCCCGAGAACCGAAAGGAGACTGCGTTATGCCACAGGACAGACTGTTTGATATCTGGTTCGCACTCCGGGTCGGAATTGCCAGCCAGGGAGTTTTTCGGCTGTGCTGGATTCCCTATGAGTCCACCTACCAGCTGTTCAATGCCGATGCCGCCGAGCTGGAGCAGCTCCCCTGCGGCGAGCGACTGCGGACTGCGCTGGGCGACAAGAGCCTGGACGAGGCATACCGCATCAAAAAGCTACTGCGAAAAGGCAGGCGTCCGCCTCCTGTTCTGGCGGGACGCCGAGTACCCTGCCAGCCTGCGGACACTGCTTGATCCACCCGTCCTGCTCTACTGCCTCGGCAGACTGCCGGATTTTTCCGGTGCCTGTGCATCAGCATCGTCGGGACGCGCACCATGAGCGAATACGGCAAACGCATGGCGTATAAAATAGGCTATGAGCTGGCAGCAGCCGGCACTGTACCCGTATCGGGCATGGCGCTGGGTTGTGATGGCGTGGCGACAGCCGGTGCCTTGGCAGCAGGCGGACATCCGGTCGCCGTGCTGGGCAGCGGCATTGATATCGTGTACCCGTCCGGGCACCCGACGCTGTACAGGGAGCTGACCGCGCATGGCACCGTTATGACCGAATACCCGCCCGGAACGCCGCCGGAGGGACGCAATTTTCCTGTCCGCAACCGCATAATCAGCGGGCTGTCGCAGGGAACCGTGGTCGTGGAGGCGGATGAGCACTCCGGCGCACTGATTACCGCCCGTACCGCTATCCTGCAGGGGCGGGACATCTTTGCGGTGCCCGGCAACGTCGGGGAAGTCAATTCCTCCGGCACCAACGCTCTGTTACGGGACGGCGCGTCCATGGTACTGAGCGCACGGGACATTCTGGACGCGTATGCGTTCCTGTACCGCGACAATATCAACTGGGTGGGGCTGACCCGCGCCGAACAGCGTTCCGAGCCGGATGATGACGCCCTGCGGCGGTACGAAATCCAGACCCGCACCGTGTCCGCCCGTGACCCGGGGACGCGACGGGACGGCGCCAACCGCCCGATGCGGCGCGCCCCGGCGCCGGCGCCGGAACAGACCGGACACATCGCCCCCGTGCCGGAACCTGCGGCACGCAGGCAGGAGCCTGCCCCGGACGTCACACGCACACCCGTGACAGACAGCGACCGCTCCGGAAAGGCGCTGGAATCGCTGAACGAGACACAGCGCGCCGTGTTCCTCGCCATGCCGCTGGATCACGCCGTTCCGGTGGATGCACTGATGCGGGAGGGCTTCTCCATGGGGGACGTCCTTGCCGCCATGACCGTGCTGGAGATCCGGGGACTCATTACGTCCCTGCCCGGCGGGCTGTACGCGCGCCGCTGAGCGGTGCAGAATACCGCCCGGTGTCCGGGCAGTACGCATCTGTCCCGCCGTCATTGCGCGGTATCGCCCATAGCATCTTCTCCCTGACACAGGGATTACATCATACATGAAAGGAAACCGTATGGCAAATCTGGTTATCGTGGAGTCGCCCTCCAAGGCGAGCACCATCAAGGGCTATCTCGGCTCCAACTACAAGGTGGTAGCTTCGGTGGGTCACGTCCGTGATCTTCCCAAAAGCACCCTCGGCGTTGACATTGAGAATCATTTTCAGGCACACTATATCAATATCCGCGGCAAGGGCGACCTCATCAAGGAGATACGTAAAGGAAGCCAAAGCCGCCGGCAAGGTCTTTCTTGCAACCGACCCGGACCGCGAGGAGGCAATCTCGTGGCACCTTGCGAATGCACTGGGCATCCCGGTGGAGCAGGTACAGCGCGTGACATTCAATGAGATCACCAAATCCGTGGTCAAGGCGTCCATCAAACAGCCCCGCCCGCTGGACATGAACCTGGTCAATGCCCAGCAGACCCGCCGTATTCTGGATCGCATTGTGGGCTATAAGCTGTCCCCGTACCTGTGGAAGACCGTGCGGAGCGGTCTGTCCGCCGGACGTGTGCAGTCGGTGGCGACCAAGCTGATCGTGGACAGGGAGAACGAGATCCGCGCCTTTGTGCCGGAGGAATACTGGACGGTGGATGCGGTTCTGCTTTGCACCGATGGGAAATCCGTCCGGGTGCGCTTTGTCGGCAACCGGGAGGGCAAGGTGCGCCTGACCTGTGAGGCGGATGCCCGGCGCGTCGTGGACGACGTGACCGGCGGAACCTTCTCGGTCGCATCGGTCAAACGGGCGACCCGCCGGAAGAATCCGCCCCCGCCCTTTACCACTTCCACCATGCAGCAGGAAGCATCCCGCAAGCTGAATTTCCAGTCCTCCCGCGTCATGCGCGTGGCGCAGGAACTGTACGAGGGTGTCAACATCGGCGTGGAACTGGGCGGCACGCAGGGTCTTATCACCTACATGCGTACCGATTCCCTGCGCGTTTCCGCAGAGGCGCAGACCGCCGCCGCCGAGTTGATCCGCGGGAGATACGGTGAGCGGTACTGCCCTGAAACGCCCCGCGTATACAAGGCGCGCGCCGGTGCGCAGGACGCACACGAGGCGATCCGCCCGGCACGGGTGGAGATTGAGCCTGCCATGGTGCGCAAGTCCCTGACGCCTGACCAGTATCGACTGTATAAGCTCATCTGGGAGCGCTTTGTCGCCAGCCAGATGGAATCCGCCGAGCTGGAAACGCTGACGGTCGATCTGGAATGCAGTGGCTGGGTGTTCCGCGCGAGCGGATATACCGTGACGTTCCCCGGCTATATGGCAGTCTACGAGGAAGCAGCCGATGACGGTCAGCGTAACCGCCGGGCGGACGACCCGGAGGAGCAGCGCGACCTGCGCATTCCGCCCCTGCGTGAGGGGGAGCGGCTGCCCTGTACGGCGGTCGAGCCGGGCAGACACTTCACGGAGCCGCCCCCGCGCTACACCGAGGGCTCCTTTATCAAACTGCTGGAGGAAAAGGGGATCGGACGTCCGAGCACCTTTGCCACCATCGTGTCCACCATCACCACGCGCGGCTACGTCAAGCGCGAGGGAAAAGCGCTGGTGCCGACTCAGCTGGGCGAGGTGACCAACGATATCATGCTCCGGAATTTTGCCACCATTGTGGACGAGCATTTCACCGCCCGCATGGAGAACGACCTGGACGGGATTGAGGAAGGCAAGGAGAGCATGGAGGACGTGCTGAGCCGGTTCTGGAACGGCTTTGAGAAGCAACTGGAGCAGGCGGAAAAAGCAGATAGGATCGGTCAGCGTTTCGCTGCCGGTTGAGAGACGGACTTTGTCTGCGACAAGTGCGGAAGCCGCATGATCGTCAAGAACGGTCGGTTCGGCAAGTTTGCCGCCTGCCCGAACTACCCCACCTGTAAATCCACCCGTCCGCTGACTGACCCGGTCAAGAATCCCGCCGAGGCGGCACCGACCGGTATGAAGTGCGAGCTGTGCGGCGCGGATATGGTCCTGCGTTCCGGACGCTATGGATCCTTCTATGCCTGCTCGCGGTATCCGGAATGCAAATTCACAAAGCAGAAGACCAAGGAGATCGGCGTTCCGTGCCCCAAGTGCGGCGGACAGATCGTGATGAAGAACGGGCGTAACCGCGCGGTATTCTACTCCTGTGAAAAACTACCCGAAGTGCGATTTTTCCTCGTGGGATATGCCGACCAAGGAAAAATGCCCGCAGTGCGGTGGAATGCTGTTCCGCAAGAAGGGGAAGCCGCTGCTGGTCTGCCATGCGGAGGGATGCGGCTACTCGCGCCCGTATGAGCCGGAGGACACACCGCCCGTCCGGGACGGCGGAGGGAGCGAGGCGTGAGTATGCCGACTATCCACGTGTACGGAGCCGGGCTTGCCGGCTCCGAGGCTGCATGGCAGGCGGCGCGACAGGGAGTTGACGTTGTTCTGCATGAGATGAAGCCGCACAAGATGACGCCTGCCCACCACAGCCGGGGGTTTGCAGAGCTGGTCTGCTCCAACTCCCTGCGCTCCGACCGGGTGAGCAACGCCGTCGGACTGCTCAAAGAAGAACTGTCCCGGATGGGATCGCTCATCATGGAGGCGGCACGCGCCACGCAGGTTGCCGCCGGCTCGGCACTGGCGGTAGACCGGGACAGATTCTCGGCGTATATCACGGAAAAGCTCTGTGCCAATCCCCGCATCACAGTCGTGGAGGAGGAGGTGTCCGCTATCCCGGACGGGCAGATTACCGTTGTCGCAACGGGACCGCTGACCTCCGACCCGATGGCGGCATATATCCGGGCGCACTTTGCCGGAGACGGACTGCACTTCTTTGACGCGGTGGCACCCATTGTGGACGCTTCACCATCAATATGGATATCGCCTTCTTTGCGTCCCGCTACAACAAGGGGGACGCGGATTACATCAACTGCCCCATGACACGTGAGCAGTACGATGCATTCTATCAGGCACTGATCGGTGCCGAGGAGGCGCCGCTCAAGGAGTTTGACCGGAATCTGCAAAAGGAGCTGAAGGTGTTCGAGGGCTGTATGCCGGTCGAGGTCATGGCGCGGCGCGGGTATGATACGCTCTGCTACGGTCCGCTCAAGCCGGTCGGACTGACCGACCCGCGCACGGGTACGCATTCCTTCGCCGTGGTGCAGCTGCGGCGGGAGAATCAGGAGGGCACCATGTACAATCTGGTCGGTTTCCAGACCCACCTGACATTCCCGGAACAGCGGCGCGTGTTCCGCCTGATCCCCGGACTGGAGAATGCGGAATTCCTACGCTATGGCGTCATGCACCGCAACACCTACCTTCCCTCGCCGGATATGCTGGAACCGGATTACTCCGTGCGGACGGTTCCGAACGTGTACTTCGCCGGGCAGATGACCGGCGTGGAAGGGTACATCGAATCGACCGGATCCGGCTTTGTGGCAGGAATCAACGCTGCCCGCCGCGCGCTTGGCATGGAGCCGGTCATTTTCCCGACCGAGACCATGATCGGCGCGATGGCAAACTATGTCAGCCGGGGCGGCATCGGGGATTTCACCCCCATGAATGCCAACTTCGGCATTGTCCCTCTGCCGGAAAAGAAGATCAAGGGCGGCAAGCTCGCCCGCAACGAAGCGCTGGCGGCACGTTCGCTGGCATGGGTCGATTCTTTCGTGGCAGACCGGAAAACGCCGGAGTCCTGAGAGACTCCGGTGACCTCTCCCCTTACACCGCCTGTGCGGTCAAAGAAAAGGAGCCTGTATGCAACAGAAAAAAATTATTGTAGACTGCATGGGGGGCGATCGCGCCCCCGGCGAGATGCTGGCGGGCGCTGTCGCCGCTAAAGCCGCTCTGGGCGGGGAGTACCTGCTGGTCGGCGTCCGGGCGGAGATGGAATCGGCTGCCCGCGCACGCAGCATCGACCTGTCCGCGTTTGAACTCCGGGATGCGGGATCCGTCATCGGGATGGAGGATGACCCCATGTGCGTTCTGCACGCCAAGAAGGACTCGTCCATGGCGGTCGCTTTGCGCGCTCTGCGGGACGGGGAAGGGGACGCCGTGGTCAGTACCGGCAACACCGGTGCGCTGTTCACCGGAGCCAGCCTGATTGTCAGGCGGATGCAGGGGTATCCACCGCGCCGCCATTGCCACGGTGCTGGCATTCGAGAAGCCGACCCTGCTTATGGATTCCGGTGCCAATGTGACGGTACAGCCGGACTTTCTGCCGCAGTTTGCCGTCATGGGTTCGGCGTACATGAAGGGGCTGTTCGGCATAGAGATGCCCCGCGTCGGACTGCTGAACAACGGCACCGAGGCGTGCAAAGGGCACGCCCATGCAGACGGAGGCGTACCGCCTGCTGTCCGGGATGCCCGGTATCCGGTTTGTCGGGAATGTCGAGCCGAATGCCCTGCCGTTTGACGTGTGTGATGTCGCGGTCACGGACGGCTTTACGGGCAATATCTGCCTGAAAGCGTATGAGGGCGTGAGCAAATTCATCCTGCGCGGGCTGAAGGATATTTTCATGACCAGCGCACTGACCAAGCTGTCCGCGCTGGGTGTAAAAAAGCCGCTGGCGCGGTTCCGCAAGAAGGTCGATACCGCCGAATACGGCGGAAGCCCCATTCTGGGACTGTGCAAGCCGGTCATCAAAGCGCACGGCTCCAGTGACGCGCGCGCCTTTGCCAATGCCATCCGGCAGGCGACCCGTCTTTGCGAGTCCGGCGTGCTGGACGGGCTGGAGGCAGAGATTGCCGCCGGCGCCGGAACGGGCGGGGAAGGCTGATCCGTCGGGTACGCCGCGGACGGGAGAGAAAAGGAAAGGAACGGGATGAGCCATGGGGCATGAACGGGAACGCACATTACCGATAGATACAGACTGTCTTGCAGCATTGGAGAGCCGCATCGGCTACCGATTCCGCGACCGGGCACTGCTGTGCAGGGCGCTGACGCACTCCTCCTACTCCAATGAGACGGGACAGCGCAACCATCACCTTCTGTGCAACGAGCGGCTGGAGTTTCTGGGCGATTCGGTGCTGTCGCTGGTGGTCAGTGAGTTCCTGTTCACGACCTATCGGGAGCTGCCGGAGGGAGATCTGACCTGCCTGCGCAAGGACGTTGTCTGTGCGGATGCGCTGGCACGCTACGCCCGGCAGATCGGTACCTTGGCGACTGCCTGCTGCTGGGTATCGGGGAGGAGAAAACCGGGGGCAGGGACAAGGTAAACATTCTGGCGGACGCCTTTGAGGCATTGCTTGCCGCCATGTTTGAGGACGCGGGGCGCGGCGGAGACGCCAAGGACGTCATAGCCGCGTTCCTTCTGCCCTTCGTGCGGCGCGATCTGCAGGAACTGGAGAGCCGGGGCGGGGACGGAGACTACAAGACCCCCCTGCAGCAGCTGATTCAGCAGACCGAGGGGGATGTGCTGGAGTACGTCCTGATCCGCGAGGAGGGCCCCGACCATATGAAGACCTTCGAGGTGGAGGCAAGGCTGAACTCCAACGTTATCGGACGGGGAGTGGGGCGCTCCAAGCGCAAGGCGGAACAGGCGGCGGCGCGTGATGCGCTGAATCTGTTCGGAGTAAAGTAAAAGGAGACCGCGCGTGTACCTACAATCAATAGAGTTGCAGGGCTTCAAGTCCTTCCCGGACCGGACAAAGCTGGATTTTTGAGCCGGGCACGGGCGTCGGAACGGACGGCAGAGGTGTGACCGTCATCGTCGGTCCCAACGGGAGCGGCAAATCAAACATCGCGGATGCCATGCGCTGGGTGCTGGGGAGATATCCTCCAAGACCCTGCGCGGGAGCAAGATGGAGGATGTCATTTTCGGCGGTGCGGACAGCCGCCGCCCGATGGGCTATGCCGAGGTGTCCGTGACCTTCGACAATACATCGGATTTCTGCCGGCTGGACTGCCCCTATGACCGCGTGACCGTCACGCGGCGCTATTTCCGGAGCGGAGAGTCGGAATACCTCATCAACCGCAAGCCGGTGCGCCTCCGGGATATCTACGAGCTGTTCCTGAACACCGGCATCGGGCGGGACGGCTACTCCATCATCGGGCAGGGACGCATCGCCGAGATGATCTCCCGCAAGAGCGAGGAACGCCGGAGCGTTTTTGAGGACGCGTCCGGCATCGCGCGTTACCGCGTGCGAAAGACCGAGGCACAGCGGCGGCTGGATACGACCGAAGCGAACATGGTGCGCATCCGGGATGTCTTTTCCGAAGTCGAGGCGCAGGTCGAGCCCGCTGGCGCGCGAGGCGGAAAAAAAGCAAAAAAGGGCATTGTCCTGCTGGAGGCACGCAGGCAGGCGGACATCAGCCTGTGGCTGTATGATTCCGGACGTTTGCTGGGCGAGATCAATGCGGCGGCTACGACGCGTTCCCATGCGGAGTTTGACCTGTCGCAGGCGCAGGATGCCCTGCAATCGCTGGAGGTACAGAACCAGCGCCTGACCGAGATGAACCGGGGGAGCCGGGAAACGGCAGGACAGCTGACAGGGGAGATTACCGCTGTATCCGAGGAACTGCACCGGCTGGACAGCGAGTATCGGGTGCGCGAGAGCCATATTCTGCACGCGGGCGAGAGCATCGGGGCGGCGGAGGAGGCGATCCGCGCGGCGTATGCCGCCCGGGACGACGCGCGCGCCCGGGAACGCGATCACCGGGAGAAGGAAGCATCCCTGCGCCGCAGACTGACCGAGATGGAGGCGGAGTATGCCGCCGGGACGGCGGAGCAGGAGACGCTCAGGCGGCGCATCGACGAGCTTTCCGAACGCATTGATGTGACAGGGGCGGACATCCGCGCGCGTGAGGCGCAGGCGGTGGATGTGCGGGTGCGCCTGTCCGTGCTGGAGAACGCGCGAAACAGCGGGAGCGACCGCGGGAGCGGGATTCTTTCGGACATGGAGCGCTATGAGGAAACGGCTGCGTCGCTGGCGGCGGATGTTGCCAGACGCCAGAAGGGCGTGGACGGGTATACCGCATCGCTGAACGAAAATGACGCTGCCCTGCGCGCGGCGGAGAATGCCCTGACCGCTTGCAATGAGCAGTACGGGCAGGCGCATGAGGCGCTGAATACCGCCAAACTGCGGCGGGATTCGGTTGCCCAGCGCATCCAGACCTTCCGCTCCATGGAGGAGCACTATGAGGGCTATACGGGGGCGGTTCGGTTCGTAATGAGCCGTTACGCCGCCGGGCGGTTGTCCGGCTTCGGCGGGGAACCGTGCGGGACTGTGTACGGTCCGCTCTCACAGCTTGTCCAGGTGGAAAAAGCCTATGTCACGGCGGTGGAAACGGCGCTGGGCGCCAATCTCCAGCACATTGTGGTGGAGAACGAGGCGACCGCCAAGGCGGCGATGTACGCGCTCAAACGCGAGAACGCCGGCAGGGCTACCTTCTTCCCGCTCACCTCCATGCGCGGGCAGAGTCCGACGCCGGAGATGACGCAGGCGGCTGGTTACCCCGGCTATGTCGCCGTGGCGGATGCGCTGCTGACCAGTGATGACCGCTTCCGGTCGGTGCTGTCCTCGCTGTTGGGGCGCACGCTGGTGTTCGACACCATCGAGCATGCCACAGCCATGGCGAAGGCACTGCGGTACCGCGTCCGCGTGGTCACGCTGGACGGACAGCAGATCAACGTGGGCGGTTCCTTTACCGGCGGTTCGACCTCCCAGCGGGGCGGTGCCCTGAGCCGTGCGGCGGAGGTGCGTGCCCTTACGGAGGAGCAGAAGCGGCTGGACGGGCAGGTCAGCGAGGCGGAGCAGAAGCTGATCCGCCTGCGGGACGCTGTCCGGGAGGCGGAGGAGCAACGCGATGCCAAGCAGGACAGGCGCGATCTGCTCCGTGCCGTTCTCGGGAATGAGACGGCGGCACTGAATCAGGCAAAGGCGAAGCAGGACGCAAACAGGACACTTTTGGATAAGCTGCGTGACGACAGCGACCGCATCCTTGCCGAAAGCAGGCAGTACGAGCAGGATATGGAGAGCCTGCGTGCCGAGGAAGCGGCGTTGACCGCCGCCATCGGCGAGGTGCGTGCCGTGCGGCAGCAGGCGGACGCCGACCGCGGCGATGCCGAGGACGCGCTGAACAGTCGTACCGAAAAAAACAGACCGGGCTGTATATCGCCTTGAGCGAGGCGCGCAAGGATGCCGATACGCAGGCGACCTTTGCGGACTCCTGCGCGGAGCAGGCGGGTAAAGCGGAGGCGGATGCGGCTGCAGCGCAGGAGCGGATTGCCGCGCTGACCGAGAGCCGCACCGGCTACCGGCGCGAGCAGGAGGAGAACCGCCGCCTGTATGCGGACGGCGAGCAGCGGCTGGCGGCACTGTCGGCGGACAAGAGCCGTGCGGATGCGGACAGTGCGCAGTACGAATTGCGCCTGACAGCCCTCCGGGAGCAGATCAACCGCAAGTATGAGGATAAGGAGACGCTGTTCCGCGCATTCACGACGGCGGATACCAAACTGACCGGACTCAGAGCCGAGAAGGAAAAGCTGGATGCCAAACTGCACGAGGACTACGACATGACGTTGCCGGAGGCGCAGACCATGGCGGAGGCGATGCATTGGGAGCCGGTCACGCCGGAGAATCGCCGCGTGGTGCTGGCGACTCAGACCGACTGCCGCAACCGCTTGCGGGCGCTGGGGCATTTTGACCCGGACGCAGTGGAGAAGTATAAGGAGGTCTACGAGCGCTGTGAAGCCATGCGCACGCAGATTGCCGATCTGGAAAAGTCCCGTGCCGAGCTGACCGGCATCATCGCCAGGCTGGAGGATGAGATGAAGGTCGCCTTTGCAACGGCATTTGATGCCATCAATGAGAATTTCGGAAAGACCTTTGCCGAGCTGTTCGGCGGCGGCTCTGCCGAGGTATCTCTGACAGACCCCGACAATATCCTGGAGAGCGGGATCGAGATCAAGGCGGCACCGCCCGGGAAGATCATCAAGAGCCTGATGCAGCTGTCCGGCGGCGAGCAGGCATTTGTCGGTGTGGCACTCTTTTTCGCCATCCTCAAGGTAAACCCGACGCCGTTCTGCATTCTGGACGAAATTGAGGCGGCACTGGACGAGGTAAACGTGGAGCGGCTGGCGCAGTACATACGGCGTTATGCGGACGAGACGCAGTTCATCATGATTACGCACCGCCGCGGCACCATGGCGGCGGCAACACGCCTGTACGGCGTCACCATGCCGGAACACGGTATTTCCAAGGTGCTGACGCTGGATGTGGCGGATATTTCCAAGAACAAGGAGGGAAGCTGGAATGGGCTTTTTAACTAAGCTGTTCGGCAAGAAGAACAGGAACGAGGATATACCGGCGGAGGAACTGCCGGCAGAGCAGGCGGGCGAGGATCCCGATGGGGAAGGTGCCCTGACTGCCGAGGAGGAAGCCGCCGCCGAGGCGGCGGAGCAGGCGTTTTTGCGGAGCATCCGGAGATTGCCGGGGAAGACATCCTGGACGAGGAACTGAGATTGGAGCAGGAGCAACAGGAGCGGGAGGCTGCCGAGGAAGCGGAGAGCGCAGATAGCACGGAGAGCGCTGAGAGCACCGGGAATGCCGAGGACATGGCAGAACCTGCGGAAGAGCCGGCGGAAGAGCCGGCGGAAGAACCAACGGAATCCGAACCGGCGGATGCGCCTGTCGAAGCAGTAGCCGCCGAAGATACGACTACCAAGAAATCATTTTGGGGACGGCTCCGGGCAGGGTTGACCAAAACGCGCAATGCACTGTTCGCGCCGGTGGACAGCCTGCTCCGGAATTTCACCAAGGTGGACGAGGATCTTCTGGAGGAATTGGAGGAGATCCTGATCAGCGCTGACGTGGGCATGACCGCGACCGAGGAGATACTGGATCAGCTCCGTGACCGCATCCGCGACGGGCGGCTCAAGGAGAAGGAGCAGGTCATGGACGCACTGCGCGAGATCATGACCGGCATGATCGGGGAAAGCCAGCCGTTGCGGCTGGAAACAAGCCCCAGCGTAATCCTGGTCATCGGGGTCAACGGCGCCGGAAAAACAACCTCCATCGGCAAAATTTCCAAGCGCCTGAAGCTGCAGGGCAAACGCGTGGTCGTGGCGGCGGCGGATACCTTCCGCGCGGCGGCGATTGACCAGCTGGCGGTCTGGTGCGAGCGTGCCGGTGTGGAAATGGTGAAGCAGAGCGAGGGCAGTGACCCTGCCGCCGTCGTGTTTGATGCCATTGCGGTCGCCAGAAAGCGCGCCGCCGACGTGCTGATCATTGACACCGCCGGACGCCTGCAAAAACAAGAAGAATCTGATGAACGAGCTTGCCAAGATCGACCGCGTCATCGACCGCGAGCTGCCGGGTGCCAGCCGGGAGACCTTGCTGGTGCTGGATGCGACCACGGGGCAGAATGCCGTTTCGCAGGCAAAGGAATTCAGCCAGGCGGCGAATATTACCGGCATCACGCTGAACAAGCTGGACGGCACAGCCAAGGGAGGCATCGTCATTGCTATCAAACAGGAGCTGGGCATCCCGGTCAAGTTCATCGGGGTGGGCGAGAAGATCGACGATATGCAGGAGTTTGACGCGGCGGATTTCGTCCGGGCGCTGTTCGGAGAATAAGCCATGGCGGAGGGCACGATGCATTTTTTGCTTGCTTCCCGCAACCGGCATAAGATCCGGGAACTGGAGGATATTCTCGCGGCGGATATTTCCGGCGTCGCCGTCCATTCACTGGATGAGGTAGGCTTTGCTGGGGATATCGACGAGAACGGCACCACATTTGACGCGAACGCACGGATCAAAGCGCGCGCGGCGCGCGCTGCGGCATTGCGGGCGGGGCATCCTGACTGGTACTGCTTGGGCGACGATTCGGGGCTGTCCGTGGACGCGCTGGGTGGCGCCCCGGGCGTGTACTCCGCGCGCTTCGCCGGACAGCACGGCGATGATGCCGCCAACAACGCCCTGCTCCTGCAAAAGCTGACCGGCATCCCGGCGGCGGAGCGCGGAGCGCACTTTCTTTGCTGTATCGCCTGCATCACGCCGGACGGGCGTGAGCTGACTGTCTGGGGCGACTGCCCCGGCGTTATACTGGATGCTCCGCGCGGGCAGGACGGATTCGGCTATGATCCGCTGTTTTATCTTCCCGATGCGGGCATGACCTTCGCGGAGCTGAGCGGCGCACGCAAGAACACCGTCAGCCACCGGGGACGGGCGCTTGCCGCACTGGCGGATGCGCTCGAAAACATTGATATGACGAAAGGAATCCATATGTCCAACCTGTACACATCCTATCCCATCCCGGCTTCCCTGAACTCTGCCGCACGCGCCTACCTGCGCAGTCTGGCGGCGGATATGAGCCCGGTAACGCAGATCGGCAAGGGCGGTCTGACAGAGAATCTGATTGCTACCGTTTCCGACGCGCTGGAGGCGCGGGAACTGATCAAACTGTCCGTGCTGGAGACCGCTGACTGCACTCCGCGCGATGCCGCCGAGGCGCTGGCGGAGCAACTGCGGGCAGTTGTTGTCGCTGTCATAGGCAGGAAGATTATCCTGTTCCGCCGACCGCTGAATCCGAAGAATCGGCGCATTGAACTGCCGGGGAGGGGAACCGTATGAATTTCCGCTGTAAGAGGGCATCTGTCCGCGCGGCGGCGCTTTGCCTTGCCGCCCTGCTTGCTTTGAGTCTGCTTGCCGGATGTGCGAAGCCCAACCCGCAGTCGGTGCTGTACCGCCGCGGCATGAGCGTTGTCTATACCATGTGTGACATGGCAAGCTCCGACTATCTGCGCCTGCTGTACGGAGAGAAAGCGGCGGATATGCTGGATAAGACGCAGGAGGACGGCACGACTTTCCGCGGGCAGATGGACGCGGCACACTACAAGACCGCAGACGCTGTATTTTTGCTCGATGCGACAGTGCCGATGTCGGACGGCACCACGGACGGCCTGTCGGAGGAACTGCAGGAGCTGTACAGGATTCAGTCTGCCGTGGGGCTTTCCGGTTACCTGTCTTTGAACGCGGGGGCGGACAGTGACCGGATATCGCTGTCTGCTATGCTGACAGCAACCGAGCTGTTTACCTGCGAAGGCATCCGCGAGAATACTGTTTTCCATTACCTGTATGTGTTTCAGGAGGGACTGCCCATTATCGTCACGTACCGCACGGGACGCGACGGAGCGGTGTGGGCATCGGGGAAGCTCCTGTATGACAAGGGACTGAACCTGACTTCGGCGGCGGAGCTGAAAGCCTACATGGAAGAAACATACAAAACGCTCCGGGATCTGACCGTAGAGAGAGTACACTGACGGTATGCGTATCGGTATTTTCGGCGGTACCTTTTCGCCGGTACATAACGGACATATCGCGGCGGCGCACGCCTTTATGGAGAAGATGTGGCTGGATGTGCTGTACGTCATGCCGACAGCCCTGCCGCCCCACAAGCAGCTGCACGGCGATGCCGCTGCCGCCGACCGGCTGGAGATGCTGCGGCTGGCGTTTGCCGGTATGGACGGGGTGATCGTCAGCGACATGGAAATCCGCCGGGGCGGGCGAAGCTACACCGTGGACACGCTGCGGCAGATGCACGCCGACCTGCACGGGGATGACCGGCTGTTCCTGCTGATGGGGACGGATATGCTGTTGTCCTTTGACAGCTGGCGGGAACCGGACGAAATATTCCGGCTATGCTGGCCGGTTTACATCCGCCGGGAAGCGGACGCGGCGTTGGACGGAGAGATAATCCGGCGGATCGCACGCTACCGGGCGGAGTACGGGAAAAACGGTCTGCCGTGTGGATGCGCCGGCACTGGAGGTGTCCTCCACGGAGGATCCGGCAGGCGGTTGCCGCCGGACGATCCATCGACGACATGGTGCCGCCAGCCGTGGCGGCATACATCCGGGAAAAAGAATTTGTACAGGGAAGGGGACGGGACGCATGGCAATGACAGGGGAGAATGACCGGCAGAGAGTAGGGTGTCCGGCGGTATCGACAGGACGATGCTGGACGGACTGGCGGCGGAGGTTGCCGCATCGGGGCTGTCACCCAAGCGCCTGCGTCATGTCCTGGCGGTGCGGGACATGGCGGCACGGCTGGCGGAACTTTTACTGTCCGGAGGACACGGAGCTTTGCAGGCGGCGGCACTGCTGCACGACATGACCAAGGAACTGTCCCCGCAGGAGCAGATCGCGCTGTGCGACCGCTACGGAATCCCCCGGACACGGGGCGATGTGCTGGCGCCCAAATGCTTTCATGCCATGACGGCTGCCGCGCTGATCCCGGTGATGTACCCGGCATTTGCGGATCCGCGCATCGTGTCGGCGGTGCGCTGGCACACGACAGGACGTGTCGGCATGACACTGGACGAGAAGCTGATCTATCTGGCGGACTACATCGACGAAAGCCGCACCTTCCCGGATTGCGTGACGCTGCGGAATCTGTTCTGGGACGCGCACCCGGAGCAGATGGAGATGCCTGCACGGCTTGCGCATCTCCGCACCGTGCTGATCGTGTCCTACGACATGACCATAACGGGACTGATCCGGGACGGCGTTCCGGTCAGTCCGGACACTTTCCTCGCCCGCAATGAACTGCTCTGCGAGCAGAACGGGCTGTGAAGGAAACAGGGGCAGTACCGCGCATGGTGGCGGAACGGATACCGCCGGGACTTTGACCGTGCATTGCGCGGCATTGCCACGGAAAGCGCTGAGAAAAGAGGAAACGGAAAGAAAGGAACGAATGAATATGGATAATACTGATAACATGAATGTGAACATGGATGTGCAGGCCGGGGCAGAGGAACGCCCGGAGCCGCTGACAGGTGCGGATCCCGGCACGCTTGCCAATGCCATTGCCCATTTTCTGGACGGCAAGAAGGCGCGTGACATACGCATCATCAATATGAAGAACAAGACCGATATCTGCGACTACATGGTGTTGGCGACAGGTACTTCCTCCACCCACGTGCAGACGCTGGGCGGCGAGGTGGAGTATCAGATGAGCCGCCGGTGCGTGGAACCGCTCCATGTGGAGGGACGCGACAACCGCAACTGGCTGGTGCTGGACTACGCGCACGTGTTGGTACATGTGTTCACCAAGGACACGCGGGAATTTTACAATCTGGAAAAACTGTACGCAGACTGACCGTTCCGGTTCTCTGTCTGCCATCACACACGGAAAAGAAAGGAAACAGTATGGAACAGCGCGTATCAAAGCACAATTACTACCTTGACATTGCCCAGACCGTCGCGGAGCTGGCACCTGCCTGCGGCGCAAATTCGGTGCCATCATTGTCCGGAATGATGCAATCATCTCGACCGGCTACAACGGTGCGCCGCGCGGGCGCAAGAATTGCGACGACATGGGCTTCTGTATGCGTGCCCACCTGAATATACCCCGGGGCGAGCGGTACGAGCTGTGCCGATCCGTCCACTCGGAGGCAAACGCGATCATCAATGCCGCGCGTGACCAGATGCTGGGCGCGACGCTGTACATGACCTGCGTCAACCCGGCGGACGGTTCGCTGTTCGCGGGGACGAACAGCTGTTCCATGTGCAAGCGGCAGATCATCAACGCAGGCATTGAACGTGTCATTATCCGGGATACGCCGGAGGAATACCGCGTTATCCGTGTCAGCGACTGGATCGAGGACGACGATTCGCTGACCGGCGTTTTCGGGTATTGAGGCAAAGGGAAGGGAGAGACACGTTAATGAAAAGAACGGGACTCCGGCGCACGGCGGCACTGGCTCTGGCACTGATCCTGTCTGTCGGGACGTGCTTTGCCGGATGCGGCGAGAAGCTCCGGGAAACGGGCGGTGTCATCAAAACGCAGGACGGACAGAAAACCTACCGCCATGCCTCCACGACCTACGAGGCGGTCGAGGTCGGAAAGAAGGTCGGAACGCTGACCGATACGGGCGGCGGCTCCGGCACGGTGTATGCCATCGAGGGGCTTTCTGCGGATGAGTGGTTGGTTACGGAGGAAGGGTATGTTCTGTACGCAGACGGTGTCCATCTGCCGACGCTGACCGAGATGAAGCCGGACGCCGTGCAGGTCTGTGCCTATCGGCAGTCGATCCATGTTCTGCGCACCGTTACGGGGGCGGATATCCTGTCCGATGCCGTGCGTGCGTATACCGAAGGGGAGAATATTGAGTATCTCGGGCTGGAGGCACAGCACTCCTATAAGCTCCGCTTTACCTCTGCGGCATATCCGGCACTGTATTTCTCCCTGCTGTATATAGAGTACGGCGAGGATATGGTGTTGGACGGTGTGAACTACGGCAGATATTTTCTGCGCGGCGTCTTTGACGGCAGATTCGTGGCGGTCGGGGACGGACTGCATCAGCTGATGTTCGGCGGCGAAACCACGGAAACAGCCTCCGAGACTGCAAGCCAGCCGGAAAACAGCGGGAATGGGGGATAAGAATATGACGGAACAGGAACGGGACAACCGCGACAGCCGCGAGAATCGGCAGAACCCGGAAAGCCCGGAAAACGCTTCCGCGTCGGAGCGCCCTGCACGGGCTCCGCGCCTGCGTGCGGAGCGGATGCAGAAAATACCGGCTCACCTGGAGGGATGCGCCGCGCTGGAGAAGCTGTGCTTCCGGGAGCCGTGGAGCGCCCATAGCCTGGAGCTGCTTTGCACGGACGGGATCGGTGTCGGGTTCCTCTGCACCGGGAGCATCCCGCCCGGCGGGGGGCAGGGCGTTGTCGCATACGGCGGCATGATGGTAGCGGTGGACGAGGGGCAGATCACCAATATCGCAGTACATCCCGGATGCCGCCGGAAGGGGTACGGGCAGGCGGTACTGATCGCCTTGATCCGTTATGCCAAGTCGGCGCACCTGGCGTCTGTCACGCTGGAGGTGCGCCCGTCCAATCAGGCGGCGCTGGCGCTCTACCGCCACAGCGGCTTTTCCGAGGTCGGTCGGCGGAAGAATTTCTACACCAAGCCCACGGAGGATGCGCTGATTCTCACATTGCGGTTGAAGTAAGGGCGACCTGCGCTGCTTACGGCTGGGTACTTCTGAGAATTCATCGCACAGCGGATCGGCGGAACCGTTCCGTCATTCGTCACACAGATTGCTTGCAGAGGGATAAGCCGTGATCGGCACCCTACATGATATTCCGAACCGAGAAGCGCTCCAGCCTGTCGAGGTCGTTCAGCGCCTCCCGCAGGACAGCCAGCGCGGCGGCATAGTCGGTGTCACTGCCGGAGACGGCATACGCCCGTGCCGCCGCGATCTGTTCACGTACCCGGTCGAGAATCGGGAAGCTGACCGAGAGGGACAGCCCGGTCTCATACCGATTGAATTGCGCCTCCAGCCCGTCCAGCAATCCGGGAGTGTCCGCGTCCGGGATGGCGGGCAGTGCGTCTGCCCGGGTACGCAGCGCGGCAACGCTGCCGCGCACGAATACGGCATTGGCGGCGACTGCGCACAGGATCAGGCAAAGCAGAACGGCTGCCGCTATGACGGCGGCGGTCGGTGTGCGGCTTCTCATGAGGTACGGCGCGGCAGGATGCGTACCGTTCCGCCGTCATCCGTCAGCAGCAGAAAAACCCGATCCGGTGTCAGACGGTGCGCCGCCAGAAGCTGATCCAGCCAGCGGCGGTCACGCCCTGCGAGTGTCAGATTCCGGTCGTTAATCACGCCGTCATGAATAATCAGGTGCATGATGCCCGGCTCGGGCGGATCGACGCCCAGTTCCCGCGTGGTTGCCTGCCGCTCGGTGGCGCGCAGCGCAACCGAGAGTTGTCCGTTCGGCTCGGCGATGGCGTACTCCACCTGATCCGGGTCGGACACCCCCTTCTGACGCAGATGGGAGAACAGCTCCTCCGCCGATATGCGGCTTTTTTTCATGGCGGCGGCGTCCGGCTTGCCGTGCCGGATCAGAATGGTGGGACGCACCGACAGCGCTTTCTTGAGCACCGGAACATGCAGCAGCAGTCCGGAGAGCAGAACCTCCAGTGACATCAACGTCAGGACGGGCACGATGGCGCAGGCAAGCGGGATGTCCTGCTGGGTGATGGGCAGGGACGCCACTTCGGACAAAAGCAGAGTCGTTAACAGTTCGGATACTTCCAGCTCGCCCAGCTGGCGCTTGCCCATGATGCGCATGGTTACGACCAGCGTCAGGTAAATAATCAGTGTGCGCAACAGAATCGTCAGCATAAAAAACCTCCCGGACACACAGGATATGCATAGTGTGTCCGGGTGATCTTTTTATATACGGCGGAATGTTTGCCAGCCGGGTGCCGTGGCGTCAGAGGACAAACAGCTTGATCATTTTGATTGCCGTGCCGTCCGGGTAGTCGCGTACCTCGCCGAGCGCGAAGAACGTACCGTCCGCACCGTACAGCCGCAGGCGCGCTCCGGTCGGATACGGCTGACGCAGGCTCAGTCGCGTCTGATACAGTTCGCACCCGCTCCGGCACAGCTTGGTATGAAACTCCGACAGGGACAGGCACGGCAGGTCGGAGAACAGCGTCTCCACCGGCAGGAGACAGGCGACGCGTGCAGCAGGCTCCATGGCAGCCAACTCCTCCGGCGTACGGCAGGCAGAGACGGGGTAGCCGCTTGCCGCCGTGCGGCGCAGTGCCGCCATGGTGCCGCCGCACGCCAGTGCATCGCCGATGTCGGCGCACAGGGTGCGGATGTAGGTGCCGCCGGAGCAGGTGACGTGCAGACGGAAGTCGGAGGGCAGGGAAGCCGGCTCTGCCGTCAGTGCCCGTATCTCCACGGGGCGGGTTGCCGCTCCACGGTGCCTCCTGCCCGCGCGATGTCGCACAGCTTGCGCCCGCCAACTTTCAGGGCGGAGTACATGGGCGGAATCTGGAAGATTTTTCCGTGAAAAACGCGGCAGAACCGCATCCAGTGCCGCACCGTCCGGCAGGCTGACAGCCGGAGCGGTCGACAGAATGACGCCGGTTGTGTCCTCGGTGTCGGTGCGCAGTCCCAGGCGCAGAACGGCTTCGTAGAATTTTTCATCGTGCGACACATACTCGGATGCCTTGGCGGCTCGTCCCAACAGCAGGATCAGCACGCCGGTCGCCATGGGGTCCAGCGTGCCGGTGTGCCCGACCTGCCGGGTACCGAACAGGCGGCGGACACGGGACACGACATCGTGCGAGGTCATGCCTGCGGGCTTGTCTATAAGCAGAACGCCGTCCGGTGCGGCGCATTTTTCGGCAGTATTCATGTGTACCTCCGTCGGATAACTTCTGTGCGCATTGTATCACATCTGCCTGCCGCTGTCAAGTCACAAATAATTAACAAACAAATGCCGCTCCGGCAGTTGACGGCTGTTCGGATTGGTGCTATAATTTGGTATAATCGGGGGAGGATGGGTTTTTCCGAAAGCCTGTTTTACCCGGAAAAAAAGTACGTAAATCGGGTCGGCGGCAACCGGAAGGCGCATCTCTCTCTCTGCGGGGCAGGCGCCGGTCGGGTCAGCCGGTCAGGAAAAGGAACTACGGTTTATGGATATGGAAAAAGAAGGACACCATGGGTCGTGCGGCGATTGTTTCGCTGTTTGACGAGGGCACCTTTGTCGAAATGGGTGCGTTTGTCCGCAGGCAGGGAGAGACGTATGACGCTGTGCTTTGCGGCTACGGAGCGGTCGGCGGCAAGCTGGCTTTTGCCTTCGCGCAGGATGCCGATCGGCAGAAGGGTGCTTTCGATGCGGTCGGCGCCGCCAAGATTGCCAGACTGTACGAGCAGGCGGTGCGCACGGGTGCGCCGGTTGTGGGCGTACTGAACAGCGCCGGCGCGGTTGTGACCGACGGGGCGGGCGCGCTGTCGGCATACGGACAGCTGATGAAGTGCGTTTCGGACGCCTCCGGCATTATCCCGCAGGTCGCGCTGGTTGAGGGCGTCTGCGGCGGTATGGCTGCCGTTGCCGCCGGGCTGTTCGACTTCACCGTTACGGTGAAGGACCGATCCGAGCTGTTTGTCAATCCGCCCTTCAATGTCGGCGGGGAGACGGGGACTACGGCGTATGCAGCCGCAAACGGGCTGTCCGCACTGACGGCGGAATCGCAGGATGCCGCTGTTGCCGCCGTCCGCACGCTGGTCGGACTCCTGCCCCGCAACAATGCGGACAGTGCAGACACCGATCCTGCCGATGCGCCGGATCGCCCCGTCAGCCCTTCCGGCAGAACGGGTGCTGCGCTGGTCACGGAGCTTGCCGATGCGGGTAGCTTTACCGAGCTGTACGCCGCCTGCGGGCAGGAGCTGACGGTCGGACTCTGCCGCATGGGCGGTATGACCGTGGGTGTGGTTGCCGGAAACGGTGCCTCCGATGAGGGCAGGCTGACTGCCGCCGGTGCCGCCAAGGCGGCGCGCCTTGTGAATTTCTGCGACGCCTTCTCGCTGCCGGTTCTGACGCTGGTGGATAACGCCGGACTGGCGATGCGCGCCGATCCCGCTCTGGCGGGGGCGCTGGGCAAGCTGGCTTCCGCTTATGCCGGCGCGACCTGCCCGAAGGTGACGGCTGTGACCGGCAAGGCATACGGCGCCGCCTTTACCCTGCTCGGCTCCCGTGCGCTGGGGGCTGATCTGACGCTGGCTCTGCCGGATGCGGTTGTCAGCGTGATGGATCCTGCCGCGGCTGTTGCGTTCCTGCGCAACGGCGATGTGACTGCCAAGACGCCCCGCGCTTCGGTCGAGGCGGCGTGGACGGCGGAAAACCTGGCGGATGCCGCCGCCGCAGGCGGTGACATCGACGACGTAATCCCCGCCGAGGAGCTGCGCGCCCGCCTGTGCGCCGCGTTCTATATGCTCTCGGACAAGGCAAGCGGTACGCCTGACCGCAAGCACGGCGTGCTGCCTCTGTGAGAGGAGCGTTTCCTATGAATATGTTTACCCTTCAGACCCTTGCCGCCAAGGCAGAGCAGTCCGGCGAAGATCTGGGCGGCTTTATGTCGCCTGAGCGGCTGGAAATCGCGGGACAGGTCGTGCTGATCGGCATGGGTATGGTGTTCGCCGTGCTGGCGCTGCTGTGGGGTGTGCTTGCCATTTTCGGCAAGGTGATGACCTCCGGCAACAAGAAAAAGACTGCGAACGAACAGCCCGCCGAGGCACCTGCCCCGGTCGCGGCACCTGCCGAACTGCCCGAGGAGATGCCTGCCGGGGAGACCGGGACTGCGGCGGAAGATGACGAGGAGCTGGTCGCCGCGCTCACCGCAGCCGTGGCTGCCGCCATTGCGTCGGACGAAGAACTGTCCTCCCGCTTTGCCAGCGGGTTCCGCGTGGTTTCCTTCAAAAAAGCCGGGCGCTGACAGCCGGGCACCGAATCTGTCTATTTTTATGCTGATGTGAAAGGATATACTGTCATGAAAAAGAGATTTATCGTTACGCTGAAAAACGGCAACACCTACGACATGACCGTTGAGGAGGTTGATGCCTCCGCCGCTGTGACCGTTGATGCCCCTGCCGCGCCCGCCGCTCCCAAGGCGGCTCCCGCTCCGGCACCCAAGGCTGCCGCCGCCGGCTCTGTAGCTGTCAAGGCGCCCCTGCAGGGGACTGTCATGAAGGTCAATGTCAAGCCGGGCGATACCGTCACGAAGGGCGCTCCCGTGGCTGTCATTGAGGCGCTCAAGATGGAGAACGATGTGCCCGCGCCGCAGGACGGCGTGGTGGCAAGCGTCGATGTCAAGAGCGGCGATTCCGTCAAGACGGATCAGGTTCTGCTGACTCTGAAGTAAGACGACCTGCTTTGAGACTTGTCCGGGCATAGCCGGTGTTCCGCCCCGGACGGAATGAAAGGAAAACCACTATTATGCTTGATAGTTTGTTGAATTTTTCTGACCAAGACAGGCGTCTGGCAGCTGCTTTTCAAGGAAGGCGATCAGTTTACGCTGGCGGGGCGCGGCTGGATGTTCAACACCGCCTGCTGGCAGACGCTGGTCATGCTCCTGATTGTCGGAGTGTTGGTCTACCTTGCCATCAGACGCGGCTTTGAACCGCTTCTGCTCCTGCCCATTGCCGTCGGGATGCTGCTGACCAATCTGCCCGGCGCGAACATCTTCCATCTGGAATACTTCATCGCGGATGAGATAGATTACGCCTACATTCTTCACCACGGCGGATTCCTGGACATGCTGTACCTCGGCGTCAAGCTCGGTATTTACCCCTGCCTGATCTTTATCGGCATCGGTGCCATGACCGACTTCTCCCCGCTGATCGCCAATCCCAAGAGCCTGCTGATCGGTGCGGGCGCGCAGCTCGGCGTGTTCATTGCGTTCGCTGCGGCGCTCCTGTCCGGACAGTTCAGCCTGGCTGAGGCAATGTCCATCGGCATCATCGGCGGCGCGGACGGACCTACCGCCATTCTGGTGACCAAGACGCTGGCGCCGGTTCTGCTGGGCGGAATTGCCATCGCCGCATACAGCTATATGGCGCTGATACCCATGATCCAGCCGCCCTTCATGAGACTGCTGACGACCAAGAAGGAGCGCGCCATCCGTATGGAGGCGTTGCGCCCGGTTTCCAAGCTGGAAAAGATCCTGTTCCCGCTCATCGTGACCGCAATCGTCGGTCTGATCGTGCCGGATGCGCTGGTGCTGATCGGTTGCCTGATGTTCGGAAACCTGCTCAATGTCTGCGGCGTGACCGACCGTTTGTCCAAGACGGCGCAGAACGAACTGATGAACATCGTCACCATCTTCCTCGGCATCTCGGTGGGGGCAACTGCCAGCGCGGCGAACTTCCTGCGCCCGCAGACTCTGCTCATCATCGCGCTGGGGCTGGTTGCCTTCTCTATCTCCACCTGTGGCGGACTGCTGACCGCAAAGCTCATGAATGTCATCTGCGGCGGTACCATCAACCCCGCTCATCGGTTCTGCCGGCGTGTCTGCCGTGCCGATGGCGGCGCGCGTCTCCCAGCTTGAGGGACAGAAGTATGACCCCACCAACTTCCTGCTCATGCACGCCATGGGTCCCAACGTGGCGGGCGTCATCGGGTCGGCAGTTGCCGCCGGTGTGTTCCTTGCCTGGGTGTAATGGGAGATTCCCAAAAGAGAAAGGATTGTGTGATTGAAATGAGTCAGGTAAAAATTACCGAAACGGTTCTGCGTGATGCGCACCAGTCGCTGATTGCCACGCGGATGACCACCGAGGAAATGCTCCCGATCCTGGAAGCTATGGACGACGTTGGTTACTACTCCCTGGAGGCATGGGGCGGCGCGACCTTTGACGCCTGCATGCGCTTTCTTAATGAGGACCCGTGGGAGCGCCTGCGTAAGATTCGCGCCCGCGTCAAAAAGACCAAGCTGCAGATGCTGTTCCGCGGACAGAACATCCTCGGCTACCGCCACTACGCGGACGATGTGGTGGAGTACTTTGTGCAGAAGTCCATTGCCAACGGCATTGACATCATCCGCATTTTCGACGCGCTGAACGATCCCCGCAACCTCAAGACCGCGATCGACGCGACCAAAAAAGAGGGGCGGACATGTGCAGGCGGCGTTCAGCTATACCACGGGACCCGTGTATACGACCGAGTATTACCGCAATTACGCCAAGCAGCTGGAGGAGATGGGCGCAAATTCCATCTGCATCAAGGATATGGCGGGTCTGCTCAAGCCGTATGAGGCGTATGAGCTGGTACGCACGCTCAAGGAAAGCGTCAAGATCCCGATCCAGCTGCACACGCACTATACTTCCGGACTGGCGTCCATGACGCTCATGAAGGCGGTCGAGGCGGGAGTCGATGTCATCGACACCGCACTGTCCCCGTTGGCGATGGGAACCTCCCAGCCGCCCACAGAGTCCATGGTCGCCGCACTTGCCGGAACCGAGTACGATACCGGTCTCGACCTTGCCAAGCTGGATGTGCTGACCCGCTACTTCACGCCTCTGCGCGAGAAGTACCTCAAGAGCGGACTGCTTGATCCCAAGGTGCTGAAGGTCAATGTCAATGCGCTGATGTATCAGGTACCGGGCGGAATGCTGTCCAATCTGATGTCCCAGCTTAAACAGGCGGGCAAGGAGGATCAGCTCACCGCCGTGTTGGAGGAGGTGCCGCGCGTCCGTGCCGACGTCGGATACCCCCCGCTGGTTACGCCCTCGTCCCAGATTGTCGGCACGCAGGCTGTTTTCAATGTGCTGACCGGCGAGCGCTACAAGACCATTACCAAGGAGTTCAAGGACATCGTGCTGGGCAAGTACGGCAAGACGCCGGTGCCCATCAAGCCCGAGTTCGTGAAGAAGATCTGCGGAGACGCCCAGCCGATTACCTATCGTCCCGCCGACGATCTCAAGCCGGAGATGGAAACGCTCCGCGCCGAGATGCCGCAGGGGCTGATGGAGCAGGAGGAGGACGTTCTGTCCTACGCACTGTTCGACAAGGTCGCCCTCAAGTTCTTTGAGTACCGGAAGGCGCAGAAGTACGGCATTGACGGCGCGCACGCCGATGCTGCCGCGGGAATCCATACTGTCTGACCGACAGCAAGAGAAGTGCCCTTTGCGGCTCCGCCCCCCGGACGGAGCCGCATTTTGCCCATCGTGGCGTAAACGCGAACGAACCAAGCGAAGAAAGGAGACATTATGCCGCACGTAACCGATTATATCCAGTGGCGGGGGGATATTCCCTTTGAAAACGATCCGCTCAACGAGGTGGACAACCTGATTTTCTGCCTTCTTTCCTATGTCGAGCTGGATGGCGCAGTCCCATCCACCCCGGACCGATGTGTGACGCTCAGGGAGGCGGCGAAGGAGTATTTCTTCACGCACGATCCCAAGGATGAGCGCCCGCTGGGACTTATCGTGCCGCGGGAAATCGTTGCGCTGTTCCGTCAGATGGCGGATGCGCCGCGCTACCGTGACCTGCAGCTTTGCGGATACGTCAACGAGATTTGCGAGAAAAAGCAGGTGCAGTTTTCCGCACTGACGATCCGCCTGCCGGATGATACATGGTTTGCGGCGGTGCGCGGAACCGATGATACCATCGTCGGCTGGCGGGAGGATTTCAATCTGTCCTGGATGGACGAGGTTCCGGCACAGCGCCTGACGGCGGAGTATCTGGACAATCTGCCGCTGACGAAAAACTCCCGCCTGTACGTCGGCGGGCATTCCAAGGGAGGCAATCTGGCAGTCTGGGGGGCGGTTCACGCCTCGCCCGCGACGCGGGATCGGATCGTCCGGGTATACAGCAACGATGGTCCCGGATTCTCGGAAAAAATGCTGGAGTCGGAGGCGTACCGTACACTTGCCGACCGCATCGACAGCCTGGTACCGCAGTCCTCCCTGGTCGGGATGCTGCTTTCACATGATGAATGCGATGTCATCCGTAGCAGTCAGCTCGGCATATTCCAGCACAACGGACTGTCCTGGGAGGTCATGGGCGGTTCCTTTGTCCGGGCGCACCGGCTGTCCGGGAGGGGCGTGCGCAATGACAGCGTGATTCGCGCCCGCATTGATTCCATGACCATGGAGGAACGCAAAAAATTCACCGAGCTGTTCTTCGGCATTCTGGAATCCACCGGCGCACGCACGCTCACCGAGCTGAACGCAGGCTCGATCCGGAACGTTATCATCATGCTCCGCACGGTAAGCGATATGGATAGGGAGACCAAGGAGATGGCGCTGTATCTTATCGGAAAGCTGTTCGATATCCGTCCGCTGACCGTGCCCCGCAAGCAGAAAAAGAGGGGTGCTGTCCGCTTTGAGTTCGGTCTGACCGTCGGACGGAGGAAGTCTGCGCCGATGCAGGAACAAAAAGCCCTGATACCACATAAAAAGGGGTTATCAAAAAAACTCATTTGAGTTTTTGATAACCCCTTTCGCGGATTAGAGGCTTTCTTTTTGCGGATGAGCAGTACCGCCGCCGTTGCACCGCCGCCGAGGACGACTATCGCAAGGGGCAACCCAAATCCACATAGAGGAACCGGCTGGTTCGGGAGGTGTGACTCTCGAATCGACCGTGACTGCCGCCTCAACCGTGAACTTTGTCGTGGCATCGCCGCTCTCGGAGCGGATGGTGAGTGTATGCTCGCCATCCGCAAGTGTCGCAAGGTAGCCTGCCTTCAGCGTAACAAGGATACTGCCTTCGCGCGTTTCGTAGCTGTCCGACGGAACCGTGTTGCCGTCCACAAGAACTTCGGTAAAGTCCGCGTATGCGGCATCTGACCGGAAGGTCAGCCCGACCTCACTACCTTTGCTCCACCGGCTGTTCTTGCCGTCCGTGATGGCGGGGGCAAGCTTGCCGATGGCAACCGCGGGCTTCCGGTAACCGCAGACCGTGCATTCCGCATGCTTTTCGCCTGCCTCGGTTACGGTTGCTTCCCTGTCGGTCTTCCATGCAAAGGTGTGTGCCGCCTCGTCCTTCTTGTTTTCGCAGGACTTGCAGGCGTGCCAGTGCCGTTCGGCGTCCGTGAGCCAATCCGTGCCGTAGTCATGCGTGTGCGGGATATCCTCCCACACGGCGTAGAATGTCATGTTCGCCGTCACGTTGCAGGCGGCATCCGGAATAGCAGAACCGGTCGCGCTGGTTGCCCAGCCTCCGAACTGCTTGCCCGCGGGAGCGGTAAAGCCGCTTGCGGGGAGCGTAAACGCACCTGCGGGGACATTCTCCACATTTTCCATTGTTCCCGTGCCGCCGTTGGCGTCGAACCTGACGGGGTAGGTCGGCGTGGGTACCGTCACGCGGATGACGCCCGCATCCGTGCGGAGCGCCACCCCGTTCCCGGCGCGATCGACTGCCTCGGCTACCAGAAACTCCACCGCATAATCCTTTGCCGGCGCGGTGCTTTTGACCTCGAATTTCAGCGTGACCAACGTGCCGTTTCCGGACTCGTTTTCCTTGCCGGCGGCTTCCAGAAGAACCACAGCTTTTTCAGGGTTGGGGGTGAATGCGCCTGTCATGACGTCTCCGGGCAACATGTCCTTCAGCACAAGAGCCGTTGCGTCATAGGAAAAATTTCAGCTTCATAACATCCATTCCGGGGTTGTCCGCGACAGTGACAGCCACGTTCACGGTATCTCCCGGATGAGCCTGCGTCTCTGCCGCCGCCACCGTGGCGGGAGTTGCCGCATACGCGGTAACTCCCAGTGACAGGGTCAGGGCGATGATGAGTATGCCTGTAAGTAATCTTTTCATATTCCACCTCGTTATGCACCAAGTCCCGTGCCGATTTCGACAAGATACCTGCGCAGGCACGCCAGATCCGCGAGCGTTACGGCTCCGTCCCCGGTCATGTCTGCCCCCGGGAATATTTCGACATCCTCCTCTGCAAGGTACCGGCGGAGCCTTGTGATATCCAGCGTATCGACCACACCGTCGCCGTTTACGTCACCCGGCAGGACATCCCGGATCAGGATGTTTGCCTGTCCGCCGCACAGGAGGATCGTTTCCTCGGATGCGTTGTTGCAGGACACGATTTCGAGCGCTATGCGGTATTCGCCGAGCGCCGCCGTGTCGGATACCTTAAAGGTCAGCGTCAGGAGCGTGCCGTTTTCCGTTACGTCGGTCGCGTTGTCGAAGAGGAACAAGCCTGCCGACGGGTTGCGTGTTGCGTTGCCGAACAGCTCACCCGCGACGGCGCTCTCAAGCGTCATCGCGCCCTTCGGATAGGAAATACGGAAGGCAAGCGCCGCAATGCCGGGATTATTTGCAAGCGATACAGTGATGCGCACGGTGTCGCCCGCCCTTGCCATACTGCCGGAGACCGACAGGAGCGACATACTGTCGTCCTTTTCGGCTTCGCCGCAGACGGAGCAGATCCGCTCGCAGGTGTTGTCCGCCAGGTTCAGTGTCCATTCCCCGAAGACGTGTCCCTTTGCCTCTCCATAGGCGTAGGTGCTCGTACCGACCCTGCCGCAGGAGCAGATGTAGTAGTACCTTGCCGGCTCCGTGCAGGTAGCATCACCTGCGAGGTACTCCGCAAGCGGCAGCGCCCTGGTGAAGCTGTGCGTGTGCGGCGTATTCCGGACCGACACCGCCGCGACGGTTTTCACTGTACCGCAGGCTATCTCAAAGTATGCCAAGCCATCGGAAACAGCCGTCACAACGCCGTTGGCATCCACCGTTGCGATTGCCGGGTTCAGTGCCCGGAAGGTTATCTTGCCCGCACTGCCCGTGACGGTCAGATCGGTCATCAGGTCAAGCCTTGCACCGGCATCCAATTCCCGGATTCCGCTGTAGAACAGCGCGGTGATCGGGTCGGACGCCGCGTCGGTAATCAGAACGTACTCGCTTTCAAATGCCGCCATTTCGATGCCGTTGTAGGTCAGAATGCCCTTTTTGCCGACCACCTTTACGGATGCACCGACTTCTATCGGGTCATCGGGGGGTAAAGCGGAATTTTGTCGCCACGTTCTGTCCGACAGTCACATCGTTCTCTCCCGCCTTCTGCTTGTTTCCGAAAGCGGTGAGTGCCGCATTGAGTGCTTCCACATTGCCGTCAAGCGCATCACCGCCGAGCAGGACGGAAACAAGGCGTTTCGCGTCATCCACCAGCACGGGGCGGTCAAAGGTAAAGTCAATGTACGCGCCCATCGCACCTGCCCGGACTGCTTTCAGCATCGCGGGCGAGGTGGAGACCATGCTCATGTTGACATCCAGATGCGCCGGAGGAACATCCAGCTCGATGCTCTCGACCGTGTAGTAGCCGTCCTTTTCAAAGACGACCTTCCACTTGCCGATGAGAACATCCCAGCCGTACTTTCCGTCCGCACCCGAGATATTCGGGTTCGGGCCTTCTCCGTGCGCCTCGGAATCCCACTTGACCCACTCGCCGCTTGCCGTGTCCAGGTAGTAGACCGTTGCGGTCACATTTTCCAGACGATTCTCCTCCGTACCCTCGAAAATATAGCCCGATGGGTCGATATAATAGTCAGGATCGAATGCCCAAACGAAATCAAGGGGGAAGCCGTTGGCACCGCGCTTGATGTTCGGTTCAGCCGGCGGGGGCGGATAGCCCGGACGGTAGCCGTGCTCCTTGAAGAATTCCATCTCCTCCTGCTGTTTTTTCATCTGCTCGTTGAGCTGTGCCATTTTGCGGTACTGCCCGTCGACGTCCTGATCTCCGAGTACGGTTTCGATGACCAGATCTCCCACAACAGTCACTGCGGTGCCGATGCCGGAAATGCCCATCACCGATTCCACACCGATGCGGAGAGCTTCTGTCTGCTTGTAGTCGTTGTACGCTTCGCGCTGTTCGGGTGTCAGGTTGTTTTTCCAACCTGCGGCATCTGCTTCGCTTGCCGCATAATTTGCAACGCTGACCAGCGTTGAGTAATCGGAGTATGCGCCAACTGCGGTTCCGACCGCCTTTCCGACCGTTCCCCAGCCGGCACTGCTGACGTCTGTCGGCTTGATGTCCGGCAGAATCACGGCAGGATCGTCAGAGGTCATGGCGAAGCGGATGCTCTTTCCGTCCTCGCTCCTGCTCGCTCCGCTCGTTACCTTGGTGATATACTTGCCGCCGTCCATCACAGCGGCATCCACGCTGATATGCGTGTCCAGTGCCTTGCCGCTGAAGTCGTAGTAGTTCTGCACCGTTCCGACGAGCTTGCCCTCCGGGTTGTAGATTTCCAGAAGCGGTCTGTAAAGGATCAGCGCCTTGCCGAGGATCGGAAGCAGCGTCTCCTTGGTTATCGGCTTGTCGGAATTGTAAAGCTCGGCGTACTTTTCCCATGCGCGGTAGGTTTCGGCAAGCGTCCAGCCGTTTGTCGGGGCGTTTTCCTTTACGGTCCAGCCCTCGGGCAAATTGTACTGCTTTTCGCTTGCGGCGTTCCTTTCCTGCTCGGTTTTCCGCATATCCTTCAGCTGGACGGTCGGCATGCCGTTGTAGGGCTGCTCCGCGACAAGCTCGTATACCACGCTGAACTGCTTCGGCGGGTTGAGCGCATCGCCCAGCATACCCGTTCCGGTGTAGCAGCCCAGTTCCTCATCGTACTCCAGCCTGATGGCGAAGTTATCGCATTGCGTGGGAACATTGCCGATTGCATAGACATTGCAGACTTCCGCCGGCTTGTCGAACCACGCGCGGAATGTAAAAATGTCCGTTCCGTTCCAGTTGAGGGTAAAGCGGTTGTTATTGCTCTGCTGCTGTTTGCAGTCCTCCCGGTCGGCGCGGTTCGTGATGGTTACGTACTGCATGGGTGAGGTTTCGATGCCATATGGGGTGTAATGGTCGAAATCCCACTTCTGCAGAACAGGCGCATCGTAATACATCCGTATATTGTTGCTGTTTTCCAGCATCTCGGTCTCGCCTGCGCCGTTCTTGTACTTGAATTTCAGCTCCGCCTTGTAGGTGTGCGGATAGCTGTCCGGCTCACTCATCGGAATTGGCAGGATGCCATAGCCGGTGGAGCGGTCATAAAATCCGTACTTTTCAAGGAAAGCAGAGGTGAGCCAGTAGCAGTTATTCTCCTTGTCATAGCCTGCGGTAAATGAGCAGGACAGGTTGTCGGGGGGAATATACTGCTTAAAGCCCACGATCCTCGTGGAGCTGAAATACGAGGCATTCGGCCATAGCGTGTCGATATATGTCACCGCTCCGTCCACATTCAGCGCAATGGCAAAATCATCGGTGTTCGCCTTGAAGGAGACCCACTTGCACTCAAATGCCTTGTAGCTGCCACCCTGAGCAAAAGCGGTGTATGTGGTATCCCGGTAGTCATCCACCGTGTAATCCGGCTTGTAGTACTGACTTTCAGGATTCAGTCTGTCATACTCCGTCGATGTCGTTTTCCCGGTGATGGCGTTTGTAAACAGGCGACGTTCCAGTCCCCAGTATGTGCCGAACCTCGTGCCGAGATTATAGTAGAAGATGCTTTGTACCGGCTGGGTTATTCCGGGTCCCAGCAGAGACGTACCGTTGCGCAGCGCTTCGTGGAACATCACCTCGTTGGTACTTACCTTCATGGGCACACTGTAAGCGAATATGTCATGATCGATCTCACGAACGAATTGCAGACTTCTGTTGCCCTGTGGCGTGATGATATAGCACCGGATGCTGTTGTCCGACTTCAGGTCCGCCTCGGAGATGCGGAAGGATACATCGTGCGAGATGTTGCCCGGCTGGAGCTCCAATTCACGGGAAGACTGCTCCGTGCCGTCCAGCATGACTTTGAACGCACCTGCAGGCAGAGCGATCAGGCTATGGTAGCCGTTGGCGCCGTTTTGCGTGAGCCTGACGAGGTAGCTCCCGTCCTTTTGCTGTTTTACGGATTTGATATTCGTGTCGTGTTCGCCGGTATACCGCGGAATCCGGTAGAGCAGTTCGTAATCAGCCGTCAGTACAATGGGTTCCGGGTAAGCTGTTGTCATATCGTTAAAATCGAATCTTGCGGCTGTTCCGCTGTTGCAGACATCGACCCAATACGAATACACGGAGGCGGTGTAGGGTTCCACGTATCCGACCCACGCCGCGAACAGAGTCTCGGGAGGGGAAAGAGGGTCGGATATATTGACCCGCATAGAGGATTTTTGTAATAAGGCGCTTCGAGTTGTCGCAAATACGGACAAGTTCGCCGTCATGCGGGTTCCCGTCTTTGTCCTCAAGTCGGAATTCATAGATGCTTTGGAACCCCAGCCGGAAAGACCGTTCATGCGGCGAGATGTCGTCAAGAATCCATTCCGCGCAGTATGTGCCGAGATGCTTCAGCGACTCGGAAATATCCTTTGTCGAATGGGGGCGAATGATCACGCGCTGTCCGTTCGTCAGCTTCGGAATTCGGACAGATGTCCAGCTCAAGCCGAGTGGGGACAGTATCGGCGTATCCCCGATCAGCACGAAATACTCAAACGCCGGGATCCTGTTCCCGACAAGATCGGTAGGACTATTTACCGTGTAGTACTCGGTCTTTGAATCATCAATTCTGAAAACCGTTTCTGCGGTTTCCTTGTTCAGTACGAAGGATTGAATAGCGGTAAGCGATTTCAGCAGGTCATAGCGTTCCTGCGCGGCGTCCGGCAACATCAACCTTGTATCGATGGGTCGGGGAACAGCAATAAGTTCTCCGCCCGATGCGATAATGTGGGAGGGAACCGCGCTGTTGTCGGATTGCAAGCAGATTGATTTTTTCGTCCCGTCCTGCGTATAGAAAAGATACCTTTCATATTGGTTCCTGCCTGCGCCCTCCATGCGGATGCTGATGAGGGAATTTATGCGGATTTCGTATTCGCCATTCAATACCTCGGCGAGCGACAAATACAGGGAGTCTTCCCACTGGATGTTGCCATTTTTGCCGAATATTTGGACAGATATGGACTTCGCTTCGGCATTACGCGACTCAACAAACACCTCCGCGGAAAGAATTCCGTCTGCACCGAGCGTATACCCTTTTCTTGTGAAGGCAGTCGAAATCAGGACAGTGGCGCCCTCCACGGAGTATCCCGAGGGGTCGGTAAATTTCAGCTTCACGGTCTGCTTTTCAATCTTTTGCGCCTTTACCGTCATCGTGTGATCGGTTCCTTCCAGGCGGAGCGACTGGGACGGGATGTAATAGTCGTCTGTCAACCGGGAATCAATGCTGAGCAGGTAGTCGCCGGGTGTTGCTGCCTTCAGCGGGAGCTCGATTTCGCCGCTCGCGTCCAGTCTGAAGGAGAGCTGGTCGTTGAGATTGCTCCGCAATGTGCCCGTAATACCGTCCAGAGGTGCATCGGATTTGAATTTCAGACGGATGGTTTCGATTACGGCCTCCTGCAGCTGAGGCGTCAGCAGAACCTCCGTGTCGGACTGCCAGAGCATGAAGAATTTGTGCTGGCTCGGCAGGTATGCCACAACGGATCCGTCCTCGGCATACAGTACCGTGTCGGCGACACTGTACGAGACACTGTATCCGCCGACATCGGGCTTCAGGAGCAGGACGGTTGCCTCGCCGTTTTGGTCAAGCGTTACCGTCTTCCGGTAGTCCCCCATGGTGCTCACCTGAACCGAAAGACCCGCAAGGCTCTTGCCGGAGGCAAGGGAGAACCGGAACCGGATCCGTTGCGCCTGCAGCAAATCAAAGCCGGAAAGAGGAGCAAGCGTATACTCTTTACTGTCGTTCAGGGTGATATTCTGGTACTGCGGCATTCTGTAAAAGCTGCCCTCGACTTCGCAGTATTCCTCGCAGACACGGTAGAACCGGACTGTTTCGCCGCTATACCAGAACGCTGTCTTCCCCGTTTGTCAAATAGCCGTTTTTCATCCACCGAGTATCCGTCGGACAATCTGGCGGGTGTATACAGCAGAGCGGTGCCGTAGGGCGATTTGAAGCGGACGAATCCGGAGATGGTATGCGGCGGCAGCACCCTGTCCGCCTCGGCGGCAACGGTGATTTCGTCCACCTCGTAAACCGTTCTTCCGTCTTTCAGCACCGAAAGGGTGTAGGTGCCGGCGGAAAGCCCGTCAAAGGAGTAGAAATTCGTTTCCGATTCCGTCAGGACGGGCAGGGTATAGGTCGCGTTCCGTTGCTTGCCCCGGAGGACAATCTGCATATTGCCCGCGGCGGCTTTGGCGAACGGCGCGTTACTCACGGTCAGCGCGATGGAAACGCTCGATGCAATCAGGCACGGGAAGCCCTCCGCCGCCCGCTCGGCGACGACGGCACCGTTTTGGTAGGCGGTTACCTTGACCGACCGGATTTCGTAGACGCGGCTGAGCTTCCACAAGCCGTTCCATGCCGCACCCGCGTTGCCTAGGTCTATGGTTCTGACCTGCTCGGTCGTCTTGTCATCCAGCGTTTTGTATACGACGGTTGCAACGACGCTGTCGATGCCCGCGCCGATCACGGCACGTATACCGAGCGTTCCGCCGGTAATGGCGCCCTCGCGGTTGCGGTCCAGCGTAACGTCCAGTTTGTCGATGCTCCAGCCGTCGGGCGTCTTTGCCTTGACGGTCACGCTTGCGCCGGACTCATTGCCCGCGCCGTCATACGCTGTTATGTGGTAGGAGTATTCCGTACTGACCGCAAGACCTTCGTCGGTGAAGGTGCGCCTCGCCGTGTCCCGGATCAGCACGCCGTTGCGGTAGACGCGATAGCCTGCCACGCGGACGTTATCCGTCGCGCGCGTCCAGGTCAGTATGACATTCGTGCCGCTCACCTGCGCTCTGACCGTTGCGGGAGTGGTGGGCTTTTCGGTGTCAGGGGAACCTGTCGGCTTGCCCATGGCGGAAACCGCAGTGCTACGCTTGCCGGCAGCATTCTCAAAGATCAGCTCATAGGTGTAGACCCGTGCGCTGTCCAGATGACTGTCGGTATAGGCGGTATGCGTCTCTGACAGGAAGCCGAGCGTTTCGCCGTCGCGCGTGATCCACAGCTTGCCGGTTCCGACCGGTGCATCCCACGTGAGCTTCAGCTCACCTGCCGCGCCGTTGACCACCCGGAAGCCGGTGATGGGACTGACGGTGGAGGAGATGCTTTCCACGCGCTTTTCTGCGGTCGCGTCCGGTTCGTCCGGAAGCGTCGAAAGCGCCGAGAAGGTATAGCTTCCGTGTTCGGTCAGCGGCACGCTCAGTCTGTATATGCCGCTTTCGGGAAGTGTCACGGGAGTGAGCGTTTTGGAGGCGCCGCCCGGCGTCGTATAGGAAACACGCACGACCGCACCTGCTTTGCCGCCGATGGTCAGGATCACGTCATCTGCCGCCGAATCGGCAGCTGTCAGCGTGACAAAGTGCGTGCTCGGCGCTTCGGACACAACAAAGGAAAAACCGGGATTCCTGTGCGGCAAGCACGTTTTCGGTATCGTCCTTGCTGCCCGGGTCGCCGTCAAAGGAGACGACCGCTTCATATTCACCCACTTCGAGCTTTCCGAGGCTGAGTCCCTGTCCAGTCGGAGAAGGTCTTTTTCCTGCCAGGTTCCGCCTGCTTTGCGGTATTTTATCCTGAGGACGTACTGCGTTACCTCCCCCGTAGTTCCCGTTTTGGGATCGTCGCCCGTGGAGCGATACAGATCCGCAATACGCAGTCCACCCGTGACGGTGGCGTGGAGGTCGATGAGAACATCCTCTGCCGTTGTAAATTCGCTCTGCGCGGGCAGACGCAAGGGAAGGCTTCAATCCCCCTGCCGTTGATGGTGAATTCCGTCTGCTCCAACGGGAGCATGACCTTTGTAAACAATACCGCCCCGCCAGTTGAAGTTGTATGAGGTCAGCTTTGCATACAGCGCGGTAACGCCGCTGTCCAGCAGGAGCTTCTGAGAACGGTAGACCGAGATATCCCCTTTCTCGCTGTTCGGCATCTCCTGATTGCCGAGTATGGGAAGAAGGGTGACGCGCGTATCCTCGCTGTTGTTGTTTACGGTGTACTCCCTGAATTCTTCCCCCTTGAGAATGAGCGTTGCACCCTCGGCAGGGACATCGACATGACGGTAATAAACCGCGGCTATGTCATTCTTGTAATCAATTGTAAAGCCGCCGACGTAATACGATCCGA
The DNA here is from genome assembly GCA_022009675.1 of Oscillospiraceae bacterium. GTDB lineage: Bacteria > Bacillota > Clostridia > Oscillospirales > CAG-272 > CAMEON01. The sequence goes on along the minus strand of CP091718.1, from coordinate 153,059 downwards.
CCGGAACACCGCCCTGCACGCTGACCGCGAAGGTGTGACCGCCGTACTCCACAAACAGCGTTGGGGCATACACTTGGTTGTCCTCGCTGTCGAGGCAGACCCGCAATGCGCCGAACTCCAGATCCGGGACAGCTATTGTCCGGGTCGGATTCTCAGGGTCATACCGGAAATAGTCAAAATATGTCACGCCTCCGCCCTTGCCGCCGAGCGAAACCGACACGAACACCTCCGTGGTCGCGTCCCAGTTGCTCGCGTCAAGGAAAAGGGTGCGTGAGCCATCGTCGCCGCGTTCGTTGCCGATCCTGGAGGGCGTTTCAATCTTCCCGTTGCGGACAATCATGGCTTCGCCGTACACATCGCCATCCCCGTTGAAGCTCTCCATGCGGATTGCCATCATTTTGCCGAGCCTGACGTGGACAGTTCCGGTTGCCTCGTTGAACTGATAGGGCAGATAGCCCGTGTACGGCGCGTCGCTTGGACCAAGCGCGGTATCCAGCGCGAACCGGGCAGTCAGAATATAGTCGCACTCCGCAATCGGCATTTGCGGCCAGTTGTTGTTGCCGGATTCCAGAATGCCGTTGTCCGGATCAAACAATCCGCCGCCGTATTTGGAGTAATACTCTTGTGTGTCCGCAGGGTTTGCGCTCTTCATACTGAAAGAGTTGGCGTTTCCGAAGCGCCATGTGTCCGAGTCGGGGAACGCTTCCATCTGTACCTCGCCGCCGACCAGCAAATTGCCCCTGTTATCGACAGCCTTTGTATCCACGGTCGTCTTTTCGCCGTAGACCAGTGTATCCGCTCCGATATCAAGGGTTGTGATGATCCTTGTGGGGTCGAAGTCGATTACCCCCATTGAGCTGACATCGACTTCCCCGAGCAGATGCGTCACATGATAGTACCTGTATACGGTTTTCCAGGATCCGCCGGCAGATTGATAGGTCATGCTGATGCGGTCGTAAATGCCGACTGCAAGATGCTGCATTGCGGGCGACAGATATACAGTCCGGATTTCCTTTTCGTAGGCACCCAGCGATACGCCGTCGCGCGCGGTGCGGAGCCGGCTTCCCGATGCGGCGATTGTCCAGCGGTCGCCTTCACCGAGGGAATCCACAGAGGTGACGGTTACTTCCTGCGCCGCGTCGATATCTGCCGCGAGCGATATTTCCATTTTGTTGCCGTCCTGCACGGCGGTTGCAAGAATCAGGTAGCGCCTTTCGGCATCCCGGACGAGGAAGCGGAATTCGCCGTCCGAGAGGCAGAGCGTCAGGTCGCCTGCGGCGTCGGTCACGCCGACCTGGATTTCCGTATCCCCGTAGCAGAGGAAGACGTCCGCCTGGGCAAGCGTTACCGCATCACTGCGGAAGTGAAGCGTTGTCTTCTGCACCTCATCGCCGCCGAGTATGATCTCCGGTGCAAAGGCAGTCGTTTTGATGTAGACCATATCGTCCTTAATAAACGAAAATGTCAGCAGACCGCCGCACTGGTCGAACAGCTGTTTAGCGACCACGAGGTCGGGGCTCAGGGCGCTTCCTGCCGTCGCGACGAACTCTCCCGTTTCGGCGTTGCGGATCGTGACCTCACCGGAAATCTGGCTTCCGTCTGCATCGTAGATGTATACATTGGCTGTCGTTACCATCAAGCTGTTGCGGATAATGGCGGTGTACTCCGAAAAAAATTTATCACCGTCGTTGCATCCTTGCCTGCCGCCGCTTCCGCCGCCGTGCGGTAGAAAATCTTCAGCGTGATTTCGCCGTCCTCAAAGGAGGAGGTGTCAAGCGTAAATATATACTCTGTTTGCGCCGTTTCCGTTTTGGCGACAGGCGCGGAGGTATACAGCACCGTGCCGTCCGCTTTGCAGGCGACCAGTGTTGCGTCCTTGGCAAGTGAAGCGCCCATGGTGAGCTTTCCGACAATCTCCGCCGTGCCCGTCAGCACATTGCGGCACGCGATGCTTCCCTGGATCGTGACGCGCGTCGCCTTTATGGCGTCGATAAACGCCTCCTTGACGCTGTCCTGCATGTACGCCATGTCGTTGAAGCGGTAGACGTGGTAGGTCTGATAGGAATCGGTCTGCCCGCCGTGACCGTATACGTAAAAATTCTTTACGGCGTTGATTGCTTCGGGGTTCGTCCTGCCGCCGAGCAGGGAGAACATGACAGCCGTATAGCCCGCAATCGCCGCGCAGGAAGCGGAGGTGCCGGTGAAGGTGGTGTATCCGCCGCCGCGGTCTGCCGTAAACAGAGCGCGTCCCGTATGACCGACATAATCAATTCCGTTTCTGTCTCCCTGCTTGTGCTTGAAGGAGTAATAATCGTTGGTAGCTAGGCTGTAATCTCCGCCGAGAACCGGATAGGCGCCTGCCAGATCGGCGGGATAGAAGCCCTCATAGGTCTCCCCGGTAGAGCATATCATCGGTGTTTCCGCCCGCGCAGAGCGCCAGCACATTCTGCCTGCGCGCATCGCGGATGGCATTGGCAAAGTGCGGTCGGGTAGTAGGCGGTCTTTGCGCCGAAGGACATATTCAGGATGTCTGCGCCGTTGTCAATCGCCCAATAGATGCCGCAAACGACATCGGATATTCTACCGTTTCCGTTCTCGTCAAGTACGCGCACGGGATCAGTTCCACCGGGAACCTGCCTGCCATGCCGCTGAATCCCAAGCCGTTGTCTGCCTCGGCTCCGATAAGACCGGCGACCTTTGTGCCGTGCCCGTCCGCACCGACGTCGGAGTTGACGCCCTTGGAAATTACCTCATCGTTGATAGCATCGTAGCCCGTGACCACACGGTCGGCGAGATCCTCGTGGGTCGCGTCAATGCCCGTTTCCAGCACGGCAACGCGCACGGTGTACAGCGAACTGAGTCCTGCTTCATCGCCCACTTCACCCATGAACTTAAGAAAAGGAGCGGACACCTTCGTCTTGCTCATATCGGGGTCGGCAGGCATCGTTCCGAAGTCCTCGGCAATGCCCGCCGCCGCCAGCGTATAGTTGTAGGTGACCGACTCGATGTTCGGCATTTTTTCATAGCGCACAGCTTCCGCGTAGGAACCGTCTACCAGCAGCATGTTGCCGCCGAGTGTCCGCCCACCGTATACTGCCCTGAATACCTCAAGCGCGCCTGCACTTGAAAATTCAAGGATCAGTCCGTCGCTGTCGCCTGTCGGGTATTCGACCTTCGATGACGCCACATCGACCGCCTCTGCCACAGCCTGCATCGGGATTACGCCGAACAGCATGATGACGCTGAGCATCAGGCACAGTGCTTTCGTGAGTTTCCTGTTCATAACCATGTTCCTTTCCATGATGGTGTAATCACTTTCGTGCGTTTCCGGACTGTCCGTCCGCTTCGGCAGTGCCGGAAAACGCACCGGGAACCTGCTTCCGATGTAGCGAGGTGCCCTGTGGGTTGCTTGTATTCAGTATAGCATAATTTTGACTGTTTTTCAATAGGATGTTTATATATTTTTGAACGTTTTGTGTGCATATGGTGTTCAGATAGGACAATAAAAGCGATTGCCGCTGCCCGGATATCCGGGCGGCGGCAATCGCGCAGGTTTCAGGGACTCCCCACGGAGTCTCCCGTTATTTATATGCAGGTTATATGCAGGCAGACCGGCGGTACGGACACCGCGTGACGCCGCGGGCAGGTCACCGGATCCGCACACGGAAGCTTTTCCCGCATCGGGGACAGCGGACGGTATGCTTGCCTGCCTGGCGAGGCAGACGCAGTACCGAGCGGCAGGCGGGGCAGGCACGGAACACGTGCGTTTCCGTGTCTGCCGGACGCGGCGTGCGTTTACAGTTACAGAAGGGGGATTTTACCTTGCTCAGGAAACCGAGCCATGCGGCGTTCTCACGCTGACGGGCGGCGATATTCCGCGACAGGAAGCGGCAGACCGACCAGACCATTGCCCCGACCGACAGCACGTACAGTACCGCGCCCGCAATGCGGAAGCCGGGCAGGGAAGTGCCTGCTCCGACAACGCTCAGGGCGGCGCCGACAAACAGCGCGACCAGTACGAAAATTCAGTAACGCGCTGTACAGAGCATCGTTGCGGGCGTACCGCCCCATGAAGAACCGGGTAAGCTTCCTCGGAAATCAGCCACGTACAGCCTCCTCTCCGGTGCCCGTGCGTTTGGCGTTGGCGAGCATCAGCTTGATGCGGTTTTCCTGATTGATCTGCGTAGCGCCGGCGTCGTAGTCGATGGCGACCAGATTGACTTCCGGATGCCGCTCCTTGATAGGCTTCATCATGCCCTTGCCCACGATGTGGTTGGGCAGACAGCCGAAGGGCTGTGCGCAGACGATATTGCGCACGCCTTCGTCGATCAGTTCCAGCATCTCGGCAGTCAGCAGCCAGCCCTCACCCATTTTCATGCCCATACCCATGTAGCCCGCCGTCATGGTGGCGGTATGGCGGAAGGAGGTCGGCGGCGTGAACAGGTCGTTCTCCCGGATGGCGCGGATCAGATCGTCCTGCTTGTGCAGGAAGAAGCGATATGCGATCTTATAGATGCGGGACTTGAAAAAGCGCAGTCCGTACAGTTTGTAGTCCATGATGGAGTCTGTGATGGAGTACAGGAAGAAGTCCACCAGCCCGCCCATGACAGGTTCGGCGCCCTCGGAGATCAGGAACTTTTCCAGCTGATTGTTGCCCAGCGCGGAGAATTTGACGAATATCTCGCCCACGATGCCCACCTTGAGTTTGGGTGCCGTCCGGCGGGCGCCGACGCCGTCAATGGCGGCGAAGTCCGCGATGATGCGGCGGTAGGTTGCCTTGACATCACGGTAGCGCAGGCGTCCGGAGGTCATCTCCTCCGCCAGACGGGTGCTCCACTCGTCCGCGAGTGCCTCTGCCGTGCCGGGAACGGTTTCGTAGGGGCGGCACTGATTGAGCAGGAGCATGATGAGATCTCCGTACAGGATGGCGTACAGTCCTTTGTGCAGCAAGGGGAGCGTGATTTTGAAGCCGGGCATCTGCTCCAGCCCGACCGTGTTGAGCGAGATGACCGGTACATAGGCGTAGCCTGCCCGGATCAGCGCCTTGCGCAGCAGCGCGATGTAGTTGGAGGCGCGGCAGCCGCCGCCGGTCTGTGTCAGCAGCAGGGCGACTTTGTGCGGGTCGTACTGTCCGCTCTCCAGGGCGGCGATGAACTGCCCGACGATCAGAATGGCAGGGTAGCAGGCATCGTTGTGGACGTACTTCAGTCCGGCATCAATGACCGGGCGGCTGTCGCCGTGCAGTCCGATCTCCAGCGGCTCGGTCTTGTAGCCGAACCGCGCGAACACGCGGGACACGATGCGGAAATGGCGCGGCAGCATGGTGGGCATGAGAATGGTATAGGTCTTGCGCATTTCCTCGGTAAAGATGACACGCTCCGGTTCGGCGTTCCGATCCGGCGTGTCGCATCCGGCACATCCGGCGCAACCGGGACCGTCAGTGCCCGCGCAGGCGGTGCGCCGGTCTTTCGACGTCTCAGGCATGGTTCTGTCCTCCCTTCATGGCGGAGCGCGACGGCGCGGCAGAAGTCTGTGCCGTCTGCCCGGCAGTTGCGTCCGGGAGCGAATGCGGCTTTTCCGCCAGCTCCAACGCTCCGATAAGGCTCCGCAGACGGATAGTCACGGCGCCCAGATTGGTGATCTCGTCAATCTTGATCTGCGTATACAGCTTGTCGCCGCGCTCCAGTATCTCCCGCACCTCGTCCGTCGTGATGGCATCCAGTCCGCATCCGAAGGAAACGAGCTGTACCAGCTGTACATCCGGGTGCGCAACGGCGTACCGCGCGGCGGCATACAGGCGGGAATGGTACGTCCACTGGTTCAGCACATGGACAGGCGCGGGTTGAGTCAGTCCGGTGATGCTGTCCTCTGTCACGACGGCAAAGCCGAGAGATGTCGCCAGCCGATCGATGCCGTGCCCGATCTCCGGGTCGATGTGATACGGTCGCCCGGCAAGGATCATGATGCGGCTCCCGCGCTCTCTCGCCCACGCGACGGCTGCCTCCCCCTCGCGCCGGATGTCCGCCATCCAGGCTTCGTAGGCAGTCAGTCCCGCCTGCACGGCGCGGCTTATCTGCCGGTGCGTAAAGCCGCCGAAGCGATCCTTCAGCAGGCGGTACAGCTCCTTCGCCAGCTGCCTGCTGTCGTTGATATTGAGGTAGGGGTACAGGAAATTGACACCCTGCAACGAGTCCATGTTGCCTGCCAGCAGTTCGGAGTAATAGGCAACCACGGGACAGTTGTAGTGATTGTCCCCGGTGTGTTCGTCCATGTTGTAGGTCAGGCAGGGGTAGAAGATCGCGTCCACGCCGCGCGCGATCAGATCCTCCATATGTCCGTGCATCAGCTTGGCGGGATAGCAGGCGGTGTCGGACGGAATGGAGTACTGTCCGCGCAGGTACAGACTCCGCGAGGAAGGACCGGAGAAGATCACCCGGAAGCCAAGCTCGGTGAAGAAGGTGAACCACAGCGGTGCCAGCTCGTACATACCCAGTGCCAGCGGCAGACCGACTGTGCCGCGTCCGCCGTCGCGGGCGGATTCCGCCAGCGCCTCGATCTTTTCGCGCTTGTAGCGGTGCAGGTCGGGGACGATATCGACGCCCTCGGGCAGTTTCCCGCCGGCACCGCGTTCGCACTTGTTGCCGGAGATGTACTTTTCTCCTCCCGCAAAGGTGTTGATGATAAGGTGGCAGTTGTTGCCGCACCCGTGGCAGGTGGCTGCCTTGGAGGTGTGCGTGAAGGCGGCGACGCCCTCGGCGGACAGGGTGGAGGACTTCTCAAGTCCCAGCGAACGGGCGTACAGCGCCGCGCCGTAGGCGCCCATCAGTCCGGCGATGCCGGGACGGATGACTTCCCGCCCGATCTCGCGCTCAAAGGAGCGGAGAACGGCGTCGTTGAGGAATGTGCCGCCCTGCACTACGATCTCGTGCCCCAGCTCATCGGCACTGCTGGCGCGGATGACCTTGTAGATGGCGTTCTTGACGACGCTCCGGGAAAGACCTGCCGAAATGTCGCCGACACTGGCGCCGTCCTTTTGCGCCTGCTTGACCGAGGAATTCATGAACACGGTACAGCGTGTCCCCAACTCGACCGGCGCCTTTGCAAACAGACCCAGCCGCGCGAATTCCTCCACACCGTAGCCCATGGATTTGGCGAAAGTCTCAATGAAGGAGCCGCACCCGGAGGAACATGCCTCGTTGAGCATGATGGAGTCGATGGCGTTGTTGCGGACCTTGAAGCATTTGATGTCCTGCCCGCCGATATCCAGGATGAAGTCCACGTTGGGATTGAAGTAGCGGGCGGCGGTGAAGTGCGCCATGGTCTCGACCAGCCCCCGGTCGATGTGAAAGGCGTGACGGATCAGCTCCTCGCCGTAGCCGGTGACGCAGGAGCCTTTGATGGTGATATGATCGCCGCACAGGCGGTATATTTCGGTGAGCTGTTCCTGCACGATGCTGACCGGATTGCCCCGGTTGGAGTCGTAGTAGGCGTACAGAATCTCCCCGTCCCTGCCCATCAGCACCAGCTTGGTGGTGGTGGAGCCGCAGTCGATGCCTAGGAAAGCATCGCCGCTGTAATCCGCCGGGTATACCGCCTTGGCGGTCGCGCGGTTGTGGCGTTCGCAGAATGCGCGGTACTCCTCCTCGGAGGCGAACAGCGGCGGGGTGTGCGCCGTTGTGGGCATGGAGCGGCAGGATTCCTCCACGTCAGCGAGCAGAGCGTCCATGTCGGTTTCCCAGTCTTGCCCGGCGGCGTACAGTGCCGCGCCCAGCGCGACCGACAGCCGACCGTATTCCGGGAACAGTGCGTGTTTGTCATCCAGCTTCAGCGCTTCCCGGAATGCCGCGCGCAGTCCCTGACAGTAGTACAGGGGACCGCCCAGGAACATGACTTTTCCTCCGATGCGCCGCCCCTGCGCCAGTCCGGCGATGGTCTGGCTGGCAACGGCGGCATAGATGCTGGCGGCGATGTTTTCCTTGGCGGCACCCTGATTCAGCAGTGGCTGGATGTCGGTCTTGGCGAATACGCCGCACCGCGAGGCGATGGGGTAGATGCGCGTGTGGCGCAGGCTCAGCTCGTCCATTTCCTCAATGGTCAGGTCAAGCAGGGTAGCCATCTGGTCGATGAAAGCACCCGTTCCGCCGGCACAGTTGCCGTTCATACGTTCATCCAATCCGCCGTCGAAGAAGATGATCTTGGCATCCTCCCCGCCCAGTTCAATGACGGCGGATGTGTCCGGTTCCAGCCGGCGCACGGTTTCGGCGGTGGCAAAAACCTCCTGAACGAACGGGATATTTGCCGCGCGTGCCAGTCCCAGCCCGGCGGAGCCGGATATGGCGACGCGGATGCGTCGATTCCCAACCAGCGGCTGAACGCGCCGGAGCAACTCCAGCGTCTTGGGACGCACCTGCGAAAAGTGCCGCTCGTAGCAGGAGTAGACCAGCCGCCCGCTCCCGGCGGGACATCCCGCCTCGCCGCAAAAGACGACGATTTTAGCGGTCGTGGAGCCGATATCAATGCCGATAACGGCGACCTCGCCGTCGCCCATGGTCAGCGATCCGGGGACACCCGATGACTGCAATGCCGTTTTGTTTTCCGTTTCGATCTGCATATGTGAATCTCCTGTTTCCCGGCAGGGGGACGCCTGTCGGGTTTCCTGACAAAATACCTTCTTATATGGTACCACGCAAAAATGAACCCCGTATAAACTGCCCGCGACGCAGTGTAAATTTTTCTGCGAAACAGAATCACCCGGAGGCATATATCCTCCGGGCCACTGCGGTTTGTTCGGGATCACGCTTTGCTGAACGGCAGTTTTTCCAGCTCCGCCCGGCTGTACCGGTAGCGGTTGCCGCAGAAGCGGCAGACGATCTCCAACTCCTCCGGTTCTCCCTCGGCGACTTGCTCCGCCAGCAGTTTTTCCACCTGAGCGCGCCCCAGCGATGCCATGACGGCGTCCATCCTCTGCCGGGAGCAATTACAACGGTAGCCGACCTCCAGCTCGTCGAAAATATCATACGGGATACCCTGCAATGCGACATCGGCAATGGCGCGGTTGTCCATCCCGTCCCCGATCATGCGGCTGATGCGGGACAGGGCGCCGGCGTTGCGCTCCAGTTTGGTGATGGTGCCCTCATCGGCAAAGGGGAGCAGCTGGATGAGGATGCCGCCTGCCGCCCGGCAGGAATGGTCGGTGTCTACCAGCACGCCCAGCGCACACAGCGTGGGGATCTGTTCGCTTTGCGCGAAGTACCCGGTCACGTCTTCGGCGATCTCACCGCTGGTCAGCGGAGCCGAGCCGACCTCGGGCTGTTCGCCGCCCAGATCCTTGATGACCTGTACCAGCCCGTTGCTGCCGACCAGCCCGCCGACATCCAGCTTTCCGTCTGCGCGGAGCGGCAGATCGGCGTTCGGATTCTGTATGTAGCCGCGAACATTGCCGCGCCAGTCGCTGACGGCGAGTATCCGCCCGGCGGGACCCCCGCCGTCGATGGACAGCGTTAGGGTATCGGTCTCCTCACCCAGCATACAGCCCATCATGGAGGCTACCGTCAGCGTGCGCCCCAGCGCGGCGGTTGCCGTTGGGGACGGAGTGTGGCAGCGTATGGCGCTGTTTACGATGTCGGTTGAATGGATGACGTGGATGCGGGCGCTCCCGTCCTGCGTCATGGCTCGAAGAATTTTACTCATGATACTCCGTTTTTCCTTTCCGTACCGTGTCCGTCCGGGCACAGGTACCAGTCCCCGGTCTTGCGGGTGCGGGCAACGATGTGCCAGCGCGTATCGCTTTCCCCGGCGGGAGTGAAATCAAACCCGCCGAAGATGCCGCACAGGTCAAAGCCGGCGCGATCCAATGCCGTTTCCAATTCCTCGCGGCTGAAGCAACGCTCGGTCTGCTCCTCGTCGGTGCGGACATAGCGCCCGTCCTTCTCCTCCCGGAACACCGAAAGGTAGAAGCGGCACAGGTGCGTGCCGGGGTCGTACTCGTTTTGCCAGCCGCAGTATACCGCCGGCGCGCTCGGTTGTCCGTCTGCCGCCGGGGCGGTATCCTCCAGTATATAGGCATTTCCGCCGTAGACCTTTTCAAAGGTTACGGGGCTGTTTACATCAAAGACCAGCAGTCCGCCCGGCGCGATATACAGGTACAGGCAGGCAAGGCAGGCGTCCAGGTCGCCGTCTCCGCACAGGTAATTGATGCTGTCCAGACAGCAAACGGCGGCGTCAACCGTGCCGTACAGTTCAAAGGAGCGCATATCCTGGCAGAGGAAGAGCGGTGTCGTCACCCCGGCGGGCAGCTCGTCCGTTCCCGCTTCGTCCAACAGCCGGATCGTGCGTTCGGTGCTTTTGCGGTATGCCTCGGCAAGCATATCCTCACTGCCGTCAATGCCGATCATGTCATACCCCCTGATCGGCAAGGGGGAAGGTCATGCGCCCCGTTCCGCAGGCGAGATCCAGCACGATGCGCGGGCGTGCGGGCAGGAAGCGGTCAAAGCACGCCTCCAGAAAGGCACTCCAGCGCCCGTAGTCTATCTCCCGGTTGAGGCAGTCGTACACGCCTGCCAGCGCCTGATAGCCGCTGTACACGGTCAGCTCCGGTCGGTGCCGTCGCCCGACGGCTCTGCCGCGTCCAGACGATCCAGCACCTTGTTGTATCCATCGTTTCCGTACTTGAGACAGCGGTTCACGCGGCTGATGGTGGCGGTGCTGAGTCCCGTCCGTGCGGCGATGTCCGTATACACGCAGTTGTTGCGCAGCATCCGCGCCGCCTGCATCCGGCGGGACATTTCCTGCAGTTCAGAAACTGTGCACAGATCCTCAAAAAAGCTGTAGCAGTCCTCGACTGTTTCCAGCGTCAGGATGCCCCGGAACAGGCAGTCCAGTTTTTCGTCCTTCAGTTTGCTCGGCATGACTGTATTCGTCCTTTCGCGCGCAGACGGCGGCACCGACCTGTGCGTCTCCGTCTGTTTTTTTGGGGGGTCAGCAGGGTTTTCTGCTTTTGCAATTTTTGCGGCAGAGGCTTTCCGAAACTTTCCCGTTCTTCTCCCTGCGGCAGACCTGCTATGCTGTAACAGTATAGCACATTCCCTCGCTGAAGTAAAGAAGAATTTGTAAACAGTCAGGGGCGGCTATCCTTCGCGAAGAAAAGCCGGGGACTCCTGATGGGAAGTCCCCGGAAAAACCATTACGATAATGGTCGCTCGGAGATGCCGCGTGGCGGTTCCGCCGGGCATCGCGGAGCCGATTCGCCGCGCCCTCATATTCCGAGGCACAGCGATGCAATGCCGAAATAAACCAGCAGAGTCAGCGTGTCCACGATGGTGGTGAGGAACGGACTTGCCATGACAGCCGGGTCAAAGCCAATCTTCTTTGCGCCGATCGGCAACAGTGTGCCGATGAGCTTGGCAATCAGGATCGCCGTGGCAATGGTCGCGCAAACCACCAGCGACACGCGGACATTTTTCCCCACGTGAAGTGCAGGCGGAAATCCACCAGCATGGTTTTGACAAAGCAGGCGGTTCCGACGGTCGCGCCGCAGAGCAGCGCCACGCGGAACTCCTTCCACAGGATCCGCAAGACGTCGGACGGCTCAATATCGCCGACCGACATACTGCGGATAATGGTCACGGAGGTTTGCCCGCCCGCATTTCCGCCGGTATCCATCAGCATGGGAACAAAGACGGTCAGTATCGGGAGCGCCGACAGCGCACCCTCAAAATGCCCCAGGATCGTGGAAGTAAAGGTCGCGGATACCATCAGCAGCAACAGCCACGGGATGCGCTTGGACCATGTTTCCAGAACGCCTGTCTTGAGGTATGGCTTGTCTGTCGGAACGATAGCCGCCATCTTTTCGATGTCCTCGGTCACCTCGTCCTCCATGACGTCCATGGCGTCATCGACGGTGACGATACCGACCAGCCGGTGTTCTCTGTCCACGATCGGCAGTGCCAGCAAATCATACCGGGAAATCAGCGAGGCGACCGTTTCCTTTGTCGTCCAGCGTGGAGGCGCAGATGACGTTTTCGTCCATGATATTCTCGATGCTGTCGTCCGGCTTGGCGAACAGCAGTGTCCGCAGCGGGACGATACCCTGCAGAACCCGTGCCGCATCGGTCACGTAGGCAACATACACGGTTTCCTTGTCAATTCCGGTCTTGCGGATGTGGTCTACCGCCTGCGTGCAGGTCATATCCCGGTGCAGGTCGATGAATTCGGCTGTCATAACCGATCCGGCGCTGTCCTCCGGGTAGGCAAGGAAGCGGTTGATGGCGGCGCGCGTTTCCGGCTGGGCATTCCGCATGACCCGGTGCACGATGCTCGCGGGCAGCTCCTCCAGCATATCCACGGCATCGTCCAGCGACAGGTCCTCCACGATTGCGGAGAGTTCCCGGTCGCTCATAGCAAGGATGATGCGCTGCTGCTCCTCAACATCCAGTTCGGCAAACACGGCTGCCGCCTGATCCTTGCTCAGCAGCTTGAACACTGCCGGAAGCCGCGCCGCCGGCAGTTCGGCGAAGAAGTCCGCGATCTCAACAGGCAGCAACGCATCCAGCTCCGCACGGAAATCCACATACCGGCGGGTGTTGAGCATATCAGTCAGGCGCTCGAAGGTGTCCTCGACCTCCTGCGTATGCTGTTCGGACTCGGTCGGTTCCTCTTTCCCGTCCCCCTCGTGGGGTGTATCGGTCTCCTCCGGCTCATGAGCCGGATCCGGTTCCGGGGGGATGGGGCATCTGACATTCTTTGGGTGTCGTGTCGGCTGTACTTTCACAGCCGATACCTGCCCCTGATTCGTCAGGTGTCATGTTCATGTCTGTTCCGTCGTCTGACGGCACGGCGTCGTTCCGGTTCAGGCGCTCATCGCGCCCGTCGTTCGTGTTTTTCGTGCTTCATAACGATCCATCCCCCGTTTCTTTGCTTGATTTGAACGTGGGGCAGTCGGCACGCAAACCCGCTCCCCACCGGCAAGCGGTCGGAACATACCGTCCGCAAGCGGTAACAGTATAGCACCGTCGGCAGGATTTGTCAAGCTGTTTTTTTGGATTTTTACACGATTTGGGCGCAGTTTCGTCAGATTTTCATCATTTTACGGAATTAGTATGCCCGCCCTTCTTTTTTCGTCTAATTTTACGGTTTTTCTCCGGATATATCGGATTTTGCCCGTTCCGCGCGCAAAAAAGAACCGGAGAATCCCGCGCGGGACTCTCCGGGTTCATGCTTACTTCAGAACTTGTCGCTCAGTTTGTACTGGATGCAGGGGCAACCGTTCTCGATGGGGTACACGATCTCGTTGGGTGCTGCCCAGCGCACGGCATTCTTGAGAATGCGCTGTACGTACGGATTATAGAAGGAACGGCAGAACTCGTGACCGGGCTGGAAGTAGAAAATTTTGCCCGCGCCGCGGTAGTAGCACAGACCGGAGCGGAAGATAAACCCGTCCTCATACCAGCTGCCGAACACCAGTTCGTCCGGCTGGGGTACGTAAAACGGCTCGCAGTACAGCTCCTCAAACAGCTCAAAGTGGTCGGGAATGCCGGCGGCAATGGGATGTCCGGGCAACAGATTCCACACTATTTCGTTCTGGTCACGTCCCCACGACAGGTTGCCGTTGGTGCCGACAACCTCCCGGAACACCTTGGAGTGATGCCCGGAGTGCAGGACAATCAGTCCCATTTTGCCGCGGTAAACGCGGTCGCGGATCTTGGCGACCAGCTCGTCCGACACCTCATGGTGTGCCATATGTCCCCACCAGAACAGCACATCGGTGGTGTTCAGCACCTCATCGGGCAGACCCTGCTCCGGGTCGTCCAGTGCCGCCAGACGGATGTTCAGAGTCGGATCGGTCTCAAGGAAGGACTTGATGCATCCGTGGATGCCGTCCGGGTAGATGTCCCGGCAGGCAGGTTCCTGCCGTTCGTGGCGGTACTCATTCCAAATGGTAATGTTCAACTGCTTCTCTGCCATTGTTTTGGTCTCCTTTACCCATTTTAATATATTATTGCTCTCAAAAACAGAGGGTCAGACATCAATGCACAGCCCGTCATAAGCGGGTGTGACGCCCAGCGGGGCAAGGCGCTCCCGCAGTCGATCCGGACCGGTATGCAGGGTGCGTGCCATGTGCGACACGTAGAATCTGACGTCCGGGGCAAAGCGATCGTACTTACGGAAGGTGCGGAGCATCAGCTCCAGCATATCCAACGTATTGTGTTCAAAGCTGCGCCAATCATTCGGTGCCGTCTCGCCGCAGGTCAGCTCCAGCACCGCGGCATTGACAGGCTGATCCTTGATGGCGTTCCACGAGGTCGTGGGTATCCATGCGCTGTCACAGCCGTAGTACAGCAATCGCTCCCCGTCGCCGACAAGATACAGGCGCGTTGTTTCCTCCGGATCATCGGTTGCGTGATTGGAGCGCAACGACAGCACCCGGTACCCGCCGATGGGGTAGGCAAGCTCCGGTCGGACACAGGTATCCACGAAAGCAATGCGGCTCGTGCGCGCATCTCCGAGTGCCGCACGCAGGCTGCGCAGGCACGCCATATCGCCCCACAGGGTACAGTCCCGCCCGGCGCACAGGCGCTCGACGGTTTCCGGGCAAAAATGATCGCTATGCGTGTGGGTGACAAGGATATTCTTCACGCCGTCCAATATATGTGGGTCATTGCTATGCTCCGCATAGTGAAACACGTGCGGACCGGGATCAATCAGCAGATCGCGATTGACCAGCACCGACGAGAATCGCCGGTGAAAAACGCCGGGTGTGTAGGCGTTAATGTCCCAGTCCGCCGCGCCGGTTCCGAGAAAGGTTAGCTTCACAGTACAACACCTCCTGCCATCGCGCCGTCATGCGGTCAGCCGAGCACCGACGAAGCGATCTGCTGAGCCAGCGCGCGAACCGCCTCCTCCTGACCGGGTGCCAGCGTGGAACGCAGAGTCAACGTCGGCTCCAGCACAGTGGTGTTTTTCAGCGGCGTCAGCAGTTCGCGCATCAGCTTGCCGGAAGCGGGCGCCCAGCTGCCGTTTTCAATCAGCGCAACCGTCCGTCCCTGCCAGTTGTGCGCGACCAGATCGTGCAGCAGTGTCTCCATACTCACAAAAATGCCGTTGTTATAGGTCGTTGCGGCAAAAACCACGTGCGACACACGGAACGCCTCTGCCAGCACATACGACGGATGCACCGCCGACACATCGAACATCCGGATGCGGTGCACGCCTGCCTCGGCAAGATAGCCTGCCAGCAGTTCGGCTGCCGCCTTCGTGCCGCCGTAAACCGATGCATACGCAACGAGAACGCCGCGCTCCTCCGGCGTATAGCTGCTCCAAAGGCTGTACTTCTCCAGAACCATTCCCAGTTCACCGCGCCAGATGTACCCGTGCAGCGGGCAGATGCGCCGGATATCCAAAGCTGCTGCCTTCTTCAGTACCGCCTGCACCTGTACGCCGTACTTGCCGACGATGTTGGTATAGTACCGCCGCATTTCCTCCATGTAGCCCGCTCCCAGATCCGCCTCATCCGCAAACAGGTTGCCGGACAGCGCACCGAAACCGCCGAAGGCATCCGCCGAAAACAGCGTGCCGTCGGTCTTGTCGTAGGTCATCATCACTTCAGGCCAATGAACCATCGGCGCCATGACAAAGGTAAACGTATGGCGCCCGGTGCAAAGCTCCTCGCCCTCAGCGACCAGTCTTGTGCGTCCGGTCAGGTCAAGCCCGGGAAAAAACTGATTCAGCAGGGTGACGGTCTTCTTGTTGCACACGACAACGGCGTTCTGCCAGCGGGTAAGCACCGCTCCCAGCGTAGCGCAGTGATCCGGCTCCATGTGCTGGACGACAACATAGTCCAGATCGGCTCCGTCCAGCGCCTCGGCAGTTGCCGTCAGGAATGTATCGGCGACCGCTCTGTCCACCGTGTCAAACAGGACATTCTTCTCATCCCGGAGCAGGTAGGCGTTATAGGACACCCCCTCCGGTACAGGGTATGCGCTCTCAAACAGTGCAAGACGCCTGTCCGAGGCGCCGACAAACAGCAGGTCGTCCGTGATTTTCCGGATGCTCATGTAATTATCCTCCATTACCGTACAGTGATTTTTTCTTTTTATGTGCAGAACCCCCCGCATGGGCGGGGGGCAGGCTGCGGCAATGCCGCACAACGATGGTGGCGCAGATGCGCCGCCAAGGTATTGATCGCGCATTGTGTGGTGCTGCCTTTAAGTGTGCGTGAGGTTTGCCGCCCCCAGACGGCAAGCGCGTGATCCTCCTCGCCGGTTCCGCCGCTGACGCCCAACCCGCCGATTAGAACGCCGTTCTCATACAGGGGCACGCCCCCGCCGAAGGTCACGATGCGATCCAGATTCTGCAAGCCGTAAAACGTTCCCCCCGGCTGAACCAGTCTTGCCAGTTCGGCAGTCGGCATTTTGACCGCCACCGCCGTATATGCCTTGCGTACCGCCACCTCATAGCTGACGAGAAACGCGCCGTCCATAACGTGCACCGCAACCGGATTGCCTTGCGCATTCGCCACCGCGATGACAGCCTGCTTTCCTTCCGAAAGCGCCTTGCGCTCCACCGCCGCGATCAGCCGGGTAGCCCGCTCCAGATCCAGCACAGAGCCGCCGCCGACACGCGCCAGCACGGCTTTCAGTACGTTCTCCACTGTTGGATCAACCGGGGCGGCATCCGCCGGGGCAGGCACAACCGCTGCTGCCGGAGCGGTCTCTGCCGCAACCGGTTCACGTGCCGCCTTCTCCTTCTCCTCCTCGCTCAGCCAATCCGCATACCGGGCGGCGGCAAGCAACCAGTCGCCCAGTCGGTTCATGTACACCTTGAAGGCACCGGGGACGGCATAGCGCCTGTCCATGGCGATCAGCGCGCGTTCCGCCCGCCGCACCGTTGAACGCGCCGCATCCAGCCGTGCGGACTGCTCACAGCCACCGGGCAGGGCGCCCTGCCAATCGCTTCCGCGCTTGTCAGTCAGTACGCTGACCATGCGATCCGTATCAGATTCCAGAAAGGCGATTTCCTCAGAGGAAAACACGAATTTTCCGCTCCGGGGATCCGCCAGCCCTGCCGCCAGCGTGCGGAGCGTCGTCTGTACCCGGACGAGCTTGCCTGCAAAATCCGGGCATACTGTCACGCAACGCACCAGTCCCAGCGCCGCCACGGACTCCTCGGCACCGCCGATAGCGGCGACTCGTTCGTCTGCTTTGGACACCTGAGAGCTGGGCAGAAGGGAGGTCAGTCCCTTGTCGCCGTTGCCGGTATACAGCGTCCCTTTCTCCGGTTTTCCGTTCCCCATGTATCGCACCTCGTTCCCACACGGCACAAGCCGCGCGTCACTTGCGGATGCCGCCTGTCACAGACACGTGACCGGTAGGCACTCCAACACAGAATATATTATACAACAAATCCATCCCTGCGTCAAGAGGGATTTCCGAAATTTCACCGGATGGCGGCGGCAAAAAATCACCCAAAGAAGCCCCCGCGCCAGCGGGGCTTCTTTGGGATGTTACCTTATGTCGCGTTTCTCTTACGGGTCACGAGCACGACAGCCATGGCACCGGCACCGAGCGCAATGATTCCAAGGATTATCCAGGCCCACACACATGCGGTGCCTGTCGAAGGAGATGCAATCTGCGCTCCGACGTGGAAGCTGATCGTTGCATCGCCGCTTCCGGATCGGATGGTGATGGTGTGCTCACCCTCGGAAAGTGTCCCGAGGTAACCTGCTTTCAGCTCGATGATGATACTGCCCTCGCGCTTATCGTAGTTGTCGGAGGAGATCACATTGCCATCGACGAGGACCTCTACGAAGTCGGCATATGCCGCATTGGACCGGAATGTCAGCCCGTTTTCGCTGCCCTTGTTCCACCTGCTGTTTTCCCCTTCCGTGATAGTGGGAGCGAGCTTATCGATGGTAACAGCAGGCTTCTGATAGCCGCAGACCGTGCATTCCTCATGCTTGGCGCCCTCCTCGGTCACAGTTGCTTCCCTGTCGGTTTTCCACTCGAAGGTGTGAGCCGTTCCGTCGCGCCTGTCTTTACAAACAGCGCACTCGTGCCAATGCTGCTCGCCGTCCTTTGTCCATTCGGTCTTGTATGTATGAGCAGTAAGCTCTCCATACGCCTGACCGCATACTGTACAGACCGCTTTTTCTTTGCAGGTCGCCGTGCCGCCCGTGTGATCGGTCAGTTGCTTCCCGCAAACATCACACTTGTGATCCTTGTTTTCGTCCGCACATTCGCTCAAGGTTGTGCCGCAGAGGTCGCACTTGTGATCCTTGTTGTTATCGGCACACTCGCTCAGGGTTTTTGCCGCACAGGTCACACTTGTGATCCTTGTTTTCGTCCGCGCACTCGCTCAAAGTCTTTCCGCACAGGTCACACTTGTGATCTTTGTTGTCGTCTGCACATTCGCTCAAAGTCTTTCCGCAAAGGTCGCACTTGTGATCCTTGTTTTCGTCTGCGCACTCACTCAGGGTTTTGTCGCACAGATCGCACTTGTGATCCTTGTTGTCGTCCGCACATTCGCTCAAAGTTTTTCCGCAGAGGTCGCATTTGTGATCCTTGTTTTCGTCCGCGCACTCACTCAGTGTCTTTCCGCAAAGATCGCACTTGTGATCCTTATTATTGTCTGCACATTCGCTCAAAGTCTTTCCGCACAGGTCGCACTTGTGATCCTTGTTTTCGTCTGCACACTCGCTCAACGTCTTGCCGCAAAGGTCACACTTGTGATCCTTGTTGTCGTCTGCGCATTCACTGAGAGTTTTACCGCAGAGGTCACACTTGTGATCCTTGTTGTCGTCTGCGCACTCACTCAGGGTTTTGCCGCAAAGATCGCACTTGTGATCCTTGTTGTTGTCCGCGCACTCGCTAAGCGTCTTTCCGCAAAGATCGCACTTGTGATCCTTGTTGTCGTCCGCGCATTCGCTCAGAGTTTTACCGCAGAGGTCGCACTTGTGATCCTTGTTGTCGTCCGCGCATTCACTCAGCGTCTTGCCGCACAGGTCGCACTTGTGATCCTTGTTTTCGTCCGCACATTCGCTCAGCGTCTTGCCGCAAAGGTCACACTTGTGATCCTTGTTGTTGTCCGCGCACTCGCTCAGCGTCTTTCCGCAAAGATCGCACTTGTGATCCTTGTTGTCGTCCGCGCATTCGCTCAGAGTTTTACCGCAGAGGTCGCACTTGTGATCCTTGTTGTTATCTGCACACTCGCTGAGAGTTTTGCCGCACAGGTCGCACTTGTGGTCTTTGTTGTTATCTGCGCACTCGCTCAACGTCTTGCCACACAGGTCACATTTGTGATCCTTGTTGTTGTCGGCACACTCACTCAGAGTCTTGCCGCAGAGGTCACACTTGTGATCCTTGTTGTTGTCCGCGCACTCACTCAGCGTCTTGCCGCACAGATCACACTTGTGATCCTTGTTGTTGTCGGCACACTCACTCAGCGTCTCACCGCACAGGTCGCACTTGTGATCCTTGTTATTGTCTGCACATTCGCTCAGTGTCTTGCCGCACAGGTCACACTTGTGATCCTTGTTGTTGTCGGCGCATTCACTCAGCGTCTTACCGCAGAGGTCGCACTTGTGATCCTTGTTGTCGTCCGCGCATTCGCTCAGCGTCTTGCCGCAAAGGTCGCACTTGTGATCCTTGTTGTTGTCAGCGCATTCGCTGAGAGTTTTGCCGCACAGGTCGCACTTGTGGTCTTTGTTGTTATCTGTGCATTCGCTCAACGTCTTGCCGCAAAGATCGCACTTGTGATCCTTGTTGTTGTCTGCGCATTCGCTCAACGTCTTGCCGCAAAGGTCACACTTGTGATCCTGGTTGTTGTCAGCGCACTCGCTCAGCGTCTTGCCGCAGAGATCGCACTTGTGATCCTTGTTGTCGTCCGCGCATTCGCTCAGCGTCTTGCCGCAAATGTCACACTTGTGGTCTTTGTTGTCATCTGCGCATTCGCTCAGCGTCTTGCCGCACAGGTCGCACTTGTGATCTTTGTTTTCGTCCGCGCACTCGCTGAGAGTTTTGCCGCACAGGTCGCACTTGTGATCCTTGTTGTTGTCGGCACACTCGCTCAACGTCTTGCCGCAGAGGTCACACTTGTGATCCTTGTTTTCGTCCGCACATTCGCTCAAAGTTTTTCCGCAAAGGTCACACTTGTGATCCTTGTTGTTGTCGGCGCACTCGCTCAAAGTCTTTCCGCACAGGTCACACTTGTGATCTTTGTTTTCATCCGCACACTCGCTCAGCGTCTTGCCGCAGAGATCACACTTGTGATCCTTGTTGTCGTCTGCACATTCGCTCAGCGTCTTGCCGCAGAGATCACACTTGTGATCCTTGTTTTCGTCCGCGCACTCACTGAGAGTTTTACCGCAGAGGTCACACTTGTGATCCTTGTTGTTGTCTGCGCACTCGCTCAAAGTCTTGCCGCAAAGATCGCACTTGTGATCCTTGTTTTCGTCCGCACACTCACTCAGTGTCTTGCCGCACAGGTCGCACTTGTGATCCTTGTTGTCGTCCGCGCATTCGCTCAGCGTCTTGCCGCAGAGATCGCACTTGTGATCCTTGTTGTCGTCCGCGCATTCGCTGAGAATCTTGCCGCAGAGATCGCACTTGTGATCCTTGTTGTCGTCCGCACATTCGCTCAGGGTTTTGCCGCATACATCACACGTATGATCGTGATCGGCATCTGCACACGAACTTATCACAGCGTGGCAGACATCGCATATATGGTCATGGTTGGCGTCCGCGTGGACGTGCTCCGCGACCGTAACCGTTACGTCGATATTCTCGATCGTATTGTAGTTTGCCGTGTCGGACGGGGTAAATCTCGCCTTGAAGGCGTGTGCTCCCTCGACACCCATGATCTCCGTGCCGTCCATCCAGCTCCAGCCTGCCGGGAGCGCCGTACTGGTTGAGAGCGCCTTGCCTTTATCGCCCGTAATCCCCGCAGGAAGCGTGTATGCCGGATTTGCTTTGCCTATCGTCAGTTCCTTTGTGAAGCTGCCGGTATACCCGCCCTTGCCCGCTACGGTCACGGTATACACGCCGGCGCCTAAGGGCTTCCCGCCGTCAAGACTGCCGATTCCGGCTGCCCCGAGCGTGTAGGTCACATCATAATCGGTGCCGCGCACAAGCGCACCGCCGAAGGCAGGTTCCTGTACCGCGCCTGTATAGACTTTGCCCGTCAGGTCGGTGACGGGAACAAGCGCCTCGGTAAAAGGTGTTGCGGCAACGGTCACGGTTGCCGGGAGCACGCTGAAGCGCTCGGTGCGTTCGGTGAAGTCGACGGAGAAGAATTCGAGATCCGTCAGCTCCGCTTTCAGCTCACCCGTGACGCCTGCCTTTACTTTGCACCGGAAGGTGGCAATCACGGTGTCCGTATCGCTCCTGTAATCCGTTGCGGACGCAATACCGGTGATGACGGGATCACCGCCCGCCGGCTCTGCAAAGGAAATATCGTCAAAGCCGAGTGTTGCCTGCAACCCCGCGTCCAGCACGCAGGAACCGGGTACCACGGTCAGCTCAGCCGGAAGCTTCAGCCTCATCTGGATCGAGCCGAGGTCGGAAACGGGCCCCATCGTGATGGTGAAGGTAATCACATCGCCAGCCGCTGCGGTGGTCTTATCCGCCGTTACCTTCAGCTGCGTGGAGGTGTAGACCGTGGGAGGAGGTGTGGGCGCGCCGATATCAAAGGTCTGCGAGGTCGTTGTGATCTCGTAGTTTCCGCCCGTCTTGTCGGAGACGGTTATTCTGCCCGTTCCGATCGCGTCATTGTCGGTGATGCTCCGGCTGTACTCGGCAGAGGAAAGCACCTTGCCGCCATCCTCTACGGTAAAGGTCGGTATGACCGGCGTACCCGTATAGGTGTATGTGCCGCTTACGCGGATAGTCGGCGTGATCGCTTTGCGCTGTATCGTCCATTCGACCGTCACCGGTGCACTTGTGCCGTCTGCCCAGCGTCCGCTCTTGGAGGTGATGCTTGCGGTATACTTGCCCGCACTTGTTCCGGTGTTGCCGGAGATCTGCATCGTCGCGCTGTCGAAGCCCGCGACGGTAACAGCCTGGCGCGAGCCGCTGTAGGTGTAGGTGCTGGTTACGCTTACCGCCGGCTTTTCCGGATGCGTTGTGGGAATTTCTTCCCAAATCGCGTACAGTGTTACATTATCCGATACGGTAATTGTTCCGCCTGCCGCGGTGGCAGTCCCGCTTGCCGTGGTTGCCCAGCCGATAAATCTCTTGCTATCCGGAGGCATAAACTTGCACGCGGGGAGCGTATATGCGCCCGCGGGGACATCGGTGACGTCCGCCATCGTCCCCGTCCCGCCGTTGGCGGCAAAGCTGACGGTGAAGGCAGGCACGGGCGGCGTCGCGCCGCTGACCGTAACGGCTGCCTTGACGACAGAGAAGTTGGAGGTGATCTCCTCAAAGGTCTGGCAGGAGACAAATTCAAGCTCCGTCAGTCCCAGCTCCTGCACGCCTGTTGCATCTGCGTTGACGGTGCAGCGGAAGGTCGCTATCACGGTGTCCGCCGTGCTCGCGTAGTCCGCGGCGGAGGCGGCGCCGTTGATGATACACCGCCCGGTCGCGGCATTCTCCGTGAAGGAAATGTCGTCAAAGCCGAGCTTCGCCTTAAGCCCCGGAGCCAGCGCGCCGGAACCTGAGACATAAGTCAGTCCCGCCGGAATATCCAGTACCATCTGGATTGATCCGAGGTCGGAAACAGCTCCCATTGTGATGGTATAGGTTATGGTATCACCGGGGGAAGCGGTCGTTTTGTCCGCCGAAACAGTCAGCGCAGTGGACGCGACCGGCGCGGCATACACGGGTACTGCAACCGTCATCATGGAAAGAATCATGACAAGGCACAGTAATATAGATGTTATTTTTTTGGTTCATAGACAATCTTCTCCTATTAGCTGTCAGCCTGTGGCTGTTAGCGTAGTATGGTTGTCTGCGGAAGCGTTTTCTGCGCCGCCGCCCTGTTCCGCGCAGGGCGGCGGCAGGGGTGCCGTTTTACCAGAGATGCTTTGTGCCCTTGACGTGCGCGTTGATACGCATCGCGTCGGCTGTGGTGACCTTGCCGTCCGTACCGATGACATCGGCACATTTCATTTCATATTCCGTAAGGGTTACCGTGCCCTTGACATAGGCGTTGACCTTCATGTAGTCCAGCGTGGTCACCTTGCCGTCGCCGTTGATGTCGCCGATGACGTGAACCTTCATGTTCTTCGTGACCGAGGTGGAGCCAACGGTGATCGTTTCCGAACGGGCAACGTGGTTCTTCTTGGAAACCGTCATGATATAGGTTCCCTCTGCCACGCTGTCAAACGTGTAGGTTGCGCTGTTGCCGTAGATCACCTTGGAGTAGGACGGCTTGCTGTCGCCCTTGCGGGTGAGCGTCACGGTCACGCTGTCGGTATCGTCCAGGAAGGTCGTGATTCTGCCCGATACGCTCCTGCCGGTTCCCGAGGTCCAGCACGGGATGCGTACCTTGAAGCCGGTATAGTAGACCTTGTCGCCGACTGTCTTGGTCGCCAGCTCCCACGCGTCCGCGCCCAGCTCTATGCCGTCTATCACCACGCGGGCGTTCTGCGGGAGGTCGGTGTGGAGTGACGCAAGGAGGAACCACGGCTCGTACTGATAGGTGATGCAGTAGTAGTAAGTCGTGCCCTCGTTCAGCGGCTGACTGGCGGAGAGGACGGTTCCGTCCTCCTTCTCGATATGCTCATCCGCGATGGAGATGCCGTTCAGCGCGGCATCGGGGCGCAGGGTGAACATCTTGAAGCTGCCTGTCGCGCCGCCGGTCGGCAGGATCATGCCGGTGTGCAGCTCGTAATAGTCCGCACCCAGCTTGAATACCGCCGAAAGGCTGTTCTCGCTGATGGTCACATAGGTGTCCTTGCCGACATAGAGGCGGCAGGGCTCGGCGAAGCGGACGTTTGCATTGTCCTCCGCCGTCAGCGTGACAAGTCCGGAGTACACCGTGTTGGGAAGCGCGTTGCCCTTGGCGTCGAAGATGCCCGTATCCTCGCCCGCATCGAACATTCCGTTGCCGTTGCGGTCGATGAACCACTGGATCCCGGTGACCGACAGCTTTGTTTCGACGTTTCTTCCGGCGTCGTCGAGCTTATCCTTCCACACAACGGTGAAATCGTAGAGATCCGGCATCGGCTTGCCCGTGCGGACGTACTCCTGCGGACCCACGAGCATCAGGTGCTTGTCGTCCGCGCCGCCGTAAGGCTCCGGCTCGCCGACGGAGAAGTAATACTCCACGTCAATGCGGGAGCGACCGTAACTGTCGGTGAGCTCTGCAAACGGCATATAGTGACCGTTGACATAAACCTTCACGTCCGGCGCGAGCCTGAATTTGCTTTCAGCTTCGCCGAAGGAGCCGATTTTGAAGGCGAGCTTGTGCATATAGAGTCCGCCTTCGTATTTCTTTGTGGGAGGAAGCATGCTGATGCCGTCCTCACCGTAAACAAAGCAGCTCGTATATTCAAGGGCGCCCGTGCTGTGCTGCTCGGAGGACGCGTCCTCATAGGGAACGCCGGAGCCGTTTATCGTTTCGTTCAGCTTGGAGGCATAGCTCCAGACAAGGTCAACCGCCGTGATGTTTTCAAGCCCGCCGAACTTGAGGTCCATGTACTGATAATGTTTATCGTCGAATTTCCATACGCGGTTGTCGCCCGCATACGGCTCGTTTGTCGTGATTTCGAGCGTGTCGATATAGGTTGTGCCGGGTTCATAGAGGAAGTCTGCATACCGCGTCAGAAGCAGATATGCGTTCCATGGGTTGCTCGTCGTGTCCGGATTGTAGCCGTAAACGCCGTAGGAGCTCGGATATGTCGCGCCGAATTTGCTCAGCTCGTACACGCTCTGACTGTTGTCAAAGCCGTTACAGCCGACCGTGTCGATATCCGGGAGATAATAATTGTACATGACGTGGCGGAGATAGAAGGTGTTGCCCTCCGTGGGCTTGAACATATAGGTTATCTCCGGCGCGTCGTTGTATGCGATCACGCTCTCCCATACATGCTCATAATAGGCTTTGAACTGCGAGGAAACCTTGAGCGTCTCTACCGTCAGGCACGCCTGCGCTTTCTCGCCGGTCACCCATTCGCCGTTGTAGCTTCGCACCGCCGTGACGACGGGCAGAACATCGGTAAACTTCTCGCCGATGTGGTCGGTAAGGTCGGGCGTCTGTATCTTGAATTCATAGATCGGCACGATAATATCGACACTGCATTCGTGCCACGAATTATCCTTGGTCCAGCGTGAGCGATAGGTAATGCGCGCCGTGCCGGGCGCATGCGTCGTTACCAGACCGTAATCGGTAACCGTTGCGACCTCGGGATTGGAGCTTTTCCATATATAATCGGTGATATCTGTGTACGTTGCGTCCTCCGGAACCCAGCTTCTCAGGATGCTCAGCTTGTTGGAATACCCCATGATGTAAGTGCCGACTTCGCTTTCGTTCTTTGTAAGCACCGTGTCCGTACCGAAGATGAGCATTCTGTATCCTGTTGCGTGCTTTTCGTATTTCACCGTTACGGTGTTGGAATAAACCTCGTATTTCACGCCGCTGACATAGCCGATTGCCACCACGCGGAACACATACTCTCCGGGAATCATGTTTTCCGCCGTTGCCCTGTTGAAGTATTCGTCAAGGTTCCATACGCCGGTTTCGCTGGATTTGAGGTTGCTGTCCGTCGGACCGATGTCAATGCTGCCGTTGCGATAATTGTAGGGCGATTCGATGACGTCCAGGCGATATCTTCTGAAGCCGCCCCAGTCGGCGATGCCCGTATTGCGGGTTGCGCGGATGGTCGTGCCCTTGCCGTATTCGGTTTCCGAGGCACTTGAGGATATCGTCACCGTGCGGAGCGCGGCATAGTCCACGCCTTCCACATTGAAGAAGCAGGTAGACCAGTAGAACTGATGTCCCTTGCCGTCCGGCGAGGCGTATCTCACGCCGTAGCGGTAAATGCCGTTCCGGTCGGTGCAGAGCAGGCGCTGATAGGTTCTGCCCTCCTCCTTGACTTTTACGTCCTCAATGGAGAAGCGTGTGTCGCCGAAGGTGACATTTTCCCATGTGTTTCCGTCGAGATACTGCCAGATTATATCATACGAATCGATCGGGGTGTTGTCATAGGGGTCGAGCCAGCCGCCGTCGTCCAGATAATCCTGCAGCCCGTGGTTGAGCCAGATCTTCTGTCCGTACTCCAATTTCGTGCTTCCCTCGCCCTGACTCTTCCATTTATAGCCGGGGACGCTTCCGCCCTTGTTCTGAACCGTATACTTGATCTCGCCGGACGAGAACACCCTGCATTCCTTTTCAAAGGTTGCGATGGTCTTTGCGTTCAGGTTGTTGCTCTCGCGGAAGGTCAGCGTCACCTTGAGGAAAAGCGGCCCCGTTTTCCCCGTGATTATCGAATAGGGCGTTGTGCCGTCCATTTTAAACTCGTTTGCGAGCCAGTAATTTACGGGCTGGGTGCTTGAATTTGTGCCCTCGTAGTACCTGTATGCATAGGAGACCCTTACCCTGTCGGAATAGCCCATATCCTTGATGCTCTTGACGCATTCGTCCGTGAGGGCGACATTATAGACCGTGTGCCCGCCTGTCGTGGGCTTGTCGGAGATGGTCACCTTGTAATCGAAGTCTATCTTGCGCGATTCAAAGTCCGTCGCCGTGAAGTACCAGTCCTGAATACCCTCATATGCCGTGTGGTACCGGTTGTTCCATGCCTCGGACACAAGCACGCGGATATAGTATTTCGCGCCTGTTTCATATCTCGGCCATGCGTTTGTCTTGGAGTCGCGCAGGTCGCGGAGATTGAGCCGCGGCTTTTCGCTGAAATATTCGGCGATAGGCGTGCTTTCGCCGACCTTATAGAGATAGAACATATAGAACAGTCTACACCAGCTGTTCGGGTTGTAATCGTTTTCCAAAACGCTTGCGTTCTTGCCCCAGTAGGACTGATAGCCTACGTTGATGACAAACGCATCGTTTGGATGATAGTACGTCGTGTCATAGCCGGGAGCGGCTTTCAGCGTGATTCTCTCGCTCGGTCTCGATACGCCGTCGGTTGCCGGGGTCACTTTTGCTCCGCATAAATAGAGCGTATCGTCTAAGGCACCGATGGTCGTATAGGTCATGCTGCAATCGCTGTCGGGATTGAGACCGTCAAAAAAATGGCGATTTTGCCGGGCTCCATCTTTTTGTAAGCGCCGTATTTATCATTTGGATGTTCATGATGAACCAATTCCACATCTATGACTTTTTTGCTCTGAAATTACCGCCGTTGACTGTGAGGTTGCCGTGCTCCAGAGCGCTTGATATGCGCAACCATCTCCATCCTTCCCATGCTCTGCTCTCATATCCGCCGGAATAAGCGTCGGCGCCGCCGGCACCCCTCGATATATCCGTCGTTTATCAAAAACGGTGGAGCCGGGTCTGCCCTCGATGGCGGCAAAATGCGTTCCTCTGCCGTAGACGTCGCCGCCGTTCATCTCAAAATAGCCGCCGTTCTCAACCGTGACTCCGCTTCCCTGAAGCTGCAGGCGCAGATTTCCGGTATACGAGAAGGTATGTTTATCCTCACCATAGTAATTAACCGTTCTTACGTCGGTGTAGTACAGCTTCTTTGAAGCACCGGTGCTGATCTCGCCGCCGTACATCGTAAAGCGACCTTTGACGGATATGATATTGCGGTAGGGCATTTCCGATACATACATCGGCTGACCGAAGAATATCTTTCCGTTTTTTCCGGTGGAATCATAGAGATAGAAGCTCGCGTCCTCCGTCACCGTCATCAGATAGTAGAGGTACTTCGCATTTTTGTTGACAGCGTCCTTATATACAAATTTTTCCGAATATCCCACACCGGTGTGCTCATAGGAGATATTGTAGCCGTTCATATCCAGGTGCTTGACGCCCTGTATCTGAATGCCGCTTGTCTTGCCCCATATGGGCAGGTCGTTTTTGTCGGAAATGTCGATATGTCCCACGAGCTTTATGTGGTATTCGTAGGGAGAGGTCAGCAGCGTGATCAGCTTTTTTCATGCGATCCTCGTGCTTTTTCTCTTTGCCTACTTCGACCCATGTCGGCTCTGCCGCCGCCGCTCTGCGCGGGGTGGCTGCTATGGCGGCACTGCCTGCTGCCGCCACGCTCGCGGCAGGCTCGCCCGCGGCAGGCTCGCCCGCGTCCGCCGCCTGCGCCCGGATCATCACCGTGCCAAGCTCCGCAAACGGCATGACGCCCAGCAGCATGACCAGCGTCAGGAGCAGAGCCAGCGTTTTCCGTAGCGTACTTTGCGTTCTGTTCATGTTGTGTTCTCTCCTTTTTCTGTTGTTGGGTTGGGTTTGTCCGCCGGCAGCCTCCTGCCGCAGACATGGCAGTAGCGCGCGCCCGGTCTTGCGACCGTGCGGCATCCCGGACACACGGTGTGCCGCGAAAGGTACAGCTCATAGAGCGTCCTGTCCGGCAGGGGAGCGTGACAGCCGCGGCACCGCGGCTCACCCGGTGCGGCGAGCTGTCCGCATTCCGGGCAGACGCGCAGCTGCTTCATGCACGTCTCACCGAAGCCGAGCCTTGCGCGGTCGTCCTCCTGCAGTACCGCCTCATGCATCCGCCGCTCCCCCCTCTCCCCGCAGGTCCGCGCCGCAGGCGGAGCAGACCGCGTCGTCCTTCCGCGCTTTCGCCCCGCAGGCGGGGCAGAAAACAATCCGGGCTGTCCACGGCGCACAGTCCACGCATTGCAGGCTGTCCACGTTGTACATCGCGTTGATCACCCACCTGCCGCATCTGCCGCACCGGTTGAACTGCCGCCTGCCCTCGCTTTCCCATGCCGCCGCCAGCGCGTCCTCCGGTCTTTCGCCGCGATATACCTCCGTGGCGCATCCCAGTGCGCCGGATGCATCGCAGTAAAAGCGGAAGCGCCAGCCGCCCGCGTCCTGGATGACCTGATACTTCGCCGTCGTCCTGCTCTCCATCTGTGCCGCGTCCCTCCTTTTTCGGTTTTCGGGGGAAAAAATCCGGTTCCCGCCGCTTTTTGCTCTTGCTTTATTCCCGGCTCTGTGCTATAATGGGAATCGGGTACCGTAGGAAAAAGTCGATCCGCCCTCGCTCCGGCAGGGGGATCTACACGTACATTATACTTATTTTTTTACGGATTTGTCCCCACACTTTTTGAGCAAAAGGGTGGGAAAAAAACTCAAAAAAATTTTTCGCTTTCTCCCACCCTTTTTTCAAAAAAGGGTGGGGAGAAGCCAAAAACCACAACGTGCTGTCCCAAAGGAGGCGTCCGAAATGAAGAAAGTGCTTGCCGTCCTGCTCGCCGCGATCTTTGCTCTGTCCTGCCTTTCCGGCTGTCGGGAGCAGCCCCTGCTTGATCCGCATGATCCCGTCGTGCTGACGCTGTGGCACACCTACGGCGAGCAAGCCGACTCGCCCATGAACAGGCTGATCGACAGATTCAATTCCACCGTGGGCATGGAGCGCGGCGTCGTCATCCGCACCACGCTGATAACCGTCGCCGCCAAGATCAGCGACCGCCTTGCCGAGGCGCAGGACGGCACGCCGGGCGCGGTGCCGCTCCCGGATCTGTTCTTCTGTCACAACAACGATGCGGCAGGGTTCGGCGTGGACAGGCTGCTGGACTGGAACGACTATTTCACCGGGGCGGAGACCGCCGCCTTTGTTCCCGATTTCCTTGCCGACGGCATGGTGGACGGGCGGCTTGCGGTACTGCCCGTGTCCAAATCCACGCACGTGCTGTACCTCAGCGGCGGCGAATTTGACCGCTTTTCCGCGGCGACCGGCGTAACCCAGGAGAGCCTGAACACATGGGACGGGTTCTTTTCCGCGGCGGAGAAATACTATACATACTCCGGCGGAAAGCCCTTCTGCGCCCTTGACTATCTGCTCCGCGCGGTGGAGCTGTACGCCGTGTCGGCGGGCGCGGACGCCTCCGCCTTCTACAGGGACGGCTGGTATGACTTCTCGGATGCTTCCCTGAAGGCGGCGTACCTGCGCTTTGCCGAGGCTATCGCCAAGGGGCATATCGTGGTTGCCGACCAGTATTCCAACACGCAGGTGATGACGGGCGAGACGCCCGCCGGCATGGGCTCGTCGGCTGGCATCCTGTACTATAACGACACCGTGACCTATCCGGACAACACCTCCGAGCCGATGAGGCTCCGGGTTTGCCCCATGCCGTATGTGGACCGCGCGCGCCGGGTGGACACGCAGGCGGGCGTGGGGCTTTGCGCGGTGAAGTCCGATGAGCGGAAAGCCGAGGCGGCTTCCGTCTTTGCCCACTGGCTTACGGAGGGCGGGCGAAATCTGGATTTCGCCGCCGAGACGGGCTATATGCCCGTGACCGCCGATGCGTACGCCGGGCTTGACACGTACACCTTCCGCGATGACGGCTACCGCAGTCTCTACACCGTGCTGAATACGGTCAAAAGCGGGTACACGCTCCTGCGCGAGCCGTCCTATGCGGGCTACTACGGCAGGGTGAACGGGCTGTATGCCGAGATCCGCAAGGTACAGTCTGCCTTCCCGGCGCGGATACAGGGCGGGGAGAGCGCCGCCGCGCTTGCCGCGGAGCTGTGGGAGCTTTTCCGCACGGTGAAATAAAGGGGGGATCGGCTTGAACAGACTTTCCTTCCGCCTGCCGCGACGAAGCATGAAGACAAAGCTGTTTCTGTATATGCTTGTCCCCGTTATTCTGATCCTTGTCCTGCTTGCCTCCTGCCTGTCGCTGTTCGATCGGTTCAAAACGCCGAAGGACACGCTCGCGGAGCGGCTGGATATGCAGGCGATGAGCTTTGAGCAGCAGTTGCTTTCACACCGGAACAGCCTGATTACGGTCGGCGCGTACCTGTCCGGGGACGCCGCAACGCGGATTGAAGCCTACCTCGCGGATGCAGGCATTTCCTTTGACGAGCTGTCGGACGGCGCACGGCTTGCAGACCTGCAGGAGCGCATCATCGAACCGCTCCGGCAGTATCTTTTGCAGGCGGAGTGCTCGGGCGCATTTGTCCTGCTCAACGCCACGGCGGGTAAGAACGCCGCCGAGCCGACGCGCAGCGGACTGTACCTGCAGGTGAACGGCTACGAAGCCGACCGCCGCGAAATAATCCTTTATCGCGGGATACCCTCTGTCGGTAAGGCGCACGGCATCATGCCGCACCGGAAATGGCGGCTGGAAGCGCAGCAGAACGTCATCCGGGGCTGGGACGACAGTCGCAGTCACAGTCACAGCGATCCCGCCCGGATGCCGGCGCACACCTACCGCTTCACCGAGATATTTACCCTGCCCGGGATGTCCGAGAAGGCGATGCTGCTCATGCTCCCCATACGGGGCAGTGACGGGAAAGCCCTCGGTGTATGCGGCTTTGAGGTGTCCGAGAGTTGCTTTGCGCGTCTGCACAGCCAGACCACCAAGCTTTCGCATTTCACAGGGCTTCTGACGTATGACGACGACAGCCACATGGACGGCGACAGTATCACCTCGTTTTTCTCCTGCGGCGCGGATGACGGGTATTACCGTGCGCCCGGCGGCGTGCTTGCCGTCTCGGATTTCGGCGACGGGATCCTGAAACTGACGGGCGACGACAACACCTATCTCGGCATGAAGCGCTCCTACAATGACGCACGCACGGGCGGGAGCTTTGCGACGTTCGTCATGACAAACAAAAGCGACTACGACAGCGCGGCAATGGACACCATTGTCAAGAACCTGCTGTTGATCGCCCTGCTTACGGCACTGTCCATCGCTTTCTGCGTCTTTTTCAGCAGGAGCTATCTTGCCCCCGTGCTGAAGTCGCTGGAGCAGCTGAAAAGGGACGAGCAACGTGCCCATCGCGGCGCGCCTGTTGAGATAGATGACCTGCTTGCTTTTCTTGCCGAGAAGGACAGAAACAAGCAATCGGTCATCGACGGACTCAAGCTTGAGATGAAGGAGGCAAACGAGGAGCTTTCCAGGATACAAAAAGAAAAAACACGTATTCAGGAAGAATACGTGCGTGCCAAAACGCAGATCACCCGGCTGACTTCATCCTCTGCGCAGGAGGTTGATCCGGAAGGGTATGCTCATTTTACAGCCAATCTATGCAAGCTGACGCCGAGGGAGCGGGAGATTTTCGACCTGTACCTGGGCGGCAGGAACGGCAAGGAAATCCGTGACATCCTCTGCATCAGCGAAAACACGCTGAAATACCACAACAAGCACATTTACGAGACGCTGAATGTATCCTCGCGCAAGGAGCTTTTGCACTATGCCGCGATGCTGGAAAAGGAAGCTGTGCAGATCGGCGGGGAGGCTTGAATGCAGTTGCAGTTGCAGTCCGGGGCACCGGGAAGGGAGCCGATAAGAACGGCAAAGAAAAGAAACCGGCACCGCCGCACATTGCGGAACGGGTGCCGGTTTCTGCATGAAAAGCACGCCGGGTAAAGATTACGCGCGCGTGACCTTTCCGGAGCGCAGGCAGCGAGAGCAAACCGCCACGGTCTTCGGAGTACCGTCCACGATCGCCTTTACCTTACGAATATTGGGCTTCCAGGTACGATTGGTCTTCCGGTTGGAATGGGACACATTCTGCCCGTACACTACACCCTTTCCGCAGATACTGCACTTTGCCATACTTGACACCTCCTTACTGTGGTTTCGGGCCTGTCAGGTCATGACACGCCTGCAATCATAAGACAACAGCCTGTATTATACCACAACTTCGGAGAAAAAACGCAAGAGTTTTTCAAATATTTTTTTGCTTTTTTTATGTTGGCAGTGCAGCTTTGTTATCCAAGGCTGCGGAGCGTAATGCCTCCGAAGCATCGCGGGCGCGCTTTTCATTGCCGGAGAAAGTCTGAAAATATATTATCGGGCAGGAAGTTTTGTGCCTTGACGAGTCGGAGCGACTGCCACCGAACAGACGGTACAGAAGTGTCATTCTGTATCGCAATCGCTTATTTCATATACCTTTCGCACATCGGCACGTCTGCCTCCAATCAGAAGCCAGCAGGCAAGCATGGCAACGGCGCCACCTATCGTGACACATAGGCGATAGTCGGCAATTTCTCCGAGAAATCCCATCAGCAAAGAGAAAATGCTTGCGCCGGCGGTTAACATCACTCCGTTGCATGCATTGATGCGTGAGCGCAGCTTTTCCGGAATATAGCGTTGCACGGCGGCATTCCGCATAATTGCACTGTTACTGCCCAGAAATCCGCATATCCCACGGTTGACCAGCATAAGCGGATAAGGAAGCCAGAGCAGGCACATATCCATTGCTTCATAAATCTGATAGACAAAAAATGCGAAGCCGTATCTCTTTTTTTCTCGGGAATGCTGATTCGGTATTGCATTGCGCTGCCGATTGACCGTCCGACGAATTCCACCACGGAAAAATGCGGAATACATGGCAGCGGTGAATCCCGGGAACGTGCGGAAAAAAATGCCACCAAAATAGGGGAAAAGCCGCTGGCAACGCCGTTGGTTACAGCCATATATCCGTAGATACTGCGCAGACCGCGCTCTTTTTTCAAATACTGCACAGCTTCCCGTATGTCATTGCCCCACGCCCTGAGCGAATATGGCTCGCGGTGCTTGCGCTCGGTTTCGTCCAGACGGATAAAGCTCTCCGTGACAGCCGCCGCCAGTGAGAATCCGCTCTGCGCGATCAGGATCCACGCAACGCCGAGCGTATCAAGCAGAATCGCCGCCAGCGGCGTCATGATGACCTTCAGCACCGGATAGAGCATGGAGGACACCGCATATCCTTTTTGCTCGGCACCTTCCGGAATCAGCTCCGGATAAATGCTGGTGAACGCCAATTCGTCTACTGCGCCAAGGCAAGCCAACAGCAAAGAAACCGCCAGATAGCCCACATAGGAAAAGTCAAAAAACAGCAGCCATATACCCATTCCGGCAAGCAAAACCGCATTTGCGGCATCGCCCGCCACCAAAAACGATTTGCGGGGGAGCCTGTCCATAAACGGCGCAATCAAAACAGGGAGCAAAAAGGTACGGCAGAAGCTGGATCGCTACGATCAGCGCGGACGCCAGTGTGCTGCCGGTTTCGTCAAACACCAGGAAAGCCAGCGCAAAGCCGCCGGCGATTGCGCCCAATGTACCGATGGCAGATGCAAAAATCACCAAGCGGAAGTTTCGCGTCCAAAGTTTTACTGTTTTCATATATCTCACCTCCGCACATAGTATAGCACATCGGTGAGGTAAATGAAAGTCCGTGTATTTGGGAAAATTACTTCGGAAAAATGGGCTTATATGCCGCTTACAGGGACTTTCCGGGAAACTCTTCCAACAGCTCGCAAGCTTTTTTGTATTGCCTTGTCGCCTTATACCACTCCAGCATCCAAGGCAGGTGGAAAATCGCAAAGCCGGAGGGCAGCTCGTTCCGGATGCGCGCAAAGCTGTCTGAAAGAAGCAAACCGTATTCATCGCGGGAAAGGTAGTCGGGGTGTTCCAGCCGATACCGAACCAGCCGCAGAAGCTGTAACACGAGGGAATGCTCCGGCTCGCTGACACCCATGTCTTCAGCCCGGCTCAGGGCACAAAGGGCTTCCTCCCGCCGTCCGGTCTTTTCACAGCAGATAGCCAGCTTGTGCAGGGACAGCAGAGTGGTTTGCTCCTGCTCCGAGAACCACGCGTATGCCTCCTCGTAGCGTCCGGTTTCAATCCACGCCGACGCCGTGTTGTAGCCGATAGCCTGCAGGGCTTTTTGGTCTTGCAGATCCTCCGCCAGCCGCTTTCCAACCTGGTAGTGACGCTCCATATTGGGAAGATCCTGCCGATTGCAATAGGCACTGCCGAGGAAAAGCTTTGCATCCAGCATGATCCTTGCGGCACCGTCCCTGCCTGCCATGTCATAGGCGGTCTGCAAACGGTCCACGGCGGCGGAATAGTTGCCGGTGTTATAGTCGGCAATGCCCAGCGACAGGAAAGTATATGCGTTCGGCATGAGGCGCGCTGCCTCATCCGCCCGTCCCTGCAAAAATTCGTTGCAATGCCAACTGCCGTGTGTCCATGCAGGGCTCAAGAGCGCCATCCAGGGGCGCTTCGGACGAAAGCAACGCCAAATCCAGCCACGCCGGGACTGCCCGATAGCATTCTATATCCTTGCCCCGCAGCAGCTCGTTCAGCTTTGCGTGCCTACCGTCAAACAACAGCTCCCAGCCTTGATTGGCGAGTTCGGCGGCTTTCTGCTCTGTTTTTTTGTCACATTTCAAATCCAGCCGCTCCATGAGCAACTGTAAAATCTCCTCCGACGGCTCTGCCTTGCCGGTTTCGATTTTTGACAAATACGAAACTGCGCAAATTCCTCTGCACAATCCCGCCTGACTCCAATTCCGCTGTATCCGGGTGCGGTAAATGAGATAGCCTTGGTAATTCATGCGCCTACCCCCTCGTTTTCAGTTCGCCAAGTCCGAGCTTGCGATTCTCATTATAGCATAGATCTTCCCGTTTTTTTCAACCGCACTCCCCATACCTTTATTTGCAAATTGTTTTTGAATGGTGATGAATAAAAACAGCCGCACCCGAAAGTGCGGCTGGGAAATCTTAGTTTTTTTCGTGCTGGTCTTGATCAGCAACTACAACTGCTGCGATGCCCAAAAATGTAGGATACAGAGAAACATAGTAAAGAACATTGTCTAAAAATGTCATTCACGAAAAACAAAGTGCAAAAATCATTCTTGGAATATGAATAAACAATAAGACGGCAAAAAAATTTTTAGCAAAGCTTTAGCAAAAATCCGACCAAGGTTTTTTTGCGGTTAAATAATATTTTAACCAAAAAATACAGTTATAAGCTGAATTATCGGGATGAATTTTAAAAATCTTTTGTTTTTTTAATGTCATATTACTTATTCCTTTCGTGAATATTACTGGTTGCTTGATTGTTTACCATGAACCCGGTGCAGCAGTTACTGCTCCTCGACAGCTGTCTGAACGATGGAGATGGTCAGATTGCCGTTGAGCACCCGCAGTTCGTCCAGAAACTGCTTTTCCTGCCTGTCATCCTTCATGACGATGCGGTAGTCCAACCGCACGAGCGTGCCGTAATCCTCGGTGCGGATGCGGTTCAGATGATAGCCGCGGCAGTACTTTTTCAGCACGTTGTCAAATACGCCGGTATAGTCCAGGGATTCCGGAACAAGGATGCGAAGCTGCTTGCCCTTGCCGCCGAGCCGATCCAGACCGATCAGCGACAGGATGGCAAGCAGGAGCAGGATAGCTCCGACCGCCAGTGCGCCGAAGCCGATGAACCCGATGCCGCAAGCCATACCGGATGCCAACGAGAGGAAAAAGTAGATAAGATCGCGCGGATCCTCTACCGTGTTGCGGAAGCGCACCAGCGCGAGACCGCCGCCGATGGAGATGGCGCGGGCGATGTTGCTGCCAATGCACAGTACGATGATAGAAACGATGGGACCAAGCATCAGCATGGTCATGGCGATGGAGGGACGCCAGCCCGTGCGGCGATGCGTGAACATATATACCAGCATCAGCGCCACAGCAAGCCCCAGAGAACTGCCCACGATAGTCAGTGCACGCCCCAGTGTGATGGGGCTGATATCGACGGTTTTCAGAATGTAATCCATGATCATTAACTCCTTGTCGGTGCGCGGTCAGTGCAGCAGCCGCAGCACGTGCTCTTCTTCCGGGTGTGCCTCACGGGCACGCTCGTAGGAATACAGCTTGAAATTGGTTCCAACCTTGGAGAAGGTGTGGAAGGAAAGCCCGAAATCACTCATAATCCGGCAGAACCACAGTGGTACCGCACCGGAAAACTTGACCTCGATCAGAGTTTTTCCGGGGGACAGAGCAGGATCCCCGTATCGCCCCAGCGCAAGATCCAGATCGTACCGACGGGTCAGAATGTTGCTGTCAAAGGTCACGCGGAAGCTCGGGTCGTCCCGCCCGAAAAAGGCATTCCGCACGTAGCTGACGTATATTTTCGGATAAACTGTGTTGTGGGCGCGGTAGTAGTCGATCTCCCGCAGTACCTGCTCGTCGATGTATGTCGGTTCCTCCGGATGCTGTCCGGTCTCCAGGTAGGCGAGCGCATCCCGGTAGGGAATCTTGGCGCGGCGCTTGGTGCCGACGCCGGCGCATTTCTTCTTCAGTTCCAGAAACACTTTCGTGTCCGCGTCCGGTACGCCGTAGCTTCTGAGACGCAACTTCTCCTTGTACCATGGCAGCGACACCGAGGTGCGTATGACGTCATCCGCGTCGTCGTCAAAGTATAGGTTGCAGATCATGTATGGCTTCCCGTCCACATTGAAGGGATCCGGCGTCATGTACTCCTCCATGCACGCCTGCAGAGCGGGTATCATCTCTGTGGAGACTGTCATTTTTTTCTCCATGCGTTTGAATGTGTTGCCTGCCACAAGCCTGCCTCCTTTCGCTCCGGACGTTGCGCGCGGTATATCGGTATATTCCGCGCCTGGTAGAACCCGTACATTATACATCCTGTTTGTGAAAAATGTATGAATAATCCGGTAACTTTAGGGAAATTCACACAGATTTTCCGGTAGAAACGGAAAGCGGATTGTTTTTTTATCCGAAGACTGCCCGCCGTGCCGGAATTTGCATGAGAATGTGCCTGCGCGGCGGCGCACACTACTTCCCGGGGACTTCTGAAAATTCCGCTCACGGCGAATCGGCGGCGGCTTTCCCGCGATCTGCCGAAAACTGCGGGACGGAGTATGCGGAAGAGTCCTGTAGCGAAAGGAGTTGGTGTGCGATGCATGCTACACGTAGGATACGGAACACAGGGGGCTGGAAAGCCGCGCGGATGCTCCGGGCGGCGGCGCTTCTGCTGGCACTCTGCCTGTCCGGCGGCGTGGCTCTGCGGACGGGCGCGACAGGGGAAACCTACAACTGGTACTGCGCCCACGTGCGGGGGCATATGCAACCGCGCGCGGACGGGCGGTTTGCCTTCATCCGCGACTGCGGCGGCTTTTATATCGATGACCGCCCGGAGCATACGGCGGCGGACGGTGCGGA
The DNA here is from genome assembly GCA_022009675.1 of Oscillospiraceae bacterium. Classification (GTDB taxonomy): domain Bacteria; phylum Bacillota; class Clostridia; order Oscillospirales; family CAG-272; genus CAMEON01. The sequence continues at coordinate 115,035 of CP091718.1, read as the reverse complement.
CAAGGTGGTCTATCTCACATTTGATGCGGGCTACGAGAACGGAAACGTGGCGCGGGTTCTGGACGCGCTGGCGCAGGCGGATGCTGCGGGGGCGTTCTTTGTGCTGGGCAATCTGGCACGGCAGAACCCCGACCTTATCCGCCGGATGGCGGCGGAGGGACATCTGGTGTGCAATCATTCGTATGCGCACCGGGATATGACTTCGTGGAGCGCCGATGAGATAGCGGCGGAACTGACGCGGCTGGAGGACGCCTGCCGGGAGGCGGGCGTGGAGACTGCGAAATTTTTCCGCCCGCCGGAGGGGCGCTTCAGCGAATCCCTGCTCCGGGCAGTCATGGCACAGGGTTACCGGACGGTGTTCTGGAGCTTCGGCTATGCCGACTGGGACAACGACCGACAGCCTTCCCCGGCGGCTGCCAAGGCGAAGATACTCGACAATCTCCACAACGGCGCGGTCATCCTGCTGCACCCCACCTCGGCGACCAATGCAGAGGTGCTTCCGGCACTGCTCGCGGAGATACGGGCGCAGGGATACCGCTTCGGGACGCTGTATGAACTGACCGGCGTGCCGGAGCCGGACGCTCCGGCATCCGATGCGGAGGGGACGGATGGGTAGGCGGGGCAGGGCACCCGCCTGCCCCCGGAGCCGGACGGGACAGGTGATCTGGCTGGCGGCGGCACTGTTGCTTTTGGCTGTCGCGGTGCTGGCGCTGTGGCTGTATGAGACGCACGGTGCGCCGGACGGGCAGTCAGCCGAGACCCGTCAGGTTCCCCCGATCCCGCCTGCCGGCGGCGAGGGGCTGCCGCCGGCGGTACGGAATGGGCAGGCTGTCGTGCAGACGGTCGCGGACACCGCCGCCGTGGTCAGCACGACCGCCCCGACGGATGCCGATGACGGCAATATCGTATACTACCGCCGCCGAAACGATCGCATGGAGATAGCCCTCAGCTTCGATGACGGCCCCCACCCGATGTACACGCAGGAGATCCTGTCCATCCTGGCGGAGTACGGTGTGCCGGCGACCTTTTTCATGGTCGGCGAGAATGTGCTGTACTATCCGGAGGCGGCGGAAGCCGTGCTGGCGGCGGGGCACGAGATCGGCAACCACAGCTACGATCACCGGCGGCTGACAAAGCTGAACGAAGCAGGCGTGCGCAGTCAGGTGTCGCGCTGTGAGGAGGCGCTGGCGTCGCTGGGTGAGTACCGCCCGCACCTTTTGCGCCCGCCGGAGGGAGCCATGAACGCGACGGTGCGCCGCGTGGCGCGTGCGGAGGGGTACCGCCTGATCCTTTGGGACATCGACACCCGCGACTGGGCACACACGCCGCCCGATACCATCACCCGCAACGTGCTGGAGTCGGTGCAGGCAGGCGATATCATCCTCATGCACGATTATATCGGTCACGACAGCCCGACACCCGCCGCTCTGCGCCGGCTCATTCCCGCACTTTTGGAGCGGGGGTACCGTTTCGTGACGGTCAGCCGCCTGATCGACGGCTGACGGGGGCTGTCAGACCTTGTCGGACGGATGTGAATTTTTTGTAAAAGGTGCGGAGTACGATGCCATTCCTCCTGAGTATGTGATATAATAGGGATGTTTGACGCTCGTAAGAGGTCGGGACGATTGCGATACGGCGTCACGGTGGAAACCGTGTGCCCCTGCTTTATGCATACAAAGGAGCGGCTTGTGACAGAAATACTTGAGTCGGTTGGCGCATTTTTTCGCGCCAATATATGGACCCCCGTGTCCTCCATGACCTGGAAGGACGGATTGGATATCCTCCTTCTGGCGGTTCTGTTTTATTTTTTATATTCCTTCGTCAGCGTCCGGCGCGCGGGTAAGCTGCTCTTCGGGTTGGCGACCGTGGTGGTGCTGTACGTGGTGACCGGTTGGCTGGATCTGCGCGCCGCGCACTGGCTGCTGTCCGCGGTGGCGTCCTTCGGCGTTATCGTGCTGGTCGTGATCTTTCAGCCCGAGATACGGGACGCGCTGGATAAGCTCGGCTCTACCGTGTTTGACCTGCGTTCCGGCGGGCGCAGCGGTCATGCCGCCCTGACCAACACCATCAACGAGGTCGTGGAGGCGGCGTGCCAGATTGCGCAGCAGGAAAAGGACGGCGCCCTTATCATTTTGGAAGGCTCTACTCGATTGGGGGAGTTTGAAAAGAGCGGTATCGCGCTGGATGCCCGCGTTTCCTCCAGCCTGCTGACCAATATCTTTGTGGATCGTTCCCCGCTGCACGACGGCGCCGTTATCATCCGCGGCGACCGGATTGTGGCGGCGGGCTGTAAACTGCCGCTTTCCACAACGGATAAGACCGGACTGCGCCTCGGCACCCGGCACCGGGCGGCGCTGGGCAGTACGGAGCTGGGCGACTGCGTGGTGGTCGTGGTGTCCGAGGAACGGCATGTCATCTCGGTGGCGAACAACGGATGCCTCAAGCGGGACTATAACAAATCCATGGCGGATTTTGCCACGGGTGAAAAGGAGATACAGAACCGCTTGCGGGCAGACCTGTTCCTGCTGATGACCGGCTCGGCTGACCCCACCGCCGATACGGGCAGTAAAGACAGTGACAGGCACCGGAAGAAATACCGCGTCCGGAGCACGCCTGATGCGGGCGATGTTCCTGAGGTTTCTGCGGACGCTGACGAGCCGGACGTACAGGACGGATCGGAAAACGGCGGGGAAGACGTGACGTCGAGAAAGGCTTGAACGATATGGCAAAATATGAGATCAGGCAGGACGACCGCAACCGGCGCCGCGTCCGGATCAGCCGTAAAAGGCTGGAGCTGCACTGGCCCGCAATGGCTGTCTGCCTGCTGTTGGCGGTGCTTCTGTGGCTGTATGTCGTCAACGGAGGACTGCGGCAGGGATACCGTGAGCCGCCCGTTACGGAGTCCGGGGCGGCGGAGAACACCGTGCCTGCTCCGGACGCGGCATCCGTGCAGACTGCATGCGTGCAGACTGCATCCGTGCAGACAGCATGCGTGCTGTAGGGAACGGTATGGAAACAATCACATACAGGGAAGCCGTGCTTGAGGGGATTTCGGTTCCGGTCGGTACGCCGGAGCCGGATATCCTTGCCCGCGCGGCGGAGAAAATGAAGCGGAGCGGCACCGATGTCCGTTCGCTTCATTTTCGGCTTTATAAAAAGTCGGTGGACGCGCGCCACCGGGAGGATATCCGCCTGGTCTGCTCCGTGCTGTGCCGTGCGGCAGACGACGCACCCGGCTTTTTGCCGGAACAGCTGGCGCGGCTGGGCGCCAAACCCTATGCGCCCGGACGGCTGGAGTTGGGGCGGGGCGAGTTGCCCCTGCCGCGCGTCCCCTGGTAGTGGGGATGGGACCGGCGGGGCTGTTTTGCGCCCTTCTGCTTGCCCGGCAGGGGTACGCTCCGCTGCTCATCGACCGGGGCGACGCCATCCCGGAGCGCACGGCTGCGGTGGCGCGCTTCACGCAGGACGGCGAGCTGGACACCGAATCCAATATTCAGTTCGGCGCGGGCGGTGCGGGAACCTTTTCGGACGGCAAGCTGCTGACCCGGATCAACGATGCCCGGTGCGCTTTCGTACTGGAGACCTTCCGTGCGCTGGGAGCGCCGGAGGATATCACGCTCAAGGCAAAAGCCGCACGTCGGCACCGATGTACTGCGCGGGGTTGTTACCCGGATGCTGGACGAAATACGCGCTGCAGGCGGCGAAACGCTTTTTTTCGCTGCCGCATGGATGGCTTTACACGCCAGCCGGACGGGAGCTGGACGGTACACACGACGCGCGGGGATATCTCCGCCGGGGTCGTGGTGCTGGCGCCGGGGCACAGCGCGCGCGATACCTACGGGATGCTGATCGCGCGCGGTTCCGAGGTCGTCGCCAAGCCCATATCGGTGGGCGTGCGTATCGAGCACCGGCGCGAGGACATCGACCGGCTGTTCTACGGAAAAAAATGGCAGGACATCCCGACCTCGGTGCGGCGGAGTATTCCTTCTCGGACACTGCGGGAGAGCGCGGCGTGTATACGTTCTGTATGTGCCCGGGTGGGCAGGTGGTCGCGGCGGCGTCGGAGCGCGGCACGGTCGTGGTCAACGGTATGAGCTGTCGGGCACGTGACGGCGTCAACTCCAACGCGGCAATCGCCGTTTCGGTACAGACGTCGGATTATGAACCGGTTGACGGAAGCCTTGCGCTGGGTGCCATCGCGTTCCAGCGCCGCATAGAGTCTGCCGCCTTCCGCGCGGGTGGCGATCATTACGACGTTCCGGTCGAAACGGTCGGAGATTTTCTTGCCGGAGACAGGCCGGTACATATGCCCGGACGGGTACAGCCCGGATACCGGGGCGGCGAGCACTTCCGGCTTGCGCGCATGGGGGATGTTCTGCCCGATTTCGCCTGCCGGAATCTTGCGCGCGGACTGCGCGCCTTTGACCGTAAGCGCCCCGGCTACGCCATGCCGGAAGCAATCCTGTCCGCCGCCGAGACGCGGACATCCGCGCCCGTGCGCATCCTGCGCGGGGAGGATTTCTGTGCGATCGGACAGCCGGGGCTGTATCCCTGCGGGGAGGGCGCCGGATATGCCGGAGGCATCACCAGTGCCGCCGTGGACGGCATCCGCGTGGCGGAAGCCATCTGTGCGCGGTACGCCCCGGTGCACTGAGGGGATTACCTCCCGGCGCGCCGCGCAGAATCCTATCACAGCCTTTCAGAGGTGCCCCTAAACCGACACGCGAAGACCGGGACGCTGTTCTTCCCAGCCCGATGCGATGAATCAAGGAAAGGAAACAGCCATGCCCGAAACAAGTTCCGCAAACGCCGCTCTGCCCCGCCGGGCAAGGATATGGTCTCTCCGTTGGCAGGAGGGAGACTCGAACGGGGAGTCCGCCGCCCGCAGTCTGGAGCTGGCGCTGGGCATCCGTCCGCTGACCGCCCGTCTGCTCTGCAACCGCGGCTACGATGATCCCGCCGCTGCTGCCACCTTCCTCAGCCACGGCGGTATGCAGCCGCATGATCCCTTCCTGCTGACCGATATGCAGCCCGCCGTTTCGCGCGTGCTGGCAGCCGTCCGGGACGGGGAGACGGTTGCGGTGTACGGCGACTATGATGTGGACGGTGTGACCTCCGTCACCTGCCTGTACCTCTACCTGCGCGGACTGGGCGTTCCGGTCGTCCGGTACATCCCCAACCGTCTGCGCGAGGGATACGGAATGTCCCGGACCGGTGTGGACGCGCTGGCGGCAAAGGGCGTGACGCTGGTCGTGACGGTGGACACCGGCGTGACTGCCGTCCGGGAGGTCGCGTATGCCGCCGGACTCGGCATGGATACCGTCGTGACGGATCACCATGAGTTTCTGGATACCCTGCCGGACTGCGTGGCAGTGGTTAATCCGCACCGCCCTGACTGCCCGTATCCCTTCCGGGAGTTGGCGGGTGTGGGTGTTGCTTTCAAGCTGATCTGTGCCTGTGAGCAGGCACGCACCGGTGGGAGCGCCGCCGAGGTGTTTGAAGCCATGAGCCGGCGATTCATGGATCTGGTCGCCATCGGAACCGTCGCGGACGTCATGCCGCTATGCGACGAGAACCGCCTGATTGTGTCGCGTGGGCTGGAGATACTCAATCGCGGCGAGGAACGTCCCGGCATTGCCGCCCTTTTGGATGCCGTAGCCGGGAAAGGGGTTCGTCCCGCGGCGAGCGGCGCCGAGCGCCCCCGGCGGCGCGTCAGCGCGACGGCTGTCGGCTTCGGCATTGCGCCGCGGCTGAATGCCGCCGGACGCATCACCGATGCCATGGAGGCGGTGGAGCTTTTGCTTGCCGATACGCCGGAGCAGGCGCAGGCGCGTGCGGAATCCCTGTGCCGGATCAACGTCCGGCGGCAGGAAGAGGAAAACCGCATCGCCACAGAGGCATATCGCCGCATCGACGCAGCGCTGTCTGTCGGGGATGTCCCGTGGAACCGGCAGGTGCTGGTGCTGGAGGATGACGGCTGGGCGCAGGGGGTTATCGGCATCGTAGCCTCGCGCATCACGGAGAAGTACGGACTTCCGTCCATCCTGATTTCGTTTGAAGGCGTTCCGGATGAGGACGGGCAGGAGATCGGCAAGGGCTCCGGGCGGAGTGTCCGGGGACTGAATCTGGTGGATGCGCTGTCGTACTGCCAGGATCTGCTTGTCCGTTTCGGCGGGCACGAGCTGGCGGCGGGACTGTGCATCCGGCGGCAGGACATCCCCGCTTTTCGGGAACGACTGAATGAGTATGCTGCCGCCCACCTCACCGATGACATGACAGCCCAGCGGCAGGAGGCGGAGTGCCGTGTCACGGCGGATGAACTGACCATGGAGCAGGCACGGGAGCTGGAACTGCTGGAGCCGTGCGGTACGGCGAACCCGGTTCCGTTGCTGATGCTGGAGAACGCCACGGTACAGCAGATCACCGCACTGTCGGGCGGAAAGCATACCCGCCTTTCGCTGTATGCGGACGGGAGGCTGTTCCAGGCACTCTGGTTCGGTATGCCGACGTCCGCACTTCCGGTTCAGACCGGCGACCGGGTGGACGTGCTGTTCCAGCTGGGGATCAATGAGTATCACGGCGTGGAGTCGCTGCAACTGATTCTGCGGGATGTGCGGCACTCTGCCGCCGAGGAGCGTGAAAAGGCGGCGGCGGACGAGCGGCTGGCAAGCCTGCTGGCAGGCGGTGGGCTTTCTCCGGAGGAGGAACTGCTTCCCGATCGGGACGACGTGGCACGGGTGTACGTTTGCCTGCGTGAGCGTGTCCGGAACGGCTCCCGCACCGTGCGTACAGGGGAACTGCGCGCGCGTCTGGCTGCCGCCGGAGCGCCTATGTGCTACATAAAGCTGATGCTGATTCTTCGCATCCTCAACGAGATGGCGGTCTGCCGCATCGAGGATGTGGGCGACGGCATCCTGACCTATGAAATCACACCGGACGCACCCCACACTTCGGTGGAGGCGTCTCCGCTGTTGCGCAGCCTGCGCGAGCGTTGCGGGAAGGGAACCGCGCCCGCATGAAGGATGGTATCCCCGCGCGGCGGAGGATCGAAAGGATAGGACGATGGAACAAACGGTACATGAGAGTATAGACCGCCTGCTTGATATTCTGCGGGCGACCGGCAAGAAGTACGACATTGACAAAATTCAGCGGGCGTACGACTACGCCGCCGGACTGCACGCAGGGCAGCGGCGTGCCAGCGGGGAGGCATACATCACGCACCCCGTAGCAGTGGCGGAAATCGTGGCGGGGCTGGAGCTGGATACAGATTCCATCTGCGCCGCCCTGCTTCACGACACGGTGGAGGACTGCGGCGAGAAGACCAACACGAAGGAAATCGCCAAGCGCTTCGGACCGGAGGTTGCCGCGCTGGTGGACGGTGTTACCAAGATGGTGGTGCTTCAGGTGGAGGACAAGGAGGAAGCGCACATTGAGAACCTGCGCAAGATGCTGCTTGCCATGTCGCGGGACGTGCGCGTCATCTTCATCAAGCTCTGCGACCGGCTGCACAATATGCGCACGCTGGACGCAAAGCCGCCCGGAACAGCGTCTGACCGCGCTGGAAACCATGCACGTCTACGCGCCGCTTGCACACCGGCTGGGTATGCAGCGCATCAAGCAGGAGTTGGAAAATCTCAGCTTGCAGTACCTTGACCCCATCGGCTACGCGCAGGTGCAGCAGCACATTGAGGAAAAGTACGGGCAGAACCTGGACTTCATCGAGAGCATCCGCAGCATGGTAAACGACAAGCTGATGGAAAACCACATCCACTTCACGCTGGAGGGACGCATCAAGACGGTGTACAGCATATACCGCAAGATGTTCAACCAGAACAAGAGCTTTGACGAGATTTACGACTTTTACGCCATGCGTGTCATCGTGGATACCGAGATGGAGTGCTATACCGTGCTGGGTATCATCCATGAGATGTTCAAGTCCGTTCCGGGGCGCTTCAAGGATTACATTTCCATCCCCAAACCCAATATGTACCGCTCCCTGCACACGACTGTCATTGGGCGGGACGGCATTCCCTTTGAGGTACAGATCCGGACGTGGGAAATGCACCACGTTGCGGAGTACGGTATCGCCGCGCACTGGAAGTACAAGGCAGGCGTTACGTCCAAGGAGGAGATGGACAAGAAGCTGGAGTGGATCGCCCGGCTGATTGAAACCGAGGACGGGACGCGCGACCCGGAGGAGTTCATGAAGGCGCTCAAGATCGACATCTCGCACGACGAGGTGTTTGTCTTTACGCCCAAGGGGGATGTCATCTCACTGCCGCAGGGCGCCACTGTCATTGACTTCGCGTATGCCATCCACTCCGAGGTGGGCAACCGCATGATAGGTGCCAAGATCAACGGCATGATCGTGCCCATCGACCGCGTGCTGAACAACGGAGAGATTGTGGAGATACTCACGGCGTCTGCATCCTCCGGACACGGACCCAGCCGGGACTGGCTGTCGGTGGTCAAGACGGGCGAGGCGAAGAACAAGATTCGCCTGTGGTTCAAGCGGGAGCGGCGCGCAGAGAACATCCAGATGGGCAAGAACACCGTGGATGCCGAACTGAAGAAGGCGGCGCCGCGGCTGGGCGAGTCCCGCCGGCTGGAGTTGGTGACGGCGGCGGCGCAGAAGAACGGCTTCACCACCGCGGACGACCTGTATAACGCTATCGGCTACGGGGAACTGTCGGCAGGCAAGATACTGCCGAAAATACTGGAGGAGCTGGCGGCATCCAACGAGGCGGAGGATACGCAGCCTGCCCCCGATCCGACGCCGGAGGAGGTCGTCACGACCACTCCGCTCCGGCATCTGCGCTCCAACAGCGGCATTGTGGTGGACGGCGCAGACGGCTGTGTGGTCAAGTTTGCAAAATGCTGCAATCCCCTGCCGGGGGATGAGGTGGTCGGCTTTGTGACCAAGGGCTACGGAATTTCGGTTCACAAGATTGATTGTCCCAATGCGGTTCAGGGCATGGGCAATCCCGATCAGGCAGACCGCTGGAAGCGCGCGTACTGGGAGGCGCCGGAGACTGCTTCTGACAGTCGCAGTGTGTACGGGGCGCTGATCCAGATACACTCGCTGGACGTGGTGGGTGTGCTGGCGGACGTATCGGCGGCGCTGGCGGACATGAAGGTGTCCATCCTGTCAGTCAACACGCAGAAGGCGAGCGGCGGACGTGCCATCATGAACCTGAAGGTCAGCTGCAAGAACGTGGATCATTACAATTCCATCGTCAGCCGCCTGCGTTCGCTGGAGAACGTGGTGGACGTTGTGCGCGGCTTTACCGGCTCTGCCAAGGGCGGGGACAAAGCGGCGAATAATCGCGGGGGATCCCTGACAGAGCGCCACGTGTGGCAGCCGGCGGAACGCCGGAGCAGTCAGGGAATCCCGCTATCGGATATCGGAGAAAGGATCTGCCCCGCCGGGGCAGGGTACAGTACATGAAAGCGGTGCTTCAGCGGGTCAGTGCGGCACAGGTTGATATCAGCGGCGAAACGGTCGGCAAAATCGGGAGAGGCTTCCTGGTTTTGCTCGGCGTCGCGCAGGGGGATACCGAGGAGGATCTCGACCGCCTGCTTGCCAAGATACTCAGACTGCGCGTTTTTGAGGACGGGAACGGTAAAATGAACCGGTCGGTGCAGGATGTCGGCGGCGGGTTGCTGGTTGTGTCCCAGTTCACTCTGCTTGCCAACTACCGGCACGGCAACCGTCCGGATTTTCTCGGCGCGGCGGCGCCGGCTGAGGCGGAACGGTTGTATCGGCTGTTTCTGGAACGGGCGGCTGAGACGGTTCCGGTACAGCACGGGCAGTTCGGCGCGGATATGCAGGTTAGCCTGTGCAATGACGGACCTGTCACCATCGTGATGGATTCCGAGGTGCTGAAGCCCGGCGCGGGCACATCAAAATAATTGTGAGGGAAATAGGATTCCGGTATGAGACTTTACATTGAAGGACCCGTGAACAAGTATTATGTGCAGACGCTGTGCATGATCTTTTTCCCCGGCGCGAAGTTTTCGGACGAGGAGGAGCCGAGTGCGGAAACGCCCGCACTGTGGGTCTCCCTGCAACGGGACGCCGTCCGGGCAGAGGAGAGCGGCGAGCCGCGGGAGGGCGGCGAGCCGCGGGAGGGCGGCGAGCCGCGGGAGGGCGTGACCGTCCGGGCAAAGCTGTGCTTCCGTGGGGAGCAGGCGGAGGCGGAGCGCAGTTACCCGTATCGTGAGGGGTACACGCGGGAGCGCATGGAAAAGATTGCAGTCGGGGACGCCGTGACCAATGTCTGTGAGACATTGCGCGGGTATCGTCCCGCGTGGGGGATGCTGACCGGCGTCCGCCCGTCCAAGGTGGCGACCGAGCTGCTCCAGCGCGGCATGAGCAAGACGCGCGTCAAAAAGGAACTGGCGCGGGACTACTTTGTCATTCCCAAAAAGGCAAGCCTTGCTACCGAGGTGGCGGTCAACGAGGCGCGCCTCATCGGAACACCCGGCAAGCGCGACTGCTCGGTCTACATATCCATCCCCTTCTGCCCGACGCGGTGCGCCTATTGCTCCTTTGTGTCCTACACATCCAAGCGCCTGCTGTCGCTCATTCCGGACTACCTTTTGCGGCTGTGCCGCGACCTGCGGCGAACCTTTGACCTGATCGGTCGGCTGGGACTGAACCTGCGCACGGTTTATATCGGCGGGGGCACGCCCACCATTCTGAATCCCGACCAGCTCCGGCTGTTGCTGGGTACGGTGGCGGAGATGACGGACGTCAGCCGGTTGGAGGAATTCACGCTGGAGGCGGGACGCCCGGATACCATTGACGCGGACAAGCTGGCGGTGGCACGATCCTTCGGTGTGGGGCGCGTCAGCGTCAACCCGCAGATCCTGTGCGACGAGGTTCTGCACAGCATCGGGCGTGCCCATGACACCGAGATGTTCTTCCGCGCCTATGAGATTGCGCGGGCATCCGGTATTCCGGTCGTCAACACCGACCTGATTGCCGGGTTGCCGGGCGACCGGTTCCCCACCTTCTCGGCGTCCTTTGACCAGATCATCCGCCTGCGCCCGGAGAATATCACGGTGCATACCTTCTGCGTCAAGCGCTCCTCCGACCTGCGGCGCGGCGGCGGGGATATCTACTCCATGCGCGGCGGCGATACCGGGAAATGCGTGGATTATTCGCAGATACAGTGCATCCACGAGGGATATGTGCCATACTATATGTATCGGCAGAAAAACACGGTCGGCAATTTCGAGAACGTCGGGTTTGCTCTGCCCGGCTACGAGGGACTGTACAATATCTACATGATGGAGGAGGTTCATTCCATTTTTGCCGTCGGTGCGGGCGCCGTTACCAAGCTGGTGGATTACGCGCCGGCGGACGGCTCAGCCCGGTATATCAACCGCCTGTTCAACCCCAAGTATCCCTACGAGTACCTGGACAGCGACGGGGGATACCGTTATGGCAGAGCAGGCAGACCGCATAGAGGCATTCTACCGGGAGCGCGGACTGCTGGAATGAGGGAGCCCGCACGGTTTGCAGTATTGCCGGCAAAGGAGGAAACCGATTGTTCAACCGATACACATCCAAGCAGACTTATAGGACGGTTCCGCCGTCGCTGGGAACGCCTGAGGAGGCGCGGCGGACGGTGGAGACGGCGGAGGCGGATTTTGAAGCGCGGCTGGTCGCGCTGTCCGCCGCTGTCAGCCGGGAGTGCGCCGAGGACGGCATCCGTATTCTGCGTCTGACGGGACCGACCTGCTCCGGAAAAACCACGGCGGCAGGCAAGCTGACCGAGGCGCTGGAGGCGGCGGGGCTGTCCGTATATCCCATTTCACTGGACGATTTTTATCTGGACCGTCAGGAACTGGAGGAGCGAGCCCGGGCGCGCGGCGGGACGCCGGACTACGATTCCGCCGATACGCTGGATCTTGGTGCCATGGAAGCCTGCGTCCGGGAGCTGCGGAGGACGGGGGAGACCGACATTCCGGTGTTCAATTTCACCACGGGCAACCGCGCGGGAACGCGGCATCTGGCTGTCCCCGCCGGGGAAAAGCCGGTGTTCCTGTTTGAGGGGATACAGGCACTGTACCCGCCCGTGACGGCGCTGTTTGCCGACATCCCGTCCCGCAGCGTGTATATTTCGGCTTTGCACGGGCTGGAGGTAGCCGGCGAGATTTTTCCGCCGGTGGAGTTGCGCCTTCTGCGCCGGCTGGTGCGGGACGAGGCGGTACGGGACGCGACCCCCGCCTTCACCCTGGCACTGTGGGAGAGTGTCCGTGCCAACGAGGAGACATCAATCCTCCCCTTTGCCAGCGGATGCGACTACCTGATTGATTCCGCCATGCCGTTTGAACTGCATATGCTCAAGCCGTATCTGGAGCGCCTGTTCCGGGACTACCCCGTGACCGGTCGTCATGCCGTGCGGGCGGAGCATATCCTCGCGTCACTCCGCGCGGTGGAGGGCATCCCGTCCGCATACCTGCCCGCCGGTGCGCTGTACCGGGAGTTTATCCCGATGTGTCTGGAAACCGACGGATAACATCCTGTAATCCTGCTTCCCTGCATACCCCCGGCCCCCCCGGCGCATACCATGAGGTAACGTTCTGCTGTCCGGAGGTGTGCCGTGAAGTCTGCTGTCAACCGCGCCCGCGAGGGTGGAAAATTCCTCTCGGGGGTCAGTTTGCTGACGCTGTCTGCCGTGGCGGTCAAGGTGATCGGACTTGCCTACCGGATCCCCATGCTCCGGGTGCTCGGCACGGCGGGGATGGGGTATTTCAATACTGCCTATGAGGTGTACGCGCTCCTGTGCGTGCTGTCCACCGCCGGTTTGCCGGTTGCCATGTCGGTACTGCTCGCAGGCGGGGACGGCGCGCCTGCCTACCGGGCGCTGTCAAGGCGGATATACCGTGTTTCACTGGCGGTGTTCTGTACCATCGGCGTGCTGGGCACGGCGGCACTGTTGCTGCCTGCCCGTCTGTGGGCGGAGATGCTGGGCAATCCGGACGCGGCGGCGAGCATCCGGGCTGTGTCGCCCGCGGTGCTGGCGGTCTGCCTGGCAGGTGCGGCGCGTGGCTATTTTCCAAGGGCTGTCGGACATGAAGCCGACAGCCGTTTCGCAGGTCATCGAGGCACTGGGTAAGTTGATTCTCGGACTTGCCTTTGCGTATTTTGCCGCCCGGCGGGGCGCACCGCTTCCCGTGACGGCTGCCTGCGCGGTTCTGGGACTGACAGCCGGGACAGTTGCATCGGCGGCGTGGTTGCTGTTCCGCTTGGCACGGCAGGACAGATGCGCAGGTGACGCCCTGCCTGTCGATATGCCGCCGGTTCCTCTGCCGGGACGCCGGCATATCCTGCGACGGCTGGCGGCGGTGGCACTGCCCGTGACGTTGAGCGCCGGGGTCATCAGCCTGACCAAATGCGTGGATCTTGCGTTGATCCTGCGCCGCCTGCAGGATGCGGGGGTGTCGGGCGACCGTGCCAACGCACTGTATGGCTGCTACTCCACGTTGGCGGTTCCGGTGTTCAACATACTGCCTTCGTTGTCCGCCTCGGTGGCGATGTCGCTGGTGCCGGTACTGTCCGGCGCAGTCCGCCGTCTCCGGACGGGGACTGCTGCCGGGAGAATGCGCGGAGGCGGCGCGACAGGCGCGGCGCGCTTGCGCGCGGGGCGTTGGGTTTGACGTTGGCATTTGCCGTTCCCGCCGGACTCGGATTGTTTGGGCTTGGCGGCGATGTGTTGACATTGCTGTTCCGCGGACAGCCGGAGGCGGTCGCGGAGGCAACGCCGTGGCTGCGCCTGCTGGGGCTGGCGGTGCCGTCCGCGTGTCTGATTACAGTCACGGGTGCCATGCTGCAGGCGGCGGGACACGCCGCCGCACCGGTGGTTTCCATGCTGATTGGCACATCGGTCAAGGCGGTGCTGGCGTACAGACTGCTGGCTCTGCCGGATTGGGGGATGCTTGCCGCACCGGTCAGTTCTCTGTGCTGTGACATGCTGATCCTGCTCTGCAACTGTATTCTGCTTGCCCGCTTTGCGCCGGATATCCTGCCGCACGGGCGGGCATTGGCGGGACTGTTTATTCTGCCTATTGCACTGGCTTTGCCCGCGGTGGCTCTGGCACCGCGCCTGTGCGCCTGCGTGGGATTCGGCGGGGACAGCGTGCCGGATATTCTATGCCGCATAGGGGGCACCGCTCTGCTGTACGGTACGGGCGCGGCGGCGGTCTGTCTGCCCGCCGGACGATACATCAAAAAAGGAAGGAAAAACCGAACATGATATCTGATATGCAAAACGCAAGCCGTGAGGAGAAGATCGACTACCTGCTGTCCCGGGAGAAGGGGAGCTACACGTTTGACGATCTGGTGCTGATCATGGAGCTGCTGCGCTCTCCGGGCGGTTGCCCGTGGGACATCGAGCAGAACCATCACAGCATCCGCAACGATCTGATCGAGGAGACTTACGAGGTCGTGGAGGCGATCGACCGGGATGATCCGGTGCATCTGCGGGAGGAGCTGGGTGACGTACTGCTGCAGGTGGTGTTCCATGCGCGCATAGAGGACGAGGTGGGGCGCTTCACGGTATACGATGTGGCAAACGACATCTGCGAGAAGCTGATATACCGCCACCCGCACGTGTTCGGGCAGGTGCACGTGGACGGCAGTGAGCAGGTGCTGTCAAACTGGGAAAAACTCAAGGGCGTGGAAAAGCAGGCGGAGCGTGTCACGCTGACGGATCAGTTGCGCGCGATCCCCGCCATGGAGCCGGCACTCATGCGGGCGCAGAAGGTCGGCAAAAAGGCGGCTTGCTTTGATTTTGCCGATGCGGATGAAGTGTATGCCAAGCTGGCGGAGGAGATTGCCGAGGTGCGGGCGGCGTCTGCATCCGGCGACGGTGCGGCGGTAGAGGAGGAACTGGGCGATCTGTTGCTGACTGTGACCAGCCTTGCACGCAAGCTCGGCGTCAAGTCGGAGGAAGCCCTCATGCACGCAACGGACAAGTTCATTGACCGCTTTGAGCGGGTCGAGCATGCGGTTCGGGCGCGCGGACAGAACATGGCGGATCTGTCCATGACAGAGCTTAACGCCGTGTGGGACGGCATCAAGCACGCACCGGAGGAAGCACAGGCGTGAGCAGTGCCGCTTTGATGTCTCCGCCCCATACCGTCCGCGTGGGTGATGCCGTTACACTGCACATTCTGCAAACCGAGCGATTCAAAACCGCCCGCCTGAGCATTTCCGCCATCCTGCCGGCGGATCAAGTGCTTTCGCCGCGCATGACGTTGCTGTTCGGTGTTCTGCGGCGCGGGAGCAGCCGGTTTCCCAGTCAACTGCACATCAACCGGCGATTGGATGAACTGTATGGCGCGACGCTGACCATCCGTAATTTCCACGCGGGCGACCGGCAGGTGCTCGGTTTCACCGCCGAGATGCTGGATGACTCCTGCCTGCCTGCCGCCGACCGGGGACTGGATATTCTGGGCGGCGTTGCCGACCTGCTTGCCGGTCTTATCCTGGAGCCGCTGACCGATGAGGACGGGGTTCTGCGCCGGCGGTCTGTGGAGCAGGAGAAGCAGGCACTGTGCGATGCTATCCTGGCGGATCGCAATCAGGCGCGCAGTTACGCCGAGGGGCGGATGCGGCACATCCTGTACGGGCAGGAGCCGAGCGGCGTGTCGCTGTTCGGGCGCCCGGAGCAAATCCGGGACGTGACGGCAGAGCAGCTGACGACGCTGTGGCAGTCGTTTCTCGCCTGCGCGCGGCTGGAGGTGTTCTATGTGGGCAAGGCTTCTCCGGAGACGCTGGAGGCACACTGGCGGGCGGCGTTTGCCGCTCTCAAACCCGCCTGCCGCACATTGCCGCCCACCTTGCCTCATGCTGCGCCGCTTGTGCCGCGCCGCGTGGACGAAGCGCGCAGTCTCTCGCAGGGGCGGCTGTGCATGGGGTGGTCATCGGGTATCACCCAGTCCGAAAACAGGCAACTGCTGCCAGCCGCCATCCTGTTCAATGAGATGCTGGGCGTCATGCAGGACAGTCTGCTGTTTCGCCATGTGCGGGAGGAGTTGGGACTTTGCTACTACTGCGATTCGGCGTTTTTCGGTTCCAAGGGCGTGCTGACCGTGTCCTGTGGCGTCGCGCCTGCCAACCGGACGGCGGCAGAGAACGCCATCCGCACGCAGGCGGAGGGCGTCGCGGCGGGAAGCTTTTACGGCACATGATCTGCGGCTGGCAAAGGCGTCCTGACGGGAATGCCTTCCGCCAGATACCGGACAGCCCCTGCGCGTTGGAGAATCTGTGGTTCGGGCGGGTGCTGAACGGCACCGAGTCTGCGGGCGCCGGATTTGCCGACGCATCCGACACGCCGGAATCCCGTCTGGCACAGGTGCTGGCGGTGGACAGGCGGCAGCTGATGCGTGCGGCGGCACGGTTTGTGCCCGACACGGTGTACTTTTTGGGGAGCGAACCCGGCGCGGCGCACGGCGCGGAGGACGACGGGCTGTCCGACTGCGACTGCCCGGACGAGGACGAGGAGGACTGAGTATTGGAATCTGCATCATTCCGGTTGCATGAATGCCCGGAGCTGGGTGAGCGTTACTACGAGACGCGCCACCCGTCCGGACTGCGCATCTTGGTCTGCCCGAAGGATATGTCTACTGCGTATGCCGCGCTGGGCGTACCTTGCGGTTCCTTCGACCGTGCCCGCGGCGAACCTGCAGGCGTTGCGCACTTCCTGGAGCATAAAATGTTTGAGACGGCACGGGGCGGGGACGCCGAGACGGCGTTTGCCGCGCTGGGCGCGGAGGTCAACGCCTACACGACCTATGACCGGACGGTCTACCTGTTTTCCTGTACGGAGGGCAGAGCCGGCAGCTTTGACCGGGCACTGGGCGCTCTGCTGCGCATGGTCTCGGGCTTGCACATCACGCCTGACTCGGTCAGAAGGGAGCGGCGCATCATCCGTGAGGAGATCCGCATGGGCGCGGATGATCCGTGGGAAGTGTGCGCCAATCTGTTGCTCCGGTCGCTGTACCGTTCCCACCCGATCCGGGGCGATATCTGCGGGACTGAGGCATCGGTCGGGCGCATCACGGCAGAGATACTGCATACCGCCTTTTCCGCCCGCTACGATCGGGGCGGCATGACGCTGGCTGTCTGCGGGCAGGTTACGCCGGAGCAGGTGCTGGCGGCAGTGGATGCCTGCCCCGGTCTGTCGCGGAAGCCGGGCGGGCAGGGTGGTACATTGCCTGCTCCCCGTCCGGTACGCGAGCCTGCCGCCGTATGCCGGGAACGCGCCGTGCGGGATATGCGGCAGGTTACGGACGGGACACATCCCGATGCCGAAGCGTCAGTCTCCAAGCCGGTGTTTTCCCTGGGCATCAAGGATGCGGATATTCCGCCAGACCCGCGCGGAATGCTCCGGCGTGACCTGTGTATGTGCATCCTGTCCGAGATGCTGTTCTCCTGCTCGGAGGACTTCTATAACGGACTGTACGAGTCGGGGCTGGTCACGCCGGGCGTGTCCTACGGCACCTCCATCGGGCGCGGGTACGCCTTTTACGATTTCACGGGTGAATCCGATGACCCCGATGCGGTCTACCGTGCCTTTCTTGCCTGCGTGGACAGGCTGTCGCGCGAGGGACTGTCCCGCGCCGCCTTTGAACGCAGTCGCCGCATCCAGTATGCCGATTACGTGACCGGCTTTGCCTCCACCGAGAGCATCGGCGGTTCGCTCCTGTCCTACGCGATGGACGGGCTGTCGCTGTTTGACTTTTTGCCGATGGCTGCCTCGATTACGTTTGAGGAGGTGGAGACACTGTTCCGCCGCACCTTCCGCCCGGGGCAGTACGCGTTGGCGGTGGTATATCCGCCTGAAACATAGGGGAATACCGCATATCGCATAGTACAGGGAAGCACTGAAGAAACGAGGAGTAAACTATATGGCAGTCATTCTTGACGGAAAAGCAACCTCCGCGCAGGTGCGTGGGGAAATCGCAACGGCGGCACGCGCCCTGACCGAACGCACCGGCGTTGTGCCCGGTCTGGCAGTGGTCATCGTGGGCGACGACCCGGCTTCGCAGGTCTATGTCCGGAACAAGCGCCGTGCCTGCGAGCAGGTCGGCTTTTATTCGGAGGGCTTTGAACTGCCCGCCGACACAACGCAGGAGACACTGGAGGCGCTGGTGGACAGACTGAATGAGGATGACCGCATCCACGGTATCCTCGTGCAACTGCCCCTGCCGCGCCATCTGGACGCCGGGCGAATCCTGCTCCGCATCCGTCCGGACAAGGACGTGGATGCCTTCCATCCCTACAATGTCGGCAGGCTCCTGACGGGGAATTACAGTTTTCTGCCCTGCACGCCTGCCGGGATCATGGAACTGCTTGCACGCTACGGCATTTCCTGCGACGGAAAGGAGTGCGTTGTGGTGGGGCGCTCCAACATCGTCGGCAAGCCCATGGCAATGCTGATGCTGCAGGCGAACGGCACCGTGACGGTCTGCCACAGCCACACGCGGAATCTCGCCGAGGTCACGCGCCGGGCGGATATCCTGGTCGCGGCGATCGGGCGCGCGGATTTCTTTACCGCCGATATGGTCAAGCCGGGTGCCGTGGTGGTGGATGTCGGCATGAACCGCCGCGCGGACGGAAAGCTGACCGGGGACGTGGATTTTGCATCGGTCGAGCCGGTCGCGTCTGCCATTACGCCGGTGCCGGGCGGTGTCGGACCTATGACCATCACCATGCTGTTGCGCAATACCCTGACCGCGGCGGAGTGCTTCGCACGGGGCGGGAACTGAGCAGGGAAGGGGAGCGCTGTCCTTCGGGCAGGCGCTCCCTTTCTCGGTGCATCGGACGGACGCCCGCAAGCATCGCGTCCCATTTCTTAAGATTTTTAATTCTGCGCCGTTCTCTTGCATTCAGATACGGGATGTGATACAATATGAAAGCAGATTCAGAAAACGAAGGGAGATAAAAAAATGCCGACACCGTTGCTGGAATTGAGAAATATCGGGAAGATATACGTGTCCGAGGGGAATGTGGCAGTAGGCATACGCGGGGTGAACCTGTCCTTTGACCGGGGCGAGTTTGTTGCGGTCACAGGCAAATCCGGCTCGGGTAAATCCACGCTGCTCAACGTGCTCAGCGGGATGGACACCTACGAGGAGGGCGAACTGCTGATCTGCGGGGAGCCGACCTCGCACTATCTGCAGAGCGATTGGGAGGAGTATCGGAAGCAGTACATCTCCTTCATTTTTCAGGAGTACAACATCATCGAAAGCTTCACGGTTCTGCAGAACGTGGAGCTGGCGCTGATGAACATCTCCGACCGCCGGGCGCGCCGGGCGCGCGCGCTGGAGCTTCTGCGCCGCGTGGGGACTGGAAAAATTCATTCACCACAAGGGGAGCAAGCTGTCCGGCGGGCAGAAGCAGCGCACCGTCATCGCCCGCGCACTTGCCAAGGACAGCCCCATCATTCTGGCGGACGAGCCGACCGGCAACCTGGACAGCCAGACCTCAGAGGAGATCATCTCGCTCCTGCGCGAGGTCTCCCGCGACAAGCTGGTGGTGGTTGTCACGCACAATTTTGAGCAGGTCGAGCACTGTGCCACGCGGCATATCCGCATTTTTGACGGCGCCGTGGAGTCGGATCAGGTCATTTCCAAGCCCGCACCTGTCCCGACCGAGGCACCGTCTCCGGAGGTGACCGAGCCGCAGAAGCCGTTTGCACGGCGTCGTGAGCAGCTGCGCAACGGACTGACGCTGGGGCGTGTCCGCTTCGGTGCCATGCCCAAGCTGTCGCTGTTCCTGTGTATGCTCATGATCGTGACTGCGTTGGTTCTGACGGTGGTCACGTCGCTGTCCTCCTCCGCCGAGAGACTGTTTGACAAGAATTATATGTTCACCCATATGCAGGGGCGGACCGTCATTGCGCGGGCGGACGGCGGCATCATGACGGCGGATGAGCTGGCAAAGCTGGCAGCAACAGTCGGGGCGGAGCGCACGGTCCGCTACGATTACCTGATGGATCAGACCGTCACACTGTTTT
The DNA here is from genome assembly GCA_022009675.1 of Oscillospiraceae bacterium. Lineage (GTDB taxonomy): Bacteria > Bacillota > Clostridia > Oscillospirales > CAG-272 > CAMEON01. Next base: position 94,999 of record CP091718.1, on the reverse strand, counting down.
TGGGGAAGAATTGGCAGGAGGACGGTCTGCACTACCTGAACTTCCGCTTTGCCTATGCGAACGGTGTCACGCCGGACGGCGGTCGCCTGCCGGAGACGGCGAACGAGGTTCTTCTGGAACTGCCGATTTTCATGAAGAGCAGTTATGGGGCGGGTGAGGAGTTTGAGCCTTTCGTCCTGTCGTCGGATACGAGCTATAACAGCGGCGTGCTGAGCAATACCAACTACACCGTTACCGGTGTGCGCTATTTCTACGACAACACGAGGAATTCCCGGATGCTGTTTACGGAGGAGGGCTACCGGACGGCGACCTCGGCGGTATTCTTCCAGAAGCAGCAGTATAACTTCTCCGTTTCGGTCGGGCTGAAGTCCAGCCAGCCGGGCAACGAATTTTCACGGGAATACCGGCTGGAGGGCGGCGGCATTATAGTGGATTTCGGCATGGAGCCGGGCACCTACACGTTGGCGTCATTGGTGAATGGCGATACCGTCTACGATGCCGCAAATGTCAGTGCAGACGTGTCCCTGACGGGCACATTTGTCAGCTACCGGAAGAATCAGTACGGGTACCGTACAGGGTATGCGGATGACTTCCGCGGTTCGGGGGTACGGGCAGCGGAGCGACGTTAATATGGATTTCTCCGGCTATCGGCTTGTCACCTCGGTGAGCAAAGGAGACGGCGGTGCTTCTCCGGCAGGCATATAACGAGATGGCGCTGGTCATTGCGCCGGATATTCTGACTTCCTTCGTGGAGAACGAGTATTTTACCAAAGCGTATACCCAGGCGAGCCTGTTCTTTGACAGCGACCGCGAAGCGCACGCAAAGGTAGGCGAGCTGCGCGAGGCAGGATACGTTGCCGTACCGTCCGATGAGACGGTGGATGAGGATGTTCTGGAACGACTGGAGAAGGTTATTACGAGCGGATTCCTGCTGGTTGGCTGGGTGCTGGCTGTTGTGTTCATTGCACTGTTTTTTTGGGGGCTCTGCACCTCGCACGCCATGAATGCATCGCGGGGCGATATCGCCATCATGCGTTCCATGGGCATTCCGACGCCGGTTGTGCGAATCAGGATCTACGTGCAGACGCTGACTGCTCTGATTCCAGCCATACTCGTGACGGCGGTCGCCTGCACCGTGGTATATTCGCTTCCGCAGACCAATGAGCTGTTCAGCTTCCTGCACGCGCGGGAATATATCCTGCTGGCGCTGCTCCTGGTGGCAGTCGCACTGCGGCTGTCCCGCCGGTACGTGCGCAAGATGTTCAGCCAGTCGGTCAAGAAAACGCTGAAGGGAGGAAACAAGGCATGAGCGAGAAAGCTATCCTGAGAATAGACAACGCTCAGAAATACTATAACCGTGGGCGCGAAAACGAGATCCACGTCATGAACGGCATCAGCCTGTCCCTGCCGGAAAGCGGCATGATCGCCATTTTCGGCAAGAGCGGCTGCGGTAAGACTACCCTGCTCAATACTATCGGCGGACTGGACAGCCTCGCATCGGGCAGTATCGAGATATTCGGAGAAAACCTTGCGAATGATCCCGATATTATCCGCAACCGGTATACGGGTTATATCTTCCAGAATTACAATCTGAACGTCGGGGAAACGGTGTTTGAAAACGTCGCGGACGCGCTGCGCCTGTGCGGCGTAGAGGACGAGCAGGTTATCCGGACGCGCGTCCTGGCGGCGCTTGCCGACGTGGACATGGACAAATTCCGTGAGCGCACGCCCGACACGCTTTCGGGCGGTCAGCAGCAGCGGGTCGCCATCGCGCGCGCTATTGTCAAATCGCCTGCCATTATCCTGGCGGATGAACCGACCGGAAACCTGGACGAAAACAATACCGTGCTGGTCATGGACATCCTGAAGGAGATCTCCCGCACGCGGCTGGTACTGCTGGTCACGCACGAGGCGAACCTGGTGGATTATTACTGCGATCGCGTTATTGAGATGGCGGACGGGCGCATCGTTGGCGACCGTGTCAACACCGGTGCGACCGGATATGTCCAGCGCAACAAGAACGACATCTTTCTCGGTGATCTGGCTACGCGCACGGATAATCTGCCCGGCGTCAGCCTGACAACCTACGGCGACCTGCCTGCTGATCGCCCGGTACACATCCGGCTGGTCAGCGAGGGGGGGAGGCTGTTCCTTGCCTGCGATACCCCCGGTGTCCGTTTCCTGGATGAGACTTCCGAGATCCATCTGCGGGAGGGCAGTTTCCAGACTACGGCGGACACGGCGCACGCCAACCGGGGCGGAAAGCCGCTGGATATGTCGGCACTGGGACCAATTGAGGGCGGGCACTTCGGGCGGCTGTACCATTTCCGTAACGCGCTTTCCTTGGCGTGGCGGGAGAACTACTCGCAACGCCGCAAGAGGGGCAAGCGGTTCCTCCGCGTGTGTCTGATCATGCTTGCGATCGTCATGGTGTTTACAACGGCTTCCTCCGCCGTCGATCTGAAGGGCTATATCACGTCCCGGAAGGAGTACGATCCCGATCTGTTCTTTATCCCGGTCGAGGCAGACAAAGCCGGCAATTTCGGGTATGACTACAATGCGTTGGTGGGCGATACCATCGGACAGAACGGTATCAACGGCGCACAGCTGGTCACGCATCCGAACAACGTCCGGGGCAAGGTGCAGTTCCGCACCGCCGGGTTCATGACCGCGCAGAGTGAGCCGACTCTGAGCGCGCAGGGATACACCCTGCCGCTGTCCATGCTACGGGACGCGGAGCTTGTCTGCGGCAGAAAAGAGGTCGCGGGCGTTTCGGAGATTCTTATCACAACCGCCATGGCAGATGATCTGCTGGCGAGCAGTGAAGCCAGCTATATCAAGAGCTATGAAGACCTTTTTGGGGCTGACGATGATGACTGCCGGCTCGACGGGGGATATGGACATCATGATTGAGTCGACGGATATGGGAATGGGTACCTCGTCGGCACTGTTAAGCATTGCAGGCATTGTCCGTTCGTCGGAGAAAGCGTACCTGCTTTCCGATCTTGCGGCGGCACGGCGCGTTCTGCGCGACAATATGGATCTGCCTGTGACCCCGCTTTCGCTGCAGACCAGGTACAAGGGCGAGCTGAAGAACGGCGAGGTCGCAGTGCTGGGGGACGGCGTTTTCAAAGTGGGCGAAATGCTGACCGTGCTCGGGCGCAGCTTCACCGTGCGGGAGATCATAACGTCGTGGGCAGACCTGAACCTGTACCCGCAGTATGTCCTTTCGGTCAAGGGTGAAACCCTGCTGTCGCTGAGGGACTATATCGGGACGCAGTCCGACAGCGGACTGTCAGAAGGTCAGCTTCTCTGGCAGTACCTGTTCGAGTATTTCCCGCGCTACCTGCCGGAATTTCTCCGGGAGGGCGCCGAGATGACAGACTCCGCCCTGTGGCTGTACGCGGAAAAGGAGAGTATGGCATCGCTGTACTCCTACCTGTATGGGTGTGATTTCAATGCATTCGGCTTGCCGAAGCTGATTGGCGAGATGGCACCGGATGCTATGACGGCGTGGGAAGCGTACTGCTTCCGGCAGGAAAACGGGCGCTGGCCAACGATGAAAGAGTTGGAATCGGTGGAGTACGACAGCTGGAAGAGCGAGCACGCTTGGATGGAGGAACGGTATATCGATGAAATAAATCGGCAGTATGACGATACGCAGAGCAACGGATCCCTGGTGGTGAGCGATGCGGACTACATCGCCCTGTCGTATTCCGTAGGCACGACTGACGGGCGGTTGGACGTGATTCCGTTCGGAACGGAAGGGATCTACGGTCAGCCATACCGCTCGGCTTACCTGATGGTACACGCCGCAGACCGTGCCGCCGCCGAAGAATACCTGCGGGCTCAGTTCGGGGACGCGCTGGTCACGCGCGACACGCTGCTCCGTCAGAATGCCGGCGACCTGTCCGAGAGCTTTGTTACCGCCGGTATTTCGCTGACGGTCATACTTGCCTTTATGTGCCTGTGCGTGTTTTTTTCATCATGCGTTCGTCCTTTATGAGCCGGGTGCGCGAGGTCGGCATTCTGCGTGCCATCGGCGTTTCCCGGAAGAATCTGCTGTACCGATTCCTGATCGAGACGGTTATGCTGACGCTGTTGACTGTGTTTATCGGCTTCCTTGTGGCGTCGTTGCTGATGATGTACCTCTCCGGTGCGGCATTCTTCAATCAGCTGCTGTACTTCCCGCTGTGGCTGGCGGGTGGACTGCTGGCTGTCATCCTGACGGCGTGCATCCTGTTCGGACTGCTGCCTGCTATGCTGCTCCTGCGCCGCACACCCAGCGAGATTCTATCCAAATATGACATATAGCGGTGGTAAGGTGCCCCCCGAGGCAACGTCGAAATCCGCGCTTCCCTCACATTTTTTGCCGAATCCTGTATTTGACGCTTGACGGCGGCGCGAATTTGTGGTATGATAGGGGTGCAGTCTTGTTTGTGTCCGAGATGGCTCTTATCGATGCAGCATACTGCAACAGTCGGTTTTGGCTTCCCCGTCCGCGCAGGACGCGTTCCGGAACGGTTCCGTCCGGCGTGCGGGGTGTCCATTGGCTCTGTGACATACCTGTACCCGGTCGGTGGCGCAATGTGCGCGTCCGGCAGGAGGAGAGAGCGGAGCCGACTGGGAGGTCATCGCAGTTCTGCGGTGGCCTCCGATTTTGTTCTGAACGGCTCTGTCGGAGCGGATGACCGGCGGACGTGTCGAAACAGGGCGGAAAAAAGTGCCCGATGTGACCTTGACTTTCGCCCTGTGGCATGCTATAATACACGTATTCATCAATGAATCTGACGCAGAAGCGGAGGGGAACGCCGGAATGAGCATCATGCAACGTGCGGCACGCAGGCGGGCACGTATCCGTCGCGCTGCCTTGTCGGGCGCGGTACTGGCTGTTGCCGTCTGCCTTTTTGCGGGTTGCCGCGGGATCCCGGACGGATTTGTTGGCGGCGAGACATTGACACCCGAAAAGTTGCGGGAGATTTCCGCTGCTGTATTTACGGATCCCGTGGAGCCGGATACCCAACCGCCCGTCGCAGATCCCGTCCTGGCGGCATATGCGGGCAGGGTCTACTGGCTGGAGGGTGGGACGGTCGCGCACACCGACCGGAACTGCTATCATATCAACCGCTCGGAGGATGTCCGCAGCGGCAGTCCGGCAGATGCCGTGGCGGCTGGCAAGACGACGCTTTGCGCCGCCTGCCGGAGACACCTGACGGGTGCCGGAAGTGAAACGGCTGTCGGTCACACAGAATAGGTAGACGACAGACGAGAGTTGAAAGCTGAGAACTGAGAACTGAGAACTGAGAGTTAAGAGTTAAGAGTTAAGAGAGGAGAACAGTTTCCATGAACCTTCCCTTCCTGATGACGCTTCCGTGCGGCGCCCCCGCGTACACCGCTCCCCGGCACGTCTGACCGTATGCGTTCTGTTGCTTTTGGGCATTCTTGCCGAAATGGTCATGATATTTCTGTTCTCGAACGAGGACAAGACGCAGTCGGGCGACCGGAGCGACAAGGTGACGGAGGCTATCGCTCCGGTTGTCGTTCCCGGCTACGAAAAGCTCCCTGCCGAGGAGCAGACGAAGATCGTGGAGCGTCTGGGAATGCCGGTGCGCAAGTTGGCGCACATGACGGAGTATGCAGTGCTTGCCATCCTGCTTGGCGCCCTGCTGGTAGCATGGGAAGACAGAAACTGGCGGCGCCCTGCCATCCGCTGGGCTGTGCCGGCTGTGTTCTGCCTGCTGTATGCCACCTCTGACGAAATTCATCAGATATTCTCGAACCGGGGCGCGTCTGTGCTGGACGTCATGATTGACGTTGTCGGTGCACTGCTGGGACTGTGCCTGCTTTGGGGCATCAGCGCACTGGTGCGGCGCCTACGCCACAGCACGTATTCTTAAAAACAAAGGAGTTTTTCCATGCAGATCACGTACAGGCGGCTTCCCTGCGGTGCGGTTGTGCCTCATACAGGCTGGGAGGAACGACACCCCGGCGTTCATTTCCGCGCAGCCGTGGTCGCTGATTTGCATGATGAGCCTTACGGAAAGCTCATGGAAGCTCTGCGCCGCATCGCGCCGGATCTTATCCTGATTCCCGGAGATCTGACTGAAAAATCTGACGGTGCTGACAGACGAGTCCGGAAAGTCTGACCGCCCGGGGGCTTGGCTTCCTGGCTGAAGCGGCAGCCCTTGCGCCGACCTTTTTACGCATGGGGCAATCACGAAACCGGCGCAGGACACATCAACCTGGGAAAACCGATGCGGGAGTCGGTCGCGCAACGGTCGATCCTCCCCTGTTGGCAGGACATCATCCGTGCAAGTGGCGCTGTCCTGCTGGATCAGAGCTATACGGTCTATCGCGGCCTGGTTTTGGGCGGTATGCGCTCCGGCTTGCTTAATCCCGGGCGAATGCCGGATCTCGACTGGCTGGACGGGTTCTGCCGTACGCCAGGCTACCGGATTCTGCTCTGCCACCAGCCGGAGTATTTTGACCGTTACCTGCGGGATTATCCCATTGACCTGTTTGTTGCGGGACACGCACACGGCGGGCAATGGCGCCTGTTCGGACGGGGCGTGTTCGCGCCGGATCAGGGGCTGTTCCCCAAGTATACGAGCGGCGTCCATGAGGGGCGTCTGGTCATCTCGCGCGGGCTGTCCAATACCGTGACACCGATTCCGCGCCTGTTCAATTCGCGGGAGCTGGTGGTCGTTGAGGTGTAGTGCGGTGCGGGTACGCGGAAGCAATCGCTTTTCCGCGACTCCGGGGTGCACTTTGCGGCGGTGTTTCCGGGACGTTTGCGGACAGTCGAAGCAGATCCGCAATCCGCCGGGAAATTACTCAGCAAAAAATCTTGACAAAGCCGGCAAACTGTGATACAATGTCACCGTTGTTATTGGGGTGTAGCCAAGCGGTAAGGCACGGGACTTTGACTCCCGCACGCGTCGGTCCGAATCCGGCCACCCCAGCCAAGCCTCCCGCGCGAGAGTGTGGGAGGTTTACTTATTACCTATTCACTATTCACTTTTCGCATACCTGCGGGAGGTTTGGCGAAGTAATAAGTAAAAGTGAATAGTGAATAAGTGAGGTAGCTTTTCGTCTTTGCCTTATAGATATAGAAGGGAGGCTCGCAGCAACAATGAACAAGTTAAAATGGTGTAAAAAAATATTGATCGCGTTAACAGTTGTTATACTCTCGCCCTTAATTATCGTAGGAGTAACAATTGCAGGAATATATACATTGTTCCAAACGCCAAAAAGACAAAAAGGAATATAAAAAAATCTCGTTACTATGCAGATTTCAAACAAAAGTTCACGATGGATATTCTGAATTCACCTGAATATCGCTTTTTACAATTCTGCTGTGCGACGGAACTTACAGTTAAAGTATGTAAAGCAAGAATCAAACGGATTTGAATATTTTATCTACAATGAAACTATTTATCTTTTTCCCCGGATTTTGAACAAATTGATTTTTGATGAAAACAAAAAAATATTGGCAAGTAGATTGTGACGGTGATTGGAAACCTTTCGATGAATGTTATGATAAATTGCTTGCTAAATTGGATAAGACGGCAATTTATCCCGTAAAGTTACTTGTCGAAAGGAAAAATGTTTCAAATACTAAATTTAAACGGTAAAGATATTCCAAACTGCATCTTTGTCACATGGAATTATGAAAATGTATTTGAAAAACGAAGAATCTCCATCAAAAATGCTTATCCCTGAAAAACTCCAAAGGAGCTTTACGAGATGATGCTTCAAACTCCGAATTTATGTGGCTCCTTTGAACTTACTGATGATGGCGAAAAAAATCATGTGGCATTTATATGAAAAACATCATGATTGAAATCGGTGTCGATCCATCGGCATGTTATTTCGGTGTAAGCGAATGGTCGTTGGGAAAAAAATTGAAAGCGGTATTACTCATTGGCACCCATCGATTTTTGAAGTTTACGATGAAGTTTGCAGCATTGGAAAGCTCGGAAGTGTGATGGTGCTTTGTTCTACTGCGAATAGCGGCGCTTTTGATGTTTTACGGCAGTAAAGCCGATTGCCCCTACTCACCGGACAAAAAAAGTCTTTATTGGGGAAATACTACTATTTAGAGGCGAAATAATTACATCGTTCCGTCCTGGTTTTTTTCGGAGATTCATAGATCCCTTTTGCCCTTTTTCGATGCTGTGTCCGGACTCGAACCGGCGAAATGCTATTTTTGATATAGATTCCCCACTGCACCAAATCTGTGGATAGATTCGAACCGCCACACAGTTTCCGAAGCCTTTCAAAAAAATTCTTCCAGTTCAAAAATTTATTTACGAAGCCGTAGATGCAAAGGCATTTTTGGACAGATTTGAACTTGCGAAAGGGTTGAAATATTTGTAAAATTGTGGTAAAATATAATTTAAGAAAAAGAGGCACATCATGAACGGAGAATTTAAGCAATCATTTAGAAAAATATATTTTGTCTGCTTTTTATTTTTTTCGGATCTTTCATAGCCATTCGTTTTTTTCTTTGTGGGGTATTGAAGAAATTCAATCAAGCCATATATCGTCCTGCATTTTCTGTTTCACTTTTGCTGTTTTGGGACTATTGTTTGGCTTCCTCTCAATATTTATTTTTTTAGATTCAACCGAAAAAGCGTTTTTGTGAAAAATAGAAGATGGAAAAAAATTGATGCGGAGTTTGGGTGGGAGCAAGAATTACACATCGAACTTAACGATATTACAAATGCAGAAAAATCAAGGAAAGCATTTGAAGTTGTTTCTTGATAGTAATGTCATTTGGATTTATGATTTAATCAACGCCAAAGATTTATGTCAATATATCTTATCGCGCATCTCAAAAATCTTCTAATCCCGTCAATATTGAAGAAGTTAAACACAGACATCAAAAAGCAAGAAAAAGTTATATATGCTATTTAGTAGCGACCATTATTACAGGCGCATTTCTGTTTGTCAATATTGGATGGTGCGTTTTTTTAACTGAAGGAAAAAGATTTGGCTTATTTTTCTCAAAAATCAGATGATGTTATTTTTCTGGCGTTTGCTTTTGCAGAAATATTTACGGTAATACTTACCTTTTTTTATTAGCGAGCAAGTGTGGCAAAAAAAGCTTGAAATCTTCAACATATCCAAACTGCATATATTATCAGTTTCCGCATGGAAACACAAAAGTGATGCCCTTGATAAATATCCCAATGTAATTACAAAAAAATATTTCAATCACTATACTTATCGAATTGTTGTTTTTCGCTCCAAAAGAAAAATATATTCGCTTATATGCTTGAACGGTTTGATATGAAAACACATTCATGGGTGTTTTTGCTATGAATCGGCTAAAGGATTTGGAATATTATCTGATTTGTATGAGGAATTGGATAGTTCTTTTTGAAGATGTGATTTTTAGAGGACTAATTACATAGACTTCGTTACAAGCATGGCGTTAAAAAGTCCGGTAGAACGCGAAACCTTTTAACTCCCATCATCACCAAGGGGTTAGTGTGCCCCCTGTAAAATCGACGCGCATCTAAATCGTCTTAACACGACGGTCGCATCTAAATCGGACACACATCACATGATGACAAGTCAATTTAGATCCGAACGAGGAAAAACGAGAAAACGGGAGATTTCGAGAGATTTCTCCCGTTTTTTCGCCCCTGAATTTTTTTAGGAGTTTCATAGATCCCTTTGCCCTTTTCGATGCTGTGTCCGGACTCGGACATATAAAAACCGATAGACGGATTTAAAAAAATATGATATAATTTTTATAAACGGAATGCACCCAAATTCAAAAAAATGCCACACTATATGGATGAAAGGAGACGAGAAAAATGCAGGAAACGAACGAGAATGCGTGATAGGCTTGTGAGTGAATTTGCAGAAAAACTATATGGAAAAGTTATTTTACTTTTTGCCTGAAAAAAAGACAGGGCGTAGCGTTGAAGCGGAAGATTTAACACAAGATATTGCACTTCAGATCATTACCGCCTTGAATAAAGGCACACTACCGACGAGCTTTTCCGCATGGATATGGCAGATTGCACGCAACCGTTATTCCGTATGGGCAAAGGAAAAGCATGATCGAAACGAATCGGTAACCGGTTCCGATATCAGCGATTATGAACTTGAGGATGAAAGCAGAAATATCCTTGATGAAATGATATATGCAGAGCAAACGGCTCTGCTTCGGCGCGAGCTGGCGTTCATCAAAAGCGATTATCGAAATATTGTTGATGCCTACTACATTGAAAACCAAAAAGCACTCGTGAAATTGCATTGTCGCTCTCGCTTCCCGCAAACACGGTAAAGTCACGGCTTCTCCGTGCAAGACAAATATTGAAAGAAGGTATGGATATGGCAAGAGAATTTGGAAAACTCAGTTACAGCCCTGAAAAACATTGCATTTGTTATGAATGGGATGAATGGAAAAAACCGGCGAACCGTTGAATTATATTTCGCGTTCGCTCTGCAAAAAACACTCTGCTTGCGACTTATAGAAACCCATCTTCAGCAGAAGAATTGGCAATGGAGGTCGGTGTCGCGCTTCCGTATATGGAAGAAGAACTTTCGGCGCTTGTGGAAGCTACTTTAATGAAGAAAAACGGTAACAAGTACGAAACCAATTTCTTCATTGTAAGTGCAGAAGCACAGGAAAAGATTTACGCACATTTGAGTGGAATTACCCCTGAACTTACAAAAGCCGTAATAGAGGCCATGGAGTATAATATTGAGTGGTCAAACGAAAATGCCCCCGATTGGCATGAGTGCTATCAAAGCTATGAGGATATGAAATGGGCACTTCTGATGATCGAAGCGGATAACGTGTATTCTGATACCCTTAAGCCTTTTAATAAGAACGCGAAGGATGTTCCTAATATTGGTCCGTGGGGACATACGCTTCGTCCAAATGGCGGTGAATGGGATATACTGGGCATGGAAATATACCGCGGCGATGCGCCAGGTTTTGTGGGTCTTAGTGGCTGTGTGTCAAATCCGAGTGAAAAAGATTTGCCCGAAATCATGTTCCGCCAATTTCGCTACAAATGCTGCGGACTTGAAAAGCGTATACCACCCGTTCTGACTTATGCAGACGGGCAGGCGATGGTTGCAGTTGCCGAGGGAAAGAGTGAAGATGTAGACAATGCTATTCTAAATAGATTGGAATCCTACGGATATATCAAAAAAGCAGATGACGGCTATGTTCCGACAATTATGGTCATGCGGAAGGAAAAGTCACGCAGGATGCCTAATGAGATAAAGGAGCATTTTGAGTCGTTGCGGCATAAAGCGACCGATATAGCAACACGGCATTATTTGTTTTGCCGCGAGCAGATCTATAAAGAAATTCCCGAATTTTTGAATGAAGACGAATTTCAGATTGATCATGCGTGCGCGAATATCTTTGCAATACGCGGTGCTGTGCTTGAAGAAGCCATCAAACAAGGCTACTTGTCATTTGATAAGGACAATGACAAACAGATGCTGGGGGCATATTTAGTTATATAATTTTTTTACCGACGTGAGTAGCCGTTGGTCGCTCTCGGCGGCTTTTTACATAAGTCCGTTTACACGCATGGTTTTGCAAGCCCGCTCTTGCCACGGGAGAAGTCTATCCTTCGGGTGCATCTAAATTGGATAACACAAATTTGGCATCTAAAATGACCTGTAGACACATGATGACAAGTCAATTTAGATCCGGACGATGGAAAAGAGCCGTTTGGCAAGCCAAACGGCGAGAAAAACGGGAGATTTCGAGAGATTTTCTCCTGCCCCAATCCGTCAAAGCGGATTGGGACTATTTTCTGACTCTGAAGTTTTTTTCGAAATTTTGTAGATGCATTTCGGGGTTTTTTTGACCCGTAGCCGGATTCGAACCGGCGAAATGCATTTTTTGATATAGATTCCCCACAGAAGTAAATCCGTGGACAGATTCGAACCGCCACACACTTTCCGAGGTCTTTCAAAAATCCTTCCCGTTCAAAAATTTATTTACAAAAGCCATAGATGCAAAAACATATTGACAAATTCAGACTATTGTGATAGTATATACTATAGTAATAGTCTGGAGGCAACAATTATGCAGAAATTATTCGACAGCGAATTAAAAGTAATGGAGTTAATTTGGGCGCATGAACCGATAAGTGCAAAAGAATTGAGTGTTCTTGCCGACCAAGAATTCGGATGGAATAAAAACACCACTTATACAGTTATCAAAAAATTGAGGCAAAGGGGTACATCCGACGTAATGATCCCGGTTTTATTTGTGTTTCACTAATCTCCAAAAAGGATGTGTGTGAAAAATGAAACGCAGGGATTGATCGACAAACTTTTTGGCGGTTCAAGAAAAAGCACTTTTTTTCGGCTTTGATAGAAGATGAAAAAAATTAACCAAGGATGAAATCGACGAACTTCGAAAATTGATCGACAAGAGGTGATACCATGCTTGGTGAGATATTTTATTGGATATTCAATATGAGTATCGCCGCAACTATTTGTATGGTGCCTGTATTGCCTCTCCGCTTAATCAAAAAAATCCCCCGTCGAATTTTTCATTTGGCTGTGGCTTGTGCCGTTTATCCGGATGTGTATTCCTGTTGGAATTTCAAGCAAATACAGTATTATGGCTTTACTTTCCAAGTTTACAACTAAAAACAGTTACACTCATCGAAATAGGCAATGATTCAGCACTCACAATGATGAATCACGTAATGGGTGCAAACAGTTATTTCCCAATCACTTATAAGGGCAATCTTCTTGATGATCTCTTTAATATTGCTTCTGTGGTATGGCTTATCGTAGCCTTGGCGGCGGTTCTCACTTTGACGATCATTTATTTCATTACGCTTGGCGAAATGAAGGATGCCCAAAAAAATTAAAGGATAATATCTATATTTCAGACAAGGTTAAAACACCTGCGGTTTACGGAATCATCAAACCGAAAATCATTCTTCCGACCGAATACGATGCAAACAAACTGAACTTCATATTGATGCATGAAAAAAAGCCCATATAAAAACGAAAAAGATAACTTCATCCGTCTTTTGGCGCTCATCGTTGTGTGTTTTCATTGGTTTAATCCGTTTGCATGGTTGATGTTAAAATTGCTTTATTCGGATATTGAGCTTGCTTGTGACGAATCAGTATTATCAAAATGCAACGAAGCTGAACGTAAGGAATACGCATATACGTTACTCTCCACGGCAGAAAAAACAAACTTATTTGTTGCGTCCTTTGGCGGATCTAAAATCAGAATAAGGATAGAAAACATCCTATCCTATAGTAAGATTTCCATCTTATCTATTGTTTCCTTCGCCGCACTTGTGATAGCAATATGTTATGTTCTTCTCACCAATGCATAGTGAAAGGAGTTTATTATGGAAAAATAAAAACATTTAGAAAAATACTATCTATTCTCGCTTCTCGGTGTATTGCTTGCGTCATGCTATCCGATTTACATGGGAATATCCGTGATTGTCGATATGATACGTTACGGGACGGTATATGCGGAGAATTATCCGAAATATATCATTCCGTACACACCAATCGCACTCGCTCTCTTGGTCTGTGTTGCGCTGATACCCGTCGCACTCAAATACTTTGAGAAATACGCATTACTGTTTGGAACTGTAATTTCAACTGTATTATTTTTTTGTGTTTGAATTTATTTTTGGAAAGGGCTGTAACTGTCACTCGCACCGTAACTGGTATTTTCTCCACATTGGAAGATTGGCAGATGTTTATGTGCTATGTTCCTCCGAACAGTTTTGAAGAAAGAACTTGGACAGAGGTCGACGTTTTGATGGGTGAATACAGCCCCGCATTCAAGCTTCATTTTTACATCATCTCAATTGTACTCATTATCTCTATTCTGAACTGCTTCTACGGCTTTGCCAAAATGATACATACCGGTGACAAGAGCCGCCGTAAGTCCCTTTGTGATTCAATCGGTAGCAAGCGGCGCATTTCTCGGAATGTGCATTTGGGCATGCTTCACTGCCTTTTACAGAAACGGTGATATTCAAGTTTCGGCATTGTCGGCGGCATTGATGAGCGTATTTTTTTCGTTTTGTTCGGTGTAACAGTTGGCATATATATTGAATCTTTTACTCTGAACAAGAAACCGCTGCTTTCCGTATGGCTGCCGAGTGTATCAGCGGCAGTCGTTACGCTGGTTATGTACATTGGCGAAATGATTTTGCTCAGCGGACATCTTTATCGCTTTGGCGATGGGTTCTTTTTCGCAGGAATACCCGGGATTGTACTTGCCCCGGTAGATATTGTTGTCATTCTTGGCTCTGGAGTCATGACGGCAATTATTGCAAGTTTTGTTCGCAATAAAAAAATACATAGATTTGTTTACAGGCATGGCATTGCGCCCCGGAAGATAGCGGTCACTTGCAAGCCCCTGTTTCACCAAGGGAGAAGTGTACCATCGCGCGGCATCTGAATTGGCTAACACAAAACCGGCATCTAAAATGACCTGTAGACACATGATGACAAGTCAATTTAGATCCGGACGAGGAAAAAAACGAGAAAAACGGGAGATTTCGAGAGATTTCTCCTGCCCCAATCCGTCAAAGCGGATTGGGGCTATTTTCTGACTCTGAAGTTTTTCGAAATTTTGTAGATGCATTTCGGGGTTTTTTGACCCGTAGCCGGATTCGAACCGGCGAAATGCATTTTTTGATATAGATTCCCCACAGAAGCAAAACCGTGCACAGATTCGAACCGCCACACACTTTCCGAAGCCTTTCAAAAAAATCCTGCCCATTCAAAAATTGTTTACAAAGCCACAGATGCAAAGTCATTTTGGACAGATTTGAACTATCACATAGACTAATTCACAATTTTATGATATAATTATTTCAAAAAATAAAGAAACCATCTTAACCGTTTTATCTTTCCAACGACTATATGTATGAAGGCGCCTGAAAACGGAAATGGAGAAACAAATGGATAGTATAAAGCTTGAACAACTAATAACGGAGAATATGAAGTCGATATTTGGCTTTGCGTTGACAAGACTCGGAAATGTAGCAGAAGCAGAATGGCTTGCGAGTGATATTCTTTATGAAATAGTCAGATCAGCTCCAAACCTAAAAGATGAGGAACGTTTTTACGGCTTTATGTGGAAAATTGCGGAGAATGTTTATATGGACTATCTTCGTAAAAAGTCAAAAGACACAAGTCGTACAACGGAGCTCGACGAAAAATATTGCCGACGAATCTGAGTCTGTGTTAGAGGAGATTGTCAAAAAAGAAGAACTAAATCTTCTTCGGCGCGAACTCTCATTGTTGTCAAAAACAATACCGTGAGACAACTGTTTTATACTATATTGAAAAATCTCTCCTGTTCCGAAGTAGCGAAAAAATTACAGATCAGCACGGAAATGGTAAAGTACTATTTGTTCCGTGCAAGAAAGATTATCAGAGAGGGTATGAATATGGAAAGACTATATGGAGAAAAGAGCTATCGCCCCAATATTTTTGAGATTGATTTTTGGGGAACAAAAGCAGAAGATGATCGCGAATACCGTGATTTCCAAAGAAGAAAGATCAAAGGGAATATTTTACTCGCGGCATATTACAGCCCAGTAACTATACAGGAAATCAGTATAGAGCTTGGGGTTGCGCTCCCTTTCCTTGAGGACGAGATCAAATTGCTCGTTGACCGTCAGTATCTTGCTTTGCAACAATGGAAAGTATCTGACGAACATTCCGATTTTTTTACGCTTGATTGCACAAAAACGATTGATGGAAAAACTGAAAGAACTTACCCAGGAAAGCGCACAAAAAGTTTATTGCTGTCGCTGATGAGTTCGATGCTCGCTTTGGAAAACCGATTTGCAAACGCCAATCTCGCGCATTGGCAAAAAGCTTCTTTTTATGCTTACATTCTTCATTGATTGATACCGAAAACGGTCTTTAAAGGAATTACGGAGAATTGCCCAAAGACGGACCGTATTCACTTGTAAACGGTGGTGGCGGACACGGTATTATTTGGGGCAGAAGTAACGAGAATGTTATTGGAGATAAATTACCAAGAGGTATTCAAGGTATTTACAATGGTTGCCCGGCAAGTGATGGGCGCGGAAGTGTTATCGCCATGAATTTCAGACAAACACTAAATGCACAGCACTTCGAAGGACAAATGACCGATCCCATAGTTTGCACAGCTGTTGATTGCTTTGAGTATTTGCCGAAGGATTGGCAAAAAGTACTGAATGATCTTCATTATGCCAAGGACGGCAAGGCTAATTTTGCTGTTTGGTCGAATGAGGAATACGATGAACTTCAGCAGATGCTGCAAGAGTGCATCACTATTGTTTCGGACTTGAACCGAAAGACTGCCGAGCTTGCCGCAAATATTACCGCGGATCTTGCTCCTTCTCATATCCGTAAAAAAACGCAGAATATGTTGGCGCATTTGTTTATCGCTTCTATTCGATAGACAAGTTAGTGAGTAAGTTGTTTGAAATGGATTGGGTAAAAGCGGTTGAAGATAATGAAAAACCCGCTGTTTGTGTTATAAAGAATTAAACAAATTTACTCGTAATGACTTGCGATAGTACATCGGCAAGAGCCGCCTCGATCAACAGTCTTGACAAAGAAAGCCGTGACCGCATCTACGATGTTATTGATACGCTTCTACGACATGAGAAAAAGCACAAATAACAAAATTGCCCGAGAGTGAAAAAAACTCTCGGGCAATTTTATAATCATGTCACACCTCACCAACGTGAGCAACGGTCTTATGACTTTCCGAGCGTCCAGCTCCGGCTCTCGGTCTGAAGCCGGACCATATGAGCGAAGATGCCGCCGGCTTGGAGCAGCTCTGCGGGAGAGCCCTGCTCGGCTACCGCGCCGTCGCTCAGCACAACGATCCTGTCTGCGCCCGAAACGGTACGCATCCGGTGGGCGATGATGAGGACGGTTTTGTTTTTGATGAGGCGGGAGAGCGCCTCCTGAATGGCGGTTTCGTTTTCCACATCCAGGCTGGCGGTGGCTTCGTCCAACAGAATGATGGGCGCGTCCTTCAGAAACGCACGGGCGATGGAAATGCGCTGACGTTCGCCGCCGGAAAGCTCGCAGCCGTTTTCACCGATGTTGGCGTTCCAGCCGTCGGGGAGCTTTTCGGCGAACCTGTCCACATTGGCGAGCTTTGCCGCCGCGATTACCTCTTCGTCCGTTGCGTCCTTGCGGCCGATGCGGATATTTTCCAAAATCGTATTGTCGAACAGCGTGACATCCTGGAACACGATGGAATAGAGGCTCATCAGCTTTTCCGGATCGATTCCGGAGATATCCATGCCACCAACGGTGATCCTGCCCCGGTCAATGTCCCAGAACCGCGCCGCCAGGCGGGAAACGGTAGTTTTCCCTCCGCCGGAGGGTCCGACCAGCGCCGTGACCTCTCCCTGCTTTGCCGTAAAGGACACATCCCGAAGCACCGTTTCGCCGCTCTGGTAAGAAAAGCCCACATGGTCGAACACAATGTCACAGTTCCGGTTGGTGAGCTGTTCGCTTCCGGTCTGCACGGGGCAGTCCAGAATCTCATTCATGCGCTCGATGTTGCTGTTGGTGCCGATGATGGCGGCAAGGTTCTGCAGGGTGCCCTCCAGCGGGTCATACAGGCGGGACACCACCAAAAGGAACATAAAGAAGGTCAGGACATCCAGCTCACCCTTCACCAGCAGAGCCGCGCCGGCAAGGGCGGTGGTGGCAATCCCGAGCCGCAGGACAAGTCCCGCGGAAACCACAAAGACAGCCGTTCCCAGCTCGCTCCGGACGAGGCGACTCTCTACGGCACGGATTTTCTTTTCCAGCCCCGAAAGGTATCTCTCCTCGGCATTGTTGGCGCGCAGATCGGGCATCGCTTCCATACACTCCTGAATGCCGTCCTCACAGGCGACCTTTGCCGCCGTCGCTTTGCGGGAGAGCTTTTTTTCTGCACGTCGGAGGCAAGCAATACGATGGCAAACGCCACGGGCAGCGGCCAGACGGCGGCAAGCGCCATGCGCCAGTTGAAAAACAGCATCGACACGGCGATGACCGTGGTGGAGAGGATCGCACCGTACAGCGGCGCGACAAAATGGGATTGGCTTTGCTCCAGCACGGCGCAGTCGTTCATGATGGAAGTGGTCAGGTCGGCAAGGTCTTTCTTTCCGAAAAAGGACAGCGGAATCTTTCTCAGCTTCTCGGCAAGCCCCACCCGGCGCACACCCGACTCGACATAGGTGACAAGATAGGTGTTGTCGTATTCCAGCCGTGTGCAGACAACAATGAACAGTGCCGCCGCGACACAGCCGATCACATAAAACGGAATTCTCCCTGTCGTCAGCGTGCCGTTCATCATATCGCTCACCAGCCGGTACAAAAGCCCCACCGGCAGCATGAAGGAGATATTTTGCATGGCACAGCACAAAATTCCTTTGATGTTGTCAATCGCTCCCTTGCGGGAAAGCGCGTAGCGTCTCTGTAAATATTTGATCATCGCTCAGACCTCCTTTTCCACTTTCCACCGGACGGACTGCTGATAGTCCTGCCACATCGTCCCGAACAGACTGTCTTTTTTTTCCGGACAGCTCCGCAAAGTTGCCGCTTTCCGAAAGATGTCCCTCATTCAGCACAAAAATGCGGTCGGCGTTCACAACCGTAGACAGCCGATGGGCGATCATGATAACGGTGCGCCCCTTTGCCAGCGCATTGAAGGCAGCCTGCACCTTCGTTTCGTTGTCGGGATCGGCAAAGGCGGTCGCTTCATCAAGAATCAGCACCGGCGCGTTTTTGAGCATGGCGCGGGCAATGGCAAGCCGCTGTGCTTCGCCGCCGGAGAGGTAGGTGCCCTGCGAGCCGATGACCGTATGCACACCGTCCGGAAATTTTTCGATGATGTCCGTACACTGCGCCGCATGGAGTGCCGCCAGCACCTCCTCATCCGCGGCGTCCGGCTTGCCCATACGCACATTGTCCAGAATGGTGCCTTTGATCAGATGGCTGTTCTGAAACACGAAGGAAAACCGTGTTCATCAGCTCGTTTTTGTCAATGTCCTTCACATTGACACCTCCGACGGAAATACTGCCGCTCTGCGGATCAAAGAAACGGGCAATGAGCGCCGCCAGCGTGGATTTTCCGCCGCCGGAGGGTCCGACAAACGCCACCGTCTCTCCCGCGCCGATGGAAATGGAAATATTCTCCACTGCATTTTTTGTGCCGTCATAGCTGAAGGTTACCTGATCCAGCGTCACGGAGCTGTCCTTCGGATGCTTCGGTGCGCCCGGCTGAGAAAGTGAGGGGCTTTGCAGAACACGGTCAATGCGGGTGATGGCGTCCTGCACGATCATGCCGTTCTCGCTCATGAACATCAGTTTGGTGAGCGTCAGCGAGATGACCGGCGTGACGATGATGTAAAAGAGCAGGTTCAGCAGCACGCCGCCGTCCGCACCGCCGCGGGAGAACAGAAAGCCGCCTGCAATCAGAAACACAAACACGCTGTTGACCGCCAGCGTATAGAAGGTCATCGGCCAGCGCATCTGCTTTGTGTATGCGATGACCCAACGCTCATAGTTGTCGATGGCGCCCTTGAACTTTTTTGAAGGAGAAAACCGTCTGACCGAAGGTCTTGACGACGGGAATCCCCCGCACGTACTCCACCGCCTCCCCCGACATGTCCGCAAGCGCGTTCTGATACTGTGTCATCTTCTCCTGCATCCCCTTGCCGGTCATGCTTGTCATCACGGCAAAGGCAAGCGCCACCGGCACAAGGCTCAGAAGCCCCAGCCGCCAGTCGAATGCCAGAAGAAGCGTCAGAAGTCCCGCAATGGTCGCCACAGCTCTTGCCTTGTCGGGAAGCTGATGGGCAAGATAGGTTTCCGTTGCGCCGGTTGTTTCCGAAATTGTGCGGCGCAGCTTGCCGCTACCGAACTGCCCGATTTCCCCCAGCGGAAGCGTGGCAATATGCTTCGTCATGGCAAGGCGCAGATTGGTGGCGATGCGAAATGCCGCAAGGTGCGAGCACATCAGCCCCGCGATGTAGGTCAGCACGGCGGCAAAGGCAAACACCACCGCCATCCAGCCGTAGTGCGTTACATGGACGGCATTTTCATAGTTCGGCGCGACCTCGATTACCTCCCGCAGAATGCGCCAGATGTACCAAAACGGCACCAGCGCCAACAGTGCGCCGGCGGCGGCAAGCACCCACGAAAGATAGCTTAGGATTCGGTATGTCCCCGCGTAATCCAGCAGGCGGGACAGATTGGATTGCTTTTTCAAAACGGTTCCTCCTTGATTGTGTTTTTAGTTAGCTGAAGCTAACCAATCGGCCTTTGAAAAGCCGCCCAAGCGGCGATTCCAAGCGCATGATTTACTTTTTCAGAAATGAGAACAGCCCTTTCTTTTCATACGGAACAGCACGGACTTCTCCCGCCGTGTAGCCGGTGGCGTCAATGGCGGCGCGCAGGGCGGCTTCGTCAAGCGGCTCACGCGAGAGGATAACGGTTTCTCCCTTCGTATGGGAGGAAGACACCTTTTCCACTGAAAATGTGCGGCGAATCGTGTCGTTGATGTGTGCCTCGCACATGGAGCATGCCATGCCGGAAACCTTTACGGTTGTTTGAATCATTTTGGTACCTTCTTTCAAAATTGAATCCTATCCCAAAGCCACATCAAGCGTCATCATGACGCTGAACCCGACAGCAAAGAAAAACCGTCCCGATGTTGGAATGTTTTCCCTGAGACATTTCTGGAATCAGCTCCTCCACCACCACATAGAGCATGGCGCCCGCCGCAAAGCTCAGAAGATACGGCAAAGCCGGAATCACAAGCCGTGCCGCAAGAAGCGTCAGCACTGCTCCGATTGGTTCTACCACACCGGAAAGCACCCCGCCCAAGAACGCCTTGCCTTTGCTCTCGCCCTCCGCCCTGAGCGGCATGGAGATGATCGCACCCTCGGGGGAAATTCTGAATGGCAATGCCGAGGGACAGAGCAAGCGCGCTTGCAGCAGTGATCTGTGAGTTTCCCGCAAGAAAGCCCGCATACATCACGCCGACCGCCATTCCCTCCGGAATGTTATGTAAGGTCACCGCCAGCACCATCATCGTGGTACGCCCGAGCTTGCTTTTCGGGCCTTCCGCCTTGTCGCTTCCGATATGAAGGTGGGGAATCAGACGGTCAAGCAAGAGCAAAAAAACAGCACGCCGACCCAAAAAGCCGATAAAGGCAGGAGGGAAAGACAACTTTCCCATGCCCTCCGACTGTTCGATGGCGGGGATCAGCAAGCTCCAGATCGACGCCGCCACCATCACTCCGGCGGCAAAGCCGGCAAGAGCGCGCTGTACCAAATCGCCGAGAGATCTTTTCATAAAGAACACGCACGCCGAGCCGAGCGCTGTCCCGATAAAAGGAATCAATATTCCGAATAATACTTCCATTTGCTTCACCGCCTTTGCGTTGTGCTTTTATTTGTTTTTTCCTGAAGCCCGCCTCGTCACGATATTCGGGATGCTCCTTCAGATACGGGTCTTTATCGCCGCAGATGGTATAGTCGCATCGGCAACCGTCCACGCAGGTGGTCGTCCGCACCAGCTTGGCGTGCAGCAGCTCCATGGACGCATAGTCCACATTGCACAGGGCGGGCATAATATCCGTAAGACCGTGCCTTATAGCAAACTCCGCCGCCGGACACGATGTGAATTCATAATAGATGGGCTTATCTTTATCGTAAGGCGCAACCGACATTTCGTAATCGTGCCATGTGTCACAGCCGCATTTCGCCCGCACAAACGCCTTGTACATCAGCTTTCTCCAGAACGGCTTGTTGCAGTCAACAACCCTCAGCTTGCGGAAGATCGGAAGGATCAGGTTTTCTTCCATCTCTTCAATCTCGCGGAACGATGTGACGGCTTTGCAGACAACATAATAGCTCATGATAGCGATGCAGTCGTAAGTGCCGCCTACGCCGTTGTGGAAGTTCTTTTTGCCGCCCAGATCGGTGCGCCAGTCGGAGAGAAAGTCTATGTACTGCCGCTGTACCTTTTCCCATGTCGCCTCTCGCTCTGTCGCAGGATAATGCAAAGCAATTTTTGCCCGTATCTCTTTCTTGCAGGGTTTGAATACAGCACATGGCAGCTGCGGTCAATTTGCAATTCGCTGTCTTTCATCTGTTTGCCTCCCTCCTCGTTTTTTTTTTTTTTGAGCATGAGACCGTCGCTGTTTTAGCCCGCTTTGCGGCAGACAAACCATACCATGCTTTTCAGATTTCCCGTTTCCACATCCGCGTACATGCCTTCCAGCCGCGCCTTCAGGTCGGAAACCGTCTCATAGGGCGGTGTGAAAAATCCCGCCTTTTCATAAATATGCCGTACAAACCAATCCGTCCGCTTATGCTCGCCTTTTATATAAAAGCAGCCGCAGAACGTCCCGCCGGGTTTCAGTACACGGAAAATCTCCCGATAAGCGGCTTCCTTGTCCGGAAAAGCGTGAAAGCCGTTCAGCGACAGCACAATGTCAAAGGAGCCATCCTCATAAGGGAGCGCACCCACATCGCCCTGCCGGAAGGTTACATTTTTCAGGCGCAGGCGCTCTGCCTTTTCCTTCGCCTGCTTCATCATATCGGGTGAGTAATCAAGACAGGTGATGTCCGCCTTTGGCATAGTCTGATAAACCGGCATGGTCAGAACGCCCGTTCCGACCGGCACCTCAAGCAGTCTGCCCGAGAAATTCTCCGGAATACCGGACAGTGCCTTTTCCAGATAGGCGTCGTTTTCCGCCTTGTTCATTGCCCACACCAGACGGCACACCGCTTTCCCGTTCAGAGTAGAGCAGGTGATCATGCCGTCATAAAAACTGTTTCCGCCCGTCATTCGGTACGCGCTGCGAACAGCTTCTTTTCGTTCCATGGTTCTTCCTCCGTGTTTCAATCATCACACGACCGCTTCCGATCTCATTTTTTCAAAATGTCCACGATTTTCGCAAAGTCCTCCTTTGCCTCCTTGAAGATCGGCAGCATACAGTAGCAATGCACCATCTTCGGGCGGGCGGACACCGTATAGGGGACATTTGCCCGTTTGCAGGCTTCCTCAAAGTCCGGCAAAGCACCGTAGAGCACCTCGTCGGCAGAATAGAAGAAGTGAATATCGCCTACGCCGGTAAAATCTCCCCGAGAGCCGGAAAGCATATAGTCCGGCACATTCTCACAGTCGTGCCGCATGAACTTCTCCACCGTCACCATAAAGGCATAGTCGATGGAAACGTCCCGTTTATTGAGTGCCTGCATCCGCGCCTTTTCCGCATCGTTCCACGGCACCTCGCCGGGGGATACGGCAACGATGTGCCTCGGCTGCGGCAGCGGCTCGGGCTGCGCGTTGTTGTGCGCCGCGATTCCCAAAGCCAGCGCACCGCCGGAGGAAAAGCCGCAAGTACTGACATTTCCGCCGCCATACAGCCCAATCATTTTCCGGTAACATTCGTAAACCATCGCATAGGTTTCGGTGATACAATACTCCATGCAGAGGGGATAAAACGGGAACCACACATCACAGCCGGTCTCGCGGCACAGCTTGCGCATCACGGGCAGGTCGCCCTTATCGGCGCCGATCACCATGCCGCCACCAAAGAAATAGAGAATCGCGCGCTCGGACGGCTTTTCATTCTCTCTGACAATCAGGCAGGGAAAGCCGTTCACCGTGATCGTTTCATAATATGCCTTGCGGTCGGTGGGCGTAAAAACGCCACGATGCCGGTTCTGCTTTTCAATTTCCTTTCGCAGTGCATCCTCCGGCAAGGCGAACGCCTTTTTCGCGCCGGAGAGCTTGTATACGCTGCGTAAGATAGATGCAAAGATACTCATGATTTAGCCCCCCTCATTTCCGCGCCGTAATGCAGAGCCAGCTTTTCTTTTTGTGTATCTGAACATCGTGAAAGCCCGCCTGCTCCAGATACGCTTTCAGCTCTGTGTCTTTATGGATGGTCATGCCGCCGATGATTTCCGTCCACTTCTCGTCCCTGTCCGTGTCGCCGTTGCTCTCGTTGCAGATGAGAAGGGTTCCGCCGGTCTTCAGCACCCGTCCGACCTCGCAAAAGCACCGCGGCAGATCAGGCCAGAAGTAGACGGTTTCAAAGGCCGTGACCAGATCGAACTGCTCCGATTCAAACGGTAGCTCCGCCACGCTCGCGCACAGCACATCGCAGCGTCCCCTCGCAACGGCGGCTTTGTTGACCCTTTTTGACTTCTCAACGCTGACGGGCGAATAGTCGATCCCCGTACGGTGCCTTTCGGACACAACTTCAACAGCCTTTTGATATTCGCCCCGCCGCCACAGCCGCAGTCCAGCACTTTGGCATCAGGAGTAAGCTCCAAGAAGCGAAGTCCCCACCGTGCCACGGGGCTGTGACCGAGATTCATCAGGGCAACCATGATTTTTCCGCCAAGCCCCACGGGGTTGCGGGTGTTTTCAAAAAATGACATATCACACCTCCGATTTCACACATTCGGTATAAGTTAACGGGAAGGATGCTTTCAGAACCACGCTTTTCCGCACCGTCCAGCCGTTCTGCCGCAGGAAAGTCAGATATTCCTCGCTCGTCCACCTGCTGTGAAGGGGAAATCCCGCCAGCTTCATAAAAAACGCTCTCACCTTGCCGAAAACGAATTTCCCGCGTGAGTAAATGTCGGCGCAATCAGTACGCCGTCGTCCTTCAGCACGCGCCTGATTTCCCGCAGAGCTTTCTCCGGCTGCGGCACAATGTGCAGGGCGTTTGACACGATTACTGCATCGAAGGATCCGTCCGCATAGGGGCAGGGAAAAACATATCCTGCACCGAAAAGTGCAGCTTCGCAGAGCGGTTACCCCGCTTTGCCTCGGCAATCATCTTTTCGGAAGCGTCTGTCGCCTCGATAAGTGCCGCTGCGTTCACGATATTTTGGCAATCAGTCCGGTGCCCGTTGCGAGCTCAAGCACCGTTTTAGCTTTCACAATCGGTCGGATAAGCTCGTATATCTTTTCATATGCCTCGTGGTCTTTGCGCATGAAGCGGTTGTAAATACGGGCATTTCTGTCCCAAAAATTTTTCTCTTTCTTTCATGGTTACATTCCTTTGATATTTCCACATAGCCGAAAGTCAGTTACTCTCGACTAACTTGTGCGGTTTTGAAAAACCGCATCTCTGCGGCTTTTCGCCTTATTCAAACAATTCTCTGCAGGCACCGTACACCAGCGTTTCCAGCACCTGCGGGTATAATTCTCCGATCTGCTCCCTGTGCGAGACGGTCAGAATCAGTCCACGTACAGTCGCGGCAGCAAGAGAAGCGCCGCGCTTGGGCACAAGGTCATATTTTTCCAGAAGCTGACGGATATGCGCTTCGTCATCGTGGTAATGCACGTTTTTGACCTCATCCGGCAGTCTCTGCAAAAGCAGCTTCGCATCGTTTTCAATGAAAATCATATCGCCGGTATCAGAAAGCCGCCGACAGACGGCAAGAGTCGCCTTTGCCGCGCGTTCCGATTGAGACAAACCGACATTTTCGCTCAATACCCGGTCAGCCACCTCGTAAAGCTCGGAATGTATACCCTCCAAAACTGCAAAGAACAGCATTTCCTTGGATTCGTAGAATTTATAGAACGAGCCTTTTTGCAATGCCGACAGCCCTTGTCAGCTGATCCACGGAGGTTTTTCTTCATCCCCAGCGTGACGGCGCAATGTCTCGTTTCCTTCAGCAGCGCCTTGCGAAGCTGTTCGGTTTCAAAAATCTGTAAAAGCCAAGGTTGCGCCTCCTGAAATATGACTGTTTCGGTCCTTCCGGTCATATTGTATCATACTTTTTCGTTTTTGCAAGAGGTAAGTGAAAAAATTCGTTTTTCAACCGCAAAATTGCAAAAACATGATTGCCGCGCCCTTGCTTTCGCTTATTTTGCTTTTCACTTTCAAACACGCTGTCCATGACTCTTCGCGCGGATAACCGGTTTGTCGAGGACGAAGGTCGGCACGAGGCAGTGGAGTATTATGCAAGTTTCCTGCGCACGAGGAATGGACAAAAAAAGTATTGCTTTTTCAAACTTGGTGTCGGGTATAACACGTCTGTCATCATCAAATATCCCTCTGCCAGATGAGCACAAAAATCGTGCGACCTATGCCTGCAGCAACCTCGGTGAGGCATTCTGCCCTGATGAGATTGCCGACAGAACCGTCTGTGTCGAAGGGGATGTCGGATATGTTATCAACACAACTATCACGAATAAACCGATATAGAGATTACGGTAATGTGAGAATTTCGCACTTACGGGGAGAACGGAAAACCTGACGAATGTGAAGCTGGAATGAAAACTGATGTACTCATACAAAAGAGAGGTCTTTCATAGCAAAAGCCACCCGACTTTTTCACGATCGGGCGGCTGTGTTTATCAGAGCGCTTATTTGTGCGGTTGACTTCAATGTTTTTCACTTCGCTCAAGGTCGCTGTCAGCAGGCAAGAGTCTAATGATTCGTTTACTTGTTAAGACAGCGCCCGGTTTTTTATCGGTAGATGACCTCACTCATAACGATTTCCTCTATGAATGCAAGGCGTAAACTTCCGTATTTACCGATAGAGAAATGTGTTTGCTTCGGCAGAACGAAGTCGGGGGTAGAGCAGACCGTCATGTTCGGTATAGCAGATCTCAAAGCAATTGTCAAGTTCCTTGCGGTCGTGTCCGAAAATGTCATCAATGTTTATGCTTGCGTTGTTCTTTTTATTTGTGTTCTTCATTACAGTAACCTCTTTTTGAATTTATTTACTGTAATTCGTCCGCATCCGACAACCAATCATTTTGTAATTTTGTTCTTGAAACCGCTTTGGGCACCTGCTTTATCGCAGGTGCCCAAACGGTCGTCTTGTGTGCCCGGCACGCGTAATAACTTGGCGGTGAAAGTCCGCTACAGGCATGGCAGTAGGAACTGTTAGCTAAAGACAAGGGCGACCGTCGAGCGGCGGAGTCGGCAAGAAGTCGGAGGCAAAACCTCGGTCTGACGAACAGAAACTGCATAAAAGGCGTTTTGAAAATGGATGAGTTTGCAAGACAAAAACAAAAGTCCGATACTGCCCGAAATTCAAGGCGTAAATGCAGCAGATATAAGGAGGTGAAAGTGATTACGCTTACCCGGGGAGGTCTTGCGGGTGCATAGGAGTAGACGAATTCGAAACGAAGCATAGTAACAACGAACCGCAAGAAGTCAGCAGAAGCCATAGTACCGAGAAAAAGCTCGGGAAGGGCTGAACAATCATAAGTCTCAAGTAAACGGCTGAAGGAGGTCGGTACAATGAAAAACAGAATACACCGGGAGTGGTGGCTTCCTGCGAAGGGATGGTGTGGAACACAAAGAGTATGCAGAAGCGTACAGTGCCGAAACTCAGAAAGCAGAAGAAAGAGACGGTGCAGACTTGCTTGAAAAAGGTGCTTGACAGAGATAATCTGAACAGAGCCTACAGGCGGGTGAAAGCCAATAAAGGGGAGCAAGCGGAGTAGACGGAATGACCGTAGATGAAGCGCTTCCGTGGCTGAAGGAACATCGGGAAGAACTGCTCGAAAGCATAAGAAACGGCAAATACAAGCCGTCTCCGGTGCGAAGAGTGGAAATCCAAAAGGATAACGGCGGTGTACGAAAGCTTGGAATACCAACCGTAATAGACCGCATTATCCAACAGGCAATAGCGCAGGTGCTGACACCAATCTATGAGCCGAAGTTTTTCGGACGGAAGCTACGGCTACAGACCGCACTAGAAGCGCAAAGGATGCAATACTCAAAGTGAAGGAGTATGCGGACGAGGGGTACCAATATGCCGTATGCCTTGATTTATCCAAATACTTTGACACACTCAACCACGAATTGCTTATGAATATGCTCCGACAGGAAGTTAAAGACAAGCGGTTGACAGACCTTATCAAGAAATATCTGAAGAGCGGAGTGATGGAGAACGGTATCGTAATGAAAAACGGAAGAAGGTTCCCTCCCAAGGAGGAAATCTTTCGCCATTACTTTGCAAATATCTATCTCGACAAATTCGACAAAGGAGTTTGAGGGCAGAGGGGTAAAGGTAATCCGCTACGCAGATGACATAATACTCCTTGCGGGGGAGTATCCGTGCGGCAGAAAGATTGCTCGGAACAAGTACGTCATACCTTGAGAAGAAACTGAAGCTCAAGGTAAATACGGAAAAGAGCCGGGCGGTAAGCGTTTATTCAATCCGAAATTTCGGTTTCTCGGCTTTGCGATGGGAAGGGACAGAAAGGGTGCATATATCCGGGTTCACGCAAAGTCGAAGAAGAAAGCCAAAGAAAAGCTGAAAAGACTTACTTCCCGAAGTCAGGGCAGAAAGCTTGATACCGTGTTTTACAAGGTAAAGGTGTTTATGCGAGGATGGCTTGGATATTACGGAATAGCGGAGATGAAGAACGATATGGAAAGGTGGAACGAGTGGCTTCGCAGAAGAATACGAATGTATATCTGGAAGCAGAGGTCGGCTGCTCAGCCAATGGGCAGCCTCCTACTCGATTTTTCTGTATATTGAGATTATTATAAAACACGGAGGGATACAAATCCTCAGCATTGACCGCCTTGGGCGAAATTACGAGGATATACAAAGTCAGTGGCGCTATCTGACGCGAGAGAAAGAAGTGGATATTTCGGTCATAGATATGCCGTTGCTCGATACGCGGAGGGGTAAAGATCTGATGGGAACCTTTCTTGCCGATATTGTGCTTCAGGTGCTGTCCTTTGTTGCACAGAACGAGCGCGAAAAATATCCGTAAGCGACAAGCCGAGGGAATTGCGGCGGCAAAGGCAAAAGGGATGAAATTCGGCAGACCGGTGATTAAGGCACCGGATAACTTTCCCGATATCGTGCAGCGGTGGGAAAGCGGAACCATCCGGGCACGCGAAGCGGCGGAATTGTGCGGTATGTGCGAATCGACATTTTACCACCGATTGCGTGAATACAGGGCTTCGCTCGGCGACAAAAATATAAAAATCACTGTAATAAGGTGCACTTTTGTACATTTACCCCAAAACATTTTCTCTGATGATTGACGGAAATGATTTTCTATGTTATAATAAAAGAAGCCATTGAAAATACAGCAGTTTGTCTCTTTTCAAAGGTTTTATATGCACGATAACTTCACTGTAAAAAGTGTACTTAATTACATACAATGTGACGTGGAGTAAAGTCTGAAAGATTTAACCATAAAACAATTAAGGAAGGGATATTACCATGGCTACGTATCCGTTTGTTTGACTTTTTGTATGATCATATGCAGCGCCTCTGCGTTCTCAGCAAATGCTGTAATGGCTGAAGAAAATGACACCGTGATAGAGGCAACCGTGAATCTTGGAAATGAGAATGAACTCCAGCCGATGGCAACGAGTGGGTGCGAAAATGATTATCATCATATATTCGATAATCCCCAGCACAATTTGGCCCCTTTTTTGAACAGCTATGGAGGAAATCAAGCGGCTGCATATGGTGCTGTATTGTCAGCTGGACAGTCTTATGTGACAGCGGCGTGTATAAGCGGTGTAATAAATGCTTATAACCAAATTACTGTGTCTGTAAACGGATTCAATATTACCATACGTGGAAACGTAATAAATGGTCGCTTACATATTGGAACTTTTTTATCAAATGAGGCGGATAGTATGTTGTTTGAACAATTTGAATATGACATTATCATGACCATATCTGAAGAGTTGCCTGCGTACAAAAATTTGATGATAGAGCAGTATGCTGATAGCATCAAAAAGCGAGGGAATTTACGAGGGCATGGCTTTTTTTACTTATTTTGAAAACGTTACGGAAGGGCTTATAGTAGACGCGGGTTTCAAGCAAGAACTAGGAATGCTCACTGCCACTCTGAATGATGTATGCGAGGTAGGCTTTGCGTTGTTCATACGTGACGGAAGGATATCTTGCCTTGAGGGGTATACGTTTGGAGATGCTTGGTCAGATGTCATCAATACATACAGCATCAAGCCGAATAGTGTTCAGATCATGTAAAAGGAGAATAAGTCTGATAAATAAATTTTTCAGACAGGCAGATTGAAAAACTGCCATTCCGACAAAAGCCGGAACCGTCTTAAAACTTCCGCGTCGTCAGAAAAGACATGGTCATAACAAGATAGAAACGGATATCATCTATAGCTATTATGGTTAAGAGAAGGATGGATTCCTATGAGGGTGGTATCGTGATGAATAGGAAACATATGTGTTACAACTTAGAAATGGTATTTCAATAAAAATTATTCTTGAAAAGGAAAAACAAAAATGAAAAAAACAAATTTTCCTTTGTTTATTGTTTCTGGGGCTATGGGGGTTGGAAAATCCACCATTGCCAAGATACTCATGGCGCGCAAAAGTGATACGTATATCATACTTAAAGGGGACTTATGTAATGTGATGGCCTTCCCGGAAGTGATCTCAGAATGCAGGAAAACATGGGTGGATATATGTTTGGATATTTCAGACCAAACAAGCCGTGCTGTTGTCTTTTATGTGGACGCATATCCGGATTGCTTTTGCGGGATTGACGAGGAAATACATAAGCGTATGCATTTTGTTTCCCTTGTGTGTGACGAGGAGGAACTGAAAAGGCGCATCGAGGGGAAGTATAGAGAAGCGTCCCATCAGAGAATATCCAACATCGACAAAACGTGGTTGGAGCAGTCTCTGATTCGCAATCAAGTGTATTCTGGGCGCACAAAATATCAGTATCCCGAGATGGAGCGTATAGATACGACGGATTTAAATGCCGAGCAATCTGCGGACCTTTTAGATCAATGGATGACTCGGATATTAACAAAATGATAGAAACGCATATCATCTACAGCAATCCTGCGTGAAGTGAAATAGAGGACGCCTATGGGGTAGTATAGTGATGAATAGGGAGCATGAATTGATGATGACATCTGTATTTGATATTTTACCGCTTTCATTGGATACTAAAGCAGATTTCTTTACCTTTTTCGGTGAGGTACAAAAGAAGGATGGCCACAGCGCCTGCATGTGTACCTGTTGGAACATGACAGACGAGGAGAACTACTGCGAGATCGAAGCTCCTGTTGCGCGCGGGGAAAAGAATTTGCGCACAGCCACAAAGCAAGCGGCTGAAAAGCTGATAGATGAGGGGAGACTTGGCGGGTATCTTGCATATGCGTCCGGAACGCCTATCGGATGGTGCAATGCCAACGATAAGAGTTGCTATCCACGGTTGATGTCTGCTCATCCGTCCATGGAAGGACAGGTGAAATGCATTATGTGCTTTGAGGTTCTTCCTGACCATAGAAACTGTGGGGTAGCATCGGCACTCTTGCGGCATATTTGCGACGATGCGCGGCGTGCAGGATATACATGTGTAGAGGCTTATCCCAATAAGTGCAACATGCTGTCGGAGAATGACTATGAGCATATGGTACATATTTACCGAGAGGCAGGCTTTCTCTGTGAAAGCAGAAATAATCAAGATGTTTGGGTGAAAAAAATAAAGGAGGAAAAAATTTGAGTAACAACTCGATCATGTATATCTTTTTTGAGTGAGTATGGCGGGAATAGTAATGGAATTTGGAGATTTAAATATATGGCATATTTCAAAAAGAATGCAGGGGATTCTGAAACAGAAGCAGGTACTGTGAAAAAAATGATTTGCGACGTAAAGAATAATGATCCTTTTCGTCAAAAATATCCCACCTATTATGATTTGATTGATTTCGTTGTTGCTCACCCGCATTACGTTCTTGATAGGGAAGACATCAAATTTCTTATCACGTATGCCGTTCCACCGCTAGGGCAGGGTCGGGATGACTTTTTTGCAGTATTTGACACGGTTTTGACTGCAGCCAAGCAAACCCAAGATGCGGATTTGATCAACGAGGTGTATCAGCGAGGGCTCGTTTTCTACGAAAATCATGCGCATAACGCGCAGAAAACAGCATTGGTGCGGGAGGGAATCGACTGGTTTTTGCTACACGATGCGCCCTATTATGCCGGTGAACTGTACCTGAAGCTGACATGGGCATATGCGAATATCGGAGATAGATTGCAGGATTGTAGGAAAGCCTTGCGCTATCTTGACAGATTTTCTGAGCCATATGCCTGTGCGTTGGCAAGCGAGGCATTCCTGTGTGAGATGGATCATCACGCTCATCGGAATATCATCCATTACGCGGCATACGGTCAAAAATTGATCAGCAAGGATGGCGCGATCCTGCTTGCTCCGTTGACCTTTTCCTATTGGAATTCGCCTACCCAGTCAGTTCCCGCGATGCTGTGCTTTCATCTGCCGATATTGAAAGGATACAGTTCGTGCATGGATCCTGTCGGATATTGGAACATGAATAAACTTCTCTTCGATGGGTCTCTTGCAGTCGGGGAGGCGTATGACTGGCAGAACACGCGAGTAGAGGATGCGGTGATTCATATGCAGGACGGGACGGAATACCAATGCCGCGTTTTCGTTCGCAAGCGTGAGGAGCAAGTCGTGGCGTGTTATTTTACGGAAAATGTCGGACTGGTTCGTGTTGTTTTGCGCGACGACAGTGATAGCGTCAAGGCAACATACCAGTTTGATCTGTGCGAGTATTCCATCGTGGGCGGTGAAGGCTTCTTTCCACTCGCCGTGGGCAATTGTTGGAGTTACCGACAAATCAATGGCATGGATACGATCAGCCAAATCATCAGCAGGAAAAATTGTGTCTCGAGACGGTGATGAATATATTCTTTCCGGCTTGGACTATATTGCCGGGAAGTGATGATTATGAAAACTATCTTTTATGCAAAATCTAAGGAAACACTGATTAATGTAAACCTTGCAAAAATATTCAAAAAGTAGTATAATAGAGGAGAGCAAAAGCAAGGCAGGTGTGCGGTATGAAAGATCAGATAACATTGACGGATGTTGAATACGGAAACCGGAAAAAGACGACGAAGCGGGAGGAATTTCTCAACAAGATGGAAGAGATCATCCCGTGGAAAGCATGGGTAGAAATGATCAGACCGTACTATCCGAAGGGAGAGCATGGGCGACCTGTTCGGGAGTATCGAGACGATGCTACGGATGTATCTGATGCAGACATGGTTCAACCTGTCCGACGAAGGGACAGAGGACGCCATATATGACAGCTACGCCATGCGTAGTTTTCTTGGCATAAATTTTATGACGGAACAGGTTCCGGATGCGACAACCTTGCTGAAGTTCCGCCATCTGCTTGAGAAACACAACATCGGAGAGAAGATTTTTACTGACATCAGGGATCGCCTTGAGGAATCCGGCTTGCTGATGCATGGCGGTACGATTGTGGATGCTACCATCATTTCTGCTCCCAGTTCCACGAAAAACCGTACAGGAACCCGAGATCCGGAGATGCATCAGACGAAGAAGGGGAATCAGTGGTATCATGGGATGAAGGTTCACGCGGGAGTGAATGCGGGAACGGGGTATATTCACACAATCGAAGGCACGGCTGCCAATGTCCATGACTCTACAGAAGCCACTATAGCAACTTCCAAAATAGCAGTCACCCTTGACAACTGCAGCAAAAAGGTGGTACAATATGTCACAGGGAGATGAGAAAATATGAATCCGATTGAGATGCTGTGGTCGAAGGTAAAGGCGCTTTTGCGCAAATGGGAGAGCCGGACTGCCGAACTCTTGCCTGAAACCGTCTCCTGTGCGCTTTTGTGCGTCAGTCAACGGGATTCGTCGGCTGGTTTAAGGCTGATGAATATTGCCTGTAATTTGGGGAATTGCTATAATATTTCGAATTTGTATACGGATATCAAATTTTTAACTAAGCAAACAAAGGGATTTTTATTTTGAATACTCAAATTCTGAGGAAGCGTATGAAAAAGTCAATACAATATTGAAAAAAATGCCACTTAAAGATAATGCTGAAAACACACTGACGGTTTGCTTATAACGTATTTAAATTAGGAGAGGTAGAAAAAAATGAAAAGAAATACGTTGGTTATTAAAGCCATATGTTAAATACGGCAAATTATATTTGATCATTTCTATATTATTTGCTGTAATTATTCTCCCACTTGACTCTGTCCTTCAAGTATACTTTCCGCAAGCAGTGTTAAACTTGCTTTCTTCACATAAAGATTTTTTTAGTTATCGTTTCTACTGTAATTGGTTTTTGAGAGTGTTTTTTTACTAATTACTTTTTTTAGATGACCTTTTTAATAATGCATACAAAGAGTCTGTGAGTGTTCGGATACGCGCGAACATCAATCGCGAAATATATGAACAATGCTGCAAAACAAGATATGATTATGTTGATAACCCAGATTACTATGATAAATTTTCATGGGCAATAAAAAGAATATGCCAACAAAAGTACAGAGACCGTCGGTTTTTATTGTGTCTAGTTTGACTTTAATTATAACAATAGCGTCACTTATAACAATAATTGCAACAAGTATATGGTGGGTAATTGTTATTATGGCAATAAGCTTTGCATTAAAGTCGCTTGTAGTTGCAAAAGTTAACAAACTTGATCTGCAAAAAGACGAAGAGGCTGTACCAATTGACAGAAAAATGGATTACTTTCACCGCATTTTTTATCAGAAGTCATATGCGGCAGAATTGCGTACAACAAAATTGAAGAGTATTATTTTAGCTCATTATGAAAAAAAGAAACCCAAAATAAAATACACTTAATCAGAAAAATATATTGCAAAAAAACACTTTATTTGTTAATAATAAACGACTTGCTTGTCAGAATTGCGGATGTATTTATAGTAATTGGAATAGCCGGTTCTATATATAATGGCAAAGTGTCCGAAGTGGGCGCTTATATGACATTGTTGCTGGCAGCAAACAAGCTTAACGATCTCTTTTATCAAATTTTTGATATCTTCCGCACGGACCAACAAATTGGAAAAAAATACGGAGGTAATATACATGAATTTTTTTCTTATCAAAGGGAAAAAATGGATGGAATTGGCGTTATATCGGATAAACCATTTGGGGTTGAATTCAAGCATGTGACTTTTTCGTATCCAAATTCGTCTTTTGCGTTAAGAGATATCAGTTTTAGGATATCCGCGGGTGAACGAGTTGCCATAGTCGGCGAAAAATGGTGCGGGTAAAATCAACCATAGTAAAAGCTCCTGTTGAGGTTACATGACGTACAGTCCGGTGAGATATTGATAAATGGTGTGAATATAAATGATTATAATCTGTTTGAATTACGTAACGCCATAGGTGTCGCATTTCAGAACACTAATATCTATGCTTTTTTTCTATGGATGAGAATATTGGACTTTATGATAATTCAACAGAAAAAGCAATAGCGGAAGCAAAAAGCATTTGGGTTGGATTTAATTGTTGCAAAAAAACGGGGCTTCAAATGATTCGACGTTAACCAGAGAGTTTGATGATAATGGAATTGTACTTTCAGGCGGTGAAGCACAAAAAGTTGCAGTTGCAAGAACTACAACAAAAAGATTCTCCTTGCTTATGTTAGATGAACCCTCAGCTGCATTAGATCCTATGGCTGAATATAATGTTAAAACCAGTCTCTTTTCGAACGAAGTAAAGAGACTACCACTATAATGATTGCTCATCGGTTGTCATCTGTTAGAAATATGGACAAGATACTAGTGGTAAATAATGGAAAATTAATAGAAAGCGGAACACATGACGAGTTGATGAAAGTACAAGGGTTGTATTCTGAAATGTTTTTAAAACAAGCAGAGAACTATCAAATATGAAAAGAGAAACTTATGAATAGAAAAAGATATTGTACAAGCATTGCTAAGGAAACACTGATTAATGTAAGCCTTGAAAAAAATATTCGAAAAAGTAGTATAATGGAGGAAAGCAAAGCAAGGCAGGTGTGCGGGAGGAATTTCTCAACAAGATGGAAGAGATCATCCCGTGGAAAGCATGGGTAGAAATGATCAGACCGTACTATCCGAAGGGAGAGCATGGACGACCTGTTCGGGGTATCGAGACGATGCTACGGATGTATCTGATGCAGACATGGTTCAACCTGTCCGACGAAGGGACAGAGGACGCCATATATGACAGCTACGCCATGCGTAGTTTTCTTGGCATAAATTTTATGACGGAACAGGTTCCGGATGCGACAACCTTGCTGAAGTTCCGCCATCTGCTTGAGAAACACAACATCGGAGAGAAGATTTTTACTGACATCAGGGATCGCCTTGAGGAATCCGGCTTGCTGATGCATGGCGGTACGATTGTGGATGCTACCATCATTTCTGCTCCCAGTTCCACGAAAAACCGTACAGGAACCCGAGATCCGGAGATGCATCAGACGAAGAAGGGGAATCAGTGGTATCATGGGATGAAGGTTCACGCTGGAGTGGATGCAGGAACGGGGTATATTCACATAATCGAAGGCACGGCTGCCAATGTCCATGACTCTACAGAAGCCACTAAACTGATCCGGGAGGATGACCATGTCCATGCACGGTTTGACGGTGCGTTCCATCGGGATCAAGCGCGCTGCATTCAACATTGGGCTGACAAACTTGGTTTATAACCTTTGTCGCTACTCCTTTTTAAGCCGAAAGGAGGCTGTCACAGGATAACTGTACCATTTTGCAGGAAACGCCCGCAAATGTGGGGCTTCCAACCCCGACAAATACATGAAATATGTGTCCGGAATGCGATTCGCCGCTCATGTTTCATGATATTGAATCGCAAAATTGAATGCCGGGAACTGATTTTTAGAGGTTCCCATCAATGAAACTTGGATTGCCTGGATATTGAACAAGTTTATCGATAAGGTCACAAGTGACGGAAGAATTAATCTTATAAAATTCAACAAACTCGGATTAGAGATGCAATTGTTTTTTTGGAAGTTGCTACAAAAAGGGGTATAAAGAACCCTCCAAGTCGAGCATTGAGGCGAGTTTCAAAGGGGTGAGTTTCCAACTTGGTTGGGGAGGAAAAACTTGAAACTACTTTAGGATTAACTATTTGCAATCACACGGTTAGTTTTCTGAGGGGAACTGACTGGAAAAAAGTTATTTTGCAATTTCAATTTCGCATGTGACAAAAGATGGACGACTCGAGTTCACCACTGGACTTTATATATCAGTTGCACATCTGCTTAAACTTGCTATAGCGGTCACTGTTGTAGGCGTTTGTGTTGTGTTGCCTGCACTCGCACCTGCATTTATGAGTGCAGTTGCTGCTTTGTCTGCCAAAGGGGCAGCACTTGCATCAATTGGTGCTATTATTTTAAGCGGGTTAAGATATTTACCCGCGTAATTTAAAGAGGTTGTTTTTATGAAAAAAAGAGCAATGGTTTTTCTGGTTGTTGCAATACTTCTTGTGGTGATCGTGGCTTTCTTTGCGGTAAAAGCCTTGTTAAATGACGGATATGCCTTCTGGGGTGATGTATGGGAGACCTCTCCGGAAAAGGCTCTGCAAAAAGCAGCTGAACAAGATCTTAATACAATGCAAACCTTAACACCCAAAATCATATTTGAAAAGACAACGTTTGATGACATCGTTTTGATGACTTTTCTTTCGCAAAATGAAACATTGGTAACGGTTACTTTTGCTTCCAATGCAAACGATTTGTACAGTGTTTCCGGTTGGACAGAGGAATATGACCTGGCTCACCCATCAGAATTTTTAATGGACGGTAATCCGGATCAATGGATTCTTTTTCCTTATCGAAGACATGACAATACCGTTTTTGGGTGGTGTTATTCAACCGCACAATTTACAGTCAATGGTATTTCCCCGACGAGGAAGACATTCAATTTTGATTTACAGGGAATGACATACAGCATTGATTTTTTTGGACGGTTAGTGGACAAAATTCAGGCGATCACATATCTATTGAATATTTATCTTAACAGATCAACTGTTATAAGCTTTCTCCGCACTTTCTTTGAGGTGCGGAGTTTTTTTCTACGTCTACGATGGCGACGGAAATATTGTCCAGTCTATTAACATTTCGGGCAAAAAAAGTAAGCCACAGATCCCCCCGCGCCTTCAAGAATCTTTCTGAATGTGGTACAATGAAGTACAACAAATTTCAACGAACTGTAATGAAGTACAATTGAAGTTCGTTGCAGTCCGAAACACACGGAGGAAAAGGAAAGATGAATGAATCAAGTCAAGCAATCGTAGCGGTAAAGCGAGAGGTGCAACTGTCCGAGTGGCAGCGACAGGTACAGGAGCGGCAGGAGCAAGGGATACCGGTGGATGAATGGTGTGCAAGCCTGGGAATCAGTAAAGGCGCATATTATCATCGTCTGCGAAAGGTTCGGGAATATATGTGTCAACAGATGGTAGAAACACACCCTAATTGGGAGTGCGATTTGAGGAGTGGGAATAACGAAAGGAACAGCCGAATCCCCTGTAATCAAGAGGGCTCGGCTGTTTTTTTAATGCTTTCGCTTTTTTACTTTTTACTGTCTACTTGACAAAGGGTGATTCAGACACTTGTCTGTCACCGGAACTTTTTGAACACGAATTACATGTTGTAAATTTCAATCTCGGAGAACTGGAACAGGAAGCCATCTCCGAAGCCGGCGAGGTCACGCAACTTGGTCGCACGAATACGTACATACCTCGCCTGGACGGTATCCTCCAGCTTCACGGTAATCGGAACGGTCCCCTTGTTCTGCGTCGGATACTCCACCGTCTTGACGGTGGTGAAGGTCTCCCCATCGTCTGAAACCTGCACCTCAAAGATCTGTGGGAAGTACTCGTCGTTGACACGCGGGATCAACACGATGCGATCCAGCGTGTAGGCATCCATCAGGTCAACCGTAAAGTACTCCTCCTCGTCAGCTGTCGCGTGCCGGTTCAGAGCAGACGACCACAACGTGCCATGGTTTCCGTCGGTCAGTCTGGAAGGATCCCAGCCCGCCAGGTTGCTGGATGCCGTCACCGGGCGATTCAATGCCACGTTGGTTCCGCCATCCTCGCCGCCCGCTGTCTTGTAGTGCGAACTGTCCGCCGGAGGCAGACTGCCATCGTCATGGAAGACCTCAATCTCGGCAAGGGCAAAACCGCTTCCGGTACCGCGCGTAACGTACACGCGGACATAACGGGCTGTCACCGCCTCAAACTGGAAGCTGGGAACAGCGTTGGCTACATCCTTGTAGTCCGTCTTGGTAAGAATATCAATCCAGGTTTCGCCGTCGACGGAGAACTGAATGGCAAAATCACGCGGGAACGCCTCTGCCATATCGTAGCCTGAACCGGTAGGGTATAGGTCAACGCGGTTGAAGGTCACATCGCGGAGGAAATCCACCGTGACAAAGCCCTGCTCAGAGCTTGTGCGCCAGCCGCGGCCAACGCTGTTTTCATCGGTACGGTTTCCGTCCGTCAGCGTATACGCATACCAGCCGTTACCGGGGTTAACCTCGCTGACAGAAACAGGCTTATTCTTCGCCAGATTGTCCTTATCAACATCCACGACCTTATCCACAATGTTGTCATGCTGACCAACCGCGAGCAGGATAAAGCCACCGGGCTGGAAGGTCAGGGTAACCTTTCCGGAGGAAATATCCATTTCCTCGTAGGAGGCATTGGTACAGTTGTACAAATGCGTAATACGGTCAGACAGGGAGAACTCAGCAGTCGTTTCCTTCTTGTAGTGCTTATTGACCAGCATGATGTAGTCACGCCCTGTCTCACGATCCTGCATCAAGGAAACGATAAAGCGTCCGGTCTCCGGGTAAATGGGCGCAGTATTTCTGTTCAATGACGTCACGCCCGCCTCCGTGCCGCGGTTGTGGTACACCTCCAGCGCATCCAGCCGACGGAGCAGACGCCCCACCTTCAGCACCTGTGCGTTGATTTCGGTGACATCATCGTAAATATCGGTCTTCTCGCCGTAAGGAGAGATGATTCCGTAATCTGCCGGATCACAGAAGCCGGTCGTCCACCATGTGAAGTAGGTATAGGACTTGATCCCGTATGCAAGGCCGGCAGAAGTATGCAACCGGATTTCGTTGCCGTTGGTGCGACGGAAGTTTCCGTGCTCACCGATGGACTGAATGTAGAACGCGGTAGGCACATCGTACTTCAGACCGATTTCGCGGAACTGGTTCAGGTTGGCGTACATGGCGGACGGATTCCCGCCGTTATAGGGGAACGGGTACTGGTCGTAGGAAAGGTAACTGTAATTCTCCCGCCCGGTCGCGATGATGGTATCCTCTACGTGACCCTGGTAGTTCTCAAACACCCAAGTTGCAAAGGAAGGCAGGAAATTGAGGCGTGCGCACAGTCCGTTCTGCTTGATGATCCGGCAGACGCGTCCGTATGCCCACGGATTGGTCGGCTCGTCAACGACATGGATACCGATGATAGTAGGATCATCCTGCAAACGGGTCAGGTAATCTACCAACTGGGCATCGGTCATGGACATAATATTCTTGCCGTCCGCACCGGGATTGTACGTCACGCCGATTCCACGCTCGGCGGCAAGCTTCAGCTCATTCTGAGGGCCGTCCTTACCGCTGATCAGCTCACGGTTGGTCATCTCGATAAAGGTGATATGCGCATCCCGGATCCAATCGTACTGCTGGGGCGTCGTGAACTTTGCAGGCGGCTCCCAGAAAATGCCGATTTCAATGTTATCCCCCTCGGTGGGGAAGACATTGAGTGCAGGATCCTCCGGCGGAATCGTCTCAGACTCGGCAGTCTCTTCCGTGGTGCCGGATTCCGTCCAAGGCTCGGTGGGCGTCTCAGTTTCCGTGTGTTGGTCAGAACCAGTCGGTTCTCCCGATTCCTCTACGTGCTGTGTCCCCGTGGCAGAGGTTTCCTCACCGCCGTTTCCGGTGCATCCGGTCACAGCGCAGCAACCCAGCAACAGCAGAGCCATCGCGGGAATCAAGCGAAACAAACGTTTGGCTGAATACTTCATTCGCATTAACTATTCTCCTTTTCTCGGCTTTCATTGTGTATTGTGTAGAGTCTGCGAACAGCATCGCATACACGCATTATACCATTTTGCTCGCCATCTGTCAATGCTTCTGTGCAATTTTGATGCAAATTGTTTGTAGTGTTACAATAGATGTGAGACCAAAAGTGAAAAAACTATAGAAAAAGTGATTGAGTTCTGATAGAATAGAATTACCCCTAACCCCACTCAACAGAAAGGACTCAATCACCATGAATGATTATACCACAAAAAAGCGCTATTGTCCACACCTTTTGGAAACAAAATTGCACGCAGTGGAAATTTATCGGCAAACAAAGGACATTTCTTTCGTCTGTCGGCGGTATCACATCTCAAAAGCCTCCCTGATGCGCTGGAACCGCGCCTATGACGGAACAAGGGAATCCTTGCAGAACAAGTCCCACAAACCGCATACTTCGCACCCCAATGCCCACACCGAACAGGAATTGAAGTGGATCTGCGATTACCACCGCCGGAATCCGAACATCTCCGTCTGCGAACTGTACGGCAAGTTGCGGGAAGACAAAGCCTACCGCCGTCATCCCGGTTCCCTATACCGCGTATTCGTCCGTCTCGGATTCAGGAAGAAACCCGAATCCACAAAGAAAAAGTCCAAACACACCGGAACATACGATACACCGACCTCTATCGGCGAAAAATGGCAAATGGATGTCAGATATGTGCCGAATGCCTGTTATTCCGGCAAGGATGGGCAGAAATTCTATCAATATACGGTCATAGAGGAAGCGTCCCGAAACGGTTTCTCTATGCATATGAGGAACACAGCAGCTTTTCCACCGTAGACTTTCTCAAACGGGCGATTCTGTTCTTCGGCTATGCTCCGGGTATCCTGCAAACAGATAACGGCGGGGAGTTTACGCATCCGTCTAAAACAAGCCGCATCCACCCCTTGGATGTGTTTTGCAACAGATACCGCATCCGGCACAAATTGATCCGACCGCGGACACCGTGGCATAACGGAAAAGTGGAAAGGAGTCATCGGAACGACCAAGAACGGTTTTACAATGATCTGCGCTTCTATTCCTTCTCTGACCTGCAGACGCAGATGAAGCGGTATTTGTACCGTTCCAACAACATTCCCATGGCGGTTCTCGGATGGAAAAGTCCGAATCAGGTTCAAAAGGACCTTAGCGGGCAATGATCTCTCCTCGACGCGCCGCCCTGCGGGCTTCGTTCGGTCGTTCCTCCGCTTCGCTCCGTCCCTCCCTCTCTACACCCGCAGGGCGTTTCACGATTCTTTGGACTTGATTATTTTTTCTTCTTTTTGGTCTCACATCATTGACAAATATACATCTGTGCAATTTTGATGCAAATTGTTCACTCGGAGAAATCCGCATTGATCAGGCTGTACTTCCAATGAATCAAAAAGCACGCCCCGAACGATTGCTTGGGGCGTACTATATACAGCCGAACTCAGGATACATACGACCCGATACGTGTTTTGCGCAGGGCTACCAACAGAACAAGCCCCAGTACCCACGCAGAAATTACCTCCCCGATTCCGACAGTCAGGCACAGGTACGGCAACACATCCTGCAATCCATACGCATATCGGAGAATCAGCGGTACGATTACCGTATTAGAGCCTGTTGACACTATTTTAGCCACATGAAGACGCACGCGATTTGAACGAACGACAGGAAGATAACATCGAGTTTATCATATCTTGTACACACTCTGCGAAACGCTTTTAGCCATCGAAACAGTCTTTCGATAATATTCCTTCGCTTATATAGTTCATGGTCATATTCCCACGGATTTATGCGATTTTTCTTTGGTGGGACAACCGGTTTGTGTTCGTAAGACTGGCAGAGTTCTCTTGTTTTATCACCCTCATAAGCTCTATCCATTAAGTACGGAATTCCCGAATAGCTATCTCCTATGTTTTCGATTGAGATTCTTCCTTGTGGGGCGTCGTGACAGTTTCCACCGGATAAGTGCATTCCGACAATGACCTTGTCATTTGCGGATACCACGTGAAGCTTGGTATTCCATCCGCCCTTTGATTTCCCGATACATTGTTGTCCGTGTTTTTTAAAGCGCCATGTGCGTCAGGGTGCAATTCACAAGAGGTACTGTCCAAAGCCAGCACTTCTACTTTGATCGCAATAATTTTTTCCTGCTGCAGCGCATTAAAAATACGCTGTATTACGCCATTTTCACACCATCTTTTAAATCTTTGGTAAATGCTATTCCATTTGCCGTATTTCTCTGGAAGTGCCCTCCACTTGCACCCATTTTCGGTAATATACAAGATAGCGTTGATAAATGTGTAATTGTCGATTTTTACATTCCCACGCTGAACCGGAAAATACTTTTCGATTCTTGCGTACTGCGCTTTTGTGATATTCATGTATTTATTATATCATATTTTTGACCTTAGTGTCAACATGCTCTAGTTGTGAGTCGAAACTTCTAATCTTTCATTCTCAATTGCATATTGAAGACAAGATGATACCCCATGCAATGAGTTTCCAATTAAAATCAATCTAAACTTAGCACGTGAT
Source organism: Oscillospiraceae bacterium (assembly GCA_022009675.1). GTDB lineage: Bacteria > Bacillota > Clostridia > Oscillospirales > CAG-272 > CAMEON01. The sequence goes on along the minus strand of CP091718.1, from coordinate 51,546 downwards.
GATGTCAAATACAGCTGATTGAATGCGGAATATTTAATATAGTTGGCAGATATATCAGTAACTCCTACATTTTGAGGAACACGACCTTCATCAACACCGACCAAAAATTACACACTTAAATTCAAGTCCATTGACATTATAGGGACTCGACAAAAACTATAGGATCACTCTTACCGCTTGAATATCTTACATTCACTGTTTCGCGATCTCTCAACACCAAAAAAATTCACTATTAATATTTTTGAGATAAAGCTTCAATTTTTTTCGGGATAAAGCAATGAGTCTTCAAAAAGAAATAATAGCTATTTCGGAATTCTTGCACTGTAAATCTTTTTACACTTTTCAATATGTTGCTTTAAAGAGCCCATCATAGCGTCATCATCGCCATACATATGCAACTCCGGTGTAGAACACCAAGCCTCTTCTTGACTCGTGAAACCACTTGCAGGAGCATCATACGGGTTTCTATAATTTGATTGAAACATAAGAGCTCCCGAAGCCGCTATTGCTGCGCAAAAGTCTGTAATTTGTTGAGAAGAACGAAATACTGTTTTATAGTTATTACGTTCGGATTCTCCAAACACTTTTTCAATATAATCTTGAGAAATATCACCGCGGTCTCCTATTGCTTGGCTATAATCCAAAGCAAAAACAAATAGGAATGTTTTTTTCTGATTGAGATCTTTTCGTCAAACAGTGAAAAAGTATGCTGTTCGTTAAGGCTAAATAAATGCATTTCATCAACAAACAAATAATCGAATCCTTGAGTCAATCGCTCCCTTCTCCAAATTGAGTATTCCATTTCGACAGAGCCGCTACCGTTATATCATCATTGTCATAAACATTTGTGACAGCAAGCATTCGTTGATATTCTTGAAATATTGAATACACAAATTTTTCATTTTCAGATCTTGCAGGCAGTGCATTGGGAATCGGAGATAACAGTAGATATTCCTCAATAGAGCCATCCGTCCTTCCTTTTTATTTGGACACTAAACTCATGCTGAAGAAGGGAAACCAAAACCCCTTTGGGCGTATATCTCTCATCAAATAATTTGTTGAATTCTTCGGATAACACAGGTTTGTATGTCTTATATTTAGAAGAAATAATTGTATCCGCCGCTTCTGCAATCAACAGTTTTTTTGAGTCTGCTTAGCTTCTGCCGCATCATTCTCAATGACCTCTGAAGATGTCAGGTCCAAAGAGTTAATGCAATAATTAAACAGCGTAGTAAACTGTATTTTTTTGTTTTGCAGTCTCCTCTAAATACAAACTTGAATTTTCAAGCAACGAAAAAAACTATTATAAACGTCCTGTTTCGTTGATTCACTATGTGCTACATACAAAATTTTTATAAGGTATCCCTGTCTTTTCTTTTTTCCTCCAGTATTCTGTATGAACGCAAAAATCATAGAAGCAGTTTTTTTCCCGTGCCTGCTGGTCCCTCAATTCGAATAGGAGAAGCTATATTCTTGTTTTCGACAACCGCTTTTTGCGTGGTAGTTAGTCTTTGAAGTTGTGTTTCATAATTCAAATACTTAAATCCTCCATTCCCAACATGCTCGTTTGAACTCTCGTGTATCAAAGGATTTATACTTTTATTATCAGAACTTTTTTTCCTCAAATGATCTAAAAATGTCTAATAATTTCGGCATTTTGAGCTAATAATTCTTCGCCAGCATCTTCAAGATTTTTTTACGCTTGGCAACTCTTCTACATGAGGCGCATCTTCCGCTCCATATTTATATATTAATAATGGACGAATTATTCCTCGTTTAGTCAATCTTTCGCTATTTGGACTCCGTTCAATAACAACTCTTCTCCTATCGGAAAAATACGTATGGGAAAAATAATTGACTTTGTTCCATGCATTCTTTCTGACGATGTAAATGGTTGCTGATGCCATATTCTGATAGCGGTTCGAAATGTTTTCTGGAAAGCCAACAGAAGATTGTCATCGTCAGTTTCTTTTTGAGTTATTTCACTCTGCTCCAAATCAAAAACCAATATACTTTTTGAAGGATGTGCACCAACAAAAAACAATCCAGTTTTGGAATAATTAATGTACAATGATTCTGTGCTTTCCCCTCTAACCGTTCCTCTGATAATATCAATAAAAAGTTTTCCTTCAGCAAATTCAATACTTTGCATCTCTTTGGTGCTTGCAATATATTCTATAGCACTTTTTGTCAAAAAGCAATATATTTCATACTTCTCTTCTCCTTTAATTATCCGATATTGTGTTAATAGTCTCTTCTATTTGTTCTTTAGATAGATTGTCAACACCTACTCGCGTAAATGCATTTTGCGAAATGTTGCACTATGTATTCGATCCACGGCGAATCCACCTCATCAACTACCATTGCATACCCTGGGGGATCAAGAACAAAAATACTTTTTCGTTAAAAACATTTTTTTCATCCTCTGAAAGTCTAATGTTTTTTTATTATCAATATCATATTTAAGCAACGCATCTTTTTGCTTTTAAGTCTAAGTAATCCAATTCTTTTTAAATCAACAATAATGCTACTGTCAACTACCACTTCTTTCAAAGCGGTACTCGGGAGTATAAGGTAGTTTGAATTCTTTCCATTTGACATTTCAGCATTGTTTACTAATTTTTTTGTTGTTTTTCATTATTTCTCTTTTTTTCTTCAATGCTTAATTTGTCAGATCTTAAGTGAGAAAAATTGGAGGAACTCAACCTTTACACTATCTTTCTCTTTCCCCTTAAAGCTGGTAGATTCAATTACTTTGTTGAAATCAACAGGAGAAAAAGTCTTGCAAATCCTCCCAGCTCAACCCTTCACTCTCGATTTTTTTGTTTTATTTTTACCTATATCATTGATTTTACTATTAAAAAGTGGTGGAAAAATCCAATTGAAGAAAAAGACCCATTCTTCCAATGACATTGCAATAAGGTAATATATCTTATTGGCTTTTACCTTTGTGCTAAATCACATCGCGCATTAATGACAATAGCATAACAATTTATACCCTTATATTTCTCGGATCTTACTCCACTTATTACTGTTCCTTGTGTTATTGACGACATAGCAATCCCCAAAAATAAATTATTTTTCCTCTGGTAAAAAAATTCAATTACATTCTCTATACTACAATTCATTGCCTCACAAATTTTCTTAAGGAACCGCTGAATAACTCGCCTCCAAATCTCCCGAACATTCAATCATGCATAAAATGATGAATAAAACATCAAGGATCACAAGCAAAAGTCGAAAAACAGCCACGCAAGCACCGACTGAGCCGGTTTTTCGTCCCCAATGAGGGGGAATTACCCTCAAATGGGCATAGTTATCCTACTGCAGGCGCAACTTGTTTATTCCGGAACTGTTCGGTGCGCCCGGCCCGGATGCACATCAACAGGTTGGCACACCCGAACAGAACATGGAACCGGTTCATGTTCTTGGCAATGCCACGGTATGCAACTTTCCTATACCCGAAATCCCGTTTGACTATGAGAAAGGCGTGCTCTACCTTACAGCGAATCGATGAGATGCGATTTTCCATTTGCTTTTCCCAGTTGATTCCCCTCATAGTCTTTGGATGTTTTCAGGCTGGAGGGACGCTTACAAATGCGGTAATCGATTTGGGACAGGTGTTCATCCTTTATGACATCCTCCTGTTTCGGAACTTCAGCAAGGTTGTCGCATCCGGAACCTGTTCCGTCATAAAAATTTATGCCAAGGAAAAACTACGCATGGCGTAGCTGTCATATATGGCGTCCTCTGTCCCTTCGTCGGACAGGTTGAACCATGTCTGCATCAGATACATCCGCAGCATCGTCTCGATACCCCCGAACAGGTCGCCCATGCTCTCCCTTCGGATAGTACGGTCTGATCATTTCTACCCATGCTTTCCACGGGATGATCTCTTCCATCTTGTTGAGAAATTCCTCCCGCTTCGTCGTCTTTTTCCGGTTTCCGTATTCAACATCCGTCAATGTTATCTGATCTTTCATACCGCACACCTGCCTTGCTTTGCTTTCCTCTATTATACTACTTTTCGTATATTTTTGCAAGGCTTACATTAATCAGTGTTTCCTTAATTATTGTTACCATTTTCCGCACTTGATTTCCAATATGCTTTTTTGAATAGGGCCAATCAGGAAACGGCGCGCGTCTGCTATACAGTAAAACAGATCTGAGGAGCAATCGCCTACATCGAGTAAACGGTTATCTTGTTGTACAGATGCTTTTGTTGTTAGGCCCCCGCCGTCAAAGGCCCTTTTGATGTCTCCTACGATATCGCCAATATTCCATAAATGATTTCCTTGCCAGTCATACGCATCAATGTTGTTGATTTGTCTGTTATCTTTGATATAAGATGTAGGTCTGTACCCATGACGAAAATCACGGTCCTCTGTAATTATAATAATCATGTCCTTAAGGATAAAAATACTATTGATTTCATCCTGTAGTTCGATGATATGCTGTAGCCCACATAACTGATATAAACCGTTTGATTTGATTTCAAAGGATAATTTTTGCGCTTCTATCTGTACTTGGACTCTTATCCACATATTAAAGTCTCCTTGCTAAAAATATTTGTTTATTATGCTCATTGTCGTTTATGCTGTATGTAAATGGAGTAGCATTATGGCAACGGGATATCCAATCCGAAATCGGAATGAGGATATCCTTCAGGTATTCCAAAAAGCGCTGCCCCGTTGTACCGTCTGTATACGTGGCGTGCGTCGTCTGACCGTTCAGGCGCACGGAACCCAGAACGGTTTGTGCGCGGGGTGTGCTCAATGGGGCATGGCCGTGGACGCGAGTCTTGCCGATGGTGCGCCCATAGCGTCGCGTCAGATCAATGTTGACGCTGCTTTCGTCCAGAAATACAAGGTGATCCGCCTGTTTTCCAAGCCGGATCCGCGCCAGTCTGTACGTTCTTTCCGCACATCGGGGACGCTCCTGTCCGGCTGCCGACATGCTCTTCTTTTTGACACGGTATCCCATCGCCCGAACCACTCGGCTGAGCGTCTGGATGCTTGCTTTCAGTCCCAGCTTCGTGCGCAGTTCTGCCAGGGTGATGTCCGGCGTCTCGTCAATGCATTGACGTATGTGTTGTTTGTCCTCGCCGTTCAGCAGCTGCTTTCTACCCTTCATTGTGCAGCATTTTGCCCATTTTTCTCATCTCTCTGTGACATATTGTACCACTTTTTGCTGTAGTTGTCAAGGGTGACTGCTATTTTTGGAAGTTGCTATAATAATCATTCCCGGTACCAAATATCGCGATTCAACGGCAAGAAATGAAATCAGATCGGCGAATCGCATTCCCGCCGGAATTTTTTATTTTTCCCTATTGCTTTTTTTCCAAAGATGTGATATACTGTCATTGAATGAATGATCGTTTAATTAAAAAGGCAGATAATATCGATGCGAACAGACCAACACCAAGAAAAAAAGATCGCCATTATGGAAAAATGCTTTGCCTGCTACGCCAAAAACGGGCTGACGGGCACCGGTGTCAAGGCACTTGCCGAGGCGTGCGGGTGTACGCAGGGAAACCTGTATTCCTATTTTAAGAATCTGGATGAACTGATTGTCGAATCCACTGCATACTGTATGTCCAAGGTCGAGGACGAATTCATGGCAAAGGCGCCCACGGATCCCGTGGACGTGATGCGCTTTATCGAGGAAGTGCCGTACTGGACCGCACGGGAGCACGGCGATAAATACCGGCTCATGTATCAGATTTATACCCACCCGAAATACATCGAACACGGCAAAAAATTTTTCGAGGGCGTCAATGCCCGCTATACCGCATACGCCAAAGAGCTGGAACCCAAGCTCGGCATCCCGTATACGGTGATTACCCCGCTTATCTTTATTTTCGTCCGCGCCTGCGTGCACTACGCCATGTTCGAGGACGAATATTACCTGAAAAGCCAGATGGAGGTTCTGAAAACGGGCGTTTCCATGTTTATGGATACTTATAGAAACAATCTTTTGCGGGAGGTTTGATAAAAATGAAAATGAAAAAACGTGTCATTATGACCCTGTCGGCGCTCTTTCTGACGCTTGCGGCGGTCACCGTGCTGCTCGTTGTCAATGTCAACGCAGCATATGAAGAGTACGGCTTGTATATCGGGGGAACCCAGGTCACGAGCAAAAACCTTTCAGGCTCGGGCTGGCGGTTTGAGCCGGATACCAACACGCTGGTTCTGAACGGCTTTGAGATCACTTCCGGCGGGCATTTTCACAAAAAAACAAACGACGGTACCACATGGGTGTATTCCTTCATCTATGTTGACGACAGCAAGTACATGGATCTGACCATCCGCACGGAGGGCAAGGAAAGCACCATCGGCTACGGTACGATGGCGGGCAATCCAGAAGTGCGCTCATCCACCGGTGACGGTACATATGAGTCATATTACGGAATCTACAATAAAAACGGCAATGTGACCATTACGGGTTCCGCAAAGCTGAGTATCTACACAAGTCAGCTCTGCATTTATACCAAACAAATGATCATCGTGGACGAGTGCCGCGCGCCTGTCTCCATGCACGCCTATGCCGTCGGCATCAACTGCGCAGATCTCATCGTCAAGGGCGGCAGTAAGTTCAACGTATACTGCGGCTATTCGGGCGGGATGGACCATGAATCCGCCATCACCGCAAGACAAAGTATCAGTCTTTATGACACGTCCGAGCTTCATGCCGATGTCGAACGCTGGAGCAGTTCAACGAAAGGCTATATCGCCGCATTATCCTGTCCGGATGGTACCGTCAATGTCTACGGCGGAAAGCTGACCGCTGTTTGCCACATGGGCGGCAAGCAGTCCGACAAATTCCCCGAGTGCTTTGCAATCCGGGCAGGGACGCTGAATATCTCCGGCGGCGGTGTTGTGGATGCGCGGATCAAGACGGCATCGGGACAGACCGATTACCGCAGGTCCATTACCGTCGGTCAGTATAACGGCTCGACCGGTACAATCAATTTTAAGGGGAACGGAACCCTTCGCGCCGGTGTGGAAATGAAGAACCCCAACGGCGGACAGCGTCTTTATCCGGAGCGTTTCAACCATCTGAACAACACGGTCGGCTATACGTCCGACCTGAAATTGGACGGCAATGAGGTTATATACATCGAATATACCTCGTATGAGCGCGAGGGCATCTTCCTGCATGAGTTCGGCAACAATACTCACTGGTCGTATTACAGGCATCCCTCGTTGGAAAGAAACAACTATCTTTTCTTCTTCGATCTGAATGACGCGATCATAGCGGGAACCGATTATCATGTCTATTCCGTTTCCGGCACGCAGAGTATGATGCCTTATGTCGAGAGCGGCGAGATCCCCGGAATCACCGTGGAGTCGGGCGAGCTGACGCTGTGGCTCAAGACCGATTATACCCACAACTTTACAAAGCCTATCGAGGTAAAAAAAGGTGCGACCCTTAAAATTTTCGGATTCGGCACTGCCAACGGTCTTGATATAAGGGGCGAGGGTACGGTGATTTTCCAGTCCGGTACCGTGACCGGAACGGTGCAGAAGTCAATCAAAATGGTGGTTGAGGGCGGCAATGTCAACGTGGAGTATGACGGTCAGGCAACCGACGCAAACGGCGTGAAGGTGTCAAGACAGCCCTATGTCCTCGGCAATGACGAATGCTTCCTTCACCCGCATCTCCCAGATTTCCGTCAGGAACGGGAGAACCTATTCCGTGTACGGAGCAACCCCCATTGACGGCAGAAAGGTCTGCCTTTGGATGCAGTCCCCTGAGGATCTGGAGTCCCTGAGCGCGGTTCCGAGCGGCTATTCCTCGTCGCTGACGCTCAAAGGAAATCCCGGCAATCCGCTTTGGCTCACCCTATTCCAGAGCATTGCCACCAATGAGCAGATCCTTTATGCGGCAACACGCGGTATGACGGTGACGATCCGCCCGTTTGCCAGTGCCCCGACCGCCGAACAGATGAAGGAATACACCCTGATCTGGTCGTACAGCGACAATGGGCTGAACTGGACGACCATCGAAAATCCGGACTGCGACAGCGAATGTCAGCTCACCTACACCGTTCCGACAGGGGAATCGTGGATCAACCGCACCTTCCGTTGTGAGCTTCGCAAGACCGCCACGAATGAACAGCTCGGCGTCTATACCGCAACACTCCATCTGGCAAATCTGAAAATCGTCAACGAAACCCCGTTCTCGGAAAACAAATGGTCAGGCTTCGTCTGACCGAGGAAACACTGCCCCCGAACGGGCAAAATGTCACACTCGAACGAATCAGATGGTACATAAGCGATGACGGCGGGAGGACCTATAGGCTCCACGACCCGGCGAATGGCAAGGAGGTTTACAGTTTCAAGGTAACTGCTGCTTTGGACGGTCGGATCATCCGCTGTGAAGCCCGGCTGCGTGACGGAACCGTACTCACCGATGTCGCGGTTTCCGAACCGATTACCGTGGAGGTCACCGACCGCTGGGTTGAAATTATAAAAACAGCCGGAGAGCATCACTATAAAAAGTACCCACAGGCAATGATCAGAACATCAAGGTAATTGCCGGGTATGCAACCTCTTATCAGTGGCAGGTTTCCAAAAGAACCTATCCCGGCGAGGATGTTCCCTTTGAGGATATCCCGGGGGCGAACAAATACTATCATGCGCTCGGATGGAGCACCCCGATGCTACTACCCGGACATCGGTATTACGCTTACCGCTGTGTGGTCAGCAACGAGTTCAGCGAGGTTATCACGGACGAGGTGACGCTGGAACTGCTCTTTAATCCGTATTTCTATGATATAAAAAGGTTACGATACGACCATCCGCGAGGGCGAGGACGCGCTCTTTGAAACCAAAATCATGAGCGGCAATCCCCACATAGCGACCGAGATATATTGGGAAGTCAACAAGGGCAATGGTTTTTGTCCGCCTCTCCGATGTCGAGGAGCTGAAAGGGCTTTGCGCTGAAGAGAGCATTACCGAAACCATTGACGGCGTTACCTACCACACAAGAACGGCTCTGAAATTCACCAAGGCACCCCTGCGTATGAACGGATATATCTTCCGTTGTGTCATGACCTACGGTGACTACAGGACCGATATGCAGTTTCATCTCAAGGTCCTCACAGAATGCCAGCAGAACGGTCACGATTGGTCGGAAGCGACCTGCACGACGCTCTCCACCTGCTCAAAATGCGGCGAGACCCGCGGAGAGCTGCTCCCGCATACCGGCGGCAAGGCGACCTGTATCAGCGGTGCGATCTGCGAGGTCTGCGGCAACGAATACGGCGATTATGACCGGAACACGCATCCTGACGGCGCAACGGATGTTTGGAATGTGGAGGATTGGGGCGATGACGCAGGACACCACAGCAAATGGAGCTGCTGCGGTCAGCCGAAATATCCTTACGAATACCACAAGTGGGAGGAGGGCATCTGCACGGTCTGCGGCTGTATCTGCGAGCATTCCATCAATTCCCCCGCAAACTGCCATGAACGGGCAAGATGCCATACCTGCGGCATCCGCTACGGCGAAATCAACCCGAACAACCACGATCTCGAATGGTATGGAACATATATGAGCGGCGAAAAGGATCCGACCTGCACCGAGGAGGGCTATACGGGCGATCTTTGCTGCTACGAATGCCACGGGGTCATCACGAAAGGTGATGTCATTCCCGCCAAGGGGCACGATGACAGTTGGCCGGCTACCTGCAAGGAATCTGCATGGTGCTCCGTCTGCCGGGAGCATTTCGGCGACGTTGACCCTGACAATCACGCAGAGCCATGGTCGGCAAATTATGAGAACATCACCGAAACCACGCACGATAAACACTGGTACTGCTGCGGTATGGTAAAGACCGAGCCGCACGATCCGGATGAGAACGGTGTGTGCCGATCCTGTCACTACGGATGCGAGCATACCGGCGGCGAGGCGAACTGTATGGAGCCGGCGCACTGTGAAAAATGCGGGGAGCCATATGGGGAAAAGAACCCGAACAGGCACGAGTATACCCAGAAGTACGCGTGTGACAACGCTACCCATGTGGAAAGATGCAAGTGCGGCGTGATCATCGGCGCCCCCGAACCGCATACCTGGGAGAACGGCTGGTGCACCGAATGCTACTATGACTGCCGGCACATCGGCGGCACGGCGACCTGCACCGAAGAGGCGATCTGCGAGAATTGCGGGGAGCGGTACGGGAATGCCAAGGGGCATACGTTCGGCGGATGGATCAAGGATGCCACGGGACACTGGCACGCATGCGCCGATTGCGGTGAGAAGGCGGACGAAGCGGCACACACCCCGGGTGACGCTGCCACCGAAACCGCCCCGCAGCTCTGTACGGTCTGCCATTATGAAATCATGCCCGCAACCGGGCATACCCACAGCTTTGACTGCGAGAATCCCGACGAAATCTACCTCAAATCTGCCGCCACCTGCCGTGCAAAGGCAGTGTACTATTACAGCTGTTCCTGCGGCGTCAGCGGCGAAGAAACCTTTACCTCCGGTGAAACACTCCCGCACCATTACAGTGATGAGTGGTTCGCCGACGGCGAAAAGCATTGGCGCGCCTGCACTGCCTGCGGGCAACGGAGTGAGGAAGCGGCGCACGAGGACACCGACGGGAACCACGGTTGTGATATTTGTCAACTGACCATCAGTATGTGCAACGACGCGAACAATGACCACATGTGCGATATCTGCGGCAAAAATGCTGTCCATGTGCCGTTACGCCACCGACTGGTCGAGCGATGAATACACACATTGGCACGCCTGCGTCGTCTGCGGCAGAAAAGCCGATGAAGCGGCACACGCCGACACTGACAAAGACCATAACTGTGATACCTGCGGCAAGATTCTCAGCGAATGTGCTGACGTCAACAAGGATCACAAGTGCGACCTTTGCGGAAAGACGCTGAGCGAGTGTGCGGACGACAACAAGGATCACAAGTGCGACCTTTGCGGAAAGACGCTGAGCGAGTGTGCGGACGACAACAAGGATCACAAGTGCGACCTTTGCGGAAAGACGCTGAGCGAGTGTGCGGACGACAACAAGGATCACAAGTGCGACCTTTGCGGAAAGACGCTGAGCGAGTGTGCGGACGACAACAAGGATCACAAGTGCGACCTTTGCGGAAAGACGCTGAGCGAGTGTGCGGACGACAACAAGGATCACAAGTGCGACCTTTGCGGAAAGACGCTGAGCGAGTGTGCCGACGTCAACAAGGATCACAAGTGTGACCTGTGCGGCAAGACGTTGAGCGAATGCGCGGACAACAACAAGGATCACAAGTGCGACCTTTGCGGAAAGACGCTGAGCGAATGCACAGACAACAACAAGGATCACAAGTGCGACCTTTGCGGAAAGACGCTGAGCGAGTGCGCTGACGGTAACAAGGATCACAAGTGTGATGCTTGCGGGAAGCAACTGACCGTCCACGCGGGCGGCACGGCGACCTGTACGGAAAAGGCGACCTGCTCGATCTGCGGTCAGAAGTACGGCGATCTCGCAGCGCATAACTACAAGACCGAGTGGTCAACCGACGTGCAAAGCATTGGCATGAGTGCTCCGTCTGCGGAGATAAGAAGGACGTAGCGGCTCATATCCCCGGTGCGGAAGCCACCGAGACAACGCCTCAGACCTGTACCGTTTGCGATTATGTGATCCGCGAGGTCCTCAAATCGGTCACCGTTTCCTCCAATGCGAACGGCGGATCGGGAACTATGCTTCCCGTTACCGGGACGATCGGGGAAACCTTTATCGCCCCCGATTGTGGCTTTGTCGCACCAGTCGGCTGCCGCTTCAAGGGGTGTGCGCTGGATGACGGCACTGAAGTTGGATCCTTTACCTTGAATTCGTATGTAACGCTGTTTGCTGTTTGGGAGAGCGAATGGTAAGCCGCCATTCGTTGGTCGCTGGAATCCGGCATGTTTGAGGATGATGGCAGTTTTGATCCGAAAAAAGAGTATGACGATAGGTGAATTCTGGTATCGCGCATGGAAGGCGGCAGGTTCACCGGCGGCAACCGGGCGCACGATGTATTTCGTCGACGTTCCCGCTGACGCATACTACTATGAAGCAGTCCTGTGGGCATTGGAGCATAAGTACATCAATACACCCTATCACAGGAAACTGAAACCCGACAGCGTTATGACACGGCAGATGATCATTATGAGTATGTACGGCATATCCGGCAAGCCTTTTGCGGAAGGCAACGTTCACTTTACGGATACGTACTATCGCGCAAGCTATATCAAGGCTCTTGACTGGGCAGTTGAGACCGGTATTGTGACCGATACCGTAGGCGGCGCATTCAAACCTCATAAGAACGCCTCCGGAGAAGACATTCTGCTGTGGATGTTCCGTATGTGGGGCTGATCGGTTTCACGGTACCGGATAAGGGGCGGTCAAACGCCCCGCACAGACAGGGAGGGCGCAATCGAGCGCCCTCCTTTTTCGTAAGAGAATCTCACTTAGGAATACGGGGAGGCTTGCATGACGGAATTTGTGCAACAGCCCGTTGCACAATGAAGCCAGAGAGTTACTGGTTGAGAACTACGAAAAAACGCATAACGCCGAGGAGATCGCTCGGACATTTCCGCGCACTGCTCCGGGCACCGAAAAAATGTCGGAAAATGGCAAATAACTACTCTATTTTTGCTGATTTGCAATTTTGTCCGGCGCCGCTTGCAACCTAAAATCCGTGCTCTGATGAAAAAGCAGCAATGCGATGGCTTTTTGGTTGTGAGTGTAATGAAGAAAAATCGGGCTTTGGGCGACTATTTTTTTATATACAACGGATAAAATAATAGAAATTTTTTACCAAAACATCTTGCAATTTTGGCTCTGCTCTGCTATAATATATGCATCCTTTTAAAATAAAGGAAAAGAGGAGGGAGACCTATGAAAACACACAAAAGAAAATTGCCCGTATTGATTCTGCTTGCAATTTTCTGCTTCACCCTGCTTCATCTGACTGCGTGCAAAGACGGCAAGCAGCCGGACAATCCGGATCAGCCCGGCGTCAGCCAGACGGATTACGGGATTGACAACGTCTACTATGCAAAGGAAGACGGCAGAGAATATCTGTTCACGATTACGGGGAATTCCTTCCTGATTTCGGGATTCAACGGGGAACAGACCGGTAAGTTCGTTTATGCGGACGGCAATCTGACACTCACGTTCAAAACGGGGGACGACACACAGGCGTCCGCTGTCCTGGAGAACGGCGTGCTGAAGCTGACCTATAACGGCGGAACCTACCGCATGGTGCCGAGAACCTACTACACCGTCAGCTTTGAGGTTGGCGGCGGAAGTGCCGTTGCGGCACAGAAGGTTCTCAACGGCGCGACCGCGACAAAGCCGGCGGATCCGACCAGGACGGGTATGCGTTCATCGGATGGTATGCCGATCAGGAGTACCAGACTGCATTTGCCTTCGATACCGTCGCCATCAGCGCGGATACCGCGGTCTATGCCCGCTTTGAGCAGCACGCGGCAGGCAGACCGGAGTACAAGGTTTCCTTTGCCTGCGACGGTGCCGTTTACGATCCGATCCGGACAGTCAACGGAATTGTTTATCAGCTCCCCACCCCGGTAAAGGAAGGTGCGGAGTTTGCCGGTTGGTGGGTCAGTGACTATCAGTCCGGCGACAAGCTGACCTATCAGTACACCGGTCAGACCCTGACCGAGGATACGATCCTGTTTGCGGTCTTCCGGACCGCCGGCGTTCCGAACATTTCCGTGAATGCGGAAACGGTCAGCTGGAATGCACTGGGTCCCACGGCAAGCTACCGTGTCACCGTCAAGAAGGGCGACATGGTGCTCGAAGACAAGAACGTCGGCGCAAACGAGTTCCGGTTTGACTTTGCAGGTCAGGCGGCGGGCGAGTACACGGTTACCGTGTCCTGCGACGGTCAGTCTGCCACGGCATACTACAAGAACAAGGTGCTGGATCGCGTATCCAACTTCCGCGTGGTGTCCGGGGGCGTTCTGGTGTTCGATCCCGTGGCGAACGCGCAGAACTACCTGATTACGATCAGATGCGGCAATGCAAGCCATACGCACACCCTGGTCAACAACGGAGCCTCCACCAACTATGTGTTTGCCAACTGCGATATGCCGAAGGACGGCATTGTGTTCGTTGTGACGGCAAAGGCAGACGGATATATGGATTCCGTTTCCTCCTATACATACTACCTCGGACTGGATGCCGTGACGGGCGTTACGGTGGACAACGGAAGCATCACATGGTACCCGGTTGAAAATGCGACCGCCTACTATGTGGAGATTTCCAAGGACGGAAAGGTCCTGAAGAATGCGTATGTGACCAGCGGAACCTCCTACAGCATCGTGGATCTGGATGCGGGTGTGATTTCCGTGAAGGTGACTCCGGTCAGCGCCGGCTACTACAGCGCGCCTGCCGAGGCGGTCAGCTACACCAAGACCGCGCTGGCTCGTCCCGACGGCATTACCGCGAGCGGCAGTGTCATCCGCTGGAACAAGGTTGAGGGCGCAACCGGTTATAAGGTGAGCGTCAACGGCACGGTATACGACACGACCGATGCAACCTTTACCATTACGGAAGAGATGCTCGGTGCCGGAAGCGTTGTTTATACGGTTTCCGTGCAGGCGGTCGCCGCCGATGCAGCCAACAGCTCTCCGTACTCCGGGTCTGCCGAGGTGTATTACGCCGGCATGGGCGATGTCGTGTATGAAAACGGCGTTCTCAGCTGGGCTCCGGTCATTACGGCAAACAGCTACAGCATCAAGATCGGAACAAAGACCTACACGGTGGACGGAAAGAACAACCGTTTCAAGGTTACCTTCCTGGAAGCCGGTACCACGGAGATTTCTGTTTCCTTCATCAATGAAAACGGAGATGAATCCGCGCGGAAGACCATCACGGTGGATGTCTACGGGGTCGAATTTGACGTCCGCGGAGGTGCGGCGGTCAAGACCGTCTATGTGGCATTCGGCGACGAGATCACGCTGCCCGAAACCAGCCGCGACGGCTACGATTTTGCAGGCTGGTTCACCTCTCCCGCAGGTCTTACCGGCGGGAAGAGATATGAAAACGTCCGCTTCGAGGGCAGCAGCGACACCGTGCTTTACGCCGGCTGGTCCGCAAAGAGATACAACGTTGCCCTGATTCCCGGTGAGGGAGGAGAGGTCGCGTCCAAGACGGCAGAGGTCACTTACGGACTTTACAACAGGCTGCCGATCGCAACCCACAGCGATCCCACAAAGCTTTTCATCGGTTGGTTCTCCGAGCCGAACGGCGTCGGTGTCCGTTACTCCGATGAGAAGGGCGAGGCATTGATCCGCTGGAATCTGCCCTCCGAGACCACGCTGTATGCATATTTTGCAGAGACTCTGAAGTTTACCCCCATCGATAACGGAACCGCATACGCCGTGTCGCAGGGAGACTACGGCATCGGAACGCTGACCACCATCACCATTCCGACAACCTACAACGACCTTCCCGTTACCACCGTTGAGGCGTCTGCGTTTGTTTCCTGCAACACCCTGAAGGAAATCCGGATCCCGAATACCATCAAGCTGATTGAAATCGGCTCCGAGGGTATCAACGGCATCGGCTCTGCGTTCCAGAGCTGCAGCAACCTCCGGGATATCACCATCTATCCGGTGGAGGGAGCCAAGGATATCCGGTATCATTCGGTAGACGGTGTCCTTTACTACAACAACGAGTTCACCGGCATGGAGATCAAGGCGTACCCGTACGCGAAGACGGGCTCCCTGACGATCGAAGAGGGGACGACCATCATCCCGACGGGCGCGTTCAAGAGCGCGAAGTTCACCGAGGTGATCGTTCCGCACACCGTGACGGAGATTCACGCAAACGCGTTCCAGAGCTGCTCCAACCTGACCAAGATCACGTTCCTGGTGGCTCCCGAAGGAGTTGCGGAAGTTCCGCTGTCCATCCGGGATAAGGGCATTTACTTGTGCTCCAAGCTGGAATCCGTCACGCTTCCCGCACGGCTGACCTCCTTCGGTGTCAATACCATTTCCAGCTGCTCCGCGCTGTCCTCCATTGACATTGCCGGAACCGGCGGAAACTACACCGCAAGGGAGGCGCGGGCCGCAAGGTGCTTTGCAACGCGGCGGGGGATACCATCGTCTTCTGCCCGAAGGGCATGACCGGCGAGTTCACGATCCCGAACGGCGTGACCACCATTGCCCCGAATGCTTTCCAGGGATGCAATAAGCTGACCAAGCTGACGGTTCCCGGCTTTGTGACCGAGATTCAGAAGGAAGCGTTCAAGTCCTGCTCCGGTCTGGAGGAAATCGACCTGACCGAAGAGGGCTACGGACTCACCATCCGTGAGAGTGCCTTCTACAGCTGCTCCAAGCTGACTGCCGTGACGCTCCCGAGACGTCTGGTCACGATGAAAGCCAATGCGTTCGGCTACACCTCCAAGCTGACGAAGGTAATCGTCAACTCCAGGGATTGCCAAGGAAGAAGGCGGAAAGAGAACCGTTGACTTTGCAGCCAACGCATTCGGAAACATTCCTTCCTCCTCCAGCGCACAGACGCTCTTCTACGTGACGCAGGTGGAGCTGGGCGCGGAGGTTCCCGAATTTGAGATTACCGGCGTGTTCGGTCAGAAGATCGAGAGCGTCAAGGTGCATGAGGCGAACCCGAACTATACCGCCATCGACGGCGTGCTGTTCGACAAAGCGGTAACCAAGGTCGTCTACTATCCGACCGACCGCGAAGGCGATTACACACTGCCGGAAACGATTGTCGAAATCGGCGACCGCGTGTTCCAGGGGAAGACCGGTCTGACCGGCATCACCATCGGTAAGAATGTCAAGCGCATCGGCGTCGGCGCATTCCGCAACTGTAGCAAGCTGAAGTTTGTGAAGTTTGCGGATAGCACCGTGGGGCTGACCATTGCGGATGAAGCGTTCTACGGATGCTCCGTCATGGAGGAAATCCAACTTCCGGAACGTCTTACGGAAATTGGGGCGAATGCGTTTGCATCCTGCCGCAAGCTTGCCAGCCTGACCATTCCGGAAGGTGTGACTCACATCGGTTCCGGTGCGTTTGCAACCTGCTCCGTGCTGACCGAGATTTCTCTTCCGAAGTCGCTCACAGCGATGGATCTGAACGAGAAGGGCGAGTTTACGATATTCTCTGCCTGCCCGAAGCTCGAAAAGATTACGGTCGCAAGCGACAGCGCTAATTTTGTTGCCATTGAGAATGTCCTGTATCAGAGAACCGATAAGCCGGTACTGGACGCAGACGGAAACAAGGTGCTTGACGCAGACGGTAAGGAAACAACAGAGAACGTCCTTTCCACTCTGCTCTTCTGCCCGCAGAAGAAGGCAGGAAGCACCACGGTGACGGTTCCCGGTTCGGTGTCAACCGTTGCCGCAAAGGCATTCTACAACAACCAGGTGGTGACCGAGATTCGGTTCGGTGTACTGAAAAAAGGCGAGACGCTTACCGTTGGCAGCCAAGCGTTCGGCAGCTGTGCCGTGCTTGCGAAGATTGCTCTGCCGGAAGGCTTGAGTGAGATCCCTGCTTCTATGTTCTACGGTTGTCAGACAGTGGAGGAGATTGTCATTCCGAGCACGGTTGCGTCCATCGGAAACAAAGCGTTCTTCGGATGCTCCAACCTTAAAGAGCCCTGATCTTTACCGAAACGCCGGAGGGCAGACCCCTGTGGATCTGGTTATCCTGGATACACCCAACGGCAGCAGCGATAACGGTTATACCAATTCTCCTTTCTACGGCTGCACCAGCCTGAAGAACATCGTCCTTCCCGAGCGGTTGACCGTAATCGGCAGACTTGCCTTCGGCGGACTGGTTTCCGGTCGGTACGGTGAGAAGTATATCCCGCCGTTCGAGAGCATTTCGCTTCCTTCCACGCTGAAGGAGATTCACGAAATGGCGTTCCTGAACGCGAGAAACCTGAAAAACCGTAACCTTCGCCTCCGGCACGACACTGTCGGATGCCTGCGACGGCAAGGCATTCGCTATCGGAAAAGCAGGCATTCTACTACTGCACTTCCTTGACGGAAATCGCACTCCCGACCTCGTCGGAAGCAACCTACAGTATCGGAGATACCGCGTTCGCTTATACGGGACTGAAGGAAATTTCCATCCCGAAGGCGGTCGGATGGCTCGGCAGCGGCGTCTTCAACCGTAGCTCGGATCTTGCAAAGGTTGTCTTTGAAGCGGGTGCAAATCCGAAATGCGGCACCAGCCTGTTCGCTTACACTGCCGTTTCTGGCGTGACTCTGCCGGAAGGCGTGGAGGCGATCAGCGACTATATGTTCCAGGGGTGCGTCAATCTGACCTCCGTGACGATTCCCGCATCGGTCAAATCCATTGGCAGCAATGCTTTCGAGAGCTGTCAGGCACTTGCAAAGGTCACCTTTGCCACCTACGAAAAGGACGGAAAGAACTATTCGAACCTGATTTCCATCGACAACTATGCATTCTCCAAGACCGGCATTACAAGCTTTACCTTCCCGACACTGGAGGGCACAAAGACGCTGGATCTCGGCAATTCTCTCTTCCGCTCCTGCATGAAGCTGGAGACGGTCGGACTTTCCGAGTCTGTTGCCAAATCGGCACCGCGTTTGCAGACTGCTTCAGCATCCGTAGCTTCGTCGTGGACGAGAACAACGAAAACTTCTCCTCTAAGCCCGGCAGCCCGATTCTTTACAACGCAACCGGTACTGCTTATATGTACATCTGCGGACAGCTTCCTGCCGGCGAGTACGTCATTCCCGAAGGAATCGTTTCCATCGGAGACAACGTGTTCAAAGGTCAGGTGGGAATCACCAAGGTGGTGATCCCGCGCTCGATGCAGACCATCGGAAACTATGCGTTCAGCGGTTGTACCCTCTTGGAGACAGTGGTTTTCGAGCACTCCACGGATAAGCCCAGCCAGCTGACGCAGAAGGATTCGTACGGAACCAACATCTTCCAGGGATGCACGTCCTTGAAAGACGTAACGCTTCCGGCGAACATGACGGCAATCCCGGCAAATATGTTCTACGGTTGCAAGGCGTTGGAGTCGATTGTCATTCCTTACGGTGTCACAAGCATCGGTCAGGATGCGTTCGGCTACGCAGGACTCAAGAGCGTGTCAATTCCCGCAACGGTTCAGACGATTGCAAACTATGCGTTTGAAGCCAAAAAAAGACGAAGGGACGATTGCTTCCCTGACCTTTGAGAAAGAAGCGGACGGCTCCACGGCTCTCAAGACCATCGGAAATGTCGCGTTCAAGTACCAGCGCTTCCCGTCAATCGAGATTCCGAAGTCTGTGAACAAGATCGGAAACAACCCGTTCTCTTACAACCCCGCGCTCGTCTCCTTCACCTTTGAAGAGGGGACGCAGATCAAGACCTTTGGTACGTCCCTGATTGCAAATTGCCCGCTGATTGAAACCTTTACGGTTCCTAAGACCGTTACCACACTCGGCAACAACGATTTTGAAAACTGCATTTCTCTGAAGTCGGTTATCTTTGAGGAAGGCTCCAAGCTGACCAAAGCGGCTCGTCCACCTTCAAGGCATCCGGCATTGAGAGCATCACCTTCCCGGAGGGCGTGACCACCTTTACAACGGCGAAAACGCCGAAAGCAAACTCTTCCAACCCACTGTTCCAGGATTGTGTTAATTTGAAGAGCGTAACCCTCGGCTCCAAGACCACATTCCTTGCGCAGCAGATGTTCAAGGGGTGCACTGCGTTGGAGTCCATCAATATTCCGGATACGGTAACAAAGATCGGTATCGAGTGCTTTCAGCGACTGCACCAATCTCAAGAGTGTCAGCTTCGGCGAGAAATCGCAGGTGACACAGATCGGTCAGAGCTGCTTCGCCAACAGCGGACTGGAATCCATTGTTCTGCCTGCAAGCTTTACCAAGTTCGGCGGCGGAACCGGCTATTCCTCCACGATAGGCGGCAGCGGCAAGCAGTTCTACAACTGCAAGAGTCTGAAGAGCGTAGAATTCAAGGGCAAGCTGGACACCATTTGCGCCGGCGTCTTTGAAGGCTGCGAGGCACTGGAATCCATCGACATTCCTGCATCGACGAAGATCATCGGCAACTCCAGCTTCCTGGATTGCAAGTCGCTCAGACGGTGAACATCAACTCCACCGGTGAGCTTACGATCGGATCCAACGCATTTAAGAACACTGCAATTGAGTCGGTGACCATCCCGAAGGGGACCGAAAAGATTGACAGCAACGCGTTCAACAGTTGCGCAAAACTGACTTCTGTCGACTTTGCACCCGGAACGGCGGAACTGACACTGGGAGCCGGCGTGTTTGAGAGCTGCAAGGCGCTGACCTCCATCGCGCTTCCGGACCGCGTCACGAAGATTCCGAACAACGCCTTCCGCTATGACAGTGCACTGGAGACCGTCACCTTCAACAAGGTCACCGAGATCGGAAACGGTGCCTTCAGCAAAACCGGATCGCTCAAATCCGTGACCCTGCCCGCAACGCTGACCAAAATCGGTTCGGACGCGTTCCTCAACTCCGGATTGGAGAGCATTACCATTCCGAAGGCAACGACCTCCATCGCCGAAAATGTCTTTGCCGGCTGCAGCAGTCTTGCTACCTTCACCGTAGAGGCAGGCAACACCAACTACGGCGTTAACATCGGCGCTCTGGTAGAGATTTCCGGCGGCGTTTCCAAGATCATCGCGCTTCCCGGCGGTCTCAAAGGCGTTCTGAACGTCCCGGACGGTGTCACCCTTGGCGGATACGCACTCAACGGTATGAGCGGCATTACAGAGGTCATTCTTCCGGACAGCACGACAAAGATTGAAAAGAATGCGTTCCGGTACGCCAAGGTCAAGTCTGTTATCATTCCTTCGACTGTGACCGAGATCTGTGACAATGCGTTCGCTGACTCTTCCATTACTTCCATTGTTATTCCTGCTTCGGTCACGACACTCGGCGACAATGCATTCTCGGACAGCAAGGATCTTGCTTCCATCACCTTTGAGGAAAACTCTCAACTGACAGAGCTTGGCAGATACGTATTCGAGGGAACCGCAATTCAGTCCATCGAGCTTCCTGCCGGCATTGTAAAACTCGGCAGCACGGAGTATATCGCAACGTACACCTTCAAGGACTGCACGCAGCTCTCCTCTGTCACCTTCCTGGGTGAACTGGTGGCGCTCAACTCCAATGCATTCTACGGTTGTACGGCGCTGAAGAGCTTTACCATTCCGGAAACGGTAACCATCATCGGATCCAATGTATTTGAGGGCTCCGGTCTGGAAACCATCGAAATCCCGGCAGGGCTGAGATCCCTTTATGTGACCGCGACCTCTATAGACATGAGCGGCGCTACCTTCCGGAACTGCAAGTCGCTGAAAACCGTCATCCTGCACGAGGGGCTGGAGTGCATCAACAACAACTCCTTCAAGGATGCGAGGCGCTGGAGACCATTGTGATTCCTTCAACGGTTAAGGAGATCGGCAGCAATGCATTCCAGGATTGTATCAATCTGAAGACGGTCATCTTTGCAGAAAACAGCCAGCTTGAGGAAATCGGATCTCAGGCGTTCATGGGCTCCGGACTGGAATCCATCGTGATTCCCGACTCGGTCAAGACGCTTGGCAAGCAGGTGTTCTCGGATTGCGCACAGCTCAAGTCCGTCAAGCTTTCCGAATCGCTGGCGGAGATCCCGGAAGAGGCATTTATGAACTGCGTTGCGCTGGAAGGCATCACCTTCCCCGAATCCGTCAGTAACCTCGGTAAGTACGCATTCCAGAACAGCGGTATCAAATCGCTGATCGTGCCCGCAACGCTGACTTCCTTCAACACTTCTCCGTTCAAGGATTGTGTGAAGCTTGAGAAGGTTGTCTTTGCGGAGGGATGCACACTGCTTCCCGGTTCAATGTTCAGCGGTTGCGTGAACCTCAAGTCCGTGACGCTGGCTTCCACCATCAACAACATCGGTTCGAGTGCCTTTGCAAACTGCACGTCCATCAGGGAGATCATCATTCCGATTGCGGTAACCACCCTGTCCGGAAGCGTCTTCGACGGCTGGACGGCAGATCAGACCATTAAGTTCATGTGCACCGAAGCCGATGCGGCTGGCTTTACCTCTACCTGGAAAAACGGCTGCGAAGCGACCATTGTCTGGGGATATACCCCGGCAGGGGAGTAATCCGCAGGGAGCCGCCCGCAAAAAACAGTTTTATCATTGACCAACCCCGGAGTCGTAGATAATACGGCTCCGGGAAACTTATTCAGTGCGGTATTCGGGCAGTTTTTCCTCCGTCAGAGCCGCTTTGGGAACGTCATCGTCTGTTTGACGGAGCGATTTGCCAAAATATTTACACTTTTATGCAAGATTGCTCTTTACAAATCGGACGGAAAATGATATAATTCTTGTATTATTATTCACTCGGCATACAATAAAAAAAAGAATACTATTTTAAGGAGGATTCTGAAATGCGCAAGAAGGTCAGTCAAAAACGAAAACACCGCAGGACTTGCTGGAAAATTACCGCTCCCGTCTTGCAAAAGAAGGATGGCTCAAAGCCGCGCTTTGCGGTGCATCTGTAGGGTTCGGCGCCGATATTCTCTGTGCGTTCGCTTTTTGGGTCTTCGGCATCAAGCTGTTCTGGGTCTGCATTCTCGTCTTTGCGGCGGTAACCGCAATTGCAACGACGCTGTTCTATTTCTGCAAATTCAAGAACTCCCGCCGTCAGGTTGCGTCCCGCATCGATATGCTGGGATTGGAAGAGAGAATCCTGACCATGACGCAGTTTGAAAACGACGATTCCTATATCGCACGCCGCCAGAGAGAGGATGCCATGAACGCGCTCAGGAGTGTCAATGCGTCCTTCGTTAAGATTGCTGTTTCCGCTTCCATGGTGGTGACCTGCTGTGTGGCACTTGTGCTGGGCGCGGGCGCAACCACGGCGTCTGCAGTGTCGGATAAATCCCTGCTGGATCTGATCCGCGAAAAGCAGGGGGAAAAGGGAAGCGCCCGCCAATACTTTCCTCCTGACCTACGGTGTCAAGGATAGCGTCGGCGGAAGAGTGGACGGTGAGCTGAAGCAGACCGTGAAGGGCGGCGAAGCCGGAAAGACCGTACAGGCGGTCGCCGAGGACGGATACGTTTTCGTCGGCTGGACGGACGGCTATGAGGATGCCACCCGTACCGACGCGGACGTGAAAAAGGACGTAACGGTAACGCCGTGTTCGTGGAGATTGAAGCCGATGAAGAGGACGACATGTCGGACGAGGAAAAGGGCGAAGGCGGATCCGGCAACGGAAACAGCAACGCTCCGCAGCAGCCCGGCGACCCCGGCGACGGCTCCGGGGACGGTGAGGGCGACGGTGCCGGAGCAGGTGCCGATTCTGCCTCCAACCAGGTGATTGACGGTTCGACCTATTACGGCGACGAATACAGCGGAAGCCTTTCCGATGCGCAGAATTCCATGAACTCCGACAGCAATCTGTCCGGAGGCGAGAAGGGCATCATCGGCGACTACTTCCACAACATCCAGAAATAATTCAGGCAATTCTGTCTGCAAACCGGGAACCTGGTTCCCGGTTTGGCAATTTATCAAGAAATCAAGAAAGAGAAACAAAGCCATGGTTACAGAAGAGAGCATCAAGCAGTTCAGCGTACAGTGCAGTCGGATTTTTGAGGAAACCGGCAAGGATATGATCGGTCAGTCCGAGGTTGTTGAAAGCACCATCATTGCGCTCATCGCCGGAGGAAACGTTTTGCTGGAGGGTGTGCCCGGAGTCGGAAAGACCCGTCTTGTGAGAACGCTCAGCCGCGTTTTCAACCTTCCGTTCTCCCGGATTCAGTTCACCCCTGACCTGATGCCTGCCGACGTAACGGGTACCAACATCATCACCAAGGATGAGAAGGGCAACTCCGTTTTCCGCTTTGAGCCCGGCCCGATTTTTGCCAACCTGATTCTGGCGGATGAAATCAACCGTGCAACGCCGAAGACCCAGTCCGCACTGCTGGAAGCCATGCAGGAGCACACGGTTACGGTCATGGGCGTTTCCAGAAAAATGAATGAGCCGTTCTTCGTTCTGGCAACCCAGAACCCGATTGAGCAGGACGGCACCTATCCGCTGCCGGAAGCACAGATGGACCGTTTCATGTTCAAGCTGGTGGTGCATAATCCGTCCCTGGACGAACTGAAGGGGATTGTAACCATGACGCAGAAGACGATGGGTGAGGTTGCAAATGAGGCGTGCAACGCGGCGCAGCTTCTGGAGAATGCGGGAGACCGCAAATCAGATTCCCGTAGCGGATGAAGTGCTGAACTTTGCAATGACGCTGATTTCCGCAACGCACCCCGACAGTGAATGTGCGTCCGAGGCGGCAAAGAAATACGTGCGTCTCGGTTCCTCGCCCCGTGGCGGGCAGGCGTTGATTTCGGCGGCAAAGGTGAAGGCGCTGATGAACGGCAGATTCAACGTTTCCTATTCCGATATCGCTTCTTTGGCGTATCCGGTGCTTCGTCACCGTATGAAGATGAACTTCGAGGCAATTGCGGAACGGATTTCTCCCGATGAAGTCATCGGTATGATCCTTACCGAAGTGGCAAAGAAGTGCAATGTTCGTCTCGGAAATGAAGTTCCGAGTGCAAACCGTGCAGGAGCGAATAAGAAAAACAAATGAAAGATTCCTACTTAAACGACGAGTTTTTCAGTCGGTTGGAGGCACTTGCATTTAATCTGCGCAAGGATCTCGGCGGATTTTTCGGCGGCAAGCATCTGGTAAGCACCTACGGGCAGACCGTGGAATTTGCCGATTACAGAGAATATATGCTGGGCGACGATATCCGCCGAATCGACTGGAATCTTTACAGCCGTTTTGAGAAGTACTTTATCAAGCTGTTTACCGACGAGCGGCAGATGCACGTACAGATCTATCTTGACTGCTCCGGATCGATGGGAAAAGTGAACCCCCGGAAGGGCGCATACGCCGTTGCTGTTGCCGCGGCGATCGGCTACCTTGCCATCCATAACATGGATAAGGTGTCCTATCACCTCGTCAGGGGGGACAAGGCGGAAAATCCGTTCGGCACCATCGTTGGAAAAAATGCTTTTTTCCGCGCGATGAACACGCTGGATCAGACGGAGTTTGCGGATGAGTCGGAGATTTCTCCCGCCATTGTCAGTACGCCGAATATGGGCACCGGGGATGGGCTTGCCGTAATTATCTCCGATTTCTATTCGGACAGCGACTGGAAAAAAGGCGTGGATTATCTGGTGTATAAGAAAAAGCAGGTGCTCCTGATTCAGGTACACTCCCCGGACGAGCTGGACCCGTCTTATACCGACCGGGTCAACCTGATTGATTCGGAGTCCACCGACATGGCGGACGCAAGAAATATGAAGATCAGGATCAATAAATCCATGCAGCAGGCATTTAAGGAAGCAGTAACGGCTTTCTATGACGACATTCAGGATTTCTGCAGGCGCAGAGATGCGGGATTTATATCTTTGGATTGCGAAGAGCCGATTGAAAAAGCGCTGTTCTCCGAACTGCTGAAAAGAGGTACCGTGTCGTGAACGTGAAATTTCTCATTCCGTTAGGGCTTCTCGGCTTGCTTGGAATTGTCGCTTTGATTCTCATTTACATTATCAAGCCGAATTTCCAGCAAAAGCTGATCTCCAGCACCTTTATCTGGAGGCTGAGCCTGAAATTTAAAAAGGCAAATACCGCTGAGCAAACTGCGCAACATTCTGCTGATTGCGTGTCAGGTGCTGATTATTACCGCCATTGCGGCGATTCTCGCTAAAACGATCCATGTCCTCAAGGAGAAGATTACGCAGCCGGAGGTGGTGCTCGTCATCGATTCCTCCGCCAGTATGCGCGCCGGAACCGAAGCGTCCACGCGCTATGAGCGTGCGGTTGAGGCGGCGGTCAGGCAGGCGGGGGAGACCTTTGATCGGGACGGAATTGTTTCCGTGATTCTTGCGGAAACGATAACCGGTTTCTGGTGGAGAGAGCCTATGCGGACAGCCGGGACAGAGTCATCGGAGATTTGAGAGCCCTGCTGGACGGGGAAACCGAGTGCACCTACTCTTCTTCGGATCTTTCCTCTGCCGTTGCGCTCTCCGACCGGATTCTCAGCATCAATCCGTCGGCAAAAACGTATGTTTACACCGACAAAAATTACGCGCAGAAAACAACGTGGAGCTGGTCAACGTTGCCGATCGGTCCGAATGGAATGCAGCCATTCTCAGCGCAACCGCTGATTTTGAAGATAACTATTACACCTTCCGGATTGAAGTCGTCTGCTATGGGCGGGATCTTGACCTTGATGTCAATCTGGAGGTTTTCGGCGTGAATGCCGCAAGCAGTGATGATACCACTGCGGGAAATCTTTCCCTGGAGGAGAGTGTTCCCTGTGCTTCCGATCAGGTGTATACCCTGATTTTCAAGTACTTCCCGGATGAAAACCATACGGACGCGGTGGAAGCGTATGAAAAGACCCTGCCGGAAATGCGGTGTTCCATCTGCTCGGCTCCGGAGAGGGATCACCTCCTACCAGTCCGTGCATATCAGTCTTTCGGTGAACGGGGACGCCGTGGAGGACTCCGTTTCTTTGGACAACAGCTTCGATATTTATGACGGATTGAAGGAACGGATCCGGATTCAGTATTGCAGCTCCGGACAGGATCCGCTGTCCGGTGAGAAGCTGGGACCGAACGTGTTCTTCCAGGAGGTTCTTGCGGTTCTGAAGAAAACTACGAGGCAAAGTGGGATTTGACATTACCGAAGTCAAGCGCGGTCAGGCGCCTGCCTGGAAGGGTTTGATTTCTACATCTTTGAGCATTCGATGCCGGAGAAGCTGCCCACAGACGGCGTTATCCTGTTGGTGGACCCGCTGGGTTCGCCGACCGGCGCCGGCTTCCGGGTGGAAAAGGTCGTTGATATGAGCAAGAAGAGCGTCTATCTCGGGCAGGAGGAAACGCATCCGATCCTGAACAATATCGAGGCGACCAACATCACCGTCAGCCGGTATCTGAAGGTTTCGTATGAACCGGAGTACACTATGCTGCTCTCCTATGCAGGGGATCCGATGCTCCTTGTCAGAAACGATGAGGATGCGCAGGTTGCCGTGATGTGCTTCTCTCTGCATTATTCCAACCTCCCGCTTCTGAAGGACTTCCCCCTGATGATGCGCAACCTGTTTGAATATTTCTTCCCGTCCACCGTTGACGGCAATTCCTTCGAGACGGAGCAGACCGTTTCCGTCAACTGCCGCGGAGACGAGCTGACGGTTAAGGGCTATGATACCGATCTGACCCTGACCGCGTTCCCGGCACAGCTGAAGCTGAGTCTGCCCGGATCCTACCGGCTGTCGCAAACGACACGTGCCGGAAAAGCGGTTTCCACGACCGTTTACGTCCGGGTTCCGAGAGCGGAGAGCGATATCTTCGCGGAGGAGGGAGTGATTACCGGTCCGTACTACGAGGTGGATGAGAGCGATTATTATCAGGATCTGTTGCTGTATCTTGCCGGTGCCTTGGTTTTCCTGCTTCTGCTTGAGTGGTATCTGCAGCACAAGGAAAGTAGCATTTAAGGAGGCACGCAAATGGTACATTTCAGAATTCACTTTTCATATCCTCTGCTGTTGCTGATTTTCCTGTTCGGCGTGGCATGACGGCGTTGCTTTATTTCCGGCTTTCCAAAAAGTACCGGAAAAACAGGAATCGGATTACGTCGATTGTTTTGCATCTGATTGTGCTGGCGTTGGCGGCGCTGACTCTTGCCGGTACGATGTTCACCTACGAAATTCCCAACAAAGAAAACCAGATTATCCTGCTTGTGGACGTTTCGGATACGACAGAGCAGTCCGCAAGAGAGCGCGAGCGCTTCATGGAAACGGTTTTGAACATGGGGCAGTATGACGGCTACAGCATCGGCGTGGTGACCTTCGGTTACGATCAGGTTTATGCGGTGGAGCTGACCGACAGGTCGGTGAAATTATGGAGCGCTATCAAGCCGCGGAAAAACCGGACACCAGTGCAACCGACATTGCGGCGGCGCTGACCTACACGTCCACGCTCTTTCAGAATCCGGAAAGCGCAAAGATTGTGCTTGTTACCGACGGAAAAGAGACCGATGAGGACGCCTCGGCGGTTATCCGGACGGTGGCGGCAAAGGGCATCCGCGTGGATATTGCCAATATTTCCACCGCCTATGACGGGGACGATATGCAGCTGATGGATTCCGAGCTTCCGGATTACCACTTAAAGCCCGGCGCGCAGTGCAAGCTCTCGGTCACGGTGTATTCCAAGACGGAGGGGAGCGCTTCGGTGAAGCTGTATGACAACGGAAAACTGGTTGCAACACAGCCCATCACCGCGACCCCCGGAATGCAGAACGTGACCTTCCCGCATACCTTTGAAGCGTACGGAGTTCACGAGCTTTCCTTTGTGCTGGAGCCGGAAAAAGACCTGCTGTCGGAAAACAACACCTATTACACCTATCTGAATCTGGAGAATTTCAATAAGATCCTGGTTCTGGAGCACAAAGCGGGTGAGTCGGAGAAGATCAAAGAATTCTGACTGCAAAGAGCGCCGAGTACGATGTCACCGTCAAAAATCTGTCGGGGGACGGGAGTTCCCAAGACGCTGGCAGAGCTGCGTCAGTATGATCAGATTCTGCTCAACAACATTGCAAACAGCGATCTGCCGGCGGGATTGGACGAGCTGCTGTACCGCTACGTCAACGAATGCGGCGGCGGGCTGTTTACCGTCGGCGGGGCGGATATCAATCCGAGCGCAACGGACGAAAACGACAGGTATATTGCACACGCTTATAACCGGGACGATATGCTGAACACCCTGTTCAGGACATTCTTCCGGTCCAGGCGATCAACTACACACCGCCGGTTGCCGTGATGATTATCGTTGACCGCTCCGGTCTATGGCATCGGTGGATGACACCACGGGCGGAAGCAAATACGATCTCGCACTGACCGGCGCGGTGTCCTGCCTGAATGCGCTGTCGGCAAGAGACTACATCGGACTGATGACGTTGGATAAAGATTACGATACGCTTTTGCCGCTGACCCCACGTACACAGGAATCCAAAATTCTGGAAGCGATCAACAATGCAAGAGAGCTCGGCGCCACCGGCGGAACCAAATTTGCAGCCACCATTGAGCGTGCCAGCCGTGCACTTCTTTCCGTCAACGTTGCAAGACGCCACGTGATCATCGTCACCGACGGTATGCCGGGAGACAAGAAGAGGATTACCTGCCGCACGTCAAGCAATATCACGAGATAACGGAATCACCTATTCGGTGGTCGGAATCGGGCTGCGGGAGACCGAGGACGCCGGGAAAAAGATGAAGAACATCTGTGACCTCGGCGGCGGACGGCTGCAGGCGTTTGTTGATGCAAAAGAAACCTCGGCACGGATGCGGGAGGAGCTGAACGCACCCGAAATCAAGGGAAGTCAACTACGAGAAGTTCTATCCTGCCGCGACCGATACGCTTTCCTCTGTCTTTTCCGGAATTTCCTTTACGGAGGAGAGGAGGAAAGACAACGCCAAAATGACGGTGTCGCTGGACGGATTTTTTGGAGTCCGGGCGAAATCCGGCGCGGAGCTTTTGCTGATCGGCGACTATGATGTTCCGATTTACGCGCAGTGGCGTCTCGGAAAAGGCATGGTCGGAAGCTTCATGTGCGATCTCAACGGCGTATGGTCCTCCGACTTCCTGTCGGGTGACGGATCGGGCGTGGCGTTCATTCTCAATGTGGTGTCGGCGCTGATGCCGACGGAGTCCGTCCGCGAAAACGAGATTTCCATTACGGTCAAGCAGGATAACTACACCAACAGTCTCAGTGTTTCACGAATCTGGCGAAGGCGAGACCATCACGGGCGAACTGCTGAACCTCTCCGACCCCGCGGCAACACCGCTTCCGCTGGGGAGCGCAACGGTTGCCGCAGAGGGAACCCGCCTGTCCGAATTGGACTGTCATCACCTCGGCTTGGATGCTTCCAGCAACTACAGCCGCTGCAGATTTGTGATCAAAAAGGGCGGTATTTACCGGCTGACACTCAAAAAGGTGAACGCGGACGGGGAGACGCTTGCCGAATATCAGACCCATCGGACCTTCTCCTATTCGGAGGAATATGACAACAATCAGGAGATGACCGACCTGACGCTGGCGGAAAATCTGGGCAGTCTTGCCGAAGCCGCCAACGGGAAGCTGATTGCGGACAATGAGGATCCGATGGAGGTATTTGCCAACTTCGTGACCTCTATTCCGAAATCGTTTGATCCCCGCTATCTGTTCATGATTCTCGCATTGGTGCTGTTCCTGACCGATGTGGCGGTACGCAAGTTCAAGTTCAAATGGCCGCATGAGATCGTCCGGGCTTTTAGGGACAAACGGAAGGATAAGAAAGGAGGGACATCCTCGTGAAACGATTTCTGAAATGGCTCTTTCCGGTTGCGGCGTTCCTCCTGCTTTTCGGGCTGGCGTCCTGCGGGACGTCAGCCGGGCTGGAACCCCCGCAGTCACTGGAAATCGACATTGACAATCAGCTTTCCTGGGACGCAGTGGAATCCGCACGCTCCTATCTTGTGGAAGTGAAAAATGAAAGCGGGGAAGCGGTTCTCAGCAAAACCACCCGGAAAACCTCCTATTCTCTTTCGATCTGGAGGTCGGAGACTATGAGATCCGCGTCAGGGCAACCGGCGGTGCGAAGAACGATCAGACCTCCGAGTGGTCCGAGGCGCTGTATTTTCACAGGGACTATGAGACCGGCTGTGTGTATGAGCTGTTCAACGGCAACACCGAATACCGGATCAAACGGAGCGGAAGCGCCACCGGAGCCGTGACAATTGAAGCCACGTACCGCGGAAACCGGTAACCGAGATCGGCGAGAACGCCTTCAAGGGAAACCGGAATGTGAAGGAAATTATCCTGGGTGAAAACATCCGCACCATTGCGGAAAATGCATTTTACAACTGTTCGGTGCTGGAGTCCGTTACCCTTCCGGACGGCGTCACCTCCATCGGAGACTCCGCTTTTCAGGGGTGCCGGGAGCTGAAAAAGGTCAATATTCCGGCGGGAGTTTCTTCATCCCTGCGTATTGCTTCGCATACTGCCGCTCCCTTTCGGAAATTTCCCTCGGTGAGAACATCCTGAGTATCGGAGAAAGCGCTTTCAACGGCGCCGCACTGACCGCAGTCCGGATTCCGGACAGCGTGAAGTTCATTGGCGAGAATGCGTTTACAACCGCAAGTGAACTGACGGAGGTTGTCATCGGGAAGGGCGTTGTTTCCATCGGAAAAACCGCTTTCTATGACCTCCCCAAGCTTCAGAAGGTGACGTTCGCCGAGGGGAGCGCGCCGGAAACGCTGGAGACTCCTGCTTTGCGGCAATCCGCTCCTGCAGGAAATCATCCTTCCCGAAACGGTAACAGACATCGGTGCCCGCTGCTTCTATCGCTGTGAGGCGCTGGAACAGGGTGAACATTCCCTCGACGGTTCGTCATGTCGGGACGTATGCGTTCAATGCAACCAAGATTTATGTCAATGAAGAAACCGACTATGTTTATGTGGACAGCTGGCTGGTTGCGGTCAAGAATCAGGAGCTTCATAAGACCCTTACCAAGTCGGACCTGAAGCAGGGGACGGTCGGAATCATTGACAACTGCTTCTATCAGGCGCCGATTCTGGAGGCGGTGCAATTGCCGGATTCCGTTCGGATTGTCGGACAGTATGCCTTCTCGGGCATCGAAACGCTGACTCGCTTTGAAGCCGGAAAGAACCTGGAGGTGCTTCAGGAAGGCGCACTTGCCAACTGTACCGGGCTTTACGTGCTGCTGCTGAACCGGTCGCTTCAGGAAATCGGTGCATATGCGTTTTACGGCTGCTCCACGCTGGACAATAACGCGCTGGACGGCAACAGCATCATTCCGCAGTCGGTCAAACGCATCGGCGCGTATGCGTTCATGCAGACGATGCTGTGGGGAAAGCCGGTGAACAATATCATTTATGCCGGAAACTGGGTTGTCGGCTTTGCGGAGAACGCCAAGCTCGGCGCGGCGGAGCTGAAGGACAGTGTTGTCGGCATTGCGGACAATGCATTTTTCCAATGCGGAACGCTGACTTCGCTGAAGAATCTGAGCAAATGTGCCTACATCGGAACGGCGGCTTTCTATGAATGCACGGCACTGGAGACCGTCAGCCTGAACCCAAGGCTGGAGACCGTTGAGGCGTATACCTTTTATAAGTGCAAGTCGCTGTTCCGTGTTTCCGTCCCGACCATGCTGCGGTCCGTCGGAAGATCGGCGTTCTACGGCTGTTCCAATCTGAAGACGCTGGACTTTTCCGAATCTGCCGTGTTTGCCACCATCGGAGACTTTGCCTTCTACGGCTGCTCCAATCTGGAAACGGTGACGTTCGGCGAAAATCTGACCGGACTTGGCAGATATGCCTTCAAAAACTGCTCGACGCTGACAGCGGTCGAGCTTCCGGATACCGTGACGGCAGTTCCGGAGCATACATTTGCGAATTGTTCTGCACTCGTTACGCTGAAACTTGGTTCGGGTGTGACCTCCATCGGGAATAAAGCGTTTTACAAATGCGCGGGACTGTCGGAGGTTGCGCTTCCCGATTCGGTCAGGACCGTCGGAAAGCGCGTTTTACAGGTGCGCGTCCCTGACAACGCTGACGCTCGGAAATTCGCTGGAGCGGATCGGAGACTTTGCGTTTTACAACGACAGCGGAATCGGATCGCTGGTCCTTCCCGGAACGCTGAAGCAGATCGGAAAGTATGCGTTCAAGGGACTGAATTCGCTTACCGCGCTGGTCATTCCGAAGGAGGTTGCAACGGTTGCCGGAAACGCATTCTACGGCTGCAGCAACGCAACCTTCTATATTGAGGAGGGCGCGGACACCTCGGAATGGAATCGGCGCTGGAATTCCTCCAACCGACCGGTGATATCCGGCGTCCGGCTTGCCGGGGAGGGAGGCTATGCGGTATCCCTTACAACCGCAGAGGAACGGTGAAGAACGGGACCTATCTGTCCGATCAGATCACGCCGATTGCGGATCCCACACGCGCGGGTTATACCTTTGCGGGCTGGAGCCGCGAGGACGGAACGCAGATCACAACCGGGCAGATCTCCGGAATGCCGGCGGGAACGCTTCTGACTGCGGTCTGGACCCGGGAGGAATGACAAAAGATCCGGGCGGTGCGGTCCGGCACCGTATCCGGATCTTCCGTCCGTAAAAACGTAACAAATCGAATGTGCAAACAAAGGCTTTTTGTAAAAAAAGCAAAGAGGAGTGCTATGAAAAAGTTTCGTATTTTTCTGTTGCTGTGCGTTTTGGCTCTGACCGTTGGAACGATGGCGGTGGCGTGCAGGAAAAACCCGGACAATCCGACACCGGGGGCGCAGGTCAGGCTGACGCTGGTTGCCAACGACGGCAGCGAGGCAACTGTCAAAGAGATTGAAAAGAGCCAGTCCTATACGCTTCCGACCCCCACCCGGAGCGGGTATGCCTTTTCCGGCTGGTATCTGAAGGAGGACTTCAGCGGAGACGCGGTCACCGAGGTCAAGCCGGACGCGGATCTGTCTGTTTATGCGAAGTGGGAAAAGCTGTATACTCTGACACTGGATCCGAGCGGCGGAACGCTTTCCACCACCAAGCTGGAGCTGAAGGCGGGCGAAAAGCTTGCCGATCGGCTCGCATCGCTGACGCCTGTCAAGGAGAACTGCCGGTTCGGTATGTGGCTTCTTGCCGGCGAGGAGCTGGGCGCGGATGCCGTTATGGGAAGCGCGGATATGACGCTGGTTGCAAGATATCAGACCAAGTATTATGTCCATGTGTTCCTGCAAAATGAAACGCTGGACGGCTATGCGGAAACCCCCGAGGTAAAAGAGAATTACGCATACGTCGGCGAGGAATACACCGCTTCCGAGGAAATCTCCGGATATACGGTAACCGATACCGCCGACAGCGTTTCCAAGCTGGTTATTTCGGACGATGCCGCGAAAAACGTGTTCCGGCTTTACTTTAACCGGAATTCCTATTCGCTGACCTTCGTTTCCAACTACCCGGACGGCTCCGGCGAGCAGAGAAAAGACCGAGCGTCTGGTTCACGGCATCAAAACCGGAAGCTGCCCCTTGTTACCTTTGACATGGACGGGTACTTCCTGGAGGGCTGGGCGTTGAGCGCGGACGGCGAGGTCAAATATTCCTCCCATCTGATGGACGGACATCTCTATAACGGAACCGCGCCTACGTCGAGGAGCTGACAGCGGACGGCGATGTAACGCTGTATGCGGTCTGGAGCAAGGGATATACCGACCTCTTCGGCGGAAGCGACATTTTGTACGTATCCAACATGGAGAAGAATACGGTATATCTGTGCCGCGCGGATGTTTATTTCAAAGGAATCCTGAACAAGAACGTGATCCTGTTCCCGGATGCCGGCATGGAGTTCCCGGAGGGCAGACTGAATTCCGACGGCGAGACCTTCCTGTTCTGCGACGTTTCCCGTGAGGAAGTTGCGGCAACGCTCTATGAAATGGGAGCAGGGAAGGGATTGAACGAACTGATTAAGATTTATCTGGACCGGGCAAACGGCATCACCTATTCCGTCAAAAGAATGAATCGGATACGGCGACCTCCGACTCCAAGGGTGAGTTCTACTTTGATGAGAACGGATACATGGTGGCAACCTTCACCGAGGGTGAAATGAAGGGGCAGAAGATTACTTTTGTACTCGGAAACATCACGGTGGACAGCCAGAAGAGACTGGCATTCCAGGTTCGGAATGAGAGCGAAATCGCACTCGGACAGATTCTCTGCTTTACGGTAAACGGAGACAGAATTGCGGTCAACGTTGACGATAACGGGAATCCCGTCGGAGATCTGACGCTCAACGGCTTCGGCGTTGCTTCCTACAATAAGGGTGGCTCGACCGCTTCCTTCTATTATACCTACGATGCAGAGACCCGGACCATCACACTGATGAATTCGCAGGGATCCGTAGCGGGTGTGCTCCGTCTGATGGAGATTGACGGCAAGCTCGGGTATATGATCTACAACGCTTCCGCTGATGTCAGCTATACGCTGGCGGACGGCTCCGTGCTGGCTGGACGGAATCCGCACCGCGACCTATACCAAGGGAGGCAAGACCGTTTCCGGTTTCTTCTCCGAAAGAAGTCCGCTCTGGGCGGAACCATCCTGTCCTTTACGGATGCGGACGGCGTTCTGCACAACTTCATGATTACCGTGACAACGAAGGATGTTCTGGTGGATCCCACCAACCCGACGGCGACACCAAGCAGGAACAGGTTACCACGGTG
The DNA here is from genome assembly GCA_022009675.1 of Oscillospiraceae bacterium. GTDB lineage: Bacteria > Bacillota > Clostridia > Oscillospirales > CAG-272 > CAMEON01. The sequence continues at coordinate 16,222 of CP091718.1, read as the reverse complement.
GAGGTGCTGTCTGCCGCCTATGAAGAGTACTATTACAAGGATGTGAAGGGCATTACTATGCACCGCTCTTCGTCTTTGACGGCAAGGATTACAGCACGGTGACGGTGTACGGCTACAACAGAGCAAGGAATTCCATAAGATTGCAGTCGGCACCATGACCTACAACAGCGCAACCGATACCTACACCTTTACTCTGACCGATCACATCAAGCTGCCGGAGGGTGTGGAGGTATTCAACACACCGATTGATTTCTCCAAGCTGAAATCCTGCATCCTGATGCTGGATTCGACCGCGACCTCCTACAGCATCCATTTCTGGCTGACGTATACGGATGAGGTCGAAACGGTTGACAACACGGCGACTTACACCGGAAAAGACGGTGACAAGCTGACGATTGTCGCCGGACTTGCACTGTATGAGGCTGACGGAAAGAAATCCCTTGGCACCTGCTCAGTGGAGGAATGGGCTTGCAACCGTTGCATTCGCAGACCGGACGCTGTATTTTGATCTGAACGATGTGATTAAGTCCTTCGTTGTGTACAAAACGACCACAACGGTTTATTATGTGGTGGAAAGGACGGCACGATCAACCGTCAGCTGTATCTGGTTGTGAACCCGAAGACCGGCGCAACGTACAACGTTGTCACGGTTGACGGCGAGACGCAGACGGTCAAGACCTACAAGGGGACCTTTGCCGAAACCGGCAGAACCTCTCTCACCGGTTTCCCGATTTACGTCTTCGTTTCCGAAGAGGAGAGGAGTACACGGATGAGCCGGCAGTCCGCTTTGAGGCACTGGCGCGTACCGCGTCCGGTAAGAATTATCTGTTCCTTTATGACAAGGAATATGAAGGGAGCTTCGCTTCTGCAAATACCAAGAACGGGATTCTGAAGCTGGACGGATTCGGCTTTGCCGCAACCTATACCGACGATGACGGCAGAGAGATCGTCGGTTTGTATCAGAAGAACGGCGACAACGTGCAGATTTCCACGTCGGAAGGGATCTATAACTTCCTCGTGCAGTACGGCACTTGCTATCTGCGGAGCGAAGAGTACGGAAAGACCTATCTGATCGTGGACAACCAGGTGTTCGAGGGCATTTATGCAACGCTGGATGGTCTTGGCGGTGCGACCGTGTTCCGGATGGAATCGGATGAAACCGGAACCGATCCGAAAACCATCAACATTGATGCAAACGCAACCTACACGCTGGAGGACGGCTACATCCTTCTGACCTACAAGGACGGTTCCACCGAGCATACGCTCAACTGCAAGGTCGGTTCCATGAAGATCGGAAGCAATGCCTACAATGCGTTCCACGTGCTTCACGAGGAGGTTGTTCACACCTATGTCAATGAGGATGACTGGTCGGTACTCCTGCTGAACAGTGACGGAACCGCCACCAAGTATCTCATGGACGGAAAGAAGGAAACCGGTACCTATTCGCTGATCACCGAGTCGCTGCTCTACTACGTCAACGATGCCGCAACGGATGCATTCATCTATGTCTACGATGCGGAAAAGGGAACCGCAACCCCGCGCTCCTATATGTCCATCGCGTATTACACCAAGGAACTGGAATCTCTCCTGTTCTCCAAGTACGGATTTGCCATCTTCAACAACAACGTCAGATACTACTATACGATTGATGATGACGACAACGTAACGCTCTTCCATCTGGACGAAACCGCTACGGACAAGAACCGGTACGGTTACATTGAGGAGAACTTCGGAAAACTCTCGGACATCAAGGAGTACAACAAAACCTATTACAAGAACGACGGATTTGCCATCAGCTTTGTCCGCGAGGAAAAACCAAGGGGCTGTACCCTGTACTGGTGGATTCCAAGACCGAGCTTTACGCGCCGATCGAAAAGCTGACCTTCGCTCCTTCCGGCAGTGACGAATTCTCCGTTTCGGGAACTGTTGTCATCAACGGAAAGAACTACTCCTGCAATGTTGTCAGAAAGGTAACGGACGGAGTGAACGGAAACCTACCTGACCATCGGTTATTTCCGCTTTGACATTACCATCAGCTACCAGGGAACGGGCATTGGAAACAGCTCGGAGAGCACCTATGCGGTCACGGGCCTGTCCTATGTGATGACCATGCCTTCGTACAACTACCTGTACTACCTCTACTACATCTACCAGATGATGGGCTCCAGTGCCGCAAGTCAGTTCCCCAACACCTACGGAACCGTCACACTCTGCACCGAGTACGGTGAGGACGGAAAGGCAACTTCCAGCTATCTCAATGCGACCTTCGGGGAGAACTCCAAGTATCTGGAGAGCGACGGAACGAGGATGTCCGAGGTGGATCATGCAGAACTGGTTTCGCTCGGCAACAACTATTACCGCGCAACCTTCAAGGGGAAGGACAACTACACGTATTCCATTATCCTTACCCGCCGCGCATTCTCTGTCTTCCAGACCTACGGCTACGGCGTTTATGCCCTGCTCCGGGAGGAGACGGTGGAGGCAAACGACGGCTATCAGGTAACGGTCAACCGTGTCATCGCGTCGGATATGAACGTTTCCTCCGGTGCGTACTTCTCCTTCGGACTTTCCAAGGATGGGGAGGCTTTGAATGCCGACAACGTCATGCTCAATGACGGAAAGCTCTACTATGTTGTCCGGGAGAAGGATGAGAACGGAAAGGTTACATCCACCGCATACTATCAGCTGGATCTGAAGGAAAAGAGTTCCGAGATCATCGGCGGAGAAGACAAGAAAGAGGATCAGCCGCTTCCCGTATACGAGAGCGCAACGGTCACAAAGACCGAGGCAACCACGGTTTATACGGCGGATGCCGGTTACTATGTGGATATTCTCCCCGGGAACAAGGTCCTCCTGATGGCACAGAGAGCCTCCAAGGATGTGGACGGCAAGCCGGCATACAACTCCATTCTGATTGCGGAGTGCACGTACAATGCCGAAACCGGTGTTTACACCCTCAAGGCAACCAACGACTATACCTACACGGTTAAGGTGACCGACGGCGTTGCAACCGTGACTGCGGAAGCAAACGCAAAAGAGGAAGCCTGAATCATCGGAGATCCGATGAAAAAACCAAGCGGCGCCTCCGGGAATATTCCCGGAGGCGCCGTGGCTGCAAAAAAAGCGCCCCAAGGCTCGGACGCTTTTCTGTGTCTGTCAGTACCGCACCTCGCCGGTGAAAATCAGTTTCGCATCGCCCGTCAAGGTTACGACTCCGTCCGTAGTATAGCGGACAGTCAGGTCCGCCCCGAACCTTGACCGTGATATCCCTGTCCTTTTCGCAATACCCGTTTTCCACCGCCGCGACCACGGCGGCACACGCGCCGCTGCCGCAGGCAAAGGTTTCACCGTTGCCGCGCTCAAACACGCGCATTTTCAGCGTCACGGGATTGACAACCCGCACGAATTCGGTGTTGACCCGCTCCGGAAACTCCGGTGCGTTTTCAAATGCGGGACCGAGCTCCCGGAGCGGGAGCGTATCGATGCGGTCACAGAAGGTGATGCAGTGCGGGTTGCCCATGGAAACGCAGGTAACGCGGTATTCCTGCCCCAGAACCGTGAGCGGTACGTTGACCGCTGTTTCTCCGGGAAAGGTGCAGGGAGTGCCGCAGGGGTCAGCACCGCGCGCCCCATGTCAACGGTGACGGAGGATACCGCCCCGTCGGTGAGATAGAGCTTCAGCCGGCGCACACCGCCGTCGGTCTCCACGCGGACCGTGTCACCCGAAACATAGCCTGCGTCATGCAGGTATTTTCCGACGTTGCGCAGGCTGTTTCCTGCAATCTGTCCGCGGCTTCCGTCCCGGTTGAAGACCCGCATCCGGCAATCCGCAACCGCGCTTTTTTCCAGGAGCACCAGCCCGAACGCACCGATCCCGTAATGCCGGTCGCACAGAGTGAGACACAGCGATTCCGGGCAGGTGACCGCACCGTCAAAATTCTCCACAAAGATATAGTCGTCTCCGGTGGCTTCCATTTTGGCAAAGCGGAGCCGGGCGCGTTCGGTACGCATATGGTTCAGATCCACCAGCTCCGTGTTGTCGCACCGGTAGCCCGCCGCGATGATGTCCGCTACCGCGTTGGCGGTGTCCAGCGAGGTGAAGCAGGGGACTCCCGCCTGCATGGCATGGCGGTGCAGACTGACATAAAGATCCACGGTGGAGTCATATGCCGCGCCTGTATAAACGATATAGCCGATCTTTCCGCTGTCCAGCAGGGCGGGACGCCGTCTCCCTCGGCGATGGAAGGAAATACGGTGACATCCATGCCGAGCGATCCGATTGCCGGGCGGTGTCCGGTGTGGCATACAGGCGCATTCCGAGCATCTCCAGCTTTTCCGCGAGGGCAAGCACCTCCGTGCGGTCGTGTTCTTCCACACTGAGCAGGACGCCGGTTTCTTTCCGGGCGTTGGTGCGGCGAGGGAGAGTCCTGCCGCCGTCAGTCCCTTGAACAGCGCTTCGTTCAGCGTTCTTCCGATGCCGAGCACCTCCCCGGTGGATTTCATTTCCGGTCCCAGGTAGGAATTGGCATCGGTCAGCTTTTCAAATGAGAACACCGGCACCTTGACGGCAAATACGGCGGGGCTTTGCAGAGCCGGTTCCGAAGCCGAGCTCCCTGACCGCAGTTCCGGTCATGACCCGCGTGGCAAGATCCACCATCGGGACACCGGTTACTTTGCTGATGTAGGGAACCGTGCGGGAGGCGCGCGGGTTGACTTCGATGACATACAGCTCGTTCTGCCAGATCAGATACTGGATATTGACCAGCCCCTTGGTGCCGAGCGAGAGCGCCAGCTTTTCGGAGCATTCGATGATGCGGTGCATCATGATGTCACTGATGTTGTAGGGCGGGTACACGGCAATGGAGTCCCCGCTGTGTACGCCTGCCCGCTCGATGTGCTGCATCACGCCGGAATGAGTACGTCCCTGCCGTCGGAGATGACGTCCACCTCCAGCTCGGAGCCCATCATGTACTTGTCCACCAGCACGGGGTTCTCAATTCCGTTCTGCAGGATTCGCCGCATATAGCGCCGCAGATGTTCCTCGTTATGCACAATGGTCATGTTCTGCCCGCCGATGACGTAGGAGGGGCGCAGCAGCACCGGGTAACCGAGGCACTCTGCCGCAGTCGCGGCTTCTTCCTCGGTCAGCACGCCGCACCCGGGGCGCCTGATGCCGTATTTTCCAGAGGGCATCAAACCGTTCCCGATCCTCTGCAATGTCGATTCCCTCCGCAGAGGTGCCGAGAATCGGGATGCCGTGGCTGTCCAGGAATCCGGTCAGGCGGATGGCGGTCTGCCCGCCGAACGCCACCACCACGCCAACGGGCTTCTCCACTTCAATGATGTTCATCACATCCTCCGCGCAAAGCGGCTCGAAGTACAGCCGATCCGCCGTGTCGTAATCTGTGGATACGGTTTCCGGGTTGTTATTGACGATCACCACGTCATAGCCGAGTTTTTTTTTTCAGCGTCCGGACGCAGTGCACCGAGGAGTAATCGAATTCGATTCCCTGCCGATCCGGATCGGTCCGGAACCCAGCACCATGACGCAGGGCTTGCCGGAGCGCGCCAGCCCCGCGCTTCGCAGACGCGGTCATAGGTGGAATAAAAATACGGGGTCTCGGCGGAGAATTCCGCGCCGCAGGTGTCCACCATTTTGTAGGACGCCGCAAGACGCGGGAGTTCTTTGACACCGGAAATCCGCCGGATGGCGGAATCGGATATCCCATTTTTTTCGCGGTTTCGTAAAGGGCAGGGGATAGCCCGTCTGCCAGTTCCTTTTCCAGATCTGCCAGATGCTGCAGTTTGTCAAGGAAGAAGCGGTCGATGCGGGTGATTTCGTTGATTTTTTCGGGGGTGACGCCGTGCTTCAGTGCTTCAAATACCGTGAAAATCCGGCGGTCGTCCCGGTCGGCAAGGCGATCCTACACTGCGCCCGTCTACGGGGGCGGCATTCAGGCTGTCCAGCGAAATTTCCGCTCCGCGCACCGCTTCATCAGTGCCGCCTCAAAGCTTGTGCCGATTGCCATCACCTCGCCGGTGGCTTTCATCTGGGTGCCGAGCTTCCGGCTGATTCCCGCAAACTTGTCAAACGGCCATTGGGAAATTTGACCACCACATAGTCAAGCGCCGGCTCGAAGCAGGCGCAGGTTTTGCCCGTGATGTCGTTCCGGATTTCGTCCAGCGTGTAGCCGAGCGCGATTTTGGTGGTGATCTTGGCAATCGGATATCCGGTCGCCTTGCTGGCAAGTGCCGAGGAACGCGAAACACGCGGGTTGACCTCGATGACCGCATATTCAAAGGAATCCGGGTTCAGGGCAACTGGCAGTTGCACCCGCCGACGATTCCGAGGGACGAGATGATTTCCAGTGAGGCACTGCGCAGCATCTGCAGCTCCCTGTCCGCGAGGGTGAGTGCCGGCGCCACCACGATGCTGTCCCCGGTATGCACGCCGACGGGATCCACGTTCTCCATGCTGCACACGGCAATCGCATTTCCCGCGTGCGTCCCGCATGGTTTCAAACTCGATTTCCTTCCAGCCGTAAATATACCGTTCCACCAGAATCTGCGAAATGGGGGAGGCATCCAGCCCGTTTTTCGCAATCTCCGCCAGCTCTGCCGGGTTTTCCGCTACGCCGCCGCCAGCCCCGCCGAGAGTGAATGCCGGGCGCACGATGACGGGGTAGCCGATCCGCTCCGCTACCGCCAGTGCCGCTTCTGTGGTATGCGCAATATCCGAGGGAACCGTGGGCTGACCGATCCGCTCCATGGTTTTTTGAACAGCTCCCGATCCTCCGCACAGTCAATTGCCGCGGCATCGGTTCCGAGCAGACGTACACCGTGTTTCCTGCAGGAATCCGTCCGCTGGAGAGCTGCATGGCAAGCGTAAGCCCGGTCTGCCCGCCCAGCCCCGCGAGCAGGCTGTCCGGTTGCTCCCGGAGTATGATCCGCCGGAGCGTTTCGTCATTCAGCGGTTCCAGGTAAATTTCGTCCGCGAGCGCCTGTCGGTCATGATGGTGGCGGGGTTGGAGTTGACCAGCACCACGTTGATGCCCGCTTCCTTCAGCACGCGGCACGCCTGTGCGCCCGCGTAGTCAAACTCCGCCGCCTGACCGATGACGATGGGACCGGAGCCGATGACCAGTACCTTTTTGATCTCTTTGCAAAGCGGCATCTTACGTTTCCTCCATCATTCCGATAAACCGGTCGAACAGAAATGCGGTGTCCAGGGGACCCGCGTGCGCCTCCGGGTGAAACTGCACCGAAAAGCGCGCAGGGCGGATAATCCACTCCCTCGCACGTGCCGTCATTGGCGTTGCGGAAAGCGCACGGAGCCGACACCGGGAATGCTGTCGGCAACCACGGCATAGCCATGATTCTGACTGGTCATGTAGGTTCGCCCGGTGACAAGATCTGTTGCCGGCTGGTTGACCCCGCGATGCCCGTATTTCAGCTTTTCGGTCTTTCCGCCGAGCGCCAGCGCCAGAAGTTGATGCCCCAGGCAAATGCCGAAGATCGGTACCTGCCCGCAAGCTCCGCCAGCACGCAATTTCCTCTTTGTTGTCGGCGGGGTCGCCGGGACCGTTGGAGAGCAGGACGCCGTCCGGCGCAAGGGAGAGAATCTCTTTTGCCGTGGCGGTGTGGGGGAGTACCCGCACGGCACAGCCGCGCCTGACCAGCTCCCGGACGATGTTCTGCTTGGTGCCGTAGTCCAGCAGGACCACGCGGCGCGAAGGGGTTTCGGGGGAGACGGTGTAGGGCTCTCGTGCAGGAGACCTCCGCCACGGCATTGCGCACCCGGTATGCCGCGATGTCGGCAAGATTCACATCCATCGTGTCGGAGATCATGGCGTTCATCACGCCCTTTTCCCGGATTTTTTTGGTAATTGCCCGCGTGTCCACCCCGCAGATGCCGGGGATGCCGGCTTCTTTCAGATAAGCATCCAACGTCATTTCACAGCGGAAGTTGGAGGGGTGTTCGCACCATTCCCGCACCACGTATCCGCGCGCGGCGCTTTTGCCCTCAAAATCTTCGGGGATGATGCCGTAATTGCCAATCAGCGGAAAGGTCTGCAGAATGATCTGTCCCGCGTAGCTGGGGTCGGTCAGGGTTTCCACGTATCCGCCCATGCCGGTGGTGAACACCAGCTCTCCCAGTGTGGCGTGCGCGGCGCCGAATGCCTCCCCCTCGATCACCTCGCCGTCGGCAAAGACCAGATACCGCTTCATACTTCCCCGGCTCCCCCGATCATGGCGGCAAGCACGGCTTTGATGGTGTGCATCCGGTTCTCCGCTTCTTCAAACACGACCGACTGCGGGCCCTCAAATACCCCGTTGCTCACTTCCATGGCATCCCTGCCGAACTTTTCGCATTTCTCCCTGCCGATTGCCGTGTTTTTGCCGTGATACGCGGGCAGGCAGTGCATGAAAACCGCGTCCGGCGCGGCGTGCTTCATCAGCGCTTCGTTCACCTGATACGGGGAGAGCGACGCAATGCGTTCCGCCCAGACCGCATCCGCTTCACCCATGGAAACCCATACGTCGGTATAGATCACCTGTGCGTCCCTTGCGGCTTCGGCGGGGTCTTCACAGAAGCGCAGGGTGGCACCGGTTTCTTCGGCGATCCTTTCGCATTCGGCAATCAGCGCGGGATCCGGGAAGTACCCCTTCGGCGCGCCGGCTGTAAAGTGCAGTCCCATCTTGGCACAGCCCACCATCAGGGAGTTGCCCATGTTGAAGCGGGCATCGCCCATGTAGGTGAAGCGGATATCCTTCAGCCTGCCGAAATGCTCGCGGACGGTGAGAAAATCCGCCAGAATCTGCGTCGGGTGGAATTCATCGGTCAGCCCGTTGAACACCGGAACGGAGGCATACTTTGCAAGCTCCTCCACAATGCTCTGCCCGAACCCGCGGTACTCGATGCCGTCAAACATCCCCGACAGCACGCGGGCGGTGTCCACGATGCTTTCCTTTTTGCCGATCTGCGATCCGGTCGGATCCAGATAGGTGACACCCATGCCGAGATCCCTTGCAGCCACCTCAAAGGCACAGCGCGTGCGGGTGCTGGTTTTCTCAAAAATCAGGGCAAGATTTTTTCCCCTCGCACAGGCGATGCACCACGCCGTTTTTCTTTTTCGCCTTCAAATCTGCCGAAAGATCCAGCAATGCCCCGATTTCCGCTGGGGTAAAGTCCAGCAGCTTCAGAAAATCCCTGCCTTTGAATGTGTTCATATGCCCTCCTGTCCGCCGGAGCAGACCTCTTTCAGAATTTGCACCGCCCGTTCCAGAAGCGGCATCGGGATGTTCAGCGCGGGCAGCAGCCGCACCTTTTCTTTGGCGCTGATGACCAAACGCCCCTTTCCATGCACGCCCGGATTACGTCTGCCGCCGGGCGCTCGGTCTCCACACCGAGCATCAGTCCGAGCCCGGTTACGGAGCGCACGCCGGGGGCACCGGTCAATTCGCCTACGATATATGCGGAGCGTTCCCGCACCCCGGCAAGCGTTTCCTCGTTCAGGCGGGAAAGAACGGAAACGGCACCGGCACAGCACACCGGGTTCCCCCCGAAGGTGGAGCCGTGCGTGCCCGGCGTCAGCACGTCCTTTACCCGTTCCCCAGTACAGCGCCCCGATCGGAAGCCCGCCGCCCAGCCCTTGGCGGTGGTGAAAATATCCGGCTGAATGTCGTAATTCATGTATCCGTAAAGCATTCCGCTTCTGCCGTTTCCGATTTGCACCTCATCGCAGATCAGAAGCACATCGCGCGCGCAAAGCAGGGCGGCAAGCTCTTTGACAAAGGTCTGATCCAGCGGAATCACACCGCCCTCGCCCTGCACGATCTCAATCATCACGGCGGCGGTCGGGTAGGCGCCAAGCAGCTTTTGCACACCCGCAAGGTCGCCCGCCGGTACATGGTGAAATCCTTCGGTCAGCGGGGTGAAATCCCGGTGGAAAACCGCCTGGCCGGTTGCCGCAAGCGTGGTGATCGTCCGCCCGTGGAAGCTGTTTTCCAGCGTGATGATGTGGTAATGCTCTTTCCCTTTTTTCTCCTGCGCGTACTTGCGCGCCACCTTGATGGCGCACTCGTTGGCTTCCGCTCCGGAATTGGAAAAAAAGACTCTGCTCATGCCGGTCTTTTCGCAGAGCATGGAAGCAAGCACGGCGCACGGCTCGGAGTAATACAGGTTGGAGGTGTGCTGCAGGGTGCCGAGTTGCGCGGTGACAGCCGCCTGCCAGACATCGTCCGCATAGCCGAAGGTGTTCACCGCAATACCGGAGGAGAGGTCGATATATTCCTTTTCGTTTTCGTCATAAACCAGGGACCCTTCCCGTGCCTGAGCACCGCAGGGGAAGCGGCGGTAGGTGCCGGCGATATACTGCCTGTCCAGCGCTTGGATATCCGGTTGCATTACAGTCCTCCTTCCGACCGTAGGGTGGGGAGCCCTTCCGTAAACATGGTCCGATGCCCTCATTGGTCAGCATTTCGATCAGAATCGCGTGCGGGATGCGTCCGTCGATGATGAACACGCGGTTGACTCCCCAGCGGATGGCGTTGATACAGCACTCCACCTTGGGGATCATGCCACCGCTGATGGTTCCGTCGGCGATCAGCCCCGGCGCGTCTGCCGTGCGGATCACGGGAATCAGCGTGGCGGGGTCGTTCCTGTCGCGCAGGATGCCTGCGATGTCGGTCACGGAGATCAGGCTTTCCGCCCGCAACTCGCCCGCGATCTTTGCCGCCGCAGTGTCGGCGTTGATGTTGTAAACGTTTCCCTCGCGGTCACACCCTACGGTGGAAACCACGGGAATGTATCCCTTGTCGATGACGTCCAGAATCGGGGCAACGTTGACCTTTGTGATCTCTCCCACGAATCCGAGACGCGCATCCTTGACCTTGCCTCAATCATGCGTCCGTCCATGCCGGACAGCCCGATGGCGTTTCCGCCCTTGTTTTCGATCCGTGCGACAAGGCTTTTGTTGACTTTCCCGCAAGAACCATCTGCACGGTGTCCGCGGTTTCCCGGTCGGTGACGCGCAGTCCGTCCACGAATACGCTTTCTTTTCCGATCTTTTTCAGCATATCGGTGATTTCGGGTCCGCCGCCGTGCACCAGCACCACCCGGACGCCGATCAGGGAGAGCAGAACGATATCCCGCATGACCGAATCCTTCAGATCCTCGTTGATCATGGCGTTGCCGCCGTATTTGATGACAACGATCTTTCCGGTGTACTCCTGAATATACGGCAGAGCGTGTACCAGAACCTCCGCCCGTTTCGCGTTGGTAATATCCATTTTTTCTCCGTATTATGTCCGGTAGTCACCGTTGATTTTTACATAATCGTAGGTCAGATCGCATCCCCACGCGGTGGAGGCGGCACTGCCGGCGTTCAGCTCTATCAAAATTTCGATTTCGCTCTCCGAAAGGATCTTCTTGGCTTCCTCTTCGGAGAAGGGGATTCCGGCGCCGTTTTTGCACACCGCAACGGTGCCCGGCAGGGGAGCGGAAGGCGACATCAATCTTTGTGACGTCCACATCGGCACCGCTGTATCCGATGGCGCACAGCACGCGTCCCCAGTTGGCATCCGCGCCGAACATGGCGGCTTTGGTCAGCGAGGAGCAGATCACGCTTTTGGCGACTGTTTTGGCAATCTCATGGGTTGCGGCGCCCGTGACCTTGCATTCCAGGAGCTTGGTGGCACCCTCGCCGTCCCCGGCAATACGGCGGCAGAGGTAAACGGTCACCGTGTTGAGCGCCTGCATGAAGGCATCAAAGTCCGCCCCCGGTGCGGTGATTTCCACGTTGCCCGCCATTCCGTTTGCAAGAAGCGTAACCATATCGTTGGTGGAAGTATCTCCGTCCACGCTGACCATGTTGAACGTCTCTGCCACGTCGCCGGAAAGCGCCTTTTGCAGCATTTTGGCGCTGATTGCGCAGTCCGTCGTCAAAAAGACCAGCATGGTTGCCATGTTCGGATGGATCATTCCGGAGCCTTTTGCAATCCCGCCGAGGTGGCAGGTCGCGCCGCCGATCTGAAATTCCACGGCGATCTCTTGCGCTTGGTATCCGTTGTCATGATGCCCTGTGCCGCGGATGCGGAATCCTTGCCGAGCGACGCGACCAACTGGGGGATGCCGGCGGCAATCGGGGCAATGTCAAGCGGCTGACCGATGACGCCGGTGGAGGCAACCACCACATCGTCGGCGGAAACGCCGAGCTTGTCAGCCAGCAGGGAACACATCTCCTCCGCAATCTCCACGCCGTTTGCATTGCAGGTGTTGGCGTTTCCGCTGTTGCAGATTACCGCCTGTGCCATCCCGTCCGCCAGGTGCTGTTTCGTCACAACCAGCGGCGCCCCTTTTACCAGATTGGTGGTATAGACCGCCGCCGCGGTCGCCTTTTTTTCACTGTAGATCAGCGCGAGATCTTTTTTCGTTTTGTTTTTCCGGATGCCGCAATGCACACCTGCGGCAAGAAAGCCTTTCGCGGCGCAAACGCCGCCTTCCACTGTTTTCATGGTTCCTCCTTACAGGCAAAGCCCCTCGCAGGGGTCCGTGTCCAGTATCATATTCAGGCATTCCAGTGCCGCGCCGGACGCGCCCTTTCCGAGATTGTCATAAACCGCGAGCAGCAGCATCCGCTCTTCGTTTCCGCTCACGCTGATCTGCATGGAATCCTTTCCCGAAAGGGAGGCGGCGGACAGGAACCGCCCTCGTCCGGTGCTTCGGTGAAGCGGACCACGGGTCCCCTGTAGATTCCCGGTAGAGCGTGCAATCTGTCTTTCGTGGTTCCCGGTACGCACTGCGCCGCGAACAGCGGGACCGTGACCTGCATTCCGCTGTAAAATCGCCGACCACAGGGCAGAACACGGGGGCGGGAGCCCGCTCACGGCGGACATTTCGGGGAGATGCTTGTGCGATTGCCCCAGCGCATACTGACGCGGAGCGTGCAACTTCGCCGGGGACGGCTGTTTCATATTCCGCAATCATTTTTTTGCCCCCGCCGCTGTACCCGGTCAGGGAAAAGCAGGAAAGCAGGGTTCCTCCGGGAAGAATCCCTGCTGCGCGCAGCGGTGCGGTCAGTGCGATGAAGCCGCTGGCGTGGCATCCCGGCACGGCGATGCGCTTTGCCGTGCGGATTGCTTCCGCCTGGGCGAGGGGAAAGCTCCGGAAAGCCGTAGACCCATCCGGGTGCGGTGCGGTGGGCGGTTGAGGTATCCAATACCACCGTATCCGGGTTTTCGATCAGCGATACCGCCTCCCGCGCCGCCGCATCGGGCAGGCACAGGATGGCAATGTCCGCCGCGTTCAAGGCACGTGCGCGCGAAGCGGGGTCCTTGCGCTCCGCCTCCGGAAGCGTCAGGAGCGTGATATCGGTGCGGGAGGAAAGACGCCCGAAAATCCGGAGCCCGGTCGTGCCCGCACTGCCGTCAATAAATATTTTTTTCATGATTTCAGAAACTCCCGCATCTGTGCAATCTGTTTTTTGACCGAGGCGACCGAGGTGCCCCCCCTCGCTGATGCGCTTCTCCACGCAGGCTGACAGATCGATTGCCTCGTATACGGATTCGTCAAACAGGGGACTGAACTTCGGTAAACGGAGAGTTCCAGCTCCTCCGGCACCTTGCCGTGCGCGATGCAGTAGGCGACCAGCTGCCCGAAATTTTATAGGCACTGCGGAAGGGCTCGCCCTTTTTGGTCAGGTAGTCCGCCACATCGGTTGCATTGATGAAGCCCTTTTTTGGCGGCATTCAGCATATTTTCCGGAATGGCACGCATACCGGCAATCATTCCGTTGAACACGCCCAGGCAGGCTTTTACGGTGTCGCAGGCGTCAAATACGCTTTCCTTATCCTCCTGCATATCCTTGTTGTATGCAAGCGGAAGCCCTTTGAGCACGGTCAGCAGGGCGATGAGATCGCCATACACTCTGCCGGTTTTTCCGCACCAGCTCTGCCATGTCGGGGTTCTTTTTCTGCGGCATGATGGAGGAGCCGGTGGTAAACGCGTCGGAAAGCTCCACAAACCGGAATTCCCAGCTGCTCCAGAGAACGATTTCCTCGGAGAAGCGGGAAAGGTGCATCATCAAAATGGACAGCGCCCCCAGAAGCTCCGCGCAGAAGTCGCGGTCGGAGACCCCGTCCATGCTGTTTTCGCAAACGGAGGAAAAACCGAGCGCCGCCGCTTCCGCCCTCCGGTCGGTGGGGTAGGTGGTTCCCGCCAGCGCGCAGGAGCCGATGGGGCAGACCGCCGTCCGCTTGCGGCAGTCCGCAAGCCGTTCCGTATCCCGCCGGAACATCATGGCATACGCCATGAGATGGTGCCCGAACGTGACCGGCTGTGCGCGCTGCAGATGGGTATATCCCGGCAGGATGGTCGCTTCGTAGCATTCCGCTTGTCGGTTACGGTGGCAATCAGCTGTCTCAGCATCGCCGAGATCGCATCAATCTCCTCCATCAGGTACATCCGCAGATCCAGCGCCACCTGGTCGTTCCGGCTGCGCGCGGTGTGCAGCTTTTTTTCCCACATCGCCCACACGTGCCGTCAGCACTTCCTCCACAAACATATGGATATCCTCGCAGGCGGGATCAAGGAAAGCGTGCCGCGCTCCAGATCCCGGAGAATCCCCTCCAGCCCCGCAATCAGGGTGTCGGCTTCCTCTGCCCCGATGATTCCCGTAGCGGAAAGCATGGAGGCGTGCGCCATGCTTCCCCTGATGTCCTGCCGGAACATCCGGCTGTCAAATCCGATGGATGAATTGAAATCGTCCGCCAGCCGGTCGGTGGCGCCATCGGTTCTTCCCGCCCACATTTTTGCCATGGTTCAGAATCCTTTTTTGATTATTTCAGCCCGTTTTTCGCCTTCATTTTTGCATAGACCTTGGTGGAAAGCCCGTACAGGTTGATAAACCCGGTCGCGTCCGCCTGATTGTAGACGTGATCCTCGTCAAAGGTCGCGATTTCGGGGTCGTAGAGCGAGTAGGGGGAGGTCACGCCCGCGTTGATGAGATTGCCCTTGTAGAGCTTCAGCCTGACATCGCCGGTCACGGTTGCCTGCGTGGTTTTGACGAATGCAAGAATCGCTTCGGTCAGGGGCGTGAACCACTGCGCGTTGTAAACGATCTCCGCCAGCTTCTGCGCGACCAGCGCTTTGTAGTGCGAGGTCTCCTTGTCCAGGCAGATGGTTTCGAGAATTTCGTGCGCCTTGTAGAGGATCGCTCCGCCGGGGGTCTCGTACACGCCGCGGCACTTCATGCCGACCAGCCGGTTTTCCACAATGTCGAGAAGCCGATGCCGTTCTTGCCGCCCAGCTCATTGAGCGCGGTCACCAGCTCCACGGCGCCCATTTCCTTTCCGTTGACCGCCGTGGGCAACGCCCTTTCAAAGTGGACGGTCACATAGGTCGGCACATCGGGCGCCTGCTCCGGGGAAACGCCGAGCTCCAGGAAGCCCTTCTTGTTGTACTGCGGCTCGTTTGCCGGATCCTCCAGATCCAACCCCTCGTGCGAGAGGTGCCAGATGTTTTTGTCCTTGGAGTAGTTGGTTTCGCGGCTGATCTTCAGCGGCACGTTGTGTGCTTCCGCATAGGCGATCTCTTCCTCGCGGGATTTGATGCTCCATTCCCGCCACGGCGCGATGATGGTCATGTCCGGGGCAAGCGCCTTGATTGCCATTTCGAAGCGGACCTGGTCGTTGCCCTTGCCGGTGCAGCCGTGGCAGATGGCGTCCGCGCCTTCGGCAAGCGCGATCTCCACAATTTTCTTGGCAATCGGCGGGCGGGCAAACGCGGTGCCGAGCATATAGTTTTCGTACAGCGCACCAGCCTGCACGCAGGGGAATACGTAATCGGTCAGGAAATCCTCTGTGATATCTTCGATGTAGATTTTGGAAGCGCCGGTCTTCAGCGCCTTTTCTTCCAGTCCCTCCAGCTCGTCCGCCTGACCGACATTGGCGGAAACCGCGATGATTTCGGGACTACCGTAATTTTCCTTCAGCCACGGAATGATAATGGACGTGTCAAGACCGCCGGAATATGCCAGAACGATTTTTGATCTGTTTGCTTTTTCATGATAAAAACCTCGTTTTTATGCTTATTTTTCAGGTTGCGTGCATAATTATACACGATAATCCGGGGATTTGTCAAGCGTTTATCCGAAAAATAATGCATATTTATAAGATATGACGGTGCAACACAAAATTGATATTTACCCATTCGGCAATTTGA